>JBCBSC010000059.1:0-2218 GCA_039819385.1 Pseudomonadota bacterium | reverse complement strand
TTTATTTTTGCGGCGCAAAAATAAACCCGGCCCCTTTTTGTTTAGTCCGGATTGACGGTTTCCAGCGTCATAACCAGAGGCAGGTGGTCCGAAACGCCGTAGCGGCCTTCGAGGTTGAAGCGCTTCGGCGTACCGTCTTCGTTGAGCTGGTCGTCGTAGCTATCGGCAATGTAGACGCCGCCGCGCTTGATGCGCCACTCGCTTGCGGCGCCGGCCGACGGTGAGTAGAAAATCATGTCGAGAAACGACCAGCTGTCGGCGCGCGCGAAGTAGTTGGTGCCGCGGCAGCCTTTGCAGCCGGTTTCGTGCGCGATCGTCCAGTAAGGCCGCGCCATGTCGTCGAGTATCGTAGTGCCCTCGACCTCGCGTTGCGGCGTGTTGAAATCGCCGGCGGCAAAGACGTGGCGGTCCTCGGGCAGGCGGGCACGAATCGTGTTGAGGTGCTCATAGGCGAGCCAGCGCATTTCGATCGGGTGAAACGGCGCCGGAAAGTGCACCGAATAGCCGGTTAGAAGGGCGCCGTCAGGCAGCTCGAAGGTCGCCTCGAGCACGCCGCGAGTATCGTCGGCGCGATCGGGAAACTCGTTCATGTCGAGCGGGTGCAGCACCGGCTCGGCAGCCAGCGGCAGCCTGGAGAGGAACGCCACGTCGATGCCGCGCAGGTCGTCGCCCTCGATCAGGATGGACTCGGCATAACCGGATCCCGCGAGATACTCGTCGCGCAGGCGATCGAGTATGCGGATATTTTCGACTTCCTGAAATGCAACGACGTCCGGGCCGAAGCCGTCGTTGACCTGCAGGATGGTTTTTGCAAGCTGTTCGAGCTTGAAGGCGACCGCATCGTCGCTCCAGTCGAGATACAGGCAGTCGTCACGCCAGCGTTGCACTTCGATTTGCTCGCATGCCGCGATGTGCTCCGGGTCGCTCTTGTCGGCCGCTGGCAGGTAGGTGCTGTCGTTCTTGCCCGGATCGTCGAGATTGTCGAAGAGATTCTCGACGTTGAAACTCATGATGGTGACTTCCTGCGCTTCGTAACGGTCCTCAGCGTCGGGTGAGACGTCTTCCGGTGTACTGGAGCCGCAGGCAGCAAGACCCAGAACAAGCACAAGTGGCGGGATCGAGTGCTTCATTGCAGGGCTCCTTGCGGTTTGTCGTCGGGACCGGCCTTCTCCGGTTGCGTCAACACGGGCACGATCTTGAGATCGACCTGGATCAGCGGTGCATGCAGACGCTCAACGGTTATCAGCACCGACCGTCCGTCCGCCGCGAAACCCATCGACTCTGCGTTCAGGATGCCGCCTATGTCATATCGGTGTGGCTGCGCGCTCAGCGCGTCGTACCAGCTCTGCCCGGGTTTGCGTGGATACAGGTACACGGCGCGGTAGGTCAGGATAGCGGCGTAGCGGCCGTCCCTGGAAAAATCCATCGCCGTGGGCTGCCAGTGCCAGTCCAGAGTTCGGCCCGCCGCCGCGATGTCCTGCTCGGGCGGGGCCGGCAGACTGTTGACAGGGCCGAGGTAGCGCGCAGTGAGCTTTGCGGTCTGCGTCTCGGGGGCTCTCAGCGGCAGGGAATACAGCCGTGGCGGCAGGTCGCGCTTGCTCAAGACGTAGACGCGTTCCTCATCCGGGTCGACCGCGACGGATTCGGCGTCGCGGGCCCCGTCGGGATAACTGAAATCGACGCTCCAGGCCGGCTTTGCGCTGAGCCCGCCGCCGCTTTCCAGGGCCGGTTCGGCGACGACGTAGAGCGTAAGCGCATCACGCCGACCGAAGTTGTCGCCAATGTCCGCGGCGAGGAGGAAGGGCGTGCCGTCGAGTTCGAAGGCGGCCAGGTCTTCCCAGTCGCGGTTGTGCGCCGTTTCGAGCACCAGCTCGCCGCGCGTGCGGCCCCGCAGGTTCGTGGCATGTAGAACGGGCTCGGCGCCGCCGTCGTTCAACATCCAGAGCAAGTCCTCGTCGCGGCCGGAGCTTACGAGGCCGCTGACCTCCACGAGGCGCTGGTCTTCGAGCTGCCCCGCGAGCTTTATGCTGCGCCGCAGATCTGCCGCTGTGACGAGCCCGGCGGCGGCGAGGCTTGCTGTAAGCAATAGAGACAGGCTGAGACTGCGCATGAATACTTTTCCTTATGAGGGTCGCGCTGATGGTAGTGGTGTAATGTTGCTGGAGCAAAAAAGGGTTCGCAAAAAAGGGGCCGGGTTTATTTTGCTTTGCAAAATAAA
>JBCBSC010000058.1:0-2513 GCA_039819385.1 Pseudomonadota bacterium | reverse complement strand
GATTGCATGCGTGTGAATCTGTACGCCCATGGCATCGAGCCTGGAAAACAGCTCGTCAAGGGCGTCCTGTGCATAGAAAGGCGGGAAATTACTGCCATCGAGATACGGCTTGAGCATAAAGGACGTGCGGGTCTCGATGACGCCGTCAATGTAGATCTTGACCGAGTCGGCGCTGAGATAGGTTCCCTTGAACTGATCGCGTCTGGCCAGCAGCTCGAACAGCTCCGGTCCCACCTTGTCGGGCAGTTCGTTAATGGGCGAAAGGGATACGAGCACACGCGCCGTGAGTTGCCTGCGCTCGTCAGCTTTTTGGTACAGCGCAGCCCTTTCCTTGTCGGCGCCCGGTTCGATAAAGGCTGTAATCCCGAACGCGTTGGCCTGTTCGAGGCCCGCCAGGAGGCCCGAATAAAGCTCATCTTCGCTCGCTTCCGGTATAAAGTCCTCGATAAGCGCCATTGCACCGTCTCGCAGCGTTCCGCTCGGCCGGCCCGTGGCGGGATCGCGCACGATGACGCCCTTGGGCGGGTCGGCCGTCTCCGCATCGATCCCCGCAATCGCCAGCGCGCTGGAACTCGCCCAGCCGTTGTGACCGAAGGCGTCGACGAAGTATGCCGGCCGGCCGGCAAAGACCTCGTCCAGCATGGCGCTCGCGGGGTTGCCGTCCGGAAACGCCGCAAGCGGCCAGCGTCCGCCGAGCACCCACTCGCCGTCGTCGTACTCGCGGGCGCCGGCGCATTCGAGCAGCAACTCGCGAATTCGCGCAAGGTCTTCCTCGTACTGCAGATCGCATCCCGATGCGGAGGCGCCGCCGTATTGCACGTGGGCGTGCCCGTCGTGGAAACCGGGCATGAGCATTTTTCCGGTCAGGTCCACGATCTCGGTGTTGCTGCCCACGAATTCGCGGGCTGCGCCGCTGCCGCCGACAAATACGATCTCGCCATCGTCAACGGCAACGGCTTCGGCCCAGGAGCGCTGATCGTCCGCGGTGTAGACTGCGGCGTTGATAAACAGCACGTCGGCGCCCGTGGGCTGCGATTCGCCGCAGGCGGTGAGGGCCAAAACCGCAAGCAGCGGCAAGCAGGAGGCGTATCGTTCGTTGCGCATGGCGAGTGATTCTCCACTGTTGTCGTCGGATTTCGCTGTCCGTAGCCACCTGCATACTAGCAACGGAGCGGGGCTTGATTGCCACGGGGGATTTGAGCGTTTCCGGTGCCGGCGCCCGATTCGAAAGTGCGAGGAATGTGTAACGAAGCGTCAGACAATACGAAGCCCGGTCGGCAAGTCCCGCGGCCGCGGCGCATTGCAGGGCGGCTGATCTGGCTCACGGTTGGTCTGACAGCGCTGCTGGCGGCGAGCCTTGGCTTGTTGCTGCCGCTGCTTCCAACGACGCCTTTCGTGCTGCTGGCGGCGTTTGCGTTTGCGCAATCGTCCGAGCGGCTGCACCGCTGGCTCCTCGAACACGCGGTGTTCGGCACTCTGATCGCAAACTGGCAGCGTTATGGAGCAATCAGCAAACCGGCAAAAGCGGCCAGTATTGCCTCGATGGCCGGGGTCTTCGGTGTGTCGCTGTTGCTGCGGGCTCCGGTCGGCTTACTCGTCTTGCAGGCGTTGATACTGACTGCCTGTGCCGTGTTCATCGCCACCAGGCCTGCGCCGCCCGCGCTATAGCCGGCAGCGTGGACACTTGCGTATCGGCGTCGTACGCTGCGAGACGCCGTGCCGTTCTCTATCCTCGAATTAGACAAAGGTGAGCGACTTCATGACTACCGAACTCCCCATTCGCTGCGCCTGCGGCCAGCTCGAAGGCGTTGCAAGCGACGTGTCGGCAAGCACTGGCAATCACGTCATCTGCTACTGCGACGACTGCCAGCTCTTCCAGCACTTTCTCGGCAGCGCGGCACGCGTGCTGGACGCCCACGGCGGTACGCGCATCTACCAGATGTCGCCCGGCAGGTTTCGCGTGACTTCGGGCAAAGAGCACCTTGCGTGCATGCGCCTGACGCCTGGTGGGATCGTCCGCTGGTATGCCGACTGCTGCAACACACCGGTCGGCAATACGCTTGCGACATCCAAAGTCCCGTTCGTCGGCGTCGTTACGGCTTGTTTCGGTAATCCGGACGTCAAGACGCTCGAAGCGGCGTTTGGGCCGGTGAAGTGCGGTGTAAACGGACGCTTCGCGCTTGGCAATCGCGACGAGGTGGACGCGCATGACAAGGCGCCGCTCTCACTGGTCTGGGGTTTTTTCGGCAAGATGCTTAAATGGCGGCTGCGCGGCGACCACAAGCGCTCGCCGTTCTTCGATCCAGAGACCGGCAAACTGAGCGCCGTTCCGAAGGTGCTGAGCGAGGGGGAGTTACAAGACCTGAAGCAAAAAAGGCAGTCGTTCGATCGCGCGGCGGCCTGACGCCCTGTCGAGCGCAACAGCGTTTGCACGATTCCCTCACGGGACGTTTCTCCTGTCTCGACGCGCAGCCTGCTGGCAATTCCCGGAGTGGCGCTGGGATCGTTTTATG
>JBCBSC010000057.1:0-2731 GCA_039819385.1 Pseudomonadota bacterium | reverse complement strand
TTCGTGAATCAGGTCAACCCGGACATGGCCGGATTCCTGCCGGAAGGAGAACGTCAACTCGCAGTCCTGCCAGGGACCAGGGCCGGAAATGCAGTGCAGGCGGACGAGTGTATTCTCCTCCAGGGCATCCACTCTGAACGACAGGGTGACGAGATCCAGAAAATGCAGATTGAGTACTTCCCCTGCCATGGGAGTGCCGTCCGCTGTCGTTGCCCACCATCCTGCGAGGCCATCGGGCTCATGCATGGCCCGGTAGATGGCGTTGACGTCACCGACTATGCCTACCCGATGCCTGACTTTGGCCATTCGATTTTCTCTCCCGCCGGGTCCTGGGAAACCGGGAACATCTCGCTTTGAAGCCGGTCCCGGATTCACCGATTACCCGCAAGCCCTTGGAACGACACAGATGATAGCAGGCGCGCGGGCTTGGGTTTTGCAGCGGAAAGGCTTATCGAAGCGCTGACGCAGGGCCGGCTAGCAAGCACCTCTCACAATGTAGTCGTTGATGATGTTTTCGACCAGTTCCTGTTTGCCGCTGAACCGCTGCGGCTCTCCGTTTGCAGCGGCAAGATCGCGCAGCGTGACGAGATCGAGTTCACCGTTCTCGAAACGCCGACCCTCTCCTGAGTCGAAGCTCGCATAACGGCTATCGCGAAGCTCCGGAAAACGCGGGTCCTTCAATACACGGTCGGCGATTACGAGACCCCGCGCAAAAGAGTCCATTCCGCCGATATGGGCGATAAACAGGTCGCTCGGATCCGTCGATTCGCGTCTCACCTTGGCGTCGAAGTTGAAGCCGCCGGTTCCCAAACCGCCCGCTTCGAGAACCACCATCATGGCGTGCACGCAGTCGTACAGATCGCTCGGAAACTGATCGGTATCCCAGCCGTTTTGCGGGTCGCCGCGATTCGCGTCGACCGAGCCGAGCAAACCCGCATCGGCGCTCATCCGCAAGTCGTGCGCGAACGTGTGCCCCGCAAGCGTCGCGTGGTTCGCTTCGATGTTGAGCTTGAAGTCTCCCGCCAGGCCGTGGTGGCGGAGAAAACCGATAACCGTCTGGGCGTCGAAATCGTACTGATGCTTCATTGGTTCCATGGGCTTGGGCTCGATCAGGAATGTCCCTTTGAAGCCAATGGAGCGGCCGTAGTCGCGCGCTTTCTCGAGGAACATTGCAAAGTGTTCGAGTTCGCGCTTCGTATCGGTATTCTGCAGGCAGGCATAGCCTTCGCGCCCGCCCCAGAACACGTAGTTCTCGCCGCCCAGTTCGACGGTTGCGTCGAGCGCGGCCTTCACTTGCGAAGCCGCGTAGCACACGACGTCGAAGTTCGGGTTGGTCGCCGCCCCGTTCATGTAGCGCGGATTCGAGAATGCGTTTGCCGTGCCCCATAGCAGCTGCATGCCTGTAGCCGCCTGGCGCTCTTTGGCGAGATCCACGGTCGTTTGCAGGTTTTTCTCCGACTCCGTGACGCTCGCGCCCTCCCACGCCATGTCGAAATCGTGAAAGCACCAATGCGGCACATTGAGCTTCGAGAAAAACTCGAATGCCGCGTTCATCCTTTCTGTCGCTTTGGCGAGCGGGTCGTTAGCCAGGCTCCAGGGATGGATACGCGTGCCCGGACCAAACGGATCGCCGCCGGTAGCGCAGAACGAATGCCAGTAACACACGGCGAACCGCAGGTGTTCTTCCATGCTCTTGTCGGCAATAACCCGTTCCGGATCGTATGCCTTGAAGGCCAGCGGGTTGTCCGAATCAGGTCCCTCATACTGGATCTGGCCAACCTCGGGAAAGTAGGACTTGTCACCGGAAAACACTGTTCGACTCATGGCCTTGCCTCGTTCGTTCCTGTCAATCAGCTGTAGAGTTCCGCGACCTTGTCGGCCGCTCGCTGATATTCGTCATAGGTTTCGTTATAAAAATTGACGGCCGACGGCCGGGGTTCGCAGCATTTCCCGGCATCCCGCGCGAGATGTCCGGCCGCCACTGCGCTCATGTCGGCGCCGCGCCCTTCGAGCATTGCCAGTGCCTGCAGGGCGGCACCGAAACCGGCGCCCTCGCCGTTCTTCAGAACGGTCACCGGCACGTTGCAGACATCGGCCACGACCTGCCGCCAGGTCGCGCTGTTCACGCCGCCGCCGGTCAGAACGATTTCCTCCGCCGTAACGCCAAGCGCGGATAACTCGTCGAAACCGAATCGCAACGCGAAGGTCGCCCCCTCAACCGCGGATCGAAGCAGGTTTTCGGGCCGGGTATTGCGACTGTCCATGCCCACGATGCAGGCCTTGGCGTTTGGCAAATTGGGCGTCCGTTCGCCATTGAAGTAAGGCACCGTAAGCACGCCGTTTGCACCGCGCCGGGACGCGGCGAGCTGAGCCTCGAAACTCGCGATATCGGCGCCGAGCAGTTCCCGCATAAGTTCCGTACTGACCGTGCAATTCATCGTGCACAGCAACGGCATCCACCCCCCTGTCGAGGAACAGAATGCGGCAATGTTGCCTTTCGGATCGATGACGGGTTTATTCGAATATGCGTAGACCGTGCCCGATGTTCCGAGGCTGACAGTCACCTTGCCCGGTGAAGTGTTTCCCGTACCAATGGCGCCCATCATGTTGTCGCCGCCGCCGATCGAGACCGGAACGCCAGGGGGTAAGGCGAGTTCCTTCGCAACCGACGGCAGCAACGTTCCTATGGCTTCGTTTTCGATCCGAACGTCGGGAAGACACTCCAGCAGGT
>JBCBSC010000056.1:0-3368 GCA_039819385.1 Pseudomonadota bacterium | reverse complement strand
TAAACCCGGCCCCTTTTTGGAGACGCCTTTTTGGGGATCTATTTTTTGCCCTGCATGTAGAGATCGAGTTCGGCGTGGAAATGCCGTAGCCTCAGCTCCTGCTCGGACCAGACCGGGCCGTCGAACGCCCGTGAGCGCAAACCCTTTTGCACCACGGGTAACAACTCCGAGTCCTGATCGAGCACGAGCCCCAGGTCCGGTTGTACGCCAAACGCTACAAACTCGCGCTCGGCCCGCACGTCGCCGCTGACGTCAGTGCCTTCCGGCAGGCCCATCCAGTCCGGCACCTTCCAGCTCTCGTCGTCGACAGGGCGATACAGAGTAATCGTGTCGTAGTAGAAGCGCTCCGGGTTCTCCGGATGCGGCATGAAACGCATCAGAAACGCCCCCTCGGGGTGCAGGCCGATCTGTACGTTGGGAAAGATACCGGTAGCCCAGCTATCGGTAAGCTGGCCGTCAACCAGACCGTCCCAACCAAGGCCCAGTTTGCCCGCCCGCTCGCGCTTGAACTGCTGTATGTCTTTACGCACCGTGTGAGCGTCGCCCACATAGGTCTCCGGATTCATGCCCGCCTCGGACAGCATGTACGCAAGGCCGGGATCCAGCGAAGCCTGGTCGTCTTCGCGCGGGCTCTTCTTGGCCAGCGGAACGATCATGCGGCTGAAGCCGTGCGGATAGACGTCGACCTGGGTGCCATAATCGTCCATGACGGTCGAGGTTTGCGGGTGCACCGCATGCAGATGATAGACCTCGTAGAACGCGTCCACGCCGGTCTTCCAGTTCGCACCCCACTCGCTGACGACGTGGCGCACGGTTTTCATCTTGTCGAGTTGATAGGCCTCGAGATAACCGTCCGGCAAGCCGAAACGTTCGGCCAGCGGCGGGGCATCGTCATCGAGATTGACGAAAATGAGACCCGCCTTCTCTTCGACGCGCACATCCTTAAGGTTCGGCCGGCCCGTGATGGCGCCGGGCCGAAACGACTCTTCGTCGGTGATCTTCTCGCAGTGGCCGTCGAGATCGAAACACCACGAATGGAACGAACACGTGAAGCGCGGCGTGGAGCCCATCTCGTTCAGAACCAGGCGGTTGCCGCGGTGCGGACAGACGTTGTAGAAAGCCCGGACCTCGTCCTTGTCGTTCAGTGTGACGATGATCGACTCGCGGCCAATCTCGAAGGTGAAGTAGTCGCCGGCCTCTTCGAGATCGCAGCGCGGCCCCGCAATCAGCCAGGTCCGGGTCCAGAGTTGCTCCCACTCGCGCCGCATCCAATCGCTATCGTAATAGCGCTCAGCGCTCACCCGGCCCACGCCATGATCGATGTAGGGAGGTTTTGCTTCGAGGGAGTCTTTCGGAGCCTCCGGATTGACCGGGCCCGTGTACTCAAACTTCGCTGCCATGGTGTGCGCCTCCAGCCGGTTTGGGATTCCACGATAATACCGTTTCGCTCGAATAAAAAAAACAGGACAGCTTGCTTTTTTCTTGACCGCCCGGCTTAATGTTGCCGTGTTTGAATCGCCAGAGCCCGGCCATGCCGCAACTCATCCTGCACCACCACGATCCGTCGCCGTTCGCAGAGAAAATCCGCCTCGTGTTCGGCCTCAAGAAGCTCAGCTGGTCCTCCGTTCAGGTGCCGATGATCATGCCCAAGCCGGACCTCACGCTGCTGACAGGGGGCTATCGTAAAGCACCGGTTCTGCAGATCGGCGCGGATGTCTACTGCGACACATCGCTGATCGCGCGCGAACTCGAGCTGCGTTTCCCCGAGCCGAGCCTGTTCCCCGCCGGACACCCTGGCCTCTCCTACGCGCTCGCGCGGTGGAGCGACAAGGCCTTCTTCGAACCGGGGGCGGGCCTGTCCATGGGCGAAAACGAGGGTATTCCTCAGGAGATTCTCGACGACCGCTTCAAGTTCTTCAACTTCATGGACTTCGGCGATATGTCAAGCCAGATGCCGCACTGTTATGCACAGTTCCAGGCGCAGGCGCAGCTCCTCGAGGACGAACTCAACTCTCTGACCACGCCGTACCTTGGCGGCGATCAGCCTTCCTGGATCGATATCCAGGCCTTCTTTTCAGTGTGGATGGCCAATACGAACATCCCTCGCGCAGCGGAACTCCTCGAGCCTTTCCCCGCCATCAACCGCTGGTCCAAGCACATGGACGCGGTAGGCCGCGGCGAACGCAGCGACACCGATGCAGGCGCGGCGCATGACATTGCAAAAGCCGCGAGTCCCGACCCGGCCGCGGGCGTGGCCGCGAACCCGTTTCACGACTTCAAAACCGGAGACTTCGTTACGGTCGTGCCGGACGACTACGGTTTCGACCCCGTTGCGGGAAGGCTCACTGCACTCGATACGCGCCGGATCACGATCGAACGGGAAACAGCGGACCTCGGCACGAACGCCGTGCATTTTCCGCGTAGCGGCTACCGCGTCGAGGCGGCATAAACCGTGGTCGAACCCTCACGTTACTTCGAGGACCTCGAGCCCGGCGAGTTTGCGGAGTCGAGCGCACAGATCGTTAGCGAAGCCGAGATCGTAGAGTTTGCGAGCCGCTACGACCCGCAGTATTTTCATGTCGACCCGGGCGCTGCAAAGGATCACCCGCAATTCGGCGAGGTAGTGGCGAGCGGCATTCACATTCTCGCGGTCTGGCGTCAGCGCGATCATGAGATTAGCGGCGACGTCCGCTGGGTGTGCGGGATAAGCTGGGACGACCTGCGCTGGAACAAGCCCATGCGGGCGGGCGATTCAGTGCGTGCGCGTACCGAGCTACTCTCCAAGCGCCCGTCGGAGAGCAAACCCGACCGCGGCGTCGTCGTGTACCGCTACGCGCTAGTCAACCAGAACGACGAAGAACTGTTCTACTGCACGAGCACAAACTACGTCGAAAGGCGGCCCGCTCAGGCTGCAAACACGCAGTAGTCTTCGCGCTCGACGAGATCGAGCACAAACGACAGCTTCGCCATACCGCCGATCACGGCCATCACCGTCCCCAGCTCGCAAATCTCGGCGTCGCTGAAATGCGCGGATAAACGCGCGTACAGACCCGCGTCGACCTTACCATCGTGATTCGTCAGCGCCATCTGCTCCGCGTACTCGAGGACGGCAAGCTCCGCCGCGTCGAAGAGCGCAGCCGTCGGCGCCTCCATGGCTGCAATCTGCTCGTCGCTGAAGCCGCTGTTGCGCGCGCCCGGCACGTTCTGCTTGTTGCACGTCCTGCAACCGTGGACCTGTGAAAGACGTAGTCGCGCAAGCTGCTTGTAGCGTTCGTCAACGCGTCCGCCGAAAAATATGCGGCCGTAAAACTGCTGCATGACAAAGTCGAGCAGCTCGGGCGCCTGCGCGAACACCTCGACGAAGGTCG
>JBCBSC010000055.1:0-7321 GCA_039819385.1 Pseudomonadota bacterium | reverse complement strand
GGCGATGCACATACGGCGCACCAACTGGAGCGACGTGTCGACCGACGCGATCGAGTACCTGCACCGGGATCACCTGGGCTCTATCGAAGTGACGTCCAGCAGCGCCGGCACGGCGGTCGACCAGCGTGGCTACGATCCGTTCGGCGGTCGCCGCGCCACCGACTGGAGCCGCGAGCTGACGGCGGCGGAGAAGAAGGCGATTGCCGACGGTGGTGACGAACCCGCTGAGCGTGGCTACACGGATCACGAGATGCTGGACCGCACGGGCCTCATTCACATGAACGGCCGCGTTTACGATCCTGAGATCGGTCGGTTCCTGAGTGCCGATCCGATTGTGCAAGCGCCGGACTACAGCCAGAGCTGGAACCGTTATGCCTACGTGATGAACAGCCCGATGAGTTACACGGATCCGAGTGGGTACATAAGACAGCCGTCAAGTGCTGGAGATATCTGTGCAGCGTCGCCGGTGTGTTTGAACATGAACGACTCGAACGGCGGGCCGTCGGGTGGATCGACGTCTTACGGTGTCCCGTCGACACGCATCAGCGTTACGATATTTGAAGAACGGCGTTTGGGATCGTCGGAGGATATCTTTTGGCCGCGCGTGTTCGGTGGTGGATTCGGTCGTGGGATTCCTGGCGGGAATGATCGGTATGGGCTACCGGCGTTGATCGATCGCATCCTGAGGATAGAGATCGACAATGTTGAGCTCATCAATCGGCGGGTGGAGACTCGGTCGACGCGGATGGTATCCACGACCGAAGGTAGTGAGACGGATGAGGCGCTTAGTGAGGAGAATGAGCGATTTGAAACGGAACTCCAGCGGGCAATAGGGAAGTTGATTCGTTACAAGAATCTTCAGTCTCGCGATCTGGATTCTGTACAAAACAGAGCGGGGCTTTACATCATAAGGACTTCAGATGGATACGATTCAACCAGGCCGAACGAATCATCCGGTACAACTGTTTCGGGGCAGGGCTTCGGTGGTGAGCGAGCAGGAAAGGTAGTCGCTTGGGTGGTTGTGTCACCCAGCGATATAATTCGTTCAGATGAGTTCTTCGAATATAGAGAGATAGCTGAAGAAGCTCAAGTTCCTTTATACTATGTTACTACCAACGTTAGAACGCGCCGTATACCTACTACATTTAGGGGGTCTCGACCAAATTTCGCAACTATTTTCAGCCCTAGGGATGTGTATCTATTGCGAGGCGGGGACAGGTGCGTCGTTATAAGCGGAGAAGGCAATTGTCCAGACTGACTTTCAAGAACATGCTTTGTAGCAGTGTTCTTTGCTTGGGATTCCTCTTTGGTAGTCTGCCTACCAAAGCACAAAGTCCGTTTTCGACTTCGATTCTTGATCTACGGTATCAAAGTGAGAGGTTTCTAAATAAGAGGATCATGCTACACGGGTACTTTTCGGAAAAGGAATCCAGTGATCTTTGGGTCTTTATCTCGAGTGAAACCGCGAGCAGGCGGAGCAAGCACTATGGTATTCAGTTGGTCGCGGCCACGGAGGAGATTGATGAGATTTACCGCAGTTGTGGGGCCGGGTACGGATTTATTGTTGGTTCTTTCGAAGTGCCAAAAAAATCTGGAGTAGGGCTTGTTTTAGTGGAAAAAATTGTCATGCACGATTCAGGCTCAAACGCAACTGCGGCCCCGTGCTGGGAACTATCGTTCGATACACGATAGCGTCTATCCAACAAGGAACAGCAACCTTTCCTGCAAGAACGTAACTAACGAACTAACGTAGACAGGCACAGTTGTAGCCAAATTAGTCCTCAATCGGCGAGGCTGGTAGCTGTATATTCAACAAGTTGTTTTGTAATTGGGATACGTGCTGATTGCATTGCAGGAGCCCATATTTCTTACCCGACCAATTATGATGCTGCGGATATACGAGCTGCGAATAGTGAGCTTGTCGAGACGCTTCAACCATCCATCGAGCGATCAACTTTTGCTGGCGTTAGGATCGTCGGGCAGAAGACCATTTACGGAGTCTTCTCCTCCGGTTGTGACGCCAGGCAAACAGCGCTTCTCTATCTTCTGAAAAAGGCAGCAGAAGAAGTTCGACTGTCTTTAAGGTTCGAGGTAATCGAGAAAAGAATAAACCCAGGTCAAGAAACCATCGGGGTGTACGGAGATGCTTGGTCTGACGGGCAGAATCCGTACTTGCCAAGAAGGGACAGCTAATCGTGCGCAATCGTGGACAGGTACACCAGGAGTTCTCACGAACAACGTAGTACGGAATCAAAAAAAGGGTCTACTTTCTTAGAGAAAATGAACCTGGCCCCTTTCCTGGACCCCGCTCGAATTCCTGATGCAACCGGAGTAGGCTCGGCACTCAGGCCCGCATCGAGACAACAAGAACTCGCGAACAAGCGCGATGGAGGGGAATCCGAAATGGCAAAAAACCCGGTTGGCTGGTTCGAAATCTACGTCAACGACATGACACGCGCCAAATCGTTCTACGAGACGGTTCTGGCACTCAAGCTCGACCACCTGCGCAGCGGCGACATAGAGATGTGGTCGTTTCCGAGGAACACCGAAACGCCCGGCGCCACGGGCACGCTGGCACACCACGCGGACATGCCGGCGGGCAACAACAGCACGCTGGTCTATTTCTCCTGCAGCGATTGCGCCGTTGAAGCGGGCCGCGTAAACGACGCGGGCGGCGAACTGCTGCGCGAGAAGATGTCGATTGGCGAGCACGGTTTTGTCGCGCTGGCCAAGGACTCGGAAGGCAATATGATCGGCCTGCATTCGATGCAGTAGCCTTCCCTCACCTCAGGTGCCGGCAATGGCCGGACAGTGCTTGTCCAAATACGCGCGATGATCCGGCAGGCTTTCGGCACGCCGCTCGATCAGCTTGTGAATGCCGTCCAGAAACTCCGCAAGCTGCTCCTTACTGACGACATCCGCCATGGGGTGGTAAACGGCGGGCGTAACCCGCTGCCCCAGCATGACCTGCAGCCATGAGGATTCCTTGAACAGATCCTCCGCGTCATCGACGAAACGGCCGGTGCTTCGAAACAGCTCCAGGCGCTCCCGCAGCGAGTCCGGTACCGCCATTTCGCGCCGGTCGATCCAAAACTGGCTGTCCGTGCGCTCGTTGGCGTGGTAATGGAGAATAATGAAATCGCGGACGCGCTCGAACTCATAGGCGCACTGCCGGTTGTATTCGTCAATGCCTGTCCGATCGAAACCGCCGTCGGGAAACAGAGTAATGAGACGGCTCAAGCCGGACTGCGCAAGATGAATACTCGTCGATTCGAGCGGCTCGAGAAAACCGCTGGCAAGCCCGAGTGCAACCACGTTCCCGTTCCAGAAGCGTTTCCGGCGGCCCGTCGTAAAGCGCAGCGGCCTGGGCTCCGCCAGGGCCTTGCCGTCGAGATTGTCGAGCAGCGTGCCGGCCGCCTCGTCGTCCGACATGTACGCACTCGAGTACACGTGGCCGTTGCCGATCCGGTGCTGCAGCGGAATCCGCCACTGCCAGCCTGCCTGTCTCGCGGTTGACAGCGTGTACGGCGTTAACGGTTCCACCGACTCGCAGGGCACGGCCATGGCCCGGTCGCAGGGCAGCCAGTGGGTCCAGTCGTCGTAGCCCGTCTCGAGCGCCTGTTCGATCAGCAAACCGCGGAAGCCAGAACAGTCGATGAAGAGTTCGCCCTCGACGGCCGCGCCGGATTCCAGGTTGACCGAACGCACGAAGCCGCTTTCCGGATCGAGCGCAAAATCGACGATCTTGCCTTCGGTGCGGACGACACCGTTTGCCTCGCTGATCTTCCGCAGGTACTTGGCCACGAGCGATGCATCGAAGTGAAACGCGTGCTCCAGGCCGACGATACCCGTGTTACCGATCGCATCGACCTTGTCATAGCGGTTCGCCGCCGCCGCAACGGCGTTGAGCGAATACGCCGGCAGATCGTCGCCGATACCCTCCGCCCTCGCCCGCAGCCAGTAGTGATGGAAACCCAGCATGCCGAGAGAACGGCCCGGCCGGCCGAAGTCGTGAATATACGCATCGCCCAGCCGCGCCCAGTCCACGAACTGGATGCCGAGCTTCATCGAGCCTTGCGTATGCCGCAGAAAGTCGTGTTCTTCGATGCCTAAAAGATTCAGCAGCAGATGAATCTGCGGGATCGTGGCCTCGCCGACGCCGACGATCCCGATCTGCTCGGACTCGACCAGCTCGATGCGCACGAGCGGCCCCAGCGCCCGCGACAGCACGGCGGCCGCCATCCAGCCGGCCGTTCCCCCGCCTACGACGACTAGCTTCTGTATGCGCTCCATAAGAAAAGGGGTCCGAGAAAAGGCGAGAAAAGGGGCCGGGTTTATTTTTTAGTGCTGAGACACATCGAGTTTATCTTGTTTCGGAAAAAATAAACCCGGCCCCTTTTGAAAAAATAAACCCGGCCCCTTTTCTCACGGCCCCTTTTCTCAGGCGGCTGCCTTCAGTTCAGCCGCCGGTATCGAGCGTCTACTCAACCCGGTAGGACACACCGATCATGTACGAGCGTCCGTAGCGCTGGTTGTCGCGGACAAAGCGCTCGTCCTCGTTGTCGAACGATCCCAGCGGCTCGTCGCTCAGGTTGAAGCCCTGCAGCATGACCGTCAGGCCTTCCAGGCGGCCGCCGAAGATGTAGCCGATCTGCGCGTCGAGTACCGACTCGGACTTGATGGTCCGGAAGTTGCGGTCTCCGCCGAAGCCGGCAACCTCGCCCAGAAACTCGGAGCGGTAACGATTGCTCACGCGGACCGAGAAGTTCTCGTTCTCGTAGTAGCCCGTGACGTTCGCCACGTCCTCCGAGAGTCCGGGAATCTTGATCTCGTTGATCCCGTCGGCCTTCACGGAACTCGTCGTGTGCGAGTAATTTGCGACGATACCGAAATTGCGAATGGCATCGGAGATCAGGTCGCCCGAGAACTGCACGGCGAGTTCGACGCCCTGGATATCACCGCCCTGCCCGTTGATGGGCGTGTTGATGAAGCCCAGATTGGTGCCAATAGGCGTTCCGGGCGGTAGCGGGGCCGGGAAACCGGTGAAGTCGAAGGGCAGATCCTGTTCGATGATGAACTCTTTCAGATCTTTGTAGAACACGGCGACCGAGACATAGCCTGCGCCGTCCTCAAAGTACTTCTCGTACGACAGATCGATCCCGTCGGCCACCCAGGGCTTGACCTCGGGGTTACCGCCGCTCGCGCTCCACGGACTGTTTTCAATATCCGTCTCGTCGAAGTTGTCGGCATTGAAGTCGTAGCTAAACGCCGCCCTCATCTGATCCATGCGCGCCCGCGCAACGGTCCGCGCCAGCGAGAAGCGCAGATAGTTGTCGTTGACCAGCGCAAACGTCAGGTTGAGGCTAGGCAGCACTTCGGTCCAGTCGGTACCGCCCGTGTTGCTGTTACCCGTCACGCCGTCGCCCTGGGTCGCAAAAGCGGTCGAACTCTGCTCGACGTCCATCACCTGAATACCGACGTTGCCGGTGACGGGCACACTACCCCACTCGGTGTCGATACCGAGCTTGATGTAGGCCAGATTGACGTCTTCCTCGACCGACCAGTTCTTGAGCGTAATGTCGCCGTTGAAGTTCGGCTGCAGGGTGTAGTCGATCGACAGCGGATCGTAGGTAACCAGCTGGCCGAGGCCGACAAACGACAGATCCGCAAGGCCAGTGCTGTTGGGGAGGGCCGCTTCGGTTGCACCGCCGAAGTTCAGCAGCGCCTCGTCCGTGTCCTTGGTCTTCTCGCGGCTCGCAATGTTGACGCCGAGCTCGATGTTGCTGATCGGACCGTTGAACTCGCGCTCCAGCGCCAGGCCAAGCTGATTCAGCTCGTCTTCGATATTGAAAATCTTCTGGTAGCCGGCCTGTACGTTGCTGCCGCCCCAGCCGCGCGGGTCGGTAAGCACCAGCTGATTCGGATCGTCGAAACCGAGCGACGAATTGAATACGGCACCGCTGCCGGTCATGCGGAACGTCGTATCGCCGGTTGCGCCGTTGCCGTTGTAGCCGGTTCCCGTGTACGACTCGCGATCGGTGTCGGTCCGGTCAACCCGCGACGTGCTCAGGTCGGCGCTCATGACCCAGTTTTCGCTCAGGTCGAAATTGATGTTCCAACCGGCGGACAGAAGCTCCGATTCGCGGCGCAGGATGTCGTTGCGGGCGACGAAAACCACGTCGCTGTACTGACCGCTCGTAACCAGGCCATTGTCGATGGTTTCGTTGGACAGCGGATGACCGCCCCACTGCAGCGGCACCTCAATACCCTTGAGCTGCTGGTTTTCCTCGAATTCCGAGTAAAACACGTCGACCGAAGTGGTCAGCCGCTCGGTGGGCATGAATTCCAGCGTGCCGATCACACCGGTGCGATCGAGTTCGCCCGAGCGCAGGAAGGGCTTGGCGCCGCCAATCACGTTGGAGCCGTCCGGCCCGTCGGCATAACCCCAGGCCTCGAAACGCTCCTCCTGATTCGGGTTACCCATGTGTGCGACACCGAGCGCAACGCCGACAGTGTCGTCCGCAAACTGGTCGACGTAGGTTAGTGAATAGCGTGCGCCGTCGTCGGTGGCGCCGGGGACCGCGCTCAGGTCGTTCCACTCGTAGCGCGCGCTGCCTGCGAGGATGCGGCTGCCGTGCGTCAGCGGGCGTATGGTCTGCAGGTTGGCGGTACCGGACAGTCCCGCGCCGATCAGCGACGAGTCCGGGGTCTTGTAGACGACAACGCCCGAAAGAAGCTCGGAGGGATACTGGTCGAACTCCACGCCGCGGTTATCGCCGGTCGTGACCTGCTCGCGGCCGTTCAAGAGGGCCGTCGTGAAATCCGGGCCCAGACCGCGGACGCTGATCTGCTGGCCGCGCCCGTTCAGACGCTGTGCAGTGAGCCCCGGCAGGCGCGCCAGCGATTCCGCAATCGATGCGTCGGGCAGCTTGCCGATGTCTTCGGCCGTCACGGCCTCCACGATGCTGTCGTTGTTCTGCTTCATGAGCATCGAATTGCGCAGCGCGCTGCGGAAGCCCGTAACCACGACCTCTTCGACGACCTCGCCATCGTCCTGTGCAACCGCAACCTGAGGCAGCATCATCGCGCCCGGCAGTGCCGCGGCGACGGCGAGCGATACGGCCGTGCGGCGAACGTTCAGTGTAAGGCTCTTTTCACGAGCAACGGACTGCGCGGATTTGCGCTTGTGCTGGACCATTTGGTTTCCCCCCGCTTGGTCTGAACTTGTTGTGTATGCCGGGCATCTTATGAACGGCGCTATCGGCGGGCAATGGACTGCATACGTATTCATTGCCTGAATACGTATACATTGCCTTGCGGC
>JBCBSC010000054.1:0-8154 GCA_039819385.1 Pseudomonadota bacterium | reverse complement strand
TACACCCCGACCGTCGGCAAGGCGTCGCAGCACTACTCCAAGGTGTTCAGGCGCGGGCGCGGCGTGTTCATTACGCCCGCGTATCGCGGGCGCGTGGCCAAGGTACTCCTGCGGGCGGCGCCGTTTGCCGACGTCCGGCTAATAGTCGTCACGGACAACGAAGCCATACTGGGTATTGGAGACCAGGGTGCAGGAGGCATGGCGATCAGCGTCGGCAAACTGGCTCTCTACTGCGCGGGTGCGGAGATTCACCCGTCGCAGACGTTGCCGATCAGCCTCGATGTGGGCACCGACAATCAGGAGCTGCTCGACGATCCGCTCTACCTTGGTTTTCGTGAGCGCCGTCTTCGCGGTGCGCCTTACGACGAACTTGTGGACGAGTTTGTCGAGGCGGTCCAAGAGGTGTTTCCCCGTGCCGTCGTGCAGTGGGAAGACTTCCGCAAGGACAATGCGCTCGCCATCCTCGATCGCTACAAGCACCGCCTGGCCTCGTTCAACGACGACATCCAGGGTACCGGCGCCGTCGCCGCGGCGTGCGTGCGCGCCGCCTGCAGGGTAAGCGGCAGCGCATTCGCCGGGAGCCGGATCCTGATCTACGGCGCCGGGGCTGCCGGGCTCGGCATTGCCCGGCAGATCCGGGCGCAGCTAGCGGACTGCGGTCTGGACGGAGCCGATCTGGAGCGTGCGGTGCTGGTCATGGACAGCCGTGGAGTCGTTAGTGCACAACGCCCCGAACTGGATGCTTACAAGCGCGAGCTGGCGTGGTCCGCGGAGGCTGTCGCGTCGCTCGGGATTGCCGACGACGCGCTAGCCCGGCTCGTCGATGTGGTTGCGGCTTATCGGCCCACGGCGCTGATCGGCGCGTCGGGTCAGGCTTCGTCGTTCGACGAGGACGTGGTGCGCGCGATGGCGAAGCACGTGCCGGCGCCCGTGATTTTGCCAATGTCCAATCCAACCGCGATCAGCGAAGCGAAACCCGAAGACCTGCTGGCGTGGACCGGCGGCCGCGCGCTGGTTGCGACGGGCAGCCCGTTTGCCCCCGTCGAGTTCGAGGGCCGCGTGCAGTCGATCAGTCAGGCGAACAACGTGTTTGTGTTTCCGGGACTGGGTCTCGGGGCTATCGCCGTGGAAGCGCGGGAGATTACCGACGCCATGATCGCGGCGGCCGGCGCTGCGCTCGGCGACAGTCTGACGCCGCAGGAGCTCGAGGAGCACATGCTGGTGCCGGACGTATCCCGGCTCACCGAGGTTTGCCGCGAGGTTGCGATTGCCGTGGCCCGGCAGGCCGTGGCCGATTCGGTAGCCGGCAAGAGCGACCGGATCGAGGAACGCGTGCTGGCGCTGCGCTGGGAGCCGCGTTACCCCGAGATCGTCAGCACCGTGGAACTCGACTAATGTCACTGCCGAGGATCGTCATTGTCGGCGGCGGTTTCGGCGGCGCGTTCACCGCCCGCTACCTGCGTCGGCATGCCGGGAAGTCGGTCGAAGTCGAGCTGATCAACAGCACCAACTATTTCGTATTTCAGCCGCTCCTGCCCGAGGTGGTGTCGGGCAACATCAGTGCGCCGGATGCGGTGACGCCCTTGCGGCAGTTGTTGCCGGGTGTCCGCGTACGCATGGGAACGGTCACGGCAATAGACCGCGAACAACGCCGCGTACACTTGCTGCAGGGCAGTTTTCGTACTCCGCAAAGCGTTGCTTACGACCAGCTTGTCATCGCCGCCGGGCAGAAAACCAACCTCGAGATCGCGCCCGGCTTCGCGGAACACGCGCTGTGCATGCGCAACCTCGCCGATGCGCATGAGTTGAGGAACAAGATTATCCGGCGGCTGGAGCACGCCGATGTAACGCGGGACCCGGAGATCAAGCGGCGTCTGCTCTGTTTTGTCGTCGCCGGGGGCGGTTTTTCAGGCGTCGAGACGGTTGGCGAGGTCAGCGAGATGATCCGGCGCACGCTGCGCTTCTATCCGAACATCGACCCTGCGGACCTTAGGGTCGTCATCGTCCAGGCGGGCGATCGCCTGCTTCCGGAGCTGCCGCCGAAACTCGGGCGTTATGCCGAATCGATACTCGCGAAGCGCGGCGTGGAGATTATTCTCGACACCCTGATTACCTCGGCGACGACCAATGCCGTGTACCTGTCGAGCGGCGAACGCATCGAAACCTGCCTGCTGGTGTCCACCGCGGGTAACGGGCCGACCGACTTTTGCCAGTCACTCGGTCTGCCGCTCGAGCGCGGCAAGCTGGCCGTCGATCGCTGTCTTCGGGCAGAGGGCGCCAACGATATCTGGGCGCTCGGCGACGCGGCGCTAATACCCCTGGACGACAGCTCGGAGGATAGCGGCCGTCAATTCGCACCGCCGACGGCGCAGTTCGCGGTCCGCGAGGCGCGTTGTCTTGCCAGGAACCTCGTTGCGGTGCTGGACGGACGCGAACCGCGGCCCTTCGCGTTTACTCCGCAAGGCGCCCTGGCTTCCATCGGCAGCTACAAGGGTGTGGCCAGGATTTACGGCGTGAACTTTTCCGGACTACTGGCCTGGATGACCTGGCGGTTCCTGTATATCGGCATGCTGCCCGGGTTTTCGACGCGGCTGCGGGTTGCACTCAACTGGATGTTCGACTATTTCCTGCCGCGCAGTATTGTGCAGATAGCGAACCAGAACGTGAGCGGCGTTATCACCCGCCGCTACGCGAAAGGGGATGTCATTTCCGTGCCCGGGCAGTACGTCGACGGATTTTATACGGTCCTCGAAGGCTATCTTGAGTCACGCGTCGCCGGTGTGGACGGACAGGAAGACTTCGTTCGGGTGTTAGGGCCAGGCGATCACTGGGGCGAGCGGCTGGCGGCGCATGGCGGACAGGCGCAGGGAACTCTGACTGCGAGCGACGATGCCCGGGTACTCGTGCTCAATGCACGCGATTTCCGCAAGCTGCGGAGAGCATTTCCCGCGCTCGACGAATATTTCAAACACATTGGCGACAAGATCTACGCACCCTCACTGCGCGGGCAAGACGACCCGTCGGGTCAATGATGGCTCGACAGACCGCATAGTGCGAACGGACCTAAATAGAATCGTCACTGAACGAACACACAAGAGGAGAACGGCGTGAAAGCATCCGACCTGCTGGTCAAGTGTCTCGAGGAAGAAGGCATCGAGTACATCTTCGGAGTTCCCGGCGAGGAGAACGCCGACTTCATGATCTCGCTGGAGAAATCCACGCGCATCAAGTTCATCCTCACGCGCCATGAGCAGGGCGCGGCGTTCATGGCGGAGATCTACGGCCGGCTCACGGGCAACCCTGCGGGTGCGCTCGGCACGCTCGGGCCCGGCGCCACCAACCTCATTACTGGCGTCGCCGACTCGAATATGGACCGCGCACCAATGCTGGTGCTGACCGGCCAGGGCTCCACCGACCGCCTGCACAAGGAATCGCATCAGATCATGGATGTTGTCGGGATGTTCAAACCCGTGACCAAATGGGCGACGACCATTCTGCACCCCGACACGATCCCCGAGATCGTGCGCAAGGCCGTGCGGCTCGCCCGGACCGAAAAGCCGGGCGCCGTGCATATCGAGCTGCCGGAAGACGTGGCTGCTATGCAGGCAGGCACGACGCCCATGACACCGCGGCGTTTTCGCCGCTCGGTGCCCGATGACAAGATCGTCGATCAGGCTTTTGCCATGATCCGGTCGGCGAAGCGGCCGGTGATTATCGCCGGCAACGGCTGCATACGGCGCCGCGCCAGCAAACAGTTGCGGCTGCTCTGCGAGAAGACCGGTATTGGCGTCATTAGCACCTTCATGGCCAAAGGCTCGGTCGACATGGACGCCGAATACTGTTTGTACACGGTAGGACTCGGCAGCAAGGACCGCGTCAACCAGGCGATCGACGACGCCGACCTCGTGATTACGCTCGGTTTCGACATGGTCGAATACCATCCGCAGCTCTGGAACGGCAATCGCGACAAGACCATCTTGCACGCCGATTTCCTGCCAGCCGAAATCGACGCGCACTATCACCCGGAGACGGAGCTAGTCGGCGATCTCGCGCATACCTTGTGGATGCTGAACGAACGCATCGACAGGGACGGAGTTCCGGATTACGACCTGTCGCTGCAGCGGCGCGTGCGTAAGGAAATGGCGGCCGATTTTGCGGAACACGGCGACGATGACACGAGCGGGACAATCCGGCCGCAGAAAGCGCTGTGGGATGCGCGCGCCGTGATGGGTCCTGAGGACATACTGCTGTCGGACGTGGGTGCCCACAAGATGTGGATCGCGCGTCACTACCAGTGCCATGAGCCCAATACCTGCCTGATACCCAACGGCTTCTGCTCGATGGGCTTTGCACTGCCGGGCGCCGTTGCCGCGAACCTCGTGTTCCCCGAGCGGCGGATTCTGGCCATCGCGGGTGATGCCGGTTTTCTCATGAACGGTCAGGAGATGGAGACGGCAAGGCGCCTCAACAGCAACATCGTGGTGATGGTCTGGGCCGATAACGCCTACGGCCTGATCGCGTGGAAACAGGAGACGCATTTCGGTCAGCACACGGATCTGTCGTTCGGCAACCCGGACTGGCTGAAGCTGGCCGACGCGTTCGGCTGGCACGGCCACCTTGTTGCGAAGTCGCGCGATCTCGCGAAGACGCTCGACGGTGCATTCGACGAGGAGGGGCCTAGCCTCGTCGTCGTGCCGATCGATTATCGCGAGAACCCGATACTGACGAAGAAGCTCGGAGAGATTACGTGTCACATCTAAGGCTGCAGAGCGGCCGGCCCGCAATCGGCGAGCTGATCGTGCGCTCGCCGTACGACGGCCGCGAACTCGGCCGGCTGCCGACGGCGGGTTCCGAACACGTCAACGATGCGCTCGGCGCCGCCCACGCGGTATTCCGCGATCGCAGCCAGTGGCTGCCCGTGTATGCGCGTGTCGACATACTGCTGCGCGCCGCGTCGATCATGGCATCGAGGGTTGACGAACTGACCCTGCTGGCGGCGAGTGAGGGCGGCAAGCCTTACGACGATTCGAAGGCCGAGGTTCTGCGTGCGATCGACGGCATGCATCTCGCGGCGGAAACCCTGCGCGGTCACGCCGGCACCGTCATACCTCTGGGCACCACACCGGCGACCCAGGGCAAGACCGGCTTTACGCAGAAAGAACCGATTGGCGTAGTCGCGGCGGTGAGCGCGTTCAATCACCCCTTGAACCTGATCGTCCATCAGGTGGCGCCGGCCGTTGCCAGCGGCTGTCCCGTGATCGTCAAGCCCGCAGCCGATACACCGATGTCGTGCCTCGCGTTCGTCGAGATTCTCTACGAGGCGGGGCTGCCCGAGGTCTGGTGTCAGGCGCTGATAACCGACGACAACGACACGGCCGGGGCCCTGGTCACGGATTCGCGGCTGGGGTTCTTCTCGTTTATCGGCTCCGCCCGCGTTGGCTGGATGCTGCGTTCGAAACTTGCGCCCGGCGTTCGCTGCGCGCTGGAGCATGGCGGTGTTGCGCCGGTCATACTGGCTGAACCCTGGGATACGGAACAGGCGCTGGGTGCTGTCAAGAAAGGCGGTTTCTATCACGCCGGACAAGTCTGCGTGTCGGTGCAGCGGGTTTACGTGCCGTCGCAACGTGCCGCCGAGTTTGCAGAAGCACTTGCCGGCCACGCGCGACAGCTGCGCGTGGGGCCTCCGGAGGACCCGGCGACCGAGGTTGGCCCGCTCATTCGCACGGCCGAAGTCGAGCGCGTTGCGGGCTGGGTCGAAGAGGCCGTTGCGGATGGCGCGACATTGCTTTGCGGCGGAGAGCGGCTGTCGGAGAGTTGCTACGCGCCGACCGTGCTGCTGAACCCGCCGCGCGACGCGACGATCAGTACCCGGGAGGTGTTCGGTCCGGTCGTTTGTGTTTACGGCTACGACGAACTCGACGGAGCTATTGCCGAGGCCAACAGCCTGCCGGTGGCGTTTCAGGCCGCCGTGTTTACTCGGGATATCGACCTGGCAATGCAGGTGTACCGGCGTATCGACGCGTCAGCCGTTATGGTGAATACGCACTCGGCCTTCCGCGACGATGTCATGCCGTTTGCGGGGTTGCGGGAGTCCGGCCTGGGGGTTGGGGGCATTCCGTACACGATGCACGACATGCAGATCGAGAAAATGCTCGTGTTGTAGCCCATATCCGGCGCGGCGACCGCTGGCGCCAAAGTTCTAATCGCGATTAAAATAGGTAATCAAGACAGGCGGCCGGGCCGATGCTCCGTCCGTCCCCGTCCCGTGCACCCGCTGGTTGTGCGCGACGGTACGGCAACAAAGAAAGCGAGGATCTATGAGTTACTCCACACCGGTGCGCGATATTCGCCACGCGCTGAAGCACATGGCGGGCTTCGAGGCGCTGTCCGCGACGGGCGCGTACGAGGATTTGTCCGACGAACTCGTCGAAGCCATCCTCGAGGAGATGGGCCGCTACTGCGATCAGGTGCTCGCGCCGCTGAATTGGGACAGCGACCAGCACGGTGCGCGGCTCGAAGGTCATCGCGTGATCACGACACCGGGGTTTCGCGAGGCGTACGAGCAATATGTCGAGGGTGGCTGGAACGCACTGGCGTTTCCGGAATCCGCCGGCGGCCAGGGGCTGCCTGGAACTCTGGCCGTCGTGCTGATCGACTCGCTAAACGCAGCCTGCATGTCGTTCGCGATCGGCACGTCGCTGACGACCGGCGCCGCCAAGGCCGTGAAGGCCGCGGGAACCGATACCCAGAAGCGCCTGTTTCTGGAGAAGATGGTCAGCGGCGAGTGGACCGGAACCATGAACCTGACCGAGCCGCAGGCCGGCTCCAGTCTGGCGGACATCAAAACCAAGGCGGAACCGGCGGGCGACGGCCGCTACAGGATCACCGGGCAAAAGATTTACATTACCTACGGGGAGCACGATCTCGGCGAAAACATCGTGCACCTGGTGTTGGCGCGACTGCCCGACGCGCCGGAAGGTACGGCCGGCATTTCGATGTTTCTGGTACCGAAGTTTCACGTTAACGAAGACGGTTCGCTCGGCGAGCGCAACGATGTGTATTGCGTCGGTCTCGAGCACAAGCTGGGCCTGCACGGCAGTCCAACCAGCGTAATGGCCTTCGGCGAATCCGGCGAGTGCTACGGCAGTCTGCTGGGCGAGGAAAACCGGGGCTTGAAGAACATGTTCATCATGATGAACTCGGCGCGATTGGATGTCGGTACGCAGGGTGTCGGGATTGCCGAGCGCAGCTTCCAGCAGGCACTTGCGTTTGCGCAGGAGCGCCGCCAGGGACGGGCGCCCGGCGTCCGGGACGGTGCGCAGATTTTTATCTACGAACATCCGGACGTGCGCCGCATGTTGTACACGATGAAGTCGCTGACCGCCGCGGCGCGCGGTATCTGTTATGCGAACGCGGTGGCTTACGATCTGGCGCGGACGGCGCCCGACGAGCAGGCGCGCCGCGATGCAGCAGCGCTCGAGGGTTTGCTGACCCCGATCTCGAAGGCCTGGAGTACCGACCGCGCCAACGAGGTGACTTCCATCGGCGTGCAGGTGCACGGCGGCATGGGCTACGTCGAGGAGACGGGGGCGGCGCAGCACATGCGCGATGCGCGAATCGCGGCGATTTACGAGGGTACCAACGGTATTCAGGCGATCGACCTCGTCGGCCGCAAACTGCAGGGTGACGGGGGCGAGGCGGCGAGACGCTTCATCGAAAGCATTGCCAGGCTCGCGAAAGAAGCGCAGGCAGAGGGCGACGAAGGCCTCGCGCGCGCGGGCCGGCAGCTAGAGGCGTCAGCGGCCGCGCTGGCTTCGAGCACCGAGTGGCTGCTTACGCGCGCACCCGAAGATCAGGAGGACGTACTGGCGGGCGCCGCGCCTTACCTGCGGCAGTTCGGCAACACCGCCGGCGGGTACTTTCTGTTGCGCGGCGTGCTGTCCGCCAAACAGTCGGGCGTTCGCGACGGCGAGCTGGAATCGCACAGGCAGATCGCCTGTTTCTATGCAGACAACACGCTCGCCGAGGCGGAAAGTCTGACCCGGGCGGTCACGGCCGGCAAGGCCTCGGTGGCGCGGCTCGATCCAGAGACGTTAAGCGGCTAAGGAGAAAAGGGGCGAGAAAAGGGGCCGGGTTTATTTTTCGAGAAAAGGG
>JBCBSC010000053.1:0-8213 GCA_039819385.1 Pseudomonadota bacterium | reverse complement strand
CTGACGGCGGGCAGAACTGGCGCAAGGTGCTGGGCGACGGGCTCGGCAATACGGACATCGACGACCAGTACACCGGCGTGTCGGAAGTACACATGGATCCACGCGATCCGGACGTCATGTATGCCGTCAGTGGACTTGTACAGGCCGCGATCGCCGCCGCCCGACCACAGCGGTCCCTGCGCGGCAACGAACAGCGTGTTGGAATCGCGCGGATCGATCCGGATCATCCCGATGTGCTCGGAATTCTCGAGACCCATGTTTTCCCAGTTCTGGCCGCCGTCCCGCGAGCGGTATATCCCGGAGCCGTAGCCGACGTGCCGTCCGCTGATGTTTTCGCCCGTGCCTACCCAGATGACGTTGGAGTCGTTGGGGTCGATCGTAATGCAGCCGATGGAATAGGAGTCCTCGTCCTCGAAGATGGGCTCCCAGGTGGTACCGGCGTTAACGGTCTTGAAAATGCCGCCGCTGCCCACGCCCACGTACCAGACGCTGCGATCGTTGGGATCGACCGCAATATCGGCGATGCGCCCCGACATGAAGGCGGGACCGACGCTGCGCAATTCGAGTCCCTTGAACGTCGTTTCGTTGAAGCCCGGCTCGTCGTCTTCATCCGCGGCAAGGTGAAAAGGGATACACAGCGTCAAGAGACCCAGGAGGCGTACGAATCTGAACATCATCAAGCCCTCGTTTCCGATCCTGGACCGGAACGGCCCGCCCCAGGTCGGAAGTAATTGTTGTTGCCGGTATTGTAGCCGCTATCGCAGCGCCTGGTATGAGCTTCGGAGCGTTAGCCGGGCCGCGTTCACTCGGGTGCGGGTTTCGTGTCGAGAGGGTTGCGGAAGATAATCTCCCGGTGCGGGAACGGTATGCCGATATCGTTTTCCTTGAAGTTGTCCCACAATGCCAGCAGCACCTTGCCGCGAATGTTGGTGAGCCCCTGCTGCGGATCGTCGATCCAGAAGCGGAGTTTGAAGTTCAGCGACGAGTCGCCGAACTCGGTCATCCAGCACACCGGCTTATTGCGGCGATCGTCCACCCGGTCGACGGATCCGGCTGCTTCTATCGCGAGACGAATGACGTCGTGCGGGTTCGAGTCATAGGCAACGCCGAAGTCGACGTCGAGGCGCACGTACTTATCCGAGAACGACCAGTTGATGACCTCGCGGGTGATGAAGTCTTCGTTCGGTATCAAAAACTCCCGGCCGTCGCGCGTGACGACAGAGACGAACCGCGCCCGCAGTTCCCGAATCCAGCCGAACGTGTCGCCGAGCGATATGGTGTCGCCGGGCTTGATCGACTGATCCAGCAGGATAATGATGCCGGAGATGAAGTTCGAGACTACCTTCTGCAGACCAAAGCCAATACCGACGCCAACTGCACCCGAGAGAACGGTCAGCGCCGTCAGGTCGATGTCGAAGCTTTGCAGCGTGACGAGGCCGGCCAGAAAAACCAGGCCGATACGTACGATCTTGCCGAGCAGGACCCGCAGGGACGGAGTGAGTTCGTCGATGCCCTGTATGCGGCGATCGAGGAAGTTGCCGATGGCGTAGGCCGCCCAGACGAGCAGGCCGAGGACCAGGCCGGTCTTGAGTACCGTAAGTACCGAAATCCGGCCGTCGCCTACGTCGAAGCCGGCGCCATCGAGGAGGCCGGCGATATCGTCGACGATACCGAGGACGGCCGCAGCGACGTAGATCCAGGCGAGCCACGCGAACACCGTGCGCACGGCGCGACTACGAATGACGTGTGAGATAACCGAAATCGCGAACCATGAGCCCGCGAGCACCATGGCGATGTGCAGCAGATAGCTCTGCGCAGGCCAGCCGATCACGCGAACGACGACGTTTGCGAGAGCGAGGAGGGCAACAAAAAACAGCCATTCGGAGCGCCTCAGGAAGGCAACGACGATTCGCAGCAGTCCGGGCATGCCCTTGATTCGGCGCGCCTGCTTCTCGAGCCGCGGTTCGACGATGCGCGAAACGAGCAGCGCCGGGACGAATAGCGTTACGACTATCCCGATCTGAATCAAGGTGTCAGTGCTCGAGAAAAACCCGATCAGCGGCGCAAGCCACTCGCGCACGAGCGCGACAATCTGTTCTAACTGCTGCATACGCCTCTCACTCGCCCATCATCCGCGCAAGGCGCGAACTGTTCAAGCCGGGCTACTGGCTGTCCCAAACGCCAGGCATTAGCATCCGGACGAAATATGCGTATTCGAGCGCCGTCCGCATCGCGAGCTGGTCCTGATTGGCCGTACCGCCGTGCCCACCCTCGATATTCTCGTAATAGAAGAATTGCTGGCCGAGACCCGCGAGTTTTGCAGCCATCTTGCGGGCATGTCCCGGGTGTACGCGGTCGTCGAGCGTGGACGTGTAAAACAGCACTTTCGGGTACTCGACACCTTCCTCGAGGTTCTGGTAAGGCGAATAACGTTCGATGAATTCCCGGTCTTCGGGAACGTCGGGGTTGCCGTACTCGCCCATCCAGCTCGCGCCGGCGAGCAGCTTGTTATAGCGGATCATGTCGAGTAGCGGCACGCCAATGTCGAGCGCCGCGAACAAATCCGGCCGCTGCGTAAGGGCGACGCCGAGCAGAAGGCCCCCGTTGGAGCGGCCGAGCGCGCCGAGCTTGTCGGACGACGTCACTCCGCGCTCGATAAGGTCTTCCGCGATCGCAAAATAGTCGTCATAGGCGCGCTGCCGGTTTTCCCGCAGCGCGGCCTGGTGCCAATCCGGCCCGAACTCGCCGCCGCCGCGAAGGTTGGCAATTGCGAGCACGCCGCCGCGGGACAGCCACATTCTGCCCGCAAGCGCTCCGTGTTGCGGGCGCGAGGGATTCGCGTAGTACACCGGGAGTATCGGAATGGTAAAGCCGCCGTAACCGTAGAGAATTGTGGGTGCGTCGCCTCGTTGCAGGACGTCGCGATCGCCGATCAGGAAGTACGGAATTCGTGTGCCGTCGGCGCTCTGCGCGAAGCGTTGCTCGATGACCGCGTTGCCCGCGTCGTACATTTCCGGCAGTGCGGCGACCGGCGTCAGCGTGTCGTCGGCCGCGACGTGGTACAGCGTCGTGGGCTGGACCGCGCTTTCGTAGCTCACGAAAGCGTCTTCCCGGCGGCTGCTGCTGGCTTCGATCGAGACGACGCCATTGTCCGGCAGCGCAATGTCGGCGCTTGCGAAACCGTCTTCCGTGATCGTCAGCCGCTTGACGCGGCCCACGACGTTGTCGAGCAAGGACACGAACAGTCCATTGGAAAACAAGCGAATATCCTGCACGGCCTGACGTTCGCTGGGAGCGAATACGCGTTCTGCACTGCCGGCTGCGAGGTCGTAGGCGATCACGTCGCCCGACTGGAAGCGTTGCCCGGAGTGCTCCCAGTCCTCTTCGAGCGACACTATCAGCTTGCCTTGCAGCACACCGTGCGGGTTGAACCGCAGCGGCAACGGCAGGGCCTGTTGCGCCTTGCCATCGTGTACCGGCCGCAGCTCGCGCTCGTTCCAGTCGGCGAACAGCCGGATCACAAACGGATAGTGCCGGTCGTCGTTGTGGTACACGGCGGGGGCCAGCAGCGTATCGACACTGTCGCCGCGAAACGCGGTCGAAGCTTCTGCGAGCGGCGCGCCGCGTTCGAGGATACGAACCTCCAGCGGATAGCCCGAATCGGTTAGTGCGTCGTCCTCCCACCGTGTTGCCACGAGCAGAGTATCGTGGTCGATCCAGCCAACGTTCGACTTGGCTTCCGGAACGAGGAAACCTTCATCGACGAACGTTTTCTCGCTGAGCGAGAACTCACGATACACCGATTCGTCCTTGCCGCCGCGCGAAAGCTCAATCAGGCAGCGATCGGTGCCGCCGAGGCAATTGTTGCCCTGATACACCCAGTTCTGGTGCTCGGCGCCTTCCAGCTCGTCGATGTCGAGCACGGTTTCCCACTCTGCCTTGGCCTGGCGGAAAGCCTCCAGCGGAGCCCGGCGCCATACGCCGCGGACGTTGACCTCGTCCTGCCAGAAGCTGTAGAAGTACTCGCCGATGATCGAGCCCTCAGGTAGTCGCTCGTCCGATGTCAGTATGGCGTAAGCTTCGCTGTAGAGTTTTTCGAAGAGTTCGGTGTCCCGCAGTTCGTCAAAGGTCCGCTCGTTCTGCTCCTGAACCCAGCCAAGTGCGTCCTCGCCCTGAACGTTTTCGAGCCACAGGTAAGGATCTTCCTCGGCTGCAAGCGCTACGGATGTCGCGAAGTACGCAATGCAGAGTTGAATGTATCGGCAGGATGTCTTATGCATGAACGGAAACCTTTGTTGGTGACGGTCCGGAGCGGCAGGGACGTGATGGTGCGGTACGCGCCGGGACACGGTCAAGAGGGATGAAGGGAATACGCATTCCGCCCCGGTTCCCCGGCATCCGGAGCTGCTCTCGGGCGGCAGCCATATATGCTTGTCTGCTCTGCCTGCAAGGTTGCGCCGTTCTGCAACCGGACACTGCGCTCGTATCGCCGTTCGTACCGGCGGACCTCGTCGCGGCCAGCGCCGATGAATGCTTGTCGACTCCCGCTTTCCGTGACGGTCGTGCGACTCGCGTTACCGATCCCGCCACTGCCGATCGGGTTGTTATCGACCCGGACGCCATAGAGCTGTTCAACTGGAATATCGGGAAAGGCGGCCGCGCGAAGTGGGCGGCGGAACTTGCAAGACTTGCCGGCGAAGCCGACATCGTCACATTGCAGGAGGCGCCGCTGAGCAATCCGGGTTGGGCTGCGGCCAAAGATGAACGCGTGCATGCCTTCGCCCCTGGATACGCGACGCGGCAGAGTTCGACCGGCGTGATGACAGTGAGCGCTGCGCGGCCCTTGCGGCAGTGCAATCTGTCCAGCCGGGAGCCATTGATTCGTTCGCCTAAAGCGACTTTGATCACGGAATACGCGCTGCTCGGCCGCGATCAGACCCTACTTGTCGTTAACATCCATGCGATTAATTTTGCGCCGGGTTTGCGGGCGTTCGAGCGGCAGCTCGGCATGGCGGCCGATGTTGTCGCGCGCCACGACGGGCCAGTGATTGTCGCGGGCGATTTCAATACCTGGCGTCCTGCCCGTCAGAAACACGTCGATGAGCGCCTGGATGCGCTCGAGCTAAGACCGGTTGCTTTCGCCGTGGACAGGCGCAAGCGCTTCTTCGGCCAGGCTCTCGATCACGTCTACGTTCGCGGCCTGTATGTGGTGACGGCCACAAGCTACGCGTCGCGCGCATCCGACCACAATCCCATGCGCGTGCGGCTGAGCATGTAAGGCATAGCAGTACACGCTGAGCTTCAGGCCTGCTTGCTCGTGGACGGGATCGCCGCCGCCGGCCCCATCTCGTTTAGCACGTCCTCAAGCGGTTTCGGCCTGCCGATCACGAAGCCCTGAGCAAAATCTACGCCGTAGTGTCTCAGGCGCTGCATGATGAGTTCGGATTCGACGTGCTCGGCGACCGTCATGGCACGCATGACCTTGGCTATCCGGGTCATCGATACCACAATGGCCTCCGACAGCGGGTTTTCGAGAAGGTCTCTTATGAACACGCCGTCGATTTTGAGGTATTGCACGGGCAGGTTTTTGAGATAGGCGAACGAGCAATATCCGGTGCCGAAATCGTCGAGTGCCACGCGGCAGCCCAGTCGTCGAAGCTGCTTGATACAACGCTGCGCCTTCTCCATGTGACGAACCACCGCTGTCTCGGTAATCTCGAATACCAGGGCGTCCGGCGGGACGCCGCTTTCACGTATTCGATCGACAACAAACTCCAGGAAGCCCTCGTCCACGAGCGACTGGGCAGACAGGTTGATGCTGAAGCTGCCGAGGCAGACTTCGAGCAGGTTGTCGGCTTCGGACAACGTGTGGAGCGTGTGACGTATGACCCAGCGGTCGATGGCGGTCATTAACCGGTAGCGTTCGGCCGCCGAGAGAAACTTGTCGGGCGGCAGCAGGCTGCCGTCGAGACTGCGCATGCGCAGCAGAATTTCGAAACGAAAGCTGTTCTCTTCATCGTTCAGCGGGTATATGGGTTGCGCGAACAGTTCGAAGCGATTGTCGATGAGAGCGGCCTGCAGCTCGCTGACCTGCTCCAGATCGCTACGCCGTTGAACGACGCTGGCATCGACGTCGCGAAACACCAGCACCTGATTCCCGCCGCGGCTTTTCGCGGAGCGCGTTGCGACTTCCGCAGTGGACAGAGCGGTTGCGGCGCTGTCGGCTGTCTCCGGTACAAGCGCGATGCCAATGCTCGCCGTGACCTGCAAGCTCAGACCGTCGTGTGTCACCGTCTCGTTCGCAATGGCTTCCAGCAGCGTACCCGCCCAGGTGCTCGACCGGCTTTCGTCGGCGTCGTGAAGGAAAACCGCGAACAGGTCGCTGCCCAAATGGCAAAGCGTGTCTTTGCTGCCGCAGAGGTCAGCGACGATCCGGCTCACGGCCTGGATGACGCTGTCGCCTGCGATATGACCGTACGATTCATTGACCACGTGCAGCTTGTCGATGTCGACGTACAGCATTGCGTGGCGGCCGTTCGCACTGCGCTCGATGACGCTCTGCGCATGGCCCAGCAGCCCCCGGCGGGATTGATGTTGTGCGGAGAGTTCGTCCGCCGTACGCACGAGGCTGTTGATCTTTGCGGTTATCGCCCGTGCCAGCCGAACCTCGGGTTTGCTGAACGGCCGTTCTGCGAGCAGGACAAAAATCCCGATGACCTCGTCGCGCATGTTGATGACGGGCGCACAAAGAATCCGCGGCTGTTTGTTGCCGAGACCCGGAATCGGTTCGATCTTCAAGTTCGTGTCCGACAGCAGGACCTGGCGATGCAGCCTTGCATTGGACAGCATCGCGCCGAGCGTACTCATGACGGGCCGGGCCGTTTGTTCATCCTCGAGCAGGGTCGCGGGCATGGTTTCCTGGATGCCGAGCTTGGGGAGGACAATGGCGGCCATGCTCGCGCCGTAGTGGTCGCCCGCCATTTCGAGAACCGAGTACAGAATTTCTTTGGGTCCCGCGCAGCCGTCCAGCCGGTCCATGTCCATCAGCAGGCGGATGCCTTTCTGGTCTTCCCGCGAGAGACGGCGCAGCGAGGATAGCTCGGTGTTGATCGCCATCTGCCGCTCAATGCAGGCAGTGAAGGGTTGGACCCTGCCTCTGAGCTGCTCATGATTCGAGCGTACCGTTCGGTCGAGAACGAGGCTGAGCGTCGCGACATGCTCGCTGCCGGTCCCGGTCTTGTCGAGCACAAGCGGAAAAAAGTGTATGGCGTGACCATCCACGACCTCTGCGTACCCGTGCTCCGGAATCTGCTGGCGCGGGAGCCGGCGGCCTGGCCAGGCAGCGGCCGCATCCTGTTCCGGACCCGCCCACAGCAGTTGCCCGCTGCGGTTATGAATGGCGAGGCTTGCTATGCCGTCGACCGCGTCGACGATCTGTCGGGCGAACACCGATACGGTACCCACATCGAGGTAGGCAGCAAGCTTGTCCGGCCGCATTGGCGATCCTTCGCATAATCCCTTAACGTTCCCACTATCGGCGGTCTCGGTCTGAGCTTGAGCAGGTCTGGCCTCGAGGCGGCGCAAGTTCCGCTCTGAATCGACGGCGTCGTAATTTTCGAGCGGGTCTTCCGGTCTTGTTCCGCGAGACCCAATACAGCAGAAGGGGCACCGATGGAGCAGTTCAGACTGGAAAAGCGGCCGCAGGGCGACCGCCTCATCGTCGACAAGTGCGGCCCCGACCTGCTTCGCTACCCGCTGTACAACAAAGGCACCGGGTTTAGTAGCGAAGAGCGGCGGCGACTGGGTATCGAGGGATTGCTCCCGGCCGAGTACAACGATATCGACACCCAGGCCGAGCGTATCTACAAGTCCATTTTCTTCAACCCGGACAGCGTGGGCCGCAACATTAGCCTCGGCATGCTGCAGGATCGCAACGAGGTGCTGTTCTACCGGCTGCTCAAACGCCATCTCGAGGAGATTATGCCGATCGTGTACACCCCGACCGTCGGCAAGGCGTCGCAGCACTACTCCAAGGTGTTCAGGCGCGGGCGCGGCGTGTTCATTACGCCCGCGTATCGCGGGCGCGTGGCCAAGGTACTCCGGCGGGCGGCGCCGTTTGCCGACGTCCGGCTAATAGTCGTCACGGACAACGAAGCCATACTGGGTATTGGAGACCAGGGTGCAGGAGGCATGGCGATCAGCGTCGGCAAACT
>JBCBSC010000052.1:0-8271 GCA_039819385.1 Pseudomonadota bacterium | reverse complement strand
CTCAAACGCAAGGAGACCGTCCGTTATCACGTGAGGCCGTTCGAGGGCGCGAATATCGAAGCCGCGTCCCTCGCCGTCAACGGGATCGACCCGGACCATCCCTTGCGCCCGGCAATCGACGAGCGCGACGCGCTTGGACGCGTGTTTCGCGAAGTCCGCCGCGCTGTACGGGAAAACAACTGCAGCCGGGCGATACTGGTGGGACACAACGCAGCTTTCGATCTTGGCTTTCTAAATCAGGCCATCGAACGCGCCGGCATCCGGCGCAATCCGTTTCATCCGTTTTCCTGTTTCGATACGGCGACTCTGTGCGGCGTCGCTTTCGGCCAGACCGTGTTATCGCGGGCCGTCAAGGCCGCCGGTTTCGCCTGGGACGACGAGGCGGCTCACTCCGCGGCCTACGACGCCGAGATTACCGCCGACATGTTCTGCGAGGTGGTGAACCGCTTCGCGCCCGTGTACGAGATGCTGACCGGCAAAGCCTAAGCCGGCGCACGGCGGCTCAGGCCTCGGCGGTATCCGCTTTCGCCTCGTCGAGCACCGTCTTGAGTTCGCCGGAGTTGTACATCTCGATCACGATATCCGAACCGCCGATCAGCTCGCCCTTGACATACAGCTGCGGAAACGTGGGCCAGTTGGAATACGTCTTCAGCCCTTCGCGGATCTCCTGATCTTCGAAGATATTGACGTAGGCATAAGGCTGGCCGACCGCGTTGAGCGCCGCAACCGCCTGACCCGAAAAGCCGCACTGCGGAAAATCCGGCGAGCCTTTCATGTAAAGAAGTATGTCGTGCGAGCCCAGCTGCTCTTGGATCCGGGCGTTGATGTCGTCACTCATCGTAAGCTTCCTTAGAAATTATCTGCTTCTGTCCATTACACGTATCTGATTGACTACGGCGCGGACGCCTTCCGTCTGGCGCGCGAGCCGGTAAGCCTGATCGCGGGCCTCGTAGCTGTCCACCCTGCCGCTCAAGGTGACAGTGCCGTCGACCGTCCTGATGTTGACATCGAACACGTCGATCTGCGGCTCGCGACGGTAGCGGTTTTTGATCTCGGCGCTAATGTCGCTGTCGCTTGTTTCCTCGCTGGCACCGGGCTTGCTGCCGCTGCTTCCTCCGGCGCTGACACCGCCGCTGCTCCCCCCGACGCCGACACTGCCGCCACCGCCGCTGAGCATCATCGACGAACATGCGCTGAGCAGCAAGCCCAGTGCGAGTAATGAGGCGAGCCGCGCACTCGTGCGCCGCAGCATGCCTAGTCTACCTCCGAAAGCCCAGTTCGGCGTTTTAAATCGTCGATGATTTGCCATTGTTTTTCCTTCGAAAACGAGGACCAGCCCGTAATCTCTGCAAGCGTACGGCTGCAACCCAGACAGTTCTCCGCATCGTCCAGCGTGCAAATGGATACGCACGGCGACGCCGGATACAGATCCCGGCTGCCGCGCGAAACGGCCTCCAGGCGAAACTGGGATCGGGATCTTAACCGGGACATTGCGTGGCGGGACTCGTGTGTGGCAGCGGGCACGGGCGCGTCGAGACTTCAGGTAACGGCTGATCTATAATACCGCCCGGCGCGCCCGGCAACACGCCGGATACGCAACGATACAACAATGACAAGTTTCGGAGAAGCATCCTAATGAACCCCTTGAAAAGCGTTGCCGGCACAATCATCGGCGGCTTTGTACTGGCGCTGATAATCGTCTTCGCAACCGGCGACAACACCCTCGCAAATGCCGCGTCCGCGATCATCTGGCTGCATGTTCTGGCCGGGATCACGTGGATTGGCCTTCTCTACTACTTCAACTTCGTGCAGGTTCCCGCCCTGGGCGAGGCCGCCGGCGACGAAGGCGGACCGGGCGGCGCGGGAATCACCAAGTATGTCGCGCCGCGCGCGCTCTGGTGGTTCCGCTGGGGCGCTGCCGCAACCTGGCTGACCGGCGCCGCCTACCTGCTGCACCGCGGCCAGCTGCACGATGCGTTCACGCTGGGGCTGATGGGCGACACCCTGAATACCTATGCGCTGACGATCGGCATAGGCGCCTGGCTGGGCACGATCATGCTGTTCAACGTCTGGGTGCTGATCTGGCCCAATCAGAAGAAGGTGCTTGGCATGGTGGAGGCAACCCCGGACGAAATCGCCAAAGCCAAGAACATTGCGTTTCTTGCCTCCCGCTCCAACACGCTAATGTCCATCCCGATGGTCATGAGCATGGTGGGCGCCGGTCACGGCTTTTTTATGTAAGCCGGCCGCTTGCAATACGACGAACCCGGCCTCTGCGCCGGGTTTCTTGTTTCTGAAGGACTTGCCGCGTGAACCACGCTGAAACCCTGGCCGACGCCGTCGGCAGAAACGTGAGAGACGCGCTCGCCGAGGACCTGGGGAGCGGCGACCTGACGGCTGCTCTGGTGGCAGCCGACGCCGTTGCCGGCGCGCAGATCCTCGCTCGCGAAGCCTGCGTCGTTGCCGGGCAGCCCTGGGTGGACGAGGTGTTCCGGCAGCTCGACGAGAGCATCGTCGTCGACTGGTACATCCACGATGGTGAAAGCGCGGACTCCGGTGACGTCGTGTGCAAACTGGTCGGTCCGGCAGCCGCTCTGCTGTCGGGAGAGCGTACTGCGCTCAATTTCCTGCAGACACTGTCGGCGACAGCCACCACTACGGCCCGCTATGTCGATGCTGTCGCGGCTACCAACGCTACGCTGCTCGACACGCGCAAGACCCTGCCGGGACTGCGAACGGCGCAGAAATACGCCGTCACGCTCGGCGGCGCGGAGAATCATCGCCACGGCCTGTTCGACGCTATCCTCATCAAGGAAAACCACATCAAGAGTGCCGGCAGCCTGTCGGCGGCGCTCTCCGCCGCCATGGCCGCGCACGACGATGTGCTAGTAGAAATCGAAGTCGAATCGCTGGCCGAGTTCAGGGAGGCACTCGACGTCGGCGCCCGGCGCGTCCTTCTGGATAATTTTTCGCTGGCGGATCTCGCCGAGGCCGTCTCGATCAACAAGGCTTGCGGGCAGGCCGCGGAACTCGAAGCATCCGGCAACGTCAGCCTGGAGACGATACGGCCAATCGCGGATACCGGCGTGGATTACATCTCGACGGGAGCGCTGACCAAGAACATCAGCGCAATCGATCTCTCGATGCTGTTCAGCATCGGCTGACAAGCCGGTACGCGGAGCCCGCTTAGGCCACTGCGCGCGTCACCCGCTTGGGTTCGGACACTCCGTAGCCCTGGGCATAGTCGATGTCCATGCCCCGTAGCATCGTAATGATCTCTTCATTTTCCGCAAACTCGGCAATGGTTTGTTTGCCGGTGAGGCGCCCGATCTGAGCAATCGAGCGTACCATTTCGCGGTCGATCGGATCATGCAGTATCTCCTTGACGAAGCTGCCGTCGATTTTCAGGAAGTCCACCGGAAAGTGCTTCAGGTAACCGAAAGAAGACAAACCGGTACCAAAATCGTCCAACGCAAATTTACAGCCGAGCTCCTTCAGCGCATTGATGAAGCGGTTGGCCTGCGAGTAACTCGCAATGGCCGCCGTCTCGGTAATCTCAAAACATATCTTCGTGGCGTCCAGGCCGCTCATCTGAAACTGGTTGACGACAAACGGCAGAAACTTCTCATCGCCGAGACTCTTGCCCGAGAGGTTGATCGAGCACAGCGCGAGCCGCTCGCGCTCGTCCGCTTCGGAGACCAGCCAGCGGAAGGTGTTGCGGATCACCCAGCGGTCGATCTCCGGGGTCTTGTCGTAACGCTCGGCCGCTTCGATGAACAAACCCGGAGAAATCACGCCGCCGCTTTCGTCGCGCATGCGCAGCAGGATTTCGTAGTGCGCACCCTCCTCCGCTTCGCGCAGCGGGAGAATGGTCTGGCGATACAGTTCGAAGCGGTTCTCCTGCAGCGCGTTGGTGATCCGCGCGGCCCACTGCATTTCGCGGCGCCGGCGCATCAGGTTGATGTCGTTTTCCTGGAAACTGTGAATGCGGTTGCGGCCCGCGTCTTTCGCGTGCGCACACGCGCTGTCGGCGGCCGTCAGCAATGCGGCGACATCTTCGTTGTCCGCCGCAATCGGCACGACGCCGATACTCACGGTCAGGTTGAAGGGCCGCTCGTCCCACTTGAAAGTAAACTCTGAAATAGACGCGCGCAGCGACTCCGCCGTTTGCATCGCTTCGTCCAGATTACAGCTTTCCAGCAATACGCCGAATTCGTCGCCACCGAGGCGCGCCAGCGTATCCCGCCAGCGTATTTTCGATTTCAGCAGCGCACCGAGTTGTCCGAGGAACTGGTCGCCGGCGCTATGCCCGCAGGAATCGTTGACGATCTTGAACTGATCGAGATCGAGATACAGCAGGGCGTACGAGGTCTCCCGTGCTTTCGCGCTCTTGAGCGCGCGTTCCAGGCGCGCTTCGAACTCGCGCCGGTTCACGAGCCCGGTCAGCAAGTCATGTGACGCGTGATAGCTCAAACGGCGATTGAGTTCCCGGGCCTCGCTGACGTCGTGAAACACCAGCACGCCGCCCGTGACTTCACCCTTGCCGTTGCGAATCGGCGACGCGGTGCTTTCGACGTAGAGTTCGTTACCGTCGCGCCGTATCAGGAGTGTCGGCCGCACCGACTTGATGCGCCGGTCGCGGTTGATGGCGACCCCCATCGGGTTTTCGAGCGGCTCGCAGGTTTCCTCGTGAAACGCGCGGAAGATCTCGTCGATGGAACGGCCGCTCGCGTCGTCGACCTTCCAGCCCGTCAGATCCTCGGCGATCGGGTTCACGTACTCGACGTTGCACTCCGCGTCCGTCGTTATTACGCCGTCGCCTATGGACTGCAGGGTGATTTGCGCGCTCTCCTTTTCGCGAAACAGCGCGTCTTCGTAGATCTTGCGCTCGGTTATGTCGCATTCGACGCCTAGCAGGCGGATCAGCCGGCCGTTGTCGTCGATGATCGCCTTGGCACGGCTGGTCATCCAGCGCCACTCGCCGTTTTGGTGTTTCATCCGGTGCGTGGATTCAAAGAACGGCGTGTCGCCTTCGAGATGCTGCCGCATGAGCGTCTGCACGCGCGCCATGTCGTCAGGGTGTACCAGCTGATACCAGTCGAGGTCGAGTTCGGCATCGTCGAGCGGATAACCCAGCATGCGGCGCCAGCGCGGCGAAAGGCTAAGCTGCTTGTTGACACCGTCAAAATCCCAGACGCCGTCATTCGCGGTCATCGTGACGAGTTCGTTGCGCTCGCGAAAATCGGCCAGCGTCCTGCGGTCGTACAGGCGCTCCAGGCCGGTCGCCAGGGAAGACGCAAACAGCTTGACGAGCAGATTGAGGCTCGCGTCCCAGTCTTCGGTGGGACCGTCGTTGGTGGCGGCAAGAAAACCCGCTATCTCGCCGTTGACGGCGAAACCGGTCAGCAATAACGAACCTATGTGCAGCTCGTTGAGCCGCGACAGCTCCCCGGCCGCTCTGGCCGTCGCCGCAACCGTGTCGCCCACTTCGACAACCCGTAAGTGTCCGAGCCGGTCCACCAGCCACGGCCAGTCGGACAGCGCCTCGCCGGCGAGCACTTCGGCGCGCGCCTGCGAAAAACCGCTGCGCGCGGCATACACCTCGTGGAATCGCGTTCCGTCCTCGTTGATCAACGCTATGCAGGCCGCATCGCTGCCGACCGCTTCGGGAATATCGTTGACGATGGTTTGCAGCCCGAGATCGTCGCCCTCGGACTTGAGCTCCTGCAGCGATTGCAGTGCCACGACAATCCGTGTTTGCAGCGCGTCGACGGAACCGCGGGTTCGCGTGCCAGCGCGCGGGCGGCGCGCGCGGATAGTGGCAGTGGCGGTGTCAGACGGCGCCGACATCGGCCCACGAATTACTGTTGACATATCCCAATCGGTTCTCGGCGTAGTCCGTCCCCAGGCGCTTGTCTGCATTTTGACAGCTTGATTCAGGAATACAAGATAAGTCGCTGTATTTTTTTGGCTTTATGCCACACGCAGACACGCCGATCCGGCCTGTCGCGGGCCCGGCTGTCAACCGCTGCGGCGGTAGGCCGTTGTGAGCGGGTAAGGACCTGGCTACGGCCATACGCACGCCGCCACACTCAAGGAGAACCGACATGCCCGCATGGATTCGATCGACGTTATCGCTGACGCTGCTGCTTGGCCTCGCCGCCTGCGGCGGCGGCGCCGGCACGGAAGCAAACCCGACAAGCCCCACGCCGACCGCATCGGCCAGCTGCGACCCGGCCGAACCGGCGACGCACGGCGAATGCGGTAGCGTAATTCTCGGCCTTACCGACGCCGACGGCGATTTCCTGAGCTACACCGTCGATGTCGTGTCGCTCACACTCGAGACTGCCAACGGCAGAATTGTCGAAACGCTGCCGCGCCGAACCCGCATTGATTTCACGGAATACGTGGATCTGACAGAATTGCTCACAACCGCCACCGTCCCGCCCGCGAGCTACGTAGCGGGCTCGATCACGCTGGACTACAGCGACGCGGAAATTGTCGTCGAGGAAGACGGCGCCGCCAGGGAAGCCGTGGTGATTGACGCCGCGGGCACGCCACTCACGCAGAACACGCTGACTGTCGAGCTGGCCGAACGGGACCGTCTGGTCGTCACCCGCGGCCGGACCGCTTTTCTACAGCTCGATTTCGATCTGGAAGCATCGCACCGCGTTGACCTCGCTCCCGAACCCGCGCTGGCAACGGCAGAAGTCTTCATCGTTGCCGAAGTGAGTCCGGTTGACGAAAAGACCCTGCGCGTGCGCGGACCCGTGCAGGATGTCGATGCAGACGGCATGAATTACACCGTCTCGATTCGGCCGTTTCACCTTCGCGACGGCGACTTCGGCAGGGTTACGGTCAACACGACGGATACCACGGAGTTCGAAATCGACGACGTGCAGTACACGGGAGCCGCAGGGATCGAAGCGCTCGCCGCAGCACAGCTCGCCAGCCCTGAGCAGGCGATTCCGAGCGTAGCGCTTGGCAGTCTCGACCTCGATGAGCGGAGTTTTACCGCCGAACGCGTACTCGCCGGAAGCAGCGTTCCGGGCACCGGGCTGGACGCGGTAACGGGCAACGTCATTGCGCGCGACGGCAACTTCCTGACCGTGCGGGGCGCGACGCTCGTGCCGGCTGCGCGACGTGCGCACTTTCACGACAACGTCGTCGTGGAACTCGGCGAAGACACAAAAGTGTTCAGGGACGGCGCACCGGATGCGCTGCTCGGCATCGCCGACATCTCGATCGGGCAGCGGCTTCGCGTCCGCGGCGTACTGACCGACGCCTCGGCCGATCCGGATGCTGCCGAACTGGTACTGGACGCAACCGAAGGCTACGTGCGCCTGCAGCTGACGCGACTATCCGGCCTGATCAACAGTGTATTGCCCGGCGAAGCGGTTGCCGATCTGCAGGGCATTGACCGGCGGCGCGTCGCGCTGTTCGATTTCAGCGGCACGGGGATGAGCCCTGCAGAAGACGCAGACTCTGACAACTATCAGATCGCGACCCAGGATCTCTCCACCGACAACTTCGCACCCGGGCAGCCGTTCGTCGCAAAAGGCTTCCCCACGGCCTTCGGTACCGCCGCGCCCGACTTCAGCGCCCGAACGCTGATCGACTTCACGGGAGTCCGGAGCAAGCTGGGTATTGGCTGGGGCGAAGCCGGCACGGTCGCGCCGTTTCAGCGCATCGACGCGGACGGCCTCGTTCTCGACAACCAGAACCCGGCGATCGGCGAACGCAAGTTCATCAAACAGGGACCGGTACTCATCGATCTGACGGAGCTGCCGTCGGGTACGACGCTGCTGCCGCCGGACTCGGGACGCACGCTGTACTCGATCAAGTCCTCGGACAGCATTCGCCTGTACACCGACTTCGCGGAGTTCGTCGGCGACCTGAGCTTAAGCCTCGACGGCGCAACCGCGGCCCGTTCGCTGCACGCCCGGGGGCAGTACGACGCGGAGACGAACGTGTTCACGGCAAACAAGATCGGCATATTCCTGCTCGACGAGTGACACGCCCAGAGAATCACAGAGACTAAAGCCGACCTGAAGGGACGTTTCGCAAAACCACTCCCCCTTACCCCCCGCAAGGTTTTGCAAACGACTGGCTTGACCCGCCGCGGAGACTTCCGCGGCGGGCTTTTTTTCATAAAGGAGCCGCAAAAAGGGGCCGGGTTTATTTTCAAAAAGGGGCCGGGTTTATTTTCAAAAAGGGGCCGGGTTTATTTTCAAAAAGGGGCCGGGTTTATTTTCAAAAAGGGGCCGGGTT
>JBCBSC010000051.1:0-12180 GCA_039819385.1 Pseudomonadota bacterium | reverse complement strand
GCCCGGGTCTTCCAGATAGACGTCAACTGCACCCAGTACGTTGGAAATGTGGCCAAAAGCCACTTCCATGACGGTCACTTCGGTATCGTTGTCCTCCGCAGCCTCGATTTCCTCCGCCCAGTCGCGACCGAATTGCTCCCACAAAAACAGCTGCGGGTTATCCAGCGAGCCGCTCAGAACAAACGTGTATTCCTGCTCCGATGTGACGCTGAGCGTGCGATTGACGAGTTCGGTAGGTTCGTCCGCGTCGTCGTCCGGCAGCGTGATTTCGAAGCTGAAAGTGTATTCGAGGTCGTCGTACTCGGAAACTGCCGTCGCGTCCTGAAAGCTCATCGACCCCAGTACGGTTTCCTCGATGAGGAAGTTGATGGTCCCGAGGTTCGGTATTGCATGCAGCGCTCTTATAGATCCCTTACCCGTCACTTCGCTGTCGCGGCCACCGTCGGAGCATGCGGCGGATAAGAAAACCAGCAGAGATAGCAGCAGGGTAAAGCGCGTGGGTCCTCGCATGGTCGTAGGCCTCCGGAAGTCGATGCGTCGGGAAATGGATTTGCAGAGCGCATCCTAGGCTGCGAGGGTGTAAAGGTGTGTAAGCAAGTGTTGTGAAGGTGTTAACCAGGGAGAAAGCACGCAAGCTACGCCTGAACGAGGAGGCGGATTCCCAGTGCGATTCTGTTGCCGCGCCTTGACCATTCTTTACAGAAGACGAACGCAGCGGGTTCTATGCTCCGGGGCGTAGTAAGGAGTATCTACTTGACCACAGGAGACCTATCAAATGAAAACGACCTTAGCAGCGATTGCGATGGCAGCCCTCTCGATTTGCGCCGGTACTGCAACCGCGGACTCCGCGGAGCAGCCGGCGCAGGTCAGTTTCGCCGATGTGGACGCGAACGCCGATATGTATATCGACAAGCAGGAATTCGAGCAATTCAGCGAGAAAGCGCGGGAGAGCGTACGCAAAAGAGTACGTGAGAGGTTTCAAAGCGGCCGCGGAGCCACTGGAGAACGCGCGGCGAAGCTGTACGCGGATGCAGATGCCGACAAAGACGGATTACTGAACGAAGCGGAATTCGCGGCACTCCAGGAATCCGTTCGCGCGATGCGCGAAAAGATGCGGCAACGCTTTGCGGAGATGGGCCAATCCGGCTGAATCGAGCACGCAATATTGCAGCGATTGAATGCATCGAGTGCTCGGGCTCTGCAAAGCGGGTGCCGGCGCGGCTCCGCTATCGCCGGACATTTTTCGATCGCATGTCAACCTTGCGAAGGTTTGCCCGTTAGATGAGCATGCCCTCGATTCTGATGATCGACGATGACCGCGACTTCTGCGAAATGGTGGTGCGTTACCTGCGTGACGACGGTTTTCGTGCCGGTGCGGTTCACAACGGCAATGACGGTCTGCACGCCGTGGGAGCAGGCGAGTACGACCTGATCGTGCTGGACGTGATGATGCCGGAGATGGGCGGTCAGGACGTGCTCCGACAGCTGCGGATGACACCGTCGCCGCAGCAAACGCTTCCGGTCGTGATGCTGACGGCCCGCGGCGAGGAAACCGATCGTGTGATCGGGCTCGAGACAGGGGCGGATGACTACGTCGCCAAGCCCTGCAGCTTGCGCGAGCTGGCCGCGCGCATCCGGGCGGTGTTGCGGCGCACCCAGGCGCCGCCGGACGAAATACGCAGCCGCCGTCATCTTGTCGTTGGCGGGCTCGAACTCGATCTCGTGCAGCGCTCGGCGAGCTATCGGGCGAAGCCGCTGAGTTTGACGGGCGCCGAATACGCCGTGTTGTTATGTCTCGCCCGGACTGCCGGGAGGCCGGTGCCCAAAGAGACCCTGACCAAGGCTGCCCTCGGCCGCGAGCATCACCCTGCCGATCGCAGTATCGACATGCACATTGCCAATCTTCGGAAGAAGCTGGCGAAGCTCGGAGTCGCCGACATCCACATCAATACGCTACGAGGCGGCGGCTATTGGCTTGTTGTCGACGCGGAACGCTAGCGCATACGGGCTCTGGATTGTGCAAAAGCTCTACCTCAAAATCGTAGTCGCGATCTGGACCGTGATGATCCTGTCCGCCGCGGTTGCCATCACGGTATTGCGAGCCACTCCCAACGCCGGCGCCGGCGACACCTTCGGTTCGATGAGCCCAAGCGACCTGCTCGCCAACCTCGTAAAGGCGGGCAGCTTTCAAACCCAGGGACGCGGCGAGGCGGCTTTCGTGAACTGGTTTCGGGAAAACACGATGTTCGGCAGCCGCCTGTTTGTCACAATCACTCGCGCTGACGGCGAGCTTGTCTACGAGTCCGCCGCCGGCGGCCGGTCGGCAGTTGCACGCTTGCCTCGCACCGCGCTCGAACCGGTCACGGTCAGGCGCATCGAGGGCGAATACCAGGTCCGCGTGGTGCCGGCTGCGACATTCGGGCTGCAGCGAAGCATCGTTCGTGCTGCCTTTCAGCCGCAGCTTCTGTGGCTGCTGCTGCTGATTGCGATTCCGCTCAGCGTGCTGCTGAGTGTGTTGGTTGCCCGCTACCTGGTGTCTCCGCTGCGCGTGTTCGAACGCGCGGGCGCCCGGCTGGCGCGTGGCGACCTGCAGGCGCGCGTTGCGCCGGAACTTGGATATCGCGGCGACGAGATTGCTGAGTTTGCCTCGACCTTCGATCGTATGGCACAGAAGATCGAAGGCTTGGTGAAAGCCCATCAACGTCTTTTAAGGGACGTTTCCCACGAGCTTCGTACGCCACTGGCGCGCGTGCTCGCGGCCGCGTCTTTGGCGCGCTCGGCCGCCGAAGAGTCTTCGGCGCCGGAGTTCGACCGGATCGAGCAAGAAGTGGGGCGCCTCGACGGCATGATCAGCCGGCTGTTGACTTACGCTGAGCTCGATGCCGACGAGGCATGCATCAACGCAGTCAACGTGTCGCTGGACCGGCTGGTCGCGGACATCGTCGAGGAGTCCCGCATCGAGGCCGACGCCGACGACCGGTACATCAAGCTGGACATTGTCTCTCCCTGTCCGGTTATGGGCGACGCAGAGCTCCTCAAGAGTTGTATCGAGAACGTGTTGCGCAACGCGCTGCGCTATACCCCGCAGCGTGGCAGCGTGGAAATAGTGCTCAGGCGCACGCGGCTTGCGTGCGAGCTAACGCTTCGGGACTACGGCCCCGGCGTTCCCGACGAGGATCTTCCGCACCTGTTCAAACCGTTCTACCAGACCGACACGGCACGTGCTCCGCAGTCCGGCGGCTACGGCATAGGGCTTGCGATTGCGCACAAGGCAATTTCGCTGCATAAAGGCTGGATCGAGGCCGAAAATGCCGAGGGCGGCGGCTTGCTGGTCCGCATTACCCTGCCGCTGGCCGGTTGACACATTGCGACTCTTCTTTACAGACACATACGCGGCTTCTTCGTACCGTATTCCTAACGAATAACCCTAGTGAGACGGGTTTGGCCGATTAGGAGTATCGAGCATGTTCGACAATCCACGAATGACCGCCATCGTGTTGCTGCTGGTCACGACATCGCCCGCTGCGGACGCCGACGAATATCGCTGGTTTGGCGAAGGATCGTGGTATGCAGGCATGCGAGCCGGATACCTGTCGACGAGCGGCGGCGAAGGGCGGTTCGCCGGACCGACGCAAAGCGTCTACGGTGGCTCACCCCTCATCGAAATGGACGACGGTATGCAGTACGCCGTTGCGATAGGGCGCGAGATCTTCGACGATCTTCATTTGGAATTGGAGCTGAGTTTCCTGATGTCCCAAACCGGGTCGGGGGCAGTATCCGGCACCGGGTCCCGCGTTGACGATGTGTTTGTGGTGCTGGCGGACGTCGACAGCACGATACTCATGGCCAACGTCGCTTACGACTTCAATTATCTCGACTGGTGGGCCAAGCCGTACGTGCGCGGCGGTATCGGCCTGGCCGATACCGACGTGGACGCGAACCTGTCGGTCGATTTCAACTCTGCGATCTGGCGGGGCACGACATTCGAAGGGCAAACGATCAGCAACCAGCCGTTCGCCGAAGGCAATTCTTCGGAGTTTGCCTGGAACGTGGCCGCCGGATTCAGAAAAGAACTGGCCGAGCGCTGGGCGCTGCGCCTGGAATACAGCTTTCTCGACCGCGGCGAGGCCTGGAGCGGTGTAGACGAAAACGGCGATGCGGTCAGGTTTTCGGATCTGGAGTCGCAGCAGATCATGCTGGGCTTCGACTGGCTGTTCGGTTTGAAGTAGGCCCCACTCACACGGCGCGCCACCCCTGACGCTCCCTCATTGCGTTCGGTGCTTGCCGCGAACAGTATCGCGGTTACCGTGTGCTGCTTGCGCCGGCGGCAGAAACGGCCCGGTCCCCGGGCCCTGCCGGCGGCGCCCTTTTGTTCAGGCGCTCAGGTCGAATCCGCGGCCCAAGGTCCGTTTGGACGGACATGCCGTTATGCTGGCGTCGTTACACTGATGGGCAATGCTTAGCGGATGCTTATTTCTGCGTAGGATTGAATTCCGTTCAGCGCAGCGCCAACGGCTACGAAATTCCAGCCCAGGGTTCGGCAGGCTCGCCGATCCCATTCGGCGTCGCCGAAATAGGTAACCGAATCAAAACCGGTGCCGAGTTTTGCGAGCGCTACGCGCATGATCTCCGTCCGCGAGTGGGAGTCGTCGCACGAAGCCATTGGAATTCCTTGGACATCGATTCCCGAGGCCCCGAGTTTCAACAGCGCGGACTGCTTCCAGCCGCCCGTCGCAATGGCGATCCCGTGCTCGTTCGAGCTGCGAAGTTCGTCGATGAAGCGGCCCGCCCCGTGAATCATCGGAAAGGGGCCGGTCGATTCGATGTGTTCGGCCAGGCCTGCGACAAACCGTTCGCGTATCCGGCCAATCGTCCCCGAGTTGACGGCCAGATCGTTGTCGGCAAGCAGTTGGGCGAGTATGCCGCTGTCCGTCACATGCTCGTAGTCGTCGAGGCTGGGCCGAAACTCGACCGGGCCGAGTACCGTCGATACCGAAGAAAAGTACAGCTCGGTGTCGACCTCCATGGACTCGATCAAGGTTCCGTCGATGTCAAAGACTATTGCTTTCACGGTTCTCGCTTCGTCGAATGCGGTGCTTGCAATTGTTTGCGCACAGCCCCGCGCACGCTATTGGCGAACGACGCTTACGACATACCACGGGACCGGACCGTCGATGGCCTGCAGGTACTCGGCGCTTACGCTCTCGCGATCGAAGCCGGCTTCGCACATGAGCCCCGGTAGATCCGCATTCGCAAAGTCCGTCCAGAACGGTTCGTCGTTGTGCTCTCGCTGCCACTCGGACAGGAAGCGCATGAAACCGTCGAGACGTTCGGTTTGTATGGGAACGTCCTGGTGCATGCAGACGCCGCCGGGTTTCAGCAGTCGGTAGCACTCGGCGGCGATAGCGGGCATATGCGCTGCCGCGACCTCGTGAAACAGGTTGTGGCTGACGATGAGATCGAAGTGTTGATCGGGGAATGTTGTCTGCCCCGCATCCATATGATGGAAGTGCACAGTGCTGCCCAGAGCTTCGGCGCGTGCGTGGGCATAACGCAGCATCCCGGGCGACAGGTCGATCGCGTGACACTCGGCGTCGGGAAATGCCGCCGGATAGTCCGTCGACTGGCCGCCGGCCGAGCAGCCCATCTCCAGAACGCGCAGAGGCTTCAGTTTCGGGAAGCGTTCCCGAATGTGGCGAATCAGGCGTTCACCCTTCGAATCGCGCTGACCAATGCCCTGGCCCATTGCATACAGATTGCCGCCGGCTTCGTAAAGTATGCCCGCGGCGATGTCCTGTTTGTCCCGATCGAGCATGTAGCCGCCCGGCTGGCCGTGGATTGCGCTTCGAGTCTGATAGGCGGGCGGCTTTGTCGAGCCGGGGATGTCCACACTACCCGCAGCGTTCCGCGTGATGGTCTTTGCCGCCGCCGCGATGCGCTCGTAGTCCGTGTCGGCCTGCTCGGCCAGGAGCTGCCACATGCGGTCCTGGCTCGCGCGGTTGATACCGGACCAGAGGCGGTAACTCGGCTGCTTCTCGAGTTCGTCCGGCTGCTCCGCGAGCGCTTCGTGGTCGGCTTTGACGGCCTCCTGCAGGCTGCCGCGCAGCGCCGTTTTCATCGCCAGCACGGCGAGCCGGCGGCTCGTGCCGTCGTGATCGGTTCGGAGTTGTAATGGGTGGCGCGTGTTACGTGCCATGTCTATCCCGCGAACGACAAATCGGGTAGCGTACATTGTAACGGGAATGCAGGCGGGCCGGGCAGTGCGCTTTGCCGGCGGGGACGGCATTGAGTAGAGAATTTGGCTGACAAACTCGGAGCGGTCGTCGTATTCGGCTGGGGGCTCGGCTCTTTGGGCCTGGCGGTCATTCACAACACGCTGAACGTGCTGCTGCTGCCTTATCTGATCGTCGTGGTTGGCCTCAATCCGGCGCTTGCCGGCAGCCTGGTGCTCGCCACCAAGGTTTACGATCTTGCGACCGATCTGCCGATGGGCTGGGTCACCGACCGCACCCGTACTCCCTGGGGCGCGCGCCGGCCGTACCTCGTTGCGGCGGGTCTGCTAACTCCCGCGGCGCTTGCCATGCTGTTCGCAGCTCCGCAGTCGTCGGCGGAAGTCTGGATTCTATCTGCGCTGCTGTTGTACGCGACGGGGTATACCCTCTTCAACGTACCCTATCTATCCATGCCGGCTGAACTGAGCATGGATACACATACGCGTACCCGCATGGTGGCCTGGCGTTCGCTGTTCATCGCGGCGGGGACCCTGTTCGGCGTCGCGATCGCGCCGTATCTTGTCGGCGCTCTGGGCGGCGGCGGCGAGGCATACCGGGCGCTCGGCGTCACAATGGCCGTCACCGTGGCGTTTGCGTTTTTTGGCTGTGTCTGGCTCACGGCGCCCGCGCGCGTGCCTGAGGCAGCGCCGACGACAAGCCCTACGTTTACTCAGCTCAGATTGCTGTTCGGCAATCCGCACTTTCGCGTGCTGCTGTTGATAAAGATCAGCCATTTGCTCGGGCTGGCGATCGGCGCGGGCAGTCTGTTTTTCTTTTTCAGGTTTGCGCTCGGCTACGATCTGCAGACGCTCGGCTATTACGGCGCGGCGACAACCTTCGCCTGGGCGCTGTCCATGCCGTTCTGGACCCGGCTCACACGCTCGCGCGGCAAGCGCCCCGGCTATTTCTGGGCGACCCTGTTGTATACCGTAATGGCGCTTACCTGGCTGCTTGCCGACTATCGGGAGCCGCTTCCGCTTGTCTTGCTGCGCGGCGCCCTGTTCGGTATCGCCTCGGGCGGCATGCTCCTCATGGGTAATGCGATGCTGCAGGACATCATGGACGAGGACTACCGGCGCAGCGGCGAGCGCAAGAACGGCTTGTTTGCCGGTAGTTACAGTTTGGTCGAAAAGCTGAGCGCCGGTATTGGCGTGCAGATACTCGGTCTGATTCTGGCCGTCACGGGTTTCGATCGCGCCGCGGCAACCCAGCCCGAGTCGGCCGTGCAGGGCATCTACGTGACCGCGGCCCTGATTCCTGCCGTGCTAATGTTCCTGAGCCTGTTTGCCATCCGCCGCTACGGTCTCAGCGAGTCGAGTCTGGCAGTGAAGTCATCCGCCTGAACGGCGGCCCCGGCAATTAGAAACTGCGTTTGCTTTCGAGCAGAACCTGCACCGAATCGATGCTGGAGTCACCGTCCAGGGGAAAGGCCAGATCGAGATGGATCATCTTGTTGGCGGACGCGCGCGTGGGCGCGAAGCGCAGGCCGAAGCCTGCGTTACGCAGCCAGCCGAGCTCGTTTTCGCCAATCGGATTGCGGCCCCAGGTTCTGCCGACGTCAGCGAACACGGCGCCGCCTACGCGGACGAGGCGGAACGGATACCAATCCGTAAAGAAGCGCTGCTCGACCGTGAACAGCAGTTTGGAATCGCCGCTCTGGTAACGCAGCGGGTAACCGCGCAGTCCGGTGTTGCCGCCGAGCTGAATCGGATTGTCGAGATCGAGGTTGTGCCCGGCGGTGGCGGCCAGGGTCATGAAAAAGGTGCGTTTGTCGGCCCAGCGCCAGTAGTAGCGCGCCGACAGGTTGGCAACGGCGTTGGCCGTGCGCCCGCTTTCGTTACGGGCGCCGCCGTCGAAATTCAGGATCAGTGCACGCTTCTTCAGACTGCCGAAGCCCTTGCTGAAGTTTGCGGTGAAAATAGCGGCGTCCCGGTCCGATCCAAGGCCCGAGTCCGCCCAGCCCAGCGTCGCGCTAAAGCGGGTGCCCAGATAGAAGTCCTCGGTCTTGCCAATCTGATCGCGGTTGTTGCCGGTTTCGAAGCGGTCCTCGACGATTTCGAAACCCAAAAAAGGATAGACGAGCTTGCGGTCTTCCGGCACGACGGTCTCGAGTGAGCTGCCCGGTACGGCGGCGAAGCGATTGTCGTCGTAGACGAAACCCGCCGTGAAGCGCCGCGTGCGGGTGCTCATGAGACCGCGCGACCAGCCGCCGAACGCCGAGGCGTAGCGACGCTTGCGCTGGAATTCGGCGGCCTCGTCGCCGAGGCGGTAGAGCGGCGTTTCGCGAACGTCGTCCAGCACGGAGAAGCCCGCCGACCAGCGGGTGTCGAGCGCTATGAAAGGCCGCGTGAAGCGCAGCAGATTGGAGCGGCCGTCCGAGTTGTCGGCAAGCCGGGCGGCGAGCGACCAGCGATTTCGTGAAATGTTGTTGTCGGCATACTCGATGCTGTCCGACGTCCTGTCTACATCGTCGGTGCGCGCAATGCGAATGAGCTGGCCGCGGCCGAGCAGGTTCGTATCCTCGATACCGAACTTGGTGCGGTTTTCGCCGCCGCTGCGCGACACCGACACATCGGGGACCAGCGTCCAGACGTCGCGCGTGGCAACCTCCACGTCGACCCGGTTGCCGTCGACCGCAACCGGCCGGACGTTGGCGTCGAACAGAAAAGCGTTCTGGCGGAGAATCCGCTCGGACTCGTCGACCAGCCGCTCCGAATAGGGGTCCCCTTCGCTCACCAGCAGCTGGCGGCGGATCAGCGACTCGCGCGTGACGATATGCCAGCGGTTCGCTAGCGCGTAAAACCAGTTGTTCTCGTCCGGATTCGACAGATCGAAGACATTCTGCCGGTCGAGAATCAGCTCGCCAATGACGGCGCCTCCCGGGATTCTGTCCGCGCTCACCGTCGGGCGCTCCGAACCGACCCTGTCGGGGTCTTGTTCGGACCAGGCGGGGGCGGGGCAAACGGTCAGCGTCAGCAGCAGAAGCCCGGCTTTGAGGGCAGGCGGTTTTCGAATCACGGGAGCGGCACGGTCAAAAAACCAAGGGTTCTTAACGCTATCACACTAAGGTAAACAGTATCAGACGATACTGTCGATGCTTAATGTCAGACTGACCCGTATAATCGGTCGCTTCGAAAAGCGGCGGGGCATCGGCGGACATGGACGGCAGTTTACTCAACCAGGGCATCCTGCTCATGCTTGTCGGCATGGGGACCGTGTTTGTATTCCTGACCCTGCTGGTCATCGCGATGTCGACTCTGTCGAGTGTCGTGACCCGGCTTTCGCCGCCAGCGCCGGCGCTCGACGGCCCTTCGGCTGACGAACTTGCCGCGATCACGGCAGCCGTCGAGCATCATCGACGTTCCACGCAAGTCTGACCGTTTCCCGACCCATCTAACACTCACAGGATAAGCATGAGCGATACTAGGCCCGCTGCAAACCCCCTTGGGATCACCGAACTGGTGCTGCGCGATGCGCATCAGAGTCTTCTTGCCACGCGGATGCGCATCGACGACATGCTGCCGATCGCCCCGAAACTGGACAAGGTCGGCTATTGGTCCATGGAGTCCTGGGGCGGGGCCACCTTCGACGCCTGCATTCGTTACCTGGGCGAAGACCCCTGGGAGCGCATTCGCCTTCTCAAGGCTGCCATGCCGAACACCCCGCAGCAGATGCTGTTCCGCGGCCAGAATATTCTCGGTTACCGGCACTACGCGGACGATCTGGTGGAGAAATTCGTCGAACGGGCCGCGACCAACGGCGTGGACGTGTTCCGAATCTTCGATGCGCTAAACGACATGCGCAACCTCGAGGTGGCGATCAAGGCAACCGTTGCGGTCGGCAAGCATGCGCAGGGCACCATGTCCTACACGGTCAGCCCGGTACACACGCTGGATTTGTGGGTCGATCTCGGCAAGCAGATCGAAGACATGGGCGCGCATTCGATCTGCATCAAGGACATGGCGGGGTTGTTGAATCCCAATACGGCCTTCGAACTGGTTAGCCGTCTCAAGGAGACGGTCGATATACCTATTCAGCTGCACTGTCACGCGACCACGGGTTTGTCGATCGCGGCGTGCGTCAAGGCGGCGGAGGCGGGCATCGACAACATCGACACCGCCGTGTCTTCGATGAGTATGACCTACGGTCACTCGCCGACCGAAACGCTGGTATCGATACTCGACAATACGGATCGGGCGACAGGTCTCGATATCACGCTGATCGAAGAGATCGCCGCGTACTTCCGGGAAGTGCGCAGGAAATATGCAAAATTCGAGGGCGGACTCAGAGGCGTAGACTCGCGCATCCTCATCGCACAGGTGCCGGGCGGAATGCTGACCAATCTCGAGAGTCAGCTACGCGAACAGAACGCGGAGGATAAACTCGACGCAGTGCTCGACGAAATACCGCGCGTCCGCGACGATCTGGGTACTTTACCGCTCGTGACCCCGACCTCGCAGATCGTCGGCACCCAGGCCGTCATCAACGTGCTGTCGGGTGAGCGCTACAAGGTGATATCGAAGGAGACCGCCGGCGTGCTCAAGGGCGAATACGGCGCGACGCCCGCGGCCGTGAACGGGGATCTGCAGGCACGCGTGCTCGAAGGCGCGGAGCCCGTCACCGTGCGCCCGGCCGACCTGCTGGAACCGGAACTCGTGACGCAGACCGAGGAGTTCCTGCGGCTGGCGAAGGAGCGGGGCATACGCACGGCCGATGACGTGGTCGACGACGTTCTGACCTACGCGCTGTTTCCGCAGATTGGTCTCAAGTTTCTGGAGAACCGCGATAATCCGGCGGCGTTCGAGCCGCCGCCCGGACAGGAGCCACCGGCTGACAGGACGCAGGCAGCCGCTCCGCCGTCCGCCCGGCCTTCGTCCGGACCGGCGAGTTACGACGTGCGCGTCAACGGCAAGACCTACACGGTCGAAGTATCCGCCAGCGGGGAACTGGGCAAGCCAATGCCCGCGGCGGCCGCCTCGCCGGCTCCAGCAGCCGCCGCGCCTGCGGCGACCGTCAAGGCCGTTCTTGCCGGCAACATCTTCAAGGTCCACGCAGCTCCGGGTGCCCGGGTCAACGAAGGCGATCCGCTACTCGTCGTCGAAGCCATGAAAATGGAGACGATTGTCGCTGCGCCCGCTGCGGGCACGGTGGCCGAGGTATTTGTAGCGGAAGGCGACGTCGTCGCCGTCGGCGACGCGCTCGTAAGCATTGCTTCGTGATTGCGGCTTAGGGGACTCGAGCCGTGGAGATGGTGAAGCAAATCTGGCTGGATAGCGGCCTGTATCAAATCGGCTGGCAGCAGCTTGTCATGCTGTTCATTTGCGGTCTGCTGCTGTACCTCGGGATCGCAAAAAAATTCGAGCCGCTGTTGCTGGTGACGATAGGTTTCGGGGGCTTGCTGTCAAACATACCGGGCGCCGAAATCGCGACGGGCGACGGTCTGCTGCATCTCGTTTACGTCATCGGTATCGAGACGGGTGCGTTTCCGCTGATCATCTTCATGGGCGTCGGCGCAATGACCGATTTCGGACCGCTGCTGGCCAATCCGCGCACGCTGTTCCTGGGAGCCGCCGCGCAGTTCGGCATTTTTGCGACGCTACTCGGCGCGCTGGCGCTGACCGAGCTGGGCGTGATGGACTTTACGCTTAGAGAGGCCGCCGCGATTGGCATCATCGGCGGCGCGGACGGGCCTACCGCAATCTACGTGGCGGGGCAGCTCGCGCCCGAACTGCTCGGCGCAATAGCGGTTGCGGCCTACTCGTATATGGCGCTCGTGCCGATTATTCAGCCGCCCATCATGAAGGCGCTGACTACCGAGGCGGAGCGCAAGATCAAGATGGTGCAGCTGCGCGAGGTGTCGAAGACCGAGCGAATTCTGTTTCCGATCATTCTGCTGCTGCTCGTTGGC
>JBCBSC010000050.1:0-14357 GCA_039819385.1 Pseudomonadota bacterium | reverse complement strand
GTTAAGGTCGACATCGAGAACGACGATCGCCTCGGGTGCGTTTTCCACCAGCGCCCGGTAGCGTTCCTCGTTTTCCCTAAGTGTCGTCTCCGCCTCTTTACGCTCGGTAATGTCGCGGAGAGTAACGACGAAGACGTGCCCTTCCCGAGTATCGATACGGCTTGCGTTGATCTCCGCCACGAATTCGCTGCCGCCGTTGCGGCGCGCGACGACTTCGCCGCCTGAGTATTCGAAATTGGTTGCGTCCAGCCGCGACATGAAGGGCTCGAGATAATCCTCCAGAGACCGGCCGGCGGCGCCCGGCAGAAAGCTCGCCAGCGGCGCGCCAATGACGCTGTCCTTATCGAGACCGAAGTAGCGGGCGCATATCTGGTTGCAAACCCGAATTTCGCCCGAGGCGCTGACCGACATGAGCGCTTCGGTCACGCTGTCGAAGATGATGTCGATCGGGGTCGCGGCGGCCTTGCCGGCCTGCGGCTCTGGAACCGTTGCCCCCATGCGGTCGTATTCCGCATCGACGAGACGCAGCAATTCGATGAAGTCGGCACGTTTGGCGCCGGGTGACTTCGTGGCCTTCCTGATCCTGTACCGCAGATCGTGATCCATTGACCGCACTCATTTGCGAATTCGCGAGCGTTGGGGACACCGTCTCGAGTCGGTTTCCTCAAGCGTAGGGAACGATAGTGCGATTGCGCCACGGCTTCTGTGAAGCAGAGCAGATTCTGAGAAAAAAATCGGGAAAATTTTCCCTAAACTATGCCTGGGCGGCAGCTAAATCCTTGTTTTGTGGGGTAGTTCACATAAGCCGGTGCGCTGAACCAAGCTCATCTACGGGTTACGGGTCAGGCCCGCCCCCCGGAAAACGGAAAAGACTGCTGCGGTCGTCAGTTCGATGACGCCGGCAGTGAACGAATGGGATTGCCCTCGGCGTCGGTGGTCAACTGGCCGTTCTCCTCGAACGAGCGCGGCCCGGTGCCGACCTGAATCGGAATGGCCATGACGGTCGACGAGATACCCGTATCGGAGCGCACGCCCACCGAGACGTTCAGGTACAGCCGCCCTTCCCGCTGCGGCACGATGGTCACCTGTTGCAGCGCCTCGTGAGTAACGCTGTCGGGGCTGACGGTGGCGGCACGCACCTGCTGCTCGGGGAAGCGCATGGCCGTCGAATCGTTGATCCGGTATTCGACCTGCATGGGGACGACGCCACGCAGGGATTGCAGGCTCAGGTTGATCGCCAGCGGCTGCCCGACGACCGCGGTGCCGACGAGGCTGTGGCTGATCTTGACGGGCGCCCCCGGGCTCGTGGGGTCCTCGGACGTCTTTGCGGATTTTTCGGCGGCCGACAGCGTTGCCGGCGCCTCCTGATCCCGCGGTGTCTCGCCGCAAGCCGACAGCGCGCCGACCAGGAGCAGCGGCAGCAGCGAACGAAAGGGCCTGTTACTCACGAGCTTTGTATTCATGGTCGAATCCTACGCAAATTGACGGCGCGGTACACTAGTTAGGCGCAATGGAGACATCGAAGCACACCTGGCCCGGAAAGTTGGCCGGCGAGTCTTCGTCGCGAAACCGGAACTCGGAAAGCTCGGCAACGTAGAGGCCTGCGGGAAGCGGGTTCTGGCTGACGAATATTTCCTGATCCGCGTCGCCGCCAAAGCCGAAAGCGACGAGATTGCCGCGCTGAAACACGAACATGTCCGGGTCGCTGCGATCGGACGGGTCATTCGGGTCGTCTACGCCCGGTATCGCGGTCGTCGTTATGATCGTAAACAGGTAGCTGTCGTTCGCGGGCAGATTGAAACGCAGAAAGCGGCGTTCCGCCAGCTTGTTGCCGGTTCGATTCGGATTGCTGGTTCCCGAGCGGTCGAAGTCGTCGTTCATGCATATATTCGTGACGGTGCCGTTGGCGGCAATGTCCGTGTACAGCGGCAACACGTCGCGGCCGCCGTTGGCGTCGTTTACCTCGCCAACGCCCCAGATATCGAAACCCGGCGTCATGTCTTCGCGCTGCAGTTGAGCGTCGAGCCGCGCCTGGTCTGCCGCGCCGAGCGATGTCCTGAGCTCCGCCGCAAACGAAAACACCGTGGTGAATGCCTCCGTGGAAGCCTGCGCACCGCGCATGATGTTGTAGATCGGCGCAAAACCCAGGGAAACGTCGTCCTCAGTAGGGCCGCCGTCCTCGACATTGGTCGTGTCATAGAGGTCGTAGAGGAAGCGCACTACCGATATCTCGTCATACCAGCCGCGCGCGTCGTACGACCCGGATTCCGCACCAATACCGAAGCCGGTTCCCGCGCCCGCGGGCCCCGTGTCGCAATACACGGGCTCATCCAGCGCCATGCCGGCCAGCGCCGTCGCCCAGCCTTCGCCCCAGGCAAGCCGGGCATCGATGCGATCGCCGATTGCGTGCGGCCCGCCGGTCGAATCCGAACGCGACAAGGTGTCTTCGAAATAGTGGCCCCACTCGTGCACGGCAACGTGATCGTCGAACTCTTCGGTATCGGTTGCCGCGTCGCCCGTAAGCACGAGTTCCCGATTGGCGCTCCGATAGAAAGAAGCCGTCAGCTCTCCGGCCGAGATATCGAGGCCACCCGACGTAATCAGCTTGTTGTTTACACTCCAGTATGCAGTCAGCGAGTCGAAATCGACGTTGGGGTCGGCCGCTATTACAAAGCGCATTCCCGAGTACATGGCGTCGAGCACCGAAAACGGCCCCGCGGCGCGCGGGCTCGCATAGCTAACGCCGTTCCACCCGGTGCGCGCGAGAAGATCGCGCGTCACGTTGCCTGTGCCGGTAGCAAATGCCGTATCGTCCAGCGCATACAGCGGACCGTTGCGGTACGGCGGATTGTTCGGATTGTCCTGATCGCTGCCGCCCGGCACGAAGTTATCGCGCACCTCGACGCTCCAGCTCGTATTGCCGAAGCCCGCCTTGAGTTCCGCGAGGACTCGCACGAACACCTGCGTGTTCTCCGGAATGCCGGCTATCGAATAGCCGCCGTTTTCGTCCGACGCGGTCGTGCCGAGAACGGCGGAGTTCGCCGCATTGAGTATCTGCACGGTCGCTCCGCGGATGGGCCGCGCAAACGTCGCCGCGAAATTCAGACCCTGGCAGTTGGGATTGGGCGGCACGAACTCGTACTGCAGAGTTCCGGATACCGTAACGCTGCCGGTCGAGGGCGGCGGTTCTTCGACGACGATGTTTACGGCATCGGTCGCAGTGAGCGAACCGTCGCTGACCGTCACTTCGAAAGCAAAGCTCTCGGGAGCATTGATTACGACGTCGGGCGCGGTAAACGTGGCCTGCGCGGCGCTGGCGTTATTCAGCGTGACGGCAGGGCCCACGGTCTGCGTCCAACTATAGGTGAGCGCATCGCCGTTTGGATCGTTTGCCGTGGCGCTGAGCGTCACTGTGGAATTTTCGTTGACGGTCTGGTCGGCGCCGGCGCTTACGGTAGGCGCCTGATTGGTCGGCGGCGGCGGTGGCGGTGAGATTGGCGAATCGCCCCCGCCTCCGCCGCAGGCAGCCAGGGACAGGGCTGTCAGGACTATTCCCAAAATCGTCCTGATAGACGCCATCGAAATTTTTCCGCTCACAACTGAACTCCTCAAAAACCGCCGCTACACCCGCGCCGGCAGCCGTTTCGCAGCGCCGCTGCTCCTTCGGCCATATCGGAAACCGGACTGTTACGACGTCCGGCGAAAACAGCATACCTGCCGAACCTGAACGAGAACAGAATCCCAAGCGTCCGTCTTTGGCGACAGAAACCTGCGCCGCCTCACATAATATAGTGCGATCCAGGTCCGCAAATCATCACAATAGTATTGCTAAACTTCGTCTGGAAAACCCCGGCCGGGTTCACATAACTGTTACCCGACAGTGCCTGAGTGTGCCGGGCCCAAATAAGAGAAAGTCATGGGAAACAAAAAGATACTTGTCACGGGCGGCGCTGGCTACATTGGCAGTCACGTTGTACGCCAGCTCGGTGAGCTCGGCGAAGACGTGCTGGTACTCGACAACCTATCCACCGGTTTCGAGGAAGCCGTGACGGCCGGCGAGCTGATCATTGGCGATACGGGTGATCAGGAGCGGCTGACGGCGCTGTTCGCCGAACACGACATCGACACGATCATGCACTTTGCGGCGCACACGGTCGTTCCCGAATCGGTCAGCGATCCGCTCAAGTATTACCGCAATAACACAGCCTCGAGCCGCACGCTGCTGGAAGTCGCGCACCGGCACGGCGTCAGGCACATCGTGTTCTCCTCGACGGCCGCCGTGTACGGCATGCCCGAAACCGCAAAGGCCAGCGAGGACACGCCGACGGCGCCCATCAACCCTTACGGCAGCTCCAAGCTAATGACGGAATGGATGCTGCGGGATCTTGCCAACGCGGGCGGGCCAAGCTATGTCGCTCTGCGCTACTTCAACGTCGCCGGCTGCGAGCCCGGCGGCCGCATCGGCCAGTCCACGCCGAAGGCGACTCTGCTGGTCAAGGTCGCTTGCGAAGCGGCCGTCGGCAAACGTTCAGCCGTGTCGATCTACGGCACCGACTATCCCACCCCGGACGGCACCGGCCTGCGCGACTACATTCATGTCGAAGATCTGGCGAGCGCCCATATCCAGGCGCTGACCTACCTGCGTGACGGCGGCAAGTCCACGACGCTAAACGCGGGCTACGGGCATGGCTACAGCGTGCGCGAAGTGTTGCAGGCGGTCGAAGCCGCCAACGGCGAGTCGCTCAACATCATCGAGGCCGGGCGCCGCGCCGGCGATCCGCCCGAACTCGTGGCCGCTGTCGAACGTATCCACGAAGTGCTCGGCTGGCAGCCGCGGTTCGACGACCTCGACACAATCGTTCGCACCGCGCTCGCCTGGGAACGCAAAATCGCAACCCGCGACCCCAGCGCTTACTGGGCCGCCTGAACTCCCCTCGCGGTGCTACACTCCCGGCATGCGGATTCGTCGACCACGCTCACTTAACGGCCTCATACTCGTCGGATTCGGACTCGTCGCGCTGCCGCTGCTCGTCGCGGTCGTCTGGGCGCTCCTGAGTCTCGATCGCCTGGCCGAACAGAGCGAGCGCCTCGTGACAACCGGCGTGGCCGCGGCCGAAAACAACCGGCTGCTGGCTGAACAGGTAGGCACTCTCGAGCGCGTCGCAAGACAGCACGTAATCCTCGGCAGCGACGAGAGCCTCGCGCTGCTGCGTCAGGACCTGGTCACGCTCGATCGGCATCTGGAAACCATGCGGCCGCTGGCCGAACTCGCGGACACCGTAAGCCTCATGGAGTCGATAGGCCGCGATATTCGCGCTATCGTGCAGAGTCTTGCCGCGCCCGGGCTTGGTGAAAGCGATGCCCAGGCGGCAATCACGCAGTTTTCCGGCATTCGTCAGCGCACCGGCGATCTGACCGGCATCCTGACGACCTACGTCGACGACGAGCTGCTCGCACTCAAGGCCAACATGCGTGACGCGCAGCGAATCTCGGCCTGGCAGGTTGCCGCCCTGGTGCCCGGCACGATACTGCTCGTGCTCATCTTCACGCTGCTCGTGGCGCGGCCGATCCGGCAAATCGACTCAGCCATTCATCAGCTCGGCGAAAGCGGTTTCTCCAAGCCCATCAAGGTCAAGGGACCGACCGACCTCGAGCGGCTCGGCAGGCAGCTGGAATGGCTGCGCGTCCGGCTGCTGGAACTGGCACAGGAGAAAAACAAATTCCTGCGGCAGATGTCTCACGAACTCAAGACGCCGCTCGCGAATATTCGCGAAGGCACCGAGCTGCTGCTGGACGGCACGGTGGGCGAACTCGACAAACCGCAGCGCGAAGTGACCGATATCCTGCGCATGAACGGCCTGAAGCTGCAGCAGCTCATCGAAAACCTGCTGAGCTTCAGCGCCTGGCAGGCGAAGAGCGAAGTGCTGACGCTCACTGACTTCCCGCTGCGCGCTCTGGTCATTTCGGTGGCCAAGGAGCAGCGGCTCGCGCTGAAAGCGGCCCACATACAGCTACGGCTGGACGTAGACGATATAATTGTGAACGCGGATCGCGAAAAAATTCGCACCGTATTGGATAATTTGCTGTCGAATGCGATCAAGTTCACACCCAAAGGCGGTTTTGTGACGATTCGAGCCAAACAAGCGGCGGCAAGTTTTGTACTGGAATTTGCCGACACGGGACCGGGCATCCCCGAAGAGGAAGGACCGAGAATTTTCGAAGCTTTCTTTCAGGGACGGCGCGAGCAAGGCGGTTTTGTCGCCGGCACGGGCATTGGTCTTTCCGTTGTCCTCGAGTGCATCCAGGCACACGACGGCTCGGTAGAGCTGGTCAACACCAGTGAATACCCGGGCGCGCATTTCCGGATCGATATCCCGCAGAAGCGCGGAATAGCCGAACAAAAGATCGCGGCAAATGGCTAGCAGGCGAATGGCGGGTACACGGATAACGGCGGGTGTCAGGCTGACGCTCGCGATCCTGGCGGCGGCTTCGCTGTCGGCCTGCGCGCAAACCCGCGACTGGCTGGATGCGCGCAGCAATTCCGCGACCAAGGACCCGATCATTCTGGGCGCGCCGGACGCAGAGGAATACCTTAGGGATCTGGCGGATATTGCCTCCGGCGATCCCGCGCGGCAGGCCGAGGTGTTCGCGGACTCGCGCGCTGCCTCGCAGCTCACACCGAATCCGTCCACCAATCTGCGCTATGCGCTGGTCCTCGCGGCGCCCGCACACCCCGAGACCGACCCGCAGACCGCGCAAAGCATGCTCCGCGAACTGCTGGCGCAGTCTCCTCTAATGACCCAGGCCGAGGTATCGCTCGCAACGATTCACCTCAAAGCCGTCGAACAACGCATGGTCCTCGAATCCGAAGCCCGGCGCCTGCGAGCCAGTTCGTCCCGCGCCCAGCGCACGCAGGAACAGGCCGTCAACCAGCGTCTCGCAAGCGTCGAGGCCGAAAACCGGCGTTTGCGGAGCGAACTCTCGGACGCCGAGCAGAAACTCGAGGCGATCACCTCCATCGAACGGTCGATACGCGAGCAGGAGTAGTCGCAGGCCGGCAGGCCCGGCCGAACCGCTCCCGCGAACGAGGCCAGCCATAGGCCGGCAGCTCCGGTTGTGCCGCTCCTACGAACGAGGTCCGCAATAGCCCGGCAGCTCCGGTTGTGCCGCTCCCACGAACGAGGCCCGCCATAGGCCGGCAGCTCCGGTTATACCCTCTAGTCCCCTGATAATTCGCTGTTTTGCGACAGGTGTGGCGCTTGCGCCCCATGGCCCCGACGCACTACCCTTAACGCTTACATATTGACGATGGCGTAAGTCCCATGGCCGCACCGCAAACCAAAACGCTCGGGCGCATTCTGCTTGTTGACGACGATCCGGGCCTGCTCCGGCTGCTGAGTATCCGGCTGCGCGCGGAGGGTTACGAGGTCGAAGCCGTCGAATCGGCGCACAAGGCGCTCGCAACCGTGGGCCGCTTCGCACCGGACCTCGTGGTTACCGACCTGCGCATGGACAAGATGGACGGCATCGGGCTGCTCAAGGAGCTGCAGACGCGTTCGCCGGGCCTGCGCGTGGTGATCATCACAGCGCACGGCACCATCCCCGACGCAGTCTCCGCCACGCAGAGCGGCGCGTTCGGTTTTCTGACCAAACCTATCGACAAGGACGAGCTCATGGCCACCGTCGAGAAGGCGCTGCGCGTGTCGGGTTCGGTCGAAGTGGACGAAAACTGGGCAGCCGAGATCATTACCCGCAACCAGGGTATGAAAGAGATCCTGAATCAGGCCAAGATGGTCGCCGCGACGGATGCGCGTGTGCTGATCAACGGCGAGAGCGGCACCGGCAAGGAACTGCTGGCGCGCGCGATCCATAACGCAAGCCCGCGCACGAACAACCCGTTTGTGGCCATCAACTGCTCGGCCATGGCGGAAAACCTGCTGGAGTCCGAACTGTTCGGGCATGAGAAAGGTGCGTTTACGGGCGCAACGCGGAGCCACAAGGGCCTGTTTCAGGCCGCCGAAGGCGGCTCGCTGCTGCTCGACGAGATCGGCGACATGCCCATGCGCCTGCAGGTAAAACTGCTGCGTGTACTGCAGGAGAATCAGGTACGGCCGGTCGGCAGCACCGAGGCGCGCGAAGTGGACGTGCGCGTCATCTCGGCGACGCACCGCGATCTGCAGCAGCTCATGGGCCAGGGACGTTTCCGCGAAGATCTCTACTACCGGCTCAATGTCGTCAACATCAAGATCCCGACGCTCAACGATCGCCGGGAAGACATCCCCCTGCTCGTCGCACACTTCCTTCAGCTCATCGCCTCGGAGGCCGGGCAGGAACGTAAGGTCTACGCGCCCGAAGCCGTCGAGATGCTGGTCATGGCCGAATGGCCCGGCAACATACGACAGCTCTATAACGTCGTGCGGCAAAACGTGGCGCTGTCGCGCTCACCGGTCATTAGCGCCGAACTCGTACAGCAGAGCCTCGGCGAACACGCCGGCAAGCTGCTGTCGTTTACCGATGCGCGGGACGAGTTTACCCGCAACTACCTGTCGCAGATTCTGCAGATTACGATGGGTAACGTCAGTCAGGCGGCGCGGCTTGCGAAACGCAACCGGACCGACTTCTACAAGCTGCTCGCACGTCACGACCTGAATCCCGATCAATTCAAGTCGCGCTAATCCGCGCCGCAGAGCCTCGCGCGAGGCTATCCGGGGAGCTTCTCAGGCTCCGGAGGCTTTCTTGGAATACCCTTCGGCGGACAAGCCGTACTTGTTGAGCAGATCGTACAAGGTCGGACGTGTTATGCCGAGCAGCTCGGCCGCCTTCGAGATATTGCCGTAGCTGCGAGTCAGCGCGACGCGAATCGCCTTCGATTCCGCCCGCTGACGTACTTCGCGCAGATTCAGAGTCTCGGGTTCGTCGCCGCTGACGGGAAGCTGCAGGTCGGCTGCGGTTACCGTCTTGCCGTCGGCCATTATGACGGCGCCCTTGATCTTGTTTTCCAGCTCGCGCACGTTGCCCGGCCACGAGTAGCTTTCGATGGCCGCGATAGCGTCTTCGCTGAAGCCGTTGATCGCCCGCTTCTGTTTTGCGCTGTATTTGTGCAGCAGCGTGCGCGCGAGTATCAGGCGGCCCTCCTCGCGGTCCCGGAACGGCGGGATGTTGATCGTAATCTCGGAGACGCGATAGTAGAGATCCTCGCGAAACAGCGCTTTGCCGATCAGGCCTTCCGGATTCTGATTGGTTGCGCACACGACGCGTACGTCGACGGGGATTTCCTGACGTCCTCCGACCCGTTCGATGACGCGTTCCTGCAGAAAGCGCAGCAGCTTTGCCTGCAGCGGCATGGGCATGTCGCCGATCTCGTCGAGAAACAGCGTACCGCCGTTGGCCACCTCCACCTTGCCGATCGTCTGTTTGTGCGCGCCGGTAAACGCGCCTTTCTCATGCCCGAACAGTTCGGACTCCAGCAGGTTTTCCGGGATAGCGGCACAGTTGATGGCAACGAAGTTGTTGTCCTTGCGCGGACTCAGGTTGTGCAGCGCGCGCGACAGCAGTTCCTTGCCCGTGCCGGACTCGCCGAGCAGCAGCGTGGTGACGTCGGTGGGGGCCACCTTTTCGATCATACGGCACACCGCCAGCATGCCCTCGCTTGCCGCGACGATGCCGTCGAGCGGCGAATCGCTTAGCTGATGCTGCAGACGTCGATTCTCGAATTCGAGCTGGGCGATGTTGAACGCCCGGTCGACGAGCAGTTTGAGCGTATCCGGGTCGACCGGCTTCTCGTAAAAATCGTAGGCGCCCTCCGCGACGGCGGTCAGCGCGTTCTGCTGATCGCCGTTGCCCGTGACCACGATGACCTTGGTGTGCGGCGCAAGCTGGAGAGTTTCGCTCAGGGTTGCAAGCCCTTCTTCGACCCCGTCGGGATGCGGCGGCAAACCGAGATCCTGCAGGACAACCGTAGGCTCGTGGCGGCGGAGCTCGGCGATCGCCTGCGCGCGGTCCTCGGCCGTGAACACTTCGTAATCCTCGAAGCACCACTTGAGCTGGTTCAACAGCCCGGGATCGTCCTCGACAATCAGCAATTTGCGGGAGAAATCGCTCATTCCAGCCTTAAGTCTCCGGAAAACAATCGGTAATGGTGCCACGGGAGCCCTGCATTGTGCAGGTCGGACGTCACACCTGAAACTGAGCATTCGCGCGGCGCCGCCAAAACAAAAAACGGCGAATCGGGGAATAGGTAAAAACCGAGTTGCGAATCATTATCATTTGCATTACTTTTACGCCAACCAACACCAGACTCCACCGGGAAGGACCTTCATGACCTGCAGCCGTTTCGCGCCGCTTGCGCTCAGCGCATGCGCCCTGGGACTCGTGCCCGCCGCCTCTTTCGCCGAACAGACCGACGGTCTCGAGCCGATCGACACCGTCACGATCATCGGCAAGCGCAGCAGCCTTGCCGACATCCCTGGTTCCGCTCACGTCGTCGATGCCGAACAGCTTGCGACGTTTGCGCAGTCGGACATCCTGCGGGTCTTGAGAACGGTGCCCGGCGTGTACATCCAGGAAGAAGAAGGTTTTGGTCTGCGGCCAAACATTGGCATCCGCGGATCGGGACTCGACCGCAGCGCGCGCATTGCCCTGCTCGAAGACGGCGTACTCATTGCGCCCGCCCCTTACGCCTCTCCTTCAGCCTACTACTTTCCGACGCAGCGCCGGATGAACGCGGTCGAGGTGTTGAAAGGCCCCTCGTCCATTACTGTCGGTCCGCGCACGACCGGCGGCGCCATCAACCTGATCTCGACGCCTTTGCCGACCGACGGCTTCGACGTAAACGCGGACCTTCGCGTCGGCGACCACAACACCGTGGATGCTCACGTAAACGCGGGACACGGCGGCGAGCGCTTTTCCTGGCTGCTCGAAACCGTGCAGGCAAGTAGCGACGGCTTCAAGAACATCCAGGGGCCCGTGGGCGGCGATACGGGCTTCGATATCAAGGACTACGTGGGCAAGTTCGCGGTCGAGAGTGACCCCGGCAGCGCGCTGTATCAGTCGCTGAGCGTGAAACTCAGCTACACCGATCAGACCTCGGACGAAACCTACCTTGGCCTGACCGACGAAGATTTTGCCGCCGACCCATACGCACGCTACGCCGCATCTGCGAACGACGTTTTCGAAAGCGAGCATCAGCAGGTGCAGGCAAGCTATCGCATTGACCCGGACGCCGACTGGCGCGGCGAGATCACCGTCTATCGGAACGACTTCGAGCGCAACTGGTACAAACTGCAGTCGGTTGCGGGAGAAAGCCTTGGCAACGTACTCGACAACCCCGCCGACTTCGCCGCACCGCTGGCGTTCCTGCGCGGTGCCGACAGCCCCGACGACGCGCTGCAGATTCGCGCGAACAATCGCGAATACTACGCACAGGGCGTACAGGGCAAACTGTCCTGGGACCTCAAGGCCGGCGCCGCCGACGTCGTGCTCGATGTAGGCTTCCGCGTGCATGAGGACGAAGAAGACCGCTTCCAGAAACAGGACGGCTACCGCATGCAGGACGGCCGCCTGGTATTGACCACCGCCGCGGCCGAGGGCTCTCAGACCAACCGGGTTTCGACCGCGCAGGCGAACGCCCTGTTCATTGCGACCGAGATCCGCGCCGGCCGCTGGATACTCACGCCCGGCCTGCGCTACGAAGACATTGAGCTCGAACGGCTCGACTATTCGACCGCCGACCCGTCGCGCGCCGCAGGTCCGACGCGGGTTCGTAACAACGACGTGTCGGCCCTGATTCCGGGCGCCGGCGTACTGTTCAAGCTGAACGACGAGTGGCGCCTGCTCGGCGGCATACACCGCGGTTTCAATCCGCCGGGTCCCGGGAGTTCCGCGGACGAGGAAACCAGCACCAACTACGAAGCGGGTATCCGCTACGAGAGCAGCAGCTTCAGTACGGAGGCGATTGCCTTCTACAGCGACTACGACAATCTCGTCGGCACGGTTACCGAATCGACCGGCGGCGGCGGTGACATTGGCGATCAGTTCGACGGCGGCGAGGTACGCGTCAACGGCCTGGAACTCTCAATGGCGGCCGCGCCGCGCTGGGGTTCGATCGACGTACCGCTATCGCTTCGTTACACCTGGACCGCTACCGCCGAATTCCGCGAGGCCTTCGAATCGTCTTACGATCCCTGGGGCGACGTTGCCGTCGGCGACGAAATCCCCTACATCCCCGAGAATCAGTTCCGGGCTCAGGCAGGACTGCAAGCGGAACAGTGGCGCGTAAACGTGGCGGCCAACTACGTGGGCAAGATGCGCACGCGCGCCGGTCAGGGCGGCTACCTCGCGACCGAAACGGTGGACGAACACACGGTGTGGGAACTGCTCGGTGCGTGGAACTTCACGCCCGCTCTGTCCGCCTACGTCAAGGTGGACAACCTGTTCGACGAAACCTACGCGTCAGCCCGACGCCCGGCGGGCCTGCGGCCCGGATTGCCGCGCACGGCCTATCTCGGAATCACCTACCGGCTGTAGCCGCCCGCGCCTCAAAGCGTCCCTGCCGCGCCCGTCAGCCCGCCATCCACGGGTATGACGGCGCCGGTGACATAGCTTGCGGCGCGCGACGCCAGGTAGATCGCAACACCCGCCATGTCGGCGGGTTCACCGATACGTCCAAGCGGCACTCCGGCGCGAATCTGCTCGCCGAAGGTATCGAGCGTTGCCGCCATCATCTTGCTGGGAAACGGCCCCGGTGCAATGGCGTTGGCCGTAATCTGCCGCGCGGCCAGATGCTTCGCAAACGTCCGCGTGAGGTGATGCACCGCCGCTTTCGACGGGCCGTAGGCAAAATTGGGCAGTTGATTGACGTTGATACCGTCCACGGAACCCACGTTGATGATGCGGGCCGGATCGTCGGCAGCGGCTGCCTTCTCGAGCAGCGGCAGCAGCGCTTTGGTGAGAAAAAACACCGACTTGACGTTGATGTCCATGACTTTGTCCCAGCCCTCTTCCGGAAACTCCTCGAGCGGCTGCCCCCAGGAGGCGCCCGCGTTGTTGACCAGGATGTCGAGCGCGGACTCACGCTCGCGGAGTTCCGCTGCCAGCCGCTCCGCACCCTCGACCGAGGACAGATCGCCGGGCAGGGACAGGCACTCACCCGGGCACTCACCCAAAGCGCTCAGGCGCTCCGCGGTGGCATCGCAGGCGGATGCCTTGCGCGCCGTTATGTAGGTCCGGACGCCGTTGGCGACAAAGCCCTCGGCGATCATCTCGCCTATACCTCTCGAGCCCCCGGTGACGAGCGCAATTTTGCCCTCGAGCTTGAACAGGTTTTGCATGCGGATCGTCTCGTCTGGGGCGCCTGAGCGCGGGAGCCGCAGTCTACCGCGCCGTCCCGGTTGAACATAAGCCGGGGACCGTGTTTCGGTTTATACGTAATGCTATTGACAATCATTCTCATTTTCGTTTGAATATCGGCAAGCTGATAATTACCGACAAAGCTATGTACGTTTGTATTTGTAACGCCATCACTGACAAGCAAATCCGCCAGGCGGCCAGCAAGGGCGCCACGACGGTACTCGAACTCACCAACGAGCTTGGCGTGGCTGCCGGCTGCGGCACCTGCCGCCAGACCGCAGCGGAAATTCTTTCCGAGCACGAAAACCGCGGCCGGCGTTTCGACCCGATCGTGTTTAATCCCCTCTCCGCGTAAAAAGTTCTCATTCGCGTGATTTCTCGGCGTTCCGAAGTTTCGGAAAGAGCCGAAAGTTTCCTTTTGTAAATAAATACTTAGCGGCGCTTGAGTCTCGCCGCGAGGCCGCTATCATGCGCGCATAGCCATCGTCGAAAACCCCGTACGGAGTGAAGCATGAAAGGCGACCCCAAGGTCATCGAACACCTGAACAAAGTGCTCAAGAACGAACTCACCGCCATCAACCAGTATTTTCTGCACTCGCGAATGCTTAAAGACTGGGGCCTGAACAAACTCGGCGACTACGAGTACGGAGAATCGATCGATGAAATGAAGCATGCCGACGCCATCATCGAGCGGGTTTTGTTTCTGGAGGGCCTGCCCAATTTGCAGGATCTCGGACGCCTGAGGATCGGCGAAACGGTTCCCGAAATGCTCAAGGCGGATCTGGCGCTCGAACTCGACGCAATACCGGACCTGCGCGACGGCATCGCCTACTGCGAAGAGATTCGCGACTACGTTACGCGAGAGGTATTCGATCGTATCCTCGAATCCGAAGAGGAGCACGTCGACTTCCTGGAAACCCAGCTCGATCTAATTGACAAGCTGGGCGAGCAGAACTACCTGCAGAGTCAGCAGTAGATCTACAAAAAAGGGGCCGGGTTTATTTTTGCTT
>JBCBSC010000049.1:0-15701 GCA_039819385.1 Pseudomonadota bacterium | reverse complement strand
GCCGGGTTTATTTTTGCAAAGCAAAAATAAACCCGGCCCCTTTTTTGCTCGTGCAAATAAACCCGGCCCCTTTTTTGGAATCCTTTTTGAAGTAATAAAAAGGCCTCCGAACGGAGGCCTTAGCGGGTTCTGACGTTTTGGGGGAGACGTCAGCGTTAGCCGGCACTTGTCTCGCCAGCTAACCAGCAAAAGTTAAGCACGTCTACGTTGCAGGAATATGAAGCACCGGTCTTCCGCAGCACCGCAAGCTTGCAACGGGCTTCAGCCGAGCGGCAGGCGCACCTCGAAACACGCGCCGTTTCCCTCTACCTGGCATAGCTTGAGCTGCCCGCCGTGTGCGCGGGCGACCAGCATCGCAAGATAGAGGCCCAGACCCGTGCCGCCCGTGTGTCTTGCGCGCGACGGATCCGGCCGATAGAACGGCTCGCCGATATGCTCGATCTGTTCGCTCGGGATCCCCGGGCCGTGATCGCGAACGATGAACACGAGCTCCGTCGAATCGGCATCCACCGTGACTTCCACGGGCCCGTCCTCGGCGTGGCTGTAACGCAGCGCATTGCCGATCAGATTCTTGAGCATTAGAGTCACGCGGGCGTCGTCAATATCGGCTTTGAGCGCAGGCGTGCGGAACTCCAGCTCGATCCGCTCCCGGTCGCGCGCAAAAAAGTCGTCCACGAGATCCTCGACCAGCTCGCGAACCTGCACCCGCGTACGAGCGAGCGCTGCGTGCGTGCTGTTCAGGCGCTCGGCCTCTAGCAACGTGACGACAATCTTCTCCATTTCGGAAATCTCCGCCTTGAGTTTCTCGCGGTCGTCTTCCTTATCGAGGAACTCGATGCCGAGCCGCATCCGCGACAGCGGCGTACGCAGCTCGTGGCTCAGTCCGAGCAACAGCGCACGTTTCGCATCCAGCATTCCCTCTACGTCTCCCGCAAGCTTGTTGATCGCCTGCGCGAGATCACCGAGCTGATCCTTGCGTATATCCGTAATCCGGTGATCGAAGTTGCCGCGCCCGATATGCCGTGCGCCGGTGCGAATCGCCCGGATCGGCCGAAACAACCATTGGACGGCGAGATAGCCCGCGGTCAGGGCGAACAAGCCGAGCCCGACGATTACAAACTTGAGATCCGGTCCCGACCTCTGTTCGCCGATCGGCGGCGTGGCAACGACAATGTCATATTCGCCGGAGCGCATCTTGAGATAACGATGCCGGTCGTGGTACGCAAACTCGACACCGCTGAGTTCGTCCACCCACGCGCCGCGTTCGTCGCTAAACGCCGGACTCGGACCAAACTCCAGAGCCTTGAGCGATGGAAATCCGGCGTGTGAGGACCAGTCGATGTCCGGACCGAGGATCCTTATGTCGACTGGAACTCGCTCGGTAATGGCAATCGCCTTGTCGATGTCGGGTGGCGTACCGATGTCCTGCTTGACGTAGTAGACGTGCAGCGACAGGTGCCCGCTGATCAGGCCGCGAATGTCGTCGCTGTTGTACACCCAGATGAGTGCCTGATAGGCGCCGAAAACGAACAGCCCGCCGAGCAGCAGGAAGATTGCGAGTAGCCGGACCGACAGCGAGCGAAACAGATCTTTCATGGATCAGCGCAACCAGCCGCTAGTCGCCAGTCACGGGGACCCCTATAAACGAGTAGCCGCGGCCCCATACGGTCTGGATAAAACGCGGCGGCTTTACAGAGTCTCCGAGCTTTTGCCGCAGGCGGCTCACCATGATGTCGACGGACCGGGTCAGTATCGCTGCATCGATACCTCGCAGTTCGCTCAGGATGTCGTCGCGAGACAGTTTCTTGCCGTGCCGTTTTGCGAGTATCACCAGCAGCTCGTACTCCATCGAAGTCAGGTCGACCGAGCTGTCGTCAACCCGCACGGATCGCGTGTCCGTGTCGATACTCAGACCGTCGAAACGCAGCGTCGACTGATCGACCCCGCCGGCCTCCGTGCGCCGCAGGGTTGCCTGAACGCGGGCTACGAGTTCCCTGGGCTCGAACGGCTTGCCCACGTAGTCGTCGGCCCCCAGCTCGAGACCGGAAACCCGATCGATGACGTCGCCCCGGGCCGTCAACATGATGATAGGGATGCTGCTCGTCTTGCGAACTTCGCGGCAGATTTCAAAGCCGTCACGTCCCGGCAGCATCACGTCGAGCAGCAACAAGTCGGGATCCTCGCGGTTCAGTTTCTTGAAGCCCTCGTCGGCATCGTGCGCGCACACGAGCTGGATGCCGAAGCGCTTGAAGTAAGCCTGCAGCAACTCCGAATGCTTACGATCGTCGTCTATTATTAACACTTTGCTCATGGCGCCAGTCTAGCCGTTGTCGCGGCCCTCCGTCGTGACGATTCACAGCCTTGAAACACAAAGAAACATTCTGAAACCACGCCGAGATGTTTGGCTACGGTCACTCGTGGAGACTTGGCTGCAGATAAATCGTACACCGAACTGACGAGGTCTGATATGAACACCGTTTGGAAAGGATTGATTCTCGGCGCTGCCGTGTTCGCAGCCGCCTGCGACTCCAGCGACAACGACACGCTGCAGCCACCCGAGCCAACACCCACGTTTAACCTTCAGGTCGTGCATGCGTCATCGAACGCGCCGGCCGTCAACGTCCTGATCGACGGCACGGAAACGCTGTCCGCCGTAGACTACAAGGATGCATCGGGCGAAGCGACGCTACTGGTTGACAGCTACGACATTCAGGTAGACGCCATCCTGCCCGACGGCTCGACCACTCCAGTGATCCCCGCCGCGAATCCGCCGCTAAACTCAACGTTCGAAGCCGATATCAACTACACGGTGATAGCGCTGGGTAACGTAGGCGACACGGGCGACACGGCGCTGCAGGCCAAGATCGTCGAACGCCCGCTTACCGCTGTTCCCACAGGCAACATCCGGCTGACGGCCGTGCACGGCGCCGCGGGCGCACCGGCTGTCGACGTATACGTCACCGCGCCGGGCGCGGACTTGACCACCGAAGTTCCGCTGAACGAAACGACGCCGCTCGCATTCAACGACGACGCACTCGGTCCGGTCGAAGTGCCGGCCGGCCAGTATCAGGTGCGCATCACCGTGGCTGGCGATCCCGCCGCCGTCGCTTTCGACTCAGGCCCGCTGGACATTGGCGCGGGCGCTGACCTTGTTGCGATTGCAGTGGACAACACCAACGCGGGACCCGGCACGGTACCTGGCGCCGGCATCGATATTCCGGTCAGCGTGCTGCTGGTCGATTCGAACGGTGCCATCGACGCACTCGACGTGCAGACAACCGCCGAAGTGCGCGTAACGCACGCCGTACCTGATGCCGGGCTCGTGGACGTATACGCCAACGGCGCGCTGGTTGCTCCGCTCGAAGACTTCGACTTCACGCAAGTGCGCGGCCCGCTGGCATTGCCTGCCGGCGACTACGCATTTCAGGTAGCTCCGGCCAACTCGCAAAACTTCGTGATCAACGCCGCGGGCGACGCGATCGCGCTGGCCGCCGGCACGTTCTACGACGCGGCGGCGGTTGGCTCCATCGCTGACGCCAACCTTGGTTTGCTCACTGCTGCCGACGATCGCCGCCGGCTGGCGACTGCCGCCAAGCTGCGGGTCATTCACGGCTCCCCGAGCGCGGGTCCCGTGGATCTGTACGTTGTCGATTCGACAATCACCGACATTAGCAACGTGGAGCCTTTCGCAGAGGACATCCCGTTCCTGTTCAACTCGACGTACCTCGAGCTCGCACCGGGCACCTACAACGTCTACATCACGCCGGCCGACAGCAAGACCATAGTCATTCCGGCAGAAGGATTGCCGCTCGACGCAGCGGGCATCTACACCGCAATCGCGCGCGACCCGGTAGCGTCGAGCACCGACTTCGGCCTCATTCTGCTCGACGACTTCGTCTCCCCTTAACTTAAGTCATCGAGTAATTAAGAGCTGTCCTGTCTCCCCCAAGCATCAGCTCTTAAGCCCCCTGGCCCCGCCGCATAGGCGGGGCTTTTTTTATATCGCGACTTTTACAACGGCGCCTTACGCCGTGTTAGCCGTCGTCCCCAGCTTCTTGAGCCGCGCCTCGAGTTTCCCGCGCAAGCGAGCCGCGAGCGGCGCATCCAGATAGCGGCGAATACGCTCTGCGTCGTTGGCTGGCGCGTAGTTGAATCGAAACAATTCCACGATGCCGGGCGCGTTTTCGGCACCGCTGAGCAGGGTCGCCGAATCGCCGCGGCGAACCGCGCCGGCGTTCAGTACGCGCAGGTAGGCGCCAGGCCTCTCCGCCTCGCGGAACTGCTGCGCGAAACCTTGCGTTCGAAGCGCCGCCTCGAGTGTCGCGCAGGGAATACGCGGCGCCGTCACCTCCAGCACGAGCACACCCGTCAGCAACCGGTCACCAACCGCAAGATCCGTCGGCATACCCTCGATCGTCAGGTTCTCGCCGAAGCTGCCCGGCGGAAAGGCGCGTCCCGTCTCGTCAGCCCACCAGTCGTAGTCGTCCTGACTGTAGGCGTAAACGGCCTGATCCGGTCCGCCGTGATACTTTTCGTTGCAGACAGCATCGCCCGCTACGCCCGACCCTTTGCTGTGTACAAAACCGCTCTGTACGAAACCGATTTGCACAGCACCTTCGACGGGCCGTTTGCCGATACCGCTCCGGTAGCGCCGCCCACCGTGCTCGAGCCACGCGGGCGCCGCCGTGTTGACGCTGTGGATTCTCATCTGCTGCATTGCAATGCCAAACCGCGCCTGGATATGTCCGGGCCTTGTGCCGCGAACCGCAGCATTGTGGTGCACGATCCGGCAGGCCGCAAACGCAAAAGCTCACCGCGCGCGATGCCGCGACCGGCAGCATGGCGAGTCTTAGCCTGTCCCGTCGAAGCTGAACGGCTTTTTTGCCGGCGCATCCAGCAGCCGGTAGCGCTGCCGCAGCGCCTCATGCCGGCCGGGCGGAAACTCCTCAACGATGATTTTCCGCAACCGATTCTCCGCCACGAGTAGTTGATCGGCCGCAATCTCTGCAAGCCGCCGGCAGTCCTGGTACCTGCCCTCCGCCTCAACCAGCCGATTGGGCGCAATCGTCGCCGACTTGGCCTGTAGGCGCGAAAGCACGTGCTTTGCGCGCCGCGCGCACTTCGCCGCCTTGGCAAGCGCTCGCAGCCGCTGCCGCCGAAGTTTGAGCGCACGCCGCAGCCGCCCTGACCGGGATTGCCGCCATAGCAGAATCGCAATCGCCGTCACGGCCACCGCGGCGGCAGTCGCTGCTGCGAACAAAGCCCAATGCTGCATCAAGACGTCCTGATCCATGCACGGACTGTATTCAAGCGCCGCACGGCTCCGCAAGCGACGCTGACGCACTTTCGAAAGTGCGTTACATTTACGACATTTATGCGTTAATATGTAACGCATGCCACGGACCAAGATCGCCACCCTCAATCTGCGCATCAACCCTGCGCTCAAGGCAGCGGTCCGTGAGGCGGCGACGCGTGAGCACCGTAGCGTGGCCAACATGGTCGAAGTTCTGATTCGCCGTCATTGCGACGATTCCGGGATTCCGGTTACCGAGATCCCGGGCAAGCCTGTGAGGAATAAGGATGGATGAACGATTGTTGCGTGCGCTGGTTGCCGCTGGCGCGGTGCGGAACGTCAGCATAATTGCCTGTGGCGCACGATTTCACGTCGAGGCAAAAACACTCAACGGCGCCGTAACGGCCGAAACCCGCAAGGGCAAGGTCAAGACCTGGGTTAGTCTGGATGCGGCCGCCCGCTGGGTGCGGGGGCTCGGCGTGGGCGGGGCGCACGTGAATCTCACTCACTGGCAGCCCGCACAGCGGGAAATGACGGTATAAGCAGCGGACAGGGCCCGACCCTGTCCGCTATTCATCCGGAAGCCGCGGCCTGTCAGTCCTCTCGGGAACTGGCCGTAGGCAAATCCTTGCCGAAGGGGAATGGCCTGTCGTCAGTATTGAACGTCAGGTAGGCGAGAATGTCCGCAATGTAACGGGTTACGGTCTCACCCGCCTCCATCAACTGCCGGTTTCGTTCCCCGGTGAAGAGCACCAGCAGGAAGCCGAGCACGACAATAACGCTTGCCACGATGCTTGCGACGCTAATCAGCGCGTAATAGATCACCATGAACAGCAGCCGTATCCAGGTATCCCTGGATTTCAGGTTCTCCTCTATCGGCCGGCCGGCCGCTTCGTCGTCCGCGATGTGATCGGCCGTCGGACTGTCATTACTCATCGATTTCGCTCCTTGGCGGATCGTCGTCCGCAATGCTGTGGCTGTTATCCGCTCGATATGGTTACAATCTTCGGACAAATCAACCCCTCAATCGTTTCGCGAAGCCAAAAACCCAGGCTTACAGAAGAATCCAGCCACGAACGCCGACCGGGAAGAAGTCCATTAGCCAGATAACGACCTGCGCGAGCGCAGCACTGCGCCTTGCCCTCCTGCCCGCTGCCCTCCTGCTCGCCGCCCTCCTCCTTGCGGCCTGCGGTAGCGGCGAGGCGCCTGCGAAGCCTGAAAACCCGGCCGGTCTCGCCGAACGGGCCGAGCGCATTGCCGCCGAGAGCATTATTGTGGACGGCCATATCGACGTGCCCTACCGCGTCAACAACAAGCCGGCCGATGTTTCCCAAGCTACCGACGACGGCGATTTCGACTACCCGCGAGCCGTCGCCGGACATCTGAACGCCCCGTTCATGTCCATCTACACGCCCGCCGAACTCGAGGCGGAGGGGCGCTCCAGAGAAGTGGCGGAAGAACTGATCGACATGGTCGAGGCGATCGTGGCCGATGCCCCGGACAAGTTCGCTGTCGCAACGAGCGTCAGCGACGTCCGGCGGCACTTCGAAGAAGGGCTCATTTCGCTGCCGCTGGGCATGGAAAACGGCTCTCCGATCGAAGGCAGCCTCGATACGCTGCAACACTTTTACGACCGCGGAATCCGCTACGTGACGCTCGCACACAGCCTGTCGAACCATGTTTCGGATTCGTCTTACGATGAGAACCGCGTCTGGAACGGCCTTAGCGATTTCGGCAAATCGCTGATTCCGGAACTCAATCGCTTAGGGATAATGATCGACATTTCCCACGTATCGGATGACGCCTTCTGGCAGGTGATGGAGCTCTCCGCCGTGCCGGCAATCGCCTCACACTCGTCTGCGCGGCATTTCACGCCGGGCTTCGAGCGCAACATGAGCGACGAGATGATCGTAAGACTCGCAGAGGAAGGCGGCATCATCATGATCAACTACGGTTCCTCCTTCATTACAGCGGAAGCCCGCGCCTACAGCGACATTCGGAGAGACGCCCGCGACGCGGCACGCGCCGCCAAACCCGAACTCGACGCCGAGGCCCTCAAGGCCGAATATCTGCCGGCCTTCGAGGCCGAGCACGGCCCCTACCCCTACGCGACGCTCGACGACGTCCTCGATCACATCGACCACGTCGTTGCACTCGCCGGGATCGAGTCCGTCGGCATTGGTTCCGACTACGACGGCGTCGGCGACTCGCTGCCGATCGGATTAAAAGATGTCGCAAGCTATCCCGCGCTGGTCGAAGGCCTGCTCGAACGCGGTTACAGCGAGGCCGACATCAAGCTAATACTGGGGGAAAACTTGCTGCGCGTCTGGAGCGCAGTCGAGGCCTACGCCGCGACGAAAAAGCGGTAAACGAGGTACGCCAGCACGACGGCCACCACAATCGCCAGTATTCCGCCGGCACCGCCCTCCTCGCTAAAACCGGGCGCCGCGGGCGTATCCGGTCCCGTGCCGTGCTGTTGCATGAGCGTCTCGACGACAGCCTTCGCTTCCCGCAGACCCAGCCCCGTCTCCTCGACGACCAGCCTGATCGCCTGAACCTTCTTGCCGGAAGCGATTGCCGACTGCGTCGCCGGCGACAGTTTCGCCAGCACGTCGTTAACGGTTTCCTGGGCTTTCATGTCGACTCTCCGAAAGACTTGTGCAGGGTTTCGCGCTACGCTCAGGCGCTTTGCGGCTGTCAGTCATGAACACACATCGGGATTGCCTATGCAGCATACAACAAAGCGGCACGCTAACGCGTCGGGAGACGGAATGAGCGACGGCGAGCTGCGTCGAATTCTGGCGGCGGCGGAATACATTGCGGTTGTCGGGCTATCGGAGCGGCCCGAGCGCGCCAGTCACGGCATAGCGAAATACCTCTTGGCGGCGGGCTACACAGTCTACGGCGTCAACCCGAAACTCGCGGGCCGGACGATCGCGGGAGCAGAAGCCTACTCGAGCCTCGCGGACGTTCCCGGCAGGATCGACATCGTAAACGTCTTTCGCCGCAGCGACGCCATTCCCGGCATCACCGGCGAGACGCTTGAGCTCGAGCCCGATAAAGAGATTCGCTGCCTGTGGCTGCAGCTGGGGCTGTACGACAAAAGCTCAGCGAGGCGGGCCCGTCAGGCCGGACTAACGGTCGTAATGGACCGCTGTATAAAAATCGAACACGCACGCCTTACGCGCTGAACTCCGTTCAGCAAACCCGCGTATTCTCGCCGCGCCGACGGCGGCTTCAGGCGGCTACGACGTCCAGGAGAACGGTAACGCAGCAGCGCTGTGTATTCAGGCGGCTACGACGTCCAGGAGAACGTAACGCAGCAGTACTTCGTAACTGGTGCGATCCAGCTTCATGCCATCCGGCAACTCCAGCGTGTGGATGGGTTGCTCATCGGCATCCTGGATCTCCTGGAAGTGTTTGTCACCCTCGCGGAAAACGCGATAGCGCACGGCGCGCTTGTCGTCGAATTTCAGCGGCACGAAGGCCTCCGTCCAGTCCTGTATGGTCGCTCTGCTCATGGTTGTCTCCGATCTTTAACGTTGAACAGCAGTGGCGTATTGCCCAGTACAAGAATGTTTGCAAACCCTGTGCCAGACTCGCCTCGCCTGCTTTCTGAAAGGAATTATCAATATAAATCAGTATTTTAAAGATACTTATTTATGTAATATAGAGGAAAGAGTCGTAGCCGGAGACTGTCAGTTTTGGTCAAGATGTCGTGTAAATAGCGACAGGCATGCGACATAATCCAGAGCGCGCCCGCCGCCGCCGGGGTGCTCCGTCATGAGTAATCGGCCCTACACGGCGAGCGGCCAGACCCATGCGATCATCGGCACGGACACGACAATGATCAGAATCTCGAGCGGCAGGCCCATACGCCAGTAGTCGCCGAACGAATACCCGCCCGGGCCCATGATCAGCGTGTTGTTCTTGTGGCCGATCGGGGTGAGGAACGCACAGGAAGCCGCTACGGCCACGCCCATGAGAAACGCGTCCGGGTTGACGCCCAGACGATTCGCGATTTCAACCGCCACGGGCGCGGCGATCACGGCCGTCGCCGTGTTATTCATGACGTCGGACAGCGTCATCGTGACGACAATCAGCAGCGCCAGCACCATGAGCGGCGACAGGCCGCTCGACAAGCTGACGATCGCATCGGCTATGACCGTCGTTCCTCCGGTCGACTGTAGTGCGCCACCGAGGGGAATCATCGATCCGAGCAGCACGATGACGGGCCACTCGACGGAATCGTAGATTTCCCGAATCGGCACGACGCCGGACAGCGCGTAGGCAGCCACCACGCAGCCCAGCGCCACCGGCAGATACACGAGCCCGAAACTGGCTGCCGCAATCGCCGCGGTAAACAAGCCCACCGCCAGCCATATCTTGTTGCGCTGAATAATCCGCTGGCCGCGGTCTGCGAGCGGCAGCAGGCCCAGTCGCTTGCCTACGTCGACCAGACGATGTTCTTCACCCAGCAGCAGCAGAACGTCGCCCGGCAGCAGCATGAGTTTGCGCAGGTGCTCGCGGATGCGCGCGCCGCGGCGCGACACGCCCACAAGCGCGATGCGGTAGCGGTACAGCAGCCGCGCGTCCAGAACGCTGCGCCCCGCCAGCCGCGACGACTCCTGGACCACGACCTCACTCAGCGCGAGATCGTCGTCCTCGAGCATGCCCTGCCCGCGGCCTACGTATTCCAGGCCGAAGATACCCAGCGCCTCCTCCAGACTGTCCGGGCTTGCCTCGATCACGAGCTTGTCGTCAGCGCGGATCTCAACCGTGCGCGCGGCGCCCGGCATGCGCTGTCCGCGGCGCACCAGCCCTACGATCTCGACATCCGCCTTTTCCGCCTCGACGTCCAGCTCCTTGAGCTTCCGGCCGATCACGGGTGCGTCGTCGGGCACGCGAACTTCTGTGATGTAGTCCGCGAGGTCGAACAGCTCGTCAGGCGCGCTGCGGCTTTGCCGCTCGACCGGCAGCAGACGCCAGCCCAACAGGGCAACATACGCCACGCCCACGGCTGCGCAGGCAATCCCGACCGGCGCGAAGTCGAACATCTGGAACGGACTGCCGAAGGCGTCGTTGCGGAATTCGGCAATTACAATGTTGGGCGGCGTGCCGATCAGCGTAATCATCCCGCCCAGGATGGACGCAAACGACAGCGGCATGAGCGTCAACGATGCGCTGCGGCCGGCCTTTTTCGCCGCCTGCAGATCGAGCGGCATGAGCAGCGCGAGTGCCGCCACGTTGTTCATGACGGCCGACAGCGCCGCCGCCAGACCCGACATGATACCGATATGCGCGCCGAGCCTGCGCGCGCTGTCCACGAAGAAACGGCCGAGAAGCTCGATGACGCCGGAATTGGAGAGTCCCTTACTGACGATCAGGACCAGCGCTATGATGATGGTTGCCGGATGACCGAAGCCGGAAAACGCCAGGTCTACAGGGACCAGGCCCAGCAGCAATGCGGCCAGTAAGGCAACGAAAGCCACGAGATCGTAACGCCAGCGGCCCCAGATTAGCAGCGCAAAGACCACGCCAAGCAGCGCGAACAGCAGTCCCTGATCGAGTGTCATAAAAAATTCCAGTGCGGCATGACGCCGGACAATAACCGAGGCCGCCCGTCCAAGACGAGCTTTTCGAGAGCGTCAAAAGGGTTAGCATCCCCCCTATGGGATGGATAGCCATAGCATTGATGCTGCTGACGCTGGTGTTTGCGCCTGGCGTCTGGGTTCGCCATGTACTCAAGAAGTACTCCCTGCCGGCTGACCGCTATCCCGGCACCGGCGCGGAACTCGCGAGACTCCTGCTCGACAGGCAGGGTCTCGACGGCGTTACCGTCGAGACCAGCGAGGCCGGCGATCACTACGACCCGACCGAAAAGGCGGTGCGGCTTACGCCTGACAATTTTCACGGCCGCTCCCTGACGGCCGTTACCGTGGCGGCGCACGAGGTGGGCCACGCCGTGCAGGACCACAACAATTACGTGCCGCTGAAACTGCGGACCCGCCTCGTCAGGCTGCTGGCGCCCGTGGAGCGGCTGGGAGCAGGCGTGCTGATACTCGCGCCGTTTGTCGGGATGCTGACTCGGGCGCCCGCGATCGGCGCGGTCATGCTGCTCGCGGGACTCGTGGTGATGCTGTCCTCTACGCTCGTTCACGCCCTGACCCTGCCCACGGAATTCGATGCGAGCTTTGCGCGGGCTCTGCCCATGCTGGACCGGCACCGCATTCTGAAGGATACCGACCGCCCTCACGCACGCCGGCTGCTCACGGCCGCGGCCCTGACTTACGTATCCGCATCGCTGCTGAGCCTCCTGAACATCGCCCGCTGGTGGAGCATCCTGAGGCGCTAGTGTCCCGATACGCCCGCAACGGACAGCGGTGGCCGCCCACCCGAAATCGGCCCGGAAACGCCGGCGGAAGACGCTAAAAGCCCTTGAAAACCCCGCCAAACCGCCCAAATACTGAGAGCTTCGGGCAGAGGGCCCGAAACCACTGGTTCGAGGGGCAACACGCTGCTATTATCCGCGCCCGAACGGTCCGGTCCCGCTCTTGGCGCCTTACAGAGCACGACTGACGTCCTGGACGCCCGAAGAACACCACGCGCATCCATTCCGCACGAATTCCGGAATGCTCCCGCCAGAATTGAGCCGCGAGCACCCGCTTCTCGTTTCGGCCTGGCTGCGGTTTACTGACGACGAACGAGCACTGTTATGAAAGACCTATCGACGTATCGCAACATAGGCATTTTTGCCCACGTTGACGCCGGCAAGACGACCACTACCGAGCGTATCCTCAAGCTCACGGGTAAGATTCACAAGACCGGTGAAGTCCACGATGGCGAAGCCACGACGGACTTCATGGAGCAGGAGCAGGAGCGTGGCATCACGATCCAGTCTGCCGCCACGAGCTGCGAGTGGGACAAGCACCGTCTCAACATCATCGACACCCCCGGACACGTGGACTTCACCATTGAAGTTTACCGTTCGCTGAAAGTACTCGACGGTGGCGTCGGCGTGTTCTGTGGCTCCGGCGGCGTAGAGCCGCAGTCGGAAACCAACTGGCGGTACGCCAACGATTCCGAAGTGTCGCGAATCATCTTCGTCAACAAGCTCGATCGGATTGGCGCGGACTTCTATCGCGTCGTGAAACAGGTTCAGGATGTGCTGGCTGCAAACCCGCTGGTCATGGTGCTGCCGATCGGGATCGAAGACGATTTCAAGGGCATCGTCGATCTGCTGACGCGCAAGGCCTGGGTCTGGGACGATTCCGGCGATCCTGCCGCCTACGAAATCACCGAGCCGCCCGAAGACATGACGGATCTGATCGAAGAGTGGCGCGAGAAACTCATCGAAGCGGCGGTCGAACAGGACGACGATCTGCTCGAAGCATACCTCGAGGGTAACGAGCCTTCCGTGGACGACCTCAAGCGCTGCATCCGCAAGGGCACGATCAACCTGGACTTCTTCCCGACCTACTGCGGCTCGGCGTTCAAGAACAAGGGTATTCAGCCCATGCTAAACGCGGTTGTGGATTTCCTGCCGAACCCAATGGAAGTCAAACCGCAGCCGGAAGTCGATCTCGAGGGTAACGAGACGGGCGAGTTTGCAACCGTCGACCCGGGCAAGCCGCTGCGCGCGCTGGCGTTCAAGATCATGGACGACCGCTACGGCGCCCTGACCTTCACGCGTATCTACTCGGGCACGCTGAAGAAAGGCGACAACGTCCTGAACACGTTCACGGGCAAGACCGAGCGAATTGGCCGTATCGTCGAAATGCACGCCGATTCGCGGGAAGAGCTCGACAGCGCCCAGGCGGGCGACATCGTTGCCCTGCTCGGCATGAAGAACACACAGACCGGGCACACGCTGGCGGATGCGGACAAGCCCGCTACGCTCGAACCCATGGTGTTTCCGGACCCGGTTATTTCGGTGGCGATTGCGCCGAAAGACAAGGCCGGCAACGAGAAGATGGGTGTGGCACTCAGCAAGATGATTGCCGAAGACCCCTCCTTCCAGGTGGCGACGGACGAAGACTCCGGCGAAACCATCATCAAGGGCATGGGTGAGCTGCACCTCGACATCAAGGTCGACATCCTGAAGCGTACTCACGGCGTCGAAGTCGAGATGGGCAAACCTCAGGTGGCCTACCGCGAGACGATTACCCAGAGCATCGAAGACAGCTACACGCACAAGAAGCAGTCCGGCGGCTCCGGTCAGTACGGCAAGATCGATTACACGATCGAGCCGGCCGAAACCAACGCGGGCTACGAGTTCGAGTCCAAAGTCACGGGCGGTAACGTACCGCGCGAGTACTGGGGCGCGATCGAAAAAGCCTTCGGCGTCTGCATGGTCGAAGGCACGCTTGCGGGCTACCCGCTGCTGGACGTCAAGTTCACGCTGCTCGACGGTGCGTTCCATGCGGTCGATTCGTCGGCGCTGGCGTTCGAGATTGCCACCAAGGCGGCCTATCGTCAGTCGGTGCCGAAAGCCGGTCCGCAGATACTGGAACCCATCATGAAAGTCGACGTATTCACGCCCGAAGACAACGTCGGTGACGTAATCGGCGATCTGAACCGACGGCGCGGCATGATCAAGTCTCAGGATGCGGGCCCGACGGGCGTGCGCGTCAAGGCAGACGCGCCTCTGGCCGACATGTTCGGTTACATCGGTCACCTGCGCACGCTGACCTCCGGCCGCGGCCAGTTCTCGATGGAGTTCTCGCACTACTCGCCTTGCCCGCAAAACGTTGCGGAAGAGGTCATCAAAGAGGCACAGGAGCGTCGCGCCAAGAAATAGGCGAGCCGCCCTCAACGAAAAAAGGGGGGTCGAACCGCGATTTTCTTGCGAGTCGCTGCGCGACTCTGAAAATCGCGGTTCGACCCCCCTTTTTTTGGGAGACGTATGCAAGTTCCGGTACCGACAGATTCGCTGCTTAGCCGCTACTCCCCGGATGCTGACGATGCACTGCCGCACTACACAGACTGCTTCAATCTGAGTGTCGGTCGCAGCGTTTCCCTGGCCGAATTCGTACGGGCTTTCTACACGACCTACCTGTTCCGCGCCGAGCGACTTGTGCTGCGGCTTGCCGGTATACGCTCGGCCGACGCCGACATCGACGCGATGCTCAAAGGGACGCAACAAAGCTTTGCGGCATGGCGCGTCGAGGATCGCGGTGACGCCCAGTTGCTGATGTGCGATCTTAACGGCCGAACACGCTCGTGGTTCATGGTGTCTGCCAGGGGCGAAAACGGCAGCAATCTGTATTTCGGCTCGGCTGTCATAGCCACAGACTCGGGCGGACCACCCACAGCTTACCGGCTGCTGCTCGGCCTGCACCGGCTTTACTCGCGTCTCCTGCTCGCTGCCGCCGTGAGAAGTCTGGACTAAACCGGTTTTGCGCGGCTCTTCGCCTGACGACGATTCGCCTGCACCACGTCGAAGGAGAACAGGCCAACTGCCGTCCAGATAAACGCGAAACACACCAGATGCGCCGTCGTCAGGAGTTCGCCGTAAGCAACCCCGATCAGGAACTGCAAGGTTGGCGCGATAAACTGCATGAATCCGATCGTCGTCAGCGTGAGCTTGCGCGCAGCGACTGCAAAACACAGCAGCGGTATGACCGTCAGCGGCCCTGAAAGGAGCAGCAGGAAATCGGTGCCTCGCGACACGGTCGTAAAACTGCTCGCGTCGTTGGCCGTGATCCAGACGAGCCAGGCAGCGGCCAACGGCAGCAGCAACAGGGTTTCGATAAACAGGCCCGGCATTGCGCCGACCGGAATCTGCTTGCGAATGACGCCGTAGGCCGTAAACGTCAGCCCAAGGGCGAGCGCAATCCAGGGCAGCTCACCATAAGAGACGGTGAGCACCAGCACACCCACGGCGGCAAGCGCAATGGACACACGTTGCAGGCGGCGCAGTGACTCACCGAGAAACATGACACCAATGGCCACGTACATCAACGGATTGATGTAGTAGCCGAGACTGGCCTGAAAAACCTGATCTTGCTGCACTGCATAGATGTAAATGCACCAGTTGAGACCAATGAACGCCGCGGCAAGGAACAGCCAGAAGAAACTACGCGCATTCAGGAACGCACGGCGCACGTCCGGCCACTGCCGCCGGAACAGCAGGATCAGAGCCCCGAGCGGGACCGCCCAGACGATGCGGTGCGCGAGCACCTCGAGGACGTCCACGTGTTCCGTCAGCTTGAAATACACCGGCAGCACGCCCCAGACGAGGTACGCGAAAAGTCCAGGGAGAACGCCGTCTCCGAGTCCGGCGCTGCCGGGTTCAGGGTCAGTCATGATTTGGTCCAGGCGCGGTATGCAAAAAAACGGGGTCGAACCGCAATTTTCTGGAGTCGCTACGCGACTCGCACGAAAATTGCGGTTCGACCCCGTTTTT
>JBCBSC010000048.1:0-17162 GCA_039819385.1 Pseudomonadota bacterium | reverse complement strand
GGTTGCGAAGATCCTCGAGTAAGCGGGTCTAGTTAAGAGACAACGGTAGCAATAGTGCGGCCGTGGCCGGCGCACTCCTGAAGGGAATGGCTCGCGGAGCTGCGCCTTATTTCTCTTCGGGAGCACACCGGCCACGACCTGGTTGGTCACGGAGTTTGAAGGTTGGTACGCGCACCGGTGTTGGGTTCCACCTGGCCTGATGCGCTGATGACGTTAAATAGTGTAGGCCAGTAGCTCAATTGGCAGAGCGGCGGTCTCCAAAACCGCAGGTTGGGGGTTCGATTCCCTCCTGGCCTGCCAATTTGGCCTAGAGCAAGAACTACAGACGGTATTCGCACATGAGTGCAACGACAGAAACACAAGAGGGAAGCTTCCTCGATACGATCAAGCTGATTGTTGCGGCGGCTATCCTGGTTGGCGGTATCTACGCCTACTATCACTACGAGGCGCTCGATGTTGCGTTGCCTCTGCGCGTGCTGATGGTGCTGGCTGGAACCGGCATCGGTATCGCCGTGGCGATGACCAGTACCCAGGGCAAGCGGCTGTGGCATTTCATTCAGGGCTCACGTGTCGAGATTCGCAAGGTCGTCTGGCCGACGCGGACCGAGACAACGCAAACCGCCATAGCGGTCTTTGTGTTTACGATCGTGATGTCGTTATTTTTCTGGGGTCTGGACTCCGGACTGTTGTGGTTGACCCGTCAGCTTGTCGGCTAGTCAGGAACAGCTTGTAGAGGGATCCGAAGTGTCGAAGCGCTGGTACATTGTGCACGCCTATTCAAACTTCGAGCATCGTGTGAAAGCGGCGCTCGAGGAGCGTATCGAGCGCTATGGGCTCGAGGACAAATTCGGTGACATTCTTGTGCCGACCGAAGAGGTCGTCGAGATGCGCGAGGGGCAGAAGCGTCGTAGCGAGCGCAAGTTCTTCCCGGGCTACGTGCTCGTGCACATGGAAATGGACGACGAAACCTGGCACCTCGTGAAGGAAGTGCCGAAGGTGCTCGGCTTCATAGGCGGTTCGAGCGATCGACCGGCGCCGATTACCGAGAGGGAAGCCGATAACATCCTGCAACGAGTGCAGGAGGGCGTGGACAAGCCGCGGCCGAAAGTGCTGTTCGAGCCGGGCGAGGTCGTTCGCGTCATCGACGGACCGTTCAACGACTTCTCCGGTGTCGTGGAGCAGGTGAATTACGAAAAGTCGCGGCTGCAGGTCGCGGTACAGATTTTGGGTCGGTCCACTCCGGTGGAGCTCGACTTTGGGCAGGTTGAGAAGTCCTGAGGCCGGGATTTCTCGCACACTTTAAACGAGGAGCCAGCAGTAACGTAATGTCCGGGAGGGCATTGCCGACCCTGGCGTTCGGACTCGGGAGTAAAACACGATGGCAAAGAAAGTAGCGAGTTACATCAAGCTGCAGGTGCCGGCCGGGCAGGCGAATCCGTCGCCGCCCGTGGGTCCGGCGCTCGGTCAGCACGGTGTGAACATCATGGAGTTTTGTAAGGCGTTCAACGCCCAGACGCAGAGCGTCGAGGCGGGCTTGCCGATACCCGTGATCATTACGGTGTACAGCGATCGCAGTTTCACCTTCATTTCCAAAACCCCGCCTGCCGCCGTGCTGTTGCGCAAGGCTGCCGGCGTACCGAAGGGTTCGGGCACGCCGAACACACAGAAGGTAGGCAAGGTGACGCGCGCGCAGCTCGAAGAGATTGCAACGACGAAAATGCCCGATCTCACCGCGGCGGATATGGATGCGGCCGTGCGTACGGTCGCAGGCACGGCCCGCAGCATGGGCCTCGACGTCGAAGGGGTGAAGTGATGGGCCTGAGTAAACGGAAGAAAGCAGCCCTTGAGAAAGTCGATTCGACCAAGACATATGTCGTCGACGACGCGTTGAACATGGTCAAGGAGCTGGCTACCGCGAAGTTCCCGGAAAGCATCGACATTTCCGTAAATCTCGGGGTCGACCCGCGGAAATCGGATCAGGTCGTCCGCGGCTCGACGGTGCTGCCGAACGGCACGGGTAAGACGGTTCGGGTTGCCGTATTCGCTCAGGGCGAAAACGCGGACAAGGCCACCGCTGCCGGCGCCGACGTTGTCGGTTTCGACGACCTTGCCGAGACCGTCAAGGGCGGTGAGCTCAATTTCGACGTCGTGATTGCGACCCCCGACGCGATGCGCGTCGTTGGGCAGCTCGGCCAGATTCTGGGGCCGCGCGGGCTAATGCCTAACCCGAAGGTGGGTACGGTGACCGCGGACGTCGAAACGGCGGTCAAAAATGCCAAGGCGGGTCAGGTGCGCTATCGCACGGACAAGGCCGGCATTATTCATTGCCCGATCGGGCGTGCCGACTTTGAGGTTGGCGCGCTGAAGGAAAACCTCGACGTGCTGTTGGCCGACCTCAAGAAGGCGAAGCCGGCCTCGTCCAAGGGTTCGTATTTCAAGAAGCTGACCGTGTCCTCAACCATGGGGCCGGGGGTTTCGATCGATCGCGCATCGATCGACGCCTAAGCGCTTCTTTTCAAGAATTTGCCGGGCCGACTCGTGCGGCCGGGTGAATAGCCGCAGGGACGCGGCAATCGTCGAAGACCGCAGGTGATCAGCCGTTAGGGCCGGTCTTAATTCTTGCCTGCGCAGATGGTGTTACCTGAGTCAGTTTGAACTGGCGACGGCTACCATCCGACATGGGATGTCAGAGACAGCGCTGCTTGTTCGGTGACGCCGCGGTTCGCGGAGGGTTCCCGGGTTGGCGGCGTCGGACCTGACTGTTTGTGTAACCGTAGGCCAGGAGAAATACATGGCACTAAGACTCGAAGACAAGAAAGCGCTTGTTGCAGAGGTAAACGCGGTTGCCGGAGAGTCGGCATCGGCCGTTGCGGCCGAATACCGGGGACTCACCGTTGCAGAAATGACGGACTTGCGGAAAGAAGCCCGCAATGCCGGCGTGTATCTGCGTGTCGTAAAGAACACGCTGGCGCGCCGTGCCGTCGAGGGCACCGAATTCGAGTGTATGCAAGACACACTCAAGGGCCCGCTGCTGCTCGCGTTTGCAAAAGAAGATCCAGGTGCCGCTGCCCGGGTTATCAAGAACTTCGCCAAGGAGCACGACGCTCTGCAGGCGGTTTCGCTATCGGCCGGCGGACAGCTGCTGCCCGCAAGTGATCTATCCAAGTTGGCGGACCTGCCGACCCTGGATCAGGCGCGTGCAATGCTGCTCGGCGTAATGATAGCTCCGATGACCAAACTGGCACGCACTTTGGCCGAACCTTCCTCGATGCTGGCACGCACAATGGCGGCTCGCGGCGAACAGGAAGCGGCCTGATACCGTTACTAAGTTTTGGACCTGACTCAGGTCAAGAGATTTAAAGAGGAATATTTAGCATGGCTATGTCAAACGAAGATCTGCTCAAAGAACTGAGCGCCAAGCCGATCATGGAAGTCGTAGAGCTCGTCAAGATGCTCGAAGACGAGTGGGGCGTGTCCGCTGCAGCGCCGGTTGCTGTTGCGGCAGGTCCGGCTGCGGGCGGCGACGCCGGCGAAGCCGCGGCAGAGAAAGACGAATTCGACGTGATTCTCGCAAGCTTCGGCGGCAACAAGGTTGCCGTCATCAAGGCAGTGCGCACGATCACCGGGCTTGGCTTGAAGGAAGCCAAGGACGCAGTCGAAGGCGCTCCTTCCCCAATCAAGGAAGGCGCAACGAAGGACGAAGCAGAAGAAATCAAGAAGCAGCTTGAAGAAGCCGGCGCTACCGTCGAGCTCAAATAAGCGCTTGTTGCTTTTGCAGTACTTCGAAGACTCGAAGTCCTCCGGATCAGGGTCTTTGTATCGGGCGAGCGGTCTGCCGGTTTTCGGCGGACTGCTTGCTCGTATCTGTAACGTTTGTTTCTGGTCGAGCCTTGCCGGGTTGTCGGCCTTTCGGCGTTCCGGGAACAAACTTTACAGCATCAATTTTGTAACGCTCGGAGTCGCGTCGCACGCGAATTCCGACAAGAGAGGGTAAACCCGAATGGCCTATTCGTTTACTGAGAAAAAGCGTATCCGCAAGAACTTCGGCAAGCGGCCGACGATTCTTGACGTTCCGTACCTGCTGTCGATCCAGGTCGACTCCTACGCCAAGTTCCTGCAAACGGACAAGACGGTAGAAGACCGCGACGATCTGGGGCTGCACGCCGCTTTTCAGTCGGTTTTTCCGATCGTCAGCTACTCGGGTAACGCAGCTCTCGAGTACGTGAGCTATCGCCTTGGCGAGCCGGTGTTCGATGTCAAGGAATGCCAGATGCGCGGGCTGACCTACGCCGCGCCGATACGCGTGAAAGTTCGCCTCGTCATCTATGACAAGGAAGCCAGCGGCAATCCGAAGCCGGTCAAGGATATTCGCGAGCAGGAAGTCTATCTCGGTGAAATGCCGCTCATGACCGATCACGGCACGTTTGTGATCAACGGCACCGAGCGCGTCATCGTCTCGCAGCTGCACCGCTCGCCCGGCGTGTTCTTCGATCACGACAAGGGCAAGACTCACAGCTCCGGCAAGCTGCTGTTCTCCGCGCGCATCATTCCTTACCGCGGTTCCTGGCTCGATTTCGAATTCGATCCCAAGGACAGCGTCTTTGCGCGTATCGACCGCCGCCGCAAGCTGCCCGTTACGATCATTCTTCGCGCGCTCGAAATGAGCAACGAGGAAATGCTCGATCTGTTCTTCGAAAACAACGATATCTACCTGTCGGCCGACAAGTTCGAGATGGGCCTGGTTCCGGATCGCCTGCGCGGCGAGACGGCTGCCTTCGATATCAAGCTCGGCCGCAAACTGATCGTCGAGGAAGGCCGGCGGATCACCGCCAAGCACGTGCGCGACATGGAGAAATCCACGATAGATCGCCTCGAAGTTCCGCGCGAGTACCTGGAAGGCAAGATTCTCGCTCACGACGTCGTCGATACGGAAACCGGCGAGCTGCTGGCGGCCGCCAATGCCGAGCTCAACGAAGAGCTGATCACCGCGCTCGTCGAGGCCGGTGTCGAGCACATCCGCACGCTGTACGTGAACGATCTGGATCGCGGGCCGTTCATTTCGAACACCCTGAACATCGATCCGTCTACGACGCGACTGGAAGCGCTGGTCGAGATCTATCGCATGATGCGCCCGGGTGAGCCGCCGACCAAGGAAGCGGCTGAAAACCTGTTCCAGAACCTGTTCTTCAACGCCGACCGCTACGACCTGTCGGGCGTAGGCCGTATGAAGTTTAACCGCCGCGTAGGCCGGGATACCTCGGAGGGTGATGGCGTACTGAACAAGGACGACATTCTGGACGTCCTCTCGACGCTGATCGACATTCGCAACGGCTATGGCACGGTTGACGACATCGATCACCTCGGCAACCGCCGCGTCCGCAGTGTCGGCGAAATGGCCGAAAACGCATTCCGGGTTGGTCTGGTGCGCGTCGAGCGCGCCGTGAAGGAGCGGCTGACGCAGGCGGAGACCGAGGGTCTGATGCCGCAGGAGATGATCAACGCGAAACCGGTTGCTGCCGCCGTAAAAGAGTTCTTCGGCTCGAGCCAGCTCTCGCAGTTCATGGATCAGAACAATCCGCTCTCGGAAGTGACCCACAAACGCCGCGTTTCGGCGCTCGGGCCTGGCGGCCTGACGCGTGAGCGTGCGGGCTTCGAAGTCCGCGACGTGCATCCGACGCACTACGGCCGTGTCTGCCCGATCGAGACGCCGGAAGGGCCGAACATTGGCCTTATCAACTCGTTGGCGGTGTATTCGCGGACCAACGAGTACGGTTTCCTCGAAACGCCCTACCGCAAGGTCAACAAGGGTAAAGCGACCGCGGAAATCGAATACCTGTCGGCGATCGAGGAAGCCCAGTACGTGATTGCGCAGGCAAACTCCGAGCTCGACAAGAACGGCAAGTTCGTCGAGGACCTGGTATCGGTCCGGCACAAGAACGAGTTCACGCTGTCGAATCCGGAAGACATCAACTACATGGACGTCAGTCCGCGCCAGATCGTCTCGGTTGCGGCCGCGCTCATTCCGTTCCTCGAGCACGATGACGCGAACCGCGCCCTCATGGGATCCAACATGCAGCGGCAGGCCGTGCCGACCCTGCGCGCCGAGGCGCCGTTGGTAGGTACCGGGATCGAGCGTGCCGTGGCTGTCGATAGCGGCGTGACCGTGGTGGCCCGTCGCGGCGGCTACGTCGACTCCGTCGATGCCTCGCGTATCGTGGTGCGGGTCAACGACGACGAGACCGATGCAACCGAGTCGGGTGTCGACATCTACAACCTGACCAAGTACACGCGCTCCAACCAGAACACGTGTATCAACCAGCGTCCGCTCGTCAAAGCCGGCGATTCGATCGCGTCCGGCGACGTGCTGGCCGATGGCCCCTCCACCGACATGGGTGAGCTGGCGCTCGGGCAGAATCTGCTCGTGGCCTTCATGCCCTGGAACGGCTACAACTTCGAGGACTCGATCCTCATATCCGAGCGCGTGGTGCAGGAGGATCGCTTCACGACGATCCATATCGAAGAACTGCAGTGCGTGGCGCGCGACACCAAGCTCGGTCCCGAAGACATTACTTCGGACATACCGAACGTCGGTGATTCCGCGCTCGCCAAGCTCGACGAGTCCGGCATCGCGTTTATCGGCGCGGAAGTCCAGGCCGGGGATATTCTCGTGGGCAAGGTGACGCCGAAGGGCGAAACCCAGCTCACGCCGGAGGAGAAGCTGCTGCGTGCGATCTTCGGCGAGAAGGCGTCCGACGTCAAAGACACGTCTCTGCGCGTGCCGCCCGGCATGGACGGCACAGTCATCGACGTTCGCGTGTTCACCCGCGACGGCGTGGAAAAGGACGCGCGTGCTCTGTCGATCGAGAAGTCGGAACTCGAAAGCGTTCGCAAGGATCTCGACGATACGCTCAGGATTCTCGAGGAGGATATCTACGAGCGCGTCGAGCGCATGCTGACGGGTAAGCTCGCTCAGGGCGGCCCCAATAAGCTCAAGGCCGGCAGCAAGATCACCAAGGCGTATCTTGACGAATTGCCGCGCGAGAAGTGGTTCGAGATTCGTCTCAAGAACGACGAGGCCGACGAGCAGCTACAGCAGGCTTCGGAGCGGCTCAAGGCGCAGCGCGAAGAGTTCGACCGCCGTTTCGAAGAGAAACGTCTCAAGATTACGGCGGGAGACGATCTCGCGCCGGGCGTTCTCAAGATGGTCAAGGTGTATCTGGCCGTGAAACGCCGGATTCAGCCTGGCGACAAGATGGCCGGCCGGCACGGTAACAAGGGCGTGATCTCGACGATCGTGCCGGTGGAAGACATGCCGTATCTCGACGACGGCACGCCGGTCGATATCGTGTTGAACCCGCTTGGCGTGCCCTCGCGCATGAACGTGGGCCAGGTGCTGGAAACGCATCTCGGCTGGGCGGCCAAGGGTGTTGGCAAGAAGATAGACGGGATGCTCAAGGCGCAGGAGTCGACGGCCAAGATCCGGCAGTTCCTGGAGGCCGTGTACAACAAGACGGGTGGTCGGGTCGAGGACATCAAGTCGTTCTCCGACGCCGAGGTCATCGAGCTCGCGGGCAACCTGACCCGCGGTGTGCCCACGGCAACGCCCGTGTTCGACGGCGCCACCGAGGAAGAGATCAAGGGGCTGCTGAAACTTGCCGACCTTGGTGAGACGGGACAGTCGACTCTGTTCGACGGCCGCACGGGCGATCAGTTCGATCGCGACGTGACGGTGGGCTACATGTACATGCTCAAGCTGAATCACCTCGTCGACGACAAGATGCACGCCCGCTCGACCGGACCGTACAGCCTCGTCACCCAGCAGCCGCTGGGCGGTAAGGCGCAGTTCGGCGGCCAGCGCTTCGGTGAGATGGAGGTCTGGGCACTGGAAGCCTACGGCGCCGCCTACACGCTGCAGGAAATGCTGACGGTCAAGTCGGACGACGTGCAGGGCCGCACCAAGATGTACAAAAACATTGTCGATGGCGAACACGAGATGGATGCCGGAATGCCCGAATCCTTCAACGTTCTGGTCAAGGAAATACGCTCGCTCGGCATCAACATTGAGCTGGAGACTGAAAAATGAAAGATCTCTTAAAGCTTTTTAAATACCAGAATCCGGTCGACGACTTCGATGCGATACGCATTGGGCTCGCGTCTCCGGACATGGTTCGGTCGTGGTCCTTCGGCGAGGTCAAGAAGCCCGAAACGATCAACTACCGGACCTTCAAGCCGGAACGCGACGGCCTGTTCTGCGCCAAGATATTCGGCCCGATCAAGGACTACGAGTGCCTGTGCGGCAAGTACAAGCGCCTCAAGCACCGCGGCGTGGTCTGCGAGAAGTGCGGCGTCGAGGTTACCCAGACGAAAGTGCGCCGCGAACGCATGGCGCACATCGAGCTGGCGAGCCCGGTTGCGCACATCTGGTTCCTGAAGTCGCTGCCGAGCCGTATCGGGCTCATGCTCGACATGACGCTGCGCGAGATCGAGCGTGTGCTGTACTTCGAGGCCTTTGTCGTCGTCGAACCGGGCATGACCGAACTCGAGCGCGGCCAGTTGCTGACCGACGAGATGTACCTCGATGCGCTCGAGCAGTACGGCGACGAATTCGATGCCCGCATGGGCGCGGAAGCCGTGCGCGAGATGCTCATGACGATCGATCTGCAGCGCGAAGTGCTGCAGGTGCGCGAGGACATCGATGCGACCCGCTCCGAAACCAAGATCAAGCGCTTGTCCAAGCGCCTGAAACTGCTGGAGTCCTTCATCGAGTCGGGCAACAAGCCCGAGTGGATGGTGCTGACCGTGCTGCCGGTACTACCGCCGGACCTGCGTCCGTTGGTGCCGCTGGACGGCGGCCGCTTCGCGACCTCGGATCTGAACGATCTGTACCGCCGCGTCATCAACCGCAACAACCGCCTGCGCCGGCTGCTGGAGCTAAACGCTCCGGACATCATCGTGCGCAACGAAAAGCGGATGCTGCAGGAGTCGGTTGACGCGCTGCTCGACAACGGCCGTCGCGGCCGCGCGATCACGGGCACGAACAAGCGCCCGCTCAAATCGCTCGCCGATATGATTAAGGGCAAGCAGGGCCGGTTCCGGCAGAACCTACTCGGGAAGCGTGTCGATTATTCCGGTCGCTCGGTGATTGTAGTAGGACCTACATTGAAGCTGCATCAGTGCGGCCTGCCGAAGAAAATGGCGCTGGAGCTGTTCAAGCCGTTCATCTTCTCGAAGCTTCAGTTGCGCGGCGAGGCGACGACGATCAAGGCCGCCAAGCGGCTCGTGGAGCGCGAAGGCGCCGAAGTCTGGGATATTCTCGAAGAGGTAATCCGCGAGCATCCCGTCATGCTGAACCGTGCGCCGACGCTGCACCGTCTCGGGATCCAGGCTTTCGAGCCGGTGTTGGTCGAGGGTAAGGCGATCCAGCTACATCCGCTCGTCTGTACCGCGTTCAACGCCGACTTCGACGGTGACCAGATGGCGGTGCACGTACCGCTGTCCATCGAGGCGCAGCTCGAAGCGCGCGCGCTAATGATGTCGTCGAACAATATCTTGTCGCCGGCCAACGGCGATCCGATTATCGTGCCGTCGCAGGACGTTGTACTCGGCCTGTATTACATGACCCGCACGCGGATCAATGCGAAAGGCGAAGGCATGATGTTCGCGAGCATCGACGAAGCGCGCCGCGCCTTTGAGAGCGGTGTTGCCGAACTGCAAGCGAGCGTCAAAGTTCGCGCGCCCGTCTCGGAGCTCAACGAAGACGGCGAAATGGTTCGGGTCAACAAGGTTGTCGATACGACCGTCGGCCGCGCGCTGCTGTCGGAGATCCTTCCGGAGGGCCTGACCTACGATCTCGTCAACCGCGCAATGTCGAAGAAAGCGATTTCGAACGTCATCAACGCCTGCTATCGCCAGCTTGGTCTCAAGAAAACGGTCGTATTCGCCGACCGCCTGATGTACACGGGCTTCCGTTTGGCTACGCGCGCCGGAATCTCGATCGGCGTCAACGACATGGTCGTGCCGGAGAACAAGCAGGACATCCTGGCAGTCGCCGAAGCCGAGGTAAAAGAGATTCAGGATCAGTACGCATCCGGTCTTGTCACCGAGGGTGAGCGCTACAACAAGGTTGTCGATATCTGGTCGCGCACCAACGATCAGGTTGCGAAAGCCATGATGGACAAGCTCGGCACGGAGAAAGTGTCCGATGCGGCGGGCAAGCAGGTCGATCAGGAGTCGTTCAACTCGATCTACATGATGGCCGACTCCGGCGCCCGTGGTTCCGCGGCGCAGATTCGCCAGCTCGCCGGTATGCGCGGGCTCATGGCCAAGCCCGACGGCTCGATCATCGAGACGCCGATTACGGCCAACTTCCGCGAAGGTCTCGACGTTCTGCAGTACTTCATCTCGACGCACGGCGCCCGTAAGGGACTGGCCGATACGGCGCTGAAGACCGCAAACTCGGGATACCTGACGCGGCGTCTGGTTGACGTCGCTCAGGACCTGGTTGTTACGGAAGTCGACTGTGGCACGCACAACGGCACGTCCATGGCGCCTATTGTAGAAGGCGGCGACGTTGTCGAGCCGCTGCGCGAGCGCGTGCTCGGCCGCGTGCTGGCCGAGGCGGTGCTGGTTCCCGGTACCGACAAGGTCGCCTTCGATGCGGGTACGCTGCTCGACGAAGCGGCCGTGCAGAGGCTCGAGGATCACTCGATCGACCACGTGATGGTGCGTTCGCCGATTACCTGCGAAGTCCGCTACGGCGTTTGCGCCCAGTGTTACGGGCGCGATCTCGCCCGCGGCCACCGCATCAACATTGGTGAAGCGGTTGGCGTCATCGCGGCGCAGTCGATCGGTGAGCCCGGCACGCAGCTCACGATGCGTACCTTCCATATTGGTGGTGCCGCGTCGCGTTCGGCGGCGGTCAACAACATCGAGATCAAGTCGAACGGTGTCGTAAAGCTCAACAACATCAAGACGGTTTCGCATCACAAGGGTTACCTGGTGGCGGTGTCTCGTTCCGGCGAAATCTCGGTGATCAACGAGCAGGGCCGCGAGCGCGAGCGTTACAAGGTGCCGTACGGCGCAACCATTACCGTGGAAGACGGCGAGAGCGTGAGTCAGGGTCAGGTCGTTGCGAACTGGGATCCGCATACTCACCCCGTTATCACCGAGGTGCAGGGCAAGATCCAGTTCGAAGACTTCGTGGACGGCATTACCGTCGCCGAGCAGGTTGACGAGTTCACGGGTCTTACCTCCATCGTCGTGCTCGATCCGAAGAGCCGCGGCGGTTCCGGCAAGGATCTGCGTCCGGTTGCCCGGCTGGTGGACAAGGAAGGTAAGGACATCTTCTTTGCCAACACCGAGATTCCGGCCGTTTACGCGCTGCCGGTAGGGGCGATCATTAGTATGTCCGACGGCGCCGACGTGTCGGTGGGTGACGTGATCGCGCGTATCCCGCAGGAATCGTCGAAGACTCGCGACATTACCGGTGGTCTGCCGCGCGTGGCCGACCTGTTCGAGGCTCGCAAGCCCAAAGACCCGGCGATCATGGCCGAACATACGGGCACGGTGAGTTTCGGCAAGGAAACGAAGGGCAAACGCCGCCTCGTCATTACCGACGAATCCGGCGAGTCGCACGAGGAGCTGATTCCGAAGTGGCGTCACCTGAATGTCTTCGAGGGTGAGCAGGTCGAGCGTGGTGAGGTAATCGCCGACGGCGAGCCCAATCCGCACGACATTCTGCGCCTGCAGGGCGTCGAACCTTTGGCGGATTACCTGGTTCGCGAGATTCAGGACGTTTACCGCCTGCAGGGTGTGAAAATCAATGACAAGCACATCGAGGTGATCATCCGGCAGATGCTGCGGAAGGTAAACGTGACTTCGTCGGGAGAAAGCAACTATCTGCGCGGCGAGCAGATCGACAAGGCGCGGTTCTTCGAAGTCTCTGAGCAGCTCGAAGCGCAGGGCAAGACGCCGCTGACGATCGAACCGGTGCTGCTTGGCATCACCAAGGCGTCGCTGGCTACGGAGTCGTTCATCTCGGCGGCCTCCTTCCAGGAGACCACCCGGGTGCTTACCGAAGCGGCTGTCCGCGGGCTCAAGGACGATCTTCGCGGGCTCAAGGAAAACGTCATTGTAGGACGCTTGATCCCGGCGGGTTCCGGCTTCGCTCATCACGCCGAGCGCCGCCGTACCCGCGAGCAGGACTTTGCGGATCAGCTCAAGGAACTCGAGGATGCGCAAAACGCGGAAGCTGCCGCGGCCGAGGCGGCCGAGGCGGCCGAAGCGGTGGTCGAGACCGATGCGGCGCAGACCGTAGAGGAAGGCTCTGAGGAGACGCCTGCCGACGCATAAAAACAAGGGCTTACGCGCCTGGAGGCGCCGCCGCCCAGCGTTGCTTGACACTGCATGGCCAGCGTCAATACAATGCGCGCCCTCATGACGTGGGGCCCGCTTTAGGCGGGCCCCTCACATTGCGGGCGTTTCGCCGCCAATTTGAGTCGAAAATCCGGCTCCTGGGCGACGCTCGACGACACCCGGTCACTGAGCCAGCAGGCACAGCGGTCGGGTGTGCGCGTTTTTTTGGCCGCCGAACGACGTGAGACATTAGCGCTTGGTTTCGGCATCAACTGTACGACTGACTAAAGAGACAGAAGGCCTATGGCCACAATCAATCAGCTAGTTCGCAAACCGCGTTCATCGAAGCGCGAGAAGAGCACCGTACCGGCGCTCGAGGCATCGCCGCAGAAGCGCGGCGTTTGCACCCGTGTTTATACGACGACACCGAAAAAGCCGAACTCGGCCATGCGTAAGGTGGCCCGCGTTCGTCTAACCAACGGTTTCGAGGTCACGAGCTACATTGGTGGCGAAGGGCACAACCTGCAGGAGCACTCGGTTGTGCTGATTCGCGGCGGCCGCGTGAAAGATCTGCCCGGCGTGCGCTACCACACCGTGCGCGGGACCCTGGATTGCGCCGGCGTAGCCGACCGTAAGCAGGGACGTAGCAAATACGGAACGAAACGGCCTAAATCCTAGTGTAAAGGGGGTCAGGCTCTCGGTTTCGCGCCCAAGGCGATATGAGAGGCGGTGGCCGCCCGAGCAGTACGCCAGACGGCAAGTACCTAATTGAAAGCAAAAGCTTAAGAGACACAACCTAATGTCAAGACGATCTCAAGCGCCCAAGCGCACTATTCTTCCCGATCCGAAGTACGGCAGCGATTTGCTGGCGAAGTTCATGAACATGATCATGAACGACGGCAAGAAGTCCGTCGCGGAACGCATCATCTATGGTGCGCTCGACCGCATTACCGAGCGTGAGACCAAGGAAGAGGAAAAGGCGCTGGAGCTGCTGGAGCAGGCCCTCGAGAACGTCAAGCCCGTGGTCGAGGTAAAATCTCGCCGGGTCGGTGGTGCCACCTATCAGGTGCCTGTCGAAGTACGGCCCGCGCGCCGTCAGACGCTGGCCATGCGCTGGGTGATCGATGCTGCGCGTAAGCGCAGCGAGAAGTCGATGGCGCACCGCCTTGCTCACGAACTCCTCGATGCCGCGGAGAATCGCGGCACCGCCGTCAAGAAAAAAGAAGACACGCACCGTATGGCGGAAGCCAACAAAGCGTTCTCTCACTACCGCTGGTAAGCGCGTTCTGCTGCGCTTAACGCAAATACTGAGTCTCCCGTCGTGGCACGTACAACGCCTATCGAGCGCTATCGCAATATCGGCATCATGGCCCATATTGATGCGGGCAAGACTACGACCACGGAACGCATCCTGTTTTACACCGGCGTCTCGCACAAGATCGGCGAGGTCCACGACGGCGCGGCTGTCATGGACTGGATGGAGCAGGAGCAGGAGCGCGGCATAACCATTACGTCGGCCGCTACGACGTGCTTCTGGCACGGCATGGACAAGCAGTTCGACGAGCACCGCATCAACATTATCGACACGCCGGGGCACGTCGACTTCACGATCGAAGTCGAGCGCTCGCTCAGAGTGCTGGACGGTGCCGTCACGGTGCTGTGCTCGGTCGGCGGCGTGGAGCCTCAAACCGAAACCGTCTGGCGGCAAGGCAACAAGTACGGCGTGCCGCGTATGATTTTCGTCAACAAGATGGACCGTGCAGGCGCCGATTTCCTGCGCGTCGTGGAACAGGTCCGCGAGCGCCTGGGCGCGGTACCCGTGCCTGTGCAACTGCCGATTGGAGCCGAAGAAAAGTTCGCCGGCGTCATCGATCTGATTCGCATGCAGGCAATCTACTGGGACGAGAGCAACATGGGCACGTCTTACGAGGCCCGTGATATACCCGACGAATTGCGCGCGGATGCCGAGACCTACCGTGAGCGAATGATCGAGGCCGCCGCCGAGGCGGACGAGACGCTGCTCGACAAGTTTCTGGAGGGCGGCACGCTCGATGACGACGAAATCCGCCGCGGTCTGCGCAAGCGCACGCTCGCGGGAGAAATCGTCGTTACGATGTGCGGCTCGGCGTTCAAGAACAAGGGTGTGCAGGCTTTGCTGGACGCCGTTGTCGAATACATGCCGGCGCCGATCGACGTTCCCTCGATCAAGGGTGTCAAGGAAGACGACAGCGAAGCCGAGCGGCACGCCGACGATGACGAGCCGTTTGCCGCGCTGGCCTTCAAGATCGCAACCGATCCGTTTGTCGGCAACCTGACCTTCTTCCGCGTCTATTCCGGCGTGCTGAGTTCGGGCGACACGATCTACAACCCGATCAAGAGCAAGAAGGAACGGATCGGCCGCATCCTGCAGATGCACTCCAACGATCGTAAGGAGATCAAGGAAGTGCGCGCGGGCGATATTGCGGCGGCCGTAGGGCTCAAGGACGTCACGACGGGCGACACGCTCTGCGATCTGAAAGACGTGATTACTCTGGAGAGGATGGAGTTTCCGGAGCCGGTCATTTCCGTGGCCGTCGAGCCCAGGACCAAGGTCGACCAGGAAAAGATGGGCGTTGCGCTGCAGAAGCTTGCGAAGGAAGACCCGTCTTTTCGCGTGCACACCGATGAGGAGTCGGGGCAGACCATCATCTCGGGCATGGGCGAGCTGCATCTCGACATCATCGTCGACCGGATGAAGCGCGAATTCAAGGTCGAGGCGAACGTCGGTAAACCGCAGGTGGCTTACCGCGAAACGATACGCGCGACAGTGGAGCAGGAAAGCAAATTCGTTCGGCAGTCGGGTGGCCGCGGCCAATACGCGCACGTATGGCTGCGCATCGAACCGATCGAAGCTGGTGCCGGCTACGAGTTTGCCAACGAGATTGTTGGCGGCGTTGTGCCTCGTGAGTATATTCCGGCCGTGGATAAGGGCGTTCGCGAGCAAATGGAAAACGGCGTTATCGCTGGTTACCCCATGGTCGACTGTAAGGTCACGCTGTTCGACGGTTCGTATCACGATGTCGATTCCAGCGAGGTCGCCTTCAAAATAGCGGGCTCGATGGGTTTTCGCGAGGGCGCGGGCAAGGCGAGGCCAGTGTTGCTCGAGCCGATCATGAAGGTCGAAGTCGTGACGCCCGAAGACTACATGGGCGACGTCATGGGCGACCTGAACCGGCGGCGGGGTCTGCCGCAGGGTATGGACGAATCGCCTTCCGGCAAGGTGATTCGCGCCGAGGTGCCGCTTGCGGAGATGTTCGGCTATGCGACCGACCTGCGGTCGATGAGTCAGGGCCGCGCCGTGTATTCTATGGAGTTCGAAAAGTATTCTGAAGTGCCGCAAAACGTTGCGGACGTTGTAATGAAAAAAGCAAGTTGATTGCCGCGTCGCGGCGGTTTCTATGACCGTATGAAGGGCGCGGATTGGCGCCGTACTGTTTAACTACTCTTGAGATTAGGGACATGTCAAAAGAAAAATTTGAGCGCACAAAGCCCCACGTAAACGTAGGCACGATAGGTCACGTGGACCACGGTAAGACGACGCTGACGGCGGCGCTGACGAAGGTAATGGCTGAGCAGCACGGTGGAGAGGTTTCGGCCTACGACCAGATCGACAACGCACCGGAAGAGCGCGAGCGCGGCATTACGATTGCGACGGCGCACGTGGAGTACGAGAGCGACAACCGCCACTACGCCCACGTTGACTGCCCGGGACACGCGGATTACGTGAAGAACATGATCACGGGTGCGGCGCAGATGGACGGCGCGATCCTGGTGGTGAGTGCGGCGGACGGCCCGATGCCGCAGACGCGCGAGCACATCCTGCTGGCGCGCCAGGTCGGCGTACCGTACATCGTGGTGTACATGAACAAGGCGGACCAGGTGGACGACGAAGAGCTGCTGGAGCTGGTGGAGATGGAGGTTCGCGACCTTCTGTCGACCTACGAGTTTCCGGGCGACGACACGCCGATCATTACGGGTTCAGCGCTGAAGGCGTTCGAAGGCGACTCCTCGGACATAGGCGTACCGTCGGTGGTGAAGCTGGTGGAGCAGATGGACAGCTACATTCCTGAGCCGGAGCGTGCGGTTGACGGCGACTTCCTGATGCCGGTGGAAGACGTGTTCTCGATTTCGGGACGCGGCACGGTAGTGACGGGTCGAATCGAGCGCGGCGTGGTGAACGTGGGCGACGAGATCGAGATTGTCGGCATCAAGGACACGGAGAAGACGACGTGCACGGGTGTCGAGATGTTCCGCAAGCTGTTGGATCAGGGCATGGCGGGCGACAACGTGGGTGTGCTGCTGCGCGGCACGAAGCGCGAGGAAGTGGAGCGCGGTCAGGTGCTGGCGAAGCCAGGTTCGATCACGCCGCACACGAAGTTCGAGGCGGAGGTTTACATCCTGACGAAAGACGAGGGCGGTCGTCATACGCCGTTCTTCAAGGGATATCGTCCGCAGTTTTACTTCCGGACGACGGACGTGACGGGTGCTGTTGAGCTGCCGGAAGGCACGGAGATGGTGATGCCGGGCGACAACGTGCAGATGGTGGTAGAGCTGATCGCGCCGATCGCGATGGAAGACGGTCTGCGGTTTGCTATCCGCGAGGGCGGCCGTACCGTGGGTGCGGGCGTGGTTGCGAAGATCCTCGAGTAAGCGGGTCTAGTTAAGAGACAACGGTAGCAATAGTGCGGCCGTGGCCGGCGCACTCCTGAAGGGAATGGCTCGCGGAGCTGCGCCTTATTTCTCTTCGGGAGCACACCGGCCACGACCTG
>JBCBSC010000047.1:0-19357 GCA_039819385.1 Pseudomonadota bacterium | reverse complement strand
GCACGTCTTCGTCGTTACTCTCCGCGACATTACCGAGCGTAAAGAGGCGGAGACGACACTTAGGGAAAACGAGGAACGCTACCGGGCGCTGGTGGAAAACGCACCCGAGGCGATCGTCGTTCTCGATGTCGACCTTAACCGTTTTACGGATGCCAACGACAAAGCCTGCATGCTCTTCAACCTTTCGCGCGCCCGGCTGCTTACCGTGGGACCGGAGGCGATCAGCCCAAAGATGCAGCCCGACGGCACACCGTCTTTCGGCGTACGCAGGGGCTGGATAGACAAGGCGCTCGCCGGTGAGCATCCTACCTTCGAGTGGCTGCATACCGATTCGGGAGGCCGGGAAATTCCCTGCGAGGTTCGATTCAGCCGCTTGCCGGATCGCAAGCGGCGTTTGATCCGCGTAACGATCACCGACATAGCGGCCCGCAAGCGCAGCGAAACGATTGCCTACGCGCAGAACAAAGTGCTCGAGATGATTGCGGCGGGGACGCCGTTCGACCGGACGCTGCGGGCTATCTGCCGGTTCGTCGAGCGCATTGGCGACGGCATGCGCGCGGCTGTCATGCAGGTTGCCGAAAGCGGACAGGCGCTGTCCGTCACCGAGGCTCCAAGCCTGTCCGACGAATTCCGCGCGTGTCTCGATTTTGTGCCGGTCAGACCGGACAGCATCTCCTGCGGAGCGGCCGTGTTTCACGGCCACGATCGTATTGCGCCGGACGTGGCGCACGAACTCGGCTGGGGAAAGCACGTGGAATTGATCGAGCGGCACCAGATCGGCGCGGTCTGGTCGTTCCTGATGAGCGGGACGGCGGGCGCGGTCATTGGCACGCTCGACATTTACGTCGCCGAGTCGCGGGCGCCCACTACCGACGAACTCGACAAGCTGGGACGCATGGCGCGGCTGGCCGGCATTGCGATCAAACGCGAGCAGGACGAGACGCTGCTGCGCAGCAGCGAGGCCCGTTACCGCGGATTGTTCGAGAACGTGGTTGACGGTGTCTACATAGCGACGCGCGACGGAGAACTCATTACCGCCAATCCCGCACTGGTCAACATGCTGGGCTACGAGTCGGTGGAGGATCTGAAAGCGGCCGGAAGAACGCCGATGCTGTACGTCAATCCCATCGATCGCGAACGCGTGTTCGCGCGGCTCGAGGCAGAGGGCTATGTCCGCAACTTCGAGTATCGCCTGCGGCGCAAGGACGGGGGCGAAATTGTCGTTCTCGAGAATTCGCGCGCTGTCTACGATGACGATGGGGCAGTCGTTGCTCACGAAGGCACCATTTCGGACATTACCGATCGCAAGCGCGCCGAGACCAGGATATTCGAGGAAAAGGAGCGCGCGCAGGTGACGCTGCAGTCAATAGGCGACGGCGTAATCACTACCGACGCGGAAGGGTGTATCGACTACATCAATCCCGTGGCGCAGGATCTCACCGGCTGGAACATGCGCAGCGCGCGCAGCCGTCCGGTCAGCGAGATCATGACGATTATCAACGAGCATACCCGCGCGACGGTGGACAATCCGGTGGTCAGTTGCCTCAAGGAAGGGCGGGTGATTACGCTTGCACAGAACTCCGTCCTCATCTCCCGAAAGGGAGACGAGATACCGATCCAGGACTCGGCGGCGCCAATACGAGACCGGATCGGCAACATCATTGGCTCCGTCATGGTATTTCACGACACGAGCAAAGAATCGCGCCTGTTCCGTCAGCTCAGTTATCAGGCGTCGCACGACGCGGTGACCGGCTTGATCAACCGCAGTGAGTTCGAAAACCGGCTCATGGCCGGGCTCGATTACCTCCGCGCGAACACGGAATGCACCCACGCGCTGCTGTACATGGATCTCGATCAGTTCAAGGTCGTCAACGACACCTTCGGGCATTCCGCGGGCGACGAGCTGCTGCGTCAGCTTTCGGATCTGATTCAGACCAAGATCCGCTCGACCGACGAGTTTGCGCGGCTGGGCGGCGACGAGTTCGGGATATTGCTCGAGCGCTGCAACGAAGCCCGCGCGATGGAAGTAGCGGAGTCGATTCGCGACGAGATCGAGGGCTACCGCTTCGAATGGCAGGACTCGTTTACGACCATTCGCTGTTCGATCGGCGCGGTTCTGGTATCGGCTGACGCGCCCGATGTCGCAACCATCATGAGTTCGGCCGACGTCGCCTGCTATTCCGCCAAGGACATGGGCCGCAATCAGGTGCACTTGTACCGCGACAGCGATGCGTCCATGCGGCACGAGGAAATGAAGTGGGTTTCGCGGATTACGAGCGCGGTCGAAGACGACCGCCTCGAGCTGTTCTTCCAGCCCATCATCGGTATTCGCGACGTCAAGGGCCGGCATTGCAGCGAAGGCCGCGGCCACTACGAACTCCTGCTGCGGATGCGTAACGAGGACGGCGAACTGATCAGCCCGGATCAGTTCATTCCGGCCGCGGAACGCTACAACCTGATGTCGACGCTCGACCGCTGGGTCGTGCACAAGGCGCTGACCGATCTTGCGGATCGCGACAGCGAAGGCGAGGCGCGCTACACGCTGGCCATCAACCTTTCGGGCACGTCGCTCAGCGAAGACCGCTTCCTGCAGTTCGTGATCGACGAACTCGAAAGCCACAAGCTTCCGCGAGGCGCCATCTGTTTCGAAATCACCGAGACCGCGGCGATCTCGAGCCTTGCCCGCGTCGCGCATTTCATGCGTACTCTGAAGCGGCTCGGCTGTAAATTTTCGCTCGACGATTTCGGCAGCGGACTGTCGTCGTTTACCTACCTCAAGAACCTGCCGGTCGATTACCTGAAGATCGACGGCCAGTTCATCCGCAACGTCGTCGACGACAATGTCGACGAGAGCATGGTCAAGGCTATCAGCGAAGTCGGTCATGCCATGGGCATCGAGACGATAGCGGAGCGCGTGGAGACCAAGCAGGTGCTCGACAAGCTCGGAACGCTAGGTGTCGAGTTCGCGCAGGGCTACTACATTGCGCGTCCGGCGTCTGTACGTAGTTTCGAACCCTGGCCGGCGGAAGAGGCTGCCGAACTCAGCGCCTGAGCGGCGCTACTACTGGCGTTTGCAAGGCTTTGGGGTACACTCGGAGTCATCACTAAACGGTGCGGACGCTCAATGCCCGACAGCAATGCCCTCAACTCACTGACCACCCTGCTGGCGCCCGCCGAGCCGCCACCGTTCGTAATACTAAACCCCATCACCGAAACCCCGATACTGCTCGTCTGCGACCATGCGAGCTGCCGTTTTCCCGCAGCCCTTGGCGATATGGGCCTGGATCCGTTTGCCCGCCGCTGCCACCTTGCCATCGATATCGGCGCCGGCCCTTTGACGGAATCGCTTGCGAAAAGCCTCGGCGTCACCGCGATTCTGGCCCAGTACTCGCGTCTCGTGATCGACTGCAACCGGAATTTGCTCGACGCAAGCGCCTTTCTCGAATACGGCGACGGTATCGTCGTGCCCGGCAACCGCAAGCTGAGCATGCAGCACAAGACTCTCCGCGCGGACAGCATTTACTGGCCTTACCATGCGGCCGTCGAAGGACAAATCAGCCGGCTGTCCGCGTTAGGGCCAAAACCCGCGTTTATCTCGATACACAGCTTTACGCCGGTGCTGGACGGCGTGCCGCGCGAGTTCCAGATCGGCGTGCTGTGGGACAAGGACGAAAGCCTGAAAGAGATATTTCTCGAAGGCTTTCGCGCCGCGGGATTTACGGTTGGCGACAACGAACCGTATTCCGGCAAGGCGCCGGCCGACTACACGGTCGATACGCACGGCGAAGGCAACGATTTGCCGTGCCTTGGTATCGAGATCCGGCAGGATCTCATTGGCGACGGGGAGGGCGTCGCCCGGATAGCAGCCGTCATGCACACGATTATCGAGTCCATTCCGCAACGGCTGGGGCTGCAGGGGCAAAAAATAACGGCCTGATCTATAACGGGTCTTTGATTTTGGGGGCAAGGCGATGGCGAAAGGCGGACCACCGTTTACACTCGGTGTAGAAGAAGAATACCTGCTGGTCGATAAAGACACGCGCGAACTCATCGTCGACCCGCCGGAGGCCCTGATGCGCGAGGCCGAGGAGATTCTCGGCGAGCAGGTAACCGCCGAACTGCTGCGCTCGCAGATCGAAATCGGCACCCGCGTTTGCCGCAACGTGCAGGAAGCCGCGGCAGAACTTCGCCGACTCCGTTCCGGAGTCATCGAAGCCGCCGCGAAGTACAATCTCGCTCCGATTGCCGCGTCGTCGCATCCTTTCTCGAAATGGCGTACTCAAAAGCAAACGCCGAAAGACCGCTACGATGCGCTGACCGTCGAAATGCAGGCGGCAGCCCGGCGTCTCGTCATTTGCGGCATGCACGTGCATGTCGGCATCGAAGACGACGAGCTGCGAATCGACCTCATGAACCAGATGTCGTACTTCCTGCCGCACTTACTGGCGCTGAGCTGTTCTTCGCCGTTCTGGGAGGGTAACGACACGGGCCTCAAGAGCTACCGGCTGACCGTATTCGATGCGCTGCCGCGGACCGGGCTGCCCGAACGCTTCGTAAGCTGGTCGGAATACCAGCGGCACATTGGCATACTCGAAGACGCAGGCCTCATCGAGGACTCGACGCGTATCTGGTGGGACCTGCGGCCGAGTCAACGTTTTCCGACGCTCGAGACCCGCGTCATGGACGTGTGCACGCGTATGGAGGATGCGATTTGCCTGACGGCTATCCTCGTATGCATCCTGCGCATGCTGTATCGCCTGCGCTGCGCGAATCAGCGCTGGCGGCTGTATACACCCATGCTGATTCAGGAGAATCGCTGGCGGGCAATGCGCTACAGCTTCGACGAAGGCCTGATCGATCTCGCAAAAGGCAAGGTGGTTCCGTTCGAGGATTTGCTCGAGGAAATTCTCGGCCTGATCGCCGAGGATGCGGAGGCGCTCGACTGCGTGACGGAAGTAGGTAACGCCCGGCACATCCTGACGCGCGGCACCAGCGCTCACCGTCAGCTCCGGACCTTCGAGATAGAGCAGGCAGCCGGCAAGACCGCGGACGAGAGTCTCAAGGCCGTCGTTGACCGCCTGATCGAGGATACCGCGCACGGCTTGTAAATCGGCCGCAAGGCCCCGCCGCTCCGGGAATGCGGCACAGGTCGCAGTCTCCCGGGCCAATCCCGGCTAGCATACACGTTATGTCTGATACGGCTCGGAAGGCCAGCACATGCCACCGATAATCGAGTCTCTGTTGCCCGGTGCTTTCGCGACGGCGGCGATCCTCTATCTGGGGCTTGCCGTGTTCGTGTCGCGCTCGTCGCCGCAGAGCATTATCGGCTTCTTTTTGTTTCTGCTGGGTATGCTCGTTGCCGGGGCGGCGTTTTCATACAACGCGACCGACCCGAACCTCTACGGCATAGGCCGGGTATTGTCGTTCTTTGCGAGCGGCTTCATTCCGGTCGCCTTCTATGCATTGTATCGTCAGTACACGGTGGGCCAGCCCGGTCCCATCGTCATCGCGATGCTGTCCGTCATTCCGATTGCGACCACCGTGCTCGCGATGACCAACTCTATGCACTCGATGATCTGGAGTGTCGTCGAGACGGGCCCAAAACCGGTCTATTCGATCGTCACTTCGCATCCGTGGTTTACGAAGGTGCACGCGCCCTACTGCTACGGACTGTTCGGTTACTCAGTGCTCGCGCTGGCCGGGAAGCTGTCCAGCATCGCGCCGGCCCACCGCAAGAAAATTGTCGTGTTGATCGTTTGCGCGACGCTGCCGTTCGTCGCCAGCATCGCCAACACGTTTCTCGGTGTGGGACCGATCCAGTTTCCCGTGCTGGCAAGCAGTCTGATACTGCTGTTGCCGGTATATGCCTATACCAGTCTCGCCCTGCGCGTATTCGACTTCAGCCCGTTAGCCTATCCCGTGCTGTTCGATCACGTTCGCGATCCAATTTTCGTGCTCGACAACGACCAGCGTATTATCTGCGTCAACAAGAGAGCGGCTGAGCTGCTGGGCGCCAGCGAACGGCAGCTGTTGGGGCAGCTGCTCTGGGAAGATTTCCCCGAGGCCCGCGCCGTGCTCAGTCAGGCGCGGGAACTCGACCTGACGCAAACGCTCAAGCTGGGCCGCGACAAGACCTACGAGGTATCGGTAGCGCCGCTGACCGATAACCGCGGCACGATACAGGGCAGCGTGGTCGTTTGCCGGGATGTGACCGAGCGGCGCAGCGCCCTGGCACAACTCGCGGAGAGCGAGCATCAGATTCGTACGCTGATCGAGACGTCGTCGAACGGGATACTGAGGTTCTCGCGCGACGAGCGCCATCCCAAGCAACGCTTCCGCTGCGTGTTTGCCAATCGCTCCGCGGAGGTCTTCCTCGGCGATAGCGGGCGGCCACTGGTGGGCATGCCGCTGAAAAGGTTCGAACAACTGGATCCGAAGCGCCTGAGAGAGCACTTCGATGCCGAGGAGAACGCAGGCCGGCGAACGAGTTTCGAACTCGCAGACTCGAGTTTCGGCGAAAGCCGCTGGTTCAGGATTATTGCCGAGCCCGTCGGCGATGACTTTTCGGTCACGCTGATCGATATTACGCAGCGCAAGCGCGACGAAGACAAGATGCTGGCCGACGCGCTACGCGACCCGTTGACCGGAGTGCTTAACCGGCGTGGTTTCGAAAAATTTGCGTCGAAAGCCATTCGGCAGAGCGAAACGGGCGCAGTACTCTATCTCGACCTGAATCAGTTCAAATCGATCAACGACCGCTTCGGTCACCAGGCTGGCGATGCGTTGCTCAAGGCGTTCGGTCACAGGCTCGAGTACTGCCTGCGCCCCGACGACGTTCTCGGACGTCTCGGCGGCGATGAGTTTGCAATCGTCTTGCCCGGCGTTTCGGTCGACGATGCCAAGCACGTCGCGGAGCGCCTCGTGCAGGCGGCGTCCGAGGCCTACATTATTCAGAGCGAGGAAATCACCTGCTCCGCGAGCGTCGGCATCTCTCTAATGCCGCAGCATGGCGAAGAGCTGTGGCATCTGATTAGCGTTGCGGACCAGGCGATGTATCACGCCAAGTCCAGTTGGGAGGGCGATGCCGCTAACGATCGCGCTGCGTACGTAGAGTCCGCGATCGCTTCCTAGTGGCTCTGCCCCCTATGGCAGCGTCTGGACCGCGAGGACGTTCGGATCGGCGGTGGCAAACACGATCGTGCGGACTACGTCGCCGTTCGCAAGATCGAGACGCAGCGGCGGCGCCAGCGGCGTCTTTTCGTCTCTCGCCGTGACGATCAGGTCGTAGCTGTCTGCGCTTAGCTGCAGGGAAGGTGTGTTGGCCGAAAACGGCACGGCCGCGATTGTGGGCAGTTCGTCTGCAATACCGGCGTCGGCGGCGACAAGGTAGATGTCGAAGAAATCCAGCGCATCCACGGCGTGAAATACGGATACCTTGGCGTAAATTTCGACCGGGTTACGATCGAGGATGAGGTAGACGCCGCGCAGGTTTGCGGCATCGCCAACTGCGAAGTAGTCGAAACGGCTGCCCTGGATGGTTACGGTGTCGCTCTCGATCTGCACAACCCCTGCGTTCCCGGCCGGCGTAACCGTGAGTTCTCCGGTCCCGCTGGCGATTTCGATTTCCTCGGTCGTTGCCTGATAGCCCAGGTTTTCGACGATCCGGTTCGTGAGCATCTCGTCGTTGTAAACGTCGATGCTGCCGAGCGCCAGAGATGCGTTGGTGAACCGGGCGCGCGCCGGAAAACGGCTGTCCGGGAGCAGGATGGTCGGTCCGGGCGCGCCGAGCGCGCGCGCCGTGATGGACGCAGTGTCGCCCGGCGTACCGTCGAAGATCGAGACGATGTAAGGCGTGCTCGCCAGAAACGCGGCGCTCGACGACTGGAACAGGACGGTAGCGGGATCGTCCGGCGGTGTGACAATCAGGACGTAGTCGCCCGCCGCGAAGTCCGCGGCGTCGAGGATTTCGCCAAAGGCCAGATTGCCGCGCGCCTCGCCGAGTACCGGAGCGGTGCCGGGCGCGGCGAAGTAGACGTCTACGCTGCCCAGCGATTCGGCGAGATGCGCAAAACGCAGTTCGCTGACGTCAGCGGTGTCGAACGTACGCTCGGTTCCGACCCAGGTGACGATAGTCGGGTTTGCGATGCTGCCGGTCGCCACAAACGTGTAGTCCATACCGGCATCGATCTTCTGGCGCTGCGTGGTGATGCGGCGAAGCTCGCTTGCGCCTGCGTCCCGGACTTCGAAGTTGAATGCGTATTCGAAATCGTCAATGCGATCGGTCTGAGAGACGCCCCGGTAAGGAATGCTGGCGCCGCGGCTGTCGCTCTCTTCGACACGAAACGTGAGAAAAGGATCCAGTGTCGGCGAGGCGCTAATCGCGTTGATCACGCGATACGACCCTTTGCCAGTGGCTTCCGGAAACGGCGAGTCGCCGGAACAGCCTGTGAGGATAAGCGTTGCGGCAAGCGCCAGTGTCAGGTGTTTCATGTTCGGTTCCAGTTCTTCATTACGCTGCATGGTCTCAAGGCTGTGCGACCCGAATCTCACGGTATTGGTTCCGGGCGTTTAACGAGATTGCCGTAGCCGGTCGCCGTATGACGATACTCAAGGGTAGGCGGGCCCGGGTCTTCAGCTCCCGTAGCCGCAGATGGATTTGACTTCGAGAAACTCCTCGAGGCCGTGAACGCCCCATTCGCGTCCGTTGCCGGATTGTTTGTAACCGCCGAACGGCGCCAGGGCATCGAGTTCCGCGCCGTTGATGTGGACCATACCCGTTCGGAGACGGGCGGCAACCCTGCGTGCGCGCTCACGGTTCGTCGAGGATACATAACCCGACAGTCCGTACGGTGTGTCGTTGGCAATCGCGATAGCCTCTTCCTCGTCGGCGTACGGCAGGATGGACAATACGGGCCCGAATATTTCTTCGCGCGCAATCGTCATGTCGTTACTGACGTCGGTAAAGACAGTGGGCCTCGCAAAGTAGCCCTTGTCGATCCCTTCCGGCCGGCCCGGGCCGCCCGCGGCCAGCGTGGCGCCCTCGGCGATACCCTGCTCGATCAGTCCCTGAACCTTGTCCCACTGTGCCGACGATGCAAGCGGACCCATTCTGACGCCCTTGTCGCGCGGATTGCCCACCTTGACGCGATTGGCGACGTCGGCGGCGATGGCCTGGGCTTCGGCCATGCGTTCCCGGGGCACCAGCATGCGCGTGGGCGCGTTGCAGGACTGACCCGTATTGTCGAAACACTCGCGGGCGCCGTCGGCAACGGCTGTTTCGAAGTCGGCATCCTCGAGGATAATGTTGGCGGACTTGCCGCCGAGTTCCTGCGATACGCGCTTGACGCTCGGTGCGGCATTCTGCGCAACCGCCACGCCGGCCCGCGTGGAGCCCGTGAACGAGACCATCGCCACGTCCGGGTGTGTGGCAAGCGCGTTGCCTACCTCGGGCCCGTCGCCGTTCACGAGGTTGAATACCCCGTTCGGCACGCCGGCTTCGTCGAGAATCTCGGCGAACAGAATGGCGTCGAACGGCGCTATTTCGGACGGCTTGAGGACCATCGTGCAGCCCGCCGCAAGCGCCGGTGCGACCTTGACGGCTATCTGATTCATTGGCCAGTTCCAGGGCGTAATTAGCCCGCAGACGCCGACCGGTTCGCGCACGACCAGCGTTTGGCCCAGCCGTTCTTCGAACGGAAAGTCCTTGAGTACCTCGAGGGCGGCGGCCAGATGCTGCGGACCGCTTGCGGCCTGGGCATGTTTGGCCAGTTTCCAGGGCGCGCCCATCTCGTCCATGATGGCTTCCGCAACTTCGTCGTGACGCCGTGCGAAGACATCCAGAATCGATTGCAGCAGGGCAATCCGCTGTTCGCGGCTGGTAGCGGCGAAGCCGGCCTCGGCACGCTTTGCGGCCGCGACCGCCTTGTCGACATCGGCGGACGAGCCGAGGCTTATGCGCCCCATGACGCGCTCTGTGGCCGGGTTAACGACGTCGAGCGTGCGGGCTTCGACAGGGTCGACCCACTCGCCGTCTATGTAAAACTGTAAGGCTTCGCGCATGCCGGTTTCCGCGGAAAACGAGCCGCGCATGATACTGCATTCGGGACTGGTTTGGGCGTCTGCCTATACGCCGGTGTTCAGGTTCTTCTGCCGGTAAGCGGCAGGCGGCATGTCGTACCAGGATTTGAAAGCCGTCGTGAACGAGCTGAGATTGGAGTAGCCCAGCAGCATCGCGATTTCCAGCGATTTGAGACGCCGGTCCGAGAGGTAGCGAATCGCCAGTTCAGCGCGAACTTCCTTGAGAACCTTCTGAAAACTGGTTTTCTCGGCCTTCAGGCGGCGCTGCAGCGTCCGCCGGCTGAGCCGGAGCGCCCGGCATGCAGAGTCCGCGTTTGCCTCCCCGCAGGCCATCAGGTCAGCCAGCATACGTTTTAGCTGATTGACTACGTTGTCCTGATTATTCAGCGACTTAAGATACTTTTCTGCGTGTTCTGTGAACTGTCGATACATAAGCGGGAGCACAAGGCGTCGAGCTGTCTACGATACGCATTCTCATACGGCGACACAAACGGTCCCGGCAGGGTGTGCGGCGATGGCGGAGCGCCTGGCCAGAAGGTATGGTTTGCAGCCCGGCAAGCCTGCCGTTCCGCGGCCGCCCGTTGCCAAGACACAGGACAAACCATGACTCAGCCCGTTCGCTATTCAGTTGCCGGCCAGGTCGGCGTGATTACGATCGACAACCCTCCGGTCAATGCTTTCTCCCACGCGGTCCGTCAGGGCCTGCTCGAACGCGTCGTGCAAGCGCGGGCGGATGACACCCGGATCGTTTTGATCGCCTGCGACGGCCGCACGTTTGTCGCCGGCGCGGACATTAGCGAGTTCGACAAGCCGCCCGAGGATCCGTGGCTTCCCGAGGTGCTCGACGCTATCGAAGCCAGCCCGAAACCCGTGGTAACGGCAGTTCACGGCACCGCGCTGGGCGGTGGGTTCGAGCTCGTCCTGGCGAGTCACTACCGGTGTGCGCTCGGGAGTGCGCGCGTCGGACTACCCGAGGTTCATCTGGGGCTGCTGCCGGGGGCTGGCGGCACGCAGCGCTTGCCAAGGCTTGCCGGCGCGGAAGCCGCGCTTGAACTCATGACGTCGGGGCGCCCGATCGCGGCGGCCAAAGCGCAGGCGCTGGGTCTCATCGACCGGGTATTCGATGACGAACTCGAAAGCAATGCCCTGGCCTGGTGTGAGGAGTTGCTGCGAGAGGGAGCGAGTCCGCGGCCTGTGAGCGAACGCTCCGTGCCGCCCGTCGATCCGGCGGTATTCGACGGGGCGCGAAAGCAGCTCGCCAAACGCGCCCGCGGGCAGCTCGCGCCGCAGAAGATCGTGGACTGCGTGGAGGCGGCGACGCGCATGCCCTTCGACGAGGGCGCCGGATTCGAGCGGGAGCGCTTTGCGGAGTGTCTGGCCAGCCCGCAATCGGCCGCGATGCGGCATCTGTTTTTTGCCGAACGCGAAGCCGCCAAGGTGTTAGACCTGCCCAAAGGTATTGCGACGCGCAAGATCGGCTCGGTCGGCGTTATCGGCGCCGGCACGATGGGCGGCGGTATTGCGATGAGCTGCGCCAACGCGGGTATTCCGGTAAAGCTGCTGGAGATCGACGACGCCGGCCTCGCGCGCGGTTTCGACATCATCGAGGGTAACTACGCCATGACCGTAAGGAAGGGGCGTCTGACGGAGGACGAGGCGAAGACCCGTCGCGAACGCATCGTCGGCACTACGGACTACGCCGATCTGGCCGACGTCGACCTCGTGATCGAAGCCGTGTTCGAAGACCCGGAACTCAAGAAGACAATTTTCGCCCGGCTGGACGAAGTCTGCAAAGCCGGCGCTATTCTGGCGACCAACACGTCGTATCAGGATGTCGACGACATTGCGGCGGCCACCGGCCGCCCGGAAGACTGTCTTGGCTTGCACTTCTTCAGTCCGGCCAACGTTATGAAGCTGCTCGAAGTCGTGCGCGGCGAAAAGACGCAGGACGACGTGCTCGCGACGGCAATCGGGTTTGCCAAGGCGATTCGCAAAGTCCCGGTTGTTGCCCGGGTTTGCTACGGCTTCATTGGCAATCGAATGTTCAATCCTTACATACGCGAATCGCTCAAGCTTCTGCTCGAGGGCGCATTGCCGGAGACGGTCGACGCGGCGCTGTATGAATTCGGCATGGCCATGGGCCCCATTGCAGTGTCCGATCTGGCCGGCCTGGACGTCGGTTACAAGGCGCGCATGGCGCTGCCCGAGGCTGTGCGCGGTGACGATACTCCGTTTACGGTTGCCGATCGTCTCGTCGATCAGGGGCGCCTCGGGCAAAAGAGCGGCGCCGGCTTTTATACGTACGACGCCGCGACCCGGAAAGCGGAGCCCGATCCGGAGGTTACGGCGCTGATCGAGGCGGCGAGCGCGGAGCTCGGCATTGAACGTCGTCGTATCGACGCGGAAGAGGCTGTAGAACGCTGTGTATTCGCGCTGGTCAACGAGGGCCTCAAGATCCTCGACGAGGGTATTGCGCAGCGGCCGGGAGATATCGACATTGTGTATTTGTACGGCTACGGTTTTCCGGTGCATCGCGGCGGTCCCATGTTTCACGCGGACGCCGTCGGCCTCGAGCATGTACTCGCGCGGGTTCGCGAGTTCGACGAGCGTTTTCAAAGCGGCGCTCCGGCGCCTTTGCTCGAACGGCTCGTGGCCGAAGGCCTGAGCATCGCCGACTGGTCGAACAGCCGATAAATCATGCTGGCGATTGCAAGCTGCCTCGCTGTTCTGACGGCGTCCTCATCGCTTGCGGCGGATGCGCGGCCACCGGATGAAAGCGTCGTCGACGAAGCTGGCGTTGGTGAAGCGGTTATTGATGAAGCGGTGATTGATGAAGCGGTGATTGATGAAGTAGTCGTCACGGCGACGCGGCGTGCGGCCAGCACCAGTGAGATCGCAGCTGCGGTCAGCGTGATCGCTGCGGAGCAGGTGCGCGCCGGCCAGCTTGCGATCGACGCGCTGGCGAACACGCCCGGGGCGTACGTGCAGCAGACGACCCCAGGACAGGGCGCGGCCATCATTCGCGGACTGAAGGGCTCCGCCGTGCTGCACCTGGTGGACGGGATGCGACTCAACAACGCGATTTTCCGCAGCGCGCCAACGCAGTATTTTGCGTTGCTGCCCCAGCTTGCCCTCGAGCGCATCGAGATCGTCCGCGGCACGCCCGCATCGCTGTACGGAAGCGACGCCGTCGGCGGTGTCGTACAGGCGGTCACGCGCCGGCCGCGCTTCGAGTCCGCCGGACCCGGCACGGCGGGTGAACTGTTCGCGGTGTACGAGTCGGCGGATTCGGCGCGCCGAATCGGCGGTCTGTTCGACGCCGGCAGCCGCCGCTGGTTCGCGACGCTAAGCGCGGAGTATCTTCGGGCAGGCGACCGGCGGACGGGGGGCGGGACGCGCCTGATACCGACCGCTTACGAGGCGCGCTCGGCGCGGCTTGCTCTCGGTCTTACCCCGGACAGCGATACGGTCTGGTCTCTGGATTTTCAGTACTACGAGCAGCCCCGGACTCCGCGCGTGGATGAGCTGCTGCCGGGCTTCGGCGAGGACGAGCCGGCATCGTCCGAGTTCTTCTTTGCGCCGAATCGCCGGCTGTATGCCCACGCGCGGCATACGCGAAGTGCGGGTCCGGCCGGTCTGGACTGGAGCTGGTCGCTGGCCTGGCAGCGGATCGAGGACGATCGGATCGCGCGAGACCTCGACGCACCCGTCCGGCGCTTCGAGGACAATAGCAGCGACCTGTTTGGCGCGTTGATGACGACGGGCATTCGGCATGAGCGCGGTTCGTGGCTCGCGGGGGTCGAGTTGTACTACGACCGCGTGGCCAGCGCCCGTGTCGAGGAGTCGCTGGCGAGCGGCCAACTGAGCCCGTTGACCTCGCGTTTTCCGGACGGTTCCGAGGTGTTCAAGGGCTCCGTTTTCGCCAACTGGACGCGCTCTGCCACCGAAAGGCTGTCGCTTGCGGCCGGCCTGCGTTTCAGCGAAGTCGAAGTGCGCCTGGCGGAAACCGCCGCGAGTCCGGCGGCGGTCGTGCGCACGGGAGACTTTGCCGGGGACCTGGGCCTGATCGTTGAGCTGGGGGGCGGTGCGCAATGGGTCAGCAATGCGGGCTACGGCTTTCGGGCACCCAACGTTTTTGACCTCGGAACGCTCGGCAATCGCCCCGGGAATCGTTTCAATATTCCGAATACCGCGCTCGACTCGGAGCAGGTGTTGCAGTTCGACACCGGGCTGCGCTACGCCAACGCGGTCTGGCGTTTCGAACTGGTTGCCTACACGCTGCGCTACGAAGACCGGATCGCCTCGGTCGGGACCGGCGGGCAGACAGTTGAGGGCCGCGACATCGTGCAGAGTGTCAATGCGGCCCGCTCCGATGTTCACGGCCTGGAGGCGGGCGCCTTCGTCCGTCTGGCCGATGCCCTGAGTCTGCGCGCCGTGGTGAACTACAGCCGCGGAGAACAGCGAATCGATGGCGAAGGCGAAGAGGCCGCCGACCGGGTTCCGCCGCTCAGCGGCTTGCTGGAATTTGCCTACGATGCATCGGGGAACTGGCGCGGCGAAGCCTGGCTGCGCTATGCCGGCGCACAGACGCGGCTTAGTGCGCGCGACGTTCGCGACACGCGGATCGATCCGAACGGTACGCCGGGGTGGGCCGTGGCGGGGGCACGTGTAACCTGGTCGCTGGCGGCGCGCTGGCGCCTGAGTCTAGCTGCCGACAATCTTCTGGATAAACGCTATCGCGTGCACGGCTCCGGCCTCGATGCGCCCGGACGAAACCTCACCCTGGGATTGCGCTTTGCTTTCTAGACCGTCCATGCGCTCACCGTCGACGATCGACTGCAACAATTGGGGTCGAACCGAGATTTCGTCTCCGCAACAATTGGGGCCGAACCGAGATTTCGTCTCCGCACATCCTTACGCAATCTGAAAAAGCGCGTATTTGCCAGTTAACGAGGCGAGCTCATTGATCGCAGACGCGAAATCGCGGTTCGACCCCTAATCCTTCCAATCCTCAGAAACCGACGGCTGCGCCGAGGTGTACGGACGCAACCAGGAACACGATCGCCAGCGCGAAGATCTTCAACAGGAGCGGTCCGGCAAATCTGACCCAGGCGGTGTAGGGCACTCTGCCCAGCGCCAGCGCACCCATGACCAGCGCACTGGTGGGTACGATCATGTTGGTAAAGCCGTCGCCGAACTGAAAGGCGAGCACCGCGGTCTGCTGCGGCACATCCGTGAGTGTCGCCAGCGGCGACATGATGGGCATCGTAACGAATGCCTGGCCGCTGCCCGACGGAATGAACAGGTTGGTGATTGTCTGTACCGCAAGCATGCCGACGGCGGACACCTCGGCCGGCATACCCTCGAGCAGGCCGGCGATACCGAAAACGATCGAATCGATGATCTGGCCGTCGCTCAACACGACCTCGATGGTCCTGGCAAATCCGACGATCAGGGCCGCGGCCGTCATTTCGGATGCGCCGCGAATGAATGTGCGGCTCGTCTCGCCGGCCGACATGCCGGCCAGGGCTGCGGCCGCGATGCCGATCGCGAGGAAAACCGCGTTTAGCTCCGCGATGTACCAGCCCTGCGATTTGGCGCCAAAGACAAAGACCACGAGCCCGGCGACAAAGACGAGCAGTATCGCGATGCGCCGGCCGTTCAGGCTAACGTCCTTGGGCGCTTCGAATCCGGAGCTGTAGTCGACGTGTGCGACGAGGCTTTTCGAAGGATCCTTCCGAACGCGCATTGCGTAGCGGTATATGTGGTGAAACGCAACGAGCAGAAAGGCCAGCATCATGCCGAAGCGCACGGCCGCGCCGGAGGTCAGCGGTACGTTGGCGATGTTCTGCGCTATGATGACGTTGAAGGGATTGATGCCGGCACACGCCCAGCCAATACCGTACGGCACCCAGACCATGCCCATCGCCACGACGGCATCCATGCGCATCGCCAGGCACATGGTGACGATAATCGGTACCAGCGGTACGTACTCCTCACCCATGCCGATCGTGTACGAACCAACGCTGAAAATGGCGAGACAGCCGGCGATGAGTATCCACGGACTGTGCCCCAAGCGCTCCACGGCTTTCAGCAGTACGGCGTCGATTGCGCCGCTTCGCCGCATGACCGCAATGACGCCGCCAACCAGGAAAATCAGGAAGATGATGTCCTGGGCATTCTGGAGGCCCTGTGACACGGCCAACAGGAAGTGCCACGGCGGCAGCGTAGCGGCGGCATCGCCTTCGAGGCTCTGGTAGGTGTCGGCGACTATCATGCTGCGCGCCGGATTGTCCGGATACGGCTGACGCTCGAACTCGCCCTGAGGAATCACGTACGAGAGTAATTGTGCCGCGACGATGAAGCTAAAGATCAGGACCAGCGAATCGATCGACCAGGCGGCTTTTTTTGTGGCGGCGGTCATGGCTGTTCCCTAGCGCTGCACACCCCGGCCGGGTGTCCAGGGCACCTTGGCATCGTCCAGTGCGGTTTTGAGCGCCGCATACTCTTCGTTCACGAGCCGATTGAGTTCTGCGACAATCGAATCGTAGCCGGCGCGCGCGATTGCCAGCGATTCCCGCTGCTCGGGCGTGGGCCCGTACGCGTTCGACATAGGTGCGAAGCGCGCATGCCAGGCGCGTGCCTGCACGGTCATGACCTGCGGGTCGTTGTAGATGTCCTGGGTCTCGTTGTCGTCCAGCAGATCGCGCTGTGCGGCGATGCGCTTGCCGATCGAATCCGCGATCTCCAGCAGCGAGCTGTCGGCGCGGAAGCGCAGCAGAACTTCCCGGACGGCGTCCAGTTCGCCCGTTACCGCATCGATGGCCTGAACGGTGCCGTTCGCGGCACGCAGTAATTCGTCCACCTGGGCGTCGAAGACGACCCGCTGCTCCTGCGTGTTGGGTTCGAAAGTCGGGGTACGAATGGAAACGACGTCGAAGCTCTGCGTCTGGTTCAGGTCCGTCGGCACGCCGTCCAGCAGCGTGGCGATGGATACCGAATACGTTCCCGGTACGACGAGCACGCCAGGGTCGGGTTCCTCGGCTTCCTCTTCCTCTTCGGCGGGCACCCAGGGTTGCAGCGCCGGGTAGCTCAAATCCCAGGCGACGCGGTGAAAACCGGCCCCGGCCGGGCCTTCGACGTGGCGAACGATGGCGCCCGAGCTGTCGCGAACGGTAAGAACGATCACCGGGTCTTTCTCGAGGTTTTCCGCGGCGATGCGTGCCCAGGACGGAAAGCTTACGTTCTCGTTGTTCTCCTCGAGTTTCTCTTCGGCCTCGCGCCGTGCGTCCTTTTTCGACTGGATCGCTTCGGGCAGGTAGTACGTGAACACGGCGCCAAAGTCCGGATTGGGCGCGGCGAAGAACGCATCGCCCTGACTGCCGACACAGCCGGCTTCGCTGCAGCCGAACGGCCGCCGGGGCACATACCAGTGTGTCCGGCGTACCGGGAACAGCACCGTATCGTTGGCGAGCATTTCCGGCGTCACCGATCTTAGCGGCGTGTAGTCGTCGAGCACATAGAAGCTGCGGCCAAACGTCGCTCCGACAAGGTCGTTTTCGCGCGTTTGAATAACGAGATCGCGGAACGGAATATTCGGCGTGCCGCCCTTGAGCTTGGTCCACGTGTTCCCGGCGTCAACCGTAAAAAATACGCCGAATTCGGAGCCGAGGAACAGCAGCTCCGGCTTGACGTGATCCTGCACGATGCGCCAGAGAATATGCCGATCGGGAAGGTTCCCGGCGATACTCTGCCAGCTGCGGCCGCGGTTTTCGCTCTTCAGCACGTAGGGCGTGAAGTCCCCGCTCTTGTGATCGTCCACGACGACGTACACCGTGTCCGGGTCGTGCAGGTCCGCCTTTATGTCGTTGACAAAAAAGCGCTCGGGGACGCGTGGCAGCGTATCGATCGTGCGCCAGGATTCGCCGCCGTTTTCGCTGACCTGGATGAGCCCGTCGTCCGTGCCGGCGTAGATCAGGCCCGGCACCAGCGGCGACTCGGACAGCGAGGTCACCGTATTGAACTGCGACATTGCGTACAGATCCCACGACGCGTCGAAGCTCCAGGTGCGGCCCATGACGGGCTGCCTGACACGCTCTTCGTTGCGCGTGAGGTCGCCGCTTATGGCGGTCCACGAATCCCCGTAGTCTTCGCTCTTCCAGACGCGCTGGGTGCCGAAATACAGCGTTGCAGAGCTGTGCGGACTGATCAGTATGGGGGCATCCCAATTGTAGCGGTCGGGCGCCTCGTTGGCCGCGGGCTGCGGCTTGATGTATACCGCTTCGCCGGTCTTGCGGTCGTAGCGGGTCAGGTTTCCCTGCTGCCACTGCGCGTAGACGATGTCCGGGTTGTTCGGATCCACGGCCGACTGATGGCCGTCGCCGAACAGCGTGACGAACCAGTCGGAGTTCAGGATGCCGTTGTTGTTGAGCGTGCGCGAAGGGCCGCCCTGACTGTTGTTGTCCTGGGTTCCGCCGTAAATGTTGTAGAACGGTTCGTCGTAGTCGACGGCGACCTTGTAAAACTGGGTGATCGGCAGATTGGCTGAAAACCGCCAGGTCTCGCCGAGATCGAAGGATTCGTAAACGCCGCCGTCGTTGCCGACCAGCAGGTAGTTGGGATCGTCCGGATCGAAGGCCATTGCGTGATGGTCTACGTGTTTGCTGTCGTGCTCGAGTTTTTCGAAGTTCTTGCCGCCGTCGTTGGTCACGTGCAGGTGCACGTCCATCTGATAGACGCGGTCGAACGCGTGCGGACTGGCGAACAGCTCCTGGTAGTAGTGCGGACCCGTGCCGCTCGACAGATACTCGTTACGTTTCTCCCAGGTCGCGCCGCCGTCTTCCGAGCGCCAGAAGCCGCCCGTGCGGTTGGCGAGTTCGATCGTCGCGTACACGACATCCGGCTGTTGCGGCGAAGTGGCGAGCCCGGTCTTACCCATGTTCTCCTCGGGCAGGCCCTCGCTTAGCTCGCGCCAGGTTTCGCCGCCATCCGTCGACTTGTGTATGCCAGTGCCGGGGCCGCCGTCCATGACGACCGCAACGTTGCGGAAGCGCTGCCAGCTCACGGCATACATGACGTCCGGATCGCGTGGATCCATGTGTACTTCCGACACGCCGGTGTACTGGTCGTCGATGTCCGTATTGCCGAGCCCGTCGCCCAGCACCTTGCGCCAGTTCTGCCCGCCGTCAGTGGACTTGTACAGGCCGCGATCGCCGCCGCCCGACCACAGCGGTCCCTGCGCGGCAACGAACAGCGTGTTGGAATCGCGCGGATCGATCCG
>JBCBSC010000046.1:0-21910 GCA_039819385.1 Pseudomonadota bacterium | reverse complement strand
GGGGTAAAGGGGGGTCGACCCTAAATTCTTTTGCAGCCTTCGAATAAACACAAAAGAATTGCGGTACGACCCCGGTTTTTTTGTTTACCAGCTGTAGCCGGCGCTGAGCGTCGTTTGCCGGCCGACTGCCGGTGTGCCGGGGAATTGCTGATAGTCGCTGTCGCTCAGATTGTCGACCGTTAGCTGCACGCGCAGGCCGTCGACCCTTTGCGGCAGCCAGCGCAATGCGACGGAACCCCAGTAGGTTTCGTCGTCGCCGGCTCTCAGGGGATTGTCTTCCTGCACGCGGTATTCGTTGTCGAGACGCAGTTCGAGCGAGTCCACGGGCGTGTAGATCAGGGCCAGCGTGGCGCGATGACGCGCGTAGTTAAGCGCATAGTAGCTCGCGTCGACGTTGGCGCCGCGATAATCGGAGCTCTTGTCGAGCCAGGTATAGCCTCCCGAGAGTTCCAGCGCTCCGCGCGCGATCGAGCCCATGAGTTCGATGCCGTCGACGTCGAGGTCGACCGGATTGGCCTGCCGCGCAAATGGGGCGCCCGCGGCAAAAGTCCAGTCGACCAGGTCCGAATCCTCCCGGTGGAAGACAGCGAGGCTCAAGCGGCTGTCCGCGGTTTCGCGCATGAGTGTCAGCACGAGCTGGTCGGCGCGCTCACGGCCGAGCGCGGGATTGCCGCCGAACAGCCCCGCCGGCCGAGAGTTCAGGGCGGTGTAGCCCGGCACCTGCGAATTGGCCGCGTATTCGAGGCTCACCGTGTGCTCGGCCCGGTCTCTCGACCGGGTGTAGCGCACGCCGAGCTGCGGCAGCAGCGCGTTGCTGTCGCGATTACTCAAGTCGGCGTTTGCGCCGACGCGCAGCGTCAGACTGCGGTCGGCTTCGTTCAGCAAGCTGATTTCAGGCACAACCGACACCGTAAGGTAGCTGCGGTCGTTGAAAAAACCCTCGGTCAGATCGGTGGAACGCACGAGTTCGTCTTTGCTGGCCTGCGCCGCAAAATGCCAGGCGACGCGGCCTGCCTCGAAGACGCCGTCAGCCGCGGCCGCAAAGACCCGCGTCTCATGCTCGAAGGAGCCGGGCGCACCCGATTCCTGCGTGCTGCGGTCGAAATCGTAGTCGTCCTCCAGCGAGCGGTAGTAGCCGCTGACACGCCACCAGCCGCGCTCCGAGTCCTGGCGATGATTGAGAAACAGCAGCGCTGTCTGCGTGTCGTCGGTTTCAGCCAGATTCGCGAAGCCCGTATACGCGCCGGGCCAGCCGTAAAACTTGTCCTGGTAAGCAAGTATCAGCTCGGACTGCGAGCGAGCGCCCTGCCGCTGCAACGCAAGATTGACGCGTGAGAACTCATGATCGCCGTTGGCCAGCGTGCCGTCACCCGACGATCGGGCAAAAGACACAGCGGCCATGTTACGCACGCCGCCGCCGCTCGGCAGCGCGGTACCGAAGCGCAGCGACTGATATTCGAGGCTATCCGAACCGAAGCCGAGTATGAACTCGCCGCCGGGACTCAAAGGCGCAAAACCGTAGGCCACGGTAGCGATGTTCGAGTTGAAACCCATTAGGGAGTTGTCGATGCCGTGCTTGATGACCGGGCTGGTCAGCCAGGCCGGATCTATCGGCAGCTCCGCGACGTAGTGGCCGGTCTGCGGATCGAACACGGTAGCGGCGCCTAGCCTAAACCCCGTGTTCTCGAACAAGCCGCCGCGCACCGTGACGTCCGCCTGACCCTCAGCGATGCCTCGCGACTGCAGCTCGGTCAGCGGATCGAAGCGCAGCGCCGTAGCCGGCGTTGCGTAAGTGCCGGCCGGCTTGTCGTTGGCGACACGCCGCGCCTCGACCGTAATCTCACTGAGCTCATCGGACCGTTCCGAAGTGTCGGCCGCCGCCGCAGGGCTGATCGCGAGAGTGAGCAGCGCGCCGAGCGCCGCTATGCCAATAAATCTAATAGTCATGTCCCGCGTGTCCCCCGAATGCACGAGCCGGCCGATTACCAGCAGCGGGCTGGATGTTAACGCCGCAGCACGGCCACGGGAATAGGCAGATTGGTTCTAAACGAAAGCGCTTGTAATTCAGGCCCGGAGGCGGTCCTGGTCACTGCGGTGTGGAAGCCAGGCAGGCAGATAAAAGGACAGATAGGTGCGGCACAGCGCCTGCGCCTCAGCGAGACGCTCGTCGCTGATCTCGCCTTCCCGGCGCACGGCATCGGAGCAGGTCATATCGCAGATCTGCACGAAGAAGCCGAGTACCGCCGGCCACTCGTCGATGTTCGGCAGCGCGAAGTAGCGCCCGAATATCTCGCCGATGATTCGGCTCAGCGCGCGCTGCGCGCGCTTGTGGCTCTCGGGGAGGTTCGAGCGAATGCGCGGCATGACGCGCAGGGTGTCCGCCGTGTTTCGCCAGTAGGCGACACCGTGCTCGACGATAAAGTCGGACAGCGTCATCCAATCCTCCGGCGGCGTTTCCGGGCGGCTGGACGCAAGGTAGTCGACGAAGTTGTTGATCCACTCCGCGGCGAGATCGTGCATGAGATCGTCGAGACCAATATAGATGCGGTAGGCGGATCCGCGCGACACGCCGGCCGTCTCGAAGATGTCGCTGAAGCGTATGTTTTCGGAATCGGGCTGGGCGAGCAGGGTTTCGGCGGTGCTCAGGAGCTTTTGCCGGTTGGCGCGGCCGCGGGCGCGGAGACGGGGAATTCGCTCTTCGGAGCGCATGACGCGATCGGCTCCGCTCTTGTTTTCGCTCATAGACACGCCCTTCCGTTGCGTGCTGGCAATGTGCAACTCCTGTTGTGTTTTGTCAACGTCGGCCCGGGACTTGCGGGTGCTCCAGAGTGGCGTGGATCAGCTTTACCAAATGCAGCTTTTGCGCTACACACTCGTGGCGCGACCCAAACGCCGGGTGAGCCTGTGCAAAGAACTGACTCCCGCCCGAGGTATCGGTATTCTGTACGGCATACCCGCGACGGCTCGCGGCTGACGCCGGAACGCCAACCAGCACTGCCTGATAAGCAAAGGACCCCTTATGCGCGCAAGTTTCGATTTTACCGACAAACACGTCTTTATCTTCGGTGGTACCAGCGGAATCAACCTGGGCATTGCGCGCTGCTTTGCGAGCGCCGGCGCCAGCGTCGCGGTAGCCAGCCGCTCACAGGATAAAGTGGACGCAGCGGTAGCCGAACTCAAGGCGCTGGGCTCCGATTCGGCCGGCTACTCCCTAGACGTGCGCGACTCCGATGCCGTGGAAGCGGCGCTCAAGGCACATGCGGAGAAAACCGGCGAGCTCGACGTACTGGTGTCGGGCGCCGCGGGAAATTTCCCGGCGCTGGCGCACAAGATGTCGCCAAACGCGTTCAAGTCGGTCGTCGATATCGACCTGCTCGGCAGCTTCCATGTGCTGCGCGCGGCATTTCCCTACCTCAGGAAACCCGGCGCTTCGGTCATCAACATTTCTGCACCGCAGGCCTTTATTGCCATGCCGCTGCAGTCGCACGTTTGTGCGGCCAAAGCGGGTGTCGACATGCTCACGCGCACTCTGGCTCTCGAGTGGGGTGCCGCGGGTATTCGCGTCAACAGCATCTCACCCGGACCGATCGACGACACCGAGGGCATGGCGCGGCTGGCGCCGACCGAGGCTGCGCGGGACGCCTGCCGTAAGACCGTGCCAATGCAGCGCTTTGGTGCCGCCAGCGAAATCGGCGATGCCGCAATGTTCCTGTCGTCGGATGCCGCTGCGTACGTAAGCGGCGTAGTGCTCCCCGTGGACGGCGGCTGGGCCGTTGCCGGCGCCGGTGCGGCAGTACTGGCCGCCGCACTAATGCCGCCGGGCTAAGCCACAAGCCCGGCACGCTCTCCGCGCCGGTTGCGACAGTACGATGACAAACGCTGCGTTATGAGAAGTCTGTCTATCGTGCTCTGCATATAGCCTTCCGTTAGCGATTCGCTGCAACCATATCCCGGGCTCATTCATCTAAGCGATAAGTTGAGACGAAATCTTCACCCTCGCGGCTTGAAGAAGAGAGAGTTTCGCCTCGCTGTTTGGGCACATTGGCGCCGCGTAAGCGGAGGAGAGAGGGAACGATGAAAGCGAATATTGTTAAAGCGGTATCGGCAATCGTATTGGGCGTGGGTTTTATAGCCTCGGCCATAGCCGCACCGCACAGTCTTTACGAAGACGTTACCGTAAAAGTCAGTTACGAAGATCTCAACATCACGAAGGAAGCCGGCGCGCGCGTACTGTACCAGCGCCTGAAACATGCGACGGCGGAAGTCTGCGACATGAGCAGCTTCTCGAGAGATCGTTCCCTGTCCCGCGTCGGGGATGCGAAAGAGTGCTACAAGGAAACGCTGACAAAAGCCGTGCAGAAAGTGAACAGCCCGGCTTTGACGAAAATTCACAACAGCTGATTGGTCTGGAAGCTGCTGTGAGTGACGCCGCACCCGGCAACGGGTGCGGCTTTTTTTTGCCGGGGATTGCCCCTGGAGCTTGCGCCTACTGGTCGGGCTGCTGCGTTTGGCGCTTTTGCGAATTCAGATTGATATTGTCGCGTTCGGCGACAAAATCCCTAAACGCCCGGGCGATACTGTCGAACACGCTGACCCACTCATAAAGCTGTTTGGCCGAGTAACCCGCGTTGGCAAGCAGATCGCCCTCCAGGATCGGATCGTTCTCGTCGTCTATGTACGCGCGCGAAAGGCGGCGGGTCTTGTTCCAGTCGTTCATGTCGGCGACATTGACCGTGTAATTCGTCAGACCGAACCAGAGCTGCAGGTCTCCGTCATCGTAGACGAACAGGTAGTATTCCAGACCGTCGATGGTGACGCGCAGAACTCTCGGCTCCACGATTTCCACACTGCGGAAGCCTTGCTCATTGAGCATTCCCGACAGTTCGTCGTCCGAATAGTCTTTGCCGAGTTTGTCTTTGGCAAAAGCGGAAGGTGTCAGCGTCAGGATGACGATGAAGATAAGGAATAGTCGGTACATGATTGCCCTTTGCAGATATCGGCTTACGGTTTGACGGCCGAGCATGTTGCCAAGCGAAAGACCGTGTAGTTTGCAGACAGCCGCGGGGCGAAATCAAGGACCGAAGTCCGAATATTCCCAGTCGATCTAAACGCCGCGGAGCGCGTGACGCCGCGACGGCGGGTTTATCGCTGCACCCTTCCCGAACCGTCGCCGCCCATGAGATTTTCGACCTCGGCGACCGTGACGAGATTAAAATCTCCCTGAATAGTGTGTTTCAGGCAGCTTCCCGCCACGGCAAACTCCAGCGATTGCTGCCGGTCTTCGTAGGCGTTCAAACCATAGATCAGGGCAGATGCGAAGCTGTCGCCGCCGCCGACGCGATCGACGATGTCCGTGAGCTCATAGTGTTTCGACAGGCGGAAACCGCCGGCGTCGCGCAGGCAGGCCGACCAGCCGTTGCGGTCCGCGCTCTTCGATTCGCGCAGGGTGACGGCGATGGTCGACATGTTCGGAAACGCCTCGAGCACCTTCTTCGTCAGCGCCTCGTATTTGCCGGTGTCGAGTTTACCGCTCTCGATGTGAACGTCAGCCTCGATGCCCAGCGACTTCTGGCAGTCCTCCTCGTTGGCGATCCCAACATCGACGTAGCGGACGAGTTCGTTCATGACTTCCGGCGCGGATTTGCCGTATTTCCAGAGCTTGCCGCGATAATTGAAATCGCAGGAGACCGTAACGCCCGCCGCCTTCGCGGCCTTTACGGCTTCGAGCGAGAGGTCGGCCGCGCTCTGACTCAACGCCGGGGTAATACCCGTAATGTGAAACCAGCTTGCGCCGCTGAAGACAGCTTCCCAGTCGAAGCTGCCGGGGCCCGCCTCCGCAATCGACGAATTTGCCCGGTCGTAAACGACCTTCGACGGCCGCTGATTCGAACCGGTTTCCAGAAAGTAGATGCCCACGCGCGAGCCGGAGCGGCTTACGTGCGATACGTCGACGCCGCGGCCTCGCAGTTCGCGCAGAGCAGCATCGCCAATGTCGTTGGCCGGTAACGCCGAGACGAACGCCGCATCGCAACCGTAGTTGGCAAGCGACACGGCGACGTTCGCCTCCCCGCCGCCAAATGTCGCCTCCAGCATTGGCGACTGGAAGAAACGTTCATGCCCGGGAGTTTTCAGACGCAGCATGATCTCACCGAAAGTTACGTACCTGCTCATTTGTCCGTACCTCGCGCTTTGTTTGCAATCGCAACCGCCTCGGCGGCGAGCGCCGTGATTGCGTCGTAGTCGCCTGCCTCGATCCTGTCAGCCGGGGTCAGCCAGCTTCCGCCGCACGCGAGCACGGCGGGCAGCGCCAGGAAGTCGGCAAGGTTACCGGGGCTGACGCCGCCGGTCGGCATGAAGCGCATCGTGCGGAATACGCTGGCGAGCGCCTTCAGGGCCGGCACTCCGCCCGCAATCGACGCGGGGAAAAACTTGACGGTGTCCAAGCCTAAGTTAAAGGCGCGCTGTACTTCGCTTGGGGTCATGATTCCTGGATAGACCGGCACGCCGTGGTCTTTGGCAACGGCCACGACGCCGTCATCCAGTCCGGGCGAAACGATGAACTTCGCGCCGTTCTCGAGCGCCGCGCGAGCCTGCCCGGCGCTAAGGACGGTTCCCGCGCCGGCGATCGTTTCGGGCACTTCGTCGGCGACGGCCTGCAGGCACTCGAGCGCGCGGTCGGTGCGAAACACAACCTCCGCAACCTTGAGTCCGCCGGCCGCCAACGCCTGCGATGTCTTTACGGCCACCGCGGGGTCGTCGGCCTGAATCAATGGCACGACCGGGCTGCTGGTCAATAATTCGTTGATATTCATTGCTGCACCGTCTATCGATTAGACTGCTTGAGTTCCATATTTGGAACACTGTTCTACTTCTGATACCATTAGGCATCGATTTTGCGGCACTGTCAATAGCAACGGGAGAGATCTGTTTGAGCGCTCTGACGAAAGGCTTTCGAATTCTCGAGGCGGTTACGGCAAACGGCTCCGGGCTCTCTTTCAGCGAAATCGTCGACGGCACCGGCGTGCCGAAAGCCAGCGCACATCGGCTGTTGCGGGAACTCGTCGACCTGGCGGCCCTTAGCTACGACGACTCGACCCGCCGCTATCGTGGCGGCTTGTTGCTCGCGGGGCTCGGCGCTTCCGTTACGCGGAACTACGATGTCCGCCGGGTCGCGCGGCCGCATCTCGAAGCGCTGCACGCGAGCACGGGTAAGGTCACAACCCTCGGCATACGCGACGGCGACCAGGGCATCTACATTGACAAGATCGAACCGGCCGATCTGGTCATCCGGCTGCACTCGGAGATCGGCAAGAGCTTCCCGCTGCACTCCACGGCCATGGGTAAGGTTCTACTCGCTTACAGCGATGCGGAAACAGTTGCGAGAGTAACGCGGCGGAAACTGCGCGCGTATACGGAACACACGATAACCGATAGACACGCTTTGCGAACCGAACTGGAGACAGTCGCCGGAAACGGTTTTGCCGTCGATCGCGAGGAAATCACGCGCGGGCTGGTATGCGTAGCGGCACCGATCCGGAGCGTGACCGGCGACGTAAACGCCGCGATGAGCTGTACGTTTTCGAGCTTCGACGCCACGCCGGAACGTATCGATGAGCTGGCCAGACAGGTGCTTGCGGGGGCGGAGGCTGCGTCTCATCAGGGCAAGACTCTCCGGAGCGGCAACGCTGAGACGCGATAAGCGGCGCAGGCCCGTTCGATCGGCGCTCTCCGATATGCGTGGAACGAATGACAGCGCTGTCAAAATCTGCGATACTGAAACTCGAAATTCCGCTCACTGATCACCGGTACGTCGAAATGTCAGATTACCCTCGCCTGAAAGAGATGGGTATTGCTCGCCCGCTGGAGATAGCCTATTTCTCCGTCAATTCCATTGATCACACCGACTTCCTGAGAATTGTCTACAATCGATCGCCGGGCTCGCTGCTGCCCGCAAGCAGGTCTTATCGCTTTCCCCGTATACAGAGAAAACTGGGAGCCGATGGCGGTGCGACCGACGGGCAGTTCGCGATGGAAAGCAGCCACGAGTTCCGTGAGGCGGTAGACGAGCTTGAAAAACTCTTGAGCGTCAAGGAATACAAGAGCGAAATAGCCGATGAGATGCTCGACGCGTTGCGCCAGCTGCAAGAAGAAGTCGCAATGCACGGCGAGTATCTGAAGGTGCTGATCAATAAGATTCGCAAGACCTAGGCCAGGTTTTTCGCGAACCGGTGCGGCGACTGAGTTATGCCGAACCCGAATGCAGGAGACAGTCGTATGATCTGTTTGAGAAGAATCGGGGTCGAACCGCAATTTTCTGCGGGCTCACCTGGTTTTCATGGAAATCGCGGTTCGACCCCGATTTTTTCTTGCGTCGTGCTTGCGGTGTGCAGCATGGCACTCGCGCCGGTGCCGGCGCTTGCGGAAGAAGCTCCTCTTTTGAGCGATCCGGGTTTCGAGCTCGAGCTGCAAGCCGACGAAGGCGGCTGGCGCACGTTCGAGATCGGGCAGTTTTCCGGGAAACATGCCCGCGGCGGCAGCCAGTCCATGTTTAACGGGGCATTCAGCAGGACAGTCGCCCATCAACCCTATTTCGTCGGCATGGTGTCCGGCAGTTATCAGGAGCTTGACGCCGAGCCGGGCTCGCGGTGGCGGCTCACCGGTTATGGCATGACACCCGTAAAGCTGAAGGGAACGCCTGCATTCGGCATTGTGCAATTGTCTTTCTTCGACGCCGACGGTAACGACCTCGGCACCACAGAGACCCAGGGCGACGAAACGACGAAGGCCAAGACTTCCAACGAGATTAGCAGCCGGGCACCTGCCGGCGAATGGATATTGCTGGATACCGGCATCGCAACCGCGCCGGCGCAAACCGCTACTGTTCAGGCTTTTACCCTCTACGTGGACTACTCCGGATCGAATACCTCTCAAGGCGTTTACTTCGACGATCTGAGCTTGTGCGCCGTTGTCGACGAGGGTACCGACGATAGCACCGCGGAGGCGTGCAAATAGCTTCAGGCAGCTCAGTAGCTGCTATTCAGCAAAAGAAAGGGACGGCGAATTGCTTCGCCGCCCCTTGCTGTTCAAGTACTCCGGGAAGAGTAGTCCCGGCCCGCAGTCGGGCCCGATTGAACCGAGCCCGACGGAAACGCGGGTCTATCGATCACATGAAGTCCGCGCGGAAGCCGATGTAGCCGAAGCGACCGATGTTGTCGTAGTTGCCGCTCACTTCGCCGCGGCCGGTGAAACCGATCGGCGCATCTTCGTCGAACAGATTGTCGATACCCGCAAAGAGCTCCCACGTGTCGTTGAAGAAGTAGCTCGTGTTGATGTCGTGGTAGAAGATATCCCCAGTGTTGATCTCCGACGAGATATCCGGGTTGTTCGCCAGGGTTTCGAATGCAAACCGGCTGCCGCTCTCGATAAAGCGCGTCTCCCAGTTCATGCGCCACTTGGACAACTGATACGACAGCGACAGGTTGTAGGCCAGCTCCGGCCGCTCGGCGAGACCGTGATTTCGCTCTGTCTGGTCCGGGTCGCTCTGGAACGGGAAGAACAAGTCTTCCTCGCGCAAGCTTGCCACGAGACGCGCCCGGAAGGGATTCCCGGCGATGTCGCGGGCGTAGGTCATCTGCACGTCGTAGCCATTGGCTGTCAGCTTCTGCAGATTGGCCGTGAGGTTGCGGATGAAAGTCAGTTCGAAGGTTCCCGTCGCGCGGGTAATCAACGCACAGAATTCATTGTCGATGCCGTTTGGATCGTCCACACACCGGTTGGTGATGTTGTCCGCTCCCGGGGTGCCGATCGCATCCGTGATCTCGATGTCCCAGTAGTCGACGGTTATGTCGAAGCCTTCGAACCATGACGGCTGATACACAAAACCGATCGTAAACGAGTCGGAGGTTTCCGGCTGCAGCTCCGGATTGCCGCCCGACAGGCCCTCGACCGAAAAACTGACCGGCGATATCCACCCCGTCGGAATGCCGAGCGCATTGCAGTTGGCCTGGCGGATCTCAGGCGTGGTGCGAGCGTCCTGAATTCTCGCCGCTTCGCACGGATCCCTGCGGGTGAAGAAATTCTGGTTCTGCGGGCCGAAGAGCGAGCCGATATCCGGCGCGCGGATCGCTTCCGACACCGTGCTTCGAATGCGCAGATCCTGGAGCGGGGACCAGATCAGGCCAACTTTCCAGGTTGTGTTGGAGCCGCTCGTCGAGTAGTCGGCATGTCGTGCCGCCAATTCGACGTCCAGTTGCTCGATCAGCGGCAGGTCACCCAGGACGGGCAGATAGAACTCCGCGAAGGCCTCATTGACGTCGAACTTGCCGCGCTCGACCTGCAGGGCGTTGAGGAATGTCGCACCGGTCGCCGCCAGGGCGTCCGGGCGATCCGTGGATCGCTCTTCGCGCCGCTCGAGGCCAAAGGCAAAGCCCACGTCGCCGCCCGGAAGCTCAAACAGGTCGGTGTGGGAAACAATCGCCGTATAGACCACCTGCTCGATAACCGCGCGGCTCGTCGTGGAGCCGGCGTTCCAGTAAGCAGCGGATTCCGCGTTCAACGCGCCGCGGCCGAAGACGGACGTGGGGACACACGCGCCAGGGTCGACGACACCGGTCGGCGCATCGCCCGTGTACAGGGCCGCGTCCGGATCGACCGATACCCGGCACACGATATTGCCGTTACCGTCGTCGACCGCATCGGTGGCGGCAAAGAAGCGGTCGTTGATCCGATTGTTGATCGATAACAGCGTTGTCGTGGTTCGGCCGTAATTCGCACTGACGTCGTAGCTCCAGTTACCGAGCTGGCCTTCCAAGCCCATCACCGTACGAAAGGTTTGTCGCTCGTTGTTCTCGCCGCGAACGAATTCGTTATTGATCCGCCGCACCGGTATGTATTCGAGGCCGCGCTGGGCGACGCGCGGATCGTCGGCGGCAACCGTCGGCAGCAGGTAATTGGGATTGTCGAAGATCGCGCGGAGACCGGGCGCCTGATCGATATAGGCATTGTCCTCAAAGATCAGAATCGGCGAATTCGGGGTATCGAACGGACCCGACGTGCTGTTCGAGACCGTATCGACGTTGACGAACTTTACGTCGCCGTAGAGTCGTACGTTGTCCGTCAGATCGAAGTGCGCGAAGGTACTCACCGACCAGCGCTCGAGTTCCGGCTGCAGCTGCGACACGCTGGTGGTGTCGAAGAAATCGCAGTCCGAGCACTCGTTGCGGCCGTAGTCGGTGCCAAACTCCTGTGGCCTGATTTGACCGCTCGGGTCGAAGACGAGGCGATCGGAGCGTTCGTCGCCATCGACCAGCGGGTCGGGGTCGAAGGTGATGCCGGTCGCCCCGAAGCCAGGGCCGTACGTGCTGAAGCCCGCGTTGGAAACCCAGATCTGATCGGGAATGCCGTCGTTCACGCCAGGGGCATCGCCGTCGGCCGGGTTGTCCACCAGCCGCAGATTTTGTGACAGGTGGTCTCGATCGCTGGAGAACATCTCGTTCTGCCGATCGTACTCGGCTGCGAAAGCGACATTGCCACGGTTATCCGCAAAGTTCGCGCCGGCAATCAATGAGATACTGGAGCGCTCGAACGGACCTTCTTCGGCGAAGCCGTATTGCGAGCGCAGCCTGATACCCTCGAAGTCGTCTTTCATGATGAAGTTTACGACACCGGTCACGGCGTCGGCGCCGTAGGTCGCCGACGCACCGCCCGTGATCACTTCGACCCGTTCGATCAGGTCAATTGGAATCGAGTTGACGTCCACGCGGGCGCTTCCGGCGCTGCCCGAGACGTGGCGTTTGCCGTCGACCAGCACCAGCGTTCGCGTCGTTCCGAGGCCGCGCAGGTCTAGCGCGTTCAGCCCGGCGGTACCGATAAAGCGGCTGCTGTTGCCGGTGCTAAAGGTCGATGTAAAGGCGGGTAGATCGTTGAGCAGGTTGCCCAGGTTGGGCGTGCCTGCGCTAAACAGGTCGTCCGCATCGACCTGGGTAACCGGAGTCGAGATTTCGAGATTGGTTCGTCTGATCAACGAGCCGGTGACGACTACCTCGTCCAGGACGGTTTCAGGGTCGCGGTCCTCCTGCGCTTCTGCAGGCAACGGATTCCAGAGTAACGCCAGGCCGAACGCAAAGACGGCACCAAGCCGCCGACCCTGCGCCGGGTCTACTGTTGCTGGTTTCATGGTCATTTCCCTTATGCTGTTAACGCTTCGGGCCATCGGCACCGCAACGAGCACAAGGGCATCCGATGAATCTCGCGTTCGATTGCTGGAACTCGTCAAAAAGCTGATCGACGAGCGACTGTCGTCTTAGCGCGACATTGGAATGACCTTTAACATATGGTAGGTAATGCACCCCTTCCAAAGTATCTATTTTTTTCGTTGTACAGTTACAACAATAAAAACAGATATTATTCGGCCCGTCTCTTTGCTCGCGTGCTGGTCGCGGTACGCATCTCAGCAGAGGAGAAATCGATGTTCGCCGGATGCAAATAGGCATATCAAACTAGAACAGGTCTAGCTAAATCTTGATCAAGCACTCAAAGACTTACACCCCGTTCCGTTCTGGGCGCTCGTATGTGGACATTACTGGTGCGCGAACCTCGCTTTGAAAAGAGTGGCTTTTTTGTCCCTCGCCCGTTTGACAGCGTCGTGCTCTTGGGCATAACTATTCAGCCATAAACTTAGCGGCGACGACTACAAGCGTCTTCAACGGATTCTGTGTGCACCTGATGAAGGACGGAAGGCTTGGTTACCTGCTGATTGCCACCATCGTCGTGGTGAGCTGCGTGGCGTTGTTTTGGAGCTCGAGTCGTCCGCCTGACGACGTAGTTGACGCCACGCTGCCGAAGACGAAACAAACCGACACCGAAGCGGGTGACCCTGCTGCGGACGAATCCGTTCCGATAACTCGGCCTGCTGCCGAAAACCGCGACATAGCCAGCCTGTTCTCGGAGCCCGATGAATCGACGACACGAACGCTGGAGCCATGGGTCGCCGAGTTTCGGGCGAGCATGACCGGCGCGGACCATTTCGACGAGTACAGGATTCTGACTATCGATGACGATGTGCTGCGCGGAATCCAGCACGGCGCCATCGAACGTGTGATATTCAATTTTTCGGCAGACGAGAGTTACGCGCTCTCTAGAGGAACGGTGTCGATAAATGTGGACGTTGATGGGGGACAGCGTCGACCTGAGCAATCAGCCTGGCCGATTGTCGAGTGGAGATACAACACTCGGAGAAGACCCCTTTTGGCACGATGTAGTTCGCATGTTTGGGACGGTATCGAGCCGTGGGGGCCATTCGGAGACAAGAGCTTGAAATTCAAGAAACCGCATCGATTCAAGCGCTCGACGAATCGCCAACCGGAGATATTGAGGACAGCGTGACGCGTATTACAGCACCGCAGTGATTGCCAAACAAAAAAGCCGCGAACCTAAGGGGTTGCGGCTTTCGCATTAAGAGCCTGGCGGTGTTCTACTCTCACATGGGGAGACGCCACACGACCATCGGCGCTGAGCGTTTTCACTTCCGGATTCGAAATGGAATCGGGTGGTTCCCACTCGCTATTGCCGCCAGGCAAACTGGTTGGAAAAATTGCCTAAACGGCACTTCATATAGCTACCCGGTAATGCCACTGGCGTGAAAACCGGAACACCAAGGACTTTTCCGGCAACAAAAAAAAGCCCCTGCGGCATGCGCAGAGGCTGTTCCTTGAGATTGCCCGTTCTAGCGACGCGACAGAAAGAAGCGCATGACATACCACAGCATCAGCGCGATCGACGCGAATAGCTCCAGCGCGGCGGCAATATAGCGATCATCGGGATACGACTTGAGCACCTTGGAGGTGTCGTAGAGGATCGCAGCACCCGCGAGGCCAATCATGCCCATCGAGAAGTAAGTACCCAGATGGAAGCCAAACGCCAGACCCGCTACGATCGTTGCGAGCGCGACCAGCGCACCCCACCGAACCAGGCCCTTTAGAAACGTGAAATCGCGCCCGCTCAGCATCGCAACGGCCGTCAGCGCCGCAAACGCGCCCAGCGTCACGGCGACCGAGAGGGTAATGATTTTCGAATCCACGGCGAGCGCAATGTAAAACATCGGAATGAAGATGATCGCCTGGGCCACGACGTAGGCGCCAAGCGCAGCGTACTGCGCTCCCTTTGACTCCACGCGATGTGCGACGCTGCTGGCGATGAACGCGACAACCAGGAACGCCGCCAGCACGCCCAGCCACGAAGTCTGCAGCATGAACACCGCGAACATTTCGGCAAAGGGCGTCTGGAACATTGCCCATTCGAGGCCCGTGAAGAAGAGTATCGCGCCCATCAGGTGCGTATAGGTACGCCTTAAGAATTGCGATCTGTCGTCGACTTGATCCACGACTTCTGCCTGCACAGCCCCGGGGGCGTCCGGCAGATTGGTAGCAGAGACATGCTGCTGAATGTTGTCTGGCGTCAGGTCCTTGGTACTCATCTCCGCTCCCCGTGATGAATTAACCGCAAAGCCTACGCGGGAAGCGCTTTGGCAACCGTGAATGGGCTCCCAGATGCCACTTAACGTAACGCGGCTGGCGAGACCCGCATCACAGTTCGTCCTCGGAAAGAACGACGAGGCTGTCTTCGGCCTGTAGTTCGAAGCGCGTGTTCTTCTCCGGAATCAGCTGGACACCGTTGTTGTCATCCTTGCTGTTCTCGAGGGATTTCTTCTTCACGCCAATGCAGATTTCGCCCCGCTTTTGCGCGAGGCCCATCATGTCGGCAAAGGTCGCTTCAGCGGGTAACTCAGCAAAATACAGGTGCGCAGGCTTGAGATAAATCTCCGACCCGTCTTCCTGGAAAATGTCGTCGTAAACCTTCTCGATGTCCCGGCTCTCGGAGATCTGCGCCATGATCATGCTGACGAGCCTGTTCGAGATGATGACGTCCTTGACCCCTGCCTTCGCAACAAGCTCGTCGTTCTGCGAGTCGAGGATCTCGGTGATGAGTTTGGTGTTGTGACTCTCGGCGGGGTACTGGCTGAAGATCCGGCGCAGGAGCAGCATTGCGACGATGTTCTCGGAGTCGACACGGCTTGCGTCGGTTGCGCCATCGTCCGACGATGTGCCCGCAAGGATGATGATGTTGTCGTACTCGAAGGGCCGGACCGACATGAGATCCTCGATGTCGAGGCAATCCTTCACGACGAGCTGGACGTCAATGTCCTCGAGCTCCTCGTCGAGCACCCTGATTTCCTCGACCTGCGCATCCGTCGGGCTCTTGAGCATGACATGCACTTCGCTGCCTTCGATGACGTAGTCGGCAAACTCGCGAACGATGGCGGCCGACTTGAAGGTCCAGCCGATCATTAACTCGCGTTCCCTGCCCGGCTCCTGCCGCGTGTCCGGAATCTCGAGGTCGGCAGGCGTTGCAACCGGTTCGGCAACAAGCTCAATGGTTGAATCGTCGTCCGCGACGATGAGAATCTCATCGGTTGGCTCGAGCAAACGATCCGGTGGCGGATTCATCGTAATGGTTCCGTCGCCATCGCGAATACCCATCGGCACTCCATCGGGAAAGCGATAGCCGATCTCGCCGAAGCTGGCGCCTCCCCACTCGGTGTCGTAGAAGTAGATCTCGCACCCGTCGAAGGACAGGATTTCGTTGTAGACGACCGACAGGCCCACCGATCGCGACGTTTGCACGAGCAGCTTGGCGAGGATGTCGCTCGTATTCACCGTGACGACGTGCTCGGGAAAACTCGAACGAACGATATCCCGGTGCGTCGGGTTGAAGATCTCGACGATGACGCTGAAGTCCTCGTCGTCATCCGCATTGCCCATCGTCGCGAGCACGGTCTGTATCGCTTTTGCGTCGCTCGAAGACTTGAGGTCGTCGCTGTCGGTCTCTTCGCAGCTCGCGAGGATAATCACCGAGCTTGCCGATTCCAGCGACACCATGTCCAGATTCGTCAGCGACGATACGTCACCGCTGCGCGTCACAAGTCTCGTCGTTACAAGTTCCGGGACCCGGAGCCGCAGGACATCGTCCATCTCCTCCTTGTCGCGATCCGCAAGGATCACGACGCAAGCGTCGCTTTCACTCTCGTTGGCGAGGATGAGCTCACGCAGGATCTCGGTGATTCGCTGCTCGTTCCAGCCGAGTATCAGCGTGTGGTCGGTTTCGATGACTTTTGAGCGGCCTCGTTTCAGCTCGTAGATCTTCTGGTCGAGCGCTGTCGTGATGAAAGCGATCAGGGCCGAAAGCATGACTATGCCGGCGATGCCGGCAAGTATCGCGAATATCTTGTAAGCGGCGTTCGAGTAGATGTCCTGGGCCATGTTGCCCGGATCGGTAATCTCGAGGAACGTGATATACAGGTTGCCGAAGAAGTCGAGTTCTTCGTGCTGCTGCGGAATCTCCGGGAACATCATGAGAAGCGCGCCGCGCAGCAAACCGATCAGCAGAAACGTCCCGAGGAAGACGAGTGTCAATACCTTGAATATCGACGCTCCACCCTTGGCCATGAACGTGTCGAAGCGGTAGCGCCTGCGGGCCTGACGCTTCTGCTTCGGCGGCAACTCCCTGGCCGGCCGCGGCTCGGTGATCTGCGTCAGATGGCGGACTTTGGCTGTTTCCGTCAGGTCGTAAGGGTCGGTCTGGGCGTCGCCAGCGGGCTCGGGATCGCCATTCGAAAGCTCGGGCCCCTTCGATTCCGGCTCGGCGACGGGCTCGGGATCGCTCTTCGAAGCCTCCAGGCCTTCGGGTTCCGGCCCGGATCCAAGCGCACCCGGCGGGTGAGCCGCATACTCCTGGTTGGCAACGTCGGGCACACGAACGGAATTGCCGTTTTCGTCGACGAGGTAGATGATGGCGCCGAAAGCTTTCAGGCGGGCAGCAAGGTCGCTTGCGCGTTCCCACTCGAGATTCCTCGCAAGCGTAACCGGCTTGCCCGAGAACAGGCGGTCTACGACATCTGCGCCTTTGTTCAGACGCTTCGAGAATGCGGCACGCACATCCTCAATGCGATAGCCCTCGGCAACCTCACCCCTGAACGCTACTTTGTACTGGCTGGCCATGCGAAGCCCCCTGGCCGTTTCATTCGGCCAATATGGCAAACACAGGCAAGATACTGCTGGTCATAGGTTTTTTGGCCAACGCAGGTCACAGATTTTGTAAAAAACGGCCTGGAGGGCTGCAGTTGACCAATCTACGACGATCTGTTGGAGATGGTAGGCATGATCGAGCCGTTGGGCACTAGAGAACATCATGTCATCTGGCGCTCGAGACACCTCTGGGAGAGTCACGCCGCCGCCGCTGGAGCGGTGAGGACACTCAGACACGTCGTCGAGACCACGTACGTCGGAGAATCGTCATCGAAGAATACACTCGTCGTTAAAGCAATTACCGGACTCGCGCTGATCAATACGGCTGCTTCGATTCGAGCGGCCGAAGAACTGCTCGGCGGCAATATTGAGGACGGGATGAAGCGGGCAATGCTGGTGACCCTCTACTACGTGGGCACGGAGCAGTCGGCAAGCCTGATCCGAAGAACGGCAGCCAATCCGGCTCAATCGACACGTATGAGAGTAATGGCCTTGCAGATGACGTCGATTTTCAAGACCGAGCAAGACGCCAACCTGTATCGCTCCTTGCTGTATCACGAACACCCGTCGATACGCGCATATTCCGCTGTGTTCCTGTCGAGCACCCACGCAGCCGAAGCTCAACCGCATCTGACGACGGCCGTGGCCGACGAAACGCTGCAGGAGCACATCTGGCACGAAGCGCTCACCCGGCTCGAGAAAACAACCGGCAACACATTCTTATCTGTCGGCCTAAAACAACAGAGTATTACTCCCGAACTAAGGCAGCAGGCGACCGAGAGTAGCCCGTTGGGCGGCAGCCCAGTGATTACATCGCAGCAAAAGTACGGGGCATCCGGTGGTTCCAGGTCAAGATCGTCGATCACCGCTTCGATTTGCAGGTGATCATGAAAGACGGTGCGTTTCACCGGAGCAATATCGAGAGCATCGGCGTTGATGAGATTGTGAGTTGACCGACTAAGCGCTACTCATCTCGCTCTACAACGCTGCATATAACCGGCTGCACGAAGGTATCGGCTTTGAACATGCCGAACAGCTCTTTGCGTTCCAGAACGATGAAAACATCGGCCTTGTTAAGGTTCGTTCCGGTCCAATCAACGTCGTCCTGCATAATCGACAAGAACGGCGCCGTTGTAAGCATCTTCCCTTTTCCTTCGTAGCAACCCGAGTACATGCAAACCCGAAAATTCCCCTCTTCGTCGAACTGCGCAAAGACCGGCTTCGTATTTCCGTCGTCTTTTTCGCCGTACGCGCTGCAACTTGAAGAAGCACACTGGCTTTCGAAGTGCACGCCGCAAGCCCATTCCTCAGCCAAGACGTCCGATATTGCCACTCATGGAAGGACACTCAAGATCGAGGCTGGAATGTAGCGCTTTTTCTTCACGGTACGAATACCTGTTTAGATGGGCGTGTTGCCAGCGGTTTAAGCCGGTACTGCCCGTCATCTTACGATGACCGCCCTTGCGCCTCCGTAGACAGCCAACACCTGCATGATCCGCATCAAGGCGGCGTAGCGAACGAAAAACCCGCCAACTCAAGCGCTTCGATGAACGGCACCAAGCCAAGCGCCGTGTTCGGAGTCACGTGCAACAGCACATTGACACGGGAGATTCCCGGGCGCACCGCAAATGCGCGCGCAAGCAGCACCGACTTCGGTATGTTGCGTTCGTTGAGTCCCTGCGCCTCCTCGTCCTTGTTCTCTTCCCAATCTCTGGGGTCCACATCCCAATGGATAACGTCCAGACTGTACATGTCCGCAGCCGCCTGAACTTTCGGATCGACGTTATTCCAGTAACCGCCGATGCCATACGGAGCGCGAAATCTCGTCGGTGCAACGTCCGTTGCGTCTATGATCGCGGCCTGTGCGTCGCCGATCTCCTGATTGACCTGTGCCTGCGTCATCTCTATCAGCGTTGTTGTGCCTTTCTCACCCGGGTGACTCCAAGTGTGATTCTGCACCTTGTGCCCGCTCGTTATCAACGCCGCTGTCTCGCTCTGATATACAGCGACCTCCTGACCGATCACGTAGAAATCGGCAAGAACGCCCTCAACGGCCAACGCGGCAACTATGGCCGACAAGACCGATGTCGGGTGCGGTCCGTCATCGAATGTCAGCAGAATAGGCACAGGCATTGGCGACCCGCCGTCGTCCGGTGATCCCTCCTCGGAGAGATATTCTAGTATCAGCAAGCAATAATCGATTAGCCATCTAAGGCGCTCAAACTGGTTTATGTCTTCGTTGAAATCCTCTTCGTGTGGCACATTCGCAGACGAGCTACTGAACACGCCGTGATAGATCTCTATGCCGAGGATCGCCTCAATGATGTTGGCAATTTCGATGCCGTCAGCCGATCCCGATACGATGCCATCGAGATCGATCGCATTCTGGAGAGCACCTTTCGCCAATGCGAGCGCATCCTGATTGAAACCGGAATAGTCCGGCACGACCACGTCGACAAACACCGTCGTCAACGAGAATCCGAATACGTGCGCACCGAAGCGATTACAGGGTATGCCGTCTGCCGCAAGTAAGAGACAGTCGGCAGGCGAGAATACGTCGGCCAGGTAACCAATATAGTACGTGCAATTGCCGAAGCCGTGTTCGAGTACGCACGCAAGTTCCGCTGAGTTGAGGCCGCTTTGGCTGGTCGCGAAATAGTACCAGCCTGTGCCCGTGGTGACCGGCAGACTCTCGGTCGTCGTGGGCGCATTGTCTTCAAAATAGTTCGGATTCTGTACCCAGGCATCGAGTTGATGGAAGAACTCGACGAACTCGGTATCCACTTGCGTATGTGTGGCTGGATCCTGCGATTGCGGATCCGCAAAAATCAACACGTCATCGACGGGCATACTGAAGTTGGCCGCCGGGAGGTCCAGGTAGATGTCATACGCACCGTCTTCATTGAAGTCGCCCAGCTTTGGCGACCCAACGACTGTCTGCCAGCTGTCGACGATCGCTTTTTGTCCGCCCGTCAACGACGCATACGGCTGAAGTGCGAAGCTGCCGTTACCGTTATTGATGAGTACGGTCTGTGCGGTGTTCTCTGCCGGCAGAGGCGAGCTACCCGTGTATATGACGAAGACATCTGTGTCCCCATCACCGTCAAGATCGCCTCCAACCGCCGAATAGTCGCCGTCAAATCCAAGCACCGGCGAGCTTCCGGTAGCGGCTACGACAATGGACTGTTCGTTGCCGAAAATGCCCCAACATCCTCCGATTGAACACGCTCGCCCAACCACCACGTAGGTATAGGTAGCGTCACTTTTGCCGGTCAATTGAAATGAGGAAGCGGTTCCCTCGTAGATGACTTGCGACGGCCCACCGTTGACCGACTCGTGGAGGAACATATATTGCCCACCGTTCCACGAGACGGTGTAATCGCCGGTAGAACTGGTAGCGGGAACCGATAAGCCGTAGTTCGCGTGACCATGGTTGGCGGGATACGAGTGACCGAACCCCGCTGTCGGATATCCCAGGAAAGACAACAACAGAACCGCACAGCACGATCGCAAGACAATATGAGCGGAGTCGAGTATCGATTGCCGAACTACTATTCCAAACATAGTTACCCCCGATCTTGATCTGCGTGTTTATGGTCGTTTATTTTTATATATTCCAGATCACCCGGATTCGCTCAAGTATGGACCAGGTTGGTCCATTCCAAATCGCTTGAATATGAGCAGATAAGTGCCTGTGTATTGGGCAATCGTGACCCGCACCCTCCAGAACTATTTGGCATAAGACCTTCAATTGTGTCGCGAGCCGTTGCGCGCGACGATTCGTATCATCTCGCACGCTGTCGGCCTGAAACGCGGCAACCGATACAAACGAAGCAAGCCAATCTCAAACCCAAAAAAAAAGCCGCAGCCCCTAAATGGGCTGCGGCTTTCTCTGATTTAAGAGCCTGGCGGTGTCCTACTCTCACATGGGGAGACCCCACACTACCATCGGCGCAGAGCGTTTTCACTTCCGAGTTCGAAATGGAATCGGGTGGTTCCCACTCGCTATTGCCGCCAGGCAAACTGGTTGAGGAGAATCGGGGTCGAACCGCAATTTCTGCGGGCTACCCGAGATTCTCACGGAAATTGCGGTTCGACCCCAATTTCCTCTCGAATAAATTAACAACTTGGAATCTTTCTGACGTGTGTCGCATTACGACATGCCACACGCCAAAGTGTTTTGGCGTTATATGGCCAAGCCTCACGAGCAATTAGTACTGGTTAGCTTCATCCATTACTGAACTTCCACACCCAGCCTATCAACGTTGTAGTCTTCAACGGCTCTTAAGGGACCTCAAGGGTCCAGGGAAATCTAATCTTGAAGGGGGCTTCCCGCTTAGATGCTTTCAGCGGTTATCCCGTCCGTATATAGCTACCCGGCAATGCCACTGGCGTGACAACCGGAACACCAGAGATACGTCCACTCCGGTCCTCTCGTACTAGGAGCAGCTCTTCTCAAGTTTCCAACGCCCACGGCAGATAGGGACCGAACTGTCTCACGACGTTCTAAACCCAGCTCGCGTACCACTTTAAATGGCGAACAGCCATACCCTTGGGACCTGCTACAGCCCCAGGATGTGATGAGCCGACATCGAGGTGCCAAACTCCTCCGTCGATGTGAACTCTTGGGAGGAATCAGCCTGTTATCCCCGGCGTACCTTTTATCCGTTGAGCGATGGCCCTTCCATACAGAACCACCGGATCACTAAGACCGGCTTTCGCCCCTGCTCGACGTGTATGTCTCGCAGTCAAGCACTCTTATGCCTTTGCACGCAACGTACGATGTCCGACCGTACTGAGAGTACCTTTGCGCTCCTCCGTTACTCTTT
>JBCBSC010000045.1:0-22961 GCA_039819385.1 Pseudomonadota bacterium | reverse complement strand
CCTCCGTCCGTATTGCTTTTTACGGTGAAGGGTGTTGGGTGGCAACTAGTGCCCCTTTTGGTTAATTCTTAAACCCTTTCGCCGCGTCTTTTCGCGCCTGGCTACGAGTAATCGCGAGCTATTGCGAGGAGCCGCAACGCCGCCAGGCGCGAAAAGACGCGGCGAATGGGTTAACGAATTAACCAAACGGGGCACTAGTGGCCACCCTCCACCGTTCTCCGTAAACTGCATTACGGACGGAGGCCAACATGCGCGATGCGCTCTTTTACCTCGACCGCAGCAGCGAGCTGAGCCTGCGGCAGCAGATCCGGCAAAAACTCGTCGAGGGCATTAGCACGGGTGCTTTCCCGGCCGGCACTCGCCTGCCGTCATCGCGCAAGCTCGCGCAGCAGCTGAACGTCTCCCGCAATACGGTCGTGAGCGTCTATCAGGACCTGATTGCGGACGGTTACATCGTAAGCCGGCAGCGTAGCGGTATTTTCGTTGACGACGACGTCGCCGAACGGCACGCCAAGCGGCCCGCCGGCGGCAGCGACAGCGCCACCAGTCTTCTAGTGTGGCGCAACCGTATCAAGTACCGGCGCGTATCGAGCGCCAACGTCGATGCAATCCCGAACTGGAACGACTATCCGTATCCGTTCCTCGACGGCAAATTCGACCCTTCCCTGTTCCCGCTCGCGGAATGGCGGGAAGCCAACAAGCTGACGCTGGGCGTCGCGGCCGTCGAGGAATGGTCGACCGGGGACGGCGATGCCGACGACGCCACGCTCATACACGAGATCCGTACCAAATTTCTCACTCGACGCGGCATCCAGGCCGGCAATGACGAGGTGCTACTTACCCTGGGCACGCAGAACAGCCTGTATATCATCGCCCGCCTGCTCGCGGATGCCACGGCGACGGTCGGCATCGAAGAGCCCGGCAACTTTCGAATGCGCGGCCTGCTCGAGGCGCGCGGCGCGAACGTCCGGCCGCTGGCCATCGACGATAACGGCATGCGCGTCAGCGCGGAACTTGGCGCCTGCGACTGGATTTACGTGACGCCCAGCCATCAGATCCCCACCGCCGTTGCCATGCCGATGCAGCGGCGCCGGAAACTCGTCGATGCCGCGGCGCGGCACGACTGCCTGATCGTGGAGGACGACTACGAATGTGAGCTCAACTACGAAGACCAGCCGCAGCCCGCACTGCGCAGCATCGACACGGAGGGCCGCGTAATCTACGTAGCCGAACTGTCGAAGGTGCTGGCGCCCGGAATCGGGCTCGGATTCATCGTTGCCAATGCCGCGTTTATCCGCCGCGCGCGCGAACTGCGCCGCACGTTGTTTACTCACCCGCCGCTGCATAACCAGCGCGCGGCCGCCTATTTTCTGTCGCTCGGCTTTTACGACTCCATGATGATGCGGCTGTCGAAAACGCTGCGCGAGCGCCGCCTCGAGCTGCGCGACGCTTTGTCCAACATGCGCGGCGTGCCCCTGGAGATATCGCCGGAAGTCGGCGGCACGACGTACTGGGTACGCACACCGCCGCACTTCAACGTCGCATTTTTTGTGCAGGAGGCGGCCGAACACGGCATCCTGCTCGAGCCGGTAGCCGACTACTACCTCGATCCGACGCGCTCCGAGAACTGCTTCCGGATGGGGGTCACGAGCGTGCCGCAGGAGCGGATCGTGCCCGGCGTGCGGCGGCTCGTGGAGCTGATCCGCAGGCTGGTCCGGGGGCAGGTCGAACAGCTCGATTCCGCGGTTGGCGAATGGCTGCGAGGCGACGACCTCGAGCGCGTCATGTCCGGCGCAACCGTTCGCTATCAGGAAGTATACGGCACGGTCTGCACGATCGAACTGCATCCCGACGGGCGCATGAGCGGCGACATGGGCGAGGCTGCGCAGGATACCGATACGGGCACCTGGCGGGTCGAGGGGGACCTCTTCTTTCGCCGCTGGGACCGCTGGAACTACGCGGCCGAAGCCGCCTACTACATTGTTGTCGACGGTGAGACGGTCAAGTATTTCAACGAGGACCGGCAGATCGTCGACTCCGCCACGATTCAGACCGCTGAATAGATTCTATTCTGGTACCGCCCCAAGAGCCGAACTGGCCCTATGCCTGCGCCCGGAGCGGCGCTAGTGTTGGCGATAATAGGGGAGGATGCATGAGCAAAATCGCGATTGCCGGTCTGCAGCTCGACGGGCCCAACGGCGACAACGTCGACCGTATCGTAGAAGAGATCGACGCGGCGATGGCCCGCTTTCCGTGGCTGGACATGATCGTCGCCGCCGAGCTGAATGCCTGCGGCACCAGCGCAGCCACGGCAGAGCCCATGCCGGGTCCGCGGGAACAGCGCTTCGCCGAGGCCGCGAAACGTCACGGCATCTGGCTAATACCGGGCTCCATGTTCGAGGCCAGCGACGGCCGCGCGTACAACACGATTCCGGTGATCAACCCTGGAGGCGAAACCATTGCGCGCTATCGCAAGCAGTTTCCCTGGTTTCCCTATGAGAAAGATACGACACCCGGCGACGGCTCGGTGGTATTCGACGTACCAGGGGTCGGGCGCTTCGGCCTCTCGAACTGCTACGACATGTGGTTCCCGGAGACGCTGCGCTCGCTGACCAGCCAGGGCGCGGAGGTGATCCTGCATCCCAGCCTCACCTCGACCATCGACCGGGGTGTCGAACACAGCATCATTCGCGCCAACGCGGCCATGTATCAGTGTTACTTTTTCGACGTCAATCTGGGCCCGACCGTGGGCTGCGGGCAATCGCTCATAGCCGGGCCGGGCGGCGAAGTCGTGTACGCAGCGGGGCACGGGCGGGAGATCATTCCGCTGAAGCTCGATCTTGCCTACGTCCGCGATGTTCGCGAAAACGGCTGGCAGAACCTGGGGCAAACCCTCAAATCCTTTCGCGACAGCGGGATTCGATTCGGCACATATGCGGACGGCAACTCCTCGGAATACCTCGAATCGCTCGGTCCGCTGGCCATGCCGAAGAGGCTGACAGACCGCTAGCCTGCCCGACCGGCGACTGGACCAGCACGCCGTTCGCAACTGGTACTGTCCCGCTTTCGCCCCCGGGAGTAGCGTGACAGCTAGCACAATGAGCAATGGCTCGAGCCGAATAACCGGACACTGATACTGGGGGAGAATTCATTGGCGGACACGACTTATTTTCGAAGGAACCCAACCGCGGTTGCAGTCAGTCTCGCGCTGGCGGCAAGCAGCCCAACCGTGGTCGCGCAGACCAACGAGGAGAGCTTGCTCGAGGAGATCACGGTAACGGCGACGCGCCGCGAGAGCTCCATTCAGGACGTCCCCTACAACATCTCCGCGGTCAGCGGCACGACACTCGAAGCCGCGCTGATCACGGACCAGGCCGACCTGATGCGGATTGTGCCCGGCGTTGCCGTGGTCGACCGCGGCTACCGCAATTCCGGCGTGATCAACGGCATCATGATTCGCGGCATCAACGTGGACGGCTCGGCGCTGGGCGATTATTCGCTGTCGGCGGTACCGACCGTGTCAACCTACGTCAACGACACGCCGCTGTACGCAAACTTCGTGCTGCGCGACATCGAGCGCGTCGAAGTGCTGCGCGGTCCGCAGGGCACGCTGTACGGTTCGGGTTCGCTGGGCGGCACCGTCAAGTACATTACCCGCGATCCGGAGTTCGATACGACCTCCGCGAACGTCAACCTGGTCGGCAGCAATGTGGACGGCTCGGACAGCACGGGCTGGTCTGCAGACGTGGTCGCCAACTTCGGGCTAAGCGACACGCTGGCGCTGCGGGTAAATCTGGGCACGATGGACTATCCAGGCGTTACCGACTACGTGAACGTCTACCAGCTCGACGCCAACGGTATTCCGGTCGCGCCCAACGGCGTGCTCGACCCCGAGGCGAGTTACGAGGTCGTCGAGGACGCTGACACGGTCGACATCGACTACGGCCGCGTATCCCTGCTGTACCAGCCAAACGACCGCTTCAAGCTTCGGGCGGCGTTTCAGGCGCAAAGCGACGAGATCGGCGGACGCCGGCAGGAAACGGTCGGCCAGGACGGCTTCGGCCGAACCTACGAGCGCTATGAGAACGGCTCGATACAGCTCGAGCCGTCGAGCAGAGACGCACAGCTTGCAAGCCTGGAGATGGACTTCGATCTCGGTTTTGCCACGCTGACCTCCAGCACCTCGAGCTACGATCATGAGGGCGACAGCATTAGCGAGAACACGGGCTTCTACGCACAGGCCGGGTTCCTCGCGTTTTACTACAACTATCCGCGGCCAATGGCGTCGGCCGTGCGCACCTACAGCGACGAGGCGCTCGTGCAGGAACTGCGGCTCGTGTCGAACACGGACGGCAACTACGACTACACCGTGGGCGCCTTCTACATGGACCAGGACTTAGGCTCCACGCAGCAGAGCTTCCTGCGCGGTTTCAAGCAGTGGTGGGATACCTTCCTGCCTGCCGCAGCAGGCGCGGTAACGGGTGACCAGGATTTCGACTACGCGAGAACGGAGACCTTCAGGGATCTCTCGATCTTCGGTGAATACACCTATCATTTCAGCGAACGGCTGCGTGCCACGCTCGGCTTCCGCTATTTCGACAACGATTTCGACAATACGACGCTGGTGGACCTGCCGCTGTATGCGGGAGTCTTTACACCCGAGACATCTACCTTCGAGATCAACGACGACGACGTCCTGTTCAAGGGCAACCTCTCCCTGGATATTACCGACAACTCCATGCTCTACGGCACAATCTCCGAGGGCTACCGGCGCGGCGGCGCCAACGCGGTACCGACATCAGGCACTTTTGCCGAAGACCCGGGCTGGCTGCGCTACGAACCGGACTCGGTCGTCAACTACGAAATCGGCATCAAGAGCGAGTTCGACCGCGTGCGGCTCTCCGCGGCCGCGTTCTACGTCGACTGGTCGGATGCCCAGGTCAACACGGCCACCACCAACTGGGGCTTCTTTGCGGTCCTGAACGGCGGTGACGCCAGCTCGGCCGGCCTGGAACTGGAAATCGACGGCTACGTCAACGAAAACGTCGAGTACCGGCTTGGCTATGCTTACGTCGATGCGAAGCTCGACGACCCGGTGTTTGCGCCCGACAACGCAGTTACGCCGCGAGCGCTCGCGGACACGCAGCTGCCGGGTACGCCGGAGCACACGCTAAACGGCACGCTGATTCTCAGCCGGGACCTCGCCAACGGCAGTCAGTGGATAACCCGCTTCAACGCCTACTATCAGTCGGACACGCGCAACGCGATCAACAACACGCCGACCTTCAACGTCGAGCTCGACGCGTTTACGCTCGCGGACGTATCGACGACGCTGGCGTTCGACTCGTGGGATGCTACGCTGTTCGTCCGCAACATCGGCAACGAACGAGGAGTAACGGGACTGTTCACCGAAGCGTATATGGGCACGGCACCGGGAAGCGGCTATTTCGGCAACGGCAACAAGCAGTTCCTGTCGCTGCCGCGCACTTTCGGCCTGTCCGTGAATTTCCGCTTTTAGCGTCCGGCTCGGTACCTAATAAGCGGTGAATTGGCGGTGAATCGGGACGCTCTCGACGAAGCCTCCTACCAGGCACGCGTCCGCACCGTAAGGGCGCTGCTTGGCCGGCGGCAGGCCGACGCCGCGGCCGAAGAATGCGAGGCGATCAAAGGGCTTACCCCGCAGCGGGTCGAGCCCTTGCTGTTACAGGCGCGGGCGCGGCAGCAGCAGGGCCGTTTCGACGACATGCTCGAACTGTGCGAAAAGGCCGTACAGCTCGACCCGCAGCACGTCGCCGCACGGCTGCAGTTTGCGGAAGCCTGCCTGTTCTGCTGCCGGCACGACCGCGCACGGCAGCAGTTGACCGCACTCGAAGACGACGCTCTGCGGGACGCGGCTTTGCTGCAGCACGTGGCCCAGCTGTATGCACACATGGGCCGGCACGCCGACGCCCACCGCTGTCATAGCCGGGCCGCCGAGCTCCGCCCCGACGACCCGCAGGCTCTGTACAACCTCGCGTCTTCGCAAGTTGCCATGGGTGAACTGCAGGCCGCCGAGGAGTCCTTCGACGAAGTACTCGCGATAAAACCCGACGACTACGACGCCTGGCAGAACCGCAGCGCGTTACGGCGGCAGACGGCGGACGACAACCATATCCCGAAGCTGCTGGCGCAACTCGGCAAGCTATCCGCCCCGAACCCCGGAGAAGTGCCGCTGTACTATGCGCTGGCGAAAGAATACGAGGACCTGGGCGACTACGAGTCGTCGTTCCGCTTTCTGGCGCAGGGTGCGCGGCAGCGGCGCGGCCGGTTATCCTACGACGTCGCGGGCGACGTAGACGTCATGCGGCGGATCGCGGAGCGGTTCGGCGAGGAGTATCTGAACTCTGAGCACAGCGGCGACAGCCGCCCGGGGCCAGTGTTCGTTCTCGGCTTGCCACGCAGCGGCACGACACTGGTCGATCGCATCCTGAGCTCGCACAGCCAGGTCGAGAGCCTCGGCGAAATCAACGATCTTGCGCTCACGCTGACCCGGCTCGGCCGAACCGGGGACAAGAACAGACTGCTGGACGCAGCCGTTGCCATCGATCCGCAAAGGCTCGGCAGCGCTTACATCGACGGCGTTGCGACCTACGGCCGGGATTGCCCGTTGCTCATCGACAAGACACCGGCCAATTATCTCTACATTGGACTCATTGCAAAGGCGTTGCCGGCCGCGAAGATCGTGCATCTAAAAAGGCATCCGGTAGACAGCTGTCTGGCCATGTACCGCACGCTGTTCAGGATGGGGTATCCATTCTCTTACGACCTGGAAGATCTGGCGAGCTACTACCTGGCCTACGACGCGCTAATGCGCCACTGGGACCAGGTACTGCCGCAGCGGGTGCATCACGTATCTTACGAACGGCTAGTCGAACGGCAGGAGGAAGTCAGCCGCGAGCTGCTCGAATACTGCGGGCTGCCGTGGGAAGACGGCGTGCTGCAGTTCGAGCGCAACGCGGCGCCCGTCGCAACGGCCAGCGCCGCGCAGGTGCGGCAACCCATCTACCGCGATGCGCTGGCCCGCTGGCGCCGCTACGAGCGGCAGCTAGCCCCGCTGATCGAGCGGCTCGAAGAGGCCGGCGTTGCGATTTAGCCTGCTCTTACTGCTGTGTTGCTGGCCCTTACTCGCGGGTGCCGACGTCCTCTACCGGCAGGACTTCGAAGGCGACAGCGCACTGGGCTGGCGCGAAGCCGGCAGCGGTACGATTCAGTTTACGGAATACGCCGGCAACACGACCCTGAGGCTGTCAAAAAGAAAGGCGGCAACGCTTAGGCTCTCGACGGCGGGCTACGAAGATATCCGGGTGAGCATGCAGCTCGCCGGCGGCGGACTCGGCCGGCGCGATGCCTGCCATGCAGAGCTTTCCGTTGACGGCGGCGAAACCTGGCGTACCGTAATCGAGGTTCGCGATGGCCGGGACGATGCCGTTACGCTGTATTACGGTCGGGCCGACGAGCCGGCGCTAAGCAACAACCCGAAGCTCGAGCTGCGCTTCCGGGCGGCGGGCCGCGGCAACAGCGCCTACTGCTGGGGCGACAACGTAACGGTCGAGGGCCGGCCGGCTGGCGCGGCGGCGTCTGAGCCGCGCCTTACGACGGAGTTTCTTTTCTCGAGTGAGCCGCTGCAGGGACCGGTGGACTACACGGCTTTCGTCGGTCGGGAAGCGGCCGATACGGACCCGCGGGGATTCAGGCTAAGCCTGACGCCGCGGGCCGGGAGTGGCTTGCGCACCGTACTCGACCGGTTCGATTACGAGGCGGCCGGGGGCCCCGCGCTGCGCTCGTTTCCCGCAATAGACATTGAGCTGTTGCAGGCGGGCGGCAAACTGATTCCCGCCGATCAGGGCATCCTGAGTACGCAGAGCCTGCTCTGGGAGATCGGCTTTCAGCCCGGAACGGCATGGCGCGATTCAGCCGCCGGAGCAGACCGGTTTGCGCTGCCGTTTGCGCTGTTCGAGAAAAACGCCAACTGCACCCACAACGGCGTCCTGAGCTGGGCCAGGCGCGACGATGGCACGCTGTCGCGAGCAGCCTTCCAGATTGCGAGCGAGACCTGCCCTTACTTCAAGTTCGACATGTGGGGCATGCTGGATATCGAAATTGCTGACGCCGAGATCGAGAGCGCGCCGGCGCTGCTTCGGGCCTTCGAAAAACACCGGGATTCGCGAATACCGGTTCGCGACATTGCGCAACTCGGCGAAGCATATCCGGATGTCGACACCGCAGGCTTCGGTTCGCTTGCCGGAATGAATCCCGACGACATGAGCGTTTACGGCCTGCTCGTAGACGGCATTCATTACCGCGGCGGCTGCGCCACGCGCTACGGCCGCTACCCGTTTTGCGACGCGCTGCTGCTCCCTTCCTACTCGACCGCCAAATCGATATTCGCGGGTCTTGCGCTCATGCGGCTCGAAAAACTGGCTCCCGGCGCCGCCAGTCTGAAAATTGCGGAGCTGGTACCCGAGTGCGACAGCGAGGACTGGCGCGACGTAACCATCGAAAATGCCGTCGACATGGCCAGCGGCAACTACGACAGCGCGGTGTACGACGAAGACGAAAGCGCACCTGCACATATCGAGTTTCTTTATGCGGCAAGCCACGAAGAGCGGATTCGTTCGGCGTGCCGCAACTATCCCCGCAAGGCCGAACCCGGCACTCGCTGGGTGTACCGCAGCTCGGATACCTACGTCGCGGGAACGGCAATACGCGCCGCGCTTGCACGACAACTCGGACATGACGCCGACATTTACGACGAGTTGCTGGTGCAGCCGATTCTGAAGCCGCTCGAAGTCAGCCCGGTGCTGCGCGAAACGCGCACGAGCTACGACGAGCGACAACAGCCGCTCGCGGGATGGGGCCTTACGCTGCTTGCCGACGATGCTTTGAAAGTCGCGAACTGGCTGAACACGGGCGACGGACTGCTCGATGGAGAGAAGATGCTCGACGACGCGCTCTACCGCGGTGCAATGCAGCGTTCGGAAAACGACCGCGGCCTCGAAGCTCTGGGCCCGGACACGCGCTACAACAACGGCTTCTGGTCGCTGGATATCCGCTCGTTCATCGGCTGCGAGCAGCCCGTGCACGTACCTTTCATGTCCGGGCACGGCGGTATCGTCGTCGTCATGTTCCCGAACGACACCGTGTATTACTACTTCTCCGACGGCTACCGGTTTCGCTGGCGGGAGGCCGCCGTCGAGGCGAACAAAATAAGGTCCATGTGCCCATGAACGAACTCGAGGTAGACCGATCTTTACCCACGCTGGCGGCGGACGGCATGGCAGCCAGGTTCTTTTTGTCGATGCTCGCCACGGCCGGCCTGTTTTACGTCAACATCATGCCCGCCATTGTCGACGGGCTTATCGAGGGCCTGGCCTTCACACCGCAGCAGGCGGGTTACGTCGGCTCGGCCAACATGTACGGCGCCGCCATCGGCGCCCTCGCCGTGGTGTTTTTCGTACGCCGAATCCCGTGGCGGCCCGCGGCCTACGCATTGCTGCTGACCCTAATAGGCATGGATCTGCTATCGATGCTGGTCGCAAGCCCCGAGATCATGATTGGCGGGCGCTTCGTTCACGGCCTGGTCGGCGGCGCGCTGGTCGGCATTGGCTTTGCGGTCATCGCGAGGACGGCCAGACCCGACCGGACCTTCGGCGTACTCCTCGTCGTGCAGTTCGGACTCGGCGGTCTGGGTAATCTGTATTTGCCGCGGCTGGTGCCGGATTTCGGCACGGACGTGCTGTTTCAGTCCCTGATACTGTTCAGCGCGATTACCCTCGCAATGATTCCGTTCCTGGACCGCTACCCGGTGCAAACCGAAGCGCGGAAAGGCGCCGGGCCGAAGGCGGCCGTGGCCGTCGTGCCGCTGGCGCTGACCCTGACGGCAATATTCCTGTTCCAGGCGGCAAACATGGGCCTGTTTGCGTTCATCATTGGCCTGGGCCGGCAGGCGATGCTGGAGCTCGACTTCATTACCTGGACACTCGCGCTCTCGGGGTGGATCGGCATTGCCGGCGCGACGCTGGTCGTGATGATGGACACGCGCTTCGGCCGCACTGTGCCGCTCGCCGTTGCCATGATCTTTACGGTGCTAGGCTTCATGGCGTTACATCACAGCGAAAGCGCATTGCTGTTTCTCCTGGCCAACTGCGGCATGGGAGTTACCTGGGCGTTTATCATTCCGTATCTCCTCGGCCTGGCCGCCGAATTCGACAAGACAGGCCAGATGGCCGCGCTGGGCGGTTTCGCCTCCAAGATGGGTCTCGCCAGCGGCCCTGTTGTTGCGGGCCTCTTGCTCGGCGGCGACGAAAACTACGGCCGCATGATCAATGTCAGTGCGCTTGCGCTGGTCGTCTGCCTGCTGGTCGTGTACCTGCCCGCCATTCGGCAGGATCGAATAGCGCGGCGGGAATTACCGGCTTAGGCTTTGCTGGCCGCGATCTTGCAGTGCCGCGACGGGAAATCTGTTGGTCTCCCGGCAGCACTAAACTACAATGTGCGTGTGCGGATTCTTACTCGTCAATCCTGGCTGTACGGTGTTGTCGCTGCGGCGCTGCTCGTGCAGACTGCCGGCCCCGGCGCGCTGGCGGCGTTTACCGGAAAAGGCATCGATCTCGCCGCCTTCTTCTGCGCGCCGTCCGGTGTAGTCTCTGACGAAGCGCGCGCCGCAGCCGAAAACATGCTTGCGGTTTTTGGCATTGAGGAAGAACAACCGGCAGCACCGGCCAACGGACACTGCCCGGCGTGCATACTCAAGTATGGGGTCCCGTTCCCTGCCGATCTGTTCGTAGCGGCGCCGCTGCATCGAGCCGCCGGCGTGCCCGCGGCGCTGAACGACTCTCTGCTTCTCCCCGTCAGGGCAGTGTATCTGCCCGTCCAGCGCGGACCGCCGACGCTCAGCTGGTAACCCCTACTTCATCGTCTGCGGCGCCCGCGCACGGCGCATGCACTCCCTGTGTCTATCAGGCAGGCGAGAGCGATACGAACAACGAACACATCTGGCGCGGAGACGGGAACGTCGCTGTTACGTAGCGCCAAATCACGAGGTACTCACCATGAAGAACACAGTTCGAACCGGCACCCTGACCGCCGCCGCCCTGATGCTCACGACAGCTATGACCTGGGCTCACGACTACGGCACGGACACGCTGAAGATCGAGCACCCCTGGGCGCGCCCGACATTCACGGAGGCCGTGCCGGGCGCGGCGTACATGACGATTCGGAACACGGCCGACGAGGACGACAGGCTGCTTGCGGTTGTCATTCCGGGAGCGGTGGCGGATATGGCGGAGCTACACACGACGGTTGTCGAGAACGGCATAGCCCGCATGCGGCAGGCGCGCAGCGGCTTGCCGGTTCCGGCCGGGGGTACCTTGAGGCTCGAGCCGCTGGGCAACCACATCATGCTTATCGGCCTCAAGGAGAAGCTCGTGGTCGGCGCGAAGTTCAAAGCCGCGCTGCTGTTCGAAACCGCCGGCCGGGTCGAGGTGGAGTTCTGGGTCGAACAGCCCGCGGACGATGACACAGGGGATGTTCACCATGAACATCACTAGCTTTGGCAGTCGGCGTCCGGTGAGATCGTGCCTGGAGCGTCGGCTTCCCTGGAAACCCGCTATTCGATCGGTGAAAGTAGCATCGGGCTGAAGGTCTCGAAACGGCCGGAACCAGTCATTCAGATCGTCGGCTTCTTCGATGTTCCTCTGCCGTCCTGATGTAGGCGATCAGTTTGTGAACTTGGAGAAATAGTGGCGACAAATCGTGCTTTTCATCGCCCAGCATTTCTTCCGGGGCCGCACTGGTCAATACGCCCGCATCAGTGACGACAAAGAACCGCGTTTGGCCCAATTTCGGCAGCGGGTACGAGTTTGTTAGCTCAAGTTCGTCTAGGTATTTTCCAGTTTCGGACAGTGTCTCGAACACTACTTCGCGAACTTGCTCATATTCTCCCGCACCAATGGTGCCGCCGCCGTTAGAAAAATACATGCTTGCGCTGCCATCCGCCGCTGCGACGATGGTTACGGCAGCCTCGTCGTAACCAGTCTCCATCAACAACGCGAAAACACCGTTACGCGGCTCCAATTCCTGGGGGCCCAGTCCCAACGCCTGATCGCGAAGACCGCGGTAAACATCAGCCTGTTCGTAGTCCCCGGATGAAGCAGTCATTGGCGCGCAAACGACCATTAGCGTTAAGAGAGCTGTCAGGAATTTCATTGGTCAATCAACTCTTCATCCACGGTGAAAAGGCACGCCCATGGCCGGCTGCCTGGGGCCAACACGGGCCGCCGGGTGTATCACTTCATGCACTTCTGCTATCGGCCAGAAGCGATCGCTCGCCACCTTGAGAATATACCGACTCGTGTTAAAGGGCATAAACGGCCCGGTGTGGGTTCCGAGATGAATGTCCAAACGCTGATTGATGTACTGAAAATTGGGGTCAGACCCCGATATTATGAGTGTACCTTAGTCCATTCGAGTGTCGGTTATACGAGGTACAGCACTCGTTCCGTGATCGCCCCGACCACCGTCGCCTAACGGCCAGAAGCGGTTGGTGGCATTTATGTCTTTTCGCGCTCGATATACACTGCAATACTCGTAACAGAGCGCGGGAATTTCTTTGGACATTCAGCATCTCATTGCATTCAATATCGCTCTATTCGCGGCTATCGCAACCCCGGGGCCAGCGCTGATGGTTGCCGTGCGGACTACATTGAGTACCGGGCGGATTTCTGGAATCGCGATTGGGGCCGGGCTCGGTACGATGGCAGCAACATGGACGCTGATGGCTCTGCTCGGAATGGACGCCGTATTCGACGTGTTTCCTTGGGCATATGCGACAGCGAAAACACTTGGTGCCGCGTATCTACTGTTCATCGCGTACAAGACTTGGACAAACGCTCGGAGCAAAGTCGATACGCAGGTGTTACCCGCCGGGCACGCATTTCGGCAGGGCTTCTTGATCAATCTCCTCAACCCCAAGTCGGTACTCTTCGCCGCTGCTGTTCTGATTGTCGTATTCCCGGCTGAAATGAGTGCCGTCGACAATGCGTTGGTAGTACTGAATCACCTGGCGGTGGAACTGCTCTTTTACACGGCGCTAGCATTCGGGATGAGTTCAAGTGCGGTAAGCGAACGATATCTAAAGGCCAAAGTCTACTTTGACCGCACCGCATCCGTTGTCCTTGGCGCATTGGGGTTGCGGCTACTTGTGAGTCGTTAGGAAAAACCGAACGACCGCAATGGGTCATTTCCAACCGCCCGGCTTAACACCTGGCGACATTCTGCTTCCGGCCGGAAGCGGGCATTGACAGCCAACTATTGGTGCACATGCGGTCAGACGCGACTGCCGCTTGCCTTGGAGTGCCAGTCGCCGCAGTATGGAATCATCGTGCGGCGTCGGCCGAGAGCGAAGGCTCGGCCGGCGTAGAGTCAATCGCGCCGCGCTCCGCGACGGCGCCTTAGGGAGTGCAGCGTAATGGATTTCACCCAATCGAAATTTAGCCTGGCCGACCTGATCTTTCAGGGCGCTACCGAGCACGAACCCGCCGCGCTGTGCAACGAAGCCGTTTTGGAGGCCCTAGACACCTGGCAGTCGCGGCCGGCGGCGACCGAGCCCGGCACGGATATCTTCAGGCTCGAACACACTCGCTCCTTCGCCATTCGCTATGACGGCGAAGCCAGCGAACACTGGCCGGACGAGGACAGCAACTGGCTGGGCGAAACCCTGGTGCGCGAGTTCCTGTTCCGCGAAGGCATTTGTCTGCTCGAAGGTTTCGAACCGCGGCTGTACCTCGCGAAGTATAAAATCGAGGTCGTCATCGACCGGGAATACCTGCTCGTCTGCCCTTATCCGACCGAGTCCGGCAATATCGGCGGGATGACCGTCGTTTGCGTCAACCAACACTTGAAGCCGGGCGCGAGCCGATGATCCCGCGGGCTCGACAGGCTTAATCGCCAGCCATGAGCCTGGTATTCGGCACGCGCCAGCCCTGCGACGATCGCGGCCAGAAGCTCGCCACGGCGCCCTGCGCCGGGCGCGACAAACCCTGGGTTCTCGGCATTGCCGTGCTCGGCTCGAGCCTCGCCTTCATCGAAGGATCGATCGTCAATCTCGCGCTGCCGGCGCTGCAAGCGGATCTCGATCTCGACTCGCTTGCCTTGCAGTGGGTCGTCAACAGCTATCTGCTGACGCTTAGCGCCCTGCTTCTGATCGGCGGCGCCGCCGGCGATCGTTACGGCCTGCGGCGAGTGTTCGTTACCGGTTTGATACTTTTCGGCGTAACCTCCGCGGCCTGCGGTCTGGCCAACTCCCTCACCTCGCTGGTTGCGTGGCGCGGCCTGCAGGGCGTGGGCTCGGCGCTGCTGGTGCCGGCTAGCCTGGCGCTCATCAACGTCCATTTCGAACCCGGCGAGCGTGCCCGCGCGATCGGTATCTGGGCCGGCGCCTCCGCGCTGACGACGGCGCTGGGTCCTCTGGCAGGCGGTGCGCTGGTCGACTTCCTGGGCTGGCGCGCGGTGTTTTTGGGCATAGCGCCGCTCGCCGGTCTTACGGCGCTGCTTGCGCTGTGGCGGATACCGGCCAGCAATAGCGATGCATCCCAATCTCTCGACTGGCCGGGCGCGATCCTGCTGGCGGCGGCGCTGGGGTTGCTGACCTTCGGCCTGATCGAATCGGGCGCCCGCTCCGGCACGATGTTGCTGCTCGGCGCGGCCGCGCTGGCGGGCTTCCTCGGCTACGAGGCGCGCGCCGCGTCGCCCATGCTGCCGCTCGCGCTGTTTCGGCGGCAGAGCTTCAGCGGCGCCAACGCAATGACGATGGTGCTGTATTTTGCGCTCGGCGGCGCACTGTATTTTGTGCCGTTCAATCTGATCCAGATACAGGGGTACTCCGCCCTCGCCGCGGGCGCGGCTTTTCTGCCGCTGACGCTCATGCTCGGACTCGGTTCCGCGCTCGCGGGCGAGCAGTTGAAGCGCCACACGCCGCGCGTGCTCTTGAGCGTTGGCGCACTCATTACGTCGGCGGGCTTTGCTCTGTTGACACTGCCCGGAGCGACGTCGACCTATCTGCTGCACTGGCTGCCCGGCATTGCCGTCATAGGCTTCGGGATGACGCTGTGCGTCGCGCCGCTGACGACGGTCGTCATGGCCTCGGTGGATAACAGCCAATCCGGCGTTGCCTCCGGTGTCAACAATACGGCGGCGCGGCTGGCGGGACTGCTGGCGATTGCGCTCTTGACGGGCTTGGGTGTGCGCCTGTTCGCGAGCGATCTGACGGCTGCGCTGGACACGATTCAGCTGGCGCCGGCGGTACGCGACGCACTGCTTGCCAACGCCCATGCACTGGCCGAGCTCAAGCCACCCGCGGCAACGGCCGATGCCGCGGGCGTGCGTGCACTAATCGAACAGAGCTACGTGGCTACTTTCCGTAAACTCATGCTGCTCTGCTCGATCCTTGCATTGCTCGCAAGCGCGCTAGCGTGGCTAAGTCTCGGTAGCGCGGGAAAACAGGTCGAGGCGAGCGCTGCCTAGTAGGCCGCTCAGTCGAAGTCGTAACTGAAATTCACCCCGTAGGTACGCGGCTCCATGTAGCGGGGGCCAAACGATGACTCGAACAATGCCGGATTCGACAGGGACGGGCCGTACAGGCTAAACCAGAAATCCTGGCCGTACAGCACGACGAGTTCGTCGGTCAGATTCTTGCCCCAGACCTGCACGCTCCAGCCGGCATCGGAGCGAAAGCCGAAGTTGGCGTTGATCTGGCCATCCACCTCGGTGCGAAACTGCGAAATCGCATTGTCGATGAACTCCAGTGAGTATTCGTCCTTCTGCAGATAGTCTACGTGCGCATAGAACTCACCGCCCGCAAGCGGGGTGGCGAAGTCCAGCCCAAGGATGAGCGTGTCCGGCACCGTGCCCTGCGGCGGCGTGCCTTCGGGGATCTCGGCGTCGGCGGGAATGCCGCTCGAATCGCCGTCCTGGTGGCTGTACGCGAGGTTTGCGGTGAAGGCGTCACTGATCGCCCAGGCCGCTTCTATTTCGATGCCTTCGACGGTCGCTTCCCCGGCATTGGTGGTCGCGGCCGAACCGCCCGAGCCTACGGAATTGACGAAGAACTGCAGGTCCTCGTACCGCGTATCGAACAGAGCGACGTTGAGCTGCACACGGTTGTCGAACCACTGTGTCTTCACGCCCAGTTCGAGGCTTTCCACGGTCTCCGGATCAACCGCCTTGTCGATCAGCGCCGGATCGCTCTGCGCCATGTCGAACGCACCGCTGCGGAAGCCGGTTGCGGCGGACGCGTAGATCAGCACGGTATCGGTGGGTTTGTAGTCGAGTACGGCTCTCCAGGTGAACTCACCCCAGTCTTCCGAAACGCCGTTGACCACGGTTCCCGGCGCCGGATTCCAGAACCAGTCGTATTCACCCGAGGTGCTGCCCGAGAGTTCCTTTTCGTCGTTCGTATACCGCCCGCCGAGGGTCAATGCGAGCGTGTCGGTGAGGCTGTAGGTACCCTGCGCATACACGGAGATGCTGGTCGTTTCGACGTTCTCGTTGATGAAGAACGCGTTCTCGTCGAACAGCTCGGGCTGGTTGGCGATGCAGGCCGGCGTTACGACGAAGTTCTCGAAGTCCGCGAGCGTTTGATCGGGGCAACCGAAAATTGCGGAGAAGGCGCCGCCCGCCACCGATTCGTCCCAGCGCGTCACGGCCGCCAGATCCCGGGTCTCGTCGCTGCTCAGGAAATACAGCCCGGTTTGCCAGCTCAGCCGGCCGTCCCCTGACGACACGAGCCGAAACTCCTGGGTGAAGGTCTCGACGTCGCGTTCGTCGGCCAGCGCAAAGATGCGCGTCGGTACGCCCGAGAGCGAGACCGGGTCCTGATCGGCGTCGAATGTGCGGCCGGTCGTGATCGACTCGAAACTCACGCTGCCCAGGTCTTTGGAGATGTGCAGGCTGCCTACCCATTGCTCGCTGGTGTAGCGGCCGTCGGCGAACATCTGCACGGTCCGCGGATCGGAGTCGATCGTGAAACCCTGATCCGCCAGGACATCCAGATCGACCGTGTTCTGCGCGGAGACGGCGTCGCGCGCAACGCCGGTCTCGTCGGCGGTGCTGTGGCCAAGCGCCGCTTTGATTCGCCAGTCGTTCGGCAGAGTCCACACGAGCTTGCCGCGCACGGAGGTGCGATTGATGTTGTCGACGTCGTTGCCCGTAACCGAATTGAACGACGTGCCCTCCCGGTCGGTGCTTGAGAAGGCGAGCGAGCCGGCGAGCTTGTCGTTAATCGGAAATGAGAGGTAACCACCGAGCTGGTTCAGCGAGTAATTGCCCAATCCAACGCGGAACCGGCCTTCGAACTCGCCGCCCGGGTCCCTGGTAACGACGTTGATCAGGCCGCCCGTGGTGTTGCGCCCGAACAGCGTGCCTTGCGGGCCGCGCAGCACTTCGATGCGCTCGACATCGAACAGGTCGAGCTCAAAATCGCCGGAACCGCCGAAGTAAACGTCGTCGATAAACAAACCGACCGCCTGCTCGGAACCCGCGGAGGGCAGCGAAGACGATCCCCCGCGAAGGGCGGGGTTAACGCGGGTTTTGGAGAAGCTGTTGACGCTGAAGCCGGGTATCTTGAGCGACAGATCCGCGAAATCTTCGATCTGCAGCGCGGCAATCGCGTCTTCGGAAAATGCCGTAACTGCTACGGGAACGTCCTGCAGCGACTGCGCCCGGCGCTCCGCCGTGACGACGATCTCCTCGAGCTGCGCCTCTGCCGGCCGCGCCGCCAGCAGCACTAAGGTGCAGGCAGCAAGGACTAGCACGGCTTGCGGCGCCTTGATTTGGTTCGGCATGAGAATCCCCCCGGATAAGTTGACGTTGTCGGTGCTTCAAGGCGTTGTCGCCGCTTCACCGTTAAAACAGATCAAAAACATATCAATAATGTTTAAATCTGGAATAGATTCTCTTTTATGCGACGTCGCGGCAGATGTCAACTTTGCGGAAGACTCATCACCGCCGGAAACTCACCGACAACGGCAAGAACGGCCGCAGGCCGTGGCGCGGAGCCGTCTCAGGGAAAGTTCGCGAATGGCGCGGTGCGACCTGCCGAACGCAAACAGCTGCGCGCACTCAGGACCGGGTGACCCGATCAGTCAGCGAATAGGGTTTAGCATATTGCTGCTGACGGCGGAGAGGTGCTTGCCGAGCGCGTCACGAAGCGCCACGGCATCGCGCTGCTCGAGCGCTTCCACGATCTGCGTATGCTGGCGGTCGTAGTCTCCGCGACGCACGTCGTCAATGGAGCGACGCTTTATTTCATACCACTCCATGCGCTGCCGAGCCTCGTGGATCGCCTCGTAGAGCTTGTTCAGCAACTCGTTCTTGGCGGCGCTGATAATCGTTGCGTGCAGCTCCGCATCCCAATGCTCGAAGTCATTGATATCTTTTGCCTTCTGCATATTCGACAGGCACTCTCGGGCGTGTCGGATATCCGCCCGCGTTGCGCGCGCCACGACCAGTTCGGCAATCGCGGGCTCCAGCAATACGCGGATCTCGTTGATATCGGCCGGACTGGCGTCGACGCTTGCCAGATCCGAGGAAGCAACGGGCTCCCCTGGCCCCACGAAGGTACCCCGCCCGACATGGCGCACGATGTTGCCCTGCGATTCCAGTTGCCCCAGCGCTTTGCGCACGGTGTTGCGCGCCGCCGAAAACTGCTCGCTAATGAGCTTCTCGGTTGGAATCCGGTGCCCCGGCGGCCACTCCCCCGATTCGATTCGCTGCAGAACGTAGCGTTTGATCTCGTCGGCTTTTAACTTGGAGGCTTCGCGAACGTTCAAGGATTTCGACTCGATTGGATGGTCATTAAGTAACGGGACTTGCTGTGGAATCGCAGTTTACAACAGACCTGCCTTATTCGAGACAAATCGCGGATAAACGCACTGAATCCTATCAGAGCAAAATACATATTAATTTGCTAAAGAGCTGCAAAAGATTTGCAATTGTACCTCAATTTGTGCACAGTCGGGCTCGCGTCAGGCCAACGCCGAGCGCGACGGATTGTGTATCCAGGGGGCCAGGCTTTATGCGAATCGCGACGGTAATCGACGACCAACGAAGCTGGTTGGGTATTGTGGACCCGGACGCGCGCACCGTGCAGGAAGTTTCTGCTCCCACGGCCGGATATACCGATCCCGCCATTGCGTTCATCGAGTCGGTGCAGACCGGTCGGCAGCCGCCGTTCGCGGCCGAGCCGGTTAGCCTCGACGCGGTCAGGCTGCTGTCGCCGATCCGGCAGCCCAGCAAGAACATCATTTGCGTAGGCAAGAATTACCGCGCCCACGCGGCCGAGTTTACCGGCAGCGGTTACGACTCATCCGCGACCAACCCTGACGACGCGGTCCCTGACGCTCCTATTCTGTTCAGCAAAGCGCCGAGCTGCCTGGTCGGTGCATTCGACGATGTCGTCGTGCCTTGGGAATTGAGCGAGGAAATCGACTACGAGGCAGAACTCGGCGTCATCATCGGCCGGCGCGGCCGCAATATTGCCGAGGCCGAGGCCATGGACTACGTCTGGGGTTACACGGTCATTAATGACATCACGGCGCGCGATCTGCAGTCGCGGCACAAACAGTGGCTGCTCGGCAAGTCGATCGATACGTTTTGCCCGATGGGCCCGTCGATCGTCTCCGCCGACGAACTCGATCCGGCTAACCTCGTACTTTCGTGCTGGGTGAACGGCGAATTGCGGCAGCAGGCCAACACCAAAGACCTGATCTTCGATATTCCTACAATCGTTGCCGTCGCTTCCGCCAGCATGACGCTCGAACCCGGCGACATCATCGCCACCGGCACACCGGCAGGCGTCGGCATTGGATTCACTCCGCCCCGGTTTCTAAAGAAGGAAGATGTGGTCAGAGTAAGCATCCCCGAGATCGGCACGATAGAGAACAGGATCACCTGAAGGTACAAACCGAAGCGAGACGATCAACACATGCAAATCAACAATCGACGAATTGAACTGGATCGGCATGGCGAGGGCGAAGCCATGCTGCTCGTACACGGCCTCGGTGGAACGTCCAACTTCTGGCGCCCGGTTGTGAGCGCGTTCTCGGCGCAATACTCGGTGATCGCACCCGACTTGCCGAGCGCCGGGCGCTCGGAGCTCGATCCGCAAACCTCTATCGAGTCACTGGCCGCGGACATGCTCGCGCTGCTCGACGGCCTCGGGATCGAACGAGCGCATCTTGTCGGTCATTCGATGGGCACGATTGTCTGTCAACACATGGCCGCACGGGCACCGGAAAGAGTTACCGACATGGTCTTGCTTGGACCGCTGGCCGAACCGCCGGACGCAGCCAGAACAGCGATCAAGGCGCGTGCCGATGCCGCAAGAGCCGAGGGGATGACGGGCATTGCGGATGTCATCGCCGACGTAGCGCTCGCGGCCGCCACCAAATCCGGCAACCCGAACGCGCAAGGATTTGTCCGGGAGATGCTGTTGCGTCAGCCCGCTGAAGGCTACGCGCTGAGCTGCGAAGCGCTCGCGCAGGCCGCCCAGGCAAAACCCGAAACGATTGGATGCCGCAGTCTGCTGATCACGGGCGATGAAGATGCTGTGGCCCCGGAGGCCAACGTTCGCAAACTCGCCGACCAGCTCGAGCAGTCCGAGATGCAGGTCCTGTCATCCTGCGGTCACTGGACGCTGACCGAGCAGCCTGCAGCGGTCATTAGCGCAATGCAGAGTTTCTACAGTTAGGTTGACGGCGGCGCTGCGGCGCCCGTTGTCGACGTCGAGGATAGTGATATGAGTAACGAATCGACCCTGTTCAGCAACGTCAACGTCATCGACGGCACTGGAGACGATGCGTTCAAAGGACATGTGCTCGTCGAGAGTAATCGAATCCAGAAAGTCGCCACGACACTCGGCGATCTGCCGCAGAAGGCGGGGCAAGTCATCGACGGCGCGGGCAAGACTCTCATGCCCGGACTGTGCGACGCGCATCTGCATATGACCTGGAACGATCAACCGACGCTCGAGCACATTACGCTGATGCCGCCGGAAGAGCACCTGATTCACTCGATCAATGTCGCTAGAACCGTGCTGGACGCGGGCTTCACATCGGGTGTTGGCGCCGCGGCCGCGAGGCCTCGCTTCGACTGCATTTTGAGAAACGCCATCAACGCGGGCGATATCGTCGGTCCGCGCTATCTCGCCAACGGTCAGGAGATCTGCACGGCGGGCGGCCTCGGCGACACTTCACCGGTGCACGTCGATGTTCAGGACTTGTCGTTTGGCTGGCGCGTCTGCGGCCCGGAGGAGATGCGCAAGGCCGTGCGGATGTTCGTCAAGTTCGGCGTCGATCTGATCAAGCTCAATCTCTCGGGCGAGGAGATCACGCCCGTACCGGCGCAAACCACGCCAATGTCCGACGAAGAGGTCGCAATGGCGATCAAGGAAGCGAAGCCGTACGGCATTCGCGCCTGCGCTCACGCGCGCTCGGCGGATTCGGTAAAGCAGTGTCTGGATCACGGTGTAGAGATTATTTATCACGCGTCATACGCCGATGAAGAATGCATGGACCGGCTGGAAGAGCACAAAGACAGGTTTTTTGTGGGTCCCGGCCTCGCGTGGCTCATTCAGACCTCCCAGGGTGCGGCCGACTGGGGTATTCCCCCGGACTCGGAGCTGGCTCAGGTCTACGCGCGCGAGCTCGAGTATGCCGTCGAGGGCATGAAAGAAATGCGCAAGCGCGGAATCCGCATCGTTCCGGGCGGCGACTACGGCTTTGCATGGACACCGCACGGCAGCAACGCAAAAGATCTCGAGTACTTCGTCGATTTGATCGGCATGTCGCCAATGGAGGCGATCGTCTCCGCCACGGGCCTTGGCGGCCAGATCATGAACATGCCCGACGAACTCGGCCTGATCAAACAGGGCTACCTCGCGGACTTGCTGCTGGTCGACGGCGATCCGTCCAGGGACATCACCGTACTGCAGGATCATGAGAAGCTGCAGGTCATCATGAAGGACGGGGCCTTCCACAAGAACTCGCTGTAGCGAACGTACGAATTTATCAAACAGCCGGCTAGCGTCCCTGGCTAGCAACCCCAGGGATCGACGAGCTTTAGATTGCAGCCTTCGAAATTTGCCACGTTCCGGGTAGCCAGCACCGCGCCGGCGGATCGCGCAATCGCGGCAATCTGGGCGTCGAACTGCGAAATCGGCCGGCCCAGCCTGCGCCGGGCAACCGAAATATCCGCGTAGGCATCCGCCGCATCCCTGCCGAACGCCAGAACGCGCGAGGCGAAATCTTCCTCGAACATCGCTTTTGTCGCCGCCTCGAAACCCGACCGGCGGGGGCCTTCCGGCATTAGTCTGACGCCGTAAAGAACTTCCGCCTCATTGATGGCGGTGACGAACAAACTCGTCGCCGGTTGCTTGCCGACCCATGTAGCGACCTGCTCCGCAGGCTCCGCTTTCATTAGCTCCGACAGCACGTTGGTATCGAGAACGATCATTCCAGCGGAAGAGGAGGTTCCCGCATCGGTTCACGCCGGGGCAATTCGAGATCGATGCCGCCAAGCGGCTTGAACCGTGCGGCGATCGAATCGGCGAGGTTTCCCGGCATGGCATCGTCGCCCGCCAGCGCCTCACGCAGTATGTTGCGTGCTTCGTCCTCCATGGACCGCCGCCGGCGCGCCGCACGGATGAGCAGGCGATCCTTGGTCTCCTCATCCAGGTTTCGAATAGTAATGCTAGCCATGGTCTTGTTGGCTCGATGTGCAATCAATGATTGCATTGATTTCGTATTGTCAACGCCCTCCTCATAGCGATTTCTGCATTTCCGCTGTTGCGTGCAGAGACTTTGTTACCGGCACCTCGCGGGAAAACACCGGGCAAATCTCTTCGGATGCACCAGAAACGGGGGGGG
>JBCBSC010000044.1:0-23274 GCA_039819385.1 Pseudomonadota bacterium | reverse complement strand
GTTCGATGGGGCGCCGGTGGCGGTGATTGTGGGGAGTGACGTGCATTACGTGCACACGGATCATCTGGGTACGCCGAGGGCGATTACGGACTCGGGTGTGGTGATCTGGCGTTGGGAGAGTGATCCGTTTGGAGCGACGGCGGCGCAGGAGGATCCGGATGGGGATCTCGTCGATTTTACGTACAACCTGCGGTTTCCGGGGCAGTATTACGACGACGAGACGGGGCTGCATTACAACTACTTCAGGACTTATGATCCGTCCACCGGACGCTATCTAGAGAGTGATCCTATTGGCCTTGCTGCAGGTCCAAATACATACGCGTACGCCGACGGTGCTCCCAATCTATATTCAGATCCACTAGGCTTACAAATAGTACCGATTTACCCGCTTCCAATACCTCCTGCAGCTGCGCCAGATAGCCCTGTATACCAATACGGCTCACCGGCGAACGAGGCAGCAGGTGCGGCGCTGGCAGAAGCCTGTAAAGATGTTTGGGAATGGAATAAGGCTATGACGCTATTCGCTCTGTATCTCGCATCCGGCCCACAACGGTACTGGGGTGCGCTAGCAGAACCACCAAGAGACGCAAGAGATCCAGACGGCGCCAAAGCTCCGGGTAAGCCGGGGGAGGACGAAGGGTTTGAAGACCCGAAAGGGGGAGAGGATTGGGTGCCGAATCCAAACGGTCGCGGAAACGGTTGGTTGGATGCAGATGGTAATGTCTGGGTACCCACGGGTCCCGGAGGTGAAGCGCATGGTGGGCCTCATTGGGACGTGCAAAAACCCGGTCGTGGCTACGTGAATGTTTATCCAGGAGGGCGTCGCAGATGACTGGTGATACCGAAAGCCTCGTTCAACTTGAAGCAGAAAAAACAAGATTCTTCTCTGGCCATGATGAGGCTGCGTTCTTTGAATGGATCAAAAAAATACCTTCAGTGCAGAAGATAGAAGGTAAGGGAAGTTCCACATTTCTCTATGTCGACGATACTTCTATTGACGAGAATGAGCTACGTGAATTGGTGTCGCTATTCCGGCGTTACGGTGTTTCTATGGGGCAGTTGTCTGTTTTCAACAGGACGCCCTTCTCGGAATGGTTCCATGACAAGAAGGCGTATTGGTTCTCTGATGTGTTTGGGGTGAATCAGGGGTCGTAAATTGGGGGTCGAACCGCGATTTCATGCTGGTGGTCAAGCAACTTGCCTCGTTTCTTGGCGAATAGGCGCTTCTTCAGATTCCGTAAGGACGTGCGGAGATAAAATCTCGGTTCGACACCAATTGCCACTCGCAGCTTCGACCTGCGCGGCCTGGAGACCAGCCACTCGCTGGCGTCGGACACCAACACACTCGGCTACAACAACGTAGGCGAGCTGATTACGCTGGACGATGCCCGCCACGACCTCAGTTTCGACTACGATGCCCTGAGCCGGCTGTTCGACTTCGATGCACTGGGCTTAGCCCCACTGACCTCGCAGGACTTCAGCTACGACGCCAACGGCAATCGGCTGTCGTTCACGGAAGGGGCGAGCTATGCGTATACGGTCACCCCGAACAGCAACCGCGTGGCCACGGTGGCCGGCCCCACGACCAAGACCTACAGCTACGATGCCGCGGGCAACATCGTCAACGACGGCACCACGGCCTACACCTACGACGATCGCGGCCGGCTGGTAACGGCCGGCACGGCCGCGTACACCTACAACGGTCTGGGCCAGCGGGTGAAGAAGGACAATGGGACGGTGACGCTGTTTGCCTATGACGAATAGGGCAATCTGATCGGGGAGTACGACGCGCTCGGTAATCCGGTTCGTGAGCATGTGTGGTTCGATGGGGCGCCGGTGGCGGTGATTGTGGGGAGTGACGTGCATTACGTGCACACGGATCATCTGGGTACGCCGAGGGCGATTACGGACTCGGGTGTGGTGATCTGGCGTTGGGAGAGCGATCCGTTTGGGTCGACGGCGGCGCAGGAGGATCCGGATGGGGATCTCAACAACTTCACTTATAACCTGAGATTCCCCGGGCAGTATTACGACTCCGAGACCGGGTTGCACTACAACTACTTCAGAACCTATGACCCTAGTACTGGGCGGTACTTGGAGAGTGATCCGATTGGGCTCCAGGGCGGGCTAAATACCTACGCTTACGCTTATCAGAATCCTCTATCATATACCGATCCGCGCGGGTTAGATCCGGCAAGTGCGGCGGCTGTAGCCGAAGGCATTGCACTTTGTGCTGGCCCTCAGGCAACGGTGTGTGCGGGAGCTGCGGCGGTCGCGGTTGTCGGCGGCGCATCTATTTACACGGGGACAAAGATATACGATGCGTTTGCGACCCAAATCGGTGTAGGGATCGATGCTGTCGTTGAGGCGTGCTTGACTGATGACGAGGATGAATGCGAGCAGCTTTACGCAACGGACACCGCAACGTGTGCCGGTATAGCGAGATTGCGAGGTGCAAGAGCAGGAGCTGTTTGCCATGCCTCAGCAGCACAACGATATGCTGCATGCCTAGCCGGTCAACCTATTCCCCCATTGAATACGTGGAATAACTGATATGGATGATGAGACGGAAAACTACGCGCACTTGGTGGAGGTCGATGCCGAAAAGAAGCAACTCGTGATCTATCGATTGTCAGCGAGTGGCTCTAAGCGGCTCTTTACGTCAATTGATTTACCAAGCGAGACGTTCTCTGAGAACAAAGACGGCTTCCGAGAGTTTGCAACTCGCCTCGGTGAGAATCTTCTTGTCGACTCACCGGTTGCGCGGGACGTTCTTGGTTTATAGGCGGTAATCGTTGTGGCTAAAGGAGTCCAGCGTGGTCCATCACGCGGGGTCGATACAATGCTACGCATGTCGTTGTTAAGGGAATTAGGGGTCGAACCGCGATTTCATGCCTGCGGTCGAGCAGCTTGCCTCATTTCCTGGCGAATACGCGCTCCTTCAGATTCTGTAAGTAAAATTTCGGTTCGACCCCAATTGTCTTGAAGGCATTGCGAGACATTTCAAGGCGAAATTCAGTAGCCGGTGCCCTGTTGAACAACATGGTATCAGTGGGTTACTCCGCGAATCCGCAAGTTGGAATACTGCGGCCACCAAGCGATCGAAGAGAGGAAAATAGGTGTGGATGTAATTGATCTCTTTAGTAGGCTTTCAATGCTCCAGTGGCTCTTAGTCGCGTTCGTAGTCGTTCTGTTTTGGGCCGTTCCAAATTATCTCGCAGCGAGTGCCAAGAAGAGAGCGGCCGCAAAGGGACAACCTCTCGATGACGACTGGAACTCCATCCTGCCATTTCCACGGCGACTGGAGCAACGCGATAAACTACTAATACTTGCCTGCTATGTCTTGGCCTTCGCTCTTTTGATACTGATTGTCATGCTCGGTTAATTCAAGTCCGTAGGGAATTAGCGCGGATTAGGCGTCGAACCGCGATTTTAAGACTGCGATCAAGCCGCTTGCCTAGTTTCCTGGCGAAAAGGATGTGCGGAGACAAAACCCCGGTTCGACCCCAATTATCAGGAAACCTTGGACACCCGGCACAGCCAAACGCCATGCCGAGTGCCCGACAATATCCAAAACTCTAAAGCGTCGACAAATCCACCGGAATCAATACCCGCGAGATCGGGTTGATGAAACCGTTGGACGCTCGGATGTTCGACCGGAACGTCAGCGCACGCGGATCGCGCAGGTTTGGATCGTTGTCGACCAGCTTACGCTTTGTCGCAACAGGATGAATCGTCGCGCCATCGAGCAGCGTCGTCACTGAGTCGGCGGTAAGCACCTGCTTCACGGTCTGCGCTTCGGGCAGTACGTGATACAGGAGAATCGACTGCAGCAGCGGAATCGGATCGCCGTTGCCGAGGTCGGTCAACGCCGCAACGATGAAGTTAAACGCTCCCGCTTCGTCATGGCCCTTGAAGCCCAGTGAGCGTGCGGTACGGATGAACGCGGCGTCGTTCGGTGCCAGCACGGTCAGGCTGTCGCTCGGGTTATCGAGCGCACCCGCCAGGTCGGCCGCAATGACGGCGTTCAGCAGAATGTCGAAGTCCTTGCGGTCGTGATCGTATACGCCACCGCTGGCCGCTACGGTGCCCGTAATCGTCGGCAGCAGTTCGTCGTCGGTGTTGTCTATGTCGAGCGGGATCAGCACGCGGTTAATCGCGTGCACAATGCCATTGGACGCTTCGATGTTGGTCGCGTCCTCGATGAACCGTGGATCGCGAACGTCGGGCTCGTTATCGAGCAGCCGCTTGCGCACCGACAGCAAGGTTTCACCTGTGAACGCCGTCTCGATAACGGCAGCGGCCTGCACTTCGTGCACGGTCTTGCCTTCCGGAGAAACATGATAGAGCAGGATGTTGCGCAGCAGCGGAATCGGATCGCCGTCGCCGAGTTCGGTCAGCGCAGCCACGATCGTGTCGAACGCCACGGCTTCGCCGCCGCGTTTGTAGCCGAACTCGCGCGCTAGCCGGATGAACGCGCGGTCTGTGGGAGCGAATACCGTGAAATCCGCTTTGGGGTCCGCGAGTACGCCGTCGAGTTCCGCGGCTAGCACGGCGTTTAGCAAGATGTCGAAATCGTTACGGTCGCGGTCGAAGACACCGCCGCTGGCGGCGACAATGTCCGTAATGGTACGGGGGTGGCCGGCGTTCGACGTCAGCGGTAGCACAACGCCCGCGATGAGTAGCACAATCACAGCCTTTACAGGTTTCATGTTGGAGCCTCCGGAAGTGATGAATAGGCAGTAAGGAATAGAAGGAGCCAACCGAGGATAGTTAATGGGCTGCCGTAAAAGGTTTCTGCCCTGTGTGCAGATGTTTCCGAAGGTTTCCAGTTGCGCGCGGAGATCAAATCGCGGTTCGACCCCAATTACTGCCCGCCTGAGCGGATTAGGGGTCGAACCGCGGTTTTATGTCAGCGGTCAAGCGGCTTGTCTCGTTTCCTGACGGCTCAACGCTCTTCTGAATTGGGTCAGGATGTCCGGAGAAAGAATCGCGGTTCGACCCCAATTAGCCTATTTCCAGATATCCGCAAGACTGACGTTTACGCCCGCGTAGAAGGTACGTCCCGCGAAACCCTGCCGTCCCGACGGTCCGTTGAGCGATCCCTGGACCTTGTCCGGCGCCTCGTCCGACAGGTTCCGGATGCCGGCATATACGCGGATGCTCTCATCGAACGTGTAGCCGAACTGGAGATCGTGGTTGACGAACGGGTCCACGAAAGGATCGTCGATGATGTTGGCGGCGTTGTCGCGCTGCGCGTTGATCAGCGGCGGCCGCAGCGTCTTGCTGTTGTAGTTGAAGCCGTAGTTGGCGTCCCAGTTGCCGTACTGCCAGCCAAGGTCGAAGTTCACGACCCACTCCGGCGACGATCCGCCCGTGTCGGTATTGAAGAGGTCCTTGTCGTCGGTCAGGATCGGCAGCGGCGACTTCTGAATTTTCAGCTCGTCCAGATAGGTGCCGTTGAGCGAAAACCTGAGATCGCCAAGGCCTGCGGTGGGTAACTGATAGACCGCGCTGAATTCATACCCGGTAGTCTGGATCTCGGCCACGTTGACCGACTGCAGCTCGACGAAGTTGGCGGCGCCCGTCGTCGCGTCGCGGCTAAGCAGCGTGCAGAATATGTTGTCGAGCGTCGCGGAGTCGTAACAGGCGTTGAAAATCGCGATCTGGTTCGGCCGGATCACGGCGTCCTCAATGTCGATATTGAAGTAGTCGGCGCTTATGGTCAGGCCTTCGACGAAGGTCGGCTGCCAGACGAATCCTATCGTCTGCGTGTCTGCCGTTTCCTCCTTCAGCTCGGGGTTGCCGCCCTCGATGGCCGGGAAGAACGTGCCGAGTAGCGGGTCGAAAGTCACGGGATCGACGCCGATCGCGTTTAGCGCCGTTGCGCAGTTGGCGGCGCGCGTCGGCGAACCGAGATTGACGTTGTCGATGTCGCAGGGATCCTGTCCTAAGCTAATCGAAATATTGGTCCTCGGCTCGAACAGTTCGCCGACGTTTGGCGCGCGCACGGCCGAAGACACGGTGCCCCTGAAGCTAAACCCGCCCGCCGTGTCCCAGATCACTCCGGCTTTCCAGGTTCCCGTGGAACCGATCGTCGAATAGTCCGAGAAGCGGTACGCGGCGTCCACGGTGAGGCCGCGTAGCCACGGGCCCACGTCCCCGAAAAGCGGCGCCGACAGCTCGACGAAAGCCTCGGTGACGTCGAATTTGCCGCTCAGGTCCGTCCCGGCAACCCATGCGACGGTTCTGTCAGACCCGGAGATCTCGTCGAATGCGACCGACGATTCTTCCTCGCGGTATTCGCCGCCCAACACAAAACTCACCGGGCCGCCGGGGACTTCGAAGAACGGCGAGCTTTCACCGGCCAGGTAGGCCGTGACGATCGTCTGGGTATTCTCCAGGTCGCTGGTCGTCGGCTGCCAGATCCAGTCGCGTGCCGCGTCGTTCACGCTGTTGTCGGTCGTGAACGGGTTGAACGGCAGGCAGCCGCTGTTGGGACCGGCCGTAAACGTCGCCGGGCCCAGCGTCGGGTCGAAGGAGGTCGAGATGAAGTCGATCGGCAGGCTGTTGAAGCTCGCCGGATCGAGGTTGCTGCGGCAGACGATGTTCCCCGAGCCGTCGTCCACTGAGTCCACGGCCGCCAGATAACGGTCGTACAGGCGATTGTTGTGCAGGGTTTCACGGCGGTCCGTTTCGCCGCGATTGAATGCAACGTCGTAGCGGAGCCAGCTCGACAGATCGCCCTCCGCGCCCAGGATGATGCGATAGGTTTCTTTCTCGGTCTCGTAGTCCAGCAGCCCGCCGTCCAAGTCCCAGCGGTTGTAGAAGATGGGCGGCCCGCCGGGGGGACCCGCGGCGGCGAGTACCGATGCTGGCAGGAAGGCGTTATCGCGCGCGACGCTGGTGCCCACCGTCAGCGAGTGCTGCTCGAACTGTGCGTTGGTCACGTCGGAGTACATTACGCTGGTATAGGGCCTAAACGCATCCGAAACGTCGTAGTGGCTTTTGAGCGTCAGGATCGTGCGTTCGTTCTCCGGGCGAATCGCCTGCGCGAACAACAGCCAGTTCGGGATGCCGTCGCCGCCGATTTCGCCGGTGCCGCCGAAACTGCCGACGTTGACGCCGTGCTCGAACGGCGTGCCGTCGCCGTTGAAGCCTTCGCTGAAGATTTCGAACGGATCGATCCTCGCGCCGCCCTCGGTGAAAAACGCCTCCTGTGTACCGGGCCTGAGCACGAACTCCGGCACCGGCCCGTCGAGATTGTTGATGCGCTCGTGCACGTTGGTGCTGGAATCGGCGCGCGCCGTCGCCGCGACAATCGGCCTCTTGCCGTAGGTAAGACTTGCCGTGATATTGCCGCGCCCGTTGTGGAAGTTACGCCCGGCGGTCAGCGAGTACTGCTGATCCTCGAAGTCGCCGTCTTCGGCGTCGCCGTATTGAGCATCGAAAGCAAGGCCTTCGAAATCGTCTTTCAGAATGAAGTTCACGACGCCCGTGACGGCGTCCGCGCCGTAGATGGCGGAAGCGCCGCCGGTGAACACGTCCACCCGCTCGATCATGGCCAGCGGGATTGCGTTGACGTCGACGGCGGACGAGCCGCTCGAACCGCTGACGAAGCGTTGGCCGTCCACCAGAACCAGCGTGCGGTTGGTGCCGAGGTTGCGCAGGTTCAGGAAGTTTTCGCCGTTGTTGACTTCGCTTTCGCCCTCGGAGCCAACGAGCGCGCCGACTTCGTTGACCAGCTCCTGGATGCTGGTCTTGCCCGTGTAGGCCATATCCTGGCTGCTGAGCGAGGTAATCGGATTGGGCGATTCCAGATTCGGCGTCCTGATCCGCGTGCCGGTCACGACCACTTCGTCAACGGTCCCGTCAGCATTCGCGGATTGTGCAAATGCCGGCTCGATCGTCGCTGACAGCGCAACGGGCAGAGCCAAACACGTGAACTTGATGATTTTCATAAACTTCCCCAACCTGAACTCATCCGAAAACCGGACCGAAACAAAACTAGAAGAAACACCGACGGAAAAATAATGCAAGCGACACTACTTGTGATGCAAACCGCAGTATTGTCGGCCGTGTCGCTCGACAGGCGCGGCATCGTCGTGGACAGATACGCCTCGGGCGCGCGTATCGTTTATGGACAGGCGCGCTTTAGGCGCGCCTGTGGTCCTTCGGCGAAACGCCGAAGTGCCGGCGGAAGGCTGCGCTGAAGTTGCCGGCGTGACGATAGCCGACCGCCTCCGCGATTGCGCCTATGCTGATGCTGTCGTCGCGCAACAGCTGCCTCGCCATTTCCATCCGCCGCGCCTGCACGAACTCGGCGATTGTTATTCCAAAAAGGCATTTGAAGTCGTGCCGCAGCCGGGTGCGGTTGACGCCCACACGGCGCGCAAGCTGCTCGACGGTCGGCGGCGCGACGAAATGTTCCTCCAGGATTCGGCGCGCGAGCTGCGCCCGGCCGAACGCCCGCACCGAAGGCGAGCCGGGCCGCTGCTCGTCGTCGCTGCACTGGCGCATCGCATCCACGAACACGCACAGCATCTCCATCGTTTTGGCTTCGTAGAAACGGCTGCGCAAGGCGCCGGAATACGGCGCTTTTATCAGGTCGAAGACGCCGTTCGCCATTGCTGACGTCAGCGGCATCGAACAGGAGCGGAAGCCGGCGCCAGGGTCCTGGAAAGAGGCCAGCATGGACGGCGTTTCCTGTTCGCCGAGTCCCATCAGCCGCGCAAGGCTGTCGGCGCGTACGTGAATGGTCAGGGATGCGAAGCGCTCGTGCTCCAGGATGCGCAGCTCGTGCGTGTAATTGCCCGGGATGCTGGTGATTTCGGCTGCGCCGTGCTCGACGTGAACCCGGACGCCGTCGCGGTCGGCGATCTCCAGCTCGCCCGATACGACCATCCGGATCGACAGGATGTCGTTCTGCGGGCTGACGACGTAGTCGAAGGGGCTCAGATAGGTACACTCGGCAACGCAGATCAGCATCTCGTCGTGCAGCCGGGCGACGTCCCAGTAGCCGGCCCCCTTGTGGGGATTGATAGCGAGCCTGACGAAATCGTCCGCAGCGGAGGGGCGTGTAACCAGCGGTGCGGAGAACTGCTCCGCGCGTTCCCCGCAATCGGCATTGAATCCGCGATATACGCGGTTGACGTTGCTCCTGACGACGTCGCCGCTGGTCATCTGCTCGTACTCTTCGAAAAGCGCCTGTGAACGACAGCCTACTGCATTCGCCGTAGCGAAACGATCCGCACTGGCGTCGTCAGGATCTGGCCCTCTATGTAGGCGATGTCCGTTGGCGCATCGGCTTCGCTCGAATGGATTCTCGTAACCACGTCCATGCCGGCCGTGACCTGACCGAAAACGGCAAAACCCAGGCGGTCTTCGAAACGCTCGCCGCCGTGGTCGAGTACCGGGTTGTCGCCGATCGAAATGAAGAACTCGGACTGCGCCGTCCCGGGCATGAAGCGCGCCATCGACAGCGCGCCGTCGGCGTGGCTCAGGCCAGTGATGTCCGTCGATTCGTGCGCGATCGGAGGGAACGGCGGCTCGGGGTTCGTGTCCTCGGCGCCGATGATCTGCATGCCGCCCTGAATGACGCTGATCGTGAGCGGGTTGTTGTCGTTGTCCGGCCGCACCGTGCGATAGAACGCGCCGCCGTCGTAGTGGCCGCCGTCTACATATGCCAGAAAATTATTGGCGGTGACGGGTGCTTTGCCCGGGTACACGTCGAACTCGATCGCGCCGGCCGAGGTTTCCATTACCAGAGAAACTGTAGCTTTGGCCGCATGCGCGGCTCCAGGATCTTCGGCTTTTGCACAGCCCTGCAGGCCCAGAATCCCAAATCCAATTACAAGGACGGCGCAGAGCGCGCATCTGGTCGTTGCGCGTTCTCTGTCGCCGTGTCGGCTTTGCGTTCGTTCCGAATATCTGTGGTTTTGTTTTGTCACGCGTTTGTTTTCCACTGTCTCGGCACACCAGACTTCAAGTTCCGAGAAAAGGTGCCGGGTTTATTTTTTAGAAGGTGCCGGGTTTATTTGTAGAAAAGGTGCCGGGTTTATTTTTGGGTGAACTGCTCAAGGCCTATTAATACATGCGCCGAATGGGATTGTGCAAACGCCAGTGCGAATATACGGTTGGTCCGAATGAGTGAGGCCATCCGAATACGCAGCGCCAATCGAGACGATCTCGAGCATTTGCGCGCGATCGAACTCGCCGCCGCAACGCTGTTCCCGGCGGATCGGCTGCCCGATCCGAATGCAACCTGCCCCGAGGACACTCTGCGCAGAGCGCTATCTGCAGGCCTTGTTTTTGTCGCCGTTTCGGCCTGGCGAGTGTGCGGGTTTGCGGTCTGCGAGCATGCGGACGGTTATCTTCATCTCCATGAAGTCTCAGTGCACTCGAGCCACGGTAAGCGCGGCATCGGCAAGGAGCTTGTCCTTCGAGTGATCGAAGAAGCGCGTGGCGGTTCCTTCGCCAGCGTAACGCTGACAACGTTTAGCGACTTCGCCTGGAACGCGCCTTTCTACCAAAACTCGGTTTCGAACAGGGAGCCGCGGGCTGCCTGCCGGAACACGTACGCAAGCAACTCGACAGCGAAGAGCAGCTGGGAATGATAAACCGAAGCGGCATGATATACATGCACGACAGACCTTCATTCGTATAGAACTGTGACTCCAATGTTTGCTCGCGGCCTCCGGCTGGAGCACACTGCGGATCATGAAAACTTTGTCTGCAACACTTTCGCGGCGTGCCTCGCTACGGGCGGCAACCCTGTTGGCAGCGCTGTTCAGTTCCGGTTGCGCAAGCGTCGAAGGCGTCTTCGAACCGTCGTGCATAGCCTACGCGGGCGACCGCATCGAATTCCGTAACGACCGCTTCGAGTGGTCGCGGTTTACCGACGTCCGCAACATCGACCGAGACGGCAACGAGATCGACGCGTTCCCGGATTACCCGAAGGCCGGTACGTACAAAATCGACTCCGCGACGGTAGAATTCGTTACCGACGACGGCAGCGCGCTCGACGATCACTTTCTGCTCGAGCGTAACGGCGATCTCTACCTGCTGACGCGCGAGCAACACGACGCCGTTACCGCCGGTGAAAGCATGCCCGATTGTGCACTGCGGCGCAGCGAGTAGCGCATCCTCGAACTGAGAACTGGGTCACGTTCTTCATCGACCTGTCGCGAATAACCGACGCTTATTCGCTTGCGGCGCCGCCGCCGTATTTGTTTAGCTGGTAGACCGGCAAAACTGCCCCTGGGTGTGCTCATGACTGGTCTAAGGCGATGCGCTTCTTTTCTGTTCCTGACTCTCGTTTGTCTGCCTTTTTCGGCGTCTGCCGACGATGTGCGAATCAGTCATAGCGAGCCGCTCGAGGACCTGAGTTTCGCGCGTCCTGCGGGCGAATTTCAGAAGCCCGGCGCCCCTTCGGAGCAAACGCTCAGTTTCAATGCATTTAGCCGTCATTTCGATGTGGCGTTGCAGCCGAATCACGCGCTGATCGATGCAGTCGAGCGCGAGGCAATGGGCGCGAACGTAAAAATCTATCGCGGTGCGCTGGCGTCGAAGCCCAGATCGTGGGCGCGTATCGTAATCGTCGACGGCCAGCCGCGCGGACTGCTTTTCGATGGCACCGAGCTGTTCGCGATCGAAGCGACGGAAGACGCAGCGGCGCCGCAAACCAGAATCTATCGTTTGGCCGATCTGCATATCGAACCGGGCGCGATGACGTGTTCGGACGCAAGCATGGCAACAACGGCTGCCGATCTGTTCGAACTCGTCGCGAGCGAATCGATACCGCCGGTATCCGAAGCGCAGGGTGCGACCTCACAAATCGACGTCGCCATCATCGCCGACTTCGAGTTCGCCAGCGACAAGGGCAGCGGCGCCGAAGCGGCCATGATTACCCGCATGAACAACGTCGACGGCATCTTCAGCTCGCAGCTCGGCGTGCAGATCAACGTCAATCGCGTGGACGTGTTCGCCTCGTCGAACGATCCGTTCAGCGATCAGAGCAACGCGAGCAGCCTGCTGGACGAAGTGGCGGACTACCGCGACAACACGCCGGCACAGCGGGCCAACGGTCTGACGCATCTGTTCACGGGCCGGAATCTCGACGGTTCCACGGTCGGCATTGCGTTTGGCGGTGCACTTTGCCGCGACCGGTTCGGCGCGGGACTGACGCAGGCCACCGGCAGCGTAACGCTCGACAGCCTGATCGTCGCCCACGAGCTCGGCCATAACTTCGGCTCACCGCACGACGGCGACGGCGCCTGCTCGGGCACGCCTGAGGATTTCCTGATGGCGCCGCGGCTCAACGGCAGCGACACGTTCTCGAATTGCAGTATTACGCAGATGCAGGACGACGTATCCCGCGCTTCGTGCATCACGGCGCTGGCCAGCACCGACATCGCCGTGACGGCGGGCGCGCAGCCGGCAACCGTTCTCTTGGGCGACAGCGCCGCGTTTACGTTCGACATTACGAGCGCAGGCACGGACACGGCGAACGGCGTTACGCTCTCCGTGTCGATACCTTCCGGCATGGCGCTGGACCGTTCGTCGACGACCGCGGGCAGCTGTACCGACGGCGCCGGCAGCGTCGATTGCACGATCGGTTCGCTGGCTGCGGGCTCTGGCGCAACCGTCACGGTATTCCTGACGGCGCAGACGTTGGGATCGAAGGATGTTGTGGCCACCGGCTCGGCAAGCGGCGATGCAAGCGCCGGCAACAATACGGCAACGACAAGTTTTACGGTCGACCCGGCTGTCGACATCGTTGCGAGCAGTCCTGCGCCCGCGGAGCTTCCGCTAAACCAGAGCACGACGCTTAGACCTCAGATAGAAAACCGCTCGTCCATCGCGGCGAGCAGCGCGGCCGTAACGATCACGACGAGTGCCGGCCTGCGTATCGACAGTGCAAGCTGGGCGGCAGGGAACTGCACGCTGTCCGGCGGTGAGGCGAGCTGCACGGCGACCAGCCTCGCCGCGAACTCCACGACCACAATCGACGTTCAGGTAACGGGCGTCGCGGAAGGACAGCAGACTTACACGGTGTCCGCAACCGTGGCCGAAGCCGATACCGACAGCAGCAACGACGACAGCTCGGCACAGCTCAACGTGACGGACGTGTCCGTCACCTCGACCGGCGGCGGAGAAGATTCCGGCGGCGGCTCGACGGGCATTGCGATGCTGTTGTTCCTGTCCGTACTACTCCTGCTGCGATCCCGCAGACTGGAGAAGGCCGCCGCACGAGTGCAACAGATTGAGGGTCGAACCGCGATTTCACGGAATAGGGGTCGAACCGGGGATTAGAGGATCTGGGGTCGAACCGCGATTTCAAGCCTGCGTTCGAGCCGCTTGCCTCGTTTCCTGGCGAATACGCGCTTTTTCAGATTGTGTAAGGGTGTGCGGAGGTAAAATCTCGGTTCGACCCCAATTGCCAGGATGTGCGGAGATAAAACCTCGGTTCGACCCCAATTGCTACAGGCTTATTCGTTAGCTAGTGGTAAGGTTTCGCCTGCTTGTTACGCTCAAGAATCTCCTCCTGCATCTGCCGAAGATCGACTTCGCCAAGCCACTCATAGCGATACCAGCTTTCACTGCTACCCATGGCCGGGAGTATGTACGCCCAGCCCGCGAACGAGTCCCGGCGTTTGACCACCAGATATCCGTTTGCGAACAGCATTCCTAGGACTTTGGACTGAATGCCCGCGCCGGCCGGATTGGCGATCCAGCCACTCGTATCGAACAGCAACCAGCCGGCTTTGCACCGTACTTGAGCCGTATCGCTTGCGAGTGTTTGCTGTGCAATCACTTCGCCGTAGCGCACCGCCGCCAGAGTTACGGTTCCTCGCTCGTCGCTTCTAAATCGGATGAATTCCGCACCGCCATCGAAACTCAGATGTCGCCCCAAGGGATAGTTGCGGTGCGCGTCTGCGGCGCGGTTGGCATACAGTCCGTCCGGTATGCTGCAATCCTCGGGCGCTTCGTCCGGCAGCGGCGCCCAGCCTTGCGGGTAGGGCTCGGTTGTCACGCATGCAGACAGCATGGCCGCGAGTGTCACGATCGGCGCTACCGCGGCCCCGATACCTCGAGCTGGCTTGCAGCGGCCGGTCATTGCCCGGCACCGGGCGCGGAACCGCCGTCGAAGCCCGACAGCGTTCTGACCATACGCAGATCGTCCTGGGCGTACGCCAGACTGATGGCCTTCTGGCCCCGGCCATCGGCCCGGTCAGGGTCGGCGCCGCGCTGCAGCAGGAAGGTCGCCATCGGTACATCCCGATGTTTCGCCGCGAGTAAGAGAGCCGTTTCCCCTTGCCTGTTCAGCAACTCGTCGATATCCGCGCCAAGTGCGAGCACGTGATCGACCGTTGGCACGCTGCCGCTGTGGACCGCCGCCTTAAGTAGCGCCGTGGTGTCTTCCGGGGCGATCTCCCTGCCGGCAAGCTGCGCGATACGCCGCAGGTAGTCCAGCCGCCCGGCGCGGACGGCCTTCGAGTACATCTGCTGCAGGCCGCCTTCGTCCAGAACGCCCTCCGTGAGCAGGTAGTCAATGAGCGTCTCATGCCCGGAATGCTCGTCCGCCTTCGCCATCCGAACCTCACCGATGGCACGCCGCTGGTTCGGCTCGGCGCCGGCCTGCAGCAGCATTACCGCTATCGCCGCGCCGCTTTCCAGTATTTCGATTTTGGCGTGTCGGTGGGAGCCCACCGCCAGGGTAAGCGGATTGCCGGCTCCGGTGGAAACGTTGGGGTCCGCTCCGGCCGCCAGGAGCCGCCGGGCGATGTCTGGATTCCGCTCGATCGCGGCGAGCGACAGCGGTGTGTACTCCCTCGAGATCGCGGTCGTGTAGCGGTAATCCGTAAGCGCGCCCTGCTGCAGCAGAAGGTCGACGGCCGCTGCTTGCTTGTGCATTATGGCGACGTACAGCGCCGACTTGAGTGCTTGTCCCCGCAGTTCAGGGCCCATGCGCTCCAACAACGGCACGACAAGCTCGTCGTGTCCCGCCGCCACGGCATGCGTCAGGACGTCCTGCCCCTCCTTGTCCTTACGGTCGATTTCGGCACCGCGATCCAGCAGGACCGTGAGCAGCTCTCCGTGTCCGTACTTCGCGGCGACCATCGCCGGCGTAAGGTCGATGAAATTCAGGCTCTGCTCGTCGATGTTTGCGCCGGCCTCGAGGAGAGTAGTCACCGCCGCCGTGTGCCCGTAGCGGGCCGCCAGATACAGCGCGGTTGCGCCGTTACGGTTGCGCTGCTGCCATGCAGCGCCGCGTTCGAACAGCAACTTCAAGACCTGAACCTGACCCGCTGCGGCGGCGAAATGCACCGTAGTATTGTTTTGCGCGGTCGCCGTGCTTACCTTGACGCCTTCGTCGAGCTCGGCTCGGACCGTATCGACGTCACCGTTTCGCGCCGCCTGCAACAGACGCGGCAGCGTTGTCGCGTCCTCGATATCGTCACGGGAGGGCGGCGAGGCGGTTGCCGCTTTCGGCGCGTTTGTACGCGCGTTCATCTCATTGCCAAACGCTACGGCTCGCGCATAACTGCGCTTGTGATCCTTGCGGTAAAGATCGTCCAGCAGCTCGACCGCCTCGCGGGCATTCTCGCCTGCTCGTGCCGATCCACCGGAGCGCCAGGCGATACCGCGCGATTCGAGATAAAGCGTACGCCGAATAAAGTCGGAGTCGAAGCTGCAGCGAACTTCGTACTGCGTCTTGCCGGGAGTGAGTACCGTACCCGACGGCGTACGCTCACAGTCTTTCGGCACTCCGACGCGTGCCAGGCCGCCCGGCGAGCGCGTTCGCACGAATTCCCGGTTGTCGGACCACAGCGTGACGATCTCGGCCCCGTGTCCGCCGGCAAGCTCGAGCGCCTTCCGGTTGGCGTCAACCGGCTCTTCGAGCCATTCGCATTCCTGCACTGTCTTGCAGTGAGACACACGCAGCACCACCGACACCACACCGATCGGCTCGTAGCCGTCGTCGAGCAGCTGCCGCTCCGTCAGTGCTGAGGCTGTCGGCAACGCTTCGTTTGCCGGAAACGTCAGCCGTTTGTCCACGGGACGGTATTTCGCGGCAACCAGCTTGTCGGCAAGCGCCGGCACGGGCAGAGCGGCAGCGGCAATCAGCAGCAGCGTTGCGCTCACTGTTGCAAGCGATCGTTTGCGGTAATAGTCCGTCATGATCTCTGCCCCGTGTCCGTCCAGGCACCGGAGGCCTGTGCGACGTAGCAGATGTTATGCCGGGTGCGGGCTGACCTGACAGGAGATCAGTCACAGAAATCCAGACTCAGAGAAAAGGTGCCGGGTTTATTTAGAAAAGGTGCCGGGTTTATTTGTCAGCTTCGTTTACGGCTCAATCTCGGCCGAGTTTATTGAGGACCCCCGCGGCAAGGCCAAGCTGCCGCTGACACAGCTCATACGCGTTGGCGTTGTTCCCCGCGAACACCGTAACCATGGTTCGAAACTCGCTGCTGTTCGCCATCGCGTCCAGATCGAAATCGCCAACGGTCACCATCTGGCGCGCCTCGAGATCGACCGACAGCGTGGTCGCGCTGTAAACTGGCCGGCCGTAATCGGCGGTTTCGCCGCGCAGCGAGCGCCAGATCTCGCGGTGGGCCTCCGCCACCTGGTCGTAGTAAATCAGCTCGCGGCGCAGTGATTCATCGCGGAGAATCCTGAGATCGCCGCTCGACAGCATTTCCACAAAGGTGACCGACCGGCCCGCAGGAATAGCACCTGCCGTCATTCTCAGCAACGAGTCGCGTATCTTCGCGCCGTCTTGCATATCCGTTTGCGGTCCAATGCCGGCCGCCGGAAACACGACGGACGAGATATGTTCCAGCGCGGCAAGACTTCCTTCGTAAATGTTCATGCAGCTCTCGAGCTCTTTGGAAAGCTGCGCGAAGTCGTCCGTCAGACGCTCCAGATAAGCGCGCTCGGACTGACGATCCACCCGGCTCTGGTTCCAGTCCTGGGCCTGCAGCCCAAGGAATACGCCAACTACGACAATGAGAAAATCGAACGCGAGAGCTATCCAGTTCTGTTCGGTGATGTGCTTGCGGAAGCGGCGAAGCATGGTCTGGCTCCTGAAGAGGCTGGCAGCAGGGACAGGTTAGAACAGGAGGCCGCGCGAATCGAGTTTGACGAAGCAGCACTTACACATGCGATGCTTGTCGAAACGGCAGTGAGAACGCAAGGACCGGCGATGAATATCGAGCCGGTGGGGTAGACAGATATATGCAGCAGCCAACACGCGTCCACGGCCGGCTGGCCGGGGAGACCGTCGCGGGCAGGGACTCCCGCCTGTCCGTCCTGTATGCCGCCGTACTGATTCTCGCAGTACCCGCCGCCGCGCCTGCCGCCGAGTTCTCACCCTACTTCGCGCTGACCACCGACTACGTCTGGCGCGGCGTGTCGCAGAGCGACGGCCACGCCGCCGCGCAGCTGGGGCTCGATGCGAACTTCGACGCAGGCTACTACCTGGGTGCCTGGGTGTCGTCGGTGGACATCGACCAGAGTCCGCGCAACGTCCGGGACACCGAAGTTGCTTACTATGCGGGTTACTCGACGGACATCAGCAAGCGCTGGTCGCTGGGCGCGCGCGCCGTGGCGTTCACCTATCCGGGTCAGCGGGGCACCCTCGACTATGACTACCAGGAGTACTCGATCACCGCCAACTACGACGACACGTTCTGGCTCGAATACGCGTATTCGCCGGCCTTGTATGCATCGGACGAAGAAACCCACAACGTCGAGATCTACGGTGAACTCGGCTTGCCGATGGAACTCGTGCTCGGCGCAGGCGCAGGCCGCTACGATGCGTCAGCGGCATTCGGCGACCACTACCACTACTGGCAGCTTGGCCTCACGCGCAGCATCGGGCCAATCGACGTCGACCTGCGCTTCCACGACACCGACGACTACGTGCTGGTCGTCAGCTCAAGGAACCGAAGCGAGCCGCGCGTTGTCTTTACCCTGCGGGCCTTATTCTGAAGGATCACCTTCTGAAGGATCGCCCTGCGGCTGCTCCACGAGCGCCCGGCATTCGAGATCCGTCTGCTGCATTTGCAACAAGCTGCAGGCATCGATGCGGCCGGCACGCTGGGTCTGCTCGAGAAGTTCGGTGACCCGGCCGCTCTCGGTCTCGGGGGCCAGCGACAGCAACAGCGCCGTCATGCCGCTGACGTGCGCCGCCGCCAGCGAGGTGCCGGAGCGAAACTCGTAGTCGTTGCTGGGAATCGCCACCAGGATCTGCTCACCGGGCGCGAGGATGGCCGCTCGCGAGCCGGGTTCGTTGTTATCGTGGTCGTCATAGCCGTCATTATCGTCGTCCGCATCGCGACGCACGCCCACCGCAATCACCTCGCCCATGCTGGCCGGAAAATCATGCGCGCTGCCGGTGTCGTTCGGTTTTGCGGCGACAATCACCACGCCGAGTTCGTGCGCTTTCAGCAGCAGTCGCGATACCAGCGGATCCTGCGGCCCGTTAAGACTCAGGTTGAGGATGTCGGGCGGGTCCTCGAGCGCGGCGTCGAGCGCTTTTAGCAAGGTAAAACTGTCGCACACGGCGCCCTGGCCCCGCTCCCGCGACCAGCACGCAACATAGGCATCGATCATGGCGTCGGGCGCAATGCCAACCATGCCGCGGGCGTTGTTGGCGCGCGCCCCGATGACGCTGGCCACGGCGGTGCCGTGCGAAGATTCGATCTTTGCGTCCGGCCGTTCGAAGCGGCTGACCCGGCCCAGACGCCCGACGAGATCCTCATGCCGCGCGTCGACATTGCTGTCGACGATCGCCACCCGCACTCCGGCTCCCGTTGCATAGCGATGGGCGCTGGCAATGTCGAGTTCGTCGAGCACGTGCTGCAGTCCGGCATAGGTATCGTCATACCGTTCGGCGGCGGTCGTGCCGGTCTCGAATGCCTGCAGGCGTTGCGCGGATTCGACGCGCGAGTCCTGTCTGAGGCGGGTAATGATCGCCTCCGGGTCGCCGCCCGCCGGGATTCGAAACACGGAACAATAGATCCCCAGCGACCGTATTGGCCACTCGTCGATTTCTTCGAGCGAATAGTCGGCGGCGATACGGCGTGCAATCCGGCGGACCTTGGCCGACACGGCGTAACGCTTGCGGTTCTGGTAAGGAGGTCCCGCGCCGGCCGATGACATCCTCGCACCGCGGTTGTCGAAGGTAACAAGAATGTCGCGATCGTTTGCGGCATCCGGGCTCTGCGCATCTGCACGGGCCGTGTCCGGGAGTAACGCCGTCAGTAGCAGCCCGAAAACGAGCAGCGCAAAAGCGGTCGGTATGGGGCGCATTCCGGGCATTACGGCTCAGCGCGCACCGGCAGCTGCACGGCGACTATCCGGACGGAATCGATCTCGTCCCTCGCGGCCATGCTGTCGGCGATCGACTGAAGCTCCGTCATCGAGGCAGCCGGCAGGCTGACGATGCCCCGCACCGCCGCGGACCCGGATGTCGCGACCGCATCGCGAACGCCCATCGACTCGAGTAGTGCCGGATGCTCACGAGCGGCGACGCCGGCCGCGAATTCGATATCGAACACATAGTCGGTCAGCGCTTCGGCGCCCGTTGCCGTCGCCGTTTCGAACAGTACGGGATCGGCGACACGGTTCGTCGAATCGGCCAGTATGAGTATCCCTGCGAACATGGCAGCGGCAAGCGCCGCGGCGGCGAGATAGGCTGGCGCCCGCCGCGACCTCGACGACGTATCGGCGTCCAGCAGTTCGTTGAGCCTGGCGCCGTCGGGCACGGTCACCAGCGGCGTGGGAATCTCGTCCTGGACCGCGTCCGCAATCCGCTCGAGCTGCCGAACCTCCTCCGCGCAGGCTATGCAGTCAGCAAGGTGTTCTTCGACGGCACCGCGCTCCGTCGGGGACAGCGTGCCGTTGACGTACCAGGGCAGCAGGCCGTCCACCTCTTCGTGGCTTATATGTGTGTTTTGCGTTTTCATCTTGCGTCACCGTACAGCATCAGGATGCCGCCTCCTTGAGCAGTCCCTTGAGCTTGCGTCGAGCGTGAAACATCCGGGTCTTGACCGTGTTTACCGGGCAGTCCGTCACTTCGGCAACCTCTTCGTAGGACATCCCGATGTAGAACACGAGGACTATCGCCAGCTTTTGCGCAGCGGGCAGCGCGTCAACGCCGTGTCGAACCCAGTCGCGGTCCTCAGCCGAGTGGTCGTCCCCGGCGGCCACCTCGTCCAGATCGAAGTCGGCTGCGACCGTTAGCGACTTGCGCGACAGGCGCTTGAGCGACTGCCGGTAGGCAATGCCGAAAATCCACGTCGATACTTTCGACGAGCCCCGGAAGCCGCCCGCACCGCGCCAGACCGCGAGCATTACGTCGTTCACGATCTCGTCCGCCGCGTCGTGCGAGTGGGTCATGCGGAAGGCGAAGCGGAACAGGCGCGTGTAATAGCTGCGATACAGCGCCTCGAGCGCGCGCCGGTCCTGCCGCGCAATTGCGGCCATCAGCGCACGCTCGTCGTGCGGCACGTGCGCGTCGCGCTGTTGGGCTACTGCAGACTCGTCCGGTTGCATAAATCGCGGACCTAAACGTGGATGACCTTTAGTTTAGTACCCGCGTAGCCGCAAAAAGGTTCAATTCCTGCCGAGAATCGCCGCGATTGAACCCAGGCCGGGCCTGACCCGTACTCAAGCGTTACCAACCAAACGTTTTGCGGGGATTTCACGATGTATCGATTCAGCAGGTTCAGGGCACTGGCAGTCATCCTCCTCATGTCCGGCAGTGTGCTGCTGACGGCGTGTGGCGGCGGCAGCGGAGCGGGCACAACGACTACCCCACCTCCTCCTCCGCCTCCGCCGCCACCACCCCCGCCGCCGTTCGAGGCCACGTTCGGGGCAATCCAGGACAACATCTTCACTCCGACCTGTGCGACCTCGGGTTGTCATAGCGGTGCGGCTGCCCCGCAGGGACTCAACCTCGAAGCGGCAAACAGTTTCGGCCTGCTCGTCAACGTGGCGAGCATGGAGGTGCCAACGATACTTCGGGTTGCCCCGGGCGATCCGGACAACAGCTACCTGATTCAGAAACTCGAAGGCACCGCGGCGGTTGGCCTGCAGATGCCGCGCGGCGGTACACCGCTCGAGCAGCCCGTCATCGATGTCGTCCGGCAGTGGATAAGCGACGGCGCGCTGGATAACCGGACGCCGTCAGCCGATCCAATCCGGGTTGCCGGCCTGACGCCGGCGCCCGGCGCCGATCTGACGGCGGCGCCGGCGGAAATCGTCGTTACCTTCGATCGCGAGCTCGACGCGTCGTCCGTCAATGCCACGAGCTTCACGCTCGAGGCAAGCGGCGGTGACGGCAGCTTCGGCGACGGCAACGAAACGCTGGTCACCGCTGCGGTATCGGTCCCGGCCGCGACTCCGGCGACGGCGACGATGGATCTATCGGCGGCAACGCTCGGCGACGACACGTATCGCGTAACGCTCAAGGGTGACGGCGGGACAGTCATCGCGGATCTGGATGCCAACGCGCTTGACGGTGAGTTTGCGGGCGGGTTCCCATCCGGCGACGGTACGGCGGGCGGCGATTTCACGGCCACATTTACTTTGACCGGCGTCACAGCGGGGCTGACATTCGACGAAATTCAGACCACCGTTTTCACGCCCACCTGCGCCACGTCCGGCTGCCACCAGGGCGCCGCCGCACCGCAGGGGCTCAGGCTCACCGCGGGTGACGCGTTCGGCCTGCTGGTCAATGTCGCAAGCAATGAAGTGCCCACGCTGCTGCGCGTCGAACCGGGCAATCCGGACGACAGCTATCTCATTCAGAAACTGGAGGGAACGGCAGCCGTCGGCAGCCGGATGCCGCTGGGCGGCGCAGCGCTGGATCCGGACGTGATCGAAGGCATCCGGCAGTGGATCGCAAACGGGGCGGAGCAATAAACCATGACCAGCACTCGTGTAAAGCGGACCGGCAGATCGGTATTCAGGCGCGTTGGCGCCGTGGTTTTGTCCGCAAGCTTACTGTTCCTGGCCCTGCCCGAACGCGCATCGGCGGAACCGTATCTCGCCGTCCAGAAGGGCCTGCACTGTTCGGCATGTCACAGCCACACCGCAGGCGGCGGACGTCGCATTGCCTATGGCAACGTGTTCGCGCAGAACGAAATGCCGGCCGAAACCGTCGGCGGCGGCGAGCAGGGCATCTGGACGGGACAGGTGATGAAGTTTCTCGCCGTGGGCGGCAATTTCCGCTCGCGCTACGAGTCTATCGACATACCCGGCAACGAGGAGCTGTCGGAATTCGACGTCACTCGCGGCACCGTCTATCTCGAAGCGACGCTAATCCCTAACCGGCTGTCGGTGTATGTCGATCAGCAGCTCGCTCCAAACGGCAGCCTGAACCGGGAAGCGTATGCCAAGGTGCGCGATCGATCCGGCAAATGGCATCTCGCGGGCGGTCAGTTCTATCTGCCCTACGGGCTGCGTCTGCAGGACGACTCCGCTTTCATCCGGCGAACGACCGGCATCAACTTCGAGACGCCGGACCGCGGGCTTCAGCTGGGTTACGAGAACGGCTCGTGGTCAACAATCGTATCGGCCACCAACGGCAGCGGCGGCGGCGCGGAAATTGACGACGGCAAGCAGTTCAGCGCGGTTACGACCTGGGTCAGGCCAGGCTGGCGCGTGGGCGCAAGCTTCAACGACAACAACGCAGACGCGGGCGACCGGCAGATGTTCAACGTCTTTGCCGGGCTTCGCACCGGACCCGTCGCCTGGCTTGCCGAAGTAGACCGTATTCGGGACGATCTGGATGGCGGGGCAACACGCGATGCCATCGCCGGTCTGGTCGAAGGGAACTGGCTGCTGCGAAAGGGGCATAATCTCAAGATCGGCTACGAGTATTTCGATCCCGACGACGACCTCGACGAAGACCACCAGGTGCGCTGGAGCGCAATTTGGGAGTACACACCGATCCAGTTTCTGCAGGGACGCGTGGGCGTGCGCCTGTACGACGGAGTGCCCGAAAGCGACTTCGACAATCGCGACGAGTACTTTCTGGAATTACACGGATTCTTCTGACAACAACAAAAGGATCGGCAAAAAAAAGGGACCTAAAAAAGGGGCCGGGTTTATTTTTCTCCAAGAGAAAAATAAACCCGGCCCCTTTTTTAGGTCCCTTTTTTTTGCCGATCCTTTTGTTGTTGTCAGAAGAATCCGTGTAATTCCAGAAAGTACTCGTCGCGATTGTCGAAGTCGCTGTCGGGCACTCCGTCGTACAGG
>JBCBSC010000043.1:0-25084 GCA_039819385.1 Pseudomonadota bacterium | reverse complement strand
GGTTACGGATGGCTCAGGCGAAATTCTGAACAACGGCGAGTGATGGCTGGGTACGGGCTCGCCACCGGCGGCCTCGCGCGCGAAGTCTTCCTCCGGCGTGCCGCCGATCGCCCAGTACACCGAAGGGATGTCCGGGTCCATCGCAAAAAACGGAAAGTCTTCCGCCCCCATGCCTTTGGTCGGGTTGTCGATGACGGCTGCCTCCCCCATCTTGGCAACCCATGCGGTTTTTAACCGCCGCGCCAGAGCCGGATCGTTGATGGTTGGCGGCACGCTCTCCTCGCTGACGATGACTTCGGGTAGCTTGTCCTCCGGAAGTCCGGCCACGCGCCCCATGTTCTCCGCAATACGCTTGATGCCGTCGAGAAGAATGGCCCGCGTCTCGAGGCTCGTGTTGCGGACCGTAAGCTGCAACACGGCGCGGTCGGAGATGATGTTGTGCTTGGTGCCGGAATGGAAGGAACCCACTGTCACGACGCCAGGGTCACGCGGCGGCAACTCGCGCGAAACGAGCGTCTGCAGGGCGAGCACAATCTGGCTGCCTAGAACGATCGGGTCTTTCCCGGCGTGCGGTGCCGCGCCGTGCGCGCCAACCCCGTGAATGACGATATCCACCGTGTCTGCACCGGCGTAGGGACTGCCCTCCGTGACGTTGATCTTGCCTGCGACGTTCTGGGCGCTGACATGAAAAGCGAATGCGTAGTCGGGAGTGCCGAAGCGCTCCCAGAGACCATCATCGCGCATCGCGCGGGCGCCGAGCACACGCTCCTCGGCGGGCTGCACGATCAGCATGAGGCTGCCGGACCACTGATCGCGACGCGACGCCATTTGCCGCGCCGTGCCGATCAGACTGGTGATGTGCACGTCATGCCCGCAGGCGTGCATCGTAAAGACCTCGTTACCGGTAACCGGATCGGTTTGCCGTTTACGAGAAGCGTTCTCCAGACCCGACTTTTCCTGAACGGGCAGGCCGTCCATGTCCGCGCGCATCATCACCAGCGGGCCCTCACCGTTCTCGAGCATCGCAACGACGCCGGTTCCTCCGACATTTTCGGTCACCTCGAATCCCGCCGCGCGGAGCTCCTCGGCCATCCGTTTCGCGGTCTCGAATTCGACCAGAGACAGCTCCGGATTACGATGGAAGTGGTCGAACAGCGGCCAGAGATAGTCGTCGTAGTCCTGTTTGACGGCGGCTGACAAATCCGATGCCGAAGCTTGTCCTGCCGCCGCAACGGTTAGCAGGGCGAATACGAGCGCTAGTGATTTCATGCAGAACCCAGGTTGTTGATACGATCCCGAGCAGCGAGTCTACCGATACCCTGCCCGAAACCAAAACGGCCCTCGAAGGGGTTTGCCCCAAGGATTTGCCCTTTCGGAACGCTCATCGGCATGAATCGGCTGCTGGAAACGTAACCGCACCCAACCGACAACTAGCGACGAACAAGCCGCATTAAGACGCAGCCGAAGCGAAGGGAGCCGAACTCAGACGCGACCGGGATACCGGTTGGCGGAAATAAAGCGGAGCGCAGTGAGCCATTCCGCCAACCGGTATCCCGGTCGCGGCCACGGGCTCAGAAATCGGGAAAGCCGCGTGAAAACCCGACGCGGTTCGCCGGCTGCGGCCACGGACTCAGGTATTGGCCCCACCATTCCCCTGCAATCGCGTAATCAACGAGCGCAAGAAGACTTTATTGAACCGCAACTGACAGGAAGAACTCACCTGCTCCATCAGCGTGGAACTGACCCGCAGAATCGTCACGGGCCCATCGGCCTTGATAGAAGCCTGCCGCTTGGCACCGCGCACATAGCTCGTCTCACCGAAACATTCACCATTGGCCATCGCGCCGACAGGCTCCCCGTTGGCCTGCACGATAACCTTGCCCGAGACGATGATGTAAAAGCGATCGTCGATTTCACCCTCGCGAACGATGTCCTCGTCGTCGCGATACTCATGCCAGTCGGACGCCCGCAGAACCTCCCAGATTTCGGCGTGCGAGAACTCGTGAAAAAAGGTGAGCGTCCGCAACAGATCGAAATGCTCCTGATTATCCAGGCTGTCGTACTTCTGCCGCAGGTCCTTGTAAACGCGCGTCAATTCGGCCGCCATCGCGGCGCCGCTCACGGTCCGCTTGTCGGGGTTCTTCTGCATCGTAATCGCAACCACATGCTCGAGCTCATCGGGCAGGGAGTCGCGATACGTGTGTATCGGCGGCGGGGTTGCGTACACGATCTGGTGCAGCAGCTTCGACAGGTTGTCCGCGCGGAAAGGACGGAAGCCGGTCAGCAACTCGTACATGACCGCACCCAGCGAGTACAGATCCGAACGCGGCGTGAGCTCCTCCGACTGAACCTGCTCGGGCGACATGTAGCTCGGACTGCCGGCGATGCCCTCGATCCGCGACACTTCGGAATCGTTGACGATGGCAATCCCGAAATCGATGATGCGCACGTCGTTGTCGATCGTCAGCATGACGTTCGACGGCTTGATGTCGCGATGGATGACACCGCGCCCGTGTGCGTAGTGCAGCGCTTTCGCGCACTTGTAGATAATCTCTACGACATCGTCGACGCGCAGCAGATTGTCGGGACGGCAGTACGCGGCCAGCGTGCGTGCGCCCTGGATATGCTCGGTGACGACATAATAGGAACCGTCTTCTTCGCCCGCATCGTAAATCGGCATGATGTTCGGATGCTGCAGCATCCCCACCATGTGGGCTTCGTTGAAGAACATCTTCCGCGAAACGCGGGCGCGCTCCGGATCGGCATCCTCCTCGATGTTATAAACCTTGATCGCAACATCGCGGCGGTAGTAAGGATCGTGCGAGAGATAAACCGTGCCCGTGCTGCCCTTACCAATCTTGTTGATAATGACGTACTTGCCGATCTTGTCGGGCACGTCGGTGGGGCGCTTGAATTCGCTGACGGGGCTGGCCATGTTGTCTCACACTCAGGTCATAAGCCACCTGTAAAAAAGCAGTAACAGTGCGGCGTACAGCGCGGCTAAGAGGTCGTCCAGCATAATTCCCAGCCCTCCGCGCAGTCTGTGATCCAGGTCCCGAATCGGCCAGGGTTTGACGATGTCGAAGAAGCGGAAAAGCACAAAAGCCGCGACCCAGCCCGCAAGACCCGGCGGCGCCGCCAGAAGCGTCAGATACATGCCCACGATCTCGTCCCACACGATGCCGCCGTGGTCGTGCACGCCTATTTTTTTGGCCGAAAGCCCGCACAGCCAGATGCCGAATATAAATCCGGCAGCCGCGAACCCAAGTTGCGGCAGAAGTCCGTAATCCTGGCTAAGCCAGAACAGCGGGATGGCAGGCAGGCTACCGAAGGTCCCGGGCGCCTTGGGGGCAAGCCCTGTGCCGAAACCGAAGGCCAGGAAATGCACCGGATCGGTCAGCACCGCGCGCCACAGGGGTTGTTGGTCCGTCGTCATTGGAAATGCAGGTAACCGCTGTGCTCGAAGTCCACGCGCGTGTCGCCATCGGTGCAGTCGACGCCGCTGCCCGCGACGATCTCACCAATCGCGGTGACCGGCAAGCCCTCCGCCTGCGGGACTCCGCTCGCGGGACCTGTAAACAGCAATTCGTAATCGTCGCCGCCCGCCAGCGCAAAGCGCAACTGTTGCGAGCGCGTGTAACGGGATTTGAGCTCGGACGACAGCGGCAACCTGTCGAGTTCGAGCCGGGCGCCGACGCGGCTCGCGTCGAGCAATTTGACTAAATCCGCGTACAGGCCGTCGGATACGTCGATTGCGGCGTTTGCGAAACCGCGCAGTTCGAGGCCGTAGCCGACGCGGGCTTCAGGTCTGAGAAAGCGCCGGCGTAACACGTCGCTGCATTGGTCGCTGTCGAACTCACTCAGACCGGCGGCCGCATCGCCCGGATGGCCGGTCAGGTACAGGCAATCGCCCGGCTTTGCGCCGGACCGCAGTATCGCTTCGCCGGCGGGCACCTCGCCCAGCACCTGCAGAGTGACGACCAGGCTTCGCCCCCGCGTCGTGTCGCCCCCGACGAGCGACACGCCGGCTCCCGCCGCAGCATCGAAAACGCCGGCCGCGAAACCGTCGAGCCAGTTCGAATCCAGTTCGCGGAGCGACAGCGCCATGGTCATCCAGCGAGGCCTGGCGCCCATGGCGGCAAAATCGGAAAGGTTGACCGCAACCGAGCGCCAGCCGACATCGTACGCATCGACGCCGGACGGGAAATGCACGTCCTCGATCAGCGTATCGGTGGCAGCGACCAGTTCGTGGCCCGGCGCCGGCGACAACACCGCGCCGTCGTCCCCGATCCCGACGCGCACACTCGAATCCGTCCGCCCGTGCGCGAAGTAACGGTCTATCAGACCGAATTCATCCACCGCCTTTAGCTTTGGCTTCGATTTCGACGGTGCGCAGCGACTGAGCGGCCTTGTCGAGGCACGCATTGATGTACTTGTGTCCATCGAGCGCACCGAAACGCTTTGCGAGATTGACGCCCTCGTTGATGACCACGCGGTAGGGCACGTCAATGCGATCGCGCAGCTCATAACAACCAATGAGCAGAATCGCCGTCTCGACGGGATCGAGCTGCGCGACAGGCCGGTCCACAAAATCGGTCATGATTGCTTCCAGCTCGGCGCGAGCATCGAGTATCGCCGGCAGAACTTCGTCGAACAGCGCCTGATCCACGCGCTCGTAGGCGGCCTGCTCGCGGAATTGCCGCAGCAGTTCCGCCTTGTCGTGGCCGGCGATTTGCTGCTGATACAGCGCCTGCACGAGCAACTCGCGTGTGCGGGTGCGCGCACCGCTGGATGAGGAGGCTTTACTCAAAGCAAAGTCCGTTAGTCGAGCCGGCGAAGCAAGTTGACGGTTTCGATCACGGCAAGCGCGGCCTCCTCGCCTTTGTTGCCGGCCTTGGTGCCCGCACGCTCGACGGCCTGCTCGATCGTATCGACCGTCAGTACGCCAAAGCCAACCGGGACGCCATGTTTTTGACTTGCCGCGGACAGGCCTCGAACGCACTCGCCGGCGACGTAGTCGAAGTGCGGCGTGCCGCCGCGAATGACCGCACCCAGCGCAATGATCCCGTCGGCGCGCCGCGCCGCCGCTACCCGATCGACAACCACTGGCATCTCGAAAGCGCCGGGAGTGCGGACGATCTCGATGTCGGCATCGGCGGCCCCGTGGCTCTTGAGACAGTGAACGGCGCCCTTGAGCAGCGAATCGACGATAAACTCGTTGAAGCGCGCGGCAACGATTACGAACCGGGCATCGCGGACTATGACGTCGGCGCTGGTAGTCTTGATCTTATCCATAGGCCTGCATATCAGACATACTCTGTGATCTCGAGATCGAAGCCCGAAATCGCGTACATATTCTTGGGCGCCGATAATACACGGATTCGGCTGAGACCGAGATCGCGGAGAATCTGCGCCCCGACGCCATAGGTGCGCAGCACGCCGTCACCCATTTTGGCGTGTTTGCTGCGCTCGCGCTTGCTGGCAACCCGCTCGACGGCCTCCATCAGCTCGCGCGAACTCTCCTGCTCTCGCAACAGGACAATCACACCGGCGTCCTCTTCGGCAATACGCTCGATGGCGCTCGCAATCGGCCAGCCGAGCGCCTCGCTGCGGACGCCGACTACGTCGCCGAGCGTATCCTGCAGATGCACCCGCACCAGCGGATTGTCCTCGTTCTTCGGATCGCCTTTGACCAGCGCCAGGTGCACAGCCCGGTTGATGAAATCGTCGTAACAAATGAGCGTGAACTCGCCGTAAGCCGTTTCCACGGGGGCCTCCGAGATGCGCTCGATGTTGCGCTCCTTCTCGAGCCTGTAGCGGATGAGATCCGCAATCGTGCCCACTTTGACGCCGTGTTCCTTCGAGAAACGCTCGAGATCCGGGCGCCTGGCCATGCTGCCGTCGGCGTTCAGGATTTCCACGATGACCGCCGCCGGTTCGAGCCCGGCCAGACGCGCGAGATCGCAACCCGCCTCGGTGTGCCCGGCGCGCGTCAGAACCCCGCCGGGCTGCGCCATGACCGGAAAGATGTGGCCGGGCTGAGAAAGATCTTCCGGGTGCGCATCCGGCGCTACCGCCGCGAGCACCGTCATCGCCCGGTCGTGCGCGGAAATGCCCGTCGTAATCCCCTCGGCTGCCTCGATCGACACCGTGAAGTTCGTCGCATGATACATGTCGGTCTCGTTCACCATTAGGGGCAGCCGCAACTGTGCGCAGCGCTCCCGGGACAGCGTCAGGCAGATCAGCCCGCGGCCGTGTGTCGCCATGTAGTTGATGTCTTCCGGACGGACTTTTTCGGCGGCCATTAGCAGATCGCCTTCGTTTTCCCGGTTCTCGTCGTCAACCATAATGACCATCTTGCCGGCGCGTATGTCGGCGACAATTTCTTCGATGGGACTAAACGCTTCATGCATAGCCGTGTTCTCGCAGAGTATCCATATCAAGGCCTTCGCCCTTCAGCAGCAGGCGCTCGAGGTAGCGAGCCAGCAAATCAACCTCGATGTTGACGACCGAGCCCGGCCGGTAAGCGCCTGTGACAGTGACTTCGGCCGTATGCGGAATGATATTCACCTCGAAGCGATTTGCCTTTACTGCATTGATGGTAAGACTTACGCCGTCGATGCAGATGGAGCCCTTCTTGGCCACGTAGCGGGCGTAGTCGGACGGCAGCTCGAATTCCAGGCGTATCGACCTTGCTTCATCCTGCCTGGATACGAGCGTCGCCACGCAGTCGACGTGACCCGACACCAGATGGCCGCCCAGCCGCTCGCCCAGACTGAGCGCCGGCTCGAGATTCACTGTAGCGCCCGCTTTCAGTGTCTTGAGCGCGGTAACCTCGAGCGTCTCACGCGACACGTCCGTATCAAAACCGTTGTCGTAGAGTTTGACCGCCGTCAGGCAGACGCCGTTAACGGCTATACTCTCGCCGGTCTCGTAGTCGCCCCAGGGCAAACCGGGCGCGCTGACGCGCAGCCGAATATCGCCGCCGGTTGGCGTCATCGCGTCGATGCGACCGAGCGCTTTCACAATTCCCGTAAACATTAGCTTCCCACCGTGTTCAGGGGCCGCGCGACGATTCTCAAGTCGCGTCCAACCATTCGAATATCCTTGATCTCGAGCTGCAGCCGGTGCTGCAGCCGCCGCCAGCCGGGCGTCGACAGCATGGGCCGCGTGCTGCTGCCGAGTAGCTGCGGCGCCTGATAGATAATCAGCTCGTCCACGAAGGCCCCGCTGACGAGGCTGCCGGCAAGCGTTGCGCCCGCCTCGACGAGAACGCTGTTTACTTCGAGCCGGCCAAGGTCGTCGAGGACCTCGCCCAAATCGACGCCGCGCTTGTGCTCCGCCACGCCGACCAGCGTCGCGCCGGCATCGGCGAGATCCTCACGAACGTTGTCGCCGCAATAGTAAATCCGGGTTTCTCCGGGCATGCGCAAGAGCTGCACCGAAACGGGCGTCCGCAAGTCCGAGTCGAGAATCACACGCAGCGGTTGCGACACCTCGGCAGACCGCAGCTCGTCACGAACGGTCAGGCGGGGATCGTCGGCGATCACGGTGCCGATCCCGGTCAGTATCGCGCCCGACTCGGCTCTCAAACGCTGCACGTCCGCACGAGCTGCCGGACCCGTTATCCACTGGCTCTCACCGCTCGCCATGCCCGTGGCGCCGTCGATACTGCTCGCTATCTTGAGCCGCACAAAGGGTCTGCCCTTGCGCATGCGCTTGACGAACCCGCTGTTGAGCCGTTCTGCCTCCGTTTCCAGCAAACCGGTCTCGACGGATACGCCCGCGTTCTCGAGCCGGGCAATCCCGCCGCCGCTGACGGCCGGATTGGGATCGCGCATCGCGGCCACGACCCGCTTTATACCTTTTTCGATTAACGCATCGGCGCAGGGCGGCGTCCGGCCGTGATGCGAGCAGGGCTCGAGGCTCACGTACGCGGTAGCGCCGTCGAGTTCAGCCGTAGCGGATCTGATCGCGGCTACTTCCGCATGCGCTTCGCCCGCCCGACGGTGCCAGCCTTCCCCCAGCACCTTGCCGTCACGCACGATTACGCAGCCCACCATGGGGTTCGGTTGCGCCGTATAGCGGCCGCGGGCCGCAAGCTTGAGAGCGCGCGCCATGTGCCGGGTATCGTCGGCCGAGAACATTGCGTTTATGACTTCTTGTTGCCGAGCAGGTCCGGCAACAGCGACATCTGCTCACGATTCGCCGCGGTCTCCGATATGTGCTGCAGACGTTTGATCTCTTCCTCGAACTCCGTGATGTCCTGAAACTGCCGGTAGACCGAGGCAAAGCGGACGTAAGCGACTTCGTCGAGAGCGCGGAGTTCCTCCATGACCAGATCGCCGACCAGACGCGAGGGTACCTCGCGCTCGCCCATGGTTCTCAGCCGATGGATGAGGCGGCCAATTGCCTGTTCGAGATGCGCGCTCGGGACGGGCCGTTTCTCGAGTGCCCGCGACATGCTGGACCGCAGCTTGGCTTCGTCGAACGGCTGCCGGGTATTGTCGCTCTTGACGAGCCGGGGCATGACCAGCTCCGCCGTTTCGAAGGTCGTGAACCGTTCGTTGCAGTCGAGACACTGACGCCGGCGCCTGATCTGCCGGCCTTCACCCGCAAGACGCGAGTCAATGACCTTGGTTTCCTCGTGACTGCAAAACGGACAGTGCATAAATCACAGTGTGGCCGTCAGGCGTAAACCGGGAACCGGCGGCACAGCTCCAGCACCTGGCCTTTGACTCGCTCGATCGTCGCGTCTTCGTCGATGCCGTCCAGCACATCCGCGATCCAGCCCGTGAGTTCGCGCGTTTCGTTGACGCCGAACCCGCGTGTCGTAATAGCCGGGGTTCCGAGCCGCAGTCCGCTGGTCACGAACGGAGACTCGGGGTCGTTCGGCACGGCGTTCTTGTTCACCGTGATGTTCGCGCGCCCGAGCGCCGCATCCGCGGCCTTGCCCGTTAAACCCTTGTCGATCAGGCTCACGAGCATCAGATGGTTGTCGGTACCGCCCGAGACGATCGGGTAGCCGCGTTCGGCCAGCACTTCCGCCATCACCTTCGCGTTGTCGCAAACGTTTTGCTGATAATCCCGGAATGACGGATCCATCGCTTCCTTGAAGGCAACCGCCTTGGCGGCGATGACGTGCATGAGCGGTCCGCCCTGGGTGCCCGGGAACACAAGAGAATTGAACTTCTTGGTGAGCTCCTCGTTGCCGCGGGCAAGTATCAAACCGCCGCGCGGGCCACGCAGCGTCTTGTGCGTCGTCGTGGTCACGACGTGGGCATGCGGCAAAGGGTTTGGATAGTGACCCGTCGCCACGAGCCCCGCAACGTGCGCCATATCGACGTGCAGGTACGCACCGACGCTATCGGCTATTTCGCGAAACCGCTGCCAGTCGACGACTCTGGAGTAAGCGGAAAAACCGCCGATGATGAGCTTCGGCCGATGTTCGCGCGCGAGCGACTCGACCTGGTCGTAATCGATCAGCGCCGTCTCGGGATCGATGCCGTACTGAACGGCGTTATATAGTTTTCCGGAAAAATTGACCTTGACGCCGTGCGTCAGGTGACCGCCCTCGGCGAGACTCATTCCCAGCAGGGTGTCGCCCGGCTGGATGAGCGCCATGCAGACGGCGGCGTTCGCCTGCGAACCCGAATGCGGCTGCACGTTCGCGTAGTCGGCCCCGAACAGCGCCTTGGCCCGCTCGATCGCCAGGGTCTCGGCATCGTCGACATGCTCGCAACCGCCGTAATAACGCTTGCCCGGGTAACCTTCCGCGTACTTGTTGGTCAGCACCGAACCCTGTGCCTCCAGAACCCGCTGGCTCGCGTAGTTTTCCGAGGCAATGAGTTCGACATGCTCTTCCTGCCGGCGCGACTCCAAGGCCATGGCCTCTGCGAGTTCGGGATCGAAGGATTCAATCGTCGGATAAGTGGCAAGCATCGGGTTGTTCTCCAGGGGAAACGGGCTTTTGCGCAGATGATCGGCGGGTAATCGGGAATAGTACCGTGTTCTCAACGGCGATGGCAGCCGCTTCGATCGGGCCCTGCGGAATCCAAACCTCAGTCGCAGGCGGTCTCGGCAAACGACTGCACGACGCGGGTCCACGCGCGCGCGAGATTGCGGCGATTGTAGCCGCCTCCGCCGGTGCCGAGAATACGTCCTTCTGCGTGCCGGTTCGCTATCCGGCAGAGCGCGGCCGCTGCCTCGGCATGCGCTTCTTCGCTAAACGCCAGGTGGGTGATCGGATCGCCCTCGAGACTGTCGGCACCGCATTGGAACAGGATGAACTCCGGCTTTGCGGCCTCGAGGTAAGCCTCCACGTGCCGCCAGGCACTGCGAAAGTCCTGATCGTCGGCGCCCGGCGGCAGCGGAATATTGAGTTTCGTACCCTCGGCGGCGCCTTTCCCGGTTTCGGCGGCGGCCCCGGTTCCGGGATACAAGTGGCGGCCGTCCTCGTGGATATCGGCGAACAGCAGTTCCGAATCGTCCTCGAAGGCGTAGAACATCCCGTCGCCGTGATGCGCGTCGATATCGACATAGGCTATCCGCGAAAGGCCGTAACGGCTACGCAGGTACTCGGCGGCAACGCCGCAGTCGTTGAACACACAGAAACCGGCCGCGTGCCCGCGTCCGGCGTGATGCAGACCCGCGATGGGTGAAAACGCTCGCCGCACCCCCCCGTCCATGATGGCATCGACGGCCGCCAGGGTCGTACCCACGACGCTGGAGGCCGCCTCGAAGATACCCGGCACGGCCGGAGTATCACCCTCATCCAGCCAGCCGCGTCCTTCGGCCGAGCGGAGCGATACGAGATCGATGTGCGCGGGGGTATGAAACAGCGTCAGCTCATCCACGCTTGCCGCCCTCGGCAGTCCGTACTCGATGAGGCTATCCAGGCCCGCGCCGGCCAGCTCGCTGTGGAACACGTCGTGGCGATCCGTGCCGAAGGGGTGCGGATCGCCAAACCCGTAGCGCGCAATGTCCGCTCCCCTGTAGACAAGTACCGTTTCGCTCATCCCGTTCCGCTTGCTGACTGGCAGCACAAGTCGCGCCACAATTGGCACGGGAGGCAGCATACCCGATAATGCGCGCTCCACAAGTTCAAGGTAGCCGCAAACACATGGCGCAATACATCTATACGATGAACCGGGTGGCAAAAGTCGTGCCGCCGAAACGCTTCATACTTCGGGACATTTCCCTGTCGTTTTTCCCAGGCGCGAAGATAGGCGTACTCGGACTCAACGGATCGGGTAAGTCGAGCCTGCTGCGCATCATGGCGGGCCTCGACAAGGAGTTTGACGGCGAAGCGAGACCTCAGCCGGGCATTAACATTGGCTACCTGCCGCAGGAACCCGAACTCGATCCGAACAAGGACGTGCGCGGCAACGTCGAGGAAGGTGTCGCCGAAACCAAGGCGCTCGTCGATCGCTACAACGAAATCAGCATGCAGTTCGCCGAACCCATGTCGGACGACGAGATGAATGCGCTGCTCGAGGAACAGGGCAAGCTGCAGGACGCCATCGATGCCGAAGGCGCCTGGGAGCTCGACCGCAAGCTCGAAATCGCGGCCGACGCGCTGCGGCTGCCGCCCTGGGACGCGGACGTCACGAAACTCTCCGGCGGCGAACGGCGCCGGGTTGCGCTGTGCCGCCTGCTGCTGTCCGAACCCGACATGCTGCTGCTCGACGAGCCCACCAACCATCTCGATGCCGAATCGGTTGCCTGGCTGGAACGTTTTCTCGAAGAATACCCGGGCACCGTGATTGCCGTAACCCACGATCGCTACTTCCTCGACAACGTCGCGGGGTGGATTCTCGAACTTGACCGGGGTCATGGGATTCCCTGGGAAGGCAACTACTCTTCCTGGCTCGAGCAGAAGGAAAACAGACTGCAAAACGAAGAGGCCGGCGAGAAGGCACGCCGGAAGGCCATGCAGGCCGAGCTCGAATGGGTGCGCTCCAACCCGAAAGGCCGTCAGGCGAAATCGAAAGCGCGTCTCAAGCAGTTTGAGGAGATTTCCAGCCCGAGCTATCAGGCGCGCAACGAAACCAATGAAATCTATATTCCGCCGGGCCCGAGGCTTGGCGACATCGTCATCGAAGTCGATGGGCTGAAGAAAGCGTTTGGCGACAAACTCCTGATCGACGGCCTGGAGATGAGCCTGCCCCCCGGCGGTATCATGGGCGTGATCGGACCGAACGGCGCCGGCAAGACCACGTTTTTCCGCATGCTCACGGGCGAGCAGAAAGCCGACGACGGCAACATACGCCTGGGCGACACGGTAGAACTTGCGAGCGTCGATCAGTCGCGCGACAGCCTCAACGACCAGAAGAGCGTCTGGGAGGAGATCTCCAACGCCCAGGACCTCATTCAGGTCGGCAACTACGAAACCTCGTCGCGGGCCTACGTCGGCCGCTTCAATTTTCGCGGCAGCGAGCAGCAAAAGAAGATCGGCCTGCTCTCGGGCGGCGAGCGCAATCGCGTGCATCTGGCAAAGATGCTCCGCTCCGGCGGTAACCTGCTGCTGCTCGACGAACCGACCAACGATCTCGATGTCGAAACCCTGAGAGCGCTGGAGGAGGCGCTGCTCGAGTTTCCGGGTTCAGCCGTCGTCATTTCGCACGACCGCTGGTTCCTGGATCGCATCGCAACCCACATACTGGCGTTCGAAGGCAACTCGGAGGTGGTGTTTTTCGCGGGCAACTACGCCGACTACGAAGAAGACCGCAAACGCCGCCTGGGAGCGGATGCCGCGAACCCGCACCGCATCAAATACAAGCGTCTCGACGCCTGAAGCCCTGCATGAACACACTGCTTGCCGCCACCACCGTCTTTAGCCTGCTCGCGATTTACTTCGTGTTCGCCACATTTCGCCAGCTCCGCCGCGGCCGCGTGCTCAAGGCCGGCGGCGCCATGGCGGGCTGCGTAACCACGGCATCGGTTGGCGGCCTCGGCGTGGTGCTTGCGATGAGCTACCTGAGCTATTCGAGACTCACTGACGAGCAGCAAATCGGCATGATCGAATTCGTAAACGTCGGCGACGACGCGTACGAGGCGCGACTCATGCTGGACGGCGAACGCGACCGGATCGTGACGCTCAACGGCAACGAATGGCAGCTCGATGCCCGTGTCGTCAGCTGGAAACCGCCCGCGACGGTGCTTGGACTCGACCCTATTTACAAGCTGGAACGCCTTAGCGGACGCTACACGGACATACGGCAGGAACAGACCCGCAAGCGGACAGTCTACGCCCTGTCGGAAGTGGAAACGCTCGACGTATGGCAGCTCGCGCAGCAGTTTCCACGGCTGTTGCCGGGTATCGACGCGTATTACGGTACGGCGACCTATCTGCCGATGGCGGACGGCGCGCGCTACGAGCTGAGCATGAGCCGTGACGCCCTGATTGCCCGGCCCTTTAACGATACGGCGCGCGATGCCCTTGGCCGCTGGAGCGATCCATCCGCGGAGTCGCCGTAGACACACAATGCGGGATTATGTCCAAGCGGGGCTGGCCCTGGTTGGCGTTGGTGCATACTCAGCATTCGGGTTCGACATAAACCCGGGCACGGCACATAACAATCACATATAGCCGCGAGCGATATGAGCGTTTCAATCAGCGAAACAGAAGGCCTGACCGGCGAGCAGGGCACGTCCCTGGCGCTCGAGTGTCCGTATTGCGGGGTGTATGCGCACATGCGTCCGCAGAGCGTGCCGTCATCTTCACAAATTCTTCGCGACCGACCGAAACACGTGGGTCTGGTCTATCAGTGCGATGCCTGCCACGCACCCGTATTCCTGCGCTTTGCCGTCAAACACTTCGGCGAGGATACGGTGGAGCTGTACCAGAATTTCATCGAGCTCGAACGGCCGAAGGAACGCTTCGCGTTCTCGTATCTGCCACAGCCGACCGAAACGCTGTTTCGCGAAGCGCTGGCCTGTTACTCGAATAATCAATTCAACGCATTTGCATCGATGTGCCGACGTACCGCCATGAGCGCCTTCTCCGCGCTGGGTGAAGGCGGCAAGCTGCGCGCGTTCGAAGACGTCATGGTGGCGCAGGACATCGCCGAGGTGGACGATCAGGCCTTCCTGCCGATCAAGACCGTCCTGTTCGAAAGCGGCGAGGAAGAAGAACTGCCGCTGTTGAGCCGCACGCAGGCCGGCATGCTGCTCGAAGTGCTCAAGGACATGCTGTATCAGTGTTTCGTACGGCGCGGCAAGCTGTCGCGCGCCATTAAAGTCCGGCGCTTCTTCGTGCAGGAAGCCGAGAACGACCGCGCATCAGCCTGACGCGCGCCGACCCGCTTCAGTCGAAACGCCCGGCGGGCGTCCGGATCTTTATCGATTCGACCGCCTCGTTCGGATACACCGATACTTCTTGCCGCTCCGCATCGAAAACAAACAGAAACTGGTTGGTCGTGCCCAGTAGAATCCGGTTGTAGCGGACGTCACGTTCTAGCAGCCGCAGCTCGACGCGCAGCCCCTCGCCCGCGTGTGTCCTTTCGGCTTTGATGTACGCGTGCAAGTAGATGAATACAAAGAGAAAAAAGACGGCCACGAGCAGGTTGATCCGGCGATAGGCCGCTGTTCCGTACCACGCAAGCCAGCGACTGCGGCGTTTGCGTCCAACCCGACGGCTCATCGCGATATCCGTAGCCGCCGCCAGAAAGGTCAGCGCGACCAGTCCCCAGGTAATCGGCTCCTTGAACGAGGCCAGCAGAAAATCGCCAATCTGCGAATAGGTGAAGACATTGATACCGAAGCGGACGAGGTAACTGTACGCGAACAGCATGCCCACGGCCGAAGCGAACATGTACAGCATCGACACGAGCAGCGCCGGATGGGCCTTGAGTAACTCGAATGCCCGCGGATACTGGTCCGCAAGTTCGACCAGCAGCGATTTGTCCTTGTCGTCTCCGGTACTCACTGTTATGCGCCCGCCGGGCAGCTCAACCGACCGCCACGCGTACGTTGCGGAACATCCGCATCCAGGGACCGTCTTCACCCCACTCGCGCGGATGCCAGGGGTTGTGCCGGGTCAGCGCAACCCGTTCGGGATGCGGCATCATGATCGTCACGCGGCCGTCTTCGTTCGACAGTCCGCAGATACCGTCGACCGAGCCGTTCGGGTTGGCCGGATAACGGTCGGCAACCTTGCCGTAATTGTCGACATACCTGAGCGCGACCGTGTACGAAGCACCGAAGCGCGCCGCGTCGTCGGCAAACACCGCTCTGCCCTCGCCGTGCGAGGTCGCAATCGGCAGCCGCGAACCCGCCATCCCGGCGAGGAACAGCGACGGGCTCTCGACCACTTCGACAAGACTCAGGCGCGCCTCGAACTGCTCGGAGCTGTTCTTGAGGAAACGCGGCCAGTGCTCAGCCCCTGGTATTAGCGCCTTGAGATGCGCAAGCATCTGGCAACCGTTGCAAACACCGAGCGCAAAGGTATCGCTGCGCTCGAAAAACGCGGCAAATTCGTCTCTGATCCGATTGTGGAACAAAATCGATTTGGCCCAGCCGCCGCCGGCGCCTAAAACGTCGCCGAACGAAAACCCGCCGCAGGCCACGAGACCCTGATAGTTGCCGAGGCTATCGCGGCCTTCGAGCAGATCCGTCATGTGTACGTCTACGGGCGTGAAGCCCGCGCGCAGAAATGCGTAAGCCATTTCGTACTGGCTGTTGACGCCCTGCTCGCGAAGAATGGCGACCTGCGGCCCCCTTCCGCCGCGATACGGCCGCGACGGATCGTCGCCGGGGTCGAAACTCAGGTCGACGTTCAGGCCGGGATCGTCATCGTCCAGTTTGCGATCGAACTCGTCTCTCGCGGTCTTGGGGTTGTCGCGCAGCGATTGCATCCGGTAGCTGAGTTCCGACCACTCGCGTTCGAGCAGCGACCGGTCCATCCGCAACAGCAGCTCGTCGCCGGAACGAATCGCGAGCTCGGGCTTGTCTTCGACCCGTCCAATCGCGGCTGCACTTACGCCGTGCCGGTCCAGAACCATCTGCACCTGGGTAAGTTTGGACTTCGCTACCTGCACAACCGCGCCCGCCTCCTCGTTGAACAGCTCGCCCAGCAAGGTCTGCCCGGAACCGGACAGCGTGAGCGACACGCCCAGGCGGCTGGCAAACATCATCTCGCACACCGCGGTAACGAGTCCGCCGTCGCTGCGATCGTGATAGGCCAGCAGCATGTCGCGCCTGTTCAGCTCCTGCACGGCTGCAAAGAACTGCCGCAAGAGCGCGGCCGATTCGAGATCCGGCGTGTCCCCGCCGCTCAGGCAGTGGGATTGCGCCAGCGCGGAGCCGCCGAGACGATTGCGGCCTTCGCCAAGGTCGAACAGCAGCAGGTAACTCGGCTCATCGACTCGTCTGAGTTCGGGCGTAAGATGACGCGTAACGTCCGTCACGGGCGCAAACGCGGAAACGATCAGGGATACGGGTGCGACGACGGCGTACTCTTCGCCCTCGGCCGTGAACCGGGTGCGCATCGACAGCGAATCCTTACCCACGGGAATGGCGATGCCGAGATCGTGGCAAAGACCCGTCGCCACCGCCTTGACCGTATCGAACAGCCTGGCGTCCTCGCCCGGATGGCCTGCCGCCGCCATCCAGTTGGCGGACAGCCGGATCTTCCCGATGTCTTCGATCGGCGCGGCCGCAATATTCGTTATGGCCTCGGCGACCGCCATGCGGCCGGACGCGGGAGCATTCACGGCCGCAAGCGGTGTCCGCTCGCCCATCGCCATGGCCTCACCGGCCGAACTCGCGAAACTGGCGGAGGTAATGGCCAGGTCGCTGACGGGCACCTGCCACGGACCGATCATCTGATCGCGCGCAGTCAATCCGCCAACGGTCCGATCGCCAATGTGGATCAGGAACGATTTGTCCGCCACGGCAGGGAACCGCAGCACGCGCAGCACGGCATCTTCGAGCTCCACGTCGCCGAGGTTAAGGGTCGTGTAAGGAGCCGACTCCCGGCCGACGTCGCGGCTCATCTTCGGTGGATTGCCCAGCAGCATTTGCATAGGCATATCGACGACGTGCCCGTCGTCGCCGAAGTAGCGGTCGGCGACGGTAAGCTGGCCGTCATCGGTCAAAGTGCCAATGACCGACAGCGGACAGCGCTCTCGTTCGCACAGAGCCTTGAATTCGTCGAGGCGGTCGTCGCCGATAATGAGAACGTAGCGCTCCTGCGCTTCGTTACACCAGATAGCCATGGGGGACATGCCCGGCTCGGCGTTGGCAATCTCGCGCAGCTCGATACGCGCACCGTGACCGCTATGGTCGACGGCCTCGGGCACGGCGTTCGACAGGCCGCCCGCGCCGACATCGTGGATCAACAGAATCGGGTTTGCCGCGCCCATCGACCAGCAGCGGTCGATCACCTCTTGCGCCCGTCGCTCCATTTCCGGATTACCGCGCTGCACGGAGGCGAAATCCAGCTCCTCGCTCGAGGTACCGCTGGCAAGACTCGATGCGGCTCCGCCGCCGAGGCCAATGAGCATGGCGGGGCCGCCCAGAATGACAATGCGCGCGCCAACGGGCACGTCGATCTTGCGCGCATGCTCCTCGCGAACGTTGCCGAGCCCCCCGGCAATCATGATGGGCTTGTGATAGCCGCGGATCTCGCGCTCGGGCAGGCCCGGGATATCGCTTTCGAAGCTGCGGAAATAGCCGCACAGGTTGGGCCTGCCGAACTCGTTGTTGAAAGCCGCGCCGCCAATCGGACCTTCGAGCATGATCTCGAGCGGCGTCGCCAGACGCTCAGGGTGCGGATAGTCCGTCTCCCAGGGCTGCGAATAGCCGGGTATGCGCAAGTGCGAGACGCTAAACCCGGTAAGGCCGGCCTTGGGTTTTGCGCCCAACCCGGTCGCCCCCTCGTCGCGAATCTCTCCACCCGCGCCCGTTGCGGCTCCCGGGAACGGCGAAATAGCGGTTGGATGATTGTGCGTTTCGACCTTCATCAGGATGTGCACCGGCTCGTCGACATTGCCGTAGCAGCGGTCGTCGGGACTCGCCAGGAGCCTCGGTGCTACGGTGCCCTCGATAACCGCGGCGTTGTCCGAGTAGGCCGACAGAACACCCTCCGGACTGGCCTCCGTGGTCGTGCGGATCATCGGGAACAGACGTTCCGCCTGCGGCTGACCGTCGATCCGCCACTCCGCGTTAAAAATCTTGTGCCGGCAGTGCTCCGAGTTGGCCTGCGCAAACATCATGAGTTCGGCGTCGCTGGGATCGCGGCCGAGTTCGGCGTACCACTTCAGGAGATACTCGATCTCGTCGTCGGAAAGCGCGAGGCCGAGTTCGCGATTGGCCGCCTCCAGAGCCGCGCGGCCCTCGTCTCCGAGCTTTATCCGGTCGACCGGCGCGGCGTCGCCGGACCGAAACAGCAGGCTGGCCGAAGCGCCGTCGGCGAGCACCGCCTCGGTCATTCGATCGTGCAGCGCGTCGCCAACGGCGTCGATAGCGTGACTGTCGGCAGCCGGCGCAAACTCCACTGCGTAACAGATGCCCCGCTCCACGCGCTCTATCGCAACCAGACCGCAGGCGCGAACGATGTCGCTCGCCTTGCTCGACCAGGGGGATTGGGTGCCGGGACGCGGCACTACGTAGCGCCGCTCGGCGCGCGCAAGCAGCTCTCCAGGCGGCTCGCCCGTAAGCAACAGCGCATCGAGGCGCGCCCGCTCGCCGTCCGTCAACGACCGTTGCAATGCCGCGAAATAGACAAAACGCGCGCTCACGCGGCGCACGTCCGCATCCAGACGCTGCAGGCGATCCTTGAGCTTTTGCAAACGAAAATCGGAAAGCGCCGACGGGCCGGGCAGTTCCAGTAGCTGCACAGTCTCGGGTTCCGTGGCCGGCTGTAACTCGGGTTCAGTGGCGGGTGTGGACAAAGCGGCAGGTCGTGAGTAGCCGGACAGCGTGCATGATACAAGACCGCCGGGGCGCTGGAAACGGCGAGTGCGCGGCAATAGAGTCTTTTTTCGGCGGGTTGGCGCGACCGGGCGTATTGACCGGCTAGCTGTTCTTGTCGCCCGGCGTGTACATTGGCATTGGGAACTGCGCGACGTTGCCGCCCTCCAGCTTGGAAATCTTCGCGGCGCCCTGTTTCTCGACTTCGTCGATTCGAATGATGCAGTGCATCGGCAGGTAAGTTCGCCGAACGTTCTCGAATTCGGCCTTGATCTTTTCCTCGGACGGGTCGACGACAACGGTCGTCCGTTCGCCGAAGACCAGTTCCTCCACGGCGACGAAGCCAAACATCGCGCCCTGATCGATTTGCCGGGCGTAGACCTCGTAAACCTGGCCCTGGGACATGAACACGACTTTGTACAACGGCTCTTTCTTCATTTTTGCGTACGACAGCCCTGGTTATTGGCAGGCGTGAATGGACGACGGCGGCTTGCCTGCCGCTCGACGCTCGCCTCTGATGGCGCCCGGGAAAGCTCTGCATAAGTCATGCCGAGCGTCCCTAGTGTAGCGGATCGCCCTTGCCTTGGGGCAAGCCCCGCTCGCGGACCCGTGGTCGGGAGATGCCAGATGAGCTGTCCCGCCGCCGAAAAGCACGACGATTATGTGAACTATTCGACAGCGTATCGGCGGCATTCCGAGGAGAATTTACGTTACCGCCGTTCAAAGGATTCGGAATGCCCCTCAAGCTCGAGATAGTGAGCGAACACCGCGAAATCGTCGGCGACGACGCCGTGCGCGTATTTCGCGATAAAGGCGGAACGATCGGCAGGGCGCTGGAGAACGACTGGATCCTTCCCGATCCGGATCGATATATCTCCGGTCGGCACGCCACGATCGACGTCAAGGGCGGCTCCTATTTCCTCGCGGACACGAGCTCGAACGGCGTCTACGTCAACAACGAGCACGAACCGCTCGGCAAAGGCAATCCGCGACGGCTGTTCAACGGCGACCGCCTGCGTCTGGGCGATTTCGAATTCACGGTCACCATTGACGAGGGCGAAGATCTGGCGCTGCCGGAGCGCCCCAAGGCGACCGTCGTACCCGACAACATCGAGCAGCTAGTCCCCGAAGTCACGCTGAAAACCGGCATTGCGCTGCTCGACGAGGAAGAAATCACGGGTGACGACGAATTCCAGTCGGCCCTGTTCGGCAACAACCCGGTGCCGCTAAACAGCGCCGTCGATCGCGCGCCGGCGCCGATAGAGACTGTCGAACCCGCCGATGCGCCGCGGAAAAAGCCGCGGCCGGTGCCGGTCAACGCGGGGGACCTGTTCGACTGTTTCCTGGACGGCCTGGGCCTGAACCGGGCCGATCTGCATCCGTCCGTCAATCAGGCCGAGGTCATGCAAAACGCGGGCGAAGTGCTGCGCGAATTTGTCGCCGGTACGGATAAACTCATTGCCAGCCGCGCAAATCTCAAGGATTCGTTCCGCCTGGAGCAGACCACCGTGCTGCCCCGGCACAACAACCCTCTGAAGCTGTCGGAAAATCCCACGGACTCGATCAAGCAGCTGCTGGTGGGACGCGAGGGTGAGTATCTCGGCCCGCGCGACGCAGTCCGCGAAGTATGCCGCGACCTGCTGTTTCATCAGGACGCATTTCTCGAGGCCATGGCCTCCGCCTTCGACGAGTTCGCGGAACGCTTCGATCCGGACGAACTTACCCAGGTATTCGAGCGCATGCTGGACCGCAAGCCGCTCATTGGCGCCCTCAACCATCTCAAGTACTGGCAGCTCTACACCGAGCTGTACCCGGTCATGGTCGAGCGCGCGGGCGCGCGGTTCCCACAGCTCGTCGTCGAGGAATTCGTCAGCGCTTACGAACGGCAGATCGCGGACGCGAAACGCGACGGCAAGATCGAGCAGGACCGCGAAACACGCTCAGCGCGGGCCGCCAACGACGGTATCGAGCCTTCCGCGCACGACGAGGCCGGTAACGCCTAGGCGGTCTTCAGCCGTAACCCGTCACTGCCTATCGTCGTCGCCAGTCGTTGTCCTAAGTCGCCGCCGTAAATCGCTTATCCGCGGTTCATTCGATTCTCGATCAAATCGTCGACTACGCCCGGATCCGCGAGCGTCGAGGTATCGCCCAGGCTGGAAAACTCGTCCTCCGCCACTTTACGCAGGATACGCCGCATGATTTTGCCGGAGCGCGTTTTCGGCAGCCCCGGCGCCCATTGGATGAGATCGGGCTTGGCGATAGGGCCAATCTCCTTACGCACCCACTGCTGCAGTTCCGCGTACAGCTCCTCGCTGGGCTCGGCGCCGTCCATCAGCGTCACGTACGCATAAATCCCCTGCCCCTTGATGTCGTGCGGATAGCCAACGACCGCCGCTTCCGCTACCGCGGGATGAGCAACGAGCGCGCTCTCTACCTCAGCCGTGCCCATGCGGTGACCGGAGACATTGAGGACGTCGTCGACCCGCCCCGTGATCCAGTAGTAGCCGTCTTCGTCGCGGTAGGCGCCGTCGCCCGTGAAATAGAGCTCGTCGAAGGTCGAAAAGTAGGTTTCGACAAAGCGCTGATGGTCCCCGTACACGGTCCGCATCTGCCCGGGCCAGCTGCCGGTGATTACCAGGTTACCTTTGGCGGCGCCTTCCTGAATCCGGCCGTCGCTGTCAACGATCGCAGGTTCGATCCCGAACAGAGGACGCGTCGCCGAACCCGGCTTGAGGTCGGTTGCGCCGGGTAAAGGACTGATCAGGATGCCGCCGGTCTCGGTCTGCCACCACGTGTCTACGATGGGACAGCGGCCGTCGCCAACGACGTTGTAGTACCACTCCCAGGCCTCGGGGTTGATCGGCTCGCCGACCGAGCCCAGCAGCCGCAGGCTCTTGCGCGAGGTTTTCCGCACCGGTTCGTCGCCTTCGCGCATCAGCGCGCGAATGGCCGTTGGCGCCGTGTAGCAGATATTGACCGAATGCTTGTCGCAGACTTCCCAAAAGCGCGAGGAACTGGGGTAATTCGGCACGCCCTCGAACATGAGCGTCGTCGCGGCGTTCGCCAGCGGACCGTAGACGATGTAGCTGTGCCCGGTCACCCAGCCGACATCGGCCGTGCACCAGTAGACGTCGCCCGGGTGATAGTCGAACACGTACTGATGCGTCAGCGCTGCGTAGACGATGTAGCCGCCCGTCGTGTGCAGCACGCCTTTCGGCTTCCCCGTCGATCCCGACGTGTAGAGAATGAACAGGGGGTCTTCGGCGCTCATCTCCTCGCAGGGACACTCGTCGTCGACTTCGGCCTCGAGTTCGTGCAGCCAGTTGTCGCGGCCTTCCTGCCAGTCGATGTCTCCGCCCGTATTGCGAACGACCAGAACCTTCTCGAGCGTGGTCACCTCCTCACGCGCCGCGGCGGCGTCCACGTTCGCCTTGAGTGCTATGTGGCGCCCGCCGCGCACGCCCTCGTCGGCCGTAATGACGATATTCGACTCGCAATCGTGAATCCGTCCCGCGAGCGCGTCCGGCGAGAAACCGCCGAAGACGACCGAGTGCACCGCGCCAATGCGGGCGCAGGCCAGCATGGCCACCGCAGCCTCCGGAATCATGGGCATGTAGATCGTTATCCGATCGCCTTTGCGTGCGCCCAAGGACTTGAGCGCGTTGGCAAAACGGCAAACGCGCCCGTGCAGTTCGGCGTAGCTGATCGTGAGATCGCGCGCGGGATCGTCGCCTTCCCAGATGATCGCCGTGTCGTCGGCTTTGTCCGGCAGATGGCGGTCGACGCAGTTGTAACAGACGTTCAGCGTGCCGTCGTTGAACCAGCGTATGTGCAAGTCGTCTTTCGCGAACGAAACGTCCTTCACGCGCGTAAACGGCTTGATCCAGTCGATGCGTTTCGCCTGCTCGGCCCAAAATGCCTCGTTGTTCTCGACCGATTCGCGATACATGGCGGCGTAGCCGTCGGCGTCGAGCCATGCGCGCTCGCGGACTTCATCGCTTACCGGATGTTTGTGGACTTCCATCGCCTATCCCCTTTTATTCTCAATTTGAGCTTGCACGATACTGCTGCGTTCACTCGCCCCCGTCGACCAGCGCCAGCAGCCGCCTCGACTGCTCCAGGTGCGGCCGGTCGATCATTTGCCCGTCGAGTCCGAGCGTGCCGGCCTCGGGATTTGCCTCGAACAACGCGACGATTCGACGGGCGCGCTCGAGCTCCGCGGCAGCAGGCCGAAACGCGTCGTTGATGATAGCCAATTGCGCCGGATGAATGGCAAGCATTCCGCGAAAGCCGTCGCGGCGCGCATTGCCGGCATAGCGTGCCAGACCTTCGTCGTCGCGAAAATCCGTAAACACCGTATCGAACGCCGGCACGTTCGCCGCGGCCGCGGCGATCAGACACAAAGAGCGCGCCAGTGCAAAACACGGCAGCCACTCGCCGCTGCCGTCGCGGTTGGCGCTCGCACCGACAGCCGCGGCGAGATCTTCCGCGCCCCAGCTCAGGCCCGCCAGCCGGGTTGTGCTGCCGACATAGCTGTCGAGCGAAAACAGAGCCCTTGGATGCTCGGTGCACAACGGCAGAATACGCGTGCTCCCGGGCCGTATCCCGTGCTGCTCTTCGAGACGGTCGAGGACTTGCGCGAGTCCGACGGCCGCGTCGGCACTTGGCGGCTTCGGCAGCACTATGCCCGCCGGAGCCGCCGGCATAACGGCCTCCAGATCCGCCGCCGCATCGTCGCTGTCGAAGGGGTTGATGCGGACCCATGCACTCTTACTTCCTTCCAGAAACTCGCGGGCCAGCGAGCGCGCACGCGGACGCTCGGCCGCGGCAACCGCATCCTCCAGATCGAGGATCAGCGCGTCCGCGACGGTATCGCCCGCTTTGGCAAGCTTGCGCTCGCTGTCGGCAGGCACGAACAGGAAACTGCGGATCATGCTCAAACGTTCCTTGGACGCAGACCGTCAATCAGTGAACCCTACAAGTTGCGCTATTATCAACGCCCGCAGGCCATACGGCTACCCGCTATTGCAGCTATCCGCGTTGTTGTTGCCGGCGTTTGTGCCTATGCTCGCCGTACTCGAGCATTCAAGCGAACGGAGACCTCCATGAAGACTTTCAATCGTCGTGAGTTTGGCCAGGGCGTGGTTGGACTGGGCGCGCTGACGGCGCTGGGCGGCGCAAGCGCGGCGGCGGACGGGCGCAAGCTTGCCGAGCGGCAGATCCCGTCCTCCGGCGAGACGGTTCCGATCGTTGGCCTCGGCACCAACCGCTACAGCGTGGAAGAAGACGCTGCCAGCCGGGCGCCGCTCAAAGCGGCGCTCGCGCGCTTTCACGAACTCGGCGGCGCGCTGATCGACACGGCACCAATGTACGGCCGTTCGGAGACGGTGCTCGGCGACCTCATCGCCGAACTCGACATTCGTGCGGACCTGTTCGTCGCCACCAAGGTCGATCGCAATGACGTGACCGAGGCCGAAGCACAGATGAAGGCGTCACTGGATAAGCTCAAGGTCGACTACGTCGATCTCATGCAGGTGCACAATCTGATCGGCTGGCGCGACAGCCTGCCGCTGATCCGGAACTGGAAGGCCGAGGGCAAGGCCCGCCACGTCGGTATCACAACGCACCGGGCGAGCCAGTATGCGGAGATGGAGCGGATCATGCGACAGCACGAACCGGACTTTATTCAGGTCAACTATTCGCTGGAGCAGCGTGAGTCCGCCGAACGCCTGCTGCCTCTGGCTACCGATCTGGGAATTGCCGTTATCATCAATCGCGCCTTCGGCGGCGGCCGCATATTCAACGCCGTCGGCAACCGGCCGCTGCCGGAGTGGGCCGCGGAATTCGATTGCTCGAGCTGGGCGCAGTTTCTGCTGAAGTACGCGCTGTCACATCCGGCGGCGACGGTGGCGATTCCGGGAATGAGTAAGGCACGCCATGTGGACGACAACCTGGAAGCAGGCCACGGCGCAATGCCTAACCCCGAACAGCGTGCGATGCAGGAGCGGTTCTTCGACGCGCTCTAGCCCGCATCCGTCGCCGATTCGCGGAATTCTCGGGCAGTAATTTGTTCGCACAACGGATTTTCCGATCGAGCGGAATACCGGCTGTATTTCCGAGTGAGGAAAATTCGTTGTGCGAACAAAGGACAAGCGAGAAACCGCGCAAT
>JBCBSC010000042.1:0-26081 GCA_039819385.1 Pseudomonadota bacterium | reverse complement strand
TTGAGAGGGGATGACATTGAGGAATTCGACAGCGAGGGGCGACACGAGAGCACCATTGCATTCGATCCATCTGCGATCAATGACCACGATATTGCGCTTGATCCGTTTCTAACGAGGCATGCGATTGGAGGATTTCTTCCCAAGATACTCCAAGGATGGAATTTTGAAACAGCCAGAGATTATTGAAGAATGGATATTCGGATTCAGAAGCTGGACAAATCCCTTTGGTATCGGGATTCAGAATTTGAGCTGCCCGCAACTGTTCGGGCGCGGATTGCGGAATTTGTGTCTGGGCAGGGGAATACTAACGTAAGCGTCGTAAGACTGGACGCGACCGAGGTGTCAGTAGAGCCGCTACTAGCGTTGTTCGATTGTGTGGAAGAAACGAGATTCGTCGGATTTGATGGGATCGGTCCAATAGTTGAGCCAAGGGAGGGCTCTAGTCTGCTGGAGGTCCTCGATGAAGGGAATACCGACGTACTTGCTTTTTATCAAGGGCGCAACCGCGACGATGAAAGGCTTGTGATTATCAGGATAGTTGCTTCGAAAATTGCATATCTTTTCTTTCAGAGCAATCGATTAACGCCACTATTGGAAAGGTCCACAGCCAGGAAGCAAGAAACTGGAACGTTCTTCTATGGCACCGACCCGATGAGCATAGATCCGTACGGTTTATTTAGCGAGGACAAATTCGTAATCTCGGACAACCTGAGACGCGAGATTTCACGAAACACCTACGATTTCCTAAGAAAAGGAACATTGGATAAGTTCGAAAAGTACAATCTCTTAGTCAAGCGTGGTGTAGTTCTTTCCGGGCCACCTGGGACGGGAAAAACGGTGATAACGAGGCTAGTCATTAAAGAGGCGATCTTGGCGGGCATCAATGTCGTGTTTCTGGAGCCGCAGACCGTGCGCCGAAGACATTCCTCATTTCGATCATTATTTCAGTTTGCCGCCAGGCAATCGCCCGTTATTGTTCTCATCGATGATATCGATCTTTTCTTCTCTGGAAGGGATTTTTCCGATGGACACAACGTTTTGGCGGACATGCTGCAATCGCTCGATGGCGTCAAGCCTCTAAAGGGCGCAATCACCCTTGCGACTACTAACCACTACGAGATTCTGGACCCGGCGCTAACTCGCCCTGGAAGGTTTGATGTCCACATTCAAATGTCGGGATTGGACTTAGAGACTCTTGAGAGAGTTATTGAGAATTCGCTCGGCCTGCCGGTTGAAGTAGGTACGCGCCTCAAGGAATATGGAGTTGGTAGGACGTTTGCAGAAGTAGTCGAAGTATGCAACAGGTATAAACTTTATCTCATGGAGAGAAAAGACAAATTAGTTTGGAAGGAAAAGCTTTTTGGGGATGTTTTCCTTGAGCTAATCGACGAGTGGAAAAGAGACTCCGACGTTCGCACCAAAAAAGAAAGTCAATAAGCCTCGTTTTCCACGGGCGCTATTCCATAACGGCGGCCGTCTAACGCCCGCCGGGCAGGCGCGCTGTCGTACGCGTATGAGTCGCGGGCTAAGGGGGGCAAAGACATGTGATTGCCGGATAAAGCACTAATCCTCTTGTCTTTCCTGTCGTACGGCGTGGCCGCTGCAGGGTCGGGCGCAGACTTCGCGCAATTGTAAGCACTGTTCGACGCAGACCAGTTCGTTCGATCCGACGAATCTTGGGCACAATTCCGGCCGCCGGATGATGGCGGCGGCCTATAACTACTACCTCAATGCCTGTGGCTCCGATTCCAGTCTTTTCAGGTGCACGTTCAAAGACGGCAAGCTTGTGTGGCGGCCCAACGCAGATGAGGAGGCCGCAGAAGCGTTGCAATGCGGTTTTGACCAAGACCCTATTGGACTGAGCCTTTTCTAGTGGCTCTCGTCTGACGGCTCACACAAAGGGACTCATTGTGTGGCGGAGAGGGTGGGATTCGAACCCACGAAGGGCTACAAACCCTTGCTGGTTTTCAAGACCAGTGCATTCAACCGCTCTGCCACCTCTCCGGCATGGGCAATTCGTGCGACGCGCATTGTGCTTGTGGACTGTGGCGGTTTCAACCGTTCGGCGGAGAACATGCGAGACAACCCGAAGCTCGAACCCATCCGGGGTGGCAGCCAGGTGTGGCGCAACTCTTACGGATCGACAGCGTGTTGATTTCTGCTTGACAATCAACATGCATATTGACTTTTAATCTATTGTTTTTATTGACTAAAGCTTTGATTATTACTTTGGTTAGCAAAGACCCGATCTTGAAGCCCGCCGCGGCGGCCCAAGCTCATGCCATTGCCACAGCATCCCGGCCGCGGGATGGTACCGGATCAAGCGGCCAGCATCTGTAGCATAATCACCGCAGGACGGCAGAGGCGTTCCAGCATGAAACAAGCACACAACCGGGGTTTCCCCCGCGGTAATCCGATCAGCAACGCGCTGGTCGTCGTCGTGGGTGCTATCGCCATGGCGGCGTCGCTCGTGCTGGGCTTTTTTGCGTTTGTCATCCTCGCGAGCGCGTTCCTCGTCCTGGCATCGATCGTCGGGATACGCCTGTGGTGGTTCCGGCGCAAGATGTTCAAGGCGCAGCGGGAATCGGGCGGTCCCGGACCGCAGGCCGGCGGCAGCATGATCGAAGGCGAGTACCGCATCGTGGTGAGCGAGGAAGTTAGCGAAGAGGGGCGCCAGGCACCGCCGAAGTCGTCGTCAGACCAGCCGTAGTCAAGACGGTAAAAAATCCGTAAAGTCGCGGCTCATGCGCAAAGTGACGTCAGAACAGGACATGAAGCGCAAACGCCGGCGGCGGCGTTTGCAGGTCGTGATCATCTACACGGCGATTGCCGTAGCCCTTGCCTGGTTCTTCGAATCGCAGGCCACAACCACGATCATCTTTGTGCGCCACGCCGAGAAGGCCGCGGTGTCGGGAGACGATCCTGGTCTTAGCGAGGCGGGGCGGGAGCGCGTCGCCGAGCTGACGCGGCAGCTCGTCGATGCGGACGTGGTTGCCGGCGTCGACGCTATCTACGTCACCCAGTACCGGCGGACCCAGGAGACGGCTCAGCCGCTTGCCGACGCACTCGATTTGCCGGTAAGCCGCTACGATGCCGCCGATACCGAAGCCGTGCTCGAGACTATCCTGAAACAGCACAAGGGCAAGATCATCCTGGTCGTGGCGCACAGCAACACGGTGCCTGTGCTGATTGCGAACCTGGGTGCGAGCAAGAAGGTGCCCGCGATAGCCGAGGACGAGTTCGACAACATCTATATCATCTCGATTCCGTGGTTCGGCAAGACCAAGACGATACGGCTGCGCTACGGCGAGCCCTATAGTCCTCCCGCGCTGCTGCCGACAGCCTGATGCGGCAGTTCCGGCATGAGATCAGGACGCGGGGACGCGGCACCTACGATCTGACGCCGGCCGTTCAGGATTACGTGGCCGGCTCCGGCGTGGCGACGGGTTTGTGCCACATTTTCATTCGCCATACCAGCGCGTCCCTCATGCTGTCCGAGAACGCCGACCCGGACGTACGCGCCGATCTCGAGCGTTTCATGACGAGACTGGTGCCGGACGGCGATCCGGTTTTTGCGCACACGGCCGAAGGGCCGGACGACATGCCGGCGCATGTCCGCAGCGTGCTCACGCAGTCCGATTTGTGCCTGCCAGTGACGGAAGGCCGCTGCGCGCTCGGAACCTGGCAGGGGATCTATCTCTGGGAGCACCGGCAAGCAGCGCACAGTCGCAGCGTGGTGATCACGGTGCAGGGCGACTGAGCAGGCGCTTGCCTAGCCGTCGCTCGCCGGCGCTGCGGATTTGCTCAGGGACATTGCCCGTTCAATGAACTCGCGGTGGCGGCCTATCCTGAGATCGGCCTGCACGGCATCTGCAATGTCGCCGTTCGGCTCGATCAGATAAGTGACCCTGCGAACGCCTATGCCAAACGGTCCGTCAACGTCGTACAGCTTGATGACGCGCTTGTCCGGATCGCACAGCAGCGTGAAGGGCAGCCGGTGCTGGTCGCGAAACCGTGCGTGGCTGTCTGCGTCCTGCGGGCTTACGCCTGCGACCCTAAGGCCGGCCGACTGTATCGCCTCATGCATATCGCGGATGCTGCAGGCCTCTTTCGTGCAGCCAGGGGTAAAATCGGCAGGGTAGAAGTAAAGGATCAGCGCGCCGTCCGCGAGCAGTTCCGACAGAGCGACCGGTGAATTCGTCTCGTCGCTCAGGACAAACTCCGGTGCCCGGCTTCCGGCTGTCAGCATTGCGCTTCCTCGAATGTCGTCACGGGACGGCCTCCATGACCAGATACTTATCGCTGTTCATGCCCAGCGCCGCATAGGTGGCCTGCGCGCGGCGGTTGTCTTTTTCGACGTAAAGACGAATGCCGCAGGCAGCGGGATCGGCCTCGGCGAGTCGTTTGACGTGTTCGAAAAGTTGCCGGAACACGCCCTGGCGCCGGAAGTCCGGATGAACGTATACGCTTTGTATCCACCAGATGACGCCGTTGCGCCAGTCGCTCCATTCGTAGGTCAGCATGAGCTGCCCGGCCAGCGTATCGCCGGACTCCGCAACCCAGTAACGGCCTTTGCGCTCGTCGGTCAGCAACGCCAGGACGCCCTGTGCGATCGTCTCGCGGTCCAGCGTCCTGGCCTCCGTTTCGAGCGCCATTGCGGAGTTGAAGCCGGCGATCGTCGCCGCGTCTTCCCGGGTTGCTGCGCGCAGCGTTATGGACATCGTCTTCGAGGCCTCGCGGAGAAAAACTGGTGCGCCCGGCAGGATTCGAACCTGCGGCCCCAAGATTAGGAATCTTGTGCTCTATCCGACTGAGCTACGGGCGCGCTGCAAGCCGCAAGTCTACCGGACTTGAGGCGGCCACTGCACGTTCACCGCCTTTCTCAGCCGCGCCGTTCGCGCATCGACCGGTAGGCGGCCAGCGCCTGCTCGCGACCGGCCTTGTGTTCGATTATCGGCCGCGGATACGTCTCGCCAAGGCTGATTGCCGAGGTCTGCAGCGTGAAGTCGTCCGCCGTCCACGGTTCATGAACGAACCGCGCAGGCAGTTCGCGAAGCTCGGGCACCCATTGCCGGACATACTCGCCTTGCGGATCGAATTTCTGACCCTGGGTAATCGGGTTGAAGATGCGGAAGTAGGGTGCGGCATCGCTGCCGCAGCCGGCCACCCACTGCCAGCCGGCCGAGTTGTTGGCCGCGTCGGCGTCTACCAGCGTGTCCATGAACCACTCCGCGCCGCGTTGCCAGGGGATAAGCAAATGCTTGACGAGCAGCGAGGCAACGATCATGCGCACACGGTTGTGCATCCAGCCTGTATGCCATAACTGCCGCATGCCGGCGTCGACAATCGGATAGCCGGTTTGCCCCTTCTGCCAGGCTTCGAGCGCTTCCGCGTCATCGTGCCAGGGGAAATCCCTGAACTCGGGTCGCAGCGGCTGTTCGGGCAAGGTCGGATTGTGAAACAGCAGGTAGGCGCTGAAGTCGCGCCAATGGAGCTGGCGCGTAAACGGTTCCGCGGCTTCCTCGCGACGGTGTTCACGCGCGTGGCTCATGACGCCGTGCCACACCTGCCGCGGGCTGATTTCGCCGAAGTGCAGGTGTGGCGAAAGACGCGACGTGGCTTCCTCGGCCGGATGATCGCGGCCTTTGCCGTAGGCTCCAATGTTGTCCGCAATCTCGCCGATCCGCTCTTCGGCGCCGCGCTCTCCGGGTGTCCATACTTCCCGGAAGCCGGCTGCCCAGTCGGGTTTCGCCGGCAGAAGCCGCCAGTCTTGCAGCAATTCGGTTGCCGCATCCGGCACCATCGCGGGCAGCTCCTCGGGCGCCGGGCCGGGTTCCGCTGGCTGCCCCTGCGCAATCGATGCCTTGTAGTAGGGTGTGAATACCTTGTAGTTGCTGCCCGTTTGCGTCGTTACGTCGACCGGCCTCCTGAGCAGCGAGTCCTCATGGAGTTGCAGCACGGCACGGGCGCCAAGTCTGGCGGCAAGCCGGCGTTCCTGTTCGGCTGCCTCGGCCTCGTAGCGGCGCGCGCAGTGGATACTCGCGGCGGCATGCCGGTCCGCCAGCTCGTCCAGGATATCGACGGGATCGCCACGGCGCAGAATCAGCCGTCCGCCCAGCCGCTCGATCCCGGCGGCGAGCGATGCCAGGGAGCCGTGCAGCCACCAGCGGCTGGCGGCGCCGGCGTCCAGTTCGTCCAGCACATAGACCATTAGCAGAGGGTGACCGTCCTCGATGGCCGCTTCGAGGGCTGCGTTGTCGGTCAGGCGGAGATTGCGGCGGAACCAGACGATCGATGAGGACATGTGTTTGGATGGATTATGTTTGGAATGAGTCGAAGGCCGGCAGTTTAACCCCATGAATGTACTCGACCTGTAATCGAATGTAACAAACGATCTCAACGCGTTGGCTGGCCTGGTGAGCAGCCGTATATTGCACTTACAAATCTGCCAGGAGACGCGCCATGAGCGCCGTGACCGCAAAAGCTCTGAACTGGACCGAAATGGGCCTCGTGCCCGATCCGGTGATTCGCGCCGGCATTCGCCGTCTGCTGGAGCGCAAGCGCTCGGAGATCCGCTCGGGCGACGTCGAGCACGCGAGTAACGTGACCAACCGCTTCGTCGAGATGATGAACGCATCGCCCATCGCGCTGGTGCCGGAGCAGGCAAACGAGCAGCACTACGAAGTGCCCGCGGCCTTCTTCGACGAAGTGCTTGGCAAGCATCGCAAATACAGCTGCTGCTACTGGCCGAAGCACGTCAGCTCACTCGACGAGGCCGAATGTGCGGCGCTCGAACTGACGGCCGAGCGGGCCGGGATCGCGGACGGCATGCAGGTGCTCGACCTGGGCTGCGGCTGGGGTTCCCTGTCGCTGTGGATCGCCGAGCATTATCCGAACAGTTCGGTGACGTCCGTATCCAATTCCCGCTCGCAGCGTGAACACATCATGGCGGCCGCGAAAACGCGCGGCCTCGACAACGTAGACGTGCACGTCTGCGACATGAACGACTTCGAGGCGCCCGGTTCCTACGACCGGGTCGTGTCGCTCGAAATGTTCGAGCACATGCGCAACTACGGCGTCCTGTTCGAAAAGATCAGCCGCTGGCTAAAGCCGGACGGGCGCTTTTTCATGCATGTCTTTGCGCATCGTACGACCCCCTACGAGTTCATCGATCGCGGCGAGAGTGACTGGATGACGCGCTACTTCTTCACCGGCGGGATCATGCCGAGCGCCGATCTGCCGTTACGGTTTGCCGATCATCTGGCGATCGAGAATCGCTGGTTCTGGAACGGCTCGCACTATGCGAAAACCAGCAATGCATGGCTCGCAAACATGGACAGCCGCAAGGCGGCGATCATGCCGATTCTGCGCGATACCTACGGCGCGGACGATGCGGATCGCTGGTGGATGCGCTGGCGCATGTTCTTCATGGCCTGCGCGGAACTGTTCGACTTTGACACGGGCGACGAATGGTTCGTTGCACATTACCGCTTCCGGCGGTCGGGAGCCTGACATGAACTTATTCGTTAACTTCCTTCTTTATCAACTCGGCTGGCTGGCCGCGGTTATCGGCGCTGCCCAGCAGTTACCCTGGCTGGGGCCCGTGGCCATGCTGATCGTCGTGGCCTGGCACTTATACCGGTCCCGCTACCCGCAGCCCGAACTCATGCTGGTCGTCGTGTGCGCTTGTATCGGCGCCGTGTTCGACAGTGTGCTCGTTGCGTTTAACTGGGTGAGCTATCCCTCGGGCCTGTTCAGCGATTCCATGGCGCCGTACTGGATCATTTCGATGTGGATGATGTTCGCCACGACGCTCAACGTGTCGATGCGCTGGCTCAAGGGCAGGCCACTGCTCGCGGTAGTGCTGGGCGCTATTGCAGGTCCGCTCGCCTATCTGGCCGGTCAAAAGCTCGGCGGGATTATTTTTGTCGATTCGCAGGCCGCTCTGCTCAGTTTGGCAGTGGGCTGGGGCGTCATGATGCCGGTGCTAATGAGCCTCGCCGAACGATTCAACGGTTTCGGCGAAGATTCCCCGGCGCGAAGGCGGGACGTGGCGATGGAGGTCGGTTAGCATGGACTGGTCGGTCTACCTGCTGGCGCTCGGCGTTATTCTGTCGCTGGCGGTGGCCGCCTGGGCGGTCAGTGTGTTCGCACGCGACGTATCCTTCGTCGACAGTTTGTGGTCCCCGTTCTTTCTGCTAGCGGCTGTTGTCTACGCGGCGTCTCTCGGTACGGTCGAAGACATCGGCAGCCGCGGCCTGCTGGTGCTGATACTGGTCGCCGTCTGGTCGCTGCGTCTCTCGATCTACATCACCGCTCGCAACTGGGGCGAAGGTGAAGACTATCGCTATCGGAAGATTCGTGCGGACAACGATCCGGGCTTCTGGTTCAAGAGTCTCTATATCGTGTTCCTTTTGCAGGGACTTCTGGCCTGGATCATCTCCGTGGCGCTGCTGCCGGCCGTAACCGGTGGCGGCGCGCTCAACGCGCTCGACTATCTGGCGCTCGCACTGTGGCTGGTCGGCTTCCTCTTCGAGTCCGTGGGCGATTATCAGCTTTCCCGCTTTAAAGCTCAGCCCGGCAACGAGGGCAAGGTCATGGACCGCGGCCTGTGGCGCTACACGCGCCATCCGAACTATTTTGGCGATTTCTGCGTGTGGTGGTCCTTCTACCTGTTTGCACTGGCTGCCGGCGCCTGGTGGAGCGTCGTCGCGCCGCTGTTGATGTCGTTCCTGCTGCTGAAAGTGTCCGGCGTATCGATGCTGGAGAAAACGATTACGGATCGGCGGCCCAAATATGCGGATTACATAGCACGCACCAACGCCTTCTTTCCCGGGCCGCCCAAGTCGCTGCCGGCCCCCCAGGGAGCCGAGTCGTGAGCGCTGCGTTTAGAGTCTTGCTGGCTGTTGGCCTGGCGAGTGCCATAAGCCTTGCAAATGCCTTCCCGCAGACGAACAGCAGCTGGCGCTTCGAGGTGTATCTGGACGATTCCAGGATTGGCTTTCACGAGTTCGAACTCGAGGAGCAGGCCGATGGCCGCTTGAAGCTGCAGGCAAACGCGCGCTACGACGTCAAGTTCCTTTTCATCAATGCTTTCCGCTATCGTCACAACATCGAAGAAATCTGGCGCGGCAACTGCCTGACGGATATCGACGCGAGCACGAATTCGAACGGCTCGAAAACGCGGGTCGAGGGGAAGCTGACGGAGCAGGGTTTTCAGATCGAGACCGGCGAATCGGAGCGAGCCCTGGGCGCCTGCGTCATGACTTTCGCCTACTGGAATCCGGCCTTTCTCAAGCAGTCGAGACTGCTCAATCCGCAGACGGGCGAGTTTCTGGAGGTCGAAGTCGAGGCGCTGGCGCAGGATACCGTCCGTCTCCACGGACGCGACGTCGCCGCGACCGGCTACCTGATCAAGGCACGAAACATGGAGGTCAAAGTGTGGTACTCCGAAAACCAAGTATGGCTTGCGCTGGAATCGCCGACCAAGAGCGGCCGCGTTCTGCGCTACGAGCGTCAGTCATGAGCCGCGTCATGCGTATGACCGGCCTCATGGCCGTTTTGCTGGCGCTAGGTGCGTGTGCATCGAAGGGACCTGAAATGCAAACCGTAGACTATGTGGATCTCGACCGCTTCATGGGTGACTGGTACGTCATCGCCAACATCCCGACTTTCCTCGAGAAGGGGGCGCACAACGCGGTGGAGACCTACGAACTCAATGACGACGGCACAATCGCGACGACGTTTAGGTTTCGCAAAGCTGCGTTCGACGGCGAGCTCAAGGAGTACAATCCCAAGGGTTTCATCAAGGACACGGAGTCCAATGCGCTCTGGGGCATGCGCTTCATCTGGCCGATCAAGGCGGACTACCGCGTGGTCTACTTGAACGACGACTACACGCAAACGATCATTGGCCGCCAGAAGCGGGATTTCGTCTGGGTCATGGCGCGATCGCCGAGCGTGTCTGATCAAGACTACGCAAAACTCCGGGATTTCGTCGAATCGCTGGGATACGACATGAGCAAGGTGCAGAAGGTGCCGCAGCGCTGGCCGGATTCAGAGGCCCCTTGAGCAAGGCTGGAGACAGGTCTTGAAGATCGCAATCATTGGCTCGGGAATCGCGGGCAACGTCGCTGCCTATCGCTTGAGCGCCGCGCATGAGGTGACGGTCTTCGAGGCGAATGCGTATCCTGGCGGACATAGCAACACGGTTGACGTGGCCGAGGACGGCAAGCAGCTCGCAGTCGACACGGGCTTCATTGTCTTCAACGATCATACCTATCCGAATTTTATCGCCCTGCTGGACGAACTCGGCCAGGAATTCCGCAACAGCGAAATGAGCTTCAGCGTGCAGGAGCACGCGAGCGGTCTCGAGTACTGCGGCTCGTCCCTCAACGGTCTGTTCGCCGACCGCCGCAATCTGCTGCGGCCGTCCTTTCATCGTATGATCAGGGACATTTTGCGTTTCAACCGCGAGGCTCTGGAGACACTCGATACGCAAGACGGCAATGCGACGATCGGGCATTACCTGCAGCAGCACGGCTACAGCAAAGAGTTTCGGAACCGATACCTAATACCCATGGCTGCGGCGATCTGGTCGGCGGAACCGCTCGCCATCGACGCCATGCCGTTGCGCTTCCTCGTGCGGTTTTTCCACAATCACGGTCTGCTGAAGCTCAAAGACCGTCCTGTCTGGAAGACTATCTCGGGCGGCTCGCGCGAATACGTCAGGAAGTTGACCGCGCCGTTTCGCGACCGCATCCGGCTGGATGCGCCCGTACGCGGGCTGCGCCGTTTCGAAGACCGGGTCGAAGTCCTGACCGACGCGTCGGCGCCGGAGAGTTTCGATGCCGTATTCTGCGCCTGTCACAGCGATCAGTCGCTGGGCCTGCTCGAGGACCCGAGCGCAGCGGAGCGCGAAGTACTGTCGGCGATTCGCTATCAGGGCAACGAGGCGGTACTGCACAGTGACGAATCGCTCATGCCGCGGAGGCGGCGAGCCTGGGCGGCATGGAATTATCACGTGCCGACTGACGGCCGGCAGCACGTTGCCGTCACGTACAACATGAATATACTGCAGGGCCTGAACAGCCGGCGGCAATATATGGTTACGCTCAACAACACCGACGCCATCGACCCGCAGCGGATAATTCGCCGGGTACGGTACGAGCATCCGGTGTTTTCGCGCGCAGCCGTGGCGGCGCAGGCGCGGCAGAGCGAAGTAAACGTTGGACGGACTTTTTTCTGCGGCGCTTACTGGCGCCACGGGTTTCACGAAGATGGCGTAGTCAGCGCGCTCAACGCCGTCGAACACTTCGAGGAGAGGCTGATCGATGGACAGCTGCATCTACGAAGGGCGGGTTAGACATTCACGGGTAACGCCCGTCGAGCACAAGTTCCGTTATCGGGTGTTCATGTTGTATCTCGATCTGGACGAACTTCCCAAGCTGTTCGAGCGCCGCTGGTTCTGGTCCGTGCGGCGGCCCGCCCTGGCGCGTTTTCGTCGCAGCGACCACCTGGGTGCGCCCGACAGGTCGCTAAAGGACGCCGTCTGTGAGCTGGTCGAGCGGGAGACCGGCGAACGTCCCGACGGCCCGATACGGCTGTTGACGAACCTGAGCTACTTCGGCTACTGCTTCAATCCGGTTAGCTTCTATTACTGCTACTCGAGCGACGGCAAGCGTGTGGAGACGATCGTTGCCGAGGTGAGCAACACGCCATGGGGCGAGCGCGATACCTACGTGCTGCCGCGTTCCGCGAGCGTCGGCAAAGGCCGCGTGCAGCGTTTCAGACCCGAAAAGAAAATGCACGTGTCGCCGTTCATGCCGATGGAGCTCGACTACGACTGGTGTTTCGGTTCGCCGGGCGACCGGCTGTCGGTGTATATGGCAAACCTCAAGGACGGCAAGCGCTTTTTCGATGCGGCAATCAATCTGACCCGCACCGAGATCAACGGCCGCTCGCTGGCACGGGTTTTGCTAATATTTCCGTTTATGACGGCCAAGGTATCGGCGGGTATTTACTGGCAGGCGCTCAAGCTCTGGATCAAGCGCTGCCCGATATATCCGCATCCGGACAAGCGGCAGAAGATCGCCACGACCAGTCGATGAAAGCACGTAGATAAAAACAAGTAGATGAAAGCAAGCAGATGAAAGAAGTATCGATCGATTCCAAGTCGTTCCTCGAAGCAACACGCAAGCCCAGCGGCCTCGACAAACTTGCCCGCCGGGTAATCCGCTCGCGGCTCAAGGAGGTCCGGCAGGGCGAAATCGTCTTTACCGAGAACGGCGAGACGCAGAAGTACGGAGCGCCGACGGATGCAGTGCCGCTGACTGCGCACATTACGGTGACCGATCCGCGCTTCTATAGCGAGGTAGCGTTTGGCGGCACGATCGGTTCGGGCGAAGCCTGGATCCACAACTACTGGACCTGCAGCGATCTGACCGCGCTCGTCCGTATTCTGCTCAGGAACAGCCACGTGCTGCTCAACATGGACTCCGGCGCAGCGATGTTTACGCGGCCGCTGCAGCGTCTTCTGCACTGGCTCAATCGCAATACCAAGCGTGGCAGCCAACGCAATATCGCGGCGCACTACGATCTCGGCAACAGCTTCTATTCCCTGTGGCTCGATGACACGATGATGTACTCGAGCGCCGTGTTCTCGCGTCCGGGTATGAGTCTGAAGGAAGCGTCGGTCGAGAAACTCGACCTCGTCTGCCGCAAGCTGGGGCTGAGCGCCGAGGACTCCGTAGTCGAGATAGGCACCGGCTGGGGCGGTTTCGCAATACACGCGGCGAAGCAATACGGTTGCCACGTAACGACGACCACGATTTCGAAGGAGCAGTTCGACTACGCGGACGCGGCGATTCGCAAGCACGGTCTCGAGGACAGGATTACGCTGCTGCTGAAAGACTATCGGGAACTCGACGGCGAGTATGACAAGCTGGTCTCGATCGAGATGATCGAGGCGGTAGGGCACAAATTCCACGATACCTTCTTCGCCAAGTGCGCACGGTTACTCAAGCCGCACGGGCAAATGCTGCTGCAGGCGATCACGATCGCCGATCAGCACTATGAGCGTTACAAGAAAGGCGTGGATTTCATCAATCGCTACATCTTCCCGGGCGGCTGTCTGACCTCCGTTACCGGCATGACCGAGTCGCTGACCCGCGTGACGGACATGCGGGCCGTGCACATCGAGGACATCGGGCCGCACTACGCAACCACTCTCAACGCCTGGCGGGAAGGCTTCTTTGCGCGGCTCGACGAAGTTCGCGAGCTCGGCTATTCGGAAGCATTTATTCGCATGTGGCAGTATTATCTGTGTTACTGCGAGGGAGGCTTCGCGGAGCGCGCAATCGGCAACGTACATATGCTGCTGATGCGGCCCGAGGCCAGACCACGGATGACCGAACACTGGAGCTAGCGAGGCTGGCCTTACGCCTTCCGGGAGCCGCTTGTGCGCGGATTTATCTTAAGACTGCTGATTATCGTGCTGGGGCTGTATCTGGCATCGCGTTTCCTCTCGGGAGTCGCGATCAGCGGCACCGGGTCGTTTATCCTGGCTGCGCTGCTGCTCGGGATCGTCAATGCCGTCGTGCGGCCCGTGCTGTTTTTCCTGACTTTGCCGCTCACGATCGTGACGCTGGGGCTTTTTATCTTTGTGCTCAATGGTTTGATGTTTGCCCTGGTGGCCGCTTTGCTGCCCGGTTTTGCCGTCGCCGGTCTCGGTTCGGCGATGCTCGGCGCGATAGTCGTCAGCCTGACCAGCATGTTCGCGTCCTGGTTCATAGGCGCCGACGGCCGCTACGAGGTGCCGGTTCGCGGGCGTCGTTATTGAAGCGTGTCCCCGGTTCCGGCGACGTTTCGCGACAGTTCGCAATTGGCTCCGCAGCCGTCAGCGTGTATAACGCGCGTTGGCAACACTCTTGACAAAACCGGGAGAGTCCATTGAATTCAGGTAGGTCTTTGGTCGCCAGCGCTCTGGCGATAGCTTTGCTGGCGGGCTGTGGCGAGTCGCCGAACGAAACCGCGGCGCCGGCCGCGCCCGCAGCGAGCGAATCCCCTGTCGCGCTCGAACTCGCCGGAGGCAATCCCGCAGCGGACGCCGCCGTGCAGACCATTTCGGCCGACTATATGCGCGACATCATCAAGGAGATCTCCGACGATCGCTACGAGGGCCGCGGCCCCGGCAGTGTCGGCGACAAGATGGCCCGCGATTATATCGTCGAGCGGATGAAAGAGGCCGGTCTCGAGCCCGGAGCGGCCGACGGCAGCTGGGAACAGAGCTTCGACCTGCTGGGTATCAACGCCTCACAGCCGCCCGAATGGGCCTTCTCGGGCCACGGTGAAGATCTAACCCTTAAGCAGTGGGACGATTTTATCGTCGGCAGCGGCGTCCAGGCCGAGCGCGCCGAGTTCAGCGATGCCGAGTTGGTGTTTGTCGGTTACGGCATTCAGGCGCCGGAGTACGACTGGGACGACTACAAGGGCGCGGATTTGAGCGGCAAGGTTCTGGTCATGATGAACAACGACCCCGACTGGGATCCTGAGCTGTTCGCCGGCGAGACGCGGCTCTGGTACGGCCGCTGGGACTACAAGTACCTGTCGGCTGCGCGGCAGGGCGCCGTCGGGGCCATCATCATTCACACTGCACCGTCAGCGGGTTACCCGTTTCAGGTTGTGCAGACCTCGTGGACCGGCGAGCAGTTCGAACTGCCGGCGGGCGACGAGCCACGCAGCCAGGTCGAAGGCTGGGTGACGGAAGATGCGGCACGCAAACTCATTGCGATGGCCGGGCTGGATCTCGACGAATTGCGTGAGGCTGCCTACAACCGCGACTTCGAACCCGTGCCTCTGGGCATCACGACGAGTCTCGGTATGGACGTTGCGATCAACCGCACGAGCACGGCAAACGTACTTGGTCTAATACCCGGCAGCGATCCGGAGCTCAAGGACGAGGTCGTTATCTACACCGCGCACCACGACCATCTGGGTATCGGCACGCCGAACGATGACGGCGACACGATTTACAACGGCGCCATGGACAACGCGTCGGGCGTGGCACAAATTCTGTCGATGGCGAAAGCCATCCGCTCTATGCCGGAGGCGCCGCGCCGCTCAATTCTGGTTGCGATGGTCGGCGCCGAGGAGCAGGGCCTGCTCGGCTCGAAATACTACGCCGAGAACCCGACGTTTGCGCCCGGGCGAATTGCCGCCAACCTCAATTACGACGGCGGCAATATCTGGGGCCACACCCACGACGTGACTTTCATTGGCCTCGGCAAATCGTCGATCGACGGTATCGTGGAGATGATCGCGGAAGAGCAGGGCCGGGTAGTGAAGCCCGACCAGTATGCGGACAAAGGCTATTTCTACCGTTCCGATCAGTTTAGCTTCGCCAAGATCGGGGTGCCTGCGATGTATCTGGATACAGGCACCGAGTTTGTCGATCGTCCGGCGGACTGGGGGCGCGAGCAGCTCAATCATTACACTGAAGTGCATTACCACCAGCCGTCCGACGAATACGACGATACGTGGAACTTCGACGGCATGATCGCGGATACCGAGCTTGGCTTCTGGACCGGGCTTGCGATCGCCAATGCGGACGAAATGCCGGAGTGGGCGCCCGGAGACGAGTTTGAGGCGGCGCGCCTCGAGGCCTTGTCCGAACTCGAAGACTAACCAGCAACGGTCAAGCGTTCGCCGGGCGCTACGCCCGTCCGTTGCGCAGGGCCGCGGCGCACGCCAGGGTATGCAGCTTATGCGAGGATTTTATCGCCGAATGATCGTCCTGCCGCTGGCTTCCGCGGCGCTGTTCAGTCCTCTCTCGGCCGATGCCGAGAACGCCGCACTCGACGCACTCATGGCCGAGTATTGGGAGTACTACCTGGCCGAATACCCCGTGGCGGCGACCCGCAGCGGTATCGACCTTTTCAATAGTCGCTTCGGTTCGGTTACGCCTTCGTCGGAGCGGCGTCGGCTCGACTCGGAACGTGCGCTGCTGCGCCGGCTCGCGGATCTCGATCGCGCGGAGTTCACGGAAACCGATCGAATCAACGCCGAACTCTTCGAGTGGGTGCTGCTCGATTCGGTCGGTGCGGCCGAGCGCGAACTGCGGCGTATTCCATTCAACACCTTCTCCGGTTTTTTCATGAATGCTCTGACCGCCGGCAACGGCGTCAGGATGGAAGACCGGGACGACTACGAAGACTATCTCGCGCGTCTGGCCGATATTCCGCGCTATTTCGACGAAAACGTCGACAACATGCGGGCCGGGTCGCGAACCGGTTTCGTGTTGCCGAAGGTGGTAATCGACGGCGTCGTACCGACGCTGCGTTCGCAGGTGAAAGAACGTCCCGAAGACAGCAGCTTGTTCGCGGTGTTTGCGGATAAGCCGGAGAGGATGGGCGCCGAGGAGCACGCGCATCTTTCGGAGCGCGCGCGGGTGCTCATTGCGGAACAGGTTTTCCCGGCGTTTGCCCGGCTCGCAGACTTCCTGGAGAGTGAGTACGAGGCATCCGAGACGATTGGGGCTTCGGCACTGCCTGGCGGAACGGACTACTACGAGTTCCAGATTCGCCGCTACACCACGCTCGCGGACGTCGACGCGGAAGAGATACATCGCATTGGGCTTGGCGAGGTCGCGCGGATTCGTGCGGAGATGCTGGCGATCATCGAGGAAGTCGGCTTTGACGGCAGCTTTGACGAGTTCACCGAGTTCCTGCGCACCGATCCCCGATTCTACGCGCGTACGCCCGAGGAGCTGCTCAAGGAGGCGGCGTGGATCGCCAAACGGATCGACTATCAGATGCCCGGTTTCTTCGGCAAGCTGCCGCGGCAAAGCTACGGCGTGGTCCCGGTGCCGGAGGAGATCGCCCCGAACTATACGACCGGCGCGTACTTCGGCGCTCCGCTAAACGGCGCTGTTGGCGGCGCGTACTGGCTGAACACACACGCGCTTGATCAGCGCCCGCTGTATGAGCTGCCGTCGCTGACGCTGCATGAAGCCGTACCCGGGCATCATCATCAGGCTGCGCTGGCGCTGGAGATGTCCGACGTGCCAGCCTTTCGGCGCGATCTCTACTTCAGCGCCTTCGGCGAAGGCTGGGCGCTGTATACCGAGAAACTCGGCGTGGAGATGGGGATATACCGCACGCCGTATGAGCACTTTGGGCGCTTGAGCTACGAAATGTGGCGTGCCTGTCGCCTGGTCGTGGACACGGGCATACATGCCAAGGGCTGGACGCGGGCCCAGGCGATCGAGTACATGACGGATAACACGGGACTGTCCGAGGGCAACATTCGCGCGGAGGTTGACCGTTACATCTCGTGGCCCGGCCAGGCGCTGGCGTACAAGCTGGGCGAACTCGAGATATGGGCGTTGAGACGCGAGGCCGAAGAGACGCTCGGCGAGCGTTTCGACCTTCGCGAGTTTCACGACGTTCTGTTGAGCAACGGAGCGCTGCCGCTCGCAGCGCTAGAACGAGTTGTCAAACGCTACATAGAGTCGAAGCTGCCCTAGAGTGCCCCGCGACGGCTTGTCGAGCGTGGGTATTGAGCGCGGACCTTCCGTCGTTCAGGAGGCAAGGCTCGTAATGTTGCGGCCGCGGCGCTTCGCGCGGTACATCGCCTCGTCGGCGCGTTCGAGCCACTGCATACGCGTCTCGTCTTTTACCAACTCGGCGACGCCTAGCGATATGGTGACTTCCTGGCCGGGAACGAGTTCGTTGGCCTGCACCAGCGTGCGTAGCTGTTCGGCCAGGTGGCTGGCGTGTTGCTTGTCCTCGCCGTCGAGGACCACGACAAATTCTTCGCCGCCGATTCTGAACAGGCTGTCGGTAATGCGTATGCGCAGGTTGATGATTTCGGTCAGACTCTTGAGGATAAGATCGCCGGTCGCGTGACCGTGGGCGTCGTTGACGGCTTTGAAGTGATCGAGATCCAGCATGATCAGCGATGCCTTGCGCGGCGCTCGCGTCCGTTTCGCGACAATTTCGTCGAGTTTTCGCTCCAGCGCGCGGCGATTGCCAGCCCCCGTCAGCGGGTCTTTGGTCGCGAGCTTTATGAGTTCTCCGCGCTGCCGGCGGGTTACGAGCGAGAATGCATAACCAAAAGCGCACATTACGACGATCGTAATGAACACCGTGCCCGTTTCGACTTTGTCGGGGCTTGGCACGTATGCGGGAACGAGTCCCACGATCATGCCTAGCGACAACAGGATCGCTTCATTGGGCCGACTTAGGTAGAAAATGGCCATTAGCGCCGGATAGGCCCAATAGACCTGCTGCGGTCCGCTGAAGTATACGGTCGCAAACACGCCGCATACGCACAACACCGATATTGCGATTGAGGCGAGGCGGACCTGGCGCGTCTGGTACACGAGCCAGCCCAGAAGCGCGATGCCCGCAATGAGCAGCGTGTCCACGATCCCCGCAAGCCAGTTGCCTTCCATGAAACGCATGGCCGCAAACGGTGCGATACCGAGTCCGCCGGCCGCGCTCAGTATCAGCGGGAGACAGGCTTCGATGTTCGAGCGATCGATCCGGTTGCGCGCGGCGTAGCTCCACACGTCGAGTGCCGTTTGCGGGTCGTCGCTGTCGTCCTGCGGCGGTTTGGCGGGCGCTGTGCCTTGCTTGTTCTTCATGCACCGGTCTCCGCGGCGAGAAACCGCTGTCTTGCGCACGTACTGGCTAGCCGTAGAGTGTCTCAAAAAAGCGGCGGAATGGACACTGCCCGAATGAGCGATCGAGAGTCAGGATTTGCGGAAACGACTGAAAAAGCCGGACTTTTGCTCCTCTTCGTCATCGTCGAGGTCTTCGATCTGGCTGCTGCTGAGCGCCTTGAGCGTCTGTGTAATCGACGTGTTGATCTGATCCTCGATCGGCTCGGGTTCGTTCCCGGGCGCTTTAGCTGCCGTACCGTTGCCGTTTACCGTCGCGGTCGTGCCCGCGTTGAGGGCGCGAACCGTGGCAAGACGTTGCGAAGCGGAAAGGTCCATGCCACCGCCGGTATCCGTTTCGATCGAGACCTCCAGTGAGTTGTCTCCCCAGGTCTCCTTGAATTCGCTCTCGAGGTTCGGTTCGTCCGCCGCATTCGCGCCGACGTCGGGAGGCGTCATCCCGGCTGAGGTTTCCGCCAGCGACAATTCCACGGGCGCGTCCGGTTCCGGCGCCTGGTTTGCGCTGGCCTCATTGGCCGGTTCCTCCGGCGGCGCGTTCGCGACGACTTCAGCCGCGAGCATCGTAAACTCCTCGCCGAACAGCGTCTCCGCGAGTTTGTCGTCGACATCTTCGAGCGTCTTGGCTTTCGACAGCTCGTTGGCAATTCGCTCGAGTTCTGCATCGGCCCTGCCGGGTTTGCCGGAAAGGTCCTCGGCGACCGTGTCTATCATTGGGCTGGCCTCGGACGTTGCGGACTCGGCCTCGGTCAGCCCGGGTGCAGCGGGCGCCTGCTCGGTCTGTTCGCTTATGTCGATCTTGCGGCGAATGGAGTCGTCGAGCGTTATCGTTGGAATCCCGTCCGGTTCCTTGTCCTTGTCCGCGGGCTTGGCCGGAAGCGGTGTTTTCGGGGCCGCCCCTCTTGCGGTTGCCATTGCGTTTTCGAGCGCGTCGAGATCGGGAGTCAGTTCGGCGAGCGTCGGATCGCGGTCCCAGGCGGGCAAGTCGTCTTCGGCCGCCCGTTCCGCAGTGCCGGAATCCGAGTCGCGGGAGGGTGCCGCGCTAATAGCCGAGTCGAACAGCGTCGGGATATCGTCGCCGGCGGTATTCGGCTCCTGCGTCCCGATCGCGGCGTCGACCGATGCCGGCGGTGACTCGTCGTCGCGGGGCAAGACCGCTGCTGGCGGTGCAGCAGCCGTCAGTACCGGTATTTCGCCGTCGTCCGCCGCAAGGCTGTCCGCTTCGGCGGGCTGCGCGTCGATTACGGCCGCTGCCGCATCTTCGTCTGCAACGGCGGCTGCCGCCTGCTGTTCGAGCGCGCTGTTTGCAAGCTCGGGCGCGAGAATTTCGAGATCGGGCAGCGTGTCCTGTATGAGTTCCGGAATCGCGAAGTCACCCGACTCAGAGTCCACCGTGGCGGGCTCTGCCAGCTCCTTCGGTGGTTCTTCGGGCAGCAGCGTCGAAGCGCCGGCCGTCTCTTCGCTGTGCTCGGTAACCCTGACATCCGTTGCTGCGGGTTCGTCGGCGGCAGGCTCGACCTGCGCCGCTGCGGGGGCCTCGCCGGCAGGCTCGATCCGCGCTGCCGCGGGCTCGTCAGAGACAGGTTCGACTTGTACTGCCGCGGGCTCGTCAGCAACACGCTCAGCCTCCGCCGGCCGCAAGTCTGCCGCGAGTTCGGGCTTCTGTAACGGCTCTGCTTCGGCTTCGGCTACGCCCTGCAATGTGCTGGCCGTCTGTTCCGCGGCCTCGAATGCATTGGCAGCTTCGACAAGGACGTCATCGGGCTCCGTTTCCGGGGTCTTGCGGTCGTTCGTGTCGTCTTCCGTCGCAACCGGCTGCGTGGGCTGCGGCATCGTCTCCGGTATCTCGCTCTCGATGCCGTACTCATCGGCCGCGATTTGCACGACCCTCTCTCTGCCGAGACGGGGTTCCGAGGTTTCCGCAAGTGCCACGAGGGACGAACTGACGAGGTTGTTGAGGACTCTCGGAATGCCTTCAGACAGTGCGTGTAATGCGACGACCGCATCGTCTTCCATGACATCGGCGATCTCGCCCCCTGCCTGTCGGATACCGTGGGTCAGATAGCCGCGCACTTCGGCGCATGTCATTGGGGCCATGGCGTAGTGGAGACGCGCGCGCTGGCGCAGTCGGGCCAGCGCCGGTTCCTTCAACGATTCCGTTAGCGGCTCCTCGGCCATGAGTACGAGATTGCCCCCGTTCGAGACTCCGGAGTCGGTCGAGGTCAGCGTCTCCAGTTCGGCGAGCGCGACCTTGCCCAGACGCTCCGCGTCTTCGACCACGACAAACAGCCGGATATCGTTCTCCGCGAACTTGTCGAGCAACTTGCGGAATACGGTCAGCTTCTGAATCGTGCCCGCGGGCATTTGTTTGAGCCCCAGCTCACGCAGCAGGAATTCGAGTACTTCATCGGGCCCGAGCTTTATCCGGCCGATCTGGATAACCGTATGCTGCAGGCCTACGGCACTCAGGGCGCGCGCGACCAGCGTGGATTTTCCCGAACCGACCGGTCCCGTTACACACAGCACGGCATCGGGCTCGGCGAACAGCTTCTTGGCGCGCCCGATCAGGCGCGCGGTTTGTGGCCCGACGAAGACGTCGGCACCGACGGCGTGGCTGCCAAAAGGGCGTTTTTTCAGGCCAAACTGCTGTTCGAACATACGGCGGCTTTCCGGGCAGAGGGCGCACGACCGCGCCATAGCGTCTTGAGGCCCCGAGTGTGCTGGGAGACGGACAGTATTTCATGGAGTTATGTCACAGAAATTGCGACCGGCGCGTTTGTCGGTAATACGCCGCCCGGGGAGCCGCCGCGGCCACTATTGATGCACTTTGTAACAGCAGACGGAATTTACGCAAAACCCGGGCCCTGGAGCGCTAGTATGCTGCAAATTCGGACGAACAATTACTGTGATTTACATTCAAAGCAAGCACAATACTGCACTGCACAAACGAGGAAAACGTAAATGGGGCGCGGACTGCAACGACTTCTGCTGATCGCCGGGATTCTGCTGTCGGCGCTGGCCGTGGCCGCGGTACTCGCGCTGTCGCGTCCGGAGCCGGAAAAGCGCGAGGATATCGGGCTGGCCATGCTCGTCGAGGCCCTCGAACTCAAGCCCTCGGCCATCGAAATCGCGATTCGGTCCCAGGGCACAGTGATGCCGCGCACCGAGACCGTGCTGAGCGCCGAGATTTCCGGCGCAATTGTCGATGTATCGCCCAAATTCGTGGCTGGCGGCGTGTTTGCGGCGAATGAAACCCTAATGCGGATCGACCCAACGGACTACCGCAGCGCCGTGGACAGCGCCAAAGCGCTCGTGAATCAGCGGCAGATCGAACACGACGGGGCTTACAAGCTGCGCTCGCAAGGCTTTCGCGCCGAGGCTGAGTACGCTGCCGCATCGGCGGCGCTGGCCGCGGCCATTGCCGATCTGGAACGCGCGGAACGCAACCTGGAGCGCACCTACATACGGGTGCCGTACGCCGGCATGGTGCGGAACAAGGAGGCCGATCTCGGTCAGTTTGTGAACCCGGGCACCCGCCTTGGCGTTACCTTTGCGACGGACTACGCTGAAATCCGCTTGCCGTTGACGGATCAGGACCTTGCGTTCGTAGCGCTGCCCGATGCACGTACGGTAGGTACCGGCGAGCGTGTGGAGGGTCAGGCGGTCACGCTCAGTGCGACCCGCCTCGGCCGGTCCGAGCAATGGTCTGCCCGTATCGTACGTAGTGAAGGGGTTGTCGACGAAAACAGCCGCGTCAGCTACGCGGTCGCACGGGTCGAAGATCCCTACGGTTTTGAAACCGACGTTCCGCCGCTGCCCATCGGCAGTTTCGTGGCCGCGGCCATTCAGGGAGTGGCGCCGGACGAACTGATACGTGTGCCGCGCTCGACTATCCGCGGTTCGAACAAGCTCGTGTTCGTGGACGGCGACAACCGTCTTAGCATCCGCGAAGTCGAGGTGTTTCGATTCGATGCCAATTACGCCTATTTGCTGGACACGTCGCTGGCGGGTGAGCGCATTGTTACGACCGCGCTGGAGAATCCGATCAACGGCATGGCCGTACGCACGACGCTCGATCCGCAGAGTGGCGACGATGCGCCCCGGATTGCGCTCTCCGGCGAGGACGGGGGATGAAGAACACGCCGGGCGTTACCGATCTCAAGGGCATTATTGCCTGGTTCGCCGCGAATCACGTGGCGGCAAACCTGCTCATGCTGTTCATCGTCTCGGCAGGCTTGATTTCGGCTATGTCCATCCGCAAGGAAATGCAGCCCAAGTTCGAGATCGACTGGGTCAACGTGACCGTGCCTTATCTCGGCGCCGCGCCGCAGGAAGTCGAGGAGGGTGTGGTCGTCAAGATCGAGGAGGCGATCCAGGACCTGGAGGGTATCAAGCGCATTGTCGGCCGGGCCTTCGAAGACAGCGGCACCGTGACCGCCGAGATCGAAGCGGACTACGATCTCGACCAGCTCCTCAACGAAATCAAGATCCGCGTCGACGCCATCGACACTTTTCCGGCGCTGGCCGAAAAGCCGGTCGTATCGAAAGTCGAGTTCCGTAATCCGGTCATTCTCGTTGCAATCTACGGCGATCTGGACGAGTTCGGACGTAAGGCGCTTGGGCAGGAAGTTCGTGACGACCTCATGCGGCACCCAGACATCAACAACGTCGAATATCTCGGCAGCCGTGACTACGAGATCAGCGTTGAAGTATCGGAGCTGACGCTGCGCGAGTACGGCCTCACGATGAGCGAGATCTCACAGGCGATCAAGGACTCGTCGGTCGATCTTCCGGGCGGCTCTATCAAGGCGGACGGCGGCGACATCCGCTTGCGGACTGAAGGCCAGGTCTATACGGGCCAGGAATACGCCGACATCGTCTTGCGGACATACGCTGACGGGACCCGCCTGACCCTTGGCGAAATTGCCGAGATCGACGACGGTTTTGTCGAGACCGAGAGTTTCGGCCGTTTCAACGGCGAGCCGACCGCCACGCTGCAGGTGACGGCGGGCGGCCAGCAAAACGAGCTGAAAACGGCGGCGGCCGTCAAGGAGTATGTCGCAGAGCGGCGCGAGACGCTGCCCCCCGGCGTGAAGATGGATACCTGGATCGATTTGTCCTACTACCTGAGCGGTCGGCTGGACATGATGCTGGACAACATCGTTTCAGGCGCGCTGCTCGTGTTCATCGTGCTGTCGCTGTTCCTGCGCATGAAGGTGGCGTTCTGGGTGATTATCGGCCTGCCGATTACCTTCCTCGGCGCTCTGTGGGTCATGCCGTTGTGGCCGGTAACGATCAACGTAATTTCCCTGTTCGGTTTCATCATGGTGCTGGGTATCGTCGTGGACGACGCGATTATCATTGGGGAGAGCGTCTATACCCGTATTCGGGCTGAAGGCCATACCCTCGATAACGTTATCCTCGGCGCCAAACAGGTTGCTCTGCCTGCGACCTTCGGTGTGCTGACGACCATCGCAGCGTTCACGCCGCTGCTGTTCGTGGGGCCGCCCGCAGGCTCGTTCTTCGAGGCGATGGGTTTTGTGGTCGTGGCCTGCCTGTTTTTCTCGCTCATCGAGTCGAAATTAATACTTCCGGCCCACCTCGTACATGCGAAGATTGCGGACGTCGACGAGGACGACCTTTTCAGGCCGCAGCGCGCCATACCCTTGAAGGAACGAGCGCCGCGGTTTTTTCTCAAGATACAGCGCCATGTTCAGCATGGCCTGCAGGCGTTGATTCATCGCCATTACAAACCTCTGCTGGAACGCGCGGTAGACAATCGTGGCGTCACGCTGTCGATCTTCGTGGCGGCGTTTATCGTGACGATAGGATTCATTGCCGGCGGCATGACGCGTTTTGTGCTGTTTCCCGACGTGCCGCAGGACTTTGTCGAAGTAACGCTCGACATGCAGTCGGGAACTGCGCCCGAGACCAGGAACGCGGCGGCTGCGCGCATCGAGCAGGCGCTGCTTGCGATGAACGAAGAGTACCAACGGGATAATCCCGGCAAACCGCCGCTCATTCAAAATCTCGGCGCATTCAGCAATGGCGATACCGGCGCGCAATTGTTTGCCGAGTTCCCGCGCGATACCGGCCGCGAACTCAAGAACACGGAGATCGTCGATCGATGGCGCGAGCGCGTCGGGGAGATCCCCGGTGTCAAGGAACTCAGCTTCACCGATGCGGGGCATATTGGCGGCGGCCCGCCGCTCGGGTTTCGCTTCGCCGGGAACAACTACGATACCTTGAAAGCGGCGGCGGCCGAACTCGAGCAGGAGCTGGCGCGCTATGACGGTGTGTACGACATCAATAACTCCTTCGCCTCCGGCAGCGAAGAGCTGAAGCTGACTATCAAGCCCGCAGCAGAGGCCTTGGGTTTGACTATGTCTTCGCTCGGCCGTCAGGTCCGGCAAACCTTTTTCGGCGAGGAGGCGCAGCGCATTCAACGCGGTAAGGACGAACTCAAGGTCATGGTGCGCTACCCGCGTAGCGAACGGCGCTCGATTTCGGATCTCGAGAACATGCGTATCCGCACGCCGTCGGGTGAAGAGGTGCCGTTCGAGGCCGTCGCGGAAGTCAGCTACGGCGAGAGTTTCGCCACGATACAGCGCCTGAATCGCGCGCGCACCGTAACGGTAACCGCCGAAGTCGACAAGGAGAGCACCGAGCCCGGCGAAGTCATCAGCGCGCTCAGCGAAGACTTCATCCCGGGGCTGCTCGTCCGCTACCCGGGCGTGGAATACGGTCTCGAGGGCGGGAGCGAGGAGGAAGGCGAGCTGTTGGCCAATCTTGCCATCGCGGCGGTTGCGGCGCTGTTTCTCATCTACGCGCTGATCGCCGTGCCGCTGCATTCTTACAGCCAGCCTTTCATCATCATGTCCGTCATCCCCTTCGGCATTATCGGCGCCGTTGTCGGTCACATTTTGATGGGCAAAGCGATCAGCATGTTCTCGATTTTCGGTCTGGTTGCGCTTGCGGGCGTGGTCGTCAACGATAGCTTGATCATGGTCGACTTCATCAACAAGGCAAGGCTGGCCGGCGTTCCGGTGCGACAGGCCGTGATCGAGTCGGGCACCAGGCGCTTCCGCGCCATTGTCCTCACCTCGTTCACGACGGCGGCCGGTCTAACCCCGATCCTGCTCGAAAAGAGCACGCAGGCACAGTTTGTAATTCCAACGGCGATATCCATCAGTTTCGGGATCGTGTTTGCGACGGTGATAACGCTGTTCCTGATACCCGCGCTGTACATGCTGCAGATCGACTTCTTCCGCAGAATGCGTTATCTCTGGGACCTGCTGCTCGGGCGTCCTGAGCAAAGTGAGGCGCGCGCGGATGCCGTTTGAACAAAAGTGGGGTCGTGAACAAAAACGGGGTCGAACCGCAATTTTCGTGCGAGTCGCGT
>JBCBSC010000041.1:0-29743 GCA_039819385.1 Pseudomonadota bacterium | reverse complement strand
GCGATCGTGTAGTGACGGAGCTGGACTGGCAAGGGCCGGTCCATCTCATTAGTGCCGCCACGGGCGAAGGTACCGAAGAACTCGCACAAGCCGTCATGCGGTCCCTCGAAGAGGCGCGCGAGCTCTCGGACGCCTGAGGCCAGGCTACGTTCGGCGGAGTCGGGCACAAATACGGGCGCAAATACCGGCGCAAATAAAAGGCCCGCTGGAAGCGGGCCTTTTGCGTATCCGGGTCCGGTCGTCTCCGGAAGAGGTGCTGCGGTTCTGCGGCGGGTCAGGCTGGAGCGTCCGTCTTCCATTCCGGCCGCTGTTGTCAGCCTTCAGGCAACCAGCTGTTTGACGCGGGTATTGAGCCGGCTCTTGTGCCGCGCCGCCTTGTTTTTGTTCACAATGCCTTTGTTGACCATGCTGTCGATGACCGGCACTGCTTCCTTATAGGCAGCCTGTGCCGCGTCCTTGTCGCCAGCCTCGACGGCCTTGAGGACGTTCTTGATCTTGGTACGCATCTTGGAGCGCAGGCCCATGTTGTGCTTGCGCGTCTTTTCTGCGGTGCGGGCGCGCTTTTGCGCCGATTTGATGTTTGCCACGTTGAAGTAAACCGTATCCGATGTGCAGAGAGCCGCGTATTATTCGCAGAGACAGGCCTCTTGTCAATGCTTTTTCGCCATCTGTTCCTTGCCCTGATCGGCTCGTAAATATCTGATTATTAATGACTTTGTTGCTAGACTGCCGAACCAGATGACTGCTCAGGAGCCACAATCGCCGAATGCCGCGGATCCTGCGGGCAAAAGTACGTCGCTGGGGTTGCTGAAAAAGACGTCCACGGTCAGCGCAATGACGCTGCTGTCGCGGATTCTGGGGCTCGTCCGCGACGTCGTGTTTGCGCGAATGTTCGGCGCCTCCCTTGTCATGGATGCATTCCTGGTTGCGAACCGCATCCCGAACATGCTCCGGCGCTTTTTTGCCGAGGGTGCTTTTTCGCAGGGCTTCGTCCCGGTCATGGCGCGCTATCGCGAACGGCATAGCGATGAAGAAGCCCGGGAGTTCGTGGCGGCCACGGCGGGTACCCTGGGCGCCGTTCTCTTTCTCGTCACGCTGCTGGGTGTCCTCGCCGCGCCGTTGCTGGTCATCGCCGTGGCGCCGGGTTTCATCGGCGAGGACGGGCGCCTCGAGCTCGCGTCGCTGATGCTCAAGTTTACGTTTCCGTATCTGTTTTTCGTCTCCCTGACGGCCCTGGCCGGCGGCGTACTCAACACTCACGGGCGCTTTGCCGCGCCGGCGTTTACGCCCGTCATTCTGAACGTCGTTTTGATCGCTTTTGCCATCTGGCTGTCGCCCGCGCTGGAAGAGCCCGGCATGGCATTGGCGTATGCCGTCCTGGTTGCCGGCATCCTGCAGTTGTTGTTTCAGCTGCCGTTCCTGAAGTCGCTCGGAATGCTGCGCTGGCCGCGCTGGCAGCCGGCACATGCCGGCGTCAGGCGGGCCGCCAGGCTCATGTTGCCGGCTGTCTTCGGTTCCTCCGTAGCGCAGCTCAACATCCTTGTGGGCGGTATCATTGCGTCGATGCTGGGTGTCGGGAAAATCAGCCTTCTGTATTTCGCGGACCGGCTGATGGAGTTTCCGCTGGGATTATTCGGCATTGCGCTCGCGACCGTTACGCTCCCATACCTGTCACGGCATCATGCTACGCAGTCGCATGCGGCGTTTTCGGCGACGCTCGACTGGTCGATGCGGCTCGTGCTGCTGATCGCAGCGCCCGCCGCCGCAGGTCTGGTGCTATTGGCGGAGCCGCTCGTGGCAAGCATTTTCTACGGCGGTGCGTTCTCGGCGGAAGACGTGATGCTGACGGCGCTCGCTCTCAAGGCATTTGCGCTGGGTCTGATCGGCTTCTCTTTCGTGAAGATCCTGGCGCCGGCCTATTTCGCCCGTGAGAATACGGTCACGCCGGTGCGTATCGGTTTGATAGCGCTCGCCGTCAACTTCGTATTGAGCGTAACTCTGGCCTGGTACCTAACCCGCGCGGGTCATGCCGCCGCTCATGCGGGACTGGCGCTGGCGATCTCTATCGCCGCAATTCTCAACGCAGCCTTGTTGTATCGCGGACTGCGCCGGGAAGCCGTGATCGAGCACGGCGAAGGCTGGTTGGCGTTGCTGTTGCGGGTCACGCTTGCGGGTGTGGCAATGTGCGTAATCCTGATTATACTTGTGGAGCCTGTGTCATGGTGGCTCGACGCGTCGTTGGCGGAACGGGTTCTCAAGCTTGCGCTAAGCGTGGCGGCAGGCGTCGTCACTTACCTCATCGCTCTGTTTGTCTTAGGCATGCGTCCATCCCAGCTCGGAATGCGGCCGCATTAGGAATAGTCCAGCCCATGTATCTCGCCCGGCACCCATGCGACTTACCACACGCGTCACTCGAGCGAGGCAGCGTCGTGACGATCGGTGCTTACGACGGTCTCCACCTGGGGCATCAGGCTTTGCTTGCCAAGGTTCGGGAGCAGGCCGGAGAGAAGGATCTGGCGGCCGTAGTCATGAGCTTCGAACCGACGCCCAAAGAGTTTTTCGGCGGCGACAGTCCGCCCGCGCGCCTGATGCGCTTTCGTGAAAAGTATGAGGCTCTCGCGGAGTTCGGGCTGGACGTATTCTTTTGTCCGCGCTTCTCGCCGTCGATGCGCGGCATCGAGGCGCTGGATTTTGTACGCCAGATCCTCGTCCACGGGCTTCGCGCGCGGCACGTCATCGTCGGTGACGACTTTCATTTCGCCAGGCAGCGGTCGGGAAATACCGAAACTCTGAAGCGCGCAGGCCAGGTACTCGACTTCGAGGTCGAGGCTATATCGAGCGTTATCGTGGACGGTGTTCGAGTGAGCAGTACTGCGATACGCAGAGCTCTTGCGGCGGGCGAGTGCGGTCGTGCGGCCGAACTCCTGGGGCGCCCGTACAGTATGTCCGGGCGTATCGTTCGAGGGCGTCAGGTGGGTCGCACGCTGGGCTATCCAACGGCCAACGTCGATTTGCGGCGACGCCAGTCGGCGGTGGACGGTATTTTTGCAGTCCGCGTGCATGGGCTTGGCGGGCGCCCGCGCAACGGCGTGGCGAGCGTTGGAACAAGGCCGACATTCGGCATCGAAAAACCCGTTCTGGAAGTGCATTTGTTCGACTTTTCAGAAGACATCTACGGCGCGTATATTCGCGTCGAGTTTGTCGAGTTTATTCGCGGCGTCGAAAAGTTCGCAGATGCGGAAGAATTGATTTCGCAAATGCACCGGGATGCGGACAACGCGCGTCAAATACTTGCAAGGCAAGCTGCATAGGGTTGACAGGGCCCGGGACAGGATAGAGGCAGAACCGATGTTCGAAACCAATACGAAACACCGTTATGCACTGTGGATGGTACTGGCCGTGCTGATCGTGTGCGCAGATCAACTGAGCAAGTGGGCGATCGTTCAGTACATACCGTACCTGGGCTCGGTCGAGCTGAACTCGTTCATGAACCTTACGCATCAGCGAAACTTCGGTGCTGCATGGAGCCTGCTTGCGGATGCCGGAGGCTGGCAGCGTTGGTTCTTTGTGGTACTTGCGGTCGGGGTCAGCGTGCTTATCAGCGTCTGGCTGTGGCGAATACGCGACGGCCGCTACCTGGTGCTGGCTACGGGCCTGTCGCTCGTCCTGGGCGGTGCAGTCGGTAATCTGGTCGATCGACTCAGGCTCGGCTACGTGACCGACTTCATGCAGGTCTGGTTCGGAAGCTGGCCGTTTCCTTCATTCAACGTTGCCGACTCGGCGATCACGGTCGGCGCGGTGCTCCTGATAATCGATTCGCTGTTTATCTCCGGCCGTGAGACAGCCAAAACGGAGGACGCGCAGGGCGCATCCGACAACAGCTGAGTTCGGACGGACCTAGCGCGTTCGCGTCCAGCAGTCCGTGTCGGGCGTTGAGCGTTTGACGCCGCGGCCGTCGATCTGGAATACGCCGCACTTGTCCTCTTCGGTACCGCCCAATATCCAGGTTGCAGTGGCCGTGAAGGTGTTCGCGTCCGCGTCAGGGACGCAGATAGTGTAGGCACCGGACCCGCTCGTGTTACAGCCGGCGTCCTCGAAACCCAGGCGGCTCATGTCGGTCGTATACTGGTTGTTCTGCAGGTACTGCCGCTCCTGATTGGTCGCGATCTGCAGCAACGCCGACTTGGCTTCGGCGCGCTTGGCCCTTGCCGAGAACTCGAAGTAATTTGGAATGGCGACCGTGACGATGATCGCGATTACGACCACGACGATCATAAGTTCGAGCAGCGTTACGCCGCGCATTTTGATGTACAGGCTATTTTGGGTCATAACAGAGTCCTGAGCTGAAAGGTGCGGCGGCGGGCAGCGCGGCTACTCGACGCCGTCCTGAGTCCATAGTGTGCGGACCGGGTTGTTCGGGAAATCCGGATCGAAGCATTCTACACCTACGCAGGCTAGCGGCGGCGGTGTGCACGCGTCTCCCGTGCAGTTTTCCGGCGCTCCCGGGAACAGGAAGACGGGCTGCGGCGCAATTCCCCCCTGCTCGAGGCGCATTACGCGCGCCGCGTCGGCTTCCTCGGGTGACGGTGTTGCATTCTCACCGAAGTCGACGATCGGGTCGCCGTTTACGACGTTGACGCGGTACAGCCGGTTCTGGCTAAGGCCGGCCTGACACGGATCGTCTGCGTTGACCCTGGGTTCGAAGGTCACGAAATACACCTGATTGTCGAATGTGCGCGCTGCAGAGAGCACCTTTTCGTACGGCGGCAGTGTGAACATCCAGCCGTCGCCGCCTGCCGGTACGACGGCACCGACGGTCCCGGCAACGTCAATCAGGTCACTTTCCTTGACGACCGGATAGGTGTTGTATTCGTCCTGTGAGAGTTTATTGAAGACGTTGGCGTCACGCAGCGAGTAAAATCGGTCAGCGGCGCTGTTATCCAGCGGATGCGCCCGATAACCGCTGCCGACGTTGATTGCGAGAAAACGTCGTTCCTGGCGCGAGTCCTTGAACATCGAGACGTCGGGCTCGTTATAGAAGCGCCGCGTATCGGCTGGCGACGGTTCGGCGATGCCTTCGGCACCGAGCTGGGCAATGACACCGCCGGCCACGAGCGCTTTGGGTTTCTTGCCGTTGGTAATGTCGAAACGCCAGATTTGCCCGGCAACATCGGCCGCGTACATGCGATCGGCATAGCTGTCGCCATTGAGGTCGATCACCGAGATGCGGCTCGGGATAGCGCGGCGCATCTTGCCCACGGTGAGTTCTGCTTCGTCATCGCGTCCGGCCCGCCAGATGGGCTCCCCGGTTTCGAGATCGAGCATGAATACACCGGCGCCGTCCAGGTCGTTGCCGGTCGGATGCGCCGTAGCGTCGTGCGACGTGTCATAGCCGGCACCGACGATCAGGACAGCGTCATCGGGACTGCTGACCGTCGGGCTGTCGATTTTGACCTTGGCAACGACCGGCGCCGACCAGGTTTGACCGAACTCGGGGAAGGTCTTGACCCAGCGCAGCTTGGGAGAGTTCCGATCGGTGACGTCCAGCATGTAGTAGTTGTCGCCGCCGCGCCGCATGCCGAAGACGATATAGACGAAGTCGTCGCCAGGCTCGATGATGCCGTTTTCGTTCTTGTCCTTGACGATCGGAACTACGTCGCCGTCGAGGCCGTAGTTCTTGTAGTCGACGTTTTCATTTGCAAACAGGTCGGCCATGTTGCCGAGCAGTTCATTCGGTACGAACGCCCACAGCTCGCGGCCCGTATCGGCGTCGAGCGCATGGAGGTAGCCGTCGTTGGTAGCGTTGTATACGACCACGTCCTGCGTGCCGCCGTAGTTGCCGTACACGACGGCCGCAGGCTGCGAGTGCAGCGTGTCGCCCATGGCGTAGCGAACGCCCGTATCGGGGTTGTTATCGTCGTCCTTGACGTCGGCGCCGCGCATCCAGCTGAGCAGGGTATCGAGCGTCGGCTCGCCTTCCTTGCCGGTGAGGCCGAACTGCGCCTCGTCGAATGCCGCCTTGTTGCCGACCGACAGCGCATTACCGCTCGCGGTCAGGTCGCCGAGCGAGTTGTTGGTGTACAGCTTGCGATTCGCCGGCAGCGGCAGCACGTTCGCCGCGCCGCCTTTTAGTACGTTGGCGCCGTCGTTGCCGGGCTCGACCGACCAGAAGTTCCTGGAGGCGTCGGCGAAGAAACCCGTATCCGGGTCGACCGCGTTCTTCCCGTTCGCATCGCGAATCTGGCCGTCGGAAACCGTGAACTTCTTCATGTTGCCGGGCCAGTGCACTTCGTCAGCGGCGCGGAATACCGATACGTAAAGATCGTTCAGGTGCTGCGTGCGGTTGTAGGCATTGACCGCAACCGCAGGGGCCGTAAAAGATACGTCGCGATCGAAGATGTTCGTGACGATGTCGGTCAGAGCCGCCGTCAGCGATTTTACATCGGACGCAAGATAGTATTCTCCGCCAGAGTTCTCGGCCGTTGACTTGAGTATCGGCAGGTCGATTGCGAAACCGATCGTGTAGGTCGTGACCTGCTGGTTGCCGGGCGCCTCGGGATTGATGTCGGCTTTCGAGAGGTATTCGGCGACATCGTCCAGGCACGCACCGTTGACGTTAGCGCCGCTGCAAGTTCCGCGACCCATGACATCGTTATATTTCGGCAAGGTCGGCACCTTGAAATAGGCATCGACATCCTGCGTCGGTTCACCGTCGGTAAGCAGCACCACGAAGTTCTTCGAGCAGGCGTACTCCGCGGGGCGTTTGTAGACCATGGGATCGGTCGACGACAGTGCATCTTCGTCGGTGTTGCCGAGGCCGCCGTAGACGGCCGACAAGCCGCTGTAGTAGCGAGCGGCTTCGTACATGGTTTCGGAGAGCGGGGTCCAGCCTGAAGCCGGAATCCCGTCGACGACCTTGTTGATCGCATCGCGGTTTGTGTCCAGGTCCTTGATACCGAAAATGACGGGACCGCCCTGGTCGCGATTGAAGCGCATGATGCCTACGTTGACATCGTTGATCGAGCCGAGCACGTTCTTGGTCACGGCCTTCACGATATCGGTCCGGCTCATGCTCGTGCCGGGCGGATTGTGGTACCAGTTCAGGAAATTGGGGTCATAAACGGTGACGATACGATGCGTCGGTTTCGTACCCCAGTCCACCTCGAGGTTCTCGTTGTCGGTGTAGGCGTTCTGGTTCGTGCCCGAGCGCGCATAGCGTTTACCCAGCGGATCCGCATTCGCACCGTGTTCGCCCGAATCCTCACGGCATTCCACCGCGTATCCGGTCGAGTTCTTGTTTAGCTGCTGCCACTTCCATTTCTTCTTGGACGGGCGATACATCGCCATCGTGTCGGTGTACGACCCGGCGCCGGCCATTTGCACGCGTCCTTGCTCGCACTGGAATACGGTTTTCTTGATGCGAAACTTATCGCCGCACTTCGGTATCCCCGAGTTGTACGTCCAGTAGTAGTAGTCTTCGTCGCAGTCGCCGCGGTCACTGTAGTCGTTGGCCGCATTGAAGGGTTCCTGGCTGGTCTCCACGCGGGTCATACTGCCCGACGAGTCGATGACGAACAGGACGTTGGGTTTTGCCGCGTTGCTTGATGCCGGGGTCGACAGCAGGAGTTCGACGTCGTCGGCTAGCGCCGGACTGCCGACGCTGAGAGCGAGGAGTAGTCCAGCACCGGCCCATGATAGGTGCTTCTTGGACGTGAGCATGTATCCGTTCCTTAATCCTTAGGTCTTTCCGTGACCTCATCGCTCAATCGGTCACCTCGCAGATCCTTATTGCAAGATTTCTATGTTCGTTGCCGCCTGGGTTTCAACGTCGTAGTTAATCAACGCGTAAGCCCGTTGCGAACGTTTCGCAAGCGGAAAGGCGCGCCGAAAGTCATCGAATTTCATGCGCTCGCCATCAATCGAGAACGTCGTTTCGGGAGTTAGCTGGACGCGTGTGTACGGCTCCGCGCACTCGCCGTCGCAAGGGCGAAACGACACCATGCCGTTAGCCGTTGCCGGAAGGACGATGTTCGCCGGAGTCAGTTCGACGGCGTTGATTTCCGTCTTGAAGGTGAACTGCGCGTTTGCCGTTGCACCGACGGTCGCTGCGCCAGTGGCGATAAGCAGGCTAAGTAGGACAGTGCGTGCCGTGTTCATGATTACTCCGTCAATCAATATTCGGGCCCGTGCATCCTGCATCCTTACACCCGCAAAACTCGTTGCGTCATTATCGTGGTTCCGGGCGCTAAGTGCCCGGAACCAATACTCATTTTCCTGATTCGGCAGGCCGATTATTCGACGCCGTCCTGAGTCCAGAGCGTACGCACGGGGAAGTTCTCGAAGCCCGGGTCGAAACACTCGACGCCCACGCAGCCCAGCGGCGGGGGAGAGCAGTCGTCACCGGTGCACGTTGCGCTGTCAGCGCTCGGGAACAGGAAGCGCGGCGACGGTGCGATACCCCCCTGGGCAAGTTCCGTTACCCGCAGCTGGTCTTCCTCGCCCGGTACGATCACGGTTGAGTTGTCGATGATCGGATCGCCATTGGACACTGCGACGCGGTACAGGAAGTTGTCGCCAACGCCGGCGGAGCAGGTTGCAGCCGACGCGTTGTCGGGCGAGAACGCCACGAAGAACACCTCGTTGTTGAAGGTCACGGACGTCGCCAGTACTTTCTGATTGGCGGGCAGGGTGAACTGCCAGCCGCGCTTGTTGGCGCCGACCGTCGTACCGATGCTGCCGCTGACCTCTATCAGGTCCGTGTCCCGCACTACGGCGTAGTTGTCGTAGTCGTCCTGCGTCAGCTGATTGAACACGTCCTTGTCGCGGACCGAGAAGAAGCGGTCGCCCACGCGATTGTCGAGCGGACTGGCGCGATGTCCACTGCCAATGCTGACCGCAATGAAGCGGCGATTCTGGATCGTATCGTTGAACAACGAGACGTCCGGCGCATTGTAGAAACGGCGTGTGTCGGAATCCGCCGGCGACGCAAGACCTTCGGCACCGAGCTGGGCGATAACCCCGCCCGTCACCATTTGGGTGGTAAGTCCGTTACCGTCCGGTGGCCGGCCGTTGAAGATATCGAACCGGAGCAACTGGCCGCCGAGATCGCTCGCGTACATGCGGTCGGCAAAGCCGTCGCCGTTGAGGTCGATAACCCGGATCTGATTCGGAATCGAGCGCGAAAACCCGGGGCGTAAGCCGGGATCGAGCGTCAGGTCCGCGTCATCGTCGGGACCCGCGCGCCATAAGAGTTCACCGGTTTGCAGGTCGAGCATGTAGATGCCGGCACCTTGCGTATCGGGCGTGGCAGGGTGCGTGATCGTGTCGTGCACCGTGTCATAGCCGCCACCCATGATGACGATACCCTTGTCGGTGCGGTTCGCGACCGACAGGTAGCCTATCGGCATGTCAATGCGTGCGACGGTGGGTCGCGACCAGCTCTGTCCGAAGGCCGGTGCGGCAATACGCCAGTTCACCTTCGGATTATTCTTGTCGGTGACGTCCAGGGAGTAATACGAGCTGCCGCCGCGGCGCATGCCGAACAGAATGTGTACAAAGTCGCCGTCGGCGGGTTCTATGATGCCGTCGTTGTCGCGGTCGGCGACCACCGGGACGATGTCGCCGTCGACGCCATAGTTCTTGAACGCCGAATCCGGGTTGAAGAACAGCTTGACGAGATTGGGTAGATGCTCTTTCGGCAAAAAGGCCCAGAGTTCCTGGCCGTTCGAGCCGTCGATGGCATGCACGTAGCCGTCGTTGGTCGCGGTGAACACGACCACGTCCGGGTTAGTATCGCTGCCGCCGTAAACGATGGCTGCCGGCTGCGAGTGCAGCGGATCGCCCATGAACTTGCGGCTGTCCGTATCCGGATCGGAATCCTCGTCGAGTACGTCTTCACCGCGCGCCCAGCGGATGAGCGCTTCGATACTCGGTTCCTCGGCGGAACCGGTGAGACCGAAGTCGCCCGGGGAGAACGAATCGTCGTTGTCCGGCGTGAGCTGGTTGCTCGCGGCGGTCAGTATTCCCGAAGTGTTGTCGGTAAACAGCCGTCGAGCATCCGGCGTCGGCATGTTTTCGACCGCACCGCCCTTGGTTACGAACTGTCCGTCTACCTCGGAGGACCAGTAGCTCTGAGCGCTCGGGAAGAAGAAGCCCGTAAGTTCGTTGACCGCCGGCTGGTTGTTCCGGTCAACGATGACGCCGTCCTGAATGCGATACTTCTTCAGGTTGCCGGGCCAGCGTACCTTGTCCTGGGCGGCAAACGTCGTCAGGTACAGGTCGTTCAGGTTCTGCGTCCGGTTAAACGTGTTGACGGCAACCGCCGGCGCCGCAAACGAAAGCGAGCGGTCGGTGATGTTGTTGACGATCTCGAGCAGAGCCAGTGTCAGGCTCTCGACGTTGTCGGCCTGAAAATACGTGCCTTTCCCGCGCTGTGCCGTTTCCTCCAGAATGTCGAGGTCGATCGCGAAGCCGATCGTATGCGTAATGACCTGCTGCAGGCCCGCATCCGTCGAGATGTCCGCGTCGTACAGGTAAGCGGCAATGTCATCCAGGCAGTCGCCCTGGTTGTCGAACGTACAGCCTGTATAGCCGACCGCGTCTTCCCAGCCCGGCAACAGGTCCACGAGATCCGGAGTTTCCCCGTCGCTGACGGGCGCTCCGTCAGTCAGAACGACGTTGAAGTTCTTGGCGCAAACGTCGAAAGAGGGTTGCCGGTACACCTCGAAGGGTGCTGATGAAGCAAGCGCATCAGGATCCGTCGCATGTTCATCGACGTTCTCGCCGTAGTAGGCCGGCAGGCCGCGCCAGTACAGCGCCGCTTCGTAAAGCGTTTCCGACAAAGGTGTTGCACCGCCGTCCGTAATCGTGTCGATAGCGTCGATAATGTCGTCGCGATTCGTATCGAGGTCCGTCATGGCCTTGATGACGGGTCCGCCGCGGTTGTTGTTGAAGCGCATGATGCCGACGTTGACGTTTTCGATCGAGTTCAGGACTACTTCGGTCACGTTCTTGACGATGTCGATGCGCGGCGTGTCGACGAACACCGGATTCGCCAGGTAGTTCAGGTAGTTGCCGTCCCAGACGGTCACGGCCTGACTGGTTGGCCAGCTGCCCCAGGCGATGGCGTCGTCTTCGTTCGAGGTGTAGGGAGCGACATTGCCGCCTTTCTGCGGCCAGAGCTCGGTTGCGCTGCCGCCTTCCCCGTGCCGACCGTTGTCTTTGGAGCACTCGACCCAGTCGTCGCCGTTGCCGGGCTCGAGGTTCTGCCAGCGCTCTTCGTCGAGTCCGAGGAACACACTGAAGAAGCCGGAGCCGCCGTCGCGGTACTGCGCCATTACGTTCGTGTAGCGGCCAATTCCGGAAAGCTGGTTGGTGCTGGCGCGGCACTTGAACGCGGACTTCTTGAAGACCCGCGTGTTGGCCGCTGCACAGCCCGGCACGACGTCTACTTCGGTCCAGTACAGCATGTCCGGATCGCAGCGCTTGGAGGGATCGGGGTCGCCCACGTAATCCGTGTCGGCGTCGTAGATCTCGCGCGTGTTCTGCTCGGTCCCCATGCTGCCCGACGAGTCGATAACAAACAGAACGTTTGGTTTCGGTGTCGTGGCCGTAGGGCTCAGTAGCAGAAGCTCGGTGTCGTCCGCGAGAGCCGGAGTTCCGACGAGCAGGCTTAGCACCAGGCCGGAGGCCATCCATTGGGTTTTCATCAATATACTATTCATTGCTGTTCCTTCAGACAGGCGCCGCCGTCCGTTAGTAGACCGTAACGGCCACTCTCGTAATCTGATCACTTCCAAGGTCGTGCAAAACGGTTACCCACGCCTCGCTGCGGTTCCTGACGCTGGCCAGACCTGCGCGAAACTCGGCAAGCGACACGGTTTTGTTGTTGAGCACCCAGCGCGTGTTGCCGCTGACTCGCCGAGTCGTGTATTCGCACGTGTCGCAAGCTTTGAAAGCAACACTGCCCGAAGGGGTCGCCGGCAGCCGCAGAGCGCTGAGGCGCACTTCGTGTGCCTTGGCCGTAATCTCGTTCTGCGCGGTGGCTGGAAGGGCTGTCAGCAGCATGAGCGCGGCAGCCATGGTCAAGATAAAGAGTTTCATGGTGTTCTCCTGAGCCTTTATGACTCCAAGATTAGAGCGTCGGCGATTCCGGGCCGACAACATAAAAGGCCTGGGTGTGTACGGCGGCTGAGTCGCGATCGGTAGTGCCGCTGTCCGACCTTCGCGACTCGGCTGTGGCTACCGCCTGGAAGTGATAGGCCGAAATGCCGCTGCCTACGCCCAGACTGAAGGCGCGGTCGGGTACGAGCGTTTCGTCTTCGAACGCTATTTCGGCCGAAACCGAATCGTTCGAAGAGCCGATTGTCTGAGTCAGCGTCGTGTTCGCGAGCGTATTGAAGCTGCCTTGCGCTATGGCGTTTTCGAGGCCGGTCTCGGCAGCCTGAAACGCGTTTTCGTAACCCTGGTCGTTGCGGGCGATAGCGAGTTCCGTGGTGGCCGTATTCATACCGGAAACGGCCAGAACGGTGATCACCACGAGCAATAGCAGGCCGACTACGAGAGCGGCGCCCGATTGGCGCTGACGCGGCGAGTGTGCGGGTATTGCCCTGTTGCCGAAGCGTCGGCTTGTCGTTTGATTATTCATACGTATTCTCGTGCAAACGGAGGCTTATGAACGTGCGTTGCGCAGGAGGATCGTTTTCGATACCTGCATGCGGCGGATTTGATCGGCCGGCTGGCCGAGATCGACGTCGCCCGGCGTGTAGGTGCGGTCGTCGATCAGGCCGACTTCTATATCGACGCCCCGGACGACGAGCCATACGCGCGCCGTAATGATGCGCGCGCCGGGAATATAGGCGCCGCTGGTCGGGTCGTAGACCCCGTCACCCGGATTGACGTAGCGGTCAACCGTGTTGTCCTCGTTGACGTCAATCCCGAACTGCACCTGCATGTTTTCCACGCCGGGCGCAATCTCTTCGTCGATAATGTCCGCGACGCCCGCGTTCATGCGCAGAACCTTCCGCCTTAGCGTCGGCACGCCCGGGATCAGCTCGGAATCGCTGGCGACGTAGTAGCTGCTGACCATCAGGCTGTGGGTCGCGGAATCGGCCGGCGTGAACGACGCGGGGACGGCGCCGTCCGTGAACACTTCGCCCTGGACGCGCGTCGTCTGTATGTAGGGACGCCCAACTTCGAGCGGCAGCATCGCCGGTGCCACGCTGGCCCGTCGCACCACGACGTGATCGGAGTCAGGCTGGATGACTTCGGCCGGCGGGCAGGGCAGTCCATAGCCGTTGTTGTCGCCGTCAACCGGCATTGCAAGATCGAGCACCCAATCGACGCCGCACTCGCCTGGCAGGCCAGCAAGCCCCGTGGGATTGGCATCGCCGGTTACGGAGCGTCCCTCTACGCCCAGACCGCGGCTCATGCGGCCCCAGTTGCTGGCCATGCGCAGGTCCGACTCAATGGCATCCATTGCGAACGTCGCAGTGTCCTGCACTTTGGCAATCGATTCGTTGACGATATACGCCTGGCGGCTCTGTGAGTAAACCTGCACGGCGCCAATGATCAGGAAAGAGCCAATGGCGAGCGCCACCATCATTTCGATCAGGGTCAGGCCGGTCTGGCTCTGCATGCTGCGTGCTGCGTGCGATAGCTTGTTCATAATCTAGATTCCCAGCACCGGTATGATGATCGAGTATTCGCGGTCAATGCCGGGCTCAGTCCAGTCGATCGTGATTTCGTATACCGGCGGCGTCACGCCGTCATCGAACTCTACGGTGACTTCACCGTTCGGCAGGAAGGCGTCCGCTTCCTGTTCCCAGACGAAAATGTCGTTCTCGGCCATTTGTTCTTCGTTGCAGTCGATGCCGGCCGCCACGCAGTTGTTGTTGGCACCGTCGTTTTCGTATGCGATACCCGCTCTGGGGTTGGCCCGTATGCGGTCGGCGACGTCGCCCGCCAGGGTCACTGCATGGTGGGTAAACATCGCCGTGCGGCCCGCCTGCATGCCGTGCACGTAGAGTCCTGCGACGCCCAGCATGCCTACTGAAACCACCACCAGCGCGACGAGCACTTCCACGAGAGAAAAGCCCTTACTCTGTTTTCGAAGCATTGATCGGTATCCTTGAAACTTCTAGAAACCAGCGCGGGGCCGTCCGTCAAGGACAGCCGCCCTGGTCAGTTACCTGATTTACGGTACGCAGTACTGTGGCGCGGCCGATGGGCAGCACCCTTAGTACGCGCGCGGCGGAATTGCCGCCGGTGGCGGCATTGCCGCCGTCGGACTTCGCCACGTTGCCGCGGTCGTCACAGAATATGGCGGAGGTTGTCGGCGGCAGCGCGCCTATCTGGCCTCGACCGACGCCCGTCGGGCCGTATGAAAAGTAATCGCCCTGACCCGCGGCCGTAATCGTGATCTCGTCCGGGAGTGCGGGGTGCGAACGGATCAGCACCTCTCCGGCGTCCAGCTGCACGTCGCCGTTGGTGTCCTGAAACACGATCCAGCCATCTTCGTACTGGCCGCCGCAGGTGGGATTGGCCGTGGTCGAGTTGGCGCTCGCGCAAATGCTGATATTGTCTTTTGCCCGCGCCGCTTCGCTGCGCGCCACCTGAAAGCTGCCCAAAAGGTCATTCACCGAAGCGGCCATACGGCTGTTTTGCGTGAATGCGCTGAAGCTCGGCACGCCAATTGACAGCAGCACGCCGACTACGAGCGTCGTAATCAGCAGTTCGTACAGCGTAAAGCCTGTCTGAGTGGATTTTTTCATGCGCGCAGGATAGCGGGGGGCGTTGCGCGCTGCAGAGCCAGCCGACAAGCGGCTCGGCCGAACCGCTCAGCGGTCGAAACCGGCCCTCGGGACTTAACCTAATCCGCATGGCTACCCCGAACAGGCGTAGGTTTCGCCGCCGCGCCGGGTGTCGGCGACCCGCGGGCGGCCCGTGTAGCTGATCACGAGCGCTCTGGCCGGAATCCGCCCGGCCACGTCGCAGAAGACAAGCGTGCCGTTCGTGGCCCGCTTGCGTGTCCCGCGGGAGGTGAATCCGTGACGATTTGCCTCTATACGGACGTGTTGGCCGCCGCTGTGCACGAGTATGACGGGCTCGCCGGGATCGTTGACGGGCGGCTCGTCGCGATCCGTGTTCTCGAAGAGTATCCAGCCTCGCGACCAGTCCCGCCCGGGCGCACAGGCGCTGCCGTCCCGCGACGGGCACAGCGAGACCCGGGTCTTGCGGCGAATCGACTCTTTGCGCGCAAGGTACAGCGCATGAAACAGGGCATTGATTTCCGCCGACTGCCGGCTCCGGGCCAGGGCCTTGCCGAACGACGGCACGCTGAGACTCAGAACGATGCCGGCGACGAGCAGCACGGTGAGCAGCTCGATGGCGGAAAAACCCTTATAAAACAGATGCATGCAAGACCTCCTTGTCCGCTATGGTGATTCTGCAGCGGATGCCGCCGGGTTGCCAGCCGCAAAACTGGCTGTTTTCGACATCTGAGTTCGCGCCGCAAACGTTGAACCGCCACGCCCTGGCGGGGTTTAATTACGTGTTCGAAGCCGTGATGAGCAGCAGGAGATCGCGAGCATGCAGGCCGCAAGACTACTCGAAGTACTCGAAGCCCACGGCATCCAGCCGACACCGCAGCGCCTTGAAATCGCAGAGATTTTGCTTGAGCGGCCTCAGCACCTGTCCGCCGAGCAGATCATCGAGACGCTGAAGACGCGCGGCAGCAGCGTGTCGAAGGCTACGGTCTACAACTCGCTCAATTTATTCGGCGAGCGCGGTCTCGTGAGAGAGCTCATGGTGGACCCGGTTCGCAAATTCTACGATTCCACGACCCGGCCTCATCACCACTTCTATAATGTGGATACGGGCGAATTGCAGGATATCGACGACGATGCCATTCGTCTGTCGGGTTTACCGGCGTTGCCGGACGGTACCGAGCAGGAAAGCGTCGAAGTGCTGATTCGGGTGCGCAGCAGGTAGCCCCCGGGAGCGGGCCTGACATAAGCCTTTAACCTGCTCCGGTGTGCGGCTATACTGCGCCGCGCCCAAAAGCCCGGAACGGGCTCCGCCAGCGCCGGATCGGCGGCCGCGCGGAGGGAACAGCAGAAATATGCCGAAGTAGCTCAGTTGGTAGAGCAACGCATTCGTAATGCGTGGGTCGGAAGTTCGAGTCTTCTCTTCGGCACCAATTCCCAAGTCTCGCCCGGCTCAAATGAACAACCCGCGCGGCTTCCGCTTATCGCTACTGAAACATCCGCCCCAGCACACCCGGATCGGTCAGCACCACAAACACTATCCCCGTCACCGCACCGCAGAGATGCGCATCGTGATTGATGTTGTCGCGGCGATTCTTGCCCGCCCACCACGAGTAGCCGACATACAGCACGGCAAACAGAAATGCCGGGATCGGCACCGGGATCGGAAAGATGATCAGGGTCGAAAACGGAAAGTAGATGACGTACGCGAACAGCACGGCCGAGATGGCACCCGAGGCGCCGAGCGTCGCGTAGGCGGGATTGCTGCGCGCCTTGCCCAGCGAACACGCGCTCGACAGGATCAGCCCGAGAAAATACAGCGCAATAAAAGCCGGTGTGCCCAGAAACCGCTCCATCGGGAACGCGAAGAAATAGAAAGTCACCATGTTGAACAGCAGGTGGCCAAGGTCCGCGTGTACAAAACCGCTGGTAATCACGGTTTCCACGCTCTTGCCGCGCGCCACCAGATACGGCCGCATGACGAAGCGGTCGATGAGCTGCGGCATGCGGTAGAGACCAAGCAGGCTAATGCCGAGCGTTACGGCAAACAGCACGGCCGCCGCCGGGGATTCGAAGTTATTCAATGACGGGCTCGAAGTCGGAAAACTCGACAGTCTCCATTTCATCGAAGCCGACTGCAAGGTAGGCGCGGCCTTTGATGCGGAAATGAAAGGACAAGGGTACGATCAGCCCGCCATCGAAAGCGCGGCCAAACTCGAGGCTCGTCTTGAAATCGCGGATCTTCACGCCCGTTTTCGGCTTTACCGGCTTCTCGTTGACGATGTCGAGCGCCTCGAGGTGACCGTCGGGCTTCGAGATGCGCAGGGTGCCGTGCATTTGCTCGAGAAACCGCGTCTCTTCCTCGTCCTCCCCTTTGGGAGTGAACGCGAACAGCCAGTGCTCTGCGTCTTCCTCGACGAGTTCCAGAGAACCTGCCGTAATCATCTCGCCGACGCCCTCGTCGCTGTCCTCTCCCGACTGATCTCCCGACTGATCTCCCGACTGATCTCCCGACTGATCTCCCGACTGATCTCCCGACTGATCTCCGGACTGATCCTCAGACTGTTCGTGCGTGTCGTCGCCGGAGTTGTCTTCGTCGTCGGCCTTGTCCTCGAGGAAAGTCTCGGTCTCCTCGGCCGTCGGGGCTCTGCCGTCCACGGACAGCAGCGTCCATGGCGATTCGGCATCGGCTGAAGGATCGTAGCGTCCTACCCATACGGCTTTACGGGTCTGGCGCCTCTCGGTGTAAGCCCAGTTGTCGGGGTATTCCCAGGTGATCTTTTCGATCGCCCGCGTCAGCAGCGCGTCGTAGTCCTGAGCGGCGGCGGGCTGGGCGCCAGTGAGCGCAGCGGCGGCGGTTACGAGGATCAGTTTTCGTAGCATATGCAAACTCTTGAAAAGGCTCATGCGGCTGGCAGGTTAAGCGGCTTCGCGCTACGGTGGCAAGCCCCGGCGTGCCTAGCGTGCGCTGCACGTGCAGCGGAGTGTGTCACAACAAGATGAACCCCGGCAGAACGAGCGCCAGCGATTTGAGGCTTGGCCGACGATATCGTTCAACCCGATTGGCGGAGAGCTACGACGTCGTCGTGATCGGCTCCGGCATGGGCGGCCTGACCGCCGCCGCCTTGCTGAGCGATATAGGCAAACGGGTGTGCGTGCTGGAGCAGCACTACACGGCGGGCGGCTACACGCATTCCTTCGAGCGCAACGGCTACGAGTGGGACGTCGGCGTACACTATATTGGCGACGTCGGCGCGCCTACGCGAACGCGGAGAATGTTCGACTACCTGTCGTCCGGGCGCCTCGAATGGGCCCCCATGGACCGGGAGTTCGATCGTTTCTACGTTGGCGACAAAGTCTTCAGCGCGCACGCCGGCAAACAGGCCTTCCGGGACAATCTGCTGCGTCAGTTTCCGCGCGAAGGAGCGGCGATAGACCGCTACATGGAATTGCTCAAGGTCGCGGCGGAGGGTCTGCAGGGATTCACGATGGGCCGCATTCTGAAACCCTGGCAAAAACGCCTGGCCGCACCGTTCATGAAAGTGCCTGAGCTGATCTACCGCAATACTTACGAGGTGCTGTCCGAAATCACGGACGATCAGGACCTGATAGCCACGTTTTGCGGCCAGTGGGGCGACATGGGTTTGCCGCCGAAGCGTTCGGCGTTCCTCGTGCACGCAATGATTGCCCGGCACTATCTTCACGGAGGCTACTACCCGGTTGGCGGCGCGTGGCGTATCGCCGAGTCGATCATCCCCAGGATAGAAGCCCCTGGAGGCGACGTATTCACGTACGCCCGAGTCGAACGGATTGCGACCGAGCGCGGCCGCGTGAGCGGCGTGGAGATGGCCGACGGTCACTTCATCGCCTGCGACACGGTCGTGTCCGCGGCGGGCGTTGCCAACACCTTCGGCCGACTCCTTAGCGCCGAAGACTGTGAGGCGGGCGGTTATGCCGAGTTACTCGACAAAACGGTGCCGAGTTACGCCCATCTGGGCGTGTACATAGGGCTCAAGGCAAGCGCGGAAGCGCTCGGTTTGCCCAGGACCAACTTCTGGATCTATCCGAGCAACGATTACGACGCCGACGTCGCGGCGTTCGAAGCCGATCCGGACGCGGAGTTTCCCGTCGTCTACATTTCGTTTCCTTCCGCGAAAGACCCGGCATACGAACAGCGTCATCCCGGGACCGCAACGATCGAAATCGTGGCGCCCGCGCCCTACGAACGTTTCGAGCGTTGGGAGAATACGCACTGGAACCGGCGGGGAGCCGAGTACGAACGGTACAAGCAGCAACTCGGCGAGCGCCTGCTCGGGCATCTGTACGCGAGACTCCCGCAGTTGCGCGGCAAAGTGGATTTCTACGAGGTGTCGACGCCGCTTTCGACTAACTGGTTCGGCGGCTATCGGCGTGGGGAGCTGTACGGGCTCGCGCATACCGCCGAACGCCTGCAGGCGGATTGGCTAAGACCCAAAACGGCGATACGCGGCCTGTGGCTGACGGGTCAGGACATACTGACCTGCGGCGTGACCGGCGCGATGATGGCTGGCCTGATGACCACAACAGCCATGCTCGGCATGCGGCGTGCGGCGCCTCTCATGCGGCGGGTGTTCGGCGGAGAAGGGAGTTAGCGCCGCTATTCGATGCGGCGCAGATGAAACTCGAAGGCAGGGCGTTCGGAAAACCGGTTGTTGATCCACAACAGCAGCATACCTTCGATCCAGCGCGCGTCCCGCGCGTCGCCCAGATCGATCGGTTCGAGACCAAGCTGTGTAACGAGTTCTGCCACCTGGGTCTTCGCATTCTCGTCATTGCCCGCAAGCGGCACCGATATGGGGCCGGCACTGGTGTCCGGATCGAGCATGGTTTGCCAGGTCACGGTGCTAAAGGCTTTGACGACCTGTGCATCAGGCGCCGCCGCCTGTATGAGTTCCGTGTTCGACAGCTCGGTCGTGCGTTCGAAGCGGCCGGCTACGAGCCGCATGGGGTTGGTCGGATCTACGATGATCTTGCCGTCGAGTTCGCCGAGCCCGCGCACCGTATCTTCCACCACGTGCGGCGGGATGGCGAGCACGATGATATCGGCCTGTTGCGCCGCATCGGCCTGAGTGCCTGCCGATGCCTCTCCACCCGTCCGCGCAACGAGTTCCCTGACGCTGTCCCGATCCGGGTTGCGGGAGCCATAGACGATCGTGTGGCCGTGTTCCGCCAGCGCTACGCCGAGCGCACTGCCCACGTCGCCCGTGCCGATCATCGCGATCGTGCGTGCGGCGGCCGGCTGCAGACAAAACAGGATTAGAGCGAGCAGGGAAGACAGTCTGGTAAGGCTATGCATAGTGCTGTTCCGAGGGAGTGAGTACTCGAGTATACGCTCGTAAAAAAGCCCGCGGCACCGGAGCGCCGCGGGCTTACGAGCAAACGAGTCTCCTGCGTCTATTCGCGGTTTGACGAGCCTTGCAGAGAGTTGGCGTCGAGAATCAGGTCAAAGCCCTGCATGTTGGCTGGAATGACCACCACGCTGCCTTCGTTCTCGGCGAACTCGTGCAGCGCCTTGTTGATTTCGTGCTGCAGGTATTCGGCCGTCAGACTCTTGTTAATGATGCTGTTGGCCTCGGCAATACCCTTGGCGCGCTCGATTTCGATTTCGGCATCCTTCTTGGCGATTTCGACCTGAACCTGCTTCGCCTCGAGCCGTTTCTCGGCTTCCACGGCCTCACGGATCGCGGCCTCTATACTCGGGTCCGTATTTAACGCGCGCACGACTACGCGGGTCACGTAGATATCGCCGGAATCGGATTGCTCGAGACGGCCCTGCAACTCGCTGAGTACTTCGTTTTGCAGAAGTTCGCGCTGCTTGTGCAACTGCAGGCTGTCGATCTCGGACACTTTTTCGTAGATCGCGGCGCGCGCCTCGCGCATGACAAGTCCGTAGGCGGGCAGCCAGATGCCTTCGGGGCCGCGGACGGCGGACGCGGCGTACTTTACGACGAGTTCGGAGATGCGCTCCGGCGGCACCCTGTAGTAGAGCGAGACGTCGAGATCGCGCAGCGACAGGTTATCGGCAGCCTTCGGCTTTAAATCGTCAATGTCGATGGCGATTTCCTTGGCGCTGAACTCTTGCTTCGTCGTCAGTATCGGGGCCTTGAAATTCAGCCCCTGGCCCTGCTCGGTGTGGTTGACCTTGCCGAGCGTGCGCTCGACGGCAACGTTGCCGCTCTGCACGGTATAGGCGCTCATATAAGCCATGGCGCCGAGCACGGCGATGACGAGGACGAACTTTGCGGGTGCGAGTCTGTTCACTACGGTTTCCTCCTACTCAAGTCGGGAATTTATCCCAACAATTCAATAGGATATGAGGGCGAAGTCGCAGTTTTGAAGCCTGGTCGGAGAGATTGTCGAGGATTCAAAGCCGTTGATTTCTAAAACCAGATGGCCATGTCAATACCGCAGTTGTCGTAGACCGGCGTATCGGGCAGGCGCGTGGCGGCTCCGCGCGCGATGCGTGTCGCCGACCACAGCACGGCAAACGCATCGAGCACGTCGTCTCTGGCTACGGCGCCGCGGGGATAGCTTCCGAGGGCTTCGTCGAGCGCGTCGCCAGGGTAGACAGCGGCGAGCTCGGCCAGGCGCTCGTCGAATCCGTCCGCCGAACGTTTGGAGTGCGTCATGGGCGCCCCGGACAGCGCGGCGAAACTCACTTCGGGGTGGACCTCGTGCAGCCGTTCGCCGAAGTCCGGCTGGCTACGCAGAATGCGATCCACATCGGCGATCTTGTGCATGATGAAGAACGACTGCTTGCTCATGCGCTTGTTTTCGAGAAGAAAGCGGAGTTCACAGGCTTCCGAGTAGTCCTCGATTCCGAGCAATGGCCGAATGGGGGCCGAGAACACGCTGGCTGTCCGCCGTGGACTCAAGATTCGGCGCGCCAGCTTTTCGCACTCGCGATCGCCGAGGTCAGGTATGCCGACCGGTATGTCGATTCCGATCGTGTCGAAGTCGCCGAGCTTACGTGCGGCTTCGCCGAAGTCGCTTGCGACGAACGAGCGATACCTTGAGCCCTGCTGACAGACGACAAACCAGCCGGCCTTACAGCCGTCGATACCTGCAATCTTCAAGTCAGGGCCCGTCACCACCACGCGAGTGTTTCACAGCGCGCCGGGCGGCGAAACCCGCGTCGCCGCGGGCGGCCCGCGTGGCTTATGACAAGACCCCTGCGATACCCGGAAGCTTACTCGGAACCTTGCGCGCGCGGACGGTCACAACGGGTATGTGGAAAAACATTGGCGCACAACGTCCGGCTTTTGCGCTGGAGCCCGGCCCGGGGCAGGAATCCGTGTGGGACTATCCGCGTCCTCCGGCGCTGGTTCCGGATCCAAGGCTTATCGAGGTCTACGCTGACGATTCGCTATTGATCTCGACGCGGCAGGCGTACCGGGTGCTCGAAACGGCGAGTCCGCCGACCTTCTACCTGCCGCCCGAAAAAATGCTGCCGCGGAGTCTGGTCAGCGCGTCCGGCCGCAGCTTCTGTGAGTGGAAGGGGGAAGCCGTCTACTGGGCCCTGGAGGGCTCGGCGGAACCGATCGCCTGGTCGTATCCGGAACCGTCAGCGCCGTTTCAGCCGATCCGCGATTACCTGGGCTTTTATCCCGGACGCGTTCGCTGTTTCGTCGCCGGTGAGCGCGTGCGGCCGCAGCCCGGCGGGTTCTATGGCGGCTGGATCACCGAGGAGATTGTCGGGCCCGTCAAGGGCGAGCCCGGAACGGGCCACTGGTAGCGAAAGCTGTCCGCCCAATTCGCAGCTCGAACTCAATTCGAGAAGTCGGCTCGCCCATTGAGCGGTTTAGCGCAGCCGTTTAGTGCAGTCGTTCCCGCAGCGCCTTGCGGTAGGAGCGGCTGACCGGGACGTTGGTATCCGAACTCAGCCGCGCTTCCGCATCGCCGGAATCGAACTGCTGGATCTCGACGATACGCTCCAGGTTTACGATCGCGCTGCGGTGAACGCGCTGAAATCCTTGCTCGCTCAGCCGGTCGCTAATGCGTGTCATTGTGTCGCGCAGAGGATAAACGCGACTGCCCACATGCAGGTTCACGTAGTTGCCGCAGGCCTCGATCCAGTCTATGTCACGGGTGCGGACGAGGAACTCGCGCCCGAGTTTCTTGACCAGGAAGCGCTCGCTGGTGGATTGCTGCGGGTCCTGTTCGCGGCCCTCCGCAACGAGTTCGGCTTCGCCCTGCAGACGCCGCAGAATGAAGCTGTAGAGGTAGACCAGCGCGAGCAGCATGACGTAGGTGCGAAAGTCCTTGAGGTACTCATAACCGAACTCGCGCAGCCACTCGGGCCAGACGTAACGCGCCTCCGGAGAATACGCCCGCCAGAGCAGCTTGCGGAAGCCGTACATCAGGCCGACGTGACCGAGCGAGAATACGAGGCTAAACCCCACGTGGGCAGGCAGCGTCGTCCGCCAGTTTGCCGGGCGGATCGGGAACCGCGCGTTGAAGGCGATCACGACCGGCACCATGATTAGCAGGGCGAGGTGACTGCTTCCCTCCAGGGCCCAGGGCAGCCAGGTGTCGCGCGTGCCGCCGCCGCGGCCCATATCGATACCGACGATGACCGAGTTGGCGACGAAACCCGTCAGGACAAAAGCCAATACGATCAGTATTTCGAAGAGCCGCCGCCGGCGAAGATAATTCTCTAGCGTCATGGCGCAATCCTACCCTGAGGCGGCGGCAGGCGACGACTACTCGTCCCGGGATACCGTCCATTCGTCACCCGTGGGCTTCGGAGCGGCACTTACGGCTTACGCGAGGCCCGGGTGTCGCCTAGTTTTTACTCCGACGGCAAAGCACTACTGCAAGGGAGGACAAGACCATGACGAGGACATCGAGCCGCCGCTACGACATTGACGCGATCCGGGTATTCGCATTTAGCCTGCTGATTCTGTACCACGTCGGCATGTTCTACGTCGCCGACTGGGGCTGGCACGTCAAATCGGCGTATCAGGCTGAATGGCTGCAGGTCCCGATGCGCTTCAGCAACCAGTGGCGCATGCACATACTCTTTCTCGTTTCCGGCCTGGCTCTGAGCTTCGTCTGGGGCCGCTACACACCCGGCCGGCTTGCGCTAAGGCGCAGTTGGCGTCTGCTGCTGCCGCTGGTGTTCGGCATGGCCCTGATCGTGGCCCCGCAGCCGTACTACGAGGCCCTGTCGAAGGGCGTCATCGAACCCGGTTTCGTGGACTTCATGCTGCGTTATCTGAGTTTCGAGGATTTTCCGGGCGAAGCCTGGGGCGGCGAAAACGAGATCGTATGGACCTGGAATCATCTCTGGTATCTGCCCTATGTCCTGCTGTACACGCTGGTTTGTCTGCCGCTGTTTGCCTGGTTCGAGGGCCGCGGGGCAGGGGCTAGAAGAGCGCTGCAATCGCTCCACGGCCCGTGGCTGATAATCCTGCCGACGTTGCCGTTGCTCGCCTACGGCCTGTTCGTCTTCCCGAGCTATCCGTTTATCGACCACAGCCTGTTCGGCGACTGGTACGCGCATGCGCTCTACGGCACGTTCTTTGTCTACGGCTTCATCCTTGGGCGGAGCCCGGCGCTCTGGCGGGAGCTGTCCCGGCTGCGATGGTGGACGCTTGGGCTGGGTTGTCTCGCGTTCCTCGCACTCATGGGCTCGGAGCATTGGCTGCCGGAGGCGGAGGGCTTGTTACGCGACGTGCCCGAGGCCTATATCGTGTACCTCAATCGCTGGCTGTGGATACTCGTCGTGCTGGGCTGGGGGCACCGCCTCGTGGACGGGCCGCTGCCCGGTCTCGCATACGCCACCGAGGCTGTGTTCTCCTGGTACATCCTGCATCAGACGCTCACGGTCGTGGCCGGCTATGAGCTTGCGAAGTACGAGTTGGGCCCGGTGCTCGAACCCTTGCTGGTGCTTGGCGCAACCGTGGGCGGCTGTCTGCTGATTCACGAGTTTGTAATTCGCCGTATCCCGCTGCTCAGGCCGCTGTTCGGTTTGCGCTATCGCGCCGCGCCGCGGCCGCGCGTGGACGCGGCGCTCGGAACCGAGAGCCGATGACGCGTCGGTGCCGTCAGGCAGCCTGCCGGTATACGGGCAGTTCGAACTCGAAGCGCGTGCCGACGTGGGAACGGCTCGATACGCTAATCCGGCTCTGATGCAGATCGAGTATGCGCTTGACGATGGCGAGGCCAAGACCGGATGAGTCGGAGCGGGCTTCCTCGCCGTCGACCGCGCGATAGAAGCGGTCGAAAATGCGCGGCAGGTCCTGGTCCGCAATTCCGGGCCCGGTGTCACACACGGCTACGGTCATGGAGTCCGGTTGCTCCGCGATGCGCACGACGACTTCGCCGCCGTCCGGCGTGAACTTGACGGCGTTTCTGACCAGGTTCTCCAATACCCGCTGGATCAGCCCGATATCGCCAACGGTTTGCGGACCGTCGGTGTCGAATTCTACGCACAGCTCGATGCCGCGTTTATCGGCCTCGAGCTGAAATTCCTGCAGCACGTCCTGCACGAGTTCCTGCAGCGAAAACGCTTCGAGATCCGGCGCCGTGTGCCCCGTATCGAGCTTCGAGAGCTCGAACAGATCGCCGATCAGCGTGCTCAGGCGGACGGTGTGCTTGCGCGCGACGCGCAGGTAGTGCTGCCGCTCCGTCGCGTCGAGCCGTTCGCCCTTGATGATGAGGGTTTCGAGGTAGCCCTGCATCGCGGCCAGCGGCGTACGCAGGTCGTGCGAAATATTCGAGACGAGTTCGCGCCGCAGACGGTCGTTCTCCTCGAGCTGCTCTATCTGCTCGGCTATGCGCGCCGACATCGCGACGAAGTTGGCGGCGAGTTCGTCGATTTCGTCGCCGTTACCCTTGCCCTCCCGGTCGCGACGGGTCGGGATTTGCCGCGGTTGTTCCGCAAACCCCGAACTGCTCACACGGCTCACCTCCGCGCTCAGGCGTTGCAGGCGCCGGGTCAGCAAATTGAACACGACCACGCCGACGCTGCCCGCAGCCAATACGATCAGCAGCAGCGCCAGCGCCGTGGTCTTGCCTACGTACGAGCCGCCAATGTCGCTGGCGAGCGCTTCGTAGGTCTTGCCGCCAAGTACGACGTACAGATAGCCGGCCAGCTGACCGTCGTCGATAACTTCGGACGCCGAAAACACTTTCTGGCTGGAGCCGCTGCGCGGATCGTCGCCAAGCAGCGGCAGGCGAACGTTACCCGCAATGACCTGTCTGATCGGCGCGAGATCGACCTGTGGCTCGAGCAGCGCATCGTCGGACAGGCCGTGGCCGATGATTCTGCCGTCTGCGTCGAGCAGGTAAATCTCGGCGGTCGGGTTGATCACCATGGCGTGGGCTGCAAGTTCGTGCAGGCTTGCCAGATCGGCAACGCCGTCTCGTATTAGCTGTCTCTGCCCCGTCACGTACATCGCGATGGGCGAATTCAGGCGTTGCGTCAGTTCTTCGTAGTAGGCGCGCGTGTTGACGCGTTCGACGACAAAAAATGCGCCGCCCATGAGTCCCACGATGAGCAGCAGCGCAAGCGACAGACGCGCGAACAGCGTGTTCAACCCGCCACCGCCGCAAGCTTGTTACCGGGATCCGTGAACTTGTAACCGATGCCCCAGACCGTGACGATGGTTTGCGGTTTCGAAGGGTCTTTTTCGATTTTCGCGCGCAGTCGGTTGATGTGCGAGTTGACCGTATGCTCGTAACCCTCGTGACCGTAACCCCAGACCTTGTCGAGCAAGTCGGCGCGCCGAAATACCCGCCCGGGATGCCGTGCGAAGTAACACAGCAGGTCGAATTCACGTGCCGTGAGCGCCACCGGCCGGCCGGCAAGCGTTACTTCCCGCCGGTCCGGATCGATCGCAATGTCGCCGGCCCGTATGCCGGGTGTCGTCCCAGTCGGTTCCGTGTCCTTGAGGTTCTCCATCCGGCGGAAGATAGCGCGCACCCTTGCGGCGAGTTCGAGCACGCTGAACGGTTTGGTCAGATAGTCGTCAGCGCCGGATTCGAGGCCGAGCACGCGGTCAAGTTCCGCGGACATCGACGTGAGCATGAGTATTGGCTGATAGTTACCGCCGCCGCGGACGCGACGGCATATCTCGAGGCCGCTGGGGCCGGGCAGGCGGATATCGAGAATTATCAGCGACCAGGACTGCTGCATAGCCAGCTCCAGACCGGTGTGGCCGTCGTTGGCAACTACCAGTTCGTCGCATAGATCCTTGAGGTGCAGGCTCACCAGATCCGCGATATCGCGTTCGTCTTCCACGAGCAGTATACGTCGTCGATCCACCTGGCTGTTTTCCCGAGGACAGGGCGAAGTCATAGAGTAGACCGGGAGTTTCACGGAAATATCACAGGGGCGAAAAGCGGACGGCACGTCCTTGTGCCGTCCTGGTTGCCGGCGGGTTGTATCGCTACGCCGCCACGCGCTGTTTTGCGATCTTTGCTAGTCAATTCTCGTCACTGTCGCCGCCAGCACGGGGTTGTCGAAGCGGTGCTGATTGTCGAGATCGGAGTCCGCGAGGCCGTCGTCACGGCCGACAATGCCGCTGTGCATCGTGACCCGGTCGAAGCGGTCGTCGCGCGCCGCATTGAAGCCTTCGCCGCCGGCTACGGGGCCCGGGATGTGAATCGCCTGCTCGGTATTGGCTTCCGTGCCGGAATCGTAGGCGATGCCCGTCACCCGGCGGCTTTCGCCGATTGCAATATCGCCGATTGCGAGGCCGTTGATGCCGCTAAACGCATCGTTCGTGTTGACCAGCATCGAGCTGACCGACAGCTCGGCGGAAGGCAGCTCGGCCACCAGGATCGTGAAACGCAAGGTGGTTGACGCGCCCGGCGGTACGGGATCGGCGCTGGCTACGGTGGCGAAAACGCCGTTGTCGCCCGCCGCCTCGACCAGCAATGCGGCGTTGCTGCCGCCTTCGGCAAGCTCCTCGAGTCCCGGGCTCGCCGCTTCGCCAAGTCTGAACACGCGATAGCTGCTGTCGTGGCTGATCGCGGCAATGGGCGACAGGGGCTGCGCGTTGGTCAGGTTGCTGACGCTCAGTTCGAAGGTGGCCGACGGCGGCGGTGGCGGGGCAGGCGGTGCCTGCGGAACGGGTGGCGCCGAGTCGCTGCTGCAGGCCGCGAGCAGAACTGCTCCCGCCGCCAGCCCCAGCACTCGCAGGTTGTGTATGAGTTTGCTAAGCATTGGATACTCCTAGCGTACGGTGACGACAACGCGAACCACGGGGTTTAGCCAGCGGTGCACGCGGCTGTCGAGGTCGCTGCTGCCGCCGCTTGCGTCGGTGTCGCCGAGCACGTTGCGATGTATGTGTACGGTCGTGTTGTTATCGGCCGACGCGGCACCGGTTGCGCCGGTACCAGCAAGTCCGCCCGGATCGGCCGGCATTCCGGGCACACCGGGTGCACCGCCGCCGTTGAGTATTTCGTCGTTCGCTTCGGTGCCGGCGTCATAGGCAGGCAGTTCGTAGACGTAGGTTCCGGGTTCGGTCGGTATCGAAACTGCGTTCAATCCGGCGAACGCATCGTTGGTCGGCAGCAGCATGGCAACCACGGATAGCTGCGTGTTGGTCGTGCCGTCCGTGTTCAGGTCGACATTGGTGCTCATGGCGGGCGGCAGCAGTCCTCCTGCCGGGTTTGCAGCGATCGTAGCGCCAAGCCCTTCCAGCGCCGTCACGAGTCCGGCAATGTCGCCGCCTTCCGCCATGGCCTGCAGTTCGGCTGACGCCGGCTCGCCGACCTGGAACAGGCTCGTTCCTTCCGGGTGGGCGGCAACGAGAAACGGGGTGTACCAGATACCATTCGATAAGTTGACGATTCTTACGTTGAAGTCGGCGGCGTGCAGAGGGGGCGCAGCCGTTAGTGCGGCGGCGAGAAGCGCGGCAGCCAGTACGGATTTCATGGTGCTCTCCTGATGAGTGAGTAAACACCGCGAAGCTTGCGGCGCAAACCTCACGCAAAGCTCACGCGGGCTTAACAAATCACTTGCAAGAGAGTGCGGAAAGTGCCCGTGATGGGTTGTCGTACCACGCTGCGCGACCCGCGGGTTTTGTGTACTCTCGAGCGCACGTCGATCAGGAGTCCCGCATGTTGACCGTACATCACCTCGAGAACTCGAGGTCGCAGCGCGTTCTTTGGCTGCTGGAGGAGCTTGGCGCAAGCTACGAGATCGTTCGTTACGAACGCGATCCCAAAACGAGTCTCGCTCCCGACGCGCTTCGCGACGTGCACCCGCTCGGCAAGGCGCCGGTGGTGACGGACGGCGAGATTACCGTCGCCGAGTCCGGCGCGATTGTCGAATACCTGACCGCACGTTACGGCGACGGCAGTCTCGTGCCGCCGGAAGCCAGTCCCGAGCGCTTGAGGTACACCTTCTGGCTGCACTATGCCGAGGGGAGCTTCATGCCGTTCATGATCCTGTCGCTCGTGCTGACCCGGATCGAGGGCGCGCCCGTACCGTTTTTCCTCAAGCCCGTCACGCGCGGTATAGCGGACAAGGTGCGCAAGGCTTATGTCGCAGAGAACGTGTCGCGCCACCTGGCGTTCATGCAGCAGACGCTCAGCGAGTCGACCTGGTTTGCCGGCGAGCGTTTTACAGCCGCCGACGTGCAAATGAGTTTTGCGCTCGAGGCCGTCGAGGTGCGCACGAATCTCAGTACCGAATACCCCGCGCTCGCGGGTTTCCTCGAGCGAATTCGCGCACGTCCGGCGTACCGCGCTGCGCTCGAGAAAGGCGGTCCTTACGAGCTGTTGGGCGGCTGAACGGCGCTCCCAATAAGAAAAAAGGGGACGGGCTCAAAAAAGGGGCCGGGTTTATTTTTGCGGTGCAAAAATCGCAAAAATAAACCCGGCCCCTTTTTGAAAATAAACCCGGCCCCTTTTTGAAAATAAACCCGGCCCCTTTTTGAAAATAAACCCGGCCCCTTTTTGAAAATAAACCCGGCCCCTTTTTG
>JBCBSC010000040.1:0-35369 GCA_039819385.1 Pseudomonadota bacterium | reverse complement strand
ATTACCCGGGCCGTGCGCCAGTCCGAGCCGCCGTCCTGCACCGTAAACGCCACGTGCTCGCCGTCGGGACTCGGGTAGTAAGCGGCCAGGGCAACCGTGCCGTCCTCCGACCACGCGTTCGGATCGATGAGCAGCAGCGGCTCCGCGTCGAGCGTGTCCTGCACGTACACGACGTCCTGATTCTGCAACCCGTTGTTGTAGCTGTAATAATAGCGGCCGCCTTCTTTCGCGGGCCGTCCGAAGCGCTCGTAATTCCACAGCTCCGTCATACGTTCGGCGATCGCATCTCGTTCGTCGATCGACTTGAGATAAGCAAAGGTCAGCTCGTTCTGGGTCTCGACCCAGCCTTTGACGTCGTCACTCTCACGCACGTCGTCTTCGAGCCAGCGGTAGGGGTCGTCGACCTCTACGCCGTGATAAGTATCCACATGCTCCACCGTGTTGGTTTCCGGATAATCGATAGCGGGCATGTCGGCCGTCTTCGCCGCCGACATCGTCTCGGGCTTGTCGCCGCCACATGCCGCGAGTGTAAAGAGCGCCATAACGGCGAGGTAGCGTAAGTTCATAACGCATCTCCAGCGGGCGTGGCCCGAATTGGTACTGGGGGTCTGGTTTATACTGAGCTTGGGACGCTCAGACAACTCCGGAAGGACAGAGTGCCCGCCGGATGGCGGCTCTCAGGCGCCCGAAACCTGCTCGCGCGCGACGAAGTAGATACCGGACGATACCGTAACCGTATCTTCTTCGGCGCCGCTTTCCTCGTCAATGAGCTGGCCGTAGGCGGTCAGCAGCTCGGCGACTTTTTCCTGCGCCTCCCGAAGCCGCGACTCGGCGATACGATGGAGCCGCGGAACGTCGTTTTGCCGGACGGATGCGAGCGTTCTCGATTCCAGCAGCAGTTCATCGCGGTATTGGTCCGCGGTAATCGCCGCAAGCAAGGGATAGGCGCCCGCGCACATGGCTTTTGCCTTCTCGACGGCCGCAGCCCCGGGCAGCGCGGCATCGTCGAGGATCATGATGCCGTCGCGCACCTGTGCGAGCCCCACGGCCTCCAAGGCCGCCACGGCCTCCTCCAGCGTCGGCGCCGACGGAACGCGCTCGAGCAGCGCGGAAACCGACAGCGGGCCATCCAGCGGCAGCGGATTGGTATAGCCTTCTGAATCTGCCGCTTCGGCGCGCCACAGATCGATAAATTGCGACGCCGGCGACGGCTGCGCTTCGGCCGCGGCGACATTCCCGGGCTCGGTGCGAGAAACCTGAGCTTCACCAAGGCCCGTGAGAAAAGCGATCGCGCGGGATGACAGACTGTCGCCGGTTTGCCGAGTCGTAACGGCGGCGACAAAAGCCGAGCGGGAAGCCAGATCGTATTCGGCGTATCCCTTGCCGAGCGAAAGGCAGGCCGCGGCAAGCGCGTTGAGAACCTGCTGAAATGCCGCGTCGAACGTGTTGTGTTGCGGGTCGTCCATGGCGGGTGACTATAGGCAGGCGCCGGTATGCGCTCAATCAAAGCCGGCGAAATGGGAAAAATCGACCGGAAGTTAGCGGCCAATCGTTTGTACGCCGCCACTTGCAGAACACAGTGTTTCCTTGACATGCAGAAACTGAAGTGTTCGCCGTAAAAAAACGCCGGCTCGAGCCGGCGTTTTCCTTTGCGTTGGCTCGGACTCTAGCCTGCAGGCTTCTCGAACTTGAGCGTCATGCGATTGCTCTCGCCGATCTGCTCGAGCTCCGCGCGCAACTCGGCGTCGTTTTCACTCGTTCGCAGTCCCGGTAGCAGGCGCCACACGATATCTTCGGTCGTCGGTTGATCGCTCGGATTCGCATTGACCTCACTTTCTCCGACCAGCTCGAAACCCGCAGCGGTCGCCGCGTCGATCACGGCCTGCGTCTTCAGATAACCGGCGCCCCCGGCCGCCCAGTCATCGGGCATATCGTCACGGGCATGATGCTGTACCACGCCGAGCACACCGCCGGGCCTGAGTACGCGGAATGCGTCGTTGAGCGCCGTGTCGAGATACGGTCCCTCACCCGAGTTCTGAAAGCGCGCAAGGTTGTGCAGGGCGCGAATCATGAGCACGACATCCACCTCGCCGTCGACATCCGCGGGCATGGAGCCGAAACGGGTGGCCAGCACGTCGGCGCCGTCCGCGCCGCGCCAGTCCTCGGCCCTGACCGGCCAATCGGTGGTCCAGGTAGATTGACGCTGCATGAACTCCTCGCTTGCGAAGGGAAACAGCGCGTACATGTCCAGCTCGTAAGCCGCGCCAACCAGTTGTCCCTCGGAGCCCAGGTAAGGCAGCAGAATCTTGCTGTACCAGCCGCCGCCTGGCAGCGCTTCGACAACCGTCATACCGGGCTCCACGCCAAAGAACTCGAGGGTTTCCTTGGGGTTCCGGTACTGATAACGGGCTTGCATGTCATCGGACTGAGCCGCGAGCACAGCGTCCAGACGATCGGAGGCGGAAACCGTTTGGGCTGCCGGCGCCTCGTCCGCCGGCGCCTCTGCCTGAGGTTCGGGCTCGGCACTGTCCTGATTAGCAGGCTGACAGCCTGTCATGCCCGCCGCGGCGAGCAGCAGTAAGGTGTAGCGCATATTGAATACCTGATGCTTTGAGGATAAGGAGGCTGAATTATCCGGAGCCAGGCGATGCCGCACAAGTCGGGCCTTTCGACGGCGCGAATCGGCTTTTCCAGGCAGCGCTAGCGCCCTGATTCCGTTAATTGCTTGAATCAGCCGGCAGCGGATTTTTTTGGCTGGCAAGGCGCGGCGACGAGTCATAGCGCGCTATGGCGAGGAGCCGCAACGCCGCCGGACGCAAAGAGACGCGGCGAATGGTTCGACGAATCCTTGTTCGACAAATCCTTGTTCGACAAATCCTTGTTCAAAAAATTAACGGATCAGGACACTAGTCGAGCGATTCGAGCAGCTCGACGGAGGCGCCGCGCACGCGATCGATGCCGAGCATGATTTCCTCCACGGCGCCGTCATCGAGTTCGCCCGCTGCGGTTCTCGCACCCAGCTGCTCCGAATTCGACTGCCAGACGGCTTTGAGCTTGTCGGCAGCCGCGGGCAACGGTTGGTCCAGGACCTCGGCGAGATCTTCGACCGTCAGGACCAGCGCCCACCCGGTTTTCAGGTTGCCGCGATCTTCGAAGTCCATTTGATAGTGCCGGTGCAGCACGAGCTGACGCAGCTCATTGACCTTGAGCAGCAGCTCGAAAGAAGCCTGCCGCTGATTGCGGTTGTACTCGCTTTTCTCGTTGCGCCAGGTGTTGTAACCAAGGCTGGACACGGCGACCGCGAGGCTGATCAGCGCGACGGCGTTGCGCCTGATCTGCTCGGTAAATCGATCCTGTTTGGCCATTTGCATTATCTCGGCTGTGCAGGTGAAAGCTTGGACACGTCCGCCAGTTTAGCCTGTTTATCCGGGCGCTGCGCCGGGCTGCCCGGACTCCGCACGCGGCCGCAGCCTGAGCATCGTCACGGTCAGCACCAGGCCCAGAATGCCGACCGCAAGCAAAAACAGGAAATAATGGCGATGCCCGGCAGCGCCCGGCGCGGCATCGAGGATGCGGCCGGTTACCGGGCCGAAGAAAAACTCGGGCGTGAAGCCGACAAACGATACGAAACCGACGCTGGTCCCGGTGAGGTGCCGCGGCGTCCGATTTTCCTCGAGCAGCGCGAAGTACACAGCGCGGAGCGCAAAGACGAACAGAAAACTCAAGAAAAGATTGGCGTACAAAACCCAGCTCTGACCGGTTGTTGCTATGAGGGCATACGCCACGGCAAGGCACGCGAACAGGATCGCGATCAGCTGCCCGGCGCGGAAGCGGTCGGCAATCAGCCCCGCCGCAATCGCGCCGAAGGGCCGCAGCCAGCTGCCGTCGCGGACGAGTTTGGCGGCCTCTACCTCGTTCATGCCCAGCACCTGCTGTGCGTACAGCGAGTAGTTGTCGATACCTTTGTAGGCGCAGTAAGCGCACAGGATAACGCCGGCGTGCGCCCACAGCGTGGGCAGCCTCGCGACATCCAGCATGCCGCGCAGCGAACTCCCCACGACACCGGCGGAATCGGTGCGGGGAGACTCGGCCGGAATCAGCATCCACGCGAGCGCCGCCGCGGCCAGCGTCAGCGCAGCGTAAACGCCAATGACGTAGCGCATGGCCAACACGCGTTCGGCCTCGGTTGCCGACTCCACGGCCGCCGGCAGGAAACCCTCGAGTACCCAGATTGCGAGCGCCGCGGCCAGGACGGCGACGAGTCCGCGGCCGGCCTCGAGACTGCCGAACGCAATACCCTGGGTCCGCTCGCCGCCCCACAGGCGGGTCGCCCGCAGCATTGCGCCCCACAGCAGGAACACGGTCGAGATTCCCCAGAAACCGTACACGACGGCGAGCCCGAGCACGCCCGGCATGCTCGTCAGATACGCCCCGCCGAGCGCCGTCAGCAGCAGCGATGCGGTAATCAGCGTACGCGCCGGATAGCGGTCGGCCAGGGTGCCGCCCGGAAAGTAGGCGAGCATCGCAACGATGCCGTAAACCGCAAACAGATCGCCCAGCTCGGTGTTGCTCAACGAGAAGGCCTCGAGGAACGTCGGGCGAAAAAACCGCGCCGTGTGAAACGGCAGCGCAAAGACCATTTCGCCGGCAATGATGACGGCGGCTATCGTAAACAGTCTTCGCATCCGGCGCAGTATACGGTACTGGCGCGGACGGCAGCTTCATTAACACCAGCCGCCGCAATACGCGGCACGAGCAGGTGTGCCGCCTCCGGTCCGATGCGCCGCGGTATACGTTACGAGCAGGTGTAGTAATCGCCCCGGTTCGGAATACCGTCCATCCCGACTTTGCCGCTCGCCATGATGACGACGCGCCGGCCCGACGCATGGCAGCGCTGGCGGTAGTCGATAAACCGGTTCTCGAAGTCGGCGCGGCGATAGTCGCGCGCCTCCTGTGCGTGCTCCGGCAGAGGGGCGCAGGCGGTCAGGCCGGCGGCAAGGAGCACAATTCCCGTCTTCACCGGCAGCCGCCGATTCCCGGGATGCTTGAGGTGCTGCATCTGTTTTACCTCGTTCGCCGCGGCTTCGACGCGGCACAAGAGTTGCCCTTAGCTGGGCTCCGCGCCGGTGGGCGCTTGCTGGCGCCTCTTCGCACGGTAGCCTGCCCATTAGATGCACGAACGAGGCATTTCGGATTAATCGATTAGCTAATTGTGCGGAAATTGCTCGTAACGGCCATCGAGCGTGCCGGGTCGGCGCGGCGTCAGGTGCGCAGCCGGTAGCCGGTCTTGAAGATCCAGCGCACGGTCAGCACGCAGGCAAGCAGGAAGCCGCCCGTCATGCCCAGACTGAGCACGATGCTGACGTCGGCTGTCTGGTAGAAACTCCAGCGAAAGCCGCTGATGAGGTAGACGAGCGGGTTCAGCAGGCTGACGTTCTGCCAGAGCGGCGGCAGCATGCCGATGCTGTAGAAGATTCCGCCGAGAAAGCTGAGCGGCATGATGACCAGTATCGGCACGATGGTCAGCTTCTCCCAGCCGTCCGCCCAGACTCCCAGTATGAAGCCGAACAGGCAAAAGGATACCGAGGTCAGGATCAGGAACGTAATCGCGAGGAACGGATGCGCGACATCGATGGTCACGAAAAAGTTTGCAGTGACGAAGATGATCGTGCCGATAATGACCGACTTGGTCGCCGCTGCGCCGACGTAGCCCAGCAGCACCTCGACCCAGGACACCGGCGCCGAAAGCACCTCGAAAACCGTGCCCGTGAAGCGCGGAAAATAGATCGCAAACGACGAGTTGGAGATGCTCTCGGTCATGATCGACAGCATGATCAGGCCCGGCACGATAAACGCGCCGTAGCTCACGCCCTCGATCTCGGGGATGCGCGAACCGATCGCGCCGCCGAAGATCACGAAGTACAGCGAGGTCGAGAGCACGGGCGCCACGAGGCTTTGCACGGCCGTGCGCCACATTCTGGCCATTTCGAAGCGATAGATGGCCTTGACCGCGTGCAGGTTCAAGACGGATCCTCCTTGTGCACCAGATCGACGAAGATCTCCTCCAGCGAACTCTGCAGGGTCCTGAGATCGTTGAAGTGAATGCCCGCGGCATTCAGGTCGGCCAGCAGCGACGTAATCCCTGTTCTTTCACCCTGCGTATCGTAGGTGTAGACGAGTTCGGTCCCGTCCTTGATCAGTTCCAGTTCGTAGCCGGCAAGGCTCGCCGGGACCGCATCGAGCGTTTGCTGCAAGTGCAGAAAAAGCTGCTTCTTGCCCATCTCGCGCATGAGCCTGTTCTTGTCTTCGACGAGAATCAGTTCGCCGTGGTTGATGACGCCGACGCGGTCGGCAAGCTGCTCGGCCTCTTCGAGATAGTGCGTGGTCAGAATGATCGTGCAACCCTCTTCGCGCAACGATTTGACGACGCCCCACATGTCTTTCCTGAGTTCGACGTCGACACCGGCCGTGGGCTCGTCGAGAAACAGCAGCGTCGGTTCGTGCGACAGCGCCTTGGCGATTAGCAGGCGACGTTTCATCCCGCCCGACAGGGCAATGATCTTCTCGTCTTTCTTGTCCCACAGCGACAGCGAACGCAGCACCTTCTCGATGTGTTCGGGATTGGCGGGCTTGCCGAACAGCCCGCGGCTGAAACTCACGGTCTTGTATACGCTCTCGAACGCCTCGACCGGCAGCTCCTGCGGCACCAGACCAATCCGGTAGCGCGTCTCGCGGTAATCGCGGCTAATGTCGTAGCCGTCAACGAGCGCCGTGCCGCCGCTCGCGTTAACGAGACCGCAGACAATGCTGATCAGCGTTGTCTTACCGGCCCCGTTCGGTCCGAGCAGCGCAAAAATCTCGCCGGGTTCGATATCGAGACTGACGTCCTTGAGCGCCTCGAAGCCGCCCGCGTAGGTCTTGGAGAGATTCTGTACTGAGAGTATGGGCTGCACGCGCGCCATGGTAATGCTTCACGCGGCTGGCTTCACCCTGTTTGTTGCACGCGCCTGCTACGCGCTTGGCCGTGAGGCGGAACGATTCAGAACCCACGCGATCAGTATCGCGGGCGGAATTGTCACCAGCGCTGCCAGCGAAGCCGTTACGCCAGGGTTGGCGAGAGTAAGGTCGAGCCACGGCAGCCAGTCGTTACCTTTGAAGAACAACAGAAAATGCAGGCTGATCGCGAGCACCGAAGCAGACCACGCCAGCGTCAGCGGGACGCGGCGAAACAGGACGCCGAGCAAGAGCGGCGGCGCAGCCGCCGCAGTCAGGCCATAGACGCCCGTTTGCCCGTAGATGCCCAGCAATCTGGGCGGGTTGAGATTGACGAGAAACGCAGCCACGGCGATCAGCACGAGCACGACATGACTTGCCTTGAAGGCAAACGCCATACTCTCGGCTTCGCTCTGCCCGTGCCCGCCCGGCTTGAGGTTAAGCACGAGATCGTTGGCGGTGATCGTGGACATTGACACGAGCAGGCCGTCGAGTGTCGACATGGCGGCGGCCAGCAGCACGATGCTGACCATGGTGAACACCCAGTCCGGAAACGCGGACTTCAAGAACATGGTCATGACGAGATCCTGCCGGAAGCGCTCCGTCTCGGCGTCGATCAGCAGCGTATCGGGCACCGTGAGATGGGCAAAAAAACCGACCGCGCCGAGGAGCTGGAACAGCGCGAACACGACGGCGAACACGATCAGGTAGCGCACCACCGAGCGGTCGTCCTTGACGTACAGGGCCTTGGTAAGAATATGCGGCTGGCAGACGACGATGGCGCCGACGACAAAACCCGCCACGTAGATCGAAAACACGTCGTTGAAGAGCTGACCGTCGGGATTGATCAGCGCTGTGAGCCCCGGGTCGGCTGTGTGCAGGCGTTCGACGAGCGAACCCGGGCCTTCGAAGGCAATACCGATACAGGTGGCGAGCACGAGCAGCGTCACGGCGATCATTAGACTGCCCTGCAGCATGTTGGTCAGCACGTGCGCGTAGGTACCGCCAATGAACACGTAGCCGGTAACGAAGATGAGCGTCACGCTGAGCGCCGCAACATTGCTGAGGCCCAGCAGCGACTGCATAACAATGGAGATGCCGCCCACGAGCAGGACAACAAACGCGAACGACAGTAGATTCAGCAGCGAAAAGAACAGCGCATAGCCGCGTGAGCCGTAGCGCTTGCCGATCCAGTCGGGGATCGTCAGTGCGCCGCTCTCGGCGCCGATGCGCCGGAAGCGAAACGACAGCACGCTCAGCATGCACATGAAGCCCAGCCCGACGCCTATGGACATGTGAAAGAAGGCGCCGAAGCCGTCGACGTAGACGAAGCCCGGGTTAATTATGAAGGTGGACGCGGAGGACACGCTGGCCGCGAGCGTAATGCCGACGACCAGCGGATTCATCGCGCGGTTGCCGACCGCAAAGCTGCCGAAGCCGGTGGTCTTGCGATATCCCTGCCAGCCGAGCCACGCGGTCCCGGCGAGATACAGCAGGAACAGGCCCCAGGCAAGGCTCAAAGCGTCGTGCCGGCCAGCTGATCGAGCAGCGTTTTCACAGCGCGGATCTGCGCACCGTCGCGGGTCGCGTAGCCGTCGTCCGTGTAACCCCACCAGTCGAAGCAGCCGAGCGGATTCAGGGGAGCGAACTTGCTGCTCTTGACCTGCGGGTACAGCACGAGCAGCGAATGAGCATCGGCCCACTCGTTGAAACCGGCCTCGCGGGCGACGGTATCGCCGAGCTCTTCACTCGATTGCTGGCAGCCGTGGAAGAATACGTGTACGCCGCAAGTCTCGCCCGCCGCGCAGGCCTTAGGCACGTAGAGATAGGCCTCGGGCAACAGGTGGGCGTCGTCCGCGCCCGGCACGCTTACGGTCCGAAGTTCGCCGCTGCCGCTGCCGCGCTCCGCGGTCGTCGCATGCAAAGTCTTTAGTATTTCGCCGGCGGCATCGTAGCCGCAGGCGTTCAGGTACGGCGGTGCAAATTCGTCGCAGGCCACACCGGCCGCCAGAGTCGGGATGCCGTGTACGGTCTCGACCGAGGTGACCTCGACCGGGAGCGCGTCGAACGCGCGGTAAAACTCCGCGGCGGCTTGCGTAAGCGCTAAGCCCATCGCGGCGTCGCCGGGGGCGCGAAACAGCCAGGCAGGCTGGCCGGCCAGTGCATCGAGTGAGTCGATGACGCCGGCCGCGGCGCTCGCCCTTGCCGCATCCAGCAGCGGCCCGAGCGACGGCTGGCCCTCTTTGGTGCATGCGCCCAACGCCGTCTGCATCGAACCCAGAGCACAGCCGTACGGACCGCCCGCAATGAGGCCCGCCCCGCGAACCAGCGACGAATGGGCGACGTGAAACTGCCCCGCCATGTAGGCGCCGGCCGACACACCGGAAACGCTGATCGACTGCGGATCGATCGTGTAGCGGGTTTTGGAAGCTTCAGGCGGTCCCGACTCGTCGTTGCCGCAGCCGGCGACCAGCAGCAGCGCCGTCAAAACTATTGCAGTAAGCACTTTCATGGCACGGCCTCGAGCATTGCATCAATTGCCTCGATACACTCCGGTTCGTCGAGGAGCGGAACATGGCCGCGATTGGCGACCGGCACCACCTTGAGGTCCGGCTTCGCGGCGAGCATCTTGTCGCAAATGTCTTTGCTCAGGATATCCGAGTCCACACCCCACAGCAGCGTAACGGGCGTGTCGCGGAGCGTTGCGAAAAATTGCCAGGGATCGCCTTTTTGCGGACCCACTTCGCGCACCGCCCGGCCGACGTTCGGATCGAAGTCCAGACGCGGCACGCCGTCGTGCTCGCGATACGCGCGCCGGGCCATCTCTCGCCACTGCTCGTCCGACAGCCCGGGCAGCCACGCGCCGTACACTTCACGCGTCTGCCGCACCGCGCCGTCCCAGTCGGCAACCGGCGGGAGACGCCCCGTGTATTCCTGCACGCGCCTGATTCCCTCGGGCGCAATTTCAGGGCCAATGTCGTTCATGATCAGGCCCGCGATGCGCGCGTTGTCCTGCATCGACATGGCCATGCCGCAGAGACCGCCCAGGGACGTCCCCATGACGATGACCCGCTCGATGCCGAGCGTATCGAGCAGCCGCCAGGTGTCGTTCACGTAGGTCAGCGGATGATAGTTCCGCCACTCGGGATCGTAATCCGAATGGCCGCGGCCGCGCAGGTCCGGCGTAAGCACTCGCCGGCGGCTTTCGAGGCGTTGTGCAAAATCTTCGAAGTCGCGGCTGTTACGGGTCAGGCCGGGCAGGCAAATGATGGGCGTCGCGGAATCACCGGTGCCGAAGTCGCGGTAATACAGCGACAGCCCGTCTTCGGACGTGTAGTACGTGGCGTTGCTCTCCACTTACGCTCCCTTCCCGCCGAAACCGGCATAGGTTTTACGCAGTTCGCGCTTCAGCACCTTGCCGTTCGGGTTGCGCGGCAGTTCGCGAACGAGCACGGTGCCGCTGATGCGCTGCTGCTTGCCGGTCCGGGCGTTGGTCCACGCCGTGATGTCGTCGGCCGTCTGCTCGTCAGCCGCAGCCACGACCACGGCAAGCGGGGTCTCGCCCCACTTCTCGTGCTCGATGCCGATAACGGCCACCTCGCTCACGGCCTCGTGTTCGAGCATCACGGCCTCGATATCGGCGGGATATACGTTCTGCCCGCCCGAAATGATCATGTCCTTTTTGCGGTCGACGAGGTACAGAAAACCGTCCGCGTCGAACCGGCCAATGTCGCCCGTACGCAGCCAGCGGCTGCCGTCGGGATGTACCCAGGTAGCCTCTTCGTTGGCTTCGTCGTTATCGTGGTAGCCGGCCATCATGAAGCGCGAATGACCGACGATCTCACCCGGCGAGTCGCTCAGATGATGACCCGACTGCAACCCGTCGCTGGCATCGAGTATCGCCAGGCGCTGCCCCGGTGACGGACGACCCACGGAGTCGATCTTGTCCGCCATATCTTCGGGCGACAGGATCGTTACGAGGCCTTCGGTCAGGCCGTACAGCTCGATCAGATCGCCGGGCAGCCTGTCCATGATCCTGCGCTTGAGCGCCGGCGCGAGCGGCGAGCCGCAGCACATGTAGGCGTCGAGGCTCGACAGATCGTAGTCCGGCAGCGAGCCGCATTCGACGAGCTTCTGGAACTGCAGGGGCACCATGGCCGTGTGCGTAATTCGTTCCTGCTGAATGCGTTCGAGGCAGCGCTCCGGCGAAAACTGCCGGTCGATGACGATCCGGCCGCCCGCGTAGATGGTCGCCAGCATGGCGACCCAGCTGATATTCGAAAACAGGCCGAGATTGCACAGAGTTCGCGCGCCCGAGTGATAACGCAGCGGCACCGCCATGTCGCTGCCCCAGGCCTCGCGGCAGGCGTGGTCGTGAACGATCCCTTTGGGCAAGCCCGTCGTGCCCGAGCTGTAGATGATGTTGCACTCGTCCCCGGGTGCGAGGCTTACCGCCGGATCCTCGGAGGACGCATCGCGCACGAACTCGGCGTAATCCCGCCAGCCCTGTATTGCGCAATCGAGACCGATCAGCCGGTCGCCCAGCGCCTTGGGCAGGCTCGCGCGCAGCCGCTCGATCCGCTCGATATGCTCGTCCGACGCGATCACCGCGCGCGCGCCGGAGTTACCGATCATCGCGGCAACCGCTTCGTCAGTGATGGCGACGTTGAGCGGCACGGCGACAAAGCCGCCGCGGATAACGCCGTACATGGCCTCGACCATGGCGTAGCTGTTCTTCATGAGTACGACGACGCGATCGCCCTTGACGAGACCGGCGGCGGTCAGCGCGTTCGCCACTCGATTTGTGCCTGTCCCGAATTCAGCCCAGCTGATCCGCCGGCCACGATCGTCCCTGCCGCAGTCGACAAAAGCGGTCTTCCGGTTCAGATACGCGGCGTTTAGCGCAATAATGTCCGGCAACAGTAAAGGCTTTGGCGTAAACCAGGCCATCGTAGAGTCCCCACCCTGGCGCCCGGGCCCGCAAACACGTTTGAAAGTCGTCCCGGCGCTTAAAAAAATTCAACGACCGTTGAATACTAGTTGAGCGTTCGTTGAAATTCAAACCGGGTTCGGGCACGGTGCCAGCATTAGTGAAGGCTTGAGCAGCATGCAAAAGGCGGTACGGAAGCAGCAAACGCGCGATCGAATCCTCGATGCGGCGGAGGAACTGTTCGCGCAGCGCGGCTACGAAGGTGTGTCGGTACGCCAGATCATGAGTCAGGCCGGCGCGGACGTGTCACTAGCCTACTACCACTTCAAGTCGAAGCGCGATCTGTTCGATCAGGTCATGCTGCGCAAGGCCGACACGCTGAATGCGCTGCGGCTCAAAGCGCTGGAGGCCGTCGAACGCCGGCATCCCGACGACGCGCCGACGGTCGAGGAGATCATTGGCGCGTTTACCCACCCATTGCTCGAACTGCTCGCCGAAGACCATGAAGAATGGCAGCGCTACTTCCAGCTCATTGCACAGATCAACAGCTCGAGCGAATGGGGCGGCGAGCTCATGACCCGCTATTTCGACCCGCTGGTGTCGCGCTTCATCGAGGCGCTACGCAAGGCCTTGCCAGGCTGCAGCGACGAAGACCTTTACTGGAGCTACCACTTTCTGTCGGGCGCGCTGACGCTCACCTTCGCCGAAACGGGACGTATCGATAATCTGTCCGGCGGCGTCTGCCGCTCCTCGGACATGCACTCGATCAACGAGCGCATGCCAAGTTTTCTTGCCGCGGGCTTCCGCGCGCTCGCGAACAAGTCCCGAGACTAGCTGTCTTCCCGCGCACACGCGCGGCCGTCAACTCCCCTGAATGCTACCGGAACGGCGGCCGGGCCCTGCTAATGCAGCCGTTTGCTATTCAACGTACGTTCAATTAATATTTTTCCAACGTTCGTTGAATATCGGCTGGTGCGGCCGACGAAAGTTCATTGAGTACAGGGGGGTAAGATGTCCAAGTCCATGTTGTACATGGCGAAAGCGGCTGCCGTTCCGGCATTGCTGCTGACGCCGTTCGTGTTTGTAAGCCACACTGCCGACGCGCAGGATAGCGCCGCGCAAGGCGCGGGACCTCTCGAAGAGGTCGTGGTCACGGCCCGCCGGCGTGAGGAATCGCTCAAGGACGTGCCCGTCGCAGTCTCGGCGTTTACCGGCGATTACCTCGACGGTATTGGCGCGATCGACATTACGGCGCTCACGCAAACGACGCCGAACACGACGCTCGAAGTCTCACGCGCGACCAACACTACGCTGACCGCCTACATTCGCGGCGTCGGCCAGCAGGATCCGCTGGCGGGCTTCGAGGGCGGTGTCGGCATCTATCTCGACGACGTCTATCTGGCCCGCCCGCAGGGCACCGTCTTCGACCTGTACGATGTCGAACGCATCGAGGTGCTGCGCGGACCGCAGGGCACGCTGTACGGCCGCAACACGATCGGCGGCGCGATCAAGTACGTGACGCGGCGGCTCTCCGACCGCCCGGAGTTCGAAATCCGCGGCGCGGTCGGCGAATACCGGCAGGCCGACCTGATGCTGAAGGGCTCTGTCCCCTTGTCCGATACCTTCCGCATTGGCGGCGCGGTCGCCACCTTCAACCGCAACGGCTTCGGCGACAACCTGTTTACGGGTGAGCAGAACGCCGACAAGGAAACCCGCGGCATACGCCTGAGCGCGGAATGGACCCCGACGGAAGACTGGTTCATTCGCCTGTTCGGAGACTACACCGAGGACGACTCTTCGGCCCGCCACGGTCACCGGCTGCTGGTGAGCGCCGGCGGCGACCCCGTGCTCGACGACGTATTCGACACGCGCGCGGGTATCTCGACGCTGCCCTCCTCCAATGCCGGCCTCGATCCGCAGGTGGACCAGCAGGGCATTGGCCTGCAGGTCGAATGGAATCTCAACGATAGCTGGCAGCTCAAGTCGATTACGTCGTCTCGCTCTGACGATTCGGAAAGCCTGATCGACTTCGACAACCTGCCCGCCAACACCTTCGATGCGCCGGTTATCTACGAGAACGAGCAGTTTAGCCAGGAGTTCCAGGCGAGCTTTACGGGCGACCGCAGCACGGGAATATTCGGCGCTTATTATCTCGACGCGAACGCCTTCAACGCCTTCGACGTCGTTATTTTCAACGTACAGACTGCGTTTACTCTCGGCGACTATGACACGAACGCCTGGGCTGTCTACGGTGACTTCACTTATGACCTGAGCGACACGCTGACGCTTTCGCTCGGCGGCCGTTACACGGAAGACGAGCGCGATGCGACCGTAATACGGCAGACTTACCTTGGCCTCGGCTCACCCTACTTCGGCAACGACGACGCGATTCCTTTTCCCGCCGTCGTACCGCCTTTCAACGGCAACCGCACCGACTCGGATTTCACGCCGCGGGCCTCGCTGAGCTGGGCGCCGACGGACGAGCACACCTTCTACGCCTCATACAATGAAGGCTTCAAGGGCGGCGGCTTCGATCCGCGCGGCGACTACAGCGTCGCCGAAGTTCGCGCGGGCTTCGAACCGGAAGAGGTGCAGGCGTTCGAAGTCGGCGCCAAGTCGGTCTGGCCGGGCGGCCGCATCCAGAGCAACTTCGCGTTCTTCGTCTCAGACTACAAGAACGTGCAGGTGCCGGGCTCGATCATTCTCGACAACAACAACGACGGCGAGCCCGACGGTTTCGCAGGCACGACGACCAATGCCGGCGAGGCGGACATCATGGGTGCGGAGTTCGAAATGATCGGTCAGTTCACCGACCGCTTCTCGAGCGTGCTGGCGCTGGGCTGGATCGACGCGGACTACACGGAGTGGCTGGTCGGCGGCACGGACGGCGGGGGCAACCCGATTTTCGTCGATATCTCGGATGAGCGCGAATTCCAGAACACGCCGGAGATCACGGCCAGCGTCAATCTGCGCTACGAGTTCCCGTTTGTGCTGCTCAATCAGCCCGGCGAACTCGCACTCTCGACCAACGTCTCGTACCGCGACGACACTTTCCAGTTCGAAGTACCGGACCCGCTGGTCGATCAGAAAGCGTATACGCTCGTTGACGCAAGCGTCGCATGGAATTCGGAGAGCCAGCGGTTCTCGATGGCGCTACACGGGCGTAACCTAAGCGACCGGCGCTACATCGTCGCGAACTACAACTTCCCGACCGTGGATTCCTCGGTGATTGGCTTCTACGGCGCGCCGCGCACCTGGACGCTGACGGGTACCGTTCGCTTCTTCTGAGCCGGCTATCGGCGGCTTGTAATGAGCCGCCTGGAGTGAGCTGTGAGTCACTGCCAAAGCCGTCAGACTTTAAGTCTGGCGGCTTTTTTGTTGCGGCACGGCTCAGGAGGCTGCACACTCAGATTATCGGCCTTATCGCCGATAGAGCTTAAATATCGGCATTTTTACCGATATTTTTGAATTATCGGCTATTTCACCTATAATCGCTGTACAGACAACGCGCTCCGCCCAAGGGACACCGCATGGACACCTACGCCGTCTTGACCGGCGACATCGTCAAATCGCGTGAAATTTCTCCCAGAGCCCGCTTGATCAGAACGCTCAAGGAGGCGCTGGCAATCGCATCCCAAGCGCACCGCGCGGACTACGAAATCTATCGCGGCGACAGTTTTCAGATGGTTATCCCCTCGCCGTCCGCGGCCGCGCTCGTTGCCATCGTCATACGCTCGAAACTGCTGTCGCAATCCGCCAAAAAAAGCAGCCCCTGGGATGCGCGAATCTCTGTTGGCATTGGCGGCATCACCTATCGCGGAGAAAAAACGACGGAGTCGGACGGACCTGCCTTCCTGCTGTCCGGTCAAGGCATGGACGAGTTGAACAAGACGAACCGCAGGCTGATCGTCAAAGCCCCCTGGGACGCCGCGGACCGGTCGCTGTCGCTCGTCACGCGCTTCGCGGACGACATCGTCAGCAACTGGTCGCGGTATTCGGCGGAAACCGCGTTCCTGAATCTCGTCTACGAAGAATCCCAAAACGCCCTGGCAAAGCGGCTGGGAAAAAGCCAGTCGACGATCAACGACCGTATCGCGACGGCCAAGCTCGAGCTGATCCGAGCGTACGTCCAGCACGTGAAAGACTATGTCAACTGGGAGACCCGGGCATGAGCATGGTTGGAATACCGCTGCTGCTGTTGCTGCTCCTGGCACACATGCTCGGCGATTTCGTTTTGCAGAGTTCAGCCTGGATCGACGAACGTTACGAAAAGCGGCTGTACTCGAAACGGCTTTACGCCCACGTGGCAATACACGGCGCGCTGTCGCTACTCGTTTTGTACCTGTTGTTGCCGCCCGCATGGCAGCTACTGGGCTTCGCGGCGATTATCGCGACGACACATTTCGCGTTCGACCTGGCCAAGTCTTACACACCCCCGGGCCGCATTAGCTGGTTTATCGTCGATCAGCTACTGCATCTTGCGGTGATCGCCCTGGTCTGGCTTGCGGTCACTGAGCAGTGGCCGCTGCTGGACCGCACCGTCGAAAGTGTCCTCGACACCCGGGTGCTCCTGATTCTGATCGGCTACTTCGTCGTGATCTGGCCGTTCGCGATCGTCATTGGTCTCGTCTGCAGCACGTGGGCTAAGGATGTAGACGGCCTCGAATCGCTAGCCAACGCAGGCAAGCGAATTGGACAGCTGGAGCGGTTCCTGGTCCTGACCTTTATTCTCGTCGATCAGTTCGCCGCCATAGGCTTTCTGCTGGCCGCCAAATCCATCCTGCGGTTCGGCGACACCAGAGAGAAGAACCATCGAAAAATCAACGAGTACATTCTCGTCGGGACGATGACCAGCTTCTCGCTTACGATTGCGTTTGGGCTGTTGCTGAGAGTGCTGGCCGAATCCCTGTAAGACTAATACCCCACTTAGCTATCGGCATATTTTTGCTGCCGCGTAACCGGCGCTCTCGTTTCTATTCTTTCAGCGCGATTTCTTCACTAGCACCCGCATCCCCTTTTGCCGATCGTCGGTAGGGCGAACCCGGCGTCAACCGCGCTGCTCCGCTTCGTTCTTGTTTTCGGCACTCAACCACCTGTAAAAATATATCACTAAGTGATATACTTCAATGACTCGGATTTTCAAATCCAAGAGCTTTGCACGCTGGATGCAGCACCAAGGGCTCCTGGATATAAACCTGATTGCCGCCATCGCGGAGATGGATACCGGGAAGGTGGACGCAGACCTCGGCGGCAGCGTCTACAAGCAAAGAGTCGCGCTGCCTGGCCGTGGCAAAAGCGGTGGTGTCAGGACGCTGATTGCATACCGGCATGGCGCAACGGCGTTTTTCATGTTCGGATTTGCGAAAAGCGAACGTGCCAATGTACGCGCAAAAGAACTGAGAGCGCTGAAACTGGCGGCGACCGTTTTGTTGGCAAAAACCGGCGCCGATCTGAAGAAAGATCTGCAAGCAGGAATTCTGATCGAGGTAGGGACAAATGGTTAGCCGAATTCTGAAAGAGCTGCACGAAACGGCACAGGGCATGCACGACATAGGCACGCTGGATACAACTACCATGCGTGAGTTCGATGTCCTTTGCCTGCCCTCCGTCAAGAAACTCACGCCGAGGCAGATCAAGACCCTAAGGATTTCTAACAGAGTTAGTCAGGCAGTGTTCGCGGCGTACCTCAATATCAGCGCATCCACCGTTCGCCAATGGGAAAACGGCGACAAGGCGCCCAGCGGCCCCTCGCTGAAGCTCCTTAACATTGTCAGAGACAAGGGACTAAAGGCGATTGCGTGAAGTATCTTTAACGTCACGCAGGTGCGGCCTTCGCTAACGTGAAAACACCATCGCGAAGAAGTTTGATCGGCAGCGATTTGCCGGGGCGTCAAACGCAGGAATCTCGCTGCGTTATCGTAGAAAATCGCGCGCTTTTGTTTTTCGGTAAGAAATTCGGTCGATTCGATGCCGGCGATTGCGAGACATCGCTATACGGCCACGGCGCATACAGGGTTCAACTGCTGACAGAAGATGCTCCGGCGACACGATCAAGCCGGCGCTCGAGATGCAGCCGCGATCACTTTCCCGGGATTCAATATGCCGTGCGGATCGAACGCCGCCTTCAGCCGCCGCATCACGGCAATCTCCTCCTCGCTGCGCGACACGTCAAGATACGGCTGCTTCTCCGTGCCAATGCCATGCTCCGCCGAGATCGAGCCGCCGAACGGCCTGAGTTCGTCGTAAACAACCCGCATCGCTTCGGTATGGCTATCGTGATCGTCACTGCCCGTCGTCAGCATAAAATGAATGTTGCTATCGCCGAGATGGCCGAAGGTGACGCCGCGGAACTCATCCGGCCAGCGCGCCCGCAGCCGTTCGAACACAGCGGCCGTATAGTGCTCCGCATCGCTGATCGGCAGGCTCACGTCGAACATCACGATGTCGCCGAGCACTTCGCGCAAGCCGTCGATATCGTCGCGCATGCCCCAGAAGGCCTGCCGCTGCCGCTCGCTGGCCGCGATCGCCGCATCCGCGATCCAGCCGGCCTCGACGGCCGCCGCCAGCGAACTCTCGAAGCGCGCCGCATCCTGTTCCACGTCGCCGCCCTGCCACTCGACGAGGATGTAGTAGGCGTGCTCCCTGCCGAGCGGCAGATCGTGATTGCCGGTCTCGGCCAGCGCCTCGTAGAAATCCCGCCACATGACTTCGAAAGCGCTCAAGGTACCGCCGGACTCGCTGCCGAGATGCTTGAGCAACTCCGGAATTGGTTCGAAACGATCGAGCGCGAGGAACGCGGAACACGCGCTCTGCATCGCCGGCCGCAGCCGCAGCACCGCACGGGTAACTATGCCCAGCGTGCCTTCGGTGCCGATGAAAAGCTGCTTCAGATCGTAGCCCGCATTGTTCTTGAGCATGCGGTTCATCGACGACAGCACGGTGCCGTCCGCCAGCACCGCCTCGAGACCGAGCACCTGCTCGCGCATCATGCCGTAGCGGATCACCGAGTTGCCGCCGGCATTGGTAGCGATCGCACCGCCGACAGTGGCCGAACCGCGCGCACCCAGATCCAGCGCAAACGTAAAGCCGTCCGCTTCGGCGCGCTCCTGAACCGATTGCAGGATCGCGCCGGCCTGCACCGTCATCGTGGAACCGCTGGCATCAACCGTCTCGATGCGGTTCATGCGCTCGAGGCTTAGCAGCACCTCGGTCGGCGAGGTATCGGTGCCGGCGACCAGGCCGGTTCCACCGCCGTAGGTCACGACCGGCTGACCGGCGTCGGCGCAGCGCCGCACGGCCAGCGCGAGTTGCTCAGTGCTCGCTGGCCGCAGGATTGCCCGGGCTACCCGCGAAGCCGGATTGGCCCAGCCGACCGCCCGCCCGGATACGTCGTCACCCGTGAGCACGGCTGCATCGCCGAGCTCCGTCTTCAGTTGTTCGATGAGTTGTTGCCCAGTGAGTGCCGACATGCCCGTGAACTTGCTGCTGTGAGGTGGTACAAGAGTAAACCGGTCCGTCGAGGTATTGCCACAAGGAGTGCACGAATGCCGCTATTCACCGCCGACCTTTGCGACGCGCATCCGGACACGGTGCGCGTCGCCGAACCGGTGTTCGAGTCGTATGGCCGGCCGTCTCATTTCAGCGGCCGAATCCGCACGGTTCGGGTCTTCGAAGACAATGTGCTGGTCAAAGAGGCGCTGTCCGAGGCTGGGCACGGCAAAGTGCTGGTCGTGGACGGCGGCGGTTCGACCCGCTGCGCGCTGCTCGGCGGCAACATTGCGGCACTGGCGGCCGCAAACGGCTGGAACGGGATCGTGATCTACGGCTGCGTGCGCGACGTACACGAGATCGACGAGGCCGACATTGGCGTTCGGGCGATTGCGAGCTGCCCGCGGAAAAGCGCCAAACACGGCCGCGGCGAGCGGGACGTGCCGCTGTTTTTCGCCGGCATCGACTTCCTCCCCGAAGAGTATCTATACGCCGACCGCGACGGCCTGATCGTCGCTGAACAGGTCCTCGATCTATAGCTCAAAGCTGGCGGAGGTCGAGCTGGTCGGCGTACGCAAACAGAGCGGCCGAACCGCCCGTGTGCAGGAACACGACGTTTTCGGCATCGCCGAAATGGCCTTTGCCGACGAGGTCGATCAGCCCGGCCAGCGCTTTGCCGCTGTAGACCGGATCGAACAGCAGGCCCTCGGTGCGCGCGAGCGTGAGCACCGCGTCGTTCATGGCCTCCGTGGGTACACCGTAAGCCTCGCCTATGTAGTCGCAGTTGGCCACGACATCGTCGCGAACGACACTGCCGGGCGCACCGACCAACTCGGCGGTCTCGACCGCCAGATCGAACACCTTTTGCTCCTGGGCCGCTTTGGGCGCGCCAACGCCAATGCCAAGCAGCGGCACTTTACAGTGGGTCGCCTTGAGACCGACGATCAGGCCCGCCTGAGTGCCTGCGCTGCCGGTTGCCGTCACGAGATGATCGATCACGAGCCCTCGATCGTTGGCCTGCGTCAGCAGTTCTATCGCGCAGTTGACATAGCCCAGCGCACCAACCGCGTTGGACGCGCCGCCGGGTATGACGTAAGGATGTCCGCCCACGCCGTGCAGACGTTCGGCGTGCTCTTCCAGCAGCGCAGGAAAATCGGTGCCCGCGGGATACTCGTGCAGCACGGCGCCGAACAGCAGATCGAGCAGCACGTTGCCGGATGACATGTACACGTCGCTCGCCTCTTCGAGCCGATGTTCCAGCAGCACCTCGCACGCTAGCCCCAGCTTGCAGGCGGCCGCGGCCGTTTGCCGGACGTGATTGGACTGCACGGCGCCTACGGTCAGCACCGTGTCGGCGCCCGCTTCGAGAGCATCGCCCATGACAAACTCGAGCTTGCGGGTCTTGTTACCGCCGCTCGTAAGCCCGGTGCAGTCGTCGCGTTTGACCCAGATCTGTGGGCCGCCCAAATGCTTGCTGAAGCGCGGCAGGGGTTCGAGCGGGGTCGGCAAGTGCGCGAGCGATACGCGCGGAAAGCGGGATAGATGCACCTTTACCTCCGGGGCAGTGGCCGTTGGCGCTTGGCGAGCGCCACCGTATGTTCGGCAAGGATATCGGTCGAGGACAGCAATGGCACGCGGACGTCGGTATCCTTCAGGACGATCGGTATCTCGGTGCAGCCGACGATAATCGCTTCCGCGCCGCGCTGCATGAGCCGCTCGGCCAGAGCCCGCATCCGCGCGGCCAGGTCCGCGCCATGCTCACCGGTTTTTATGGCCGCGATCAGGCTGCCGAGTTCCGCCAGCTCGTCCGCGGTCTGCAGCACGGGCGCTTTGCCGGTGGCCTCCATCGCCTGCTGGTAAACCCGCGCTTCGATGCAGGCTGCCGAGGCCAGCAGTCCGACACGATTGACCGCAGCGGCTTCGAGCGACTGCATCGTCACCTCAATGATCGAAACCAGCGGTATGCGCGTTGCGGCAAGTATGTCGGCCAGGAAAACATGTGCCGTGTTGCACGGCATGACCAGGAAATCGCAGTCGCAGGCCTCGAGACGCGCAGCCATCGCCGCCAGGCACGGCCCCGGGTTTTCGCCCGCGCCAAGAATAGCCTGCTGCCGATTCGGAATCTTGGGGTTCTGATCGACAAGCAGATGAATATGCTCCTGATCTTCGGTCGCCGGGGTGAGCGCCAGGACCCGGGCCATGAAATCGACCGTCGCGTCCGGACCCATACCGCCGATGACGCCAACGCTTAAGTCATTCATGAGTTTCTTCGGCTGCTGCTTTGGAGACCGCGCCGCGGGGCCCGGCCCGCCGCATCGGTCTTGCTAGTCTACGTTACGCACGGCACCGGCCGTGACCGGCGGCCAGTATACTGCGCTTCACGCAGAGACGACTCGCAGGGTGCCGTTGTTGGACTCGAGAATCTGCGAGGACTCGAGCTCCACGCGATTGCGGCCGTCGCGCTTCGAGCGATACAAGGCCGTATCCGCCCGCACGATGACTTCGGTCATGCGGGTATCGGTCTCGGAGAGCGTTGCAACGCCAAAACTTGCGGTCATCGACACGCGTTCCCCCTTGTAGTTGAGCGGTGCAATCTCGACCCGGCTGCGCAGCATGCTGGCGATCTTTATCGCGTCGTCCAGCCGGGTACCGGGCAGTATCAGCGCGAACTCCTCGCCGCCGATACGTGCCAGCACGTCTTCGTGTCTCCGGCTCACCTGCAGCAGCCGCGAAAAGTGCTGCAGCGCCTCGTCGCCGGCCTCATGTCCGTACTCGTCGTTGATGCGCTTGAATTTGTCGATGTCGGCAAGAATGACGGCCACCGGCAGATCGCGGCGCCGCGCGAGCGAGTAGGTTTTTGCCGACTGCTCGTTGAAGCCGCGCCGGTTGAGCAGACCGGTGAGCTGATCGCGCACGGCGATTGCCTTCATTTCTTCCGACAGGTCGGACGCCAGCATGAAGATGACGAACATGGCCATGCCGGTGTAACCGGCGGGCAACGTCAGGAAGTTGTAGTGCATGTACAGCGCGCGATACGCGTCGTTGCCGTCCGCGCCCTGCATAAAGGCCATTCCGGCGGCGATCGTCTGAATGCCGGCGAACAGGATCATCGTCACGGCCGCTGCGATCTCGGCCGGCCGCGGCTCCTCTCGATGCCGGTAGATCATGAGTCCGGCCAGGAACAGGGTCAGCGCCGCGCAGGCCGGCACCATGGTCGTGCGGATACCGACGTGCGGCTGCACGACGGTCGCCCAGGCGATTACGGCAAGCACCGCGGCCGAATACGGCCAGAGATTGGCCGGCAAATGCGTGCAGTTGGTGCGCTGGCAGTGCCCGCGAAGTCCGAGCGTAATCAGAATTAGCGCCATGGCGTTGACCGAGATCCAGAATACCTCGTGGCTCGGGAACAGAGGTGCCGAAAGATTGATGATCCACTGCAGCGTCGCCGCTAGAAACGCGAGCGCCCAGCTCATGGCGTATGGTTTCCGGCCCAGCGTAAACCAGGCCATGAAGAAGATGACCGAAATCGTTGCACTCATGCCCGCGAGCGCGACGAGGATATAGAAAACCGGTGACGTCATGCGGATGTCGGCGAGGCTTCAGAGAGACTGCATTGTCTCTCGCCAACCTGCCAGTTGCGGTGACGAGGCGCACGGTTTTGCAACAAGGACAGAACCGACGACCGCCAGCGTGGTCTTGTGTGCCCGATTTTGACGCTGCTGCGCGGCAGCATTCCACCGCAACGGCCGCTTCAGACGGACGCCTGCCGGACCGCCGCCGACTTGATGTTCGCAAACACCGCCCGCCCGGGCCGCAGGTCGAGTTCCGCAACGGCGCGGCGGGTAACGCAGGCCAGAAGCACCGTGCCGCGGGCGTCCAGGCGCAGGACAACGGTCGGGCCGCCGGTCTCCATCACGGCCGCAATAACCGCAGGCACGCGGTTCTGGATGCTGCTGCCTTCCGGCATCGCCAGCGAGACGCTGACGTCGCGCGCCCGAACCAGCAGGCGCAGCGGCGTTCCGGGGGTATAGCGCGATGTCACCCAGAGACTGCCCGCGCCGGTTGCAACCTCGGTCATGTCGAACTCGGCATCCATCGCGCGCGCAACGCCCGGGACGACGACCGCGGCGGAATCGCCGGACAGCCCGGGTAAATCGGCGCGCGCGAGCAGGTCCGGCAAGGGCCCGGCCGCCAGCACGCGGCCTTCGTCGAGCACGAGCAGCGTATCCGCAAGCCGCAGAATCTCGTCCTGCTGATGGCTGACGTACATTAGAGGCACCGGCAGCGCCGCATGCAGCCGCTCCAGGAACGGCAGCACTTCGTTGCGTCTCGCGATATCGAGTGCCGACAGCGGCTCATCCATGAGAACGAGACGCGGCGCACTCATGAGCGCACGCGCAATCGCGACGCGCTGCGCTTCGCCGCCCGACAGCCTCGCCGGTTTACGACCGAGCAGCGGCGCCAGACCCAGGAGCTCGACGAGCGCCGCAAACTCGACCGGCGGAGACCGCGACGTGCGCTGCTCGCCGTAGCGGATGTTGCGTTCGACGTCGAGATGAGCGAACAGACGCGGTTCCTGAAACACGACGCTAATACCGCGCTTCCAGGGCGGCAGCCGCAGCCCGGCCTCCGCATCGTCGAACACGTCTCCGTTGAGCGCGAAGCGGCCGATCGCCTGCCGTTCGAGACCCGCAAGACAGCGCAGCAGCGTCGTTTTACCGCTACCCGATACGCCAAACAGGCCAATGACGCCTTCGGCGGGCAGATCGAGGTCGATATCGAGCGCAAACCCGCCGCGCGGCAGCCGGTAGCGAGCCTCGAGCCGCGTGCCGCTCATACCCTTGCCCGCCGATTGACGACAAACAGGGCCAGCAGGCTGGCAAATGCGATGCCGAGTAATGTCAGCGACAGCGCGTGCGCCGCCGAATAATCGAGCGACTCGACGTGATCGTATATGGCGATCGAGACCGTGCGCGTTGCGCCCGGAATATTGCCGCCAACCATTAGCACGACGCCGAATTCACCGAGCGTATGCGCGAAACTCAGTACGACCGCGCTTAGAAAACCCGGCCGCGTCAACGGTACGACAACGCTCACGAACGCATCGAGGCGCGACGCACCCAGCGTCCAGGCTGCCTCGACTTCCTTACGGCCGAGTGTTTCGAAAGCGGAAACCAGGGGCTGTACGGCAAACGGCAGGCTGTACACTATCGACGCAATCACGAGACCCGTAAACGAGAAGGTCAGGCTGGAACCCGTAACCTCGACCCAAAAGCCGCCAAGCAAGGAGTTCGGGCTCAGGAACAGCAAGAAGTAGAAGCCAAGGACTGTCGGCGGCAACACGATCGGCAGCGCAACGATCGACTGCACGGGTGCTTTCAACATCGACCGGGTGTTCGCCAGCCACCACGCCAGCGGCGTGGCGAGACACATCAGGATAAGCGTCGTTACGGCAGCGAGCCTGAGTGACAGCAGTAATGGGCCGAAGTCTGTCATCCGCCCCTGGATACCGTAAGCGGCAGGGTATAACCCCATTTAGCGATGATAGTGCGGGCTTCGGCGGAAGAGAGAAAGGCGAACAAGGCCGTGGCGGCCGGCTGTTCGGCGGCCCGCTCCAGCAGCGCTGCGGCTTGCGCGATGCCGTCATACTGCTCGCGCCCCACAGTGGCGATACAGCCCGGCCAGTCGGCCGCGCGCGCGTGGATCTGCGCAGCCCCGACAAGACCAAAACGCGCGTTGCCGCTGGCCACGAAGTGCATGGCCTGCGCCACGTTATCGCCGCGCACGACGCGCGGGTCGCTCTGCCCGGCGTACCGCCGCAGGAACCCGGCAGCCGCGCGGCCGTATGGAGCGGTTTCGGGATTTGCGATCGCGACGGTTGCCCCCGTAGACGCTAGAAACGCATCCAGACAAGACGCACCCTCGAGAGCCGGATCCGCCGAGACCAGTACGAGGCGGCCCAGAGCATACGGCGCCGCAGCGGCCGCCAGCTTCTGTTCTAGCAGCCGCGCGGGCGCCTCCTCGTCCGCCGACATGAACACGTCGAACGGCGCGCCCGAGACGATCTGCGCATACAGCTTGCCCGTGGAACCCGTCGCGATGCGGACACGATGACCGGTATTGGCTTCGAAACGCTCGACGAGTTCCCGCGCGGGCCCGGCGAAATTACTGGCGACCGCCAGCGTCACCGTTTCCGCGTGCACCGCAAGACCGGGCGACAGACAAGCTATCGTGAGCAGAGGGAGCGAATATCGAAGCATGCGGGAAGCGGGTGACTCCGGAGGACGATCACCCTAGGAGTTTGCGCTACAGAAAACAATCCTGCCGAAACGGCAGCTTGGCGGCGCCTGCCGCCCGCTAGCGTCCCTGAACTGCAGCCTTGAGCCGCCGCCGGTGCGCGTGCAGCAAGGGCTCCGTATAGCCGCTGGGCTGCGCGGCGCCCTTGAAGACAAGATCGAGTGCCGCCTGAAACGCGATGCTCTGCCCGAAGTTGTCGCTCATCCGCCGATAATGCGGATCGCCGGCGTTTTGCTCGTCGACAACCGCGGCCATGCGCCGGAAGGTCTCCGTCACCTGCTCCTCGCCCACGATGCCGTGCAGCAGCCAGTTGGCCATGTGCTGGCTCGATATCCGCAAGGTTGCACGGTCCTCCATGAGGCCCGTGTCCTCGATATCCGGCACCTTGGAGCAGCCAACGCCCTGATCGATCCAGCGCACGACATAACCCAGGATGCCCTGCGCGTTGTTGTCCAGTTCGCTCTGGATGCCGGCCGGATCGAGCGCGGCCGGATCGCCGAGCGGCGGCCGCAGAATGTCGTCGAGGCTGGCTAGCCGGCGGGTCGCGAGTTCCGTCTGCCGCGCGCGAACGTCAACCGCATGATAGTGCATGGCATGCAGGGTGGCCGCCGTTGGCGAAGGCACCCAGGCGCAGTTCGCGCCGGCTTCCGGATGCGCCTGTTTGCTCGCCATCATTTGCGCCATCTCGTCCGGCTTCGGCCACATGCCTTTACCGATTTGCGCCTTGCCCGGCAGGCCGCAGCGTACGCCGATGTCGACGTTCCAGTCCTCGTAAGCCGCGATCCAGGGTTCGAGCTTGATGGCCTCTTTGGGCAGCACGGGTCCCGCATGCATGCTCGTGTGGATTTCGTCACCGGTACGATCGAGAAAACCCGTGTTGATGAACACGAGCCGGTCTTTGACGCTGTGTATGCATTCGTGCAGGTTCACGGTCGTGCGGCGCTCTTCGTCCATGACGCCGACCTTGAGCGTAAACTCGTCGAGCCCGTACAGCGCCTCGACGCGGCCGAAAAGCGTGTTCGTGAAGCGCACTTCCTCGGGGCCGTGCATCTTGGGCTTGACGATATAGACGCTGCCGTGGCGGCTGTTCGGCAGACGTTCGTTCTGCTTGCGGTTCGCGAGCGCGCAGCCCGCTGTGATCACTGCGTCGAGTATCCCTTCGAACACTTCGTCGCCGTTGGCGTCAAGCACGGCGTCGTTGGTCATGAGGTGGCCGACGTTTCGGATGAGCAGCAGGCTCAGACCCGGCAGGCGCAGCTCCTCACCGTTCGCGCTCTCGAAAACGCGATCGCCGCTGAGCGCTCGGGTCAGCGGCCGGCCGCCTTTCTCGAAGCGGGCCTCGAGATCGCCGCGCATCAGGCCGAGCCAGTTGCGGTACACGCCTGCCTTGTCTTCCGCGTCGACCGCGGCCACCGAATCTTCGCAGTCCTGAATGGTCGTTACGGCCGACTCCAGCACGACATCGGCAACATGGCCCGCGGCCGCTTTGCCGATCGCGTGTTGCGGATCGGTTTGAATTTCTATGTGCAGGCCGTGGTTCCGGAACAGATACGAGCGCGCCGCGCCGTTTTCCGCGTGACCGACAAACCGGGCGGGATCAGCCAGAGCCACGCGCTGGCCGCCGACGAGGCACGCCGCGAATGTCCGACCTTCGCCCCCTTGCGACAGCTCGTAGCGATCCACCTCGGCGTGGCTCGCACGGTCCAGCGGCAGCACGCGGTCGAGAAACGCGGTTACATACTCGATGACGGCGGCGCCCCGAAGCGGGTTATAGCCGTCGCCCGGCGCGAGCTCGCCGTCCGCAGGGATGACGTCCGTGCCGTACAACGCATCGTACAGGCTGCCCCAGCGCGCGTTTGCCGCGTTGATTGCGAAACGCGCGTTGCTGACGGGCACGACGAGCTGCGGGCCGGCGACCTCCGCAACCTCCGGATCGACGTTTTGCGTCTCGATGCGGAACGGCTCGCCGGGCTCCGTGAGGTAACCGATACGGGTCAGAAACTCGACGTACTCGGTGTGATTGAAATCGCGTCCAGGGTGCTGCCGATGCCAGTCGTCGATTGCCGCCTGCAGCTCGTCGCGCCGCGCGAGCAGCGCTCGATTGGTCTCCGTGAGATCTGCAATGATCGCCGCCAGCCCCGCCCAGAATTCGTCTGCGGGCATATCAAGCGCGGGCAGCAGCTCACGTTCGATGAAGTCGTGGAAAACCGGGTCGGCGGAAAGCCCATGAACGCTAATCCGTCCGTCCGTCGCTTCAGCTTGCAGTGTCATCGCGTTCCCCGGTCGCGCGCGTCAGTCAGCCCGGCAAGTGTGCCACCGAATCAGGCGACAAACTGCTCTTCCTCGGTGCTGCCGTCCAGCGCGGTGGTGGACGAAAGGCCGTCCATTATCGTGTTTTGCACGGCGTCGAAATACCCTGCACCGACAAACGACTGGTGTTTCGCCGCGCGGAAGCCGTGCGCTTCGTCGGCGAACTCCCGCTCCTGCAGCTCCGAATAGGCGTACATGCCCTCCGCTTTGTACGCCCGGCTCAGGTTGAACATGCTCGAATTCAGCGCGTGCCAGCCGGCGAGCGTAATGAACTGGAACTTGTAGCCCATGCGGCCCAACTCCTCGCGGAAAGTCTTCATCGTCTCGTCGTCGAGATTCGCCTTCCAGTTGAACGAGGGCGAGCAGTTGTAAGCCAGGAGCTGATCGGGGAACTCGGCGTGTATCGCGTCGGCAAACCGCTTGGCCTGCGCCAGGTCCGGTTTCGAGGTCTCGCACCAGATCAGGTCCGCGTAAGGCGCGTAGGCGAGTCCGCGCGCAATCGCCTGGTCGAGCCCGGCGTTGGTGCGATAGAAACCCTCGGGGGTGCGCTCGCCCGTGATGAACGGCTTGTCGCGCTCATCGGAATCGGAAGTGATCAGGTTGGCGGCATCCGCGTCCGTGCGCGCGATCAGGATGGTCGGTACGCCGCAGACGTCGGCCGCCAGACGCGCCGCGGTCAGCTTGGCCACGGCTTCGGAAGTAGGCACCAGAACCTTGCCGCCCATATGGCCGCATTTTTTCGCCGATGAGAGCTGGTCTTCGAAGTGCACGCCCGCGGCCCCGGCCCGAATCATGTTTTTCATGAGTTCGAACGCGTTCAGGTTGCCGCCGAAACCGGCCTCGGCGTCCGCGACGATCGGCGGGAACCAGTCGATGCTCGTGTCGCCGTTGAGCGCGTGAATCTCGTCGGTGCGGATGAACGCATTGTTGATGCGCTCGACCATCTTGGGCACCGAATCGACCGGATAGAGACTCTGGTCGGGATACATCTCGCCGGCGCTGTTACCGTCGCCGGCAACCTGCCAGCCGGAGCAGTAAATGGCTCTAAGCCCGGCCTGAACCTCCTGAATGGCCTGATTGCCGGTCAACGCACCGAGTCCGCACAGCGGCGCATCCTCGTGCACGAGCTGCCAGAACTTTTCGGCGCCGTTGCGCGCCAGCGTGTGTTCGATTTGCACAGTGCCGCGCAGCTTGACGACATCCTCGGCGCTGTACTGTCGCGTGACTCCCTGCCAGCGCGGATTGGATTCCCAGTCTTTACGAAGTGCGTCGATTTGGTCCTGGCGGGTCATGCTGATCTCCCTTGTAGCCTGCTGCCCCTGAATTACCTTTGACGAGGTTTGCCGTGGACAGCCGTGAAAGCCGATAAGTAAGATCTTACGAAAATTTGTGTTAAAAATTCACAAAATAAATTTTACAATGTGAATTTCACAAAGCAGCTTATGACAAGGCGGCCGAATATGGACACCACCCGCGGCGTGCGCCGGAAGGCACACTTTCTCGGCACTAAAATCAGACACTTACGTAAGCGCAACCAGCTCACGCTGGAGGATCTGTCGGTACGCTGCGTGCAGATCGATCGCGAGGCCGCGCCGTCCGTGTCCTATCTGTCGATGATCGAGAACGGCAAACGGGTTCCCTCCGAGCGCCTGATCGCCATCATTGCGGATATCTTCCAGAAGGAGCCAGGATGGTTTTTCGACGAATCGCTCGAAGAGGACATCATCGATCCCGCCCCGGACGCAGCGGTCACGGGCATGCCGCTGGAACCCGGCTTTCTGTTTTCCGAGCCGCTGCTGCAGCGCGCCATACCGGAATTGCTGGCACAGTCGGGTATCACTGGCCGGCAATTTGCCCACCTGCTGATCCGCGCGCACCAGGAAGCCTGCCGCAACCGCTTTCCCGATCTGGAGCGCGCCGCCGAGAGCGTCGGCGGCAAGGTGTTTCCCATGCAGCTCGACGACGTGTTCGCGCTCGCGAAGCGCCTGCGGCTGTCGATCCGCTGGTTCGACCGGCGCACCTTCAAGGACGCGGGCGACACGGAGCGGCCGCTGAACACGGTCGTGCGCTCGTTCTACGACGCACCCAACAAAATTTATCTCAACCGCTCGCTCGAGAAGAACCCCGCGCGGCTCAAATACGACCTCGCGAATCACATTGCGCACCGTATCCTGCACGACGGCGACGGCGCGCGGGCGCCGCAGGTATCGGGCGGCCGGGTGTCGGGGCGGCGGCACGACACGGAGTCGCCAAACGTGGACTCGAAAGACATTCTCTACGCCTGGCGCGACTTCGAATGCAGTTATTTCGCCGCCGCGCTGCTCGCGCCAAAAACGCCGTTCCGGCAGTTTCTCGCGCGGCACGCTTATGCGATCGACTGCGGCAACAAAATCGATCTGACGACCACGCTCGTCATGCGCCGGATGCCGAGCGTCTCGCCCTACCCGCACTGGCACTACTTCGACGCTTACCCGCCCGGCAACCTGCGCGCCGTGTACCGGGGCAACGGAATTCCGCTGCCCTGGGGCAACATGACGATGATTTCAGACCCGTGCCGCCACTGGGCCGTGTTTCGCATGCTGCAGTCGCGCTCGACGAAGCCCACGGCGCAGATATCGGTGCTGCGCTCGGGCGACGACAAGCGCCTGTACTGCTGTCAGTCGATACGCGGCAAGGACGCCGCGGACAATCCGCATGTGCTCTGCGCCGGCATCGATCTTGCGCCCGCGCTGACGGCGCAAGGTGTCGACGTACGCGAAACGATCGACATGATCGAGGACCGCTGCAACCTTGGCGGCGGTTCGGCGACCATTCCGGAGGAGGCGCGGCGGCGGCTGTCGAGCGTCGGCAAGATCCTGAACATTGGCTGGATCGAGCAGGGTTCGAACAAGGAAGCGACGATCATTTGCCCGCGCAGCTCGAGCTGCCCGCGCGACAATCACTGCCTGGGCAAGATCAAACCGAAACTGAAGCCGCAGATCGACGAGATACGCCAGTCAGTCATGGCGCAAAAGCCTTAGCAACATGCGCGGCTTTGCGGGGTCGGAGGCCTCTCCGCTATAGTGCGGCGCCTACCTAAACAGAACGCGTAATCTGAACGTTTGAGGAAACCGAATGCCAACGACAATTAGTACGGAAGAACTGGCCGCGCTCCCCGGCCGCGAGCTTGCCGCCTCGGAGTGGCTGGAAATTACCCAGGAACGCGTAAATCAGTTCGCCGACGCCACCAACGACCACCAGTTCATTCACATCGACGAAGCGCGCGCCAAAGCGACGCCGTTCGGCGGCACAATTGCGCACGGCTTCCTTTCGCTGTCGCTGATAACACATCTGATTGCCGACACCATGCCGGTACCCGAGGGCTGCCAGATGACCATCAACTACGGTTCGGACAAGGTGCGCTATCTCACGCCGGTGCGGGTCGGCAAGCGCATTCGCGCGCAGCAGACCGTGCTCGAGGCCGCCGAGAAACAGCCCGGGCGCTGGCTGGTCAAAACGGCAGTGACGATCGAAATCGAGAACGAAGAAACGCCCGCCGTGATCGCCGAAATACTGTTCATGCATTTCGCGCCCTGAGCACCGGAATTCGCAACGTTCCCGACCCTTTTCAACCTTTCACACGAGGCTTAAGCCCATGCGCGAAGCTGTCATAGTATCCACCGCACGTACGCCCATAGGCCGCGCTTATCGCGGCGCCTTCAACAACACCGAAGCACCTACCCTGGGCGGCCACCCGATTGCCGCCGCCGTCGAACGCGCCGGCATCGAAGCCGGCGAAGTCGACGACGTCATCATGGGCTGCGCCATGCCGCAGGGCTCGCAGAGCCTGAACATTGCCCGGCTGGCCGGACTCGCGGGCGGCCTGCCTGTGACGATCGGCGGCATGACCGTCGACCGGCAGTGCTCGTCGGGGATGATGGCGATTGCGACGGCTGCAAAGACGATCGTGCACGACGGCGTCGACATTATGGTCGGCGGCGGTCTCGAATCGATCAGCCTCGTGCAAAACGAGCACTACAACATGCATCGTGTCGCGGATCCGCGGCTCCTCGCACTGCACAAGGACATTTACATGCCCATGCTGAACACGGCCGAGGTCGTGGCGGCGCGCTATAAGATCGACCGCGATACCCAGGACGAATACGCGCTGCAGAGTCAGCAGCGAACGGCCGCCGGCCAGGCCGACGGCAAATTCGACGATGAGATTGTGCCGTTGCCGTCGAGCATGGGCGTCATGGACCGGGAAACCAAAGAGGTTTCGTTCAAGGACGTGAAGCTCGAAAAAGACGAAGGCAATCGTCCGGAGACGACGCTCGACGGGCTGGCCGGACTAAAGCCGGTAGTCGAAGGCGGCGTAATTACCGCGGGCAACGCGAGTCAGCTCTCCGACGGCGCATCGGCGGCGGTACTCATGGAAGCGAGCGTCGCCGAGAAGCGCGGTATCGAGCCGCTCGGCATCTACCGCATGACGGCCGTGGCCGGCGTCGAGCCGGACGAAATGGGTATTGGCCCGGTATACGCGGTGCCGAAACTGCTCAAGGCGGCAGGCCTCAAGATGGACGATATCGATCTCTGGGAACTGAACGAAGCATTTGCCGTACAGGTCATCTACTGCCGCGACCAGCTGGGCATCCCCAACGATGCACTCAACGTCAATGGCGGCGCAATTTCTATTGGCCACCCTTACGGTATGTCGGGTGCGCGCATGGTGGGCCACGCGCTCATCGAGGGTAAGCGCCGCGGTGCGAAGTACGTCGTCTGCACCATGTGTATTGGCGGCGGCCAGGGCGCGGCCTCGCTCTTCGAAGTGGCCTAGGCGATTCCAATGCGAGCACTGGTCTGCAACGAATACGGCCCGCCGGATACGCTTGCGATCGAGGAACGGCCGGCACCCGAAGCGGGGCCGGGACAGCTTGCGATCGAAGTCCGCGCGGCAGGGATCAACTTTCCCGATCTGCTAATGATCGCCGGCAAGTATCAGGTGAAAACACCGCCGCCGTTCATCCCTGGCGCCGAAGCGGCAGGCATCGTCACCGCGGTTGGCGACGGCGTCAGCCGTTACAAGCCGGGCGACCGCGTCATTGCCATGCCGCTCGGCGGCGCGTTCGCCGACGTTTGCATCGCCGAGGAGCACTCGACGGTGCCAATGCCGGACGGCCTCGACTTCGTAACGGCCGCCGGTTTCGCAATCACTTACTTCACGACGGCGCATGCGCTGGTCCAGTCGGCAGGGCTCGAGGCCGGCGAAACCCTGCTGGTGCTCGGCGCCGCGGGCGGCGTGGGCAGTGCCGCAATCGACCTTGGCAAGGCAATGGGCGCTCGCGTAATCGCAGCCGCCAGCTCGGACGCAAAACTCGAATTCGCGCGCGAGCTCGGTGCGGACGAGACGATCAACTACTCGACGGACAAGCTCAACGACGCGGTCAAGTCACTGACCGATGGCAACGGCGCCGACGTGGTCTACGACCCGGTCGGCGGCGAACTTGCGCAAGCCGCCTTGCGCGCAACGGCGTGGCACGGCCGCTACCTCGTGATCGGTTTTGCGAGCGGCGACATCCCCGCGCTGCCCGCGAACCTTGCGCTGCTCAAAGAAGCGAGCATTGTGGGGGTCTGGTGGGGCACCTGGGCGGCGCGGCATCCGGAGCTACAGCTGGACAACATGCGTTTCCTCGCCGGGCTGCTTGCGGACGGCAAGATCCGGCCGCGGGTTACGGAGTCCTATCCGCTCGACGAGTTCAGGGCGGCGCTTGCGGCCCTCGGCGAACGGCGGGCGCAGGGCAAGGTGATTCTTGACTTCGACTGAGTCCGCTCGCCAATCCGCACAACGCTACGCTCTGTAGCGACAGGCTGGATACATCCTTTTTTCGTCAGCTTTCAGCCAAAACCAGATAACGAATGTTTGTCGCCGCAGTATCCGTATAGAAATCGAACATGTATTCAGGAGAGTCTTGCCCATAGAGAAACAGCAGTTGCTCGCTCGGAAAAACCGCCACCCTCTCCCCGAGAAATCTGTCCAGGATACTGGTGAGCATCCACACGGTGCGCGTACCACCTGGAAGCTCGAACTCGGTCGGTCCAATCCTGGCCGCAGCCAGCGCAGGTTTAGCCTTGCTAATGAACCAATCGATCTTGTTGTCGCCGCATGAAACCGTCAGGTTCAATCCGTTTTGAAACTCACACACCAGGGTCTTCCCATCGAAGACATAGCTCTTAAGAACCTCTTTCCTGATCAGATCTTCAGACCTTTCTGATCTCCGATCACATGCCGCCTCGGCGAACGAGCGGTACGTAATGGGCTTTATCCCAAAGCCTACCTTGATTCTATTCGCCACACTTCACCATAGCTGTTTGAGCTGTGCTCCAAGATCGGGAGGCTCAGTGCGGCGGCGAGGAGACCTCGAACAGCGCCGACACGGCCATCTGCCAGTCCATCCTGTCGCCGGCATACCAGGACGGCGAGCAGGTCTGCGGGTCGATCTCGAGATCCGCCATCGACCGCTGAGACCACTGTCGCAAGTCCTGACCGGCGGCGATGCCCGGCAGCGGCCAGGATTCCGGTAACGCGCTCCGGTCCGGCGTGGTAAACACGAACCGCCCTTGCGCTGTGCGCTCACAGCCGTAACCGCCCTCGTGCACCAGCCGGTGATGGTGCCGGCATAGCAGTACCAGGTTGTCGAGGCTCGTCTCACCGCCGTCAGCCCAGTGTTTTACGTGGTGACCGTCCACGAAACGGGTATGTGTACAGCCCGGAAACCGGCAGCCACGGTCCCTGAGCCCGAGCGCGCGGCGAATCGCCGGCGGGATCGAGCGGCTGCGGCGGCCGATGGACAACGGTTCGCCGAGATCGTCCTCCACCACGCGAACCGTCGAGCAGTCGCAGGCGACGCGGCGTGACGTTTCCGCGGTAACGTGGGGACCGTTCTCGAGATGCGCCTGCTGCAGGCCGGCCTCGTCCGATGTTTCCGCGGTAACGTCGCGCAGCGTTTCCTCCGACACGTGCACCACCACCTGATAGCGGTCGGCGGTTGCGTTCGCCACCGGCCCGGTGTTCATGTAGGTCTCTGTGATCGCCGCCAGCGCGTCCGCGCGGCGTGCGCCGACAGGTTCGGATTCAGATGCAGACTCGGGTTCGGGTTCGGGTTCGGGTTCGGGCGAGCCGGACGCTTCCGCAAACGCTTTCTCCATGGCCATCTCCAGCGCCTTGACGACCAGTGCGCCCTGCTCGGCCGGCAGGCGGCCGTTGAATATCAGACAGCCGTCATTATCGAAATAGTACGAGAGCCTGCGCTTCTCGTGCTGCCGGTTCGCGGCCTCGACGTCCTGCAGGCGCCGGCAGCGGCGGTATCTGGAT
>JBCBSC010000039.1:0-36880 GCA_039819385.1 Pseudomonadota bacterium | reverse complement strand
TGGATGGCAACCGCCGGCGGCGCGGCCGCGCTTGGATTGAGCGGAGAGATTGGTACGATAAGCGCTGGCAAGTGGGCCGACCTCACTTGCGTCGATCTGTCAGCACTCAACAGCCAACCCGTCTACGACCCGGTCTCGCAGCTCGTGTACGCCGCGCGCTCGAATCAGGTCTCCGACGTGTGGGTGGCGGGCCGCCACCGTGTGGAGGGCGGACAGCTCAACGATACCGACACCGCCAGCATTTGCGCCCGCGCCAACGAATGGCGCGAGCGGATCGCCAGTGCCCCATCCTGAGCAGCCGCGAGTACCTACAACATGAACGCCAGTCAGACCTCCAACGCTTCGCACGAGAATGTCGATCCCGCGGAAATGGCCAAATTCAACGGCCTGGCCGCGCGCTGGTGGGACACCGAGGGCGATTTCCGGCCGCTGCACCAGATCAACCCGCTGCGGCTGGACTGGATACGCCAGCGTGTCGAGCTGTCGGGACAGCGCGTGGTCGATGTCGGCTGCGGCGGCGGCATCCTCACCGAAGCAATGGCCAATGCCGGCGCCAGGGTCACTGGCATCGATATGGCCGAAGCGCCTCTCTCGGTGGCGCGCCTGCACCAGATCGAGTCCGGTGCGGAGGTCGAATACCTCAACGCACGCGCGGAAGACCTCGCGGCTGAACGCGCCGGCGAATTCGACGTCGTTACCTGCCTCGAAATGCTCGAACACGTGCCGGATCCGTCCGCGGTCATCAAAGCCTGCGAGAGGCTGGTCCGGCCCGGCGGCCACGTGTTTTTCTCCACGCTCAACCGCAACCCGAAGTCGTTTCTGTTTGCGATCGTCGGCGCCGAGTACGTACTGCGGCTTCTGCCCAGGGGCACGCACGAGTATCAGAAATTCATCCGTCCCTCGGAACTCGAGGAGTGGGCGCGCAGCACCGGACTGGCGATTGCGAATACCACCGGTATGCACTACAACCCGCTGACGCGCATCTACTCGCTGGGGCCCAACGTGGACGTGAATTACATCCAGTACTACCGGCGGCCGGACGTGAGCGAAGCCTAGTGGATGACTTGATGAATTCATCAAGCCGTCCACAAGTACCAACCATCGCCGACGGCGCGTTCGACGCCGTCCTGTTCGATCTGGACGGCACCCTGATCGATACCGCCCCGGACATGGTCCGCGCGCTGAAGAGCATGCAATCCCGCCACGGCGTACAACCGGTCGAATACCACGCCGGCCGCGCGCAGGTCTCCAACGGCGCCATCGGTCTGCTGCGCGTCGGTTTCCCGGAAAGCGACGTGACCTTCGGCGATGCAATGCACCATGAGTTTCTCGATATCTACGCCGAAGATCTGGCCCGCGACTCGGCGCTTTTCCCGGGCCTCGCCCCGCTGCTCGAACGACTCGAAGCGGCGGATGTGCCCTGGGGGATTGTGACCAATAAGCCCGGCTTCCTGACCGAACGCCTGCTCGAAGCACTTTGCCTGCATACGCGCTGCGCAGTGACGGTCTGCGGAGACACGCTGCCGGTTCGCAAGCCGGACCCGGCGCCGGTCCTGCACGCCGCTACGCTCGCCGGCCTGAATCCCGCCAGCACGCTGTTCGTCGGCGATGCGAGGCGCGATATCGACGCGGGACGCGGCGCCGGCATGACGACCATCGCGGCCGCATACGGCTATATCACTGACGACGACGACGCAGCACGCTGGGACGCCGACACGATTGCCGCCGATACGGGCGAGCTTACGCAAATCATCCTGAAAGCGGTTAATCTTGCCGCCTGATGGTCGCCCTCGAAATCAACCCGGCGTGGCTCGAGTTCGGCGGGCCGGCGCTGGCCGCCGGTCTGCTCGCCGGCGGCTTGCTGGGCTGGCTCGTTGCCCGGCGGCGGGCCGGGAAACTGGCGGCTGAACTCGACGAAACGCACGCTCGTGTAAAAAGTCAGGAGGCGCTCGACGCGGAACGGCAGGCTGCGCTGGAAGCCGCAAAGCTCGATCTGGCGCAAGCCGTGGGGCAGCTCACACAGCAATCACTGCACAACAACAGCGAGAGTTTCCTCAAGCTGGCCGAGCAGCGGATGGCCGCGCAGAACGAGCAGGCCAGGAGCGCGTTGGGGGAACGGGAACAGGCCGTCGAAAACCTCGTGCGGCCGATCCGGGAAGCGCTCAAAGCATCTCAGGAGCAGATCAGCGCGCTCGAAAAGGCGCGCAGCGAAGCCTACGGCGGCATCCGCAGTCAGCTCGAGTCCATGCAGGCCGGCCAGCAGTCGCTTGCCAGAGAAACGCAGAATCTCGTTAACGCGCTCAGGCGCCCCGAAGTCCGCGGCCGCTGGGGCGAACTCACCCTGCGGCGTCTGGTGGAGCTGGCCGGCATGGTCGAGCACTGCGATTTCCAGGAGCAGGTACACAGCGCGACCGACGACAAGGTCATCCGCCCGGACATGATCGTCCGCATGCCGGATCAGCGCGAACTCGTCGTCGACGTAAAAACCCCGCTCGACGCCTATCTGTCGGCCGTCGAAGCGGCTGACGACGTGCAGAGCCAGCTGGCGCTCGACCGGCACGCAAAAAACGTCCGGGACCACATCAAGACTCTGGCGTCCAAAGCCTACTGGGCGCAATTCACGGCCAGTCCGGAGTTCGTGATTCTGTTCATCCCGGGCGATCAGTTCCTGAGCGCCGCGCTCGACAAGGACCCCGAGCTGATCGAGTACGCCCTGTCGCAGCAGATCATACTGGCGACGCCGACGAGTTTCGTCGCATTACTGAAAGCCGTGGCCTACGGCTGGCGGCAACTCGCTCTTGCCGATAACGCGGAAGAGATACGCCTGCTGGCCGAGCAGTTGTATGCACGGCTGGGCACCTTCACCGGCCACATGAACAAGTTGGGGCGGCAGCTCGCCAGCAGCGTCGACAGTTACAACCGCGCCGTGGGCTCACTCGAACGCAACGTGCTCCCGGGTGCGCGCAAGTTCACCGAACTCGGCGTGCACGCAAAGAAAGACCTCGAAAAACTCGAGACGCTCGAACCTGTGCCCCGTACTCTTGTCGAGGCGCCCGCAGACACCGGCGCCGCCGCCGGGAGCGACGATCGTCAGAGAAACGATAGTCACAGTAACGACAGTCGCAGTAACGACAGCCACAGTAACGATCGTCACTCGGCGGATGACAGCGGTGCCGGTCAGCAGGAAACGGGCCGCAACGAACGCAAGCAATGAATGCCGGAAGCCACATGAATCCAAAAACCTACAAAGCGCCCGCGGGACTGCTCGATGGCCGCATCATTCTGATCACAGGCGCCTCCGACGGTATTGGCCGCGCCCTGGCACTGCGCTCGGCCGAACTCGGGGCACGGGTCATTCTGCACGGCCGCAACCAGCAGAAACTCGAGCAGATCTACGACGAAATCGAGGCGCTCGGAGCGGCGCCGCGGCCGTCGATTGCCGTCATCGATCTGCTGTCGGCGAAGAGCGGCGACTACGAGGCGCTGGCCGCAACCCTCGACAGCGAGTTCGGCCGTCTGGACGGCCTGGTACACAATGCAGGCATACTCGGCGAGCGGTTTCCGATACATCAGTACGACGCCGTGCAGTGGCAGCAGGTCATGCACGTCAACGTCACGGCCGCCTTTGCCCTGAGCCAGGTTTTGATGCCGTTGCTGCTGGCCGCCGACGATCCATCCGTAATTTTCACCTCGAGTGGCGTCGGCCGCAAAGGCCGCGCTTTCTGGGGCGCCTATGCCGTATCCAAGTTCGCGACCGAAGGGCTCTCCCAGGTGCTCGCGGACGAGCACCGCGAAGGCAAGCTGCGGGTCAACTGCATTAACCCGGGAGCGACGCGAACCAAAATGCGTCTCGAGGCCTACCCCGCCGAGGACCGCGACAAGCTCAAGACTGCGGAAGAGGTTCTGCCGGCTTATCTGTATCTGCTGGGCGCCGACAGCAGCGGCGTTTCCGGGCAGAGCCTGGACGCACAGTGAGAAAGCATTTAGAAAGTTAGAGCTAGCGCCTGTTTTTTAAGCGTTTTTTCTTGGAAGGCTTTAGCTTGAGCGTGGTATCCGGTGGCTTCAGCCCCGCTGCCTCGTACAGACTGCGCACCTGCACCGGACTCAGGTTTGCAAACCGGCCGCGACGCAGACTCCGCGGCAGCGCCAACGGGCCGTAGCCGGTTCGTATGAGCCGCGATACCTTGTAGCCGAGCGCCTCCCAAAGCCTGCGCACCTCGCGGTTGCGACCTTCCCTGAGCGTCACTTCGAACCAGCGGTTGCTGGCTTCGCCGCCCGCTTCGGTCACTGACTGAAACTGCGCCGGTCCGTCGTCGAGCACAATCCCGCTCAGAAGGCGCTGCTGCTCCTCCCGGCTCGGGCTGCCGTGGACGCGCACTGCGTAGGTTCGCAGCACTTCGCTGGATGGGTGCATAAGCGCGTTGGCGAGCTTTCCGTCGGTCGTAAACAGGAGCAGACCCGTGGTCGCAATGTCCAGTCGTCCGACCGCAACCCAGCGCGCACCCTTGAGCTTCGGCAGCGTACGAAAAACCAGCGGCCGGCCTTCCGGGTCCGCGCGGCTGGTGACCTCGCCCTCGGTTTTGTTGTACATGAGGTATTGATGCGGCGGCGACTCGGCGCGGACGTGCAGCCTGCGGCCGTCGAGCTGGATCGACTCGCTGCCCGAGACCGGCTCGCCGAGCGACGCCACTCGTCCGTCAACCGTAAGGCGGCCTTCCCGAATCCACCCTTCGACCTCGCGGCGCGAACCGTGACCGGCCGCCGCAAGTACCTTCTGAATCCGCTCAGCCGCCACCGGCGGAAGCATCGCGATCGTCGTCGTCCTTGTCGTCCTTGTTCGTCCTGAGCGTCGCGATCGCGCGGGCATCCGCCGGATCCGGCCACTGCGAGACCACCAGTTCGTCACCGGTGGATTCGTCCTCCGCGCCGGCGGAGTCGGACGGCTCCTCCGGCGATTCTGCCGACGTCTCGTCAGCATCATCGGGTAGCGTCTCGACAACGTCCGTCTCCACTTCGGAGTCCGCGACTTCATCCTGACCGTCCTCGACAGCGTCAGCCTCCGCTTCAGAGTCCGCGGTTTCGGCCTGATCGGCGTCGTTGCTCGCCTCGATGTCCGCCTCGCCGCTCACCGCCACTTCGCCGGAGTCTTCGACCTCGGGGAGGTTGAGCTGGATACGCAGGCTCTCCCAGTCTGCAAGATCGGCCAGCGGCGGCAGATCGTCCAGCTTCTTGAGGCCGAAGTAGTCGAGGAAAGTGCGCGTCGTGCCAAACATTGCCGGACGGCCCGGGACGTCCCGATGACCGACCACGCGCACCCAGTCGCGCTCCATGAGCGTGCGGATAATATTGCTGCTGACCGATACGCCGCGAATCTCCTCGATTTCGCCGCGTGTGATCGGCTGCCGATAAGCCACCAGCGCCAGGGTTTCGAACAGCGCGCGTGAGTACCGCGGCGGCCGCTCTTCCCAGAGCTTGTGCAGGCGATCCGCCATGCTCGGCTTGATCTGAATTCTGAAGCCCGAAGCAACCTCGCCGATCGTGAAGCCGCGAGGCTCGTACTCCTCCACGAGTTCGGCGATAGCCTTACGAATTTCGCTCTTGTCGGGCGCCGAGCGGCCGTCGAACAAAGCCTTCAGCTGATCGATACTCAGCGGGCGTCCGGCGGCGAGAATTGCCGCCTCGACAAAAAATTTTATTTCGGTCTGTTCCATTACTGACTCAGGACTCACCTTGATCGGGTTGCTCGGCGGCCGGATCGTCCGCCGGATCGTCGTTGTCGCTGTCACCGTCTTTAACAAGCCGCACAGACGACGCCGAACGCACATGCAATGGCGCGAAGGCATCGGATTGAACGACCTCGATCACGGATTCGCGAAGCAACTCGAGAATCGCGATGAAAGTGACGGCAACGCCCATGCGCCCTTCCTCGGGATCGAAGAGCCCCGCAAAATCGGTGAAGGCCCCGGCCTTGACCCGGGACAGAATCTCGGACATGCGTTGCCGCACCGACAGCGGCTCGCGCTGCAGGTGCAGATTCGAAAACATCTCCGCCCGCTTCAGCACGTCGTGAAACGCCAGCAGCAGCTCCTTCATCGTGACGTCGGGAAGCTTCTGCGCGACCTTCCGTTTCGGCGCCTCGGCACTGCCGACAAACACATCGCGCTCCAGACGCGGCAGCTCGTCGATCTCGCCGGCCGCCTTCTTGAAGCGCTCGTACTCCTGCAGACGCCGCACGAGCTCGGCGCGTGGATCCTCCTCGTCCTCTTCTTCCCTGGACTCGGGGCGCGGCAGCAGCATGCGGGATTTGATCTCGGCGAGCATTGCCGCCATGAGCAGGTACTCGCCCGCCAGCTCGAGCTGCAGCTCCTTCATGACCTCTATGTACTGGACGTACTGCTTGGTAATCTCGGCGATCGGGATATCCAGTATGTCGATGTTCTGCCGCCGGATCAGATACAGCAGTAAATCGAGCGGACCTTCGAAGGCCTCGAGAAACACCTGCAGCGCATACGGCGGGATATACAGATCCTGCGGCAGCGACGTCACGGGCTCGCCGGCGACGACCGCAAACGGCATTTCGCCCTGTGCAGGCGACTGTTTTTCATCCTGCGGCGGCTTCGGCGCGTCTTCGGGCGTCAGGACTTTCAGATCGGGTTTCATGGTGTTTCCAGGCAGCGTGGCGGCATTCTAGCCTAAATCGGGCGCGTGTCTCAGGTTGACTTTCGCGCCTCAAAGAAAGGCAGAAACGTCGCCGCGCCCGGTCCTCAGGACCTCCGGGGTCCCCGAAGAGAAATCGAGCACGCTGGTAGGCTCGATGCCGACCGGCCCCGCATCGATGACGGCGTCGATCTGGTGGCCGATACGGCGCATGATCTCGTCCGGATCGGTCATTGGCAGGGGATCGCCGGGAAGGCTCAGGGTTGAACTCATGATGGGTTCACCCAGCAGATCGAGCATGGCGCGAACCAGCGGATGGTCGGGAACGCGCAGGCCAATTGTCCGCCGCTTGGGGTGTTGCAGCCGCTTAGGCACTTCCCGCGTCGCCTGAAGAATGAAGGTATAAGGCCCTGGCGTCATCGACTTGAGCGTCCGATACGCCCAATTGTCCACTCGTGCATACGCACTAATCTCCGACAGGTCGCTGCAGACCAGCGTGAAGTTGTGCTTCTTGTCGGTCCGGCGGATACGGCGAATGCGATCCATGGCCCGTTTGTCGCCTATATGACAGCCAAACGCATAGCTCGAATCCGTCGGATAGGCGATCAGACCGCCCTGGCGGATGATTTGCACGATCGCCGCCACGAGCCTGGGCTGCGGGTCGTCCGGATGGATTTCGATTAGTCGGGCCACGCGCGGATTGTAGTGATGCGCCCACGGCACGCAAGCCTATCGGGCGGGAAATGGCCTTCCGCGAGCCGAAACGGCTATCATTCGCGATTCTCAAGCCTACGGCGGAACAGCATGCAGGTACTGTTCGAGTTTTTGCCGCTCATTGTGTTTCTGGCGGCCTATCTCTACAAGGACATCTTCTTCGCGATGATCGTCCTCATGATCGCAATGCCGATCGGGCTGGCGGTGAAGTACTTCCAGACCCGCAAGCTCGACAAGATGTATTTCTGGTCGACTGTGCTGCTGCTGGTGTTCGGCGCGGCATCGCTGTATTTCCGCGACGCAACGCTGTTCTACTGGAAGCCGACGGTCTTCTACTGGGCGGCAGCCGCCGGTTTCCTGGCCAGCCAGTTTTTCATGCAAAAACCGCTCGTGCAGCGCTTTTTCGAATTTGCCGCCGAGCTTCCCACCGAGCAACTCAGCCGGGCACAGTGGACCGGACTGAATACCGTATGGGTCCTGTTCTTCGCGGCCCTTGGCGCGCTGAATCTGTATGTCGCATACAGCTTCAGCGAAGACTTCTGGGTGAAGTTCAAGGTATTCGGGCTGCTCGGCATCACTTTCGCTTTTCTCATCGCACAGGGCGCCTGGCTCATGTCGCGGCTCGAATTCGACGATGCGGATCCGTCCGACGGAGATACATGACATGTGGTACGCCATACTTGCGAAAGATATCGAGGACAGCCTGAAGCGGCGTTTGGCCGCCCGGCCGAAGCATCTCGAACGGATCAGCCAACTCGTCGAAGAAGGCCGAATTCTGGTAGCAGGTCCGCATCCTGCAGTAGACAGCGAAGATCCGGGAGCCGCCGGTTTCACCGGAAGCCTGATCATTGCCGAATTCCCGGATCTCGCCGCAGCCGAAGCATGGGCTGACGACGACCCCTACGTCGCGGCTGGCGTTTACGCGAACGTCGAAGTCAAACCCTTCAAACGGGTGCTGCCATGACGGCATCGCGCGCACAGCATATCGAGGCCGCGCTGCGGTCCGCGTTGTCTCCCAGGGGAATACTCGTCAAGGATCAGAGCCATCTGCACGCGGGGCACGCCGGTGCCGAAGACGGCCGCGGCCACTTTGAGGTAACGATTATTGCGGACGCGTTCGAAGGCAAAAACCGGCTGCAACGACACCGAATGGTGTTCGAGGCGGTCGGTTCGCTAATGCAGACCGATATTCATGCGCTGAGCATCAACGCTTATACCAGCGCGGAACGGCCCGCCATCTGACCTAGTGCCCCGTTTGATTAATTCGTTAACCAAACGGGACACTAGAGCGTCACCGTATTGGGCCATTTGCGGCGCAAGTCGAGGCACAAGTAGACGCTCACATGTGGTCTGATAGTTTACAATCGGCGCCAGAAGCGTCCCGAACGCCAAGCATACCGATTCACGATTCGTGTTTTATCATCTCTCCCTTTCTTTTTATTGAGCACCAAGGAATAGCCCATGAAACGTCCAACCGATTCCGCAATAAGCGGGATCAGTGCCGTACTCGTACTTGCACTTACCCCTTATGTTGCGCATGCCGAGACAGCAAAGACCGTCAACGGCGTCGATATCGACAGCTCCGTCGTCGACATTTACATCGAGACCCGCACCCAGCAACCGCCCTCGCAGGTAAGCGGCGAAGAACGCACCGCCTTGATCGATGAGTTGACCGACATTTACCTCATTACGACGCAGGAACGAGCCGACGAGCTGGCCCAGGGCGAACGCATCAAGGCACAGGCCGAACTGCAGTACCGCGGTCTGCTCGCTCAGGCGGTTGCCGCGGATTTCCTGGAGCGTAATCAAGCTACCGACGAGGAAATCTTTGACGAGTACACCGCACAACTCGAGTTGCAGCCTTCAAAGCAATACAAGGCGCGGCACATCTTGCTCGAGACCCAAAGCGATGCAGTTGCGGTTGTCGCAGAGCTGACCGAAGGCGCCGACTTCGAAGAGCTGGCGAAGAGCCGATCCACAGGACCCACCGGACCGACCGGCGGCGACCTCGGCTGGTTCTCTCCCGAGCAAATGGTCAAACCGTTCTCGGATGCAGTGATTGAACTGGAGAACGGCAAATTCAGCGACGAGCCCATACAAACGCAGTTCGGCTGGCATGTGATTCTTCGCGAAGATGAGCGCGACAACGAACCACCGACACTGGAGAGTGTCCGCGATGCGATCAAGCAGCGCGTCGAACAGCAGAAACTGCAGCTCTATATCGAAGGCTTACGCAGTGCAGGCGAAAGCGAAGATTGACTTTACTTAATCCTTCGTACTTAACAAAAAAGGGCGCAATAGAGCGCCCTTTTTTGATATCTCAAGCCGATTTGTGACTGTCATCACGTCAACTTGCTGCCGACACTTTTATCATTGCCTGCGAGTCGTCCCTAATCGCTCGGGGGCGGCTCCTCCAACCCTCGCATCTCCTTCTTCTAGGTTGATACGAGATCTAAGTCGGCAGGGACGCCGACTTTTTTATTTCATCACAAAACTCTCGGACCGCAAACATATAGAAAGCGCTTCCGTATGCGCTTCTGGCCTTACCACCTGTCACAGCAGTCCAACCCCGATACGAAATCGGTTACGAACTCGGCGTGAGGGATGAGCGAATTTACCCCTCACACCCAGTCCAATGTGTATCTAAGATCAATCGATAGATACAAGATCTGAGAATAACTTGCCGGTGGCGTTAGCCCTAATACCTGTCAGCGTCCACATACCGGACGAAGTGACAGATGTGCTGATACCGGCAGCTGAAAAGTCAACGTTAAGATCTCCGAACGATGCAGAGCCAGTTTGAACATCAAACTCCGACGGTATGCCTGTGAGAAACAGCGTGTCCGTTCCTGGAACGTAGCGACTAGCAGATGCAACAACCTCGTCCGCATAGAGTAATCCCGGGCCCGCAACGGTTCCATACACATCAACGAACACTCCGTCGGCTAGTCCGGCGAGCATCTCCTGTGAGGCAAGGACTACCTGCCCAAGGGAGGTAAACGTGCCAGCGCGTGTATCGACCTTTTCAACAGGCGCAGAGAGAACTAACCGAATGCCACTACCGTGAATCTCATCAGTTCCAGACCCATGAATTTCACGAGCACCTGATCCGTGAATTTCACGAGCGCCTGACCCATGAATTTCACGAGCGCCTGATCCATGAATTTCACGAGCGCCTGATCCGTGGATTTCACGAGCACCTGATCCATGAATTTCACGAGCGCCTGATCCGTGGATCTCACGAGTGCCCGATCCGTGAATCTCATAGATACCGCTTCCGTGGATTTCACGCCCACCAGAACCGTGGATCTCACGAGTGCCCGAGCCGTGAATCTCATAGATACCGCTTCCGTGGATTTCACGAGTGCCCGAGCCATGAATCTCGTTCACACCGCTGCCATGGATTTCGCGTCCGCCTGACCCGTGAATTTCTCGGCCACCTGAGCCGTGGATTTCATCCGTGCCACTGCCATGAATCTCCCGAGTGCCCGAACCGTGAATTTCATTCACGCCACTACCGTGAATTTCTCGAGTGCCAGACCCATGGATCTCACGGGTGCCCGAACCATGAATTTCGCGCACTCCAGATCCGTGGATTTCTCGCGTACCAGACCCGTGGATCTCGCGCGTACCTGAACCGTGGATCTCGCGTACTCCGGACCCATGGATTTCCCGCGCACCAGACCCGTGGATCTCGCGGGTACCTGAACCGTGGATCTCGCGTACACCGGACCCATGGATTTCCCGCGTACCAGACCCGTGGATCTCGCGAGTACCCGAACCGTGGATTTCCCGCACTCCAGATCCGTGGATTTCAGTTACCCCACTTCCGTGGATCTCACGTACCCCTGAACCGTGAATCTCGGCGTATGATGTTGTAACAAACAACAAAAAAGAGGCGCAAAAGGCTATACGAGCCCGCACCCTAAGATGAGTAGACATTGATTCGCTCCTAGTTTTCTCATAGCGATTTCGTCTCCATTACGAAACCGCTAATGACTTCAGCGCTAAGCACTGATTGCTCCAACCCACCAAGTCTAGGATCCTTTCCTTCGACTTGGCTTCTAACCACATTCCTTGTGGTTAGCGATTAACTCTCAAGCCTCAGTCGGCTTTTCGTCTTTTATCTCCAACCCACGCTCGATCAATAAGTCCTTAAGAGAAGACTTATCCTCCGTTGACTCGACGTAGTGATACATTCCCAACCCAGTCTCGCGCTTCTCTTTCACTCCGGGGGCTTCCGGCAATGACACTATCCAGTTGTCGATCTTCTCCAAAAACGCTTGACCATGCTGCTTTATGTATTCTGACAGCAAGAGCACTTCCTTATCACTAAGTGGCCTCGTTGCTGAAACAACCCTTTCGAATAAAGCATCCGAGCTACTCTTTTTATCGATATTCCTGGCGGCTGTGGAAAAGAAGTTATGCGCTACATCTCCGAAACGTTCCAGTAGCTGCGGTGAAAGTGCCTTCGGCTCGAAAGACCGCCGCAAAGCTTTGAACGTACTCTCGTCGGTTTCTACAATCGCGCCCGACGCAAGAAGAACTTCGAGCATCTGTCGGGGCGCCATATCTGAACCGTAAACCTTAACAAGCGACTTGAAACTAGGTTCATCATCAACCGAATCGTAGGGAAGATCCAAAGGAATCCCATATGGCCCAACAAATACCGGATCACTGTGCCAACCGAGTAGCACTCGGCTTGGCCGTGAGAAACCCTTACCGTGCACTTCCGAAGTGTACGCTCTGACTATTACGCGTTTAACCTCCTTCCTCGTCAGCCCCGTCAATACTGCGATTCGAGACTGATTGATTCGATCACCATCCTCGAAATGGCGTATTGCCATCTCTACGAACACATCCTTAGCTGCTTCGGCGAAGTCAGAGTGCGTTACCCCCTGCGCGATCATGAGCTTCACCAAAGGCTTCAGCATCATTCGCAACGACAGCCTTAGATTTTCCTTTACATCTTCGCTCATCCCTGTTCCTTCGCCACACTATGTCAAAGTACACAAAAAATCATCAATTTACAGGATCTCACCGCGAGTCCTAAATCAGTAATATCTACGAATTCCGCGGACACGCGCGTAAGACGCTACTTCCCTGACAAAGTAACGCTTATAACAAATTGATTTAAATAGGGAAATAGACCATCGCCGGCTGGAGGTCGCCGATAGTGTAAACCAAATGTGGTCAAAAGTCAGTCTGTTTCAACCAAAACAGCTGATGTCGCGATGGGAAATCGTGGGATAGGACGCACAAATTCTGCGCAAAAGAAAAAACGAGCCAAAGGAAATAAACAAAGGCTCGCATTACGGTCTGGATCTGGCCAAGGAGCGGACTAAGACTGCCTACGGAGCTCTTATCCCTCCGGCGAAAAACTCCTCAGAAGATGTCTGGACAGGGTCTACACTAGCTCTTCCATATATACGACTTTGCTTCGTCGTGCTCCTCAAAGTAGAACATACCTACCACTATGGAACTCAAATCCTTTTCGTCATCAGACAAAGGCGCTTCATAAAGCGACTCATATGCGACAAACAGATCATCGAAGGATGCTGCAGCCTCTTCTAACCTATCTTGACTAATGCGAAAAAGACGGCCAGCGTCACTCTTGCGAATCGGTTTAGAGTAAGCGGTGATCTGAGGCCAAGTGTCGGTCCCGGCTTCTCTTCGGAGGTTATGAGAAATCGTAGTAAGCAACGGGTAAACCCCATGCAGCAAACAAGTCGCCACACGATCTTCCCCTTCTTGAGGTCGAGCAATTCGCCTTGTGGGCACTAGTCGCCCAGAGTCATCTTGAACGACTGCGCCTACCCTCTTGAACTCAGTTCGCATTGCGCCTGGCGGAATATCTCCACCAAATTCACGAACAAGTCTCGTAAAAGTGATTCCGTCGCCATCAAAGCCTAGTGGTATTGGTTGACCTGATTTGTCAATGTAAGGTTTTTCCGAGAACCATCTTCGTAGAACTCGTGCTAGCGGCGTAACTGCCAGTTGAGATACCGGCTCGCCGGAGTCGATCTTGTCTCGGAGGCGACGGACTTCTTTACGAGTAAGTCCGGTCATCACGGCTACACGAGAAATATTGGTCGGCCGCCCTCTAATGCCATAGTCCTGGGTCGCCACATCAACGAAAGCAGTCTTCGCGAGTTCCGCAAACTCTTTAAATCCGACGCCCGAATTCAACAGAATTCGCGCTAGTGGTCGCAGGATAATGAGTAAGGCGTTGCTAATCTTGTTATGAGTTTGGTCTTGCATGGCGAGGACTATATTTGGCCGGGTAGACGATTTCCATCGAAATCGGCACCTTGGGAAAAAAGGACCAGTCGCAAGAAAAATTTGCTAAAAATTAGGAACTTGCATCTGTCGAGAAAAATATCCAGAAACGCGACTGTTGCTAATTTTAGTCCGTCAACTGCTCTCGATTAGTGCAACAAAGGCTTGTTCGTCAAGGGTTTCGACGTCCAGTTGCTGCGCCTTTGCAAGCTTCGATCCGGCCTTTTCGCCAAAGACCACATAATCCGTTTTACGCGACACACTGCCGGTAACTTTGCCGCCGCGCGCAACAATTAGCTGCTTCGCTTCATCGCGAGTCATGTCGGATAAACTTCCGGTCAGCACAAACACTTGTCCAGCCAGCGGCCCGTCTTCCGGCACCTCGACAGGGTCGTTTTCCGGCCACTCAACTCCGCTCTCGCGTAACGCTGCGATCACCTCCAGGTTATGCGGCTCGGCAAAAAACTCAACGATTCGCCGCGCTACAACCGGACCAACATCGGGCACGGCCTGCAAACGTTCCTCGTCAGCGCCCAGCAGGTTGTCAAACCGGCCTAAGGACTGTGCGAGGCTAACGGCGGTCGCTTCGCCTACATCCCGGATGCCGAGTGCAAACAGAAATCGCGGCAGACTTGTCTTTTTGGCATCCGCGATCGCCGCTATCAGTTTGTTCGCGGACTTCTCGGCCATCCTTTCCAGTTCGATCAACTTGTCCGCTTTCAGCGTGAACAGGTCCGCCGGCGTCTTTACCCAGTCCTTGTCCACCAGCTGTTCAATGACTTTCGCACCCAGACCGTCAATGTCCATTGCCTTACGCGATACGAAGTGCTTCAACGCCTCTATTCGCTGCGCCGAGCAAATCAAGCCGCCAGTGCAGCGAGCGACCGCTTCACCCTCCTCCCGCGTAACGTGCGAACCGCATACGGGACAGGACTTGGGCAAGGATATCCGCCGCGTACGTTTCGGCCGCTTCGACTCGATCACGCCAACCACCTCGGGAATCACGTCCCCTGCACGGCGCACAATCACGGTGTCGCCGACGCGCACGTCCTTGCGATGCAGCTCGTCGATGTTGTGCAGCGTCGCATTGCTTACCGTCACGCCGCCGACAAAAACCGGGTCCAGCCTGGCCACCGGCGTCAGCGCGCCCGTTCGGCCAACCTGAAATTCGACGCCGTTGACCACCGTCATTTCCTCCTGCGCCGGAAACTTGTGGGCTATCGCCCAGCGTGGGGCGCGCGACACGAAGCCGAGTTCGCGCTGCAGACGTAGCTCATCCACCTTGTAGACAACGCCGTCGATCTCGTAGGGAAGACCTGCCCTTTGCTCGCCTATGCGCCGGTAGTAGCCAAGACAACCGTCTACGCCTTCTACGGTCTCGCGTTCGGGACAGGTCTTGAGACCCCACTCCTGAAGCTGCGTCAGCGTCTCGCTGTGGGTCGCCGGCAACTCGCCGCCTTCCACGACACCGACCGAATAAACGTAGATATCCAGAGGCCGCGCCGCCGTCAGCCGCGGATCGAGCTGCCGCAGACTGCCTGCCGCCGCGTTTCGCGGGTTGACGAAGGTCTTCTCGCCGGCTGCAGCGGCTTTACGGTTGTATTCCTCGAATCCGGCTTTCGGCATGAAAACCTCACCGCGCACTTCCAGCGCGTAAGGGTAATCGCTACCGCGCAGCCGCAGAGGCACCGCATCGATCGTCTTTACGTTGTGAGTGATGTCCTCACCGTTGGTCCCATCGCCGCGCGTCGCACCGCGCACCAGTAAGCCGTCCTCATACAGCAAGCTGACTGCAGCGCCATCGAGCTTGGGCTCCGCGGCGTAGATCAACTCGGCGGCAGACTCCTCGAGTTCCAGCCGGTCGCCGATACGACGGTGAAAATCGCGCAGCTTGTCCTCCGCAAACGCGTTCTCCAGTGACAGCATCGGAATGCGGTGCCGCACGGTTCCAAACGCACTGATCGGCGAGTCACCGACACGCTGGGTCGGCGAGTCCGCAGTAACCAGTTCGGGGTGTTCTGCTTCCAGACGCGTCAGTTCGCGCATGAGGCGATCGTATTCGGCGTCGGGCACCTCGGGATCGTCGAGTACGTGATAACGGTAGTTGTGCTGACGAATCTCTTCGCGCAGCCGCGCGATCGTCTCTTGCACCGTCTTCGACATACCGCGTGCGTCCGGCTTACCCGGCCACCTGCATGGCATGCTCGAAGGCGATGATCTCTTCGCGCATGTAGCGTTCGCGCTGAATGCTGAGCGTGCTGCCGGTCTCGTCGAGCAGATCGGCGTCCATCGTTTTCGCAATGGCCCGCGCCGCGGCAATCATGAGATCGAAGGCCTGCACGCCGTCGACGGGACCAGGGAGCACCGCAAACAGGCTAATCCCCGGTATCTCCTGCTCCTTGATGTTCGCCAGGTCGAAGCTGCCCGGCTCGACGAGGCTGGCCGCGCTGAAAATGGCCCGCTTCTCCTCCTCACCCTCGAAGCGATGAAAAATACCGAACTTGCCGTGCCGCATGCCGATGCCCCGCAGGCTCAGGATCAGTTCGTCACCCCGAAAGGCGCCACGGTCTCGCGCAACAACGCGCAGCGTGACGATCTTCTGCTGCTGTACACTGCCATGACCGTCGGGCGGCGCCTCGGACGGCTCCGGTGCTTCGATCGACGGCGCATCGTCGGCAAACCCATTGGACGCAGGCGGCGGCTCGGCGGACGATCCCTCGGACGATATGTCCGACGCTACATCGAGCTCCGGCGGCACGGCAGACTGCAAGACATCCGCCTCGCCATCCAGCGTTGGCTCCAGCCGCCGATCGGAGTTGGATTTGGCGTCCTTTGGTAGCGCTTCGCGGCGACTATAGAAATAGACGCCGACGATCGTCAGGACGCCGAAAGCCAGTAACAACCAACGCAAACCGTCCACGTGTAATGCCCCTCGGCTGCGGCGATCAGCTCGCCGCCATTTTCACCGCTTCGTCAAGATCGACCGTCACGAGTCGCGAAACGCCCGGCTCCTGCATCGTCACACCGCTAAGCTGCCGGGCCATTTCCATGGTCACCTTGTTATGCGTAATGAACACAAACTGCACCTTTTCCGACATCGACTTGACGATCTCGCAGAAACGGCCGACGTTCGCGTCATCGAGCGGCGCGTCGACCTCGTCCAGCATACAGAACGGCGCGGGGTTGAGTTCGAAGATCGCAAATACGAGCGCCACCGCGGTCAGAGCCTTCTCGCCGCCGGACAGCAGGTGAATCGTGCTGTTGCGCTTGCCGGGCGGTCGCGCCATTACCGTCACACCCGTAGACAGCAGATCGTCGCCGGTCAGCTCCAGGTAAGCATGGCCGCCGCCGAAGAGCTGCGGGAACAGCCGCTTGAAGCCGCTGTTGACGAGTTCGTAGGTCTCGCGGAAGCGCGACCGCGTCTCCTTGTCGATTTTCCGAATGGCGCCTTCGAGCGTTGCGAGCGCGCTGTTCAGATCCTCGAGCTGTGAATCGAGATACGCCTTGCGCTCGGTCTGCTCCTTGAACTCGTCGATCGCCGCCAGATTGATGGGGCCGAGGCGATCGATACGACGACGCAGTTTCTCGAGCTTCTCGTCCCACACGTCGATGCTCGCGCCTTCGTCCAGTTCCTTGAGCAGGGCCTCGAACTCGAAGTCGGTCTGCGCAAGCTGCTCTGCAAATCCTTCACGCCGGACCCGCACTTCCTGCAGGCCCATCTCCGCCTGGGCCATCGCGGCCCGGGCTTCTTCCACCGCGTGCTCGGTCTGCATCCGGGTCTGATCCAGCTCGCGCAGATCGGTCTCGACGCTTTCGACCTGCCGGCGTGCTTCGGCGAGCTCTTCTTCGACGCCCAGCCGCTGAGCAAGCAGCGCCTCGAGCTTTTCTTTGCTGCCGTGGAGCGGTTCCTCGCTCGCTTCGAGCTGCTTGCGGATGTCCTTTTCGCGCTGCTGGAACTGCTGCAGCTGCGCCTGCATACGCGCAAGGTTCTGTGCCGCCGATTCCTTACTCGAGCGCCGGCTCTCGAACTGGATGGCCATGTCCTGCACAGCCTGCCGGTCCTCGTTTGCCTGCGTCCGCACGCGCTCGAGGTCGTTCTGCAGCTCGTCGCGACGAGCTTCCAACCCTGCCTGCTGGCCAGTGAGCTCGCTCAGCAAAGCTTCAGCCTGCGAGTAGCCGCTGCGCGACGCCCGTAGCTGCTCTTCCGCCGAGACCTTTTCGTTATCCAGCTCGAGAGACTCTTCGGCAATCGCCGCCTGACGGGCGTTTGCCTGCTCCATCCGGTAGCGCGCGGAGTCCAGAGCGGCCTTCACTTCGGAGTATTCGCTCAACAGCGCCGAGGCATCCGACTGCACTTTCTCACGCCGCTCTTCGAGCTGGTTCAGGCGCGCGCGTCCGTCGATCATGAGCTTGCGCGCACTGTCGAAACGCGCCTGCATTTCGCGTACGTCGTTCTTCAGTCGCCGCATCTCGTGCTCACGCGCGAGAATGCCGGCCTTGCTGTCCTTGTCTCTCGACACCCGCAGCCAGTCCGGACCGAGCCAGACACCGTCACGGGTAATGACCGACTCGCCGTCGTCGAGCAATTCGCGAATCGACACGGCCGCGTTTAGCGATTCCGCAACGCGCACTCGCGCAAGCATCGACCGCACGGCGACCGGTGCACCGTTCACCTTGGCCGCAAGCGAGCTCTCGCCTACCTGGCCATCGCCGGGACGCGCGTCGAGCAGGGTCAGTTTGCCGCCTTTGAGTTCGGCAATACCCTGTGTCAGCGGCTCGACGTCGCTCACGCAAATGGCCTGCAGGAAATCGCCCAGCACGGTTTCCACCGCCTTCTCCCAATCGTCGGACACGTCCAGCGACTGCGCCACTCGCTTGTCCGCGTCGAGGCCGCTCGCCGACAGCCATTGCTGCACGCTCTCGTCACCGCCGCCCAGCGCCGCCTGCTGCAGCGCCTCCAGCGACGCATGGCGTCCCTGGCCTTCCTGTAACTGTACCTGCCGTTCATCGACGAGCTTGGACAGCTTCTGGTCCTGCTCACGAAGCTTGCGGATCTTTTCCGCTATGTCGGCGAGATGGCGGTCGAATTCCTCGCGCGCCTGACGCTTGCGCTGCTCTTCGGCCGTGAGCTGCTCGAAACTCTGCCTTAGCGCATCCTGATCCGCGCCCTGCCTCGCTTCGTCCAGCTTGCGGCGCCGGTCGTCGAAACTCTGCAACCGCGACTCGATCTGTTCCGAGCGCGTCTGTTCGACCTGCTGCTGCTGCCTGGCCTCGCCAAGCTGCTGCGACCACGCATCCCACTCGCGCCGCCACGCCGCCAGGGCGGACTCCGCTTTTTCCAGCGAGCCGATCGATGCCGCTTCGCTGTTCTTCGCCTGTTCGAGACCCGGCACCAGTTCGCTCAGGCTCATTTCGAGCTGTGCGATCTCGGTTTCGTCCTTGTCAATGTGCTCGATGATCTCCGACGCACCGGTTGCCGCCTGCTCGAGATCCTGCTGCTGGCGGTTGCGAAGCTCGCGGGCATGCTCGATCGACTGCTCGAGGCGGGCAATCTCCGAGCCCACTTTGTAGTAGCGTCCCTGCACGCCGTTGAACGCGTCCGTCTCTTCGCTCTGCCGCACGCGCAGGTCTTCGATACCCGCCTCGAGCTTGCGCTGCTCGGCAATAGCGGCCTCGAGACGATTCTTCCTTTCGGCCAGTTCGCCCGCCGCGGCCCCAGCTTTGTCGTCCAGGTCCTTCGTGCGCAAGGCGAGGACTTCAGCCGCCGTGCGGCGCTCCTCGTCCTTGTATTTGGCGTATCGCTCAGCGGTCTTGGCCTGTCGGTCGAGGTGCTTGATCTGCTTCTCGACTTCCTCCAGAACGTCCAGCAGGCGATCGAGGTTTTCCTTGGTGTGCTTGATCCGGTTCGATGTCTCGCGGCGGCGCTCTTTGTACTTCGAGATGCCTGCTGCTTCTTCCAGAAAAACCCGCATCTCTTCGGGTTTTGCCTCGATCAGGCGCGAGATCATGCCCTGCTCGATAATCGAGTAGCTGCGCGGCCCGAGACCGGTGCCCAGAAAAACACCCGTAATGTCTTTGCGCCGGCAGCGCGTGCCGTTCAGGTAGTAGCTCGATATACCGTCGCGGGTCACTTCGCGGCGAATCGAGATCTCGGCATACTTTGCGTACTGACCTTCGAGCGTGGTCTCAGAATTGTCGAACAACAGCTCAACGGACGCGGCGCCTACTGGCTTGCGGGCGCTCGAACCGTTGAAAATCACGTCCGTGATCGAGTCGCCGCGGAGCCGGCTCGCGGAACTCTCGCCCATGACCCAGCGAACCGCGTCGATCACGTTCGACTTGCCACAGCCGTTGGGGCCGACGACGCCAACCAGCGGACTCGGAAAGTTAATCGTGGTGGGATCTACAAAAGACTTGAAGCCTGCAAGCTTGATCTTGCTCAGTCGCATTTGGAGGAGGTTCGCCCAGAATCGTGGAAGCCCGGTAGTGTAATGGATATGCCGGGATAAAACACGGGCGTCGCCGACTGGCGACAGGGGCGTCGGGCCGCGCCGGACGGGCCCTTCGCCCCCTGGAATAGCGCGGCCGGCGATCGACGGCGATGGCCTGAATCCACGCGGAAAACCCTCAAAATACGCCTGAAAAAATCGGGGTTCCCTAGCGCGGCAGGCAATGTATAATCCCCGCCTTTTCTGAGCTTGGCAGGAGTATCTTGATGGCCGCAAAAAGGTCCGTAAGCAAGAAGCGGAAAAAGGTTGCTAAGAAGAAAGTCGCCGCCAAAAAAGCCGCCTCTGTAAAACGCAAGGCTCCGGCCGCCAGGAAGGCTGCGTCAAGGAAAAAAGTGAGCAAGAAGAAGGCTTCGGCAAAGAAAGCCCCGGCGAAGAAGTCTCCCGCCAGGAAGGCCCCTGCCAAGAAGAAGAAGGCCCCGGCCAAGAAGAAGGCCCCGGCCAAGAAGAAGGCCCCGGCCAAGAAGAAGGCTCCGGCGAAGAAGAAGGCCCCGAGCCGGAAGAAAACCGCCAGCAACAAGAAGCCGGCTGCGACGAAGAAGGTGAGCAAGCGCAAGCCTGCAACCCGGAAAGTGGCCGGAAGGAAAAAAACGCCCGTCCGCAAGACGATAACCAGGAAGACGCCTGCCAAACCGAGAGGCGATGTCCTGTCAGGCCCGATTCACGGCATCGCTCCGTACAAGGCAAAGCGCGGCGAAGAGTACATGAGCGACGAGCAGTTGGAGCACTTCCGGGAGATTCTCAACGCCTGGAAGCGCGAACTCATGTTCGAGGTCGACCGCACGGTACATCACATGCAGGACGAAGCCGCCAATTTCCCGGACCCCAACGATCGCGCCACGCAGGAATCCGAGTTCGGCCTGGAGTTGCGGACCCGCGACCGCGAGCGGAAGCTGCTCAGAAAAATCGACTCCGCGCTCGCTCGTATCGACGAGGGCAGCTACGGTTTCTGCGATGAAACGGGCGAAGAGATTGGCCTGAAGCGACTCGAAGCCCGCCCTGTTGCAACGCTGTGCCTCGAAGCCCAGGAGCGACGCGAACTGGCGGAGCGGCAGTTCCGTGACCGCGACGACCGCTACCGGTAAGCCGGGAAAGCTCTGCATAAGCCATGAACGAACCGGCCAACGGCACCGGCCGGTTCGCACCCTCCCCAACCGGTCCGCTGCACTTTGGCTCGCTGCTTGCGGCCGTCGCCAGCTATCTGGACGCGCGTACAGCCAACGCACGCTGGCTGCTGCGCATCGAAAACATCGACCCGCCGCGCGAGGTAGCGGGCGCGGCCGATCAGATCATCGGCATACTGGACGCCTACGGCTTCGAATGGGACGGTGAGATTCGCTGGCAGGCCGATTCGGCCGCCGAGCACGAAGCGGCGCTCGCCAGGCTCGTCGATGGGGGACTGGCGTATCCCTGCGGCTGCTCACGTCGCGACCTGGCCAACGAACCCCGGAGTTCGCTCGGGACAATCTATCCCGGTACCTGCCGTGCAGGCACGGACGCCGCCGAATTCGCCATTAGGATGCGCACGACAGACGAACCGCTGCGTTACGTCGACAGACTGCAGGGCGAGCGGGTGCACAGGCTCGAATCCCAGTCCGGCGACTTCGTCATCAAGCGCCGCGACGGTCTGATCGCCTATCAGCTTGCGGTCGTGGTCGACGACTTTCTCGATAACGTGACGCGAATCGTGCGCGGCATCGACCTCATCGACTCGAGCCCGCGACAAATCTGGCTGCAGCGCCAGCTCGGCTACCCGACTCCCGATTACGCCCATATCCCGGTCGCCGTGCACGACAACGGCGACAAGCTCAGCAAGCTGACGGGCGCACCCGGGCTCGAGGCCTCGGATGCAAGCGTCAATCTGCAGCGGGCGCTCGTGGCTCTGGGCCAGGCGCCGCCGGCCGAACTGGCGTCGGCGCCGCCGACGGACATCTGGATCTGGGCGCATGCGCACTGGGACCCGAAGCCGTTGGCGGGCATTCGCCGCATATTGCCGACCTTCGAACCGAGCCAGGACTAGTGCAGCGTGCGCGCCTCAGGTGCCACGGCGATGGAAATCCGCTATCGTAAGAGTGATAGCGGGCGGGGCAACGCGGCCCAACGCGACAGAGACATGGAATGAGCAACCCACGCGTTATCAAGAAATATCCGAATCGGCGTCTCTACGACACCGAGGAAAGCCGCTACATTACCCTTGCCGACGTTCGCGACCTCGTCATCAATCAGATCGACTTTCAGGTCATCGACAAGAAGTCCGGCGACGATATTACCCGCCCGATACTGCTGCAGGTCATCAGCGAGCAGGAGGCCCACGGCGAACCGGTGATGAGCAAGGACTTCCTGTCGCAAGTGATCCGGGCCTACGGCACCGCCATGCCGGGCTTCATGGGACGCTATCTCGAGCAGAGTCTCAAGATGTTCATGTCCCAGCAGCAGATGCTGCGCGGGCAAATGCAGCGCGTGGTCGGCGTCGACCCCGTCGGAATTGTTGCAGATATGACGCAAAAGAATTTCGCCCGTTTTCGTTCGCTGCAGGACGAGGTTTTCGACCGTTTCATGGGCGCCGGCATGCCGTCGGAGGCTGCGGAAGATACACCCGAAAAAGCCGCACCCGAAGACGAGGATACGCCCGAAAAGCGCTAGAAAACCCGCGGTTTTGCGGCGAAACACCCAGCTGCGCTCATGACACTTGACAGCCGGGCCCAAGCGTATTTAGCTAGAGGTCTGCAGCAGGGATTCGCTCCCCCGCCCCCTGTTGCAGAGCCTGAAGGGGTTAACACTCCACGGCGAGCCCCCTGCGCAAGCGGGGGGCTTTTTTGTTGTGTCAATACGACGATTTTTGTACAACAATCCCCGCATGTCCTCACCCCCCCAAGTCATCCGCAGCCGCTTCCGCCCAGCGCGCTGGCTGAGCAACCGGCACGCGCAGACCGTGTTTACGGCGCTGCCGTGGGCCTATCGCAAACGCCCGCCGCTGATCCGCAGCATTCTCGACCTGCCCGATGGCGACGCCACGGCGGTGGACTGGCTGGCCTCGACCCACGAGGTGCCGGGCTCGGCCCCCCTGCTGGTTATTCTGCACGGATTGGAGAGCTCGGCTGAATCGGCCTACGCGCGCATGCTCATGGAAGCCGCCGAGCGCGAGCAATGGCGCTGCTGTGTCCTGCACTTCAGAGACTGTGGCGACTACCGCAACAGGCTGCCGCGCCGCTATCACGCGGGCGAAACCGGCGATATCCGCTATTTCCTGGGCAGACTTCGCGCAGACGGACAAACCGGCCCGATGCTCGCGGCCGGTTATTCACTCGGCGGCAACGTACTACTCAAGTATCTCGGCGAAACGGGTGACGACTCGCTGCTCAGCGCGGCGGCCGCCGTCTGCGTGCCGCTCGACCTGCACCAGTGTGCTGATGCACTTACACAAGGTTTATCAAAACTTTATCAGAGACATCTAATAAAACGAATGAAGAACTCGGTCATGCAAAAATTCGACCAGCACACGGCCGCATTCGACTGGAACCGGGCCATGGCGGCACAGACCTTCGCCGAGTTCGACGATGCCGTGACTGCGCCGCTGCACGGCTTCGACGGCAAGAACGATTACTACGACCGCTGCAGCTCGGTGCACTTCCTGAAAGGCATCACGCGGCCCACACTGATCGTCAACGCGCTTGACGACCCGTTCATGACGCCAGGCGTCATTCCTCACCGGGACCGGCTCTCTCCTAGCATTACGCTCGAAGTCAGCGAGGCCGGTGGGCACGTCGGCTTCATTAGCGGCGGCTATCCCTGGAAGCCCGAGTTTTATCTGCCCGGCCGGGTCCTCGAATTCCTCACTCCGCATTCCAGCACCGAAACATAGACATGTCACGATCGGAATTTGAGATCGAGCGCTACGAAGCCAGCCGGAAGGAACAGCTCATTTCGCTGTCGATGCGGGCCTGGAAGCCTGTCTTCGAGTTGCTCGAAGCGGCCTCCCCCGCGTACGTCTACAACGCCTTCTATCCTGACGGCTGGCGAGTCCGGCAAACGGCGGACATAGAGGCCTTCCTCGCTGCCGAGGGCGACCTCACCTGGGTTGCAGTGGAGAACGGGGAAGTCCTTGGCTTCGTCGGCGCGCGCATGCACCCGGAAGACAGAATGGGCGAAATCTACATACTCGCCGTCGATCCCTCGCATCAGCGCCGGGGCATCGCGACGGCGCTGATGGACACGGCGACGGCTGCCATGAGAGCGGAAGACCTCTCGATGGTCATGGTCGAAACCGGCGGTGATCCGGGACACAGCGGTTCCCGCGCCACCTATGAGGCCGCGGGCTTCGAGCGGTGGCCGGTCGCCCGTTACTTCAAACCGCTGTAGAACGGCTCGCTTACCTCACAAAGACGCAGCACAAAAAAAACCGCGGCATCCCCGTCGAGGGCATGCCGCGGTCCTGGTACAAACGGGAAAAATCGAGGGCTGATTAAGCCGCCTCGACCTCCTTCATCGACAGGCGCACGCGCCCCTGGCGATCGACTTCGAGAACCTTCACTTTGACCACATCGCCTTCGGACAGCTTGTCGCTGACCTTCTCGACGCGCTCGTTCGAGATCTGCGAGATGTGTACGAGCCCGTCTTTGCCCGGCAGGATGGTCACAAATGCGCCGAAGTCCATGAGGCGCGCAACCCGGCCTTCGTAGATCCGGCCAACCTCGACGTCTGCCGTGATCAGCTCGATGCGCCGGCGTGCCTCCTTGCCCGACGAACCGTCTACCGATGCGATGCGAATCGTGCCGTCGTTGTCGATATCGACGCTTGCGCCGGTTTCTTCGGTGATGGCGCGAATGACCGCACCGCCCTTACCGATCACGTCGCGGATTTTGTCGGGATCGATCTTGAGCGTCATGATCGTGGGCGCCCACTCGGACATTTCTTCGCGCGGCTTGTCGATGACCTTGTTCATCTCACCGAGAATGTGTAGACGCGCGTCCTTGGCCTGGCCGAGTGCAATATCCATGATCTCGCGGGTAATGCCCTGGATCTTGATGTCCATCTGCAGCGCGGTAATACCGTCGTCCGTGCCGGCAACCTTGAAGTCCATATCGCCGAGGTGATCTTCGTCACCCAGGATGTCGGTCAGCACGGCAAAGTCGTCGCCTTCCTTGACCAGTCCCATCGCAACGCCCGCGACGGGCGCCTTGAGCGGAACGCCGGCGTCCATGAGCGCAAGGCTCGTGCCGCACACCGACGCCATCGAACTCGAGCCGTTCGATTCAGTAATCTCGGAGACCACGCGGATGACGTAACCGAAGTCGTCCGGATTCGGCATGACCGCCTGAATACCGCGGCGTGCGAGCTTGCCGTGTCCGATTTCACGCCGCTTGGGCGAGCCGACAAAGCCGGTTTCGCCGACGCAGAACGGAGGGAAGTTGTAGTGCAGCATGAACGGCTCTTTGTACTCGCCGTCGATAGCATCGATGATCTGAGCATCGCGGCCGGTGCCGAGCGTCGCAACGACGATCGCCTGGGTTTCGCCACGGGTGAACAGTGCCGATCCATGCGTTCGCGGCAACATGCCGACTTCGACGTCGATCGCCCGCACGGTCTTGTGATCGCGGCCGTCGATCCGGGGCTCACCCTGGATGACGCGCTGCCGCACCGTGGTCTTTTCCAGTTTCTTGAGCGCACCGGCTACCGCTTCCGCGCTCCAGCCGTCGTCGCTTGCCAGCGCCTCGACAGCCGCCGCCTTGGCCGCTCCCACGGCTTCCTGGCGATCCTGCTTGTCGCTGATCTGATAAGCGGCCGTCATTGCGTCGCCGGCGTTGGCCGCAACGGCCTCGGCCAGGGCCGAGTCTTCTTCGGGCGCCTGCCAGTCCCAGGCCGGCTTGCCGGCTTCCGCCGCAAGCTCGTTGATCGTGTCGATCGCAACCTGCATTTGCTCGTGGCCGTACATGACGGCGCCAAGCATGACGTCTTCCGCCAGGCAGTCCGCCTCGGATTCCACCATCAGCACGGCATCGCGGGTGCCCGCGACGACCAGTTCGAGATCCGATTCCGTCAGGGTTGCCTTCGACGGATTAAGAATGTAATCGCCGTCCTTGTAGCCGACTTTGGCCGCGCCGATCGGACCGGCGAACGGCATACCCGACAGCGCGAGCGATGCCGACGCACCGATCAGTGCCGGGATATCGGAATCGACTTCGGGATTGAGCGAGATCACGGTTGCGATGACCTGCACTTCGTTCAGAAAGCCTTTCGGAAACAGCGGCCGGATCGGGCGGTCGATGAGGCGCGCGATCAGCGTTTCTTTTTCGCTGGGGCGTCCTTCGCGCTTGAAAAACCCGCCCGGGATCTTGCCCGCGGAGTAGGTTTTTTCCTGATAGTTGACGGTCAGCGGGAAAAAGTCCCGGCCCGGATCGGCCTTCTTGCGGCCGACCGCGGTGACCAGGACAACCGTATCGGCCATATTGACCAACACGGCACCGTCGGCCTGGCGGGCAACGCCGCCGGTTTCGATCGTTACCGCGTGCTCACCGTACTGAAAAGATTTTTTGATTGACTTCACAACGTATGCTCGGTTTGAAAGGAATAACGGCAATAGCAGGCGGCGCCAAACTCCCGTTTAGGCGGGGAGTTCAGCAACGCCTGCATGACTGCCATGGTGCGCGCTGGTTGGATTAGCGACGCAGTCCGAGCCGGGAAATCAGCTCGCGATAGCGATCCTGGTCTTTCGATTTCAGGTAGTCGAGAAGCTTACGGCGCTTGTTGACCATCCGCAGAAGACCCTGACGGCTATGATGATCTTTCTTGTGCTCACCGAAGTGTTCGGTCAGCTCGGAAATTCGTTTTGACAGAAGAGCAACCTGAACTTCAGGTGAGCCGGTATCGGTCTCGCCGCGTCCGAACTCTGAAACTATGCTGCTCTTTGCTTCACTGGAAAGTGACATCTATCTGATACTCCAAAGGTATTTCTATGTATGGCCCTTTTTCAGAGCGCGGTATTCTAGCGCCTCGATAGGCCTATTAACAGTAAAAACTCAAATATCTACGGCTTTGCGCACGTGCTTTGCCGCCGCTCGTCGGCCCTGCCCCCGGGCTCGCTCGACGCCTGTGAAAAAACCCGTTTCGGCGCGATCCCGGCAAGCCCGGAACGCTCCCCGACGCCCAGAAAACGGCCGTCGGACGCATATACCCTGACGGCCTCGCCCTGACTCGATTCAGCCGTACCCGGCTCGCCGGATGCAACCGCCTGTCCTTCGCAAAACAAACGCCCGCAGCCGCTCCCCAGGCTGACCCGGGGCAAGTGCTCGAGCGCCCTGTCGACCGGCAGCAGCCAGTCCGGACGCTCGCTGCCAAGCGCCGCAACGGCACGCTCGAGTCCGCCGAGGCTCGTCATCCCGCAACCCTCGAAACCGGCCACCGATTCGCGGTGCAGCCGGCGCGTGTAGGCCACGGTGCCGGCGCGGCGCGCAATGTCCTCGACCAGCACCCGGATGTAGGTCCCCTTCGAGCAGCGCACCCGAAACACTAGCCGCCGTCCCGCACACTCGAGCAGCTCAATCGAGCTGATCGTTATGGGCCGCGCCGCTCTCGCCACGGTCTGTCCTTTCCGCGCCAGCTCGTACAAACGCTGGCCGTCTTTCTTCAGCGCCGAATACATCGGCGGCACCTGCTCACCAGGCCCGACAAACGCGGCAAGCTGCGCCTTCCAGTCGGACGCCGAGAGATGCGGCACTGGCATCTCCTTAAGCGCGTTGCCCTCCGCGTCGCCCGTGTCGGTGGCGACACCAAGGCGTGCCATCACCCTGTATGTCTTGTCCGCATCGAGCAGCCAAGCCGACGTCTTGGTCGCTTCGCCGAAGCACAGCGGCAGCATGCCGGTCGCCGCGGGGTCCAGGCTGCCCGTATGCCCGGCCTTGTTTGCGTCCAGTAGCCGCTGTACACGCCGCAGAGCCCCGTTCGAACTTAGTCCTGCCGGCTTGTTCAGGAGAACGATACCGTCCACCTGCCGTCCCCGGCCGCGCCGCCGACGCGTCATCCGTTCAATCCCGTTTGTCGCCGCTGCCCTGAGCGCCTGCAATCAGCTCGCTGATACGGGCGCTCTCCGCGGCGCTGGCGTCGTGGACAAACCGCAGTTCCGGCACGTGCCTGACCTTGATCGCATGCCCGAGCCGCCCGCGCAGAAAACCCGCGGCGCTATCCAGACCGTCTTTGGCCGGCGCCGGATCCGCATCCGGCCGCAACATGCTGAAGTACACCTCGGCAATACTCAGGTCACGAGTCAGATCTACCTGAGTCAGCGCGATGCCGTCGAGCCGCGGATCTTTGCTGTCAAAGCGGATCAGCTCGCTCAGCGTCCGCAGAATCTGATTTCCGAGCCGCTGGTTTCTGGAAAACTCCCGCGCCATAAGACCTCAATCGACCCTAATCGAGCGTCCGCGCGACTTCCACGCGTTCGAAACACTCGATCTGATCGCCAACCCTGACATCTGCATAGTTCTTGACGCCAATGCCGCACTCGGTACCGGAACGCACTTCGTTGACGTCGTCCTTGAAGCGGCGCAGCGATTCGAGCTCACCTTCGTAAATCACGACATTCTCACGCAGGACGCGAATCGGGTTATCGCGCTTCACGTAGCCCTCCGTCACGATACAGCCCGCAATGTCGCCGAATTTCGGTGAGGAGAAGACTTCCTTGACCTCGGCAAGACCGACGATCTGCTCGCGAATCTCGGGCGACAACATGCCGCTCAGCGCAGCCTTCACGTCGTCGATCGCTTCGTAGATGATGCTGTAATAGCGAACGTCGACGCCGGATTCCTTGATTGCGGTCCGGGCTGCGGCGTCGGCGCGTACGTTGAAGCCAATGATGACTGCGTTCGACGCGGCCGCGAGCGTCGCATCGGTTTCCGTAATGCCGCCCACGCTCGACCCCAGGACCTTTACCTTGACCTCGTCGTTGGACAGCTTGGTCAGCGAGTCGCGCAGCGCTTCGGCGCTGCCGTGTACGTCGGACTTGATGATCACGGAGATCGACGAGCCCTGCGAATCCTTCATCTGACTGAACATGTCTTCGAGTTTCGAAGCCTGCTGCTGCGCCAGCTTGGCGTCGCGCGCCTTGGCCTGCCGGTACTCGGCGACCTCGCGCGCCTTGCGCTCGTTCTTGACCACCAGGAAATCGTCGCCCGAACTCGGCGTCTTTGACAAGCCGAGCACAACTGCCGGGCTCGAGGGCCCCGCGGCCTTCACGGACTTCTGCGTTTCGTCGAACATGTTGCGGATGCGGCCGTATTCCTCGCCCGCAATGATCATGTCGCCCTGCTTCAGGGTGCCGGACTGCACGAGCAGCGTAGCCACCGCGCCGCGGCCTTTCTCGAGGCTTGCTTCGATGACCAGCCCGCTGGCTGGGCCATCCTCGACCGCCTCGAGATCCATGACCTCGGACTGCAGCAGGATCGATTCGAGTAGCGTATCGACACCCTCGCCGGTATGCGCTGAAACATTGACGAACAGGTGATCGCCGCCCCACTCCTCGGGGATTACCTCGTGCTGTGCAAGCTCGTTACGCACGCGCTCAGGGTCCGCGTTTTCACGGTCGATCTTGTTGACCGCAATAACCAGCGGCACTTCGGCGGCTTTGGCATGCTGAATCGCCTCGATGGTCTGCGGCATTACGCCGTCGTCGGCCGCGACGACCAGTACTACAATGTCGGTCGCCTGCGCGCCGCGGGCCCGCATTGCCGTAAACGCGGCGTGCCCCGGCGTATCGAGGAAGGTCAGCTTGCCCTTGTCGGTCGCGACCGAATACGCACCGATATGCTGCGTAATCCCGCCGGCTTCGCCGTCCGCCACTTTGGTACGCCGGATGTAGTCGAGCAACGAGGTCTTGCCGTGATCGACATGGCCCATGATCGTAACCACGGGCGGCCGCGAGACCTTGTCGCCCTCGGTGTCGACCTCAGCGGCGAGCAACTGCTCGTCGACCGCGGCCTCGGTAATCGGCTTGGCGACGTGACCGAGTTCTTCCACGACCAGCGCGGCCGTGTCCTGATCGATCACCTGATTGATCGTCACCATGGCGCCCATGTTGAACAGCACCTTGACGACTTCGTTGCCTTTTACAGCCATCCGCTGTGCGAGTTCCGAAACCGGGATGCTCTCGGGAATCTCGACCTCGCGAACGACGGGCGCCGTCGGCCGCTCGAAACCGTGCTGGGAATCGCCGCTGACCGGCATGGAGCGACGGCGCATGGGCGTCTTGCGCTTGCGGCGGCCGCTCTTGTCGCCCGCCACATGCAGCTCCTTGCGGCCGTAGCGGGTCTCGGTCGCCTTGGCTTTCGGCTTCGCTTTCTCTTTCTGCCGGCGCGCGCGCGCGTCCTGCTCGGCCTTCTCGAGGCGTGCCTTTTCCTCGGCGGCCGCCTGCACGGCCTGTTCCGCCGCCTTGCGCGCCTCCTCCTCGGCATTGAGCCGGGCTTTCTCTTCTTCCGCCGCCTGCTCCGCCGCGCGACGCTCCGCTTTTTCCTTCTCGGCCTTCGCCTGCTCTTCGGCCGCTTTCGCCGCCTCGACGCGTTCTTCGTCTTCGCGGCGCTTGGCGTCGATCGCCTCCTGCTCTTTCTGCGCCTGCTCTTCGAGCACGTCACGCTTGATGTAAGTGCGCTTCTTGCGAACTTCGACGTTGACGGTGCGCGAACGCCCTTGTGCGCCGGCGAGCTTGAGTTCCGACTGCGACTTGCGCTTGAGCGTAATGCGCCGCGGCGCCGCGGCGGTCGCGGGCGTATCGGACTGCCCGTGACTGCGGCGCAGATGCGTCAGTAGCTCGAGCTTCGCGTCCTCGCTGATCGTATCGTCAGACCCGTCCACCTTGATACCCGCCTCATCGAGCTGAGAAATCAGCTTCTCGACCGGGACCTTCAGGACCTCGGCAAATTGTGCAACTGTGACGTCCGCCATAGCTAACTCCGTCTTCCGTTCAGGCCTGCTGTTCCGCTTCGAACCAGTGCGCGCGGGCTTTCATGATGAGCGCTGCCGCCGCTTCCTGATCCATCTCTTCGTTGATCTCGAGAAGATCGTCCGTGGCAAGCTCGGCCAGATCTTCACGCGTTACCACACCCTTGCTTGCCAGCAGGTAGGCAAGACCCTTCTCCATTCCTTCGAGGCTCAGGAGATCGTCGGCCGGCTCGGTCTCGTCGATCTTTTCTTCCTGAACGATCGCCTGCGTAAGCAGCACGTCGCGCGCACGGCTGCGCAGCTCGGTCACGATGTCCTCGTCGAATTCCTCGATCGCCACGAGCTCCGACGTGGGCACGTAAGCCACCTCTTCGATGGTCGAGAAACCCTCCTGCACGAGGATCAGGCCGATTTCCTCATCGACGTCGAGCTGCTTCGAGAACAGCTCGATCAGCTCGCGCATCTCGGATTCGCTCTTCTGCTCGGCATCCGCCGCCGTCATGACGTTGAGCTCCCAACCGGTAAGCTCGCTGGCAAGGCGGATGTTCTGCCCGCCGCGGCCGATGGCCTGCGACAGTTTGTCCTCCTCGACCGCGATATCCATGCTGTGTGCGTCCTCGTCCACGACGATCGACACGACTTCGGCCGGCGACATAGCGTTGATCACGAACTGCGCGGTGTTGTCGTCCCACAAAATGATGTCCACGCGTTCGCCGGCCAGTTCGTTCGACACGGCCTGAACCCGCGAACCGCGCATGCCGACGCAGGCGCCCACGGCGTCGATCCTGTTGTCGTTGCTCTTGACGGCTATCTTGGCGCGCAAACCCGGGTCGCGCGCCGCGCCGAGAATATCGATGAGACCCTGCCCCACTTCGGGCACCTCGATCTTGAACAGCTCCACCAGGAACTGCGGCGACGTCCGCGTCATGAACAGCTGCGGACCGCGCGGCTCCGAGCGAACCTCCGTAAGCAGCGCCTTGATCCGGTCCTGCGGACGCACGGGCTCCCGCGGCACCATTTGGTCGCGGGCCACAAAGCCCTCGGCGTTGCCGCCCAGGTCGATGTATACGCCGTTCCGGTCAACCCGCTTTACGAGACCGGAAAGCATCTCACCCTCACGATCCTTGTATTCCTCGACAACCTGCTCGCGCTCGGCCTCACGCACTTTCTGCACGATGACCTGTTTGGCGGTCTGCGCGGCAATCCGTCCGAACTCCACGGATTCCATGGGTTCCTCCACGTATCCGCCCGGCTCGGCCGAAGGATTTACGTCGACGGCGTCGATCATTCTAAGCTCGCGATCGGGAAACTCGAGTTCGGTCGACTCGTCCTCGAACACCAACCAGCGACGAAACGTGTCGTAATCGCCGCTCTCCCGGTCAATCGCAACCCGCACTTCAATATCATCGCCATGCTTGCGACGCGTCGCCGAAGCCAATGCGGCTTCTATCGCTTCGAAGATGATCTCTTTCTCGACGCCTTTCTCATTGGAAACCGCGTCGACAACCATCAAGATCTCTTTGCTCATGACCCTAAAACTCCTGTTCCGCCCTTCCCTCTCATGCTAGAGGTCCGCGGGCACCAATCGTGCTGTATCGATAGTCGCGATGGGCAGGCTGTGCTCCACACCGTCAACAACAATCCGAACGTTCTCGGCATCGGCGCCCTCGAGCCTGCCCCGAAACCGTTTGCGGCCCTCAATCGGAAACCGCATTTCAACCTTGACCTCTTCGCCCGTAAAGCGCTCAAAATGGGCCGCCTTGGTCAACTTTCTATTGAGCCCCGGCGACGAAACTTCGAGGTCGTACTGACCCGGCAACGGGTCCTCGACATCGAGCAGTGCGCTCACCGCACGACTCACCTTCTCGCAATCGTCGAGGCCGATACCCTCCGCCTGATCGATGAATATTCTGACGACGCCGCTGCGACCGCCCAGGCGAACTTCGAGATCGACGAGCTCGTAGCCCAGTCGCTCAACGCTGGGTTCGATCAGCCCGATAAGCTCATCACTAGTCACGAAAACGCCTAAATCACTGTTCTAAAACAAAAAAAGGGCCAAAGGCCCATTCCAAACCTGCGCTCTCGATTACCCTACGGGCAACAAAAAACCCCTCAGCGGGGCTTTCCTACCAGGCCTCTGGTAGCGTGGGTCCGGCAATACGTGTACTGCTTGGGCTCCCCGAAAGGAGTCGGCCCACCGGGCGCAGGCGCGGGATTATACGGCATCTGCACAGAGTTCCGCAACGCTCGCACAACGAAACGGAGCGATACGCGAAACCGGCAACCCGGGCGTACGAATCGTGTACCGGTTGCACTGCTTTACGAGCCCTATCGGCACAAACAGGCGCAAACCCGGGCGCCCCGGACGACGACCGGCTTACCCCGATTCCTTCAAGTCCGGCCGCGCCGCGAACTGCCGCGAGGCCTGCGGATCCGCCCGATCGCAGCGAACGGCGCCTGGGCTGGCGGGCGGGCCTGTGCGCAGACCCTGGTCAACCGATCAAACCCAATCGCTAACCTCCGCCAGCCGGTCGGTTGCATCGTCCGGCAGGTCGATCTCGTTTTGCTCGGAGTATTCGCGCAGGAACCGGCTGGTCTCGTACAGGCTTACGGTGTGATCCTTGAGCCCGCCGAAGACCACACCGACGTCGGTCGCCTTGCGAAACACGCTTGCCGCGCCCTGGGCCGCGTCGGACACCTGGTTCAGACCCGGAATGCCGCCGAAGCGGGACTTTTTGGGCTTGGCGTCCTGCTGGACCTCCGCGGCCGACTCCACCACGTACTCATCTACCGAACGGAAGATCTGCCCGGTCGCATAGGTTCCGAAAAGATAAGCCGCCGTCCCCTTGCCGAAGCGTTCGCGCTGCTCGGGAGTCAGCGCTTCGAGCTCCCGCGCCGTGGCTTCGATCTCGGCGTTGGCCTGCTCCGTCAGCTTGCGCTGCTTCTTGACCTGCCGCTTGCTCAGGCTCGTGCCACTGGTCAACACCGCCTGCTGCTGCTTCAGATCGTCGGCGATCTCCTTCAACTCGAGCGCTTCGGCCAGGCAAACCTGGGAGCGAAGCACCAGAGCGCTGGCAATCGTGTAGTTCAGCAGCATTTGCGCACCGGATTCTTTCTCACTGCCGGCATAAGTCTGCGAACCGGCGAGATAGGTATCCAGAAACTGCGCCATCTCCCCGTACTCCAGATTCTCGCAGCCCTCGCCGGATACGACCGGATCGCTCGTCCAGGCGGTCGTTTGGGCAACCGCGGATGGGCTCATGGCCAGCAGTCCGAATGCCAGCACCTTCAAGCTTGTGTCAACTATGTTCATGTGATCTGCCCCGGGTTCCCAATCAACGAATATTTCGGCCGCTCAGCTTTGCGACGAGATCGCCCGCCGCCCGACGGGCCGCTGCCTTTAACGCATTGTTCTTGGCAACCAGCTCCGTCGGGCCTTCGCCAATCATCGTAACCGGCCCCACTTCGGCAACCGTGGCGCCGCGCTGCAGCACGGACCAAACCTCGCCGGTCACCGCGACGGCCACGCGGTAGTTGCCGGTTTTCTCGTCCATCGCGCTCGCTTCGACGTCGAGCGTGCCGATGGCCAGATACTGGATCTCCTCATCGGTCCCCTTGAGCGTTGCGAGTCCCTGGTAAGCCTCGCGCTTCGTCTCGCCCTGAATATCGCTGCCGGTCCGGTAGTCGTCGATGAACCGCCCGGTGTTCAGCGTGTAACCGCTTGCTCCGCCGACGATGTCGGCGTCGATCACCAGGTAGCTCGCATCCGTGAACACCTCACCCATGGCCGCGTCGATCTCGTTGGACGTGGCCACGTCCCACAGCACGCGATCCCGCATCGTGCGCTCGCTCTGCCGTACCGTGACGGATTGTTCCTGCGTCCGCGTCTGAGCCGCGCTGTTCTCGTCCCGTTCACGGCCGATCCCTTGCGTACGGGACTTGACCTGAGTGGCCTCTTTCTCCGACTGCGTCATCGTTCCGACTTGCTCACGCGCGACGAACAAGAAGGTGAGATAGGCGTCGCCGCCAGACGCTGCCTGAGCGGACGGACCCAGCAGAGTATCCAGCAGTTTCGGTTCGTTCAGGCTTGCGCGCAGCACCACGCGGTAACGCTGCGCCCGCTTGTCGTGATCCGTACTGATCACCTGATGCGAGAGCACGTAGTCGTCGATGTTCGCGTCAATGAGCATTTTGACCTGCTGATAGTTGCGGAACTGGCTCTGCTGCTTCTCGGCCACCCAGGTTTCAACCGCGTTTCGCAGCGCATCCTGCACCGCGGCGTTGCGTTCTTTTCTGTCCACGGAGCGGCCCGCATCGACCTCGGCGACGCCTTTTTGTTCTATGGCCATACTCTCATGCGGCCAGACAAGGACGACCGCCAGCAAGACGACGAGATGGCCGAACCGCCACCATCGATCCGATCTAGTCATTGAACAATTCCTTCTTTGCGTTGAACTGGCTGAAACTCTCGGGCGAGCGCGCATGCTGTTTGTGCCAAGCGCGATCGGGCGACCGTAGCTGACTCACGAGATCGTCCAGGAGGTTTTCCGCGGCATCCTCGTAAGCGCTCCAGTCATCGGCCTCCACGCGGAAATCCGCAGCCGGCTTGTAGACCCCCGCACGATAATCACCGGCAATGAAGACGGCGCCGGTGAAAGGTTCTTCCAACCTGAAGTACGTCTGAGCGCCGAACAGGAGCTCCGTTTCCGTCTCGTGTCTGGTCAGATTCTTGAGCTCGACGTGGAAAGCGTAGTCGGGCTCCGGCAAAGCCAGGTTGAACGCTTCGCCGTTGCTAAAGCGCCCCGGCAACTGGTTGCCGATCGCATAGCCGCGCGTGAACGGGATAACGCTCACCTGCGTCTGCTCCCCGAGGCGCGCGCTGAAGAACTGTCCCAAACGCTGGCCGAAGAGCCTCTCGTCGATGTGCCCAGGCAGCAGCTCCGCAACACGCTGCCCGACGGCGACGCTTGCAAGCTGGTACCTGAGACCCGGCACATTGGCGGGTCTTAGCTGCGTTATCGCCCTGACCGCCCGGGCGAGCAGGCCCGGGTCTTCGCCATCACCCAGGTACAGCCTCTCCGCGAGCCGCAAAGCTTCGCGCTCCACGTCGCGAACGTTGCCCTCCAGCACGTGATTGACGGCCGCCGAGATCGGGACGTTATTGATCAGATAACCGCCGGCGAGATCGTAGAGTAAAACCTGCAGCGATACTTCGACGATCAACTTGGTCCGCAGGCCGGTATTGAGATCGAGCACCTCGCGGCTGACACGCTCCCGGTCAAGCGCGACGGCGAGTACCAGAGTGTCGGTTCGATCGAGATCGCCGAGCGTGTAACGCAGCTCCAGGTGATCCGGGGCCGACGCGCGAAGAGCCTCGGCAAGCGCTCGATCCAGCCCGCCGCCGCCATCGTTTAATGCCTGCGTCATCGGGTAGTTGGCGTCGATGTAGCTGAAATCGCCGAGATAGGCGAGACCGGCATAATAAGCGGGCTGCTCTGCAACGCTCTGCCGTAGCGGCAGCAGTGCGAGCACGAGCAGCGACAACACGAACAGCGGGCGGCGGCGCTGTAGTCCGGCCCGTACGTAGTTGATAGACTGCCCCGAAACAACAGCCGTCCGGCGGCCGTGGCATGCCAGCCAGGCGCGATCAGTGACGGCGATCTGCCGGGGGTTTGCGTTGATCCGTGTTGCTGTAGGTTTTGCCAGTTCGGTCTTATTATTCATTTTGTTCAGCGGGCAGGCGTGGGCTGATCGAGAGTACCGACCAGCCAATCCCGGCCAAGCTTATCGCTTATCGC
>JBCBSC010000038.1:0-37308 GCA_039819385.1 Pseudomonadota bacterium | reverse complement strand
TGGTACTCGAGGGTTGTCAAATCGACAGCGCCCGCTCGCGGCCCATCAACCGTCAGAGGTTGTCCTTGAAGGTTGTAGGTAATTGTCCACTCGCGCGTTTCTACCCCGTCCGTGACCGACAGGTTTGTCAGGTTACCGCTCGTATCGTAGGTGTAGTTTGTCGTGTTCTTCGGACTCACGACCTGAGTCGGTAGACGAAAGTTTGAATGCCAGCTTGTCGTGGTCACTCGCTGCTCCGCGGCACCCTTGGCCTCCGTCAGCGTCTCGGTCAGGCCGCGGCTGTTTCTGGCGGTTTTTGTGACATTCCCGTTCCAGTCCGTGGCCTCGTCCAGGAAGCCGTTGCCGTCATACGACTTCTGGGCAATATCTCCACCGGGACAGGTGCCGCACACGTCGCCGGTCACCTGCTGCAGCTTTCGCACGCCCTGCTCTAGCGAGTAGTGGTAGGTGCGGTTCGCGCCGTTTGCGGCCGTGAGGGTTGTCGTACCATTGCCGTTGTAGGCGAGCGTCACCTGCTCCGAGCCGCCGGCATGCTCGGAGAGGATGGCCCGGCCGGCGGCGTCGTAGTCCCAGGTCGCGAACCGGGCGTCGTTTTCGTCGACGATGCCCGTCAGGTGGTTGTACAGGCCTGGAGCGTCGTAGACGTACCGGCGGTTGGAGCTGTCCGGATACGTAACCATTTCCAGATTGTCGAAATCGCCGATAGCATAGCTAACCGTGCCGTCCGGCGTGGATACCGACTCGATACGTCCGTCGGAGTCGTGCGCAAACGTCAGGACATGCCCGAACGGACCTGTGACGCGATCCAGTGTGTCGGGATTGTCGTCACCGCCCTGGGCGGCCGTCAGTGCGTAGTCGAGCGTTTCAGTCTGACCGTTGCGATATTCGATCGATACGAGAAGCCCGGAGGCATTGTAGGTTTCCGCTGTGTCGTCCGGGCCGGTGAATATCCAGTCGCTGCCGCTCTGCTCGAGCGTTACCGACGGATCCAGACTCACCCAGTTGGTGCCGTCCAGTTCGAATCGGTACGCATTACCGTTCGGCCTCGTCACCGTCTTTACCGCCGCCGGAGCTGCGTAAGCCCCGAACGGCGCGATACTCCGCACGGGGAAGTAAGCAACGGTCTCGCTCACTCCCCCTGTCGTCTGGCTCACTTTACAAACGTTCCCTCCCACAAAACTTACGGATGCGCCCGCTACGACACCTCCCCATGCCGCTGCCTTGATGTCGTCGAAGCCTTGTGTGCACGCGTCCGATGCGGTCTTGTAGGAAGAGGATTCCTCGGAAGACGGCGAAGTAAAACGGGCCAGAGGACGAACGTCGGGCTTTTCATCCATGTAGCGTGAGTAACTGTGCCGCCAGCCCGTTGCAAATCGGGCATCTGTCTTGAACTCACCGACACTGTTGTAGAAACGACTGAAATCGAGACCGCCGGCTGCCGGAGTTGCATAATCCACTTCCACCTGGCTCTTGTTGCCGCTGCCTGGATCACATGGATTAGTCTCATTGGGCGAACAAGAATCTGCAGGCGCTGAAGGCGCCTCGACGTAGTAGGGATTGCAAGGGTAATCCCTGGAGCCATCCGCACAATTTTCGCGGCGGCGGAAGGTAAACCAAACCTGTGCGCGAGGAGTAGGCGCATTGTCACAGAGAGTCTTCACCTGAATCGACGGCGTCGATCCCGGGGACGTGTCTACGGAAGACTCGATAACGCTCGCCGTATGCGGCAAAGGCCTGGATCCCCCGCAAGCAGAAACACCCGCCGTATATGACTCATGTCTTGCAATGGCAACTGCCTCGCAATTACTGAGATCGTAGCAGTGAATTGAAGAACCCGGGATGTAAAACAGGGGTTCTGTTTGCGCATGTACGTTCTCCGACCCGAAGACGACCAAAACGGCGCCAAACAGCAGGTACCGGCTCGAGGATCTAGTAAGTCTTGTCATGAGGTAAATCACTCCACAGAAAACTCGTCTGGCCTCGATGTCTGCGGGCTCGTAACGTTTCTTCCTTGTTGCGACTGACGCAGAGAGGAGCGCGGCATCCGCCGGCGCATCGCCACTATGTGGCGTTACCCCGCGCTCGCGATCAAGTTGCGGAAAACGCGACTTGAGAACTGCGAAATGCGCTGCTTGTTTGCTAAGGCGCGCGAGATTGGCGTCGTCCGTGCCGGCAGGCTGACGGGACCCCATCGAAAAGGGCCGCTGCGCTTGTCAAAATGGCTCATAACCAGCCGGACTTTGAGTTCGCACACTGCCTTGCTGTGTTTTCGGGTTGCGCATTTTTACCGGCATTATTGAAGCAACCGGACTATTTAAGCGGATTTAGCGCAGATTGAAGTCTCCCATGAGCGCTGAAGACACTATTTGTAACGTTGCCGTCATCGAAAACGCGACTGGTTGCGCGGCATATGGCCCGCTGATGCACGTCAAGGAGTGACTGGGCATGAAATCGCGGTTCGACCCCTAATCCGCTAATCCGAATCTCCCGCTATTGCGAACAATTACGTGTCGTATACGGAGACGCTCACCCGAATACTGAATGTACCCCGTTCAAGGACGAACGCGTGACGGAACGCCTTAACACGTATGACTGCACAATCTCGCTTGCAAGCGTGCTGCGCGGACGGGCCAGCCGTGCTAACGCAGTGACTCTTGCAGAGCGCTTGCTCGCGCAGTTTTCCGGAGTGCGCCGAATGTTCGAAGCCGAGCCTGCCGAACTGCGGCGTATCGATGGCCTGAGAACCCAACAGCTCGAGATCCTTCAGGCCCTGCCGACGCTCGCGCATCACTACTATTCGGAAGCCGTTACCGTCGGCGAAACCATCCGCTCCCCGGCCGACACCGAAGCCTTCCTCAAATCCCGCCTGCGCCATCTGCCCTACGAAGTCTTCTGCTGCCTGTTCCTCGACAACCGGCATCGCGTCCTGTGCTTCGAAGAACTGTTCCGCGGCACCATCGACGGCACCAGCGTGTACCCGCGGGAAGTGGTCAAGGAGGCGCTGAGCGTCAACGCAGCCGCGGTCATTCTCGCCCACAATCACCCCTCCGGCGTGGCTGAGCCGAGCCAGGCCGACGAGCGCATTACCGGCCGCCTCAAGGCCGCGCTCGAGCTCGTCGATATCCGGCTGCTCGACCACCTCGTGGTGGGCCACGGGCAGGTCACTTCGCTCGCCAGCCGCGGGCTGATTTAGCCGCGCCCGAGCCCTTGTAAACCCCCGTCCGCGCTGGTATAAAGTGCGACTCTTTGCTCACAGCTCGTGGGCAGATTTAATAGAATCAGAGACTTACAGTCATGTCCAAGGTTTGCCAGGTGACTGGGAAGCGCCCGCAAAGCGGCAACAACGTTTCCCACGCCAATAACAGAACTCGCCGGCGCTTTTTGCCCAACCTGCAAAACAAGCGTTTCTGGCTGGAATCGGAGAAGCGATTTGTCCGTCTGCGCGTCTCGCACAAGGGCATGCGCATCATCGACAAGAACGGCATCGACAAGGTCGTCGCCGATCTGCGCGCCCAGGGACAGCGCGTTTAACGCGCCGCGGCTTAAGAGGAGCGACAAGCAATGGCCAAGAAAGGAGCCCGCGAGAAAATCCGCCTGGTGTCGAGCGCCGGCACGGGGCATTTCTACACGACTCACAAGAACAAGCGTCTGCATCCCGAGAAGATGGAGACCAAGAAGTACGACCCGACCATCCGCAAGCACGTGATCTACAAAGAAGCGAAGATCAAATAGCCCTGACAGCCTGTTTGCGCGCTTTGCCGTGTTTGTAGAAAAGCCCGCTTACCGCGGGCTTTTTTGTTGCTGCATACTTTAGCCGGACGAGCCGACAGCCGAAATCGCAGACTATCCATGCCCGAGTTACCCGAAGTCGAAACCAGCCGCCGCGGCATAGAACCCTACGTCAAGGGGCAAACGATCCGCCGCGCCGAAATCCGCAACCGCGCGCTGCGCTGGCCGGTCGCCCGAGATTTCGAGCGGCGCATCGCCGGACAGCGGGTCGATTCCGTGGGTCGCCGGGCCAAATACCTGCTTTTCAACACCGAAGCCGGCAGCGCCATCCTGCATCTCGGCATGTCCGGCAGCGTGACGATAGTCCCGCCCGGCACCCCTGCAGGCGTGCACGACCACGTCGACCTGGTGCTGGGCAGCGGCGATACGCTGCGCTTTCGCGATCCGCGGCGCTTCGGCTCGCTGCATTGGGCAAAAGACCCGGCGAAACACAAATTACTGAGAGACTTAGGTCCCGAGCCGCTCGGCGAAGACTTCGGCGGCTATAGTCTCGGCGACCGTCTGTGGCAGCTTTCGCGCGGCCGGCGCATCGCCGTCAAACCGTTCATCATGACCGCGAGCGTTGTCGTTGGCGTCGGCAACATCTACGCCAGCGAAGCACTGTTCATCGCAGGCATCAATCCGCGCCGGCAGGCCGGCCGCGTCTCGCGGCAACGCTATGCGTCGCTCGCCGGCGCCATCCGCGAAGTGCTCACCCGCGCGATCGAAGCCGGCGGCACGACCTTACGGGACTTCTACGGTTTCGACGGCCAGGCGGGCTACTTCCAGCAGCAGCTCGACGTGTACGGCCGGGAAGGCGAACCCTGTCACCGCTGCAACGCACCGATCAGAAACGTTGTCCTAGGACAGCGCGCCACCTACTACTGTACACACTGCCAGAACTAATCGCGGCCAACGCGTTTGAGCAGCGCAGTCCTTACCGTCGGTGCAACGAACTCACTAACGTCACCGCCGAGCGCCGCGACTTCCTTGACCAGGGTCGAGGAGATAAACGCGTATTCCTCAGTGGGGGTCAGGAACACGGTTTCGACGACTTCCGTCAGGTGCCGGTTCATTGCCGCAAGCTGAAACTCGTATTCGAAATCGGACACGGCGCGCAGGCCGCGAATGATCACATTGAGGTCGTTGGCCTCGGCGAATTCGACGGTGAGCCCGTCGTAGCCCATGACCTCGACGCCGGGGATATCGCCCACCACCTGCTCCGCCAGCTCGACGCGCTCGCCCAGGGTAAACATTGGCGCCTTGCTGCCGGTATTCGCGGCAATCGCGACGACAACGCGCTCGAACACCTGTGCCGCGCGCCTTACCAGATCTTCGTGGCCGAGCGTAATCGGATCGAACGTGCCCGGATACATAGCCCGTGTCGTCATCCTCAAAGACTCCCCTTGTTGTTATTCGTCTGCCTGCTCCTGATCGGTCAGAAACAGCGAGTAGCGCACGTTGCCGGCCGTAGCCGTCCTGAACGGCGCCCAGCCCGGCGGCAGCTCGAGGTCGGGCGCGTCCCGGTCCTGTTCGACGTAAACCCGCGCGTTGCCTGCGAGTATGCCGGATCGATCCACGAGACTACACAGCCTGGCGAGGTCCGCATCGGCAAACGGCGGGTCGAGAAACACGAGATCGAAGCTTTTGTCCGGCAAGCTCTCGAGACAGGCATACGCGTCGCCGCGCTGAATATGCGCCTTCGCCGCATCGAGGCTCGCGGCGTTTAACCTGAGCTGCCGGCAGGCTGTCTGGTCGCGCTCGACGAACGTGCAGCCGGCCGCGCCGCGCGACAGCGCCTCGAAACCGAGCGCGCCGGTACCGGCAAACAGGTCGAGGCAGCTTTTTTGCGGTATCCAGTGCATGAGCCAGTTGAACAGCGTTTCGCGAACGCGTTCGGACGTGGGGCGCAGGCCCGGCAGATCCAGCACGGGAAGACGCCTGCCGCGCCAGTTTCCCGCTACAATACGCAGCCGGTTCGGTTTGCCGCTGCTTTTTGCTTGCCGTTTCACCATCTGTGCCTATGCGCGTGTCCGCTGCCGCCGGAAGTGACCAACCCGATGTGAGTTGCAGGATGTTCAGGAAGAAAACGGACGATCAAAAGCTGCCGCAACAGGATGCCGCAGAAGCGCCCGCCAAGAAAGCGGGTTTTATCAAACGTCTGCGGGCGCGGCTCAATCAGGGCGACAGCTGGCTTACTTACGATCTTGCCAATCTCGCGCCGGGCGGCAAGATCGACGAGGACGTGCTCGAGGAACTCGAGACGCTGCTGGTCATGGCGGACGTCGGGGTGACGACCACCGAAGCGATCATTGACCGCCTCAAGGACCGTCTCGCGCGCAAGGAACTCAAGGATGTCGATGCGCTCAAGGCCGGTCTCAAGGCTGCGATTACCGATATTCTGGCGCCCGTCGAAAAGGCGCTCGAGCCGGAAACGGCAAGCGGTCCTTTCGTGATTCTCATGGTCGGCGTCAACGGCGCCGGCAAGACCACGACCATAGGCAAGCTGGCCAAACGTTTCCAGGACGAGGGCCGCAGCGTCATGCTCGCAGCCGGCGACACGTTCCGCGCGGCGGCGGTCGAACAGCTCAAGGAGTGGGGCGAGCGAAACTCGGTGCCGGTGGTCGCGCAGCAAAGCGGAGCCGATCCCGCCGCGGTACTGTTCGACGCCTGGGAGGCGGCACAGGCGCGCGGCATCGATATTCTGCTCGCCGATACGGCGGGGCGCCTGCAAAGCCAGCAGGGGCTCATGGACGAACTTGCCAAGATAAAGCGGGTCATCGCGCGGCACGATGCGTCCGCTCCGCATGAAGTCATGCTGGTGGTGGACGCAAGCCAGGGGCAGAACGCGCTGGTACAGGCCGAGAAATTCCACGAGGCACTGGGACTCACTGGCATTACCGTTACGAAACTCGACGGCAGCGCCAAAGGCGGGGTCATGCTGGCGATTGCGGATCGGCTCGGCGTACCCGTGAGGTTCATCGGCATAGGCGAGTCGGCGGAAGACATGCAGGCATTCGATGCGGCGGAGTATGCCGATGCACTGCTGGCCAATGGCTAGGAGTATCGGCAAAGGTATTGCCGGAGGCCTGGCCGGGGACTTGATGGAAGAGCGGGAACGCGCGGCATGATTCAGCTCGAAAATGTAACCCGCCGCTTTCCCGGCGGACAGGAAGCCCTTTCCGGACTGACGCTCGGCGTCGACAGCGGCGAGATGGTGTTCGTGACGGGCCACTCCGGCGCCGGCAAGAGCACGCTCCTGAAACTCATCGCGCTCATCGACCGGCCGAGCTCCGGGCAGGTAATCGTGGATGGACAGAACACGGCGCGCGTCAAACGTCGCCGCATCCCTGCGTACCGCCGGCAGATCGGCATGGTCTTTCAGGATCACAAATTACTGTACGACCGGCCCGTGTTCGATAACGTCGGCCTCCCGCTCGTCATTGCCGGAGCCGGGCCGCGCGAGACGGGGCGGCGCGTCAGAGCCGCGCTCGAGCAGGTGGGTTTGCTGCACAAGGAAAAGCAGAACCCGCAAACGCTGTCCGCCGGTGAGCAGCAGCGGGTCGGCATCGCGCGCGCCATCGTCACGCGGCCGAAACTCCTGATTGCGGACGAACCCACCGGCAATCTGGATCCGGATCTGTCGCTCGAAGTCATGCGTATCTTCAGGCGCTTCAACGAAGTCGGGGTTACGCTGCTCATCGCAAGCCATGACATATCGCTGATCGACCGCCTGGGCTGCCGGCGGCTGGAACTCGACGGAGGCCGCCTCGTGCAGCCGGCAGAAGAGCTGGACGACAACGAACCCGGCCCGGGGCAGGCGCCATGGCCGTAAACCGGCACAAGGAGGCGGTTGCGCCGGTAAGGACGCGCGGACACGTCAGCAGCTGGTTCGCGCGGCATATCGACACGGCGTCGGCGAGCTTGAGGAGACTTGCCCGGCAGCCTTTCGCCAGCCTGATGATCATTGGCGTCATCGCCATTACGCTTGCGATACCTAGCGTCCTGCACCTGATGGTCAAGAACGCGCTGGCGGTAAGCGGAGGCTGGGACGACGCGCTCGACTTCTCGGTTTTCCTCGCCGACGAACTCTCGCTCGATGACGCAGGCGCCCTGAAGGATCTCATAGCGCAGCGCGCGGACGTAGCGACGGTCACGCTGGTCAGCCGGGAAGCGGCGCTCGAGGAGTTCCGCGAACAGTCCGGTTTCGGCGCAGCGCTCGATCAGCTTGCCGCCAATCCCTTGCCGCACACCCTGATCGTACGGCCCGCCGCTTTCAACACGCCGGAGTCAATCGGGCTGTTGCGGGAAGAACTCGGCAACCTGCCGGAGACGGCGGCGGTACAGGTCGATACGGACTGGGTGCAGCGCTTTCACGCAATACTGGCCATTGTGGATCAGAGCATCGGCATAGGCGCCGCGCTGCTGGGGCTTGCAATACTCGTAATCATTGGCAACACGATCCGTCTCGATGTGGAAAACCGCCGGGACGAAATCGAGGTCACCAAGCTGATTGGCGCAAGCGACGGTTTTGTCCGCCGGCCGTTTCTCTGGAGCGGACTGTGGTACGGCTTTCTCGGCGGCTTGCTCGCCGTGCTGCTGGTCGAGTGGGGGCTGTATCTGCTCGACGAGCCGGTCACCCGCCTTGCGGGGCTGTATCGGGGCAACGTCGAACTGCTGCGCCTGTCGCTCGAAGAGATAGGGCTGGTCGTGGGCGGCGGCGCCGCGCTTGGGCTCGTCGGCTCCTGGTTTGCGGCGAGCCGTCGCATGCGTGCCATCGAGCCGGGCAATTCGCCGGGCTGATATGCACGGCTAGTTCGCCGGGCTGACCCGCAACCTGATTTTCCGCTGGCGGTTGCCTATGCCTGCGAGTATCCCCGCCGCGATGGCGTTTAGCGTGCGCCGATCGGACTCCGACTTGCACATGACGCGCAGCCCCCAGATGCTGTTGACGAGGAACGCGGCGATGTCCGCGGGGTCGCGCTGTGCATCGACGTCGCCCTGCGCCTGAGCGGCCTTGACGACTTCGGCGAACGCCCGCCGGACGCGCTCGTTGTGCTGCCGCAGGCGGGATTCGATCTCTTCGTCGTGCTGCGACATTTCGAGCAGCGCGTTGACCGCCAGGCAGCCGCGGCGGTCACGGCCGGTCGCGGCGTCGTCGACAATTTCGTCGAGAATGCCCACCAGCCCTTCTAGCGCCCCGGATTCCTGTTTTGCCAGCGCCCGCAGACGGCCTACGAAAGCGTGGTTATAGGCGTCGAGCACCTCCAGAAACACGCCTCTCTTGGAGCCGAAGGCTGCATACAGGCTACCGGGCTTGAGCCCGGTGGCCGCCACGAGGTCGGACACGGAGGTTTGCCCATAGCCGCGCGACCAGAAAACCTGCTGGGCTTCCAGTATTACGGTTTGGCGATCGAATTCCGGGGTTCTCGGCATGACGTTCAGGCATGTCTGCTGGCTAACGAGCGTGCAGAATAGCAATACTTGAATTACCGTTCAAGTATTGCTAGTCTCTCGCTTCCGGTTTTGCGACCGGCTTTTTTTGAATGATTCTTGAATGACTATTCATTTATTACGAGAACCCGTTACCCAAGGAGAACGACAATGTCACGTTTTACCCCTCATACGCTGGCGACCGCATCTGAAGACGGTCAGGCGCTACTCAAACAAGTGTCTGAAAATTATGGCTTTATCCCGAACCTGATCGGCACGATGGTCGAGTCGCCGGAAGCCGCGGAGGCCTACCTCGCAATCGGCGACCTGTTCGCGAAAACGGGCTTTACGGCGACCGAACAGCAGATTGTCCTGCTGACGATCAGCCGGATCAACGATTGCAGTTACTGCATGGCGGCACACAGCACGATCGCCGCAATGCAGAAAGTCCCTGAAGACGTCGTCGCTGCTATCCGCAACGATCTTCCGATCGGCGATCCGCGGCTGGAAGCGCTGCGCCGGTTTGCCGCGGCCGTGGCCGAACAGCGCGGCTGGGTTAGCGATGAGCAGGTCGAGGCGTTCCTGGCGGCCGGATTCGAGCGCCGGCGTGTCCTGGACGTAGTCCTTGGTGCAACGCTCAAGACGCTGTCGAACTACACCAATCATATCGCCGACACCGAAGTGGACCCGGCATTTGTGTCTCAGCGCTGGACGCCGCCGGCAACGCGGGTCGCCTGAGTCGGATTCTTCAGGGAATATTGACCATATACGGAGAGTTGCGCCCCTGATTTTGCAGCAGTTCACATAAATCAGGGGAACCTGTACCCCTTGTTAGCACTCAAAATGCCCGAGTGCTAAAATCGGGCATCAACTGGAGGAAAATCTAGATGACCACAGACTTTGCTACACGCAATCAGGACCTCGTACTGGCCGGGCCGGTCGGTAGCCTCGATGCCTATATTCAGGCGGTAGGCGGCGTGCCCGTGCTTAGCAAGGAAGACGAACAGGCTCTGGCGCACCGCTTTCGCGACAGCGAAGATCTCGGGGCGGCCCGGGAGCTGGTACTCGCGCACCTGCGTTTTGTGGTGCATATCGCCAAAGGTTATACGGGTTACGGCCTGCCCCTGGCGGACCTCATTCAGGAAGGCAATGTCGGGCTCATGAAGGCCGTGAAGCGCTTCGATCCGGGCTACGACGTTCGCCTGGTGTCGTTTGCCGTGCACTGGATTCGCGCCGAAATTCATGAATTTGTGCTCAAGAACTGGCGCATCGTCAAAGTGGCGACGACCAAGGCGCAGCGCAAGCTGTTTTTCAACCTGCGCAAAGCGAAAAAGAGCCTCGCATGGCTAAGCGCCGCCGAGACCGAGGCGGTGGCCAGCGATCTCGGCGTGAGCGTCAAGGAAGTGACCGAAATGGAGCGCCGGCTCAGCGCACGCGACGCGCTGTTCGATCCGAAACCGGATGCCGACGACGATCGCGCGTTTGGTCCCGCTTCGTATTTGCCGAGTCCCGAATCGGATCCGGCCGACCTCGTTGAAAAGGCGGACTTCAAAAACGACGCCACGACCCAGATGACGAGTGCGCTGGCGACGCTCGACGAGCGCAGCCGCGACATCATCGAAAGCCGCTGGCTGACGGACTCGAAGAAAACGCTGCACGAACTGGCCGATGTCTATGGCGTGTCCGCGGAGCGTATCCGGCAGATCGAGAGCAACGCCATCAAGAAGATGCGCAATGCGATGACCTTGTAGGCCTGCGCTTCGAGGACCTGACGAGAGATTGAAAACGGGCCGTTCGCGGCCCGTTTTTTTTGGCACTTCACCAGTACGTTCGATCGCGGAACCGGACAAAACCTTCGTCGGCGCCCCCATGGGAATCCCGATGCGTCCAGTGCACGACGCCGCCCAGTTCGTTCCACTCGTACACGCCGCGAAACCGAACCCGGTCACCGAGACCTAAAGGAACGCGCTTCGCAAGGTCGATGTTGTGTGCAATCAGCAGCGTCTGACCGCTCGCCAGCCGCAGCACGAAGCGCTGATGCTCCGCACCGTCTTTGTCGTCGTGCAGCAAACGTACGACGACGCCCGTGTCCTCGATCCACTCGTCCCACGAGGACTTACCGTACTCGCCGGGGCGGCGGCGGGAACGCAGGTTTCTCGTCATTGATCCGAACCGGCAGCGTAAAAAAAGCGCGACTCCGCCGGGAGCCGCGCTTCGATACTACACAAAGCGCCTGTTGCGCGCCCTGGGAGGCATCTCCCGGTGCCGCGGGCTAACCCGTGCTGACGGGCACCATGGTGATTTCCACGCGGCGATTCGCCTGCCGCCCGCTGGCCGAGCCGTTATCCGCGACCGGGCGGGCTTCGCCCATGCCGACCGTAATGACGCGCTGGCCCATTACGCCACGCGACGTCAGGTACTGGGCAACGCTCGAAGCACGGCGCTCCGAAAGGCTCTGGTTGTAGGCGTCCGAGCCCGTGCTGTCCGTGTGACCCGCCACTTCGACGACGGTCTGCTCGTATTGGTCGAGCACTTTGCCCACCGAGTTCAACACGTTGAAGAATGCCGGAGAGAGATCCGAACTGTTCGTGGCAAACGTGACATTGCCCGGCATGTTCAGCGTAATGTTGTCGCCAATACGGGTGACGCTTACGCCCGTACCTTCGAGCTCAGCACGGAGCTGCGCTTCCTGGCGATCCATGTAGTTGCCGATAGCCCCGCCGGTGAGTGCGCCAACACCGGCGCCGATCAGCGCGCGCTGGCGGCGCTCGACGGCGTCGTCACCGGACACGAGGCCCACCACGATACCTGCGGCCGCGCCTATCAGCGCGCCTTTGGTGGCGGAACTGGTCTTTTCCTCGCGGGTGTACGGATCGAGCGTCGTACAGCCAGTGGCGAAAACGGCCACGGCAAGAACGCCCGACAATACTTTTACAGCTCGAGTCTGCATGTGAAATCCTCTTGCTATCACTATAGATTCAGTTACAAATTCAGTCAGCCGGGCCGTCGCCAGCACCGGGCCTGCGGTAAATTTAGAGCGCATTGTAGCCGCCAGCTACCTGAACCAATACTTAATGCGCGTAGAATTCGTAGTTTATGTCATATCCCGAGGATAAGAGTTCCTTAATTGTGCGACAGGTCTCATCTAAATCCCGCGCCCCGGTAAGGAATCCGGCGTGAGCGACAACGACGGCTGGCTCGAGCGTTTCGACCGCGAGCATCGTGAACTGACCCTGCCCGGCCTGTACTGGGTGTCAGCGATTTTTGTGGTCGTCGGGACGGTAGGCGCGCTGTGGCTGTTGCCGGTACCGCAGGAATTCTACGAGATCTCGCCTTTATTCAACTGGGGCAGCGCGTTTCTCATGACCGCCGCGGTCTACTACTTCATCATTTCCCTGTCTCTGGCCATTGGGCTGCTGCCGTTTGTCGTCGGTCTGGCGGCGTTCCAGTTCTGGCTGTCCACATCCGGCTATTCCGCGGAATATGTATCGGCTGCGCTGCTCCTGAGCGGCATTCTCGGCATCTGGCTCGGCCATCGGCCCGGAGCACGCGTCAGCGCCGTCGCGCGCGATCTGCAGTACATGATCATCGCGCCGGCATGGATGCTCTCGCTCGTTTATCGCCGCATCGGCATTCCGGTTTGACGGACGCAAGACGGCAGGAATGAGCAGCAACCCGAAGCACCTCCCGGATAACCGCGAGGTCTGGCGCATAGCGCTGCCCATGATCCTCTCGAACGTGACGGTCCCGCTGCTCGGCATGGTTGACACGGGCGTTACCGGGCACCTGGAGAGTGAGGCCTATCTCGCGGCCGTCGCGATCGGCGCAATGGTGTTCAGCGTGCTGTATACCGGGGTGAATTTCCTGCGCATGGGCACCACCGGTATCGCGGCCCAGAGTTATGGCGCCAGCGACTTCACCGCGTTGAGAACGTCGCTGGGTCAGGCGGGCATAGTCGCGCTGCTCATTGGCTTGTCGCTCATCGCCGTGCACCGGCCGCTCGGGCAGTTTGCCGTCGAGCTGATTGGCGCCGAGCCGGTCATCAACGCGCTTGCCCTCGAGTACTTCAACATCCGCATCTGGAGCGCACCGGCAACGCTGCTCAACTATGCACTGATAGGCTGGTTCCTGGGCACACAGAACGCGCGGGTGCCGTTATTCATGTTCCTCACGATCAACCTGACCAACATAGTGCTGGACCTGCTGTTTGTGCTGGGCCTCGGAATGAAGACGGACGGCGTGGCGCTGGCTTCGGTCATCGCCGAATACACGGGCGCCACGGTGGGCTGTGTGTTTGTCGCGCGCACGCTCAAGGCTCACCCGGGAACCTGGGTGTCGCAAAGTTTCCTGAAGCTCGGCGAATACGCCGCCTTCTTTTCGGTCAACGCAAACCTGTTCGTGCGCACGCTCGCGCTAATGTTCACGCTGAGCTTCATAACGGCGCAGGGTGCGCGGATGGGCGGCACGATACTCGCGGCCAATGCGCTGCTGCTGAACCTGCAAAACCTGACGGCGTTTGCGCTGGACGGTATAGCGCACGCCGCGGAGGCACTGGTCGGCAAAGCCGTCGGCGCACGCCGGCGCGATGCGCTGGTCGCCGCCGTCAAAGTCAGCCTGCGCTGGTCGCTGTGGTTCGCCGCGGCGCTTGCACTTATCTATGTGGCGCTGGGCCCAGTGCTGATCCGGGTGCTTACCGATCTGCCGGCCATCCGGGTAGCGGCCTTCCAGTATCTGCCCTGGCTGATCGTCTCTCCGCTGATATCGGTCTGGTCTTTTCTTTACGACGGCGTCTTTGTCGGTGCAACCCGCGCGAGAGAGATGCGCAACGTCATGCTGCTGTCACTGCTGCTGTTCCTGCCGACCTGGTATCTGACCCGCAGCTTCGGCAACCACGGTCTATGGTTCGCGTTCATGGTGTTCCTTGCCGCGCGCGGCCTGGGCATGCATGTGATCTACCGTCGCGTCGTGCTGCCTGCCGTGCGCTGACTCCCGGAACACGGTCCGCGCGTATCGCCTGGATTCGCCTTGATTCGTGACCCAAATCCGGGCCACGCGCGGCAAATATGCGTAGCGTGGGGCCCATGTCTGCCGATCAGAACACGGCGCCACAGGCGACCGCTCCGGCGCGCTTTGCGCAGCTGGGGCTCGGTGCAATCGCTCTGATTGCCGCCAATTCAGGGCTTATCGCGCTCTACTTTCTGCTCGACCTCGAACTCGTGCAGCTGGTCGTCGTGTACTGGGTCGAGTGCCTCTGGATCGGCATCTTCACGGTGCTCAAACTGCTGACGGCGTCGCTCATTGGCAGTCCGTACGAAAACCGCTACGTGAGTTTTTCGCGCGGCGGCGCAGTGCTGACGTCGCTGCTCACGATCGGCTTCATCGGCGGACAGTTCCTGGCGCTGTTCGCGGGCACGGGTCTTGCCATCTATCTCGTCGTCGAATCGCTCGACCCGCAAGCCTCGTCGCGCAACGTCTTCGCCGGGCTCATACTGCTGTTGCAGTGTTCGTTGCTATTCCTCGTGAGCCACGCCATCTCGTTCGTCGCAAACTTTCTGGTCGGCGGCGAATACAAAACGGCGCGCGCGACCATGCTCCTGGCCGTCCCGTTCTCCCGTTGCCTCGCGCTGCTGGGTGCCGTCATCGTCGCTCTGGTCGCGCTGCGCGTAATACCCGCTCTCGCGAGCACCGGCGCCTTCGCACTGCTGCTCATCGTTTTTAAACTTGCCTGGGATCTCCACCTGCACAACGGAGAACGCAGCCGCTTCGGCGCCGCCGGGGACGGCTAAGGGCCGCATGTCGATCGCCCTAAACGGGATCATCGCAATCCAGACGGTCACTTGAGTTCGACTTGGGTTCGACTTGGGTTCGGCTGAGCTACCTGACGGCGGATAACAACAACTTCGCGATTGCAGGCGTCTTTTTCTTGACGGCGGCGACGTCCGGAAGCCTGCTGCCGACCCAGGCCGCGCTGGCAGGTCCGGGCGAATTATTCGGCGCGTTGGCAATCGCCGTTTATCCTGCCGGCGCCGTCAAACCCTGAGCGGCGAACAGGCGCTTGACCGTCGAGCGTGCCCACAGGTAGGCGAAGATACCGGTCAGCACATTGGCAAGCGCGTAGGCCGCAAAAATTCCGACAACGTCGAAGAAGCGCATGGCCAGCAGGGCGACGGGTAAATACAGCACCAGAATGCGCAGCACGCTAATCACGACACCGGGCATGGGCTTGCCGAGACCGTTGAACGCGGCGTTCATCACCATGACCATGCCGTAGGCACCGTAGCTGACCGGCACGATCCACAGAAAACTCTCGGTGACTTCGGTAACCCTTGGATCATCGCTGAACAGACCGGGCAGGAAACCCGAGGACGCGGCCAGCAGCAGTGCGATGCCGAGTCCGCTGCCAATACAGAACAAGCTACACAGCCACAACGAGCGGAGAATACGGTCCTGCTTGCCGGCCGCGAGGTTCTGACCCACAAACGGCCCGATGATCGAAGACATGGCGTAGTACACGACCAGCATCATCGACTCGATGCGATTGGCCACGCCAAAACCCGCGACGGCCTCCGGGCCGTAACTTGCGAGCATCGCCGTAACCGCAACGGCGCCGAGCGGCACGATCACGTTGGTTCCCGCCGCCGGCAAACCCACGTGCAGCACGTCGCGCCAGGAACGCAGCATCCGCTCGCGCCTGGGCCGCGACAGGCTCAGCAGACGCAGCCGGACGCGCAGGAAATACAGCGCAACCAGAAAAATTGCGCCGCGCGCGAGCAGCGCCGCGACGGCGGCGCCGTTGAGCCCCATCGCCGGTATCGGGCCAAGACCGAAGATCAGGATGGGGTCGAGAATGACGTTGAGCACCGAGGCTACGACCATCAGCGTGCCGGGCAGGCGGGTATCGCCGGTCGCGCGCATACACGCCATCGCGACCATGCCCACTACTGAAAAGGGCACGCCGAAGTAGAGTATGGTCATGAAACCGCGAATCAGCGGCATTAGCTCGTCGGGCGCACCGAGGCTTTGAAAGAGCGGCTCGATCGTCAGGATGCCGACAAAGGCTATGAGGGCCGTCGCCAGGAAGGACAGAACGAGGCTGTCGGTTGACAGCCGCCGGGCGCGGCGGCGGTCGCCGCTGCCGAGCGCGCGCGCCACCACGGAAGAGGTTCCGGCGCCGAGACCGATCGCAACGCTCGAAACGATCATGAGTATCGGGAAACTGAAACCGTAGGCGGCGAGTTCGGCAACCCCGACCTGACCGATAAACCAGGCGTCGATCAGGCTTTGCCCCATCATCATGGCAATGCCGAACAGGACCGGCCCGGTCATGTTGGTCAAGTGCTGGCCTACCGGCCCGCTGGCGAGCCGGGATGTCTTCGTAGCCATGGACTCCCTTGAGCAAGAAAGAAGGAGAGAATAAGGGATAAGGGGTAAAAATACGCGAGGCCCCGCGGCGAGGGGGCCTGTGTTTACTATGAACCGGAAAACCGGATCGCGCAATCGCGCCGCTTGCGCTTTCGGTATTATCGCCGCGATGAAGACCCGTCACGAAATAGTGGTCGATGCGCCGCTTGAAGAGGCCTGGGCGGTATTCGACGATCCGGAGCGCCGGCGCGAGTGGCAGCCAACGCTCAAGAGCGCGACGCTCGAGGACGGCGTGCCCGGCCAGCCCGGCGCCGTCACGCAGCTTACCGTTGCGGTCCGCGGCAAGGATCTTCGTCTGACCGAAACGATCAGCGAACGGCGCGAACCCGTTTTCCTCGCGGCAAGCTATGCGGGCAGTGGTATTGGAGGCCTCGTCGTGAGTCACTTCGAGCGCATCGCCGGGCGTTCGACGCGCCTCGTCGTGCATGCGCGCTACAGAGTCACGGGCTTAAACAGGCTCACGAATCCGTTTCTGGCCGCAGCGCTCGGCAAACACACGGCCAACAATCTCGAACGCTTCAAACTGCTGGTCGAATCGACTGCCTGAACCCACCCGCCAGAATTCACACGACTGAATCCATACGACTGAATCCATACGACAAGGCACGCCATGAGCTGGAAAAAACTCTCGTCGAGAACCGTGTACGACAACGCCTGGATGCGCGTCCGCGAAGACCGCGTCATCAACCCTGGCGGCGGCGAAAACCTGTACGGCCACGTGCACTTCAAGAACCGCGCTGCCGCTATTCTGCCGCTCGACGACGAAGACCACACCTGGCTGGTCGGCCAGAGCCGCTACACGCTCGGTCGGTACAGCTGGGAACTCCCGATGGGCGGCGCCCCCAGGGACGAAAAGCTGCTCGCCGCCGCGAAGCGCGAACTGAAAGAGGAAACGGGGCTTAGCGCGGGTCGCTGGGAGGAGCATATGCGGCTGCACCCCAGCAACTCGATTACCGACGAATTCGGCATGGTCTACGTCGCCCGGGAGCTTACCCAGGGCGCGCACGACTTCGAGGAAACCGAAGACCTGAGCGTTCGCAGGCTGCCGGTAGACGAGGCTATCGAGCTGTGCGTGAACGGCACGATCAGCGATGCGATCACGCTTGCGGCGCTGTTCAAGCTGGCATTCAAAAGAGCATCTTCGCCGTAACCACGAAGCGCTGCCGGTCTCCCGGCTCCGCCGGATCGAACGGGTAGCCCGTAACCAGAGTCAGCATCGAGCGTGGCGTGTCGAGCACGACGCTCGAGCGCCGGGCGTCGACGACGTCCAGGCCTATGACGCGATACAGGTGTTTATCTCCGGACAGCGTTTCGATGACGATGGAATCGTCGACCGCGAGGCCCGACAGGAACCGAAAGTGCGTATCCCGGCGGCCCGCAATAACGGTGTTGCCGCGTTTGCCCGGCAACGCGCTGGTGCCGAGATAACCCGGACCCAGGGCCAGCGTGCGGCCGCTGTTGCCGGCGAGGACCACAAGGTCCACATCGCCTTTTTCCGCGAGCAGGCGGAAAACGGGAAAGGCGCCCGGACAGCGCTCCTCGAGCCTGATCACGTCCTCGTAGCCGTTGTGCTCCCAGGCGTCGCGCAGCAGTTGCTGCAGCACGGCCATCTCGGCCACCGGATGACGTGCCTCGGTCGGGGCAAAAAAGCCGAGACACAGCAGGCAGCTCACGCTCACAAACCTGCGCAAGCGAAGGACTCCCGCGGATTCCGGGGTTTACCGGGACGATTCCGTCGCGGAGCGTTGGATAATGCATAGTGCAGTTTCATCTTGGCCACCGGCTGCTTTCGAGCTCTAATAACACCCTGTCCGCGGGTCAAAGCGCGGCCTGTGCCGTGGCATAAGCCTGATCGAATGTGGCAGATTGTGCGTAGGGGATGCTCTGCGTAAGCCTGAAGCGACCGGGATTGAGCCTCCCCGACAACCGATATATCTCGTGGAGTACTGCGTGGGAAGACGAATTGCCATTGTTGAAGACGAAGCCGCCATCCGGGATAACTATGTGGCGGCCTTCGAGCGTGAGGGTTACGTCGTCGACAGCTACGCGGCCCGCGCGCCGGCGCTCGAAGCGTTCGCCGCGAGACTGCCGGACCTCGTGGTTATCGACGTCAACCTGAACGACGACATCGAAGGCGGCTTCGAGCTTTGCCGTGAACTCAGATCCCGGGCTGAAGACCTGCCCATCATCTTTCTTACCGCCCGCGACAGCGAATTCGACGCAGTATCTGGCTTGCGCCTCGGCGCCGACGACTACCTCACGAAGGACATTAGCCTGCCGCACCTGATGGCCCGGGTGGCCGCACTGTTCCGGCGGCTCGAAGCGCTGAAGAACCCGGACGCGGCGGACAGCCGCATCCGCCGCGGCGAACTGCTCATCGATACCGAGCGCATGACCGTGCACTGGTCGGAGCAGCCGGTAGGGTTGACGCTCACCGAGTTCTGGCTGGTACACGCGATGGCTCGTTATCCGGGCCACGTCAAGAACCGGCAGCAGCTCATGGATGCCGCCCAGGCGGTGCTGGACGACAACACGATTACCTCGCACATCAAGCGCATACGCCGTAAATTCCTCGCGGTGGATGACAGTTTCGACGCCATCGAAACCGTGTATGGCATGGGCTATCGCTGGCTCGCGGAGAAATAGCGTTAACGGAACCTTAAGTGAACCTCCGCCGCCAACTGCTTATTGTCAGCCTTACGACGCTCATCCTGCCGTGGGCCGGTTGTCAGTTCATTCAGGAGACCGAAAGCGCGCTGCGCCTGGGCCAGCAGGAAATGCTCGCGGGCACGGCGCAGGCAATTGCCGATTCGCTATCGCAATACCCCGAAGCGTTCCCGCCCGATGTCGATCCGGCTTTCCGAATCGGCGAGCAGCTTTACGGCCACCCCCTGGAAATCGAACCAAGAATCGACGGTTACTTCGAAGACTGGCCGCTCGACGACGCGGCCCTGCTTGCGCTCGGACGCGGTAGCGAGGAGATACGCTTTGCGGTCGGTATACGCGCGGGCTACATCTATCTTTTTGCCGCAGTGCCGGACCGCTCCGTCGTCTACCTGCCGCCGGGCGCGGTGCCGGGCGCCGCCGCGCCGCACGTCGACCGCGTCGAACTCAGGAGCCTGAGCCCGCCCTACCTGGACGAGAGTCTCGTGTTTGCGGCCGGCGCGCCGGGCCGTCTGGTGACCTATCTGCGTTCGCCGACAGGGATTACCGCGGAGCCCACGGTGCTCGCCCGCTGGCAGGACACGCCCGGCGGTTACCAGTTGGAAGCGCGCATCCCGCGCCGGCTGCTGGGCGTCAACTTGGGCGTCGCCTTTGTCGACACGGATGCCGTTGCGATCAGCGGCGTGGAAATCAGAAGCTATTCGACACCGCTGCCGGGGCCGTTCGTAAGACCGTCGGACGAACTCGACGGCATCGTCGAAAAGCTCGTGCAGCCCGGCATGCGCCTGCTGGTTACCGACGCCGCCGGCTGGCGGCTCTCGGCAACCGGCTCCATCGCCCGGCAGGACCGGCCGGGCGCGGCCCGGGCGTCGAGGTGGCTGCGACTCGCATACGACGCAATCGTCGAGCCCGGCACCGACGCAGCGCTCGCCGAACCGGCGGCCAGCGGTCTGGAACAGCAGCGTTACATAAGCAACGCCCTCGAAGGCCAGCCGGCTTCGAACTGGTTTCGTTCGGAGGGTAACGGCAGTGCCATCGTCGCCGTTGCGCAGCCGATTTTCGACAACGGCGTTTTGCTGGGCAGCGTGGTACTTCAGCGAGGCACGGATGAAATCCTGAGCCTGACGAATCAGGGCCTGTCACGCCTCTTGAGCATCTGGCTCATCGCCATGCTGGCCGTTGCCCTGGGTCTGCTGGGGTATGCCTCCTGGCTATCGCGGCGCATCCGGCGCCTGAGCCTCGCGGCGGAAGATGCGCTCGCGGACGACAGCCTGGGCGCGACACTGCCGAGTGCCGCGGCGCGCGACGAGCTCGGCGATCTGTCCCGCAGTTTCTCCAACGTTCTCGGCGCGCTGGGCGAGTACAACGCGTACCTGCGGACACTGGCTTCGAAGCTGTCGCACGAGCTGCGTACGCCGCTCGCCATCGTCACGTCGTCGCTCGACAACCTGGAACACGAGCGACTCGATACTTCCGCTCGCGACTACACCCGGCGGGCGAGAGACGGCGCCGAACGCCTGCGCCGGATACTCAACGCCATGAGCGAGGCAAACCGGGTCGAGGAACTCATGCAAAACGCGGAGCTCGGGCGCTTCGATCTGCACGCGGTGCTCGAGGCGACGCTGAGCGCCTACCGCGACGTGTATCCTGAGCGCAAATTCGATTACGTAGGCTCCCCGCTTACGCTCCACGGCTCACCCGAGCTGCTGATCCAGATGCTCGACAAGCTGGTGGACAACGCGGTCAGCTTCAGCACGCAGGGGGCCCGGATATCGATAGGCTTGAGCATATTCGAGACCCGGGCCGTCATCGCCGTCGAAAACCCCGGGCCGCGTTTGCCCGACAAACTTCGCGGACAGCTATTCGACTCCCTCGTGTCGGTGCGCGAAGGCGGCGACGACCGGCATCTCGGGCTTGGCCTTTACGTCGCGCGGCTGATTGCCGAAGGTCACGGCGGCTCTATCGATGCCGAGAACACGCATGAGGGCGTTCGCTTTAGCGTAACCCTGCCGCTGACGGGCTGAAGCCGCAGCCCCGGGAGCGGCCTTGAGTTGCAGCTCAGGCCGCGGCGCGCCGCGGCGGGACGGGTTTCCACACGGGCACCACGAACAGCAGCAGGAAGACCACGTTGCCGAGCACGTTTAGCGGCGCGCCGGCCGCAACCGACATGCTGCTGTCAACGACAAACCAGACGGCGACGCTCCGCAGTATCAGGCGCCGGCCCAGCTCCGGATGCCCGGCATAAAGCTCCGTCGCAAGCAGCCAGATCATGAGCCCCCAACCCGCCAGAACGCCGCCCGAAATGGCGCTGAACAGGCGGGTCTCTCCGGCGAACATCGTCTGCGCGCCGTCGACGGGGAAGAACACCAGATCGAGCAGCACGACGGTGGGCGCGTTCAGGGCCGGCACGGCGGCCGCCGCGATCATGAGTCCCGTCGCCAGCGTAATCCCGGAGGCGAACTTGAGGTAGCGCACGCTCTGTTCGATCTGCATGACAGGCTCCCTTGATGTGAGGGACTCAAGCCTAGCGCCGCCCGATACCGGCAACAATAACCTTAGAGGTCATCATTGGCTGGAGTAGAGTGTGGCGCTCACTGCGCCGCGCGCGTGCGGCCCCGGGATCCGAATCAGGCGACGCCCAGATAGCGCACGATGCCCGCGGCCGCCTCGCGGCCCTCGAACACGGCTGTGACGACCAGATCCGAGCCGCGCACCATATCGCCGCCGGCGAACACCTTCCTGTTGGTGGTCTGGAAGGGATAGTCGCCCAGCGTCGCGACGCGCAGCCGGCCGCTCGGCAGCGTGTCGATGCCGTGCTCGCCGAACCAGTCCGGCGGGCTGGGGCGAAAACCGAAGGCAATCACGACCGCGTCCGCCGGCAGGATCTCTTCGGTGCCCGGCACCGTTTCAGGGCGGCGGCGGCCGTCGGCGCCCGGCTTGCCAAGACGGGTCTCGATGACCTTGACGCCGCTCACGCTGTCGGTGCCGACGATCTCCAGAGGCTGGCGGTTGAACAGGAAGTTCACGCCTTCCTCTCGGCTGTTGGCCACCTCGCGGCGCGAACCCGGCATGTTCGTCTCGTCGCGCCGATACGCACAGCTGACGCTCGCGGCGCCCTGACGAAGCGCGGTCCGGTTGCAGTCCATGCCCGTGTCGCCGCCGCCGAGCACCACGACGTGTTTGCCCTTGAGATCGATGAAGGGCGGGGCGTCGTCACGCAGACTGTCCATCTGCCGGTGGATGTTCGACACGAGGTAGGGCAGCGCATCGTAGACGCCGGCAAGATCTTCGCCGCGAAAGCCGCCGCGTACCGAAGTGTAGGTGCCCATGCCTAAGAAGACGGCGTCGAAGTCGTCATGCAGCTTCGCGAACGGCACATCCTCGCCTATGCGCGTGTTGAGCCGAAACTCGACGCCCATACCCTCGAGCAGCCGCCGGCGCTGAACGACGATCTCCTTGTCCAGTTTGAACGGCGGAATGCCGAAGGTCAGCAGCCCGCCAATCTCCGGGTAGGCGTCGAACACGACCGAGCGAACGCCGTTGCGGGCAAGTACGTCCGCCGCGGCGAGGCCGGCCGGGCCTGCGCCGACGACAGCAACCCGCTTGCCCGTATCGACCACGTTCGACATGTCCGGGCGCCAGCCCATCTTTACCGCTTCGTCCGTAATGTAGCGCTCGATGTTGCCGATGCTGACCGCGCCAATGCCGTCGTTCAGCGTGCAGGCGCCTTCGCAGAGCCGGTCCTGCGGACAAACGCGGCCGCAGATTTCCGGCAGCGAATTGGTCTGATGCGACAGCTCGGCCGCCTCGAACAGCTTGCCTTCCTCGATCAGCGCCAGCCAGTTGGGAATGTAGTTGTGTACCGGGCACTTCCACTCACAGTAAGGGTTGCCGCAGGACAGACAGCGCCCGGCCTGCTGCGCGGCGTCGGCACCGTCGTAGTGACCGTAGATTTCGCCGAAATGCCGAACGCGGTCGGCGGCGGCTTCCTTTTGCGGATCGCGCCGGGGTACTTCCAGGAACTGTAGCGGATGTTTGGCCAAGGTTTTGCTCAGGCTGCGCGCCGCAGCGACTCGATCAGCGAGTCGACTTCCGCCGCTTTCGGTTTGACGATCCAGAAGCGCGGCAGGTAGGTCCGGAGATCCTCGATGATCTCACCGCCCCAGGCGCTGCCGGTCAGATCGACGTGCTCCTGAATCATCGAACGCAGATGATGCAGATGCGCCTCCATGCTCTCCGGCGTAATCCGGTGAATGTCGATCAGCTCGTGGTTGTAGCGGTCCACAAAGTCGCGATCCATGTCGAGAACGTACGCAAAACCGCCGGTCATACCCGCGCCGAAATTTACCCCCGTGCGGCCCAGCACGACAACGACGCCGCCGGTCATGTACTCGCAGCAGTGATCGCCGGCGCCCTCGATGACCGCGGTCGCGCCGGAATTACGTACCGCAAAACGCTCACCTGCCTGACCCGCCGCAAACAGCTGGCCGCCGGTCGCGCCGTACAGGCAGGTGTTGCCGATAATCGCCGTATCGCTGGCGACATAGCCCGCATCCTCCGGCGGCCGGATCGTAATCCGCCCGCCCGACATGCCTTTGCCGACATAGTCGTTGGCGTCACCGACCAGATCCAGATTGAGTCCGCTGACGTTCCATACGCCGAAACTCTGACCCGCCGTGCCGCGCAGCCGGATTTCTATCGGCGCGTCGCGCATGCCCTGGTTACCGTGACGCCGCGCTATTTCGCCCGCGAGCCGCGCCCCGATCGAGCGATTGTAGTTGCGTACTTCGAAGCCAAACTTGCCGCCCTTCTTGTCTTCGATCGCATCGAGCGCCGCGGCCAGCATCTCTTCGGCCAGCTCGCCCTTGTCGAACGGCGCGTTCCGCAGGTCGGTGCAGAATTGCGGCGCGTCTTTTGCAAGCCCGTTATCGGAGACGACGGGCTTGAGATTCAGGCGCGCCTGCCGCTCGGTTTCGCCCGCCTTGAGTTCGAGCAGATCGACGCGGCCGATCAGCTCGTCGAGCCGGCGCACGCCCAGCGCGGCCATACGCTCCCGCACCTCTTCACCGATAAACTCGAAGAAGTTGATCACCATGTCGGGCAGCCCGATAAAATACCGGCTGCGCAGGACGTCGTTTTGTGTCGCGACGCCGGTCGCACAGTTGTTCAAGTGGCAAATTCTCAAGTACTTGCAGCCGAGCGCAATCATTGGCGCGGTGCCGAAGCCGAAGCTCTCAGCCCCAAGCATGGCCGCCTTGATGACGTCGAGACCCGTCTTCAGGCCACCGTCCGTTTGCAGCCGCACCTTGTGCCGCAGGTCGTTGGCGCGCAGCACCTGGTGCGCTTCGGACAAGCCGAGCTCCCACGGGCTGCCCGCATACTTGACCGAACTCAAAGGACTCGCGCCCGTGCCGCCGTCGTAGCCGGAAATGGTGATGAGATCCGCATACGCCTTGACGACGCCCGCGGCAATGGTGCCGACGCCCGGCTCGGCGACAAGCTTGACCGAAACCAGCGCGTCGGGATTCACCTGCTTGAGATCGAAGATGAGCTGCGCCAGATCCTCGATGGAGTAAATGTCGTGATGCGGCGGCGGCGAAATGAGACCGACGCCGGGCTTCGCGTAGCGCAGCCGCGCAATCAGCTCGTTGACCTTGTGCCCGGGAAGCTGACCGCCTTCGCCGGGCTTGGCGCCCTGCGCGATCTTGATTTGTATCACTTCCGCGTTGACGAGATATTCGGCCGTCACACCGAAACGCCCGGACGCAACCTGCTTGATCTTCGATACGCGTTCGGTGCCGTAGCGCGCCGGGTCTTCGCCGCCTTCGCCCGAGTTGGAGCGCGCGCCGATACGGTTCATCGCGATAGCCAGCGCTTCGTGGGCTTCGGGCGAAAGCGCGCCGAGCGACATACCGGCGCTGTCGAAGCGCATTAGTATGTCCTCGACCGGCTCCACCTCGTCGAGCGGCACGGGATCGCCGGCGGGCTTGACCGCCATGAGATCGCGCAAGGTGGCAACTGGCCGTTCGTTTACCAGCCGCGCGTATTCCTTATACGTTTCGTAGTCGCCCGAGCGCACCGACGCCTGCAGCGTCGCCACGACGTCCGGGTTGTAACAATGGTATTCGCCGCCGTGCACGTACTTGAGCAGGCCGCCCTGCGACACGGGCTCGCGCGGCTCCCAGGCGGCTCTGGCCAGCATCTCCTGATCGTCCTTCAGGTCGGCGAAACTCGCGCCCTGAATACGCGAACTGGTGCCGTGGAAACAGCGCTCGACGAGTCGCTCGTCGAGACCCACGATTTCGAACAGCTGCGCGCCGCGATAAGACTGAATGGACGAGATGCCCATTTTGGACATGATCTTGAACAAGCCTTTGCGGACGCCGCGGCGATAGCTGCGGCCCAGCTGCTGCTGCTTAGGCAGGTTGCCGCGACGGGCTATGTCATGCAGCGACTGATAGACGAGATAGGGATACACGCAGGTCGCGCCGTAGCCGATCAAACAGGCAAAGTGGTGCGGATCGCGCGCGACGCCCGTCTCGACGATGATGTTTACGTCGCAGCGCAAACCCTGTTTGACGAGATGATGATGCACAGCCCCGGTGGCCAGCAGTGCATGCACGGGAAGCTTGTCGCGATCCAGGTAACGGTCGCTGAGCAGGAGTATTTGCACGTCGTCGCGAGCCGCCGCTTCGGCCGCGGCGCAAATGCCGTCGAGCGCATCTTCGAGCGGCAGCGAGGCATCGACGTTGAGATCGATGAAGCGATGATCGTCGGCGTACATATCCGGGCCCAGTAGCTGCCGCAGCTTGCGCTGGGACAGCACGGGCGAGTTCATGATGATCTGCTCCGCGTGTTCGGGCCCGATATCGAACAGACTCGACTCGCGGCCGATATTGGTTTGCAGGGACATCACGATGCGTTCGCGCAGCGAGTCGATGGGCGGGTTGGTGACCTGGGCGAACTGCTGCCGAAAATAGTCGAACGGCGAGCGCACCTTGCGTGACAGAACCGCCATGGGCGTGTCGTCGCCCATCGAACCGACCGCTTCCATTTCCGCCTGTGCGAGCACGCCGACAACTTCGACGAGTTCTTCGCGGCTCAGGTTGTACATCTTCTGGTAGGAAGCGAGCGTAGCCGGATCCATGGGCTCCGCCGCGGTATGCGTATCCACCAGTTCGGAATCGAGATAGCGTACACCCTGCTTGAGCCACTTCTTATAGGGCGCACGCGCCTTGAGCAGGTCGTGGATGTCCTCGGTGTAAAGCAGCTTGCCTTCGAGCAGGTCGACAGCGAGCATTTCGCCCGGCCCCAGCCGGCCCTTTTCGACGACATCGCGCTCGGCGTAGTCGTAAACGCCCACCTCTGAGGCGATCGTAATATGGCGGTCCTCAGTGAGGACGTAGCGGGCCGGACGCAGGCCGTTGCGATCCAGGCTGCAGGCCGCGTATCGCCCGTCCGTCAGAACTATGCCGGCGGGGCCGTCCCACGGCTCCATCTGGCAGTTGAAGAACTCGTAGAACGCGCGCACGTCCGGATCGATGTCGTCCACGGTCTGCCATGCCGGCGGCTGCAATATGCGCATTGCCTGCAGCACGTCCATGCCGCCGGCCCGCATGACCTCGAGCATGTTGTCGAGGCTGGACGAATCCGAGCCGGTCAGTGAGATGATCGGATCCAGCTCCGAAATGTCGTCGAGCTTGTCGGAACGAAAGTTCTGCGCCCGCGCCAGCGCCCAGTTGCGGTTCCCCTGGATCGTATTGATTTCACCGTTATGCGCGAGAAACCGGAAGGGCTGTGCCAGCCGCCACCGCGGCAGCGTGTTGGTGGAGAATCGCTGATGAAACACGCAGACCGAAGACTTGAGCCGCGGATCGCGCAGATCGGGGTAAAAGTCGGGCAGCGCGGCCGGCATGATCATGCCTTTGTAGCTGATCGTGACCGAAGACAGACTCGCAATGTACGTCGTGGCATCCGCCAGACGGTTCTCGGCATGCCGGCGTGCAAGGAACAGGCGGCGGTTGAAACTGTCGCGCCGCATGTCGTCCGGCGCATTGACGTACACCTGCTCGATGACGGGCAGCGTCTGCCGCGCGCGATCGCCGCATACCGACGGGTCTGTCGGGACCGGCCGCCAGCCCGCCACCTCGAGACCGTTCGCCGCAACCGAGGCGCCGATCGTGGCGCGCGCGCTTTCCGCTTCCGCCGGATCCTGGCTCAGAAACACCGTCCCTGCCGCAAACCGCCGCGCCAGTTCGAAGCCCTGCTCGACGGCCGCCTCGCGCAGGAACCCGGTCGGAAACTTGAGCAACAGGCCGCAGCCGTCGCCGGTCTTGCCGTCCGCGGCTACTGCGCCGCGATGCGTAAGCCGCGCGAGCGCGCTGATCGCCGTCTCGACCACCCAGTGACTCGCCTGATCGTCGAGATGCGCGATCAAGCCGAAGCCGCAGCTATCGCGGTCGAAAGCCGGGTCATAAAGCCCCTCGCGGGACGTTGTCGAGTCAAATTGCTCAGTCATACAAGCCGTTGGACCTGGCCGTTAGGGCACAGGACCACCAAGTGAGTTGCAAAGAATGGGCGCGCTGCCCAGGCTGATTTGCACCGGAACGGCCAACAGGGAGACGCACGATCCCCACCTGACTAGCGTCCTGTTTGGTTCATTCCTTGACTCATTCGCCGCGTCTTTTCGCGCCTGGCGGCGTTGCGGCTCCTCGCAATAGCTTGCTATTCCTCGTCGCCGCGCCTTGCCAGACACGAAAATCCGCTGCCGACTGGGTCAAGGAATGAACCAAACAGGACACTAGAGCCTGCCGCTTACGCAAATCGACTCCTTGAGTATATGTCAGGCATCCAAAGCCGCCTACCGCAGTGCAGCATCGGAGCGATTCGAGCGTTATATCAGTGACTTAGCCGCAAAAACGACTTGCAGGGGGCTTGGTTGCGCGCGTAACCAAGCGCGTGGCGGGCGCTCAGCGGTCGGCGAACAGGCGAATTGTACCGCCGCCCGCGAAGGCCACCGACGGCGAGAGAGGGACGTCCACGTCGAACTCGCCTTTCAGGGAATAGGGGATGTCGCGATGAGCGCCCGAGCGCATGATCTGTATCAGGCGCGGCGCCGTGCGCAGCAGGTCCAGATCGACGCTGATAGCGACGCCCAGGTCACTTTGCGCAGGCACGGTAAACCGGGCCTCGGTTTCGCCGCTCGCAAAGCGATGGCCGTCGAGTTCGACGCCGTAGCGCAGGGCGCTCACGGGCAACGGAAACGGATTGGGGTTGGTAACGTCAAACCCGAGCAGCACGGTTTGACCGTCCAGATCGAAGGAGCTCAGCTCGACCTGGCTGAGACTGACTCTGGGACTCTCGATCATCGTATCGACGGTGGCACAGGCGCCCAGCGCGAGCGATACCGCCAGCAGCACGACCGTTTGACACGACTTGTGCAGAGATTCCCTTACTTTCAGATACTGCATACGAAGCTCTCCGATTCGTTCAGTCTCCTTGAAAGCGGTCTCGACAAACGCCCGCGCTCCGCGAGGATCGTCGAAACCACGGCTATTGTAACTCCCCGCCCAGCTCACCCCAGCGGGCGGCAAGCAACTGCCAGTCGTCCCCGTCGTGCTCCAGCTCGAAGCGAAAACGCAGCGCGTCGGCGCTTACGCCCAGCAGCGACTCGTTCCAACCCGCAAACGCGGCGGTTAGCGTGAGATCCGCCGCTGTGCCTCCGTGCAGCTCGAGCTCCTCGATGCGCGTCACGACCTTGACGTTGTCCTGCCGCAGGAACACCAGCCGCAGCACGCGGTCGATGTCGTCGCGGCCGTTGCCACGGCCGTCCGCATAAGCCGGCGACACCATGGACATTAGTTCGCGGCGGTCTTCGCGATTGACCGCGTCTTCACCGCGCGCCACCCAGTCGCGCAACGCCTGTTCGGCGTCGGGCGCCTGCGCGCAGCCGGCCGACAGCGCCAGCAGCACGACCGGCACTATCGACATCGTCGGTAAACGTCGCTTTACAGTCGTCGGCTCGATCATCGTGCTACAGTTTATCGACAATACGAGAGCACCAGCCAAACCGTCGGCGAAAGCGTGACGCAGGTCGCAATCGGGAGGCCCGTGCCCGCGAAACACTGCCGCATTACAGCGTTTGCGCCGGTGCGGTCAGAGGAACAGGTGAAGGCATGTCAGTCAAACTGCTTAGTGAGAGCGTGGATGCAACGATTACGGACGACGATCAGATTCGTATCGAGGCGATCCTTGCGTTCTGGTTTCGCGAACAAACACTCAGCGCCCCGCAGATCGACAATCGCATGGATACCTGGTTTGGCGAAGATCCGGTATTCGACCACGAAATCGAACGTGAATTCGCCGATGAGATACAGGCGGCATCGGACGGCAAACTCGATCATTGGGGACGTACCGGCCGCGGGCGCCTGGCACTGATCCTGCTGCTCGACCAGTTTCGCCGCAACCTGCATCGCGGCACTGCGAAAGCCTTTGCGCTCGACAAGGCAGCGCTGAAGCTTTGCGTCGAAGGCGCGATGGAAAAGCTGGACCGCGACCTGTCACCGATCGAAAAAGTGTTTTTCTACATGCCGCTGCAACACGCGGAATCGAAAAAAGTACAGGCGAAGTCCGTGGCCCTGTACTCGCGCCTCGCCGAAGCGGTAACGCCGACTTATCGCGAAACCTTCGAAACGATCGCTCAATTCGCCGAATTACACGCCGACATTATCGACACCTTCGGCCGCTTCCCGCACCGCAATGCACTGCTCGGCCGGAAAAACACGGCCGAAGAAGCGGAATTCCTGGCCGGCGACAGCCCGGACTTCGGCCAATCGGGCTAGGGCGTTACACCCAAAACCTCGCCCTCAGGCGGTGACCGGAACGCCGAGCGCCGTCCTCCGCGACACGATCAGGAGCCTGGCCGTCAGCAGCACGGCGGCAACGGACAGACCCACGACAAAGCCGCCCCAGATGTAGCGCGGTTCCAGCATGAAGGTCACCGCCGCGAGATAGGCCAGCGGAAACGCCAGCACCCAGTACGAGAAGGTGTTGATAAACATGGCCCAGGTCGTGTCCTTGTAGCCGCGCAACGCCGCCGCCGCACCGATCTGCACACCGTCCGCAACCTGGAATATCGCCGCCATGAGCAGCAGGCTCATGGCGATCCTGGACACCGCGGGATCGTCGATATACAGGCCCACCACGGCGTCGCGGAACACCAGCATTACGGTCGCCGAAAAAGCCATGAACAGGCCGCAATTGAACATCCCGAGCAGGCCGGCGTAGCGCGCCTCCGCAGCTTCTCCGCGGCCAAGCTGCTGGCCTACACGAACCGTGATTGCCGAGGCGAGCCCCAGAGGCACCATGAAGGTCGTCGTGGCGAAGTTCAGTGCGATCTGGTGCGCCGCGGACACGTCGGCCCCGCGCGTGCCCATCAGCACCGACGTTGCGCTGAACAGCCCGACCTCGGCCGTGATCGTAACGGAGATCGGGACGCCGAGCCTGATCACCTCCCAGAGCACTTCCGGACGCGGCGGCGAGAGCCGGTCGAAAATCCCCAGCGGCCGGTAGACGGGCTTCCACAAAAACACCAGCAGCAATGCGAACATCAGCAGCCACATCGTCAGCGCGCTGGCGAACGCCGCGCCGACGGCGCCCATCTCGGGGGCGCCGAGATTGCCGAACATGAACACCCAGTTAAGAAATATGTTGCAGAACAGGGCGAACAAGGAGGTGTACATGATGGGCTGCGTCCGCCCGATACCCTCGGTGGTAAAACGAAACGCGAGGAAGACGAAGATCGCCGGCGCGCCGTAAATTATCGTCTGCACGTATTCGACCGTCAGATCCCGGAAGCCCGGGTCGATGCCGAGGAACTCGAGCACCGGGCCCACGAACGCCCGCACGAGGAAGACCATCGGCACACCGATTGCGATCGCGAGATAGACCCCCTGCCGCGTATAGCGGCCGATCAGCTCCGGGGTGCCGGCGCCGAAGTAGCGCGACACGATGGGCGATATCGCCAGCATGATGCCGAGCACTATCGTAAACAGGAAAAACCACACGCTGCCGCCGACCGCCACGGCGGCCAGCGCTTCCGCGCCGATACGGCCGGACATCATTGCGTCGGCGACCTGCATGCCCGCAATGGACAGATTATTGACAATTAGCGGCCCGGCGAGACGCAGCAGCTTGCCGGTCTCGACGAACCATCGTGTTCGGAGCTTCATTCGTTTGTACTGACCCAATCCCCAGGGCGACATAATTGCACGGCCGGGGGGAATTGGCAGCCCTTATCTTGAAGCGTCTAACACTCGGGAGCGTGACCGGGTCGGCTTAAACTCGGCCTGCAGAATGGTGTACCCTTTCGGCCGGTCGAACACAGAGTTCATGGAGATACGAATGCTGCACGATGGTCGAGCCATACGAGTTGCCATAGTCGGCGGATCGCGCATCCCGTTTTGCCGATCGCACTCTGCCTATCGGCACTGCTCCAATCAGGACATGATGACCGCCGCGCTCCGCGGCGTCGTCGACAAATACGATCTCAAAGGCCAGGTGGTCGGAGACGTGGCGCTCGGCGCGGTCATCAAACACTCCCGCGACTGGAATCTCGCCCGCGAAAGCGTCATCGACTCGGGCCTGTCGATGAAGACGCCCGGCGTCGATCTGCAGCGCGCCTGCGGTACCAGCCTCGAAGCCGCGGTCATGCTCGCCAACAAGATTGCGCTGGGCCAGATCGAATCGGGAATCGCGGGCGGCACCGATACCACCAGCGATGCGCCGATCGTTTTCAAGGATACCTTCCGGCGCATCATGCTCGATGTGTACGCAGCGCGCAGTTTCGGCGCCAGGCTCAAGCCCTGGCTGCGGTTAAGGCCCGGCATGCTGGCGCCGGAGTTCCCGGCCGTTACCGAGCCGCGCACCAAACTGTCGATGGGGCAGAGCACGGAACTCACCGCGCAGCAGTGGGACGTGCAGCGCGAGCATCAGGATCAGCTTGCGCTCGCCAGCCACACCAAAGCCGCGGCGGCCTACGACGAAGGTTTCTACGACGATCTGGTCATTCCGTTCGAAGGCGCGGAGGAAGACAACAACATCCGCCGCGATACGACCTTCGAAAAGCTGTCGTCGCTCAGGCCCGTGTTCTCCAAGGCGGAAAACGCCACGATGACGGCGGGCAACAGCACGCCGCTGACGGACGGCGCCGCGGCCATCCTGCTTGCGTCCGAGGACTGGGCTCGGAAGAAGAACCTGCCGATACTCGCCTATCTGACTTTCGCCAAGGTGGCGGCGGTCAACTTCGTGGACGACGAAGGACTGCTGATGGCGCCCGCCTATGCCGTCTCGGACATGCTCAAGCAGGCGAATCTGACGCTACAGGATTTCGACTATTACGAGATACACGAAGCCTTCGCCGCGCAAACCATAGCGACGCTCAAGGCCTGGCAGTCGGAAGAGTTCTGCCGCGATCGGCTTGGCCGCAACGAACCCATGGGGCCCATCGATCTTACCCGCCTGAACGTCAAGGGCGGCAGTATCGCGATTGGCCATCCGTTTGCGGCGACCGGCGCGCGCATCGTGGCAACGCTTGCGAAACTGCTAAGCGAGAAGGGCTCGGGCCGCGGCCTGATATCGATTTGCACGGCCGGCGGCATGGGTGTGTCGGCGATTCTCGAAGCCGCGCCGCAACCCGGATAGCCGCCTAGTCGGCGCCCGGCTGCGCGTCCTTGCTGCGCCTGAGCGTGTCGAGCGCCCGGTCGATCTGGTCTTTCGCCTGAGCGGTGACCCCGCCTTTCCGGTACTCGTCAACGACGAAGGTTTCGACGCGATCGACGAGATCGTCCAGGTTCAAACCGCCCAGGTCGTACTCGCGGCGCACGTCCTCGGGGGCGTTCTCCGCGGCGCCGAACAGGTTGATCATTTGCTCGGTTTGTTTTCCGAAAGCTACGAGCTGATAGAACTGCGGTCCCGGCTTGCCGTCGCGATCGTTGACCAGGCTAACGATCCCGGCGATCAGCGACGCCGGCACCAGAAGCAGATCGCGAAAGCCGTCGACTATGAGCTTGAACTGCAGCACCAGCATGTCGCGCACCATGTCCCAACGTCCCGGGTCCGCTGCCGCCGGGGTCTCTTGCTCCTGCATATGTGCTTACTCGCTGACTGTTCGGATACTGGCCGTAAATTATAGAGGAGTACGCAGGCGCGTATCCCGCGATTACGCTACGGACACCGGTCAGGGGTCTGCGCGGCAGAAGCCGAACGGGCTGCGGCGTCCCGGTCTCGTTCGTTGCTACCGCGCAGACCCCTCGGTCCGGTAAACTCCCGTCATGCCGACTTACCTGTCAGAGCCCGACTACCGTCATGGCGACGCCGAATCGCTGGGCGTGCTGGTCGTCAACCTGGGAACGCCGGATGCGCCGACGACCGCGGCGGTGCGGCGCTATCTTGCCGAATTTCTGTGGGACCCGCGCATCGTGGAGCTGCCAAGGCCGCTGTGGTGGCTAATCCTCAACGGCGTGATTCTCAGGGTTCGCCCCTCGCGTTCGGCAAAAGCCTATCGGGAGATCTGGACCGATCAGGGGTCTCCGCTACTCGTCTACTGCCGGGAGCTTAGCAGCGGTATCGAGAAGCGCTTGCAACAGGAAAGCGCGGGCAACGTGCACGTGGCGCTGGGCATGTCCTACGGCAACCCGTCGATCGCTTCGGCGCTGGACGAGCTGCATGCCAAAGGCGCACGACGGCTGCTCGTGCTGCCGCTGTACCCTCAGTACTCCGGGACGACAACCGGCTCGGTGTTCGACGCGGTAACCGCCGAACTCAGCAGACGCAGATGGGTTCCCGAATTTCGCTTCGTCAACCACTACCACGATCGCGACGACTATACGGCCGCGCTGGAAGCCAGTATCCGCCAGTACTGGCAAGCCAACGGGCGTGGCGACAAGCTCATGTTCTCGTTTCACGGCGTACCGCGGCAAACCCTGCTCGACGGCGATCCGTACCACTGCCATTGCCTGAAGACGGCCCGTCTGGTCACCGACCGGCTCGGCCTCGAAGAAGACGAATGGGTGCTCAGCTTTCAGTCGCGCGTCGGCCGCGCGGAGTGGCTCCGGCCGTATACCGACGAGACGATAGAAGAACTCGGCCGGGCCGGTACCAAGCGCCTCGACGTGGTGTGCCCGGGCTTCTCGGTAGACTGCCTGGAAACGCTCGAGGAGATAGCGATGCAGAACGCGGAGCTGTTTCTCGAAGCCGGCGGCAGCGAATTGCACTATGTACCGTCGCTCAACTCCCACCCGGATCACGTGGCGCTGCTGAGCAGGCTCATCGTGCAACAGTCGGCAGGCTGGCCCGAGTTTGCAGCGGACTTCGACGCCGGGGGTACAGAGAAGCAGCAACAGCAGTCGCGAGACCTTGCGCTGGCCGCCGGCGCCGAGCGTTGAACGGAACGGGCCGTTTTCTGGAGTTCGCCGTCCGGGCTCCGGATATCCTGAGTTCCCTGAGTTTTTACAAATCGCTCGGATTTACCGAAATCGATACGGGCGACGTCTACGACCACAAGTACGCGGTGGTCAGCGACGGCGACCTGAACCTGGGCTTGCACGATCTCGACCAGCCGTCTCCCCGCATGACGTTTGTGCAACCGGATATCGCGAAACACGCGCGCTCCATGCTCGACCACGGCTTCGAGTTTTCCCGCATCATGCTCGACGACGACGTATTCAATCAGCTCGAACTCGAGGACCCGGATCGGAACGTTCTCGCAATGCTCGAGGCACGTACTTTCAATCTCGCCCCCGACGACACCGGCGATTCGGCCTGCGGCACCTGGTTCGAGATGACGCTCCCGGTTCGGGACACCATCCGCGCCGCGCGATTCTGGGCCGCGGTCGCACCCAAGGTCAGTGAGGTGCGCGAGGAACCGACGATGCACATGCGCTTCGACGCCGGGGGTGCAGCGCTGGGATTGTCCGAGAGTATTGCACTCGAGGGACCGTCCCTTTGCTTCAAATGCGACGACCGTGACGAACTGACGCGGCGGCTGCAGCTCGCTGGCATCGAAGCCGATACCTACCCGGGTTTCGAAGGTGCGTTTGCGCGGATCACGGCCCCCGAGGGCACGCCCCTGTACCTGTTCCCGGAGGACTTTCTCGGCGAGGCTTACGAGGTCGAAGAGAGCGACGACCTTACGGAGTTTCCGCGTTAGTGTACCCCGGCGTAAATAATCGCCCCTACACGCGCGCGAATTTTTGTGTCTGGCAAGGCGCGGCGACGAGCAATAGCACCGCTATTGCGAGGAGCCGCAACGCCGCCAGACGCGAAAAGGCGCCGCGTGTAGGGGCGATTATTTACGCCGGGGTGCACTAGCCTGCAGTAATCGGGCAAGCAGGCTTTCCGCCTGACGAAGATAGCCGCTGCCGAACAGATTGAGATGGTTCAGGACGTGGTAGAGCTGATACAGCGCTTCGCGCCGCCCGTAGCCGTCGTCGAGCGGCCAGGCCTGCCGGTAGGCGCTGTAGAACTCCGCCGGATAGCCGCCGAACAGCCGCGTCATTGCAAGGTCGGACTCACGATCGCCGTAGTAGACGGCCGGATCGTAAATCACGGGCTCGCCGCCAAACTCGCCCGCATTGCCTGACCACAAGTCGCCGTGCAGGAGCGACGCTTGGGGCGCGTAGCCCGAAAACAGACGCGGCAGGCGCTCGCAGAGTGCCTGGCCGTCGCGCGCAAGACGGCCGCCGAAGCCTCGCGCCGCAGCCAGCGCGAGCTGATGGCGCAGGCGCTGTTCGCGAAAGAACCCGACCCAGTCCTCGCTCCACGGATTGGGCTGCGGCGTGCGGCCGATCGTGTTGTCGCGATGCCAGCCGTAACGGTCGCAGGTCGAACTATTGCTTGTCGAACGATGCAAGGCCGCGAGCGCCGTTCCGAGTTTTTCGGCGGCGGCCGTTCCCAGCGGCTGGAGGTCGAGCCATTCGAGCGCCAGCCATGCATCGTATTCGCTTGCGCCTTGCGCGAGCACCTCAGGAACCCGCACGGCGCCCACATCGGCAAGTGCCGCCAGTCCTTCGCACTCGGCTTCGAGCATACCGGCCTCGGCAACCGGGAGCGTCTTCAGAAACACCGGGCCTTCGGCGCTGTCCACGCGCCAGGCCGCGGCGATATCGCCGCCGGCTACCGGCAGCGCGCGCTCCGCCGCGAAGCGAACACCGTTTTCAGCGAGACTGGCGGCGAGCGTCGGCCAGTCAGGCACTGTAGATATCGGCGAGACGCTCTGCCTGCCGGCGTAGCGCCATGCCGAAATCGGCTTCGTCGAACAGCGCGTTGATCTCGCCGAGCCTGGGCCGCCCAGGGGTCAGGGGAACGTCGTGCATGGGCGCGTCGAGCGCAATTCCGGTCAGCCTTCGCGCGAGCTCCGCCGCCTCACGATGTGTATCGAGCTTTGCCGCCAGCGTTTTTGCGCCGCGCACGGCCACCTCATGCACCCGGTCGAGGTTGGCGTAGATTTTGTCGAGCGTGCCGAAGTGGTCGAGCAGAGCTGCCGCGGTCTTCTTACCGACCCCGGGCACGCCGGGAATGTTGTCCACGCTGTCGCCCGCGAGCGCGAGAAAATCCGCGATCTGTTCGGGCCAGACGCCGAAGACTTCGGGAATCCGGTCGTAGTCGATCTTGCCCTTGCCCGCAAAATCCCAGAAGCAATCCGCACGCGTCAGGAGCTGGGCTAAGTCCTTGTCGCGCGAAACGATAGTGGACGGCACGCCTTCGCGCCGCCCGCGTGCGACGAGCGTGCCGATGAAGTCGTCCGCTTCGTAGCGCGGATCGCCGCACTCGACGATACCCAGCGCCTTGACGTAGCGCCGGCACTGCAGAAACTGCCGCTTGAGCTCTTCGGGCGCCGGCTCCCGATTCGCCTTGTAGGCCGGATAGATGTCGTTACGAAACGACGAGGCAAGGCTCTCGTCAAACGCGACGGCAATGTGCCGGGGCTGAACCTGTTCCAGGAAATCGCCGAAGAAGCGGCAG
>JBCBSC010000037.1:0-37449 GCA_039819385.1 Pseudomonadota bacterium | reverse complement strand
GTGCGGGCTTCGGTATCCGCCAGGCGGAAGACGTCGCTAACGTCGGGCGGCATGCGGCCGGCGCGATCGTCGGTTCGGCGCTGGTCGAAGTGCTTGAGAAGGGCGGCGATCCCGCGGCGTTCATCGAGTCTCTGCGAAACGAATGAAAAAGCTCACGACGCACTCGTCGCTGATTACGATCAGCCACTACAAGAATCTCCTCGAAGCCGAGGGCATTGCCGCGGAGATCCGCAATCAGCACCTGGGCTCGGTCCTCGGCGATATCCCGTTTCCGGAAGTGTGGCCGGAACTCTGGGTACTGAACGATCTGGACTACGATCGCGGCCAGCAGCTCATTGCCGAGTCGCTGGTTGACGAGAGCCCGCGGCAGGCGTGGCGCTGCAGGCAATGCGGTGAGGAAAACGAAGGGCAGTTCGGCGCCTGCTGGAACTGCGGCGCGACGCTCGAAACGCTGGTCTGAAAGAATCCGGGCCAGGCGCCCGGATACCGGCGCGTCAGGGCGTGCTGCGAGCGAGTAGCTGAGTACCCGCAATTTCGCTGCGCAACAGCGCCGCCACTTTGTCCGGCTGCATGGGTTTCGAAATCAGGAAGCCCTGCGCAAGATCGCAGTTGCAGCTACGCAAAAACTCGAGCTGCGTCATCGTCTCGACGCCTTCGGCGGCCACTTCGATATCGAGCCCCTGCGCCATTGCAATGGCCGCGCGCACGATGCGCTGGTGCGAATGATTGTCGCCGACGTCGGAGATCAATGACTGGTCGAGCACGAAGCTGTCGATAAAACCGCTGTCCAGCGATTCGAAGGACACATCCGCGGTGCCGAAGTGATCGACCGACAGCCGTACGCCGAGCTTCCTCAAGCCCTTGAGTGTCTCCGCCTCGCCGTTGCGGTTTCGCACCGCGTTGCCGTCGCTGATTTCGAGTTCGATGCAGCCCGCGTCCAGCGCCGCATTCGAGAGTGCGTGCGACACGACGTCGACGAGCCGCCGGTGCTTGAGCTGCAGCGGCGAGATGTTGATCGAAACCGACAGGTCCGGCATCTCGAAGCGCCGCTGCCAGCCCGCGAGCTGACGGCAGGCCGTTTCTATGATCCACTCGCCGGCGGAGTGAATGAGCCCGCTGGATTCGAGGATCGGTAAAAACCGCGACGGCGGCAGCAAGCCGAACCGCGGGTGCTGCCAGCGCAGCAACGCTTCGAGGCCGATCAGCCGGCCCGTGCCAAGGTCGATGCGCGGCTGATAGTGCAGCACAAATTCCTTGCGCACGAGCGCATGCCGTAGGCCCAGCTCGAGTTCTTCGCGCTGCTTGAGCCTGGCGTTGAGCGCCTCGGAGTAGAACTGAAAGCGCGCGCCGCCGCGTTTCTTCGCTTCGTACATGGCAACGTCCGCGGCCTTGATGAGGCGATCCGCATCGCCGCCGGATTCGGGATACAGCGCAATACCAATGCTCGGCGTCGCATACACCTCGGCGGCGCCCACCACATACTTTTCGGCGAGCACGAGTTCCAGCTTCTGCGCCACGGCGCCGGCATCCGCTACGTCGCTCAGGTCCTCGAGGCATGCGACAAATTCGTCGCCGCCCCAGCGGGCCATAAAATCGCCGATACGCAGATTCCCCTGCAGCCGCCCGGCGACTTCGACGAGCACGGCATCGCCGGTGTCGTGTCCCAGCGTGTCGTTAACGGACTTGAAGCGGTCGAGATCGATAAACAACACGGCAAGCGGCGACGACTTCCGCTGCGCCCGGCCGATGGCGCGCGTCAGGTTGTCCTCGAACAGCCGGCGGTTCGGCAGCGCCGTCAGCTCGTCGTACTGCGCGCGCTTCTCGAGCTCGCTGGTCCGTCGGGTAATATCGGTGGCGTCGCGAAAGCTCACGACGCCGCCGATGAGCCGGTCATGCGCGTCGTAAAGGCCCTGTCCGCTCAGGCTCAATATCGTGTCGGGTTGCTCCGGCGCGCGGTAGCGGGCGAGCTGCTCGCTGAATCGTATGCCGCGGCGGGCGCGTACGAGGGGCAGCTCATCGGTGTTGCGATAGCTCGCGCCGGACGCGTCCACACAGCAGAAGGTTTCCTCCCAGCCCGAATCGGGCCGGCTGCGCGGCCCGAGGCCCAGAAGGCGGCGGCCGGCCGGGTTGATGTCGAGCACGCGGCCTTCGAGGTCCACGACGACTACGCCGTCGTTAATGCTGTTGAGTATGGACAGCACGGTCGTATCCGCGGCTTTCAGCGTCCGGGTCAGCGCGTGGCGTTGTACTGCGTGATCGAAGATGGCGTCCTGCGTCTCGACGCTGACGTCGTCGTGCAGCAGATAGGCGGCAGCGCCGGCACGTACCGCCGCGATGCCGCGATGTTCATGCTGCTTGTCGGTGAGCGCGACGATCGGATAGTCGCCGAAGCCGTGCACGATCTCGTCGATGGAGGCGTTGGATCCGTTTACGAGCTGCCCGAGCTCGAGCAGCACGATATCCGGTTTGACCAGTCCCTCCGGGACGGTCAGTACGTCAGTGCGCACCAGCTGGGAACAAACCGGCAGCGTTTCGAGTTCGCTCAAGTATTCGCGCGCCTCGTGGCCGCTTCCTGCAAACAGTATCGAGTAAGCGCTCACGGCAGGCGTTTCCGTAAACTCAACCGGCAATTTGGCCCCGACTTCGATTCCAAGACTAACAACTTCGGTGTTGTTACTTGAGCCATAGACCTTTAAAGCAGCGCATCATGCGATTTTACCGGCGCCCCCGTCCGGGGGACCCGCGCATCATAACAGAATCGCGAGCGAAGTCAGGGGCTTATCGCAGCCAAAATACGCACCCCAGGAGGCCCTGAAGCTGCTGTTTATGGCCAAATGAGTAAACCCTCACGGCACGCCGGACGTCTAAAGTCTAAGATCGGGTAATCGAGGCGTAATTCCAGGGTGCTTTTGACGGCTGAATCGACGGACTATAGTGCAGGCATGGCTACCGCCTTGAATGCCGATATGCGCGCGCAAGCCGATGACGAGGCGCGCCTGATCGAACGCTCGAAAGCGTCCGATCCCAAAGCTTTCGAACGCCTGTACCGGCAGCATATCGACAAGGTCTACGGGCTTTGCCTGCGCATGACCGGCAATCAGGGAGAGGCGGAGGACTGCGCGCAGGAGGCGTTTATCCAGGCCTGGCGTCAGCTTGACAAGTTTCGCGGTGACAGCGCGTTCTCGACCTGGCTGCACCGGATTGCAGTGAACGCCGTGCTGGGCAGGATGCGCAAGTCGAAACGCGAGCAGGATCGCGTACAGGTAGTGGCGGATCGCGCCACGTCGGCATCGCTGACGGCTGCGGATACGGGTGAGCTGCGCGACCTCGCCGAGGCAATAGGCCGCTTGCCGAAGGGAGCGCGGCATGTGTTCGTGCTGAGTGCCGTGTACGGCTACAGCCACGAAGAGGCGAGCAAGATGCTGGGTATTGCGGTCGGCACGAGCAAGGCACAGTTACACCGGGCCCGGCGCATATTGTCCGAAGCGCTGGTGGCGGAAGGTTTTAGAGACTAACGGCTTCGCCGGCGACGAAAGAAGACGACGAAAGAAGACGACGTAGGAAGACGACGTAGGAAGACGACGTAGGAAGACGACGTAGGAAGACAATGAACAGTAAACAGGAAGATTCGATTATGGAACGCGCGGCCGGACTGGCGAAAGAAATTCCGCCGTCGCGAGATCTATGGCCGGGAGTAGAAGCGGCGATCGCAGAAACGCCGGCGAAGGCTTCCGAAAAGAGCGTGTTTGCGCCGTGGTTTGCGCAGGCGGCGGCCGTCGTTTTACTGGTTGGCGCATCGTCGGGGCTGACCTATTTTGCGATGAAGGATGCTGGCAGCAGCAGCGCGCCGGTTGTCTTGAGCCCCGATCTGGTCTTCCAGCAGACGAGTTTTGCGCGCTACGACCTGGGCCCGGGTTTCCAGGACGCCCGCGACCGCCTGTCGTCGCAGCTCGCCCAGGAGCTCAAGCGCCTGTCGCCGGAGGCGCGGAGCGAAGTCGAGCAGAACCTGGAGGCCATCCGGACCGCGATTCTCGAGATCAATTCGGCGCTCGACGCGGAGCCTGACAACGCACTGTTGCAGGAGCTGCTGCTTAACACCTATCGTGAAGAGCTCACGGTAATGAATCGTGTCGGCGGCCTGACGCAAAACGTCATGACGCGGAATAACGGCCGCCGGAACGATATCTGAGTGTCCGCGTATTGGATGAAGAATATGAAAACTTTTGCTACCTGTATCGCCGTTAACGCGGTCGCCTGCGCGCTCGCCATGCCTGCGGCGGCGAGGGACGTCAACGAATCCATGAACGCCGCCGAAGACGGCCGCGTATCGATCTCGAACACCTCGGGTTCGATCGAAGTGCAGGGCTGGTCGCGCGATCAGGTGGCTATTAGCGGTTCGGTCGGCGACGAGGTCGAGGAGCTGGTCTTCGAGCGCAGCGGCGACAACGTGCGAATCAAGGTCAAGGTGCCGGAAGGTAATCGCCGTTTCCACGACGTATCGGCGGACCTCGTGATTCGCGTACCGGCGCAAAGCTCGCTGGACGTGGCCACGATCAGCGCGGACATAGAGGTTCGCGGCGTCAAGGGCGAGCAGGACCTGCAGGCGATTAGCGGCGACATAGACTCCGAGGCGTTTGCCGGCGATATCGATGCCGAAACGGTCAGCGGCGATATCGAGGTGCAGGGTGACGGCAAGAAGGCCCAGTCGGATCTGCAGACCGTATCCGGCGACATCGCGGCGCAGCGGATCGCCGGCGACGTCGATGCCGAAACCGTAAGCGGCGATATCGGTATTGCGGATTCGAGTGTCGAACGGGCCGATCTGGAGACCGTCAACGGCAGCATTACCTTCCGCGCGACGCTCGAGTCGGACGGCCGGCTGGATATCGAGACCGTCAACGGCCGTGTCGACGTCGATTTTGTCGGCAAGGTGTCGGCGCGTTTCGACATCGAAACCTTCAACGGCAGGATCCGCAACTGTTTCGGACCCAAGCCCGAGCGCACCAGCAAGTACGCGCCCGGCTGGGAGCTGAGTTTTACCCACGGCGACGGCGACGGCCGGGTGACGATTGCAACCTTGAACGGCGGCCTCAATCTCTGCATGGATTAGTCGCCGCTCCGCAACAATAACAACGTACATAACGAGGGCCCGGTAGTTTCCGGGCCTTTTTTGTATCTGCCTCCCGCGCCGCGATTTTCCCCGAAACGAAAGGCGGCGGCGGCAGTCATAGGGCCTGTCGGCACTATTTGATACCCTTTAGACTTTTGCGCCCGGTCAAGCCGGTTTGCGAGGATTCGACGTATGCGTACGCTACTCAAGCTTTTTGCCTGGATCGTCGGCGGCGTGCTGGCTCTCGTGCTGGTTGCCGGTCTGGCGTTCTACCTGTTTTTCGATCCGAACGATTTCAAGTCCGACATCGAGACGGCCGTGCGTGACGCAACGGGGCGGGAGTTTGCAATCGAGGGCGATATTTCAGCCAGCCTGTTTCCCTGGCTCGCCGTCGAACTCGGCCGCACCACGCTCGGCAACGCGGAAGGTTTTGGCGACGAGCCGTTCGTGCGCTTCGACAGCGCACGGCTCTCGATAAAGCTGCTGCCGATGATTTTCCGCCAGGAAATCGCCGTGGGCACCGCGTCGCTCGAAAGTCTGCGGGTCAACCTCGCCGTCGATGCCAGCGGCCGCAGCAACTGGGACGATCTGCTCGAACGGCAGCAGCTTGCCGACGAGGCAGCTGCGGCCGATCCCGAGGCCGGCGCCGCCGTCGAAGCCACCTTTGGCGTCGACGTGGCGAATATCGCAATCAGCGACGCGGCGTTCGTGTACGCGGACGGGCAGGCAGGCAGCGAGTACCGGCTGAAAGACGTCAATCTCGAAACCGGGCGGATCGTCAGCGGCCAGCCCATTCCGGTCGACGGCGGGTTTGCATTCGAATTGCTGCCGGACGGTATTTCCGGTCAGGTCGATCTCGATGTCGTCGCAAGCTTCGACGCGGAAGCCGGAGACGTCGGCCTGGGCGACCTCGAGCTTACTGCGCGCATCGTAGGGGCGACCGAAGCGCCGGCCGAGATCCGGCTGACCGCGCCCGGTATTGGCCTCAACACCAAAGCGCAGACCGCGGCTCCCGGCGCGCTCGAGCTGTCGGTGTTCGATCTCGATATGAGAGCCGACGTCGAGCCGTTCTCCTACGCAGGTTCCGTCGAGCCGCAGGCTACTTTGAGCATTGCCCGGTTTTCGCCAAAAAGCCTGCTGACGGCGCTCGGCGCCGAACTGCCGGAAACGGCAGACCCGGCGGCACTCGATCTGCTGTCGCTCGATGCCAAAGCTGCCGTGTCGGAACAGGCGATTGCGCTGTCGGACATTGTGCTGGTGGTAGACGACACGAGCTTTCGCGGCCGGCTGTCGGTGCCGCGCGGCGAAGGCGGCGCCTACGAACTCGATCTTGCGGGCGACAGCATCGATCTGAATCGCTACATGGCCCCCGCGGACGCCGAGGCTCAGACCGAGGCTGCGGGCGAGGAGCCGCCCGTCGAGATTCCCTCGGAGCTGCTGCGCGGGATGAATGCCCGCGGCAGCGTGACGCTCGACGACGCGCTCATGGGCGCGATACTGTTCGAGGACATCGAGCTGGTGCTGAATCTCGCGGACGGACGTTTGCGGCTGCACCCCATAGCGTCGCGTCTGTTCGAGGGGGAATACCAGGGCGACGTGCGGCTCGACGTTTCAGGCTCGACGCCCGTGCTGTCGGTGAACGAGAAAATTCAGAACGTAAGCCTGGCGCCGCTCGGCAAGGCGATGTTCGAGCGCGAAAATTTAAGCGGACTCATCAACGGCGAGTTTGTGCTTACCGGCCGCGGTCAGGACATGAGCGAAATTCAGCAGACGCTCAACGGCAACCTGTCGTTCGAACTGCGCGACGGCGCCGTCGAGGGCACCGACGTCTGGAACAAACTCAGGCGGGCACGCGCCGTGCTGCGCCAGGAAACGCCGCCCGAACCCGAGCAGCCGGAACGAACGCGCTTTAGCGAAGTGAGCGCCACTGGCACGGTCGTGGACGGCGTGCTGAACAACGACGACTTTCGCGCTGAGCTGCCGTTCATGCAGCTCACCGGGCAGGGCAGCGTCGATCTCGTCGCGGCAACGCTCGATTATTCCCTGCGCGGCCGCGTGCTCGACAAGCCGGAGCTAATGGGCGACGTCACGGCGGAGGAACTGGACGACTTCACGCGGGCGACGGTTCCCGTGAAGATCAGCGGCTCGCTGAACGATCCCCAGTTCTCCCTCGATTTTGCCGAGGCGGCGAAAGAGCGGGCCAAGGAAGAAGTGCGTGACCGGCTGCTCGATCTGATCGGCGGCGGCGAAGAGGACCCCGAGGCGCCGCCGGCCGAAGAAGGCGAACCCGAAGAGCAGGAGCCGGAAGACGTGCTCAAGGACCGCCTGCGGGACCTGATCAAGAGAGACTAATGCGCTCGCTCGCGGCGATTACGGTGCTGGGTGTCTGCGCGGTTTCGGTGAGCGCATCGGATTTGCGCAAGGTCGACGTGGACCGCGTCGACGGCGTCTACACGATGCACTCGGTCGTCTGGTTCGACGCCGATATTCACTCCGTGTACAGCGTGTTTCTCGACTGGGATCTTTCCGAGCAGTTTTCCTCCGTGGTTGTCGAGGCGCGCAATACCGGTTCGGATGCCACGGGCGATCGCGGCTTTTATACCCGTAACCGCGCCTGCGTGCTGTTCTACTGCAAGTCGGTAGAGCGGCAGGGCAGCGTCGAGCACGAGCCGCTGCGCTTCATTCGCGCCACGACCGATCCCGAGCGCAGCGACTTTCACGTGAGCGACGAACTGTGGCTGTTCGAGAAAGAGGGCGAGGGCACGCTGATTACCTATACGCTCGAGATGCAGCCGAAGTTCTGGATTCCGCCGGTCATTGGGCCTTACGTGCTGAAGCGCAAGATGCGCAAGGACGGCACGGCGGCGCTCGACCGCATCGAGCTTATCGCGCAGCAGTGGACGCCGGATGAGGAGTGACTTCGCGCACCGGCTGCTGGCCTGGTTCGACGAGCACGGACGTAAAGATCTTCCCTGGCAGCGGGAGATAAGCCTCTACCGGGTCTGGGTGTCGGAAATCATGCTGCAGCAAACCCAGGTCGGCACGGTCATCCCGTACTTCGAGCGCTTCATGGCGAGTTTCCCGGATGTCGGGAGTCTCGCCGGGGCGGCGGAAGACGACGTGCTGGCGCACTGGTCGGGTCTTGGCTATTACGCGCGGGCGCGCAATCTGCACAAGGCCGCGAAAGCGGTTTGCGAGCAGCATGCCGGCGCGTTTCCGAGCGACTTCGACGCGGTCATAGCCCTGCCCGGCATTGGCCGTTCGACCGCCGCGGCCATCCTGTCGATCGCAACCGGCCAGCGGCACGCCATACTCGACGGCAACGTCAAGTGTGTGCTGGCACGCCACGCCGCGGTTCCCGGCTGGCCCGGCAAGACTTCGGTGGCCAATGAACTCTGGGCCCTGGCGGAGAAACACACGCCCGCGGAGCGGGTGCACCACTACACGCAGGCGATCATGGATCTGGGCGCGACGCTGTGCACCCGCAGCAAGCCCGGCTGTGGTGTCTGTCCGGTCAACGACGATTGCCGTGCGCACGCCGAGGGCAACGTTGCGGCTTACCCGGGCAGGAAGCCCAAAAAGGCCAAGCCGCTGCGCGCAGTGACGATGCTGCTTGCCGTCCGCGAGCGGGAGCTATACCTCGAACGCCGGCCGGCCAGTGGTATTTGGGGCGGGCTGTGGAGCCTGCCGGAAACCGGCGTCGAAGACAGTCCGGACGGCTGGTGCCGGCAGCGGCTAAACGCGGTCCCGGCCGGAAAGGACTCTTGGCCGGTCCTGCGGCACAGCTTCAGTCACTACGATCTCGACATTCATCCCGTCGTGCTGCGGCTTGACGATACCGCCCGCGCCGTGCGTGACAGCGAGGATGCAAAATGGGTTAATCTGGACGCGGTGGCGCCCGGTGGCGTGGCGGCGCCCGTTAAAAAGCTGATCGATAAACTGGCCTTGGGAATGAGTTGAATGTCGCGAACGGTTAACTGCGTACTGCTTGGCAAGGAGGCGCCCGGCCTCGATTTTGCGCCCTATCCGGGCGAGCTGGGCCAGCGGGTTTACGACAACGTGTCGAAAGAAGCCTGGCAGCAATGGCTTGCACATCAAACCATCCTCATCAACGAATACCGGCTTACGCCGATCGAGCCCGAGGCGCGCAAATTACTCGAAACCGAGATGGAGAAGTTTTTCTTCGGCGAAGGCTCCGCGGCGCCGAAGGAGTTTGTGCCGCCGAGTTCGTGATGCTTCGCGCGGGCTAGACCCGCCGGCAGTACTGAACGCTGAACAGCTCGTCGGCGTCGGTCCAGACCTTCTGTACCTCGAAGCCGGCGGCCGCGGCCAGCTCGGCAAAGCCCTCCAGCGTGTATTTGTGCGAGTACTCCGTAAGGATGGCCTCGCCTTTTGCAATCTCGACGACGCTATCGCCGAGTTCGATGGTCTGCGCCGTGCTCGAGTCCAGGCGCAGTTCGATCCGACCTTCCTCGGCGTTGTATTCGGCGCGGTGTGCGAAAGCGTCGAGATCGAAGTTGGCGCCGTATTCGCGATTGATATGGCGCAGCATGTTGAGATTGAACTCGGCGGTGACGCCGCGCGAATCGTTGTAGGCCCGCTCCAGTATTTCGACGTCCTTCTGCAAGTCTACGCCGATCAGCAGCGCGCCGTTTTCCTTGGCTTCGTGATGCATGACCTGCAACAGATCGAGCGCCGCGTCGCGGGTGAAGTTGCCGATCGTCGAGCCCGGGAAATAGACGACGTTGCGCACCGGCATTACGGTCGGCGTGGGCAAATCGAACGGTTGGGTGAAGTCCGCCGCGATGGGCAGGATCTCGATGCCGGGATAGTCGGCCTTGAGCTGTTCGGCCGCGGCCAGCAGGTGTTCGTCCGAAATATCGACGGGCACATAGGCCGCGAGCGACTTAAGGTGATCGAGCAGGATGCGGATTTTTACGCTCGAACCCGCGCCGAACTCGATCAGGCTTGCCTGCTCACCGACGAGATCCGCAATCTCGTCGATGTTGTCGCGCATGATCCCAAGTTCCGTCTCGGTCGGATAATACTCGGGCAGCTGCGTGATTTCGTCGAACAGCTGCGAGCCGCGTTCGTCATAGAAATACTTCGGCGAGATCGTTTTTTCGTCGCGGCTAAGCCCGTCGACGATGCCGTCCAGGTCGTCCGAGGCGTCGATGGTCTGTGCGCTGTACGCAAGCTTGCTGGCGTTCCGGCTCATGGTTCGGGGGTCCTTAGTCTTTTGCGAGGCGCAGGCCGAGCATTTGCCAGCGTTGTTCCGGGTAAAAGAAGCTGCGATAGCTCGCGCGGATGTGGCTTTGTGAAGTGACGGCGGAGCCGCCGCGCACGGTCATTTGATTGCACATGAATTTGCCGTTGTATTCCCCCAGCGAGCCGGCTAGCGGCTTGAAACCCGGGTACGGCGCATAGGGCGACGCGGTCCACTCCCAGACATCGCCGAAATACTGCGCGCCGCTGCCCGATACGGGGTGCAGATAGCCCGACTCGAACAGATTGCCTTCCATGGACAGCGAATTCGCCGCCGCCTCCCATTCGAACTCGGTCGGGAGTCTTGCACCGGCCCAGCGTGCAAAAGCGTCGGCTTCGTAATAACTCAGGTGGCTGACGGGCGCGGCGGGATCGAGCGGCCTGATGCCGCCCAGGGTAAATTCCCGCTCCAGATCTTCCTGCCAGTACAGCGGTTTCGTCCAGCCGCGTTTGTTTAGTGTCGACCAGCCATCCGAGAGCCACAGGCGCGTATCGGCATAACCGCCGTCGCGGATGAATTCACGGTATTCGGCGTTGTTTACAAGCCGCGTTGCCAGGCGGTGCGGCCGCAGCAGCGTTTCGTGCCGCGGCGTTTCGTTGTCGAAGCAGAAACTGTCGAAACCGTAGCCGTCGGCCGAGTTGCCCACCTTCTCGAGGCCGTCCGGCCCGGGCGCAAACTCGAGCTGGCGTGCCGCGCTCTCCGGCGCGGCCGGCAGCGCCGGGTCGTAAGCGGGCTTCAGCGGGTTTTGCGCCAGCACGTGCTTGATGTCCGTAAGGAACAGCTCCTGATGCTGCTGCTCGTGATGCAGTCCCAGCGCTATCCTTTTCACGAGCTCGGGCTCGTCCGGCCGCCGGTCCAGCAGTGTCAGCACGGCGTCGTCGACCCGTTCGCGGTACTCGAGAATTTCGGCGAGCGTCGGCCGCGTCAGCAAACCGCGCTGCGGCCGGGCATGCATGTCGCCGACCGAGTAGTAATAAGAGTTGAACAGGAAATCGTAGCGCGGGTTGTACCGCTCGTAGTCCGGATCGAAATGTGCGAGCACGAAGTGCTCGAAAAACCAGGTGACGTGCGCGAGGTGCCATTTGCTCGGGCTGACGTCCGGCATGGACTGAACGACAGTATCCTCAGGTTCGAGCGGTGCTACCAACTGCGCAGTGGTGTTGCGAACCACAGCATAACGGTTCGCCAGCGCATCGAACTGCGCCACCGGTTTCAGTGTTGAAACCCTATTCAACGGTACTGCCTAGTGCCCAATCGCGACCACCGTACCGTATTCGCCTGCGGGCGGCCAGTGACGGCTATGTTACCGGCCCGCAAGAAGCTGGCCGTCCACGGCGGGAGCCGCCGCCGGCTTGTCGTTTGCGCGGTCGGTGGCCCCGCTTACGTGGCGTTCGTTGGCGGCGAGGATTTCGGCGAACATGCGCTTGAACTGGCGCTTGATCATGGGGGCCATGAGCCTGCCGAGCAGTCCGAACTTCGGTTCGAAGTCCATGCTCAAGTGCACGCGCGTCCGCGCGGCGTCAGGCGTTCCGAATGCAACCGTTGCGAGCGCGGTTTTGAGCGGCATCGTGCCTTCGTAGAGCTTGATCCCGATGCGCCTGTCCTGCTGCATTTCGACGATTTCCTCGCGCACCCAGTTCTTGCCGTCCGCCAGATCGCACTGGCGGCGGCTGCCCACCTGGACGGCTTCCGCCGGATCGCCAAGGAGTTTCGAATGCGCCACGAGGGGGTGCCAGACCGCGACGTTGCCGAAATCCGCCCAGGATTCCCAGACGGCGTCGAGTGGCGCGTTGAGCGTTCTTGCGACCGTTACGTTGTACATGCTGTGACCTCTTGATCGGAGTGCGGCGGCGAAGAGCTGCCTGAATGAAATTCGAGTGGATCGTTTGACGTGGGTGGACTTTACGTGGACAATTTTTGCGCCGCTACAGCTATATTGGAGACATTCTGGTGCAAAATTCGACCATTGACTGGGACGATGTCCGGCTGTTTCTGGAGCTGACCCGCGGCGGCTCGGCGCGCGCGGCGGCGGCTGCGCTGGGCATTAGTCATTCCACGATCGTGCGCCGTGTCGAGCGGCTCGAAAACCGGCTCGGCACCCGCCTGTTCGACCGGGACTTCAGCGGCTACCGCCCAACCGCGGCCGGGGAAACGCTGCTGACCTCGGCGCTGGCCGCCGAAGACGCGCTGCTGGCGGCGGACCGGCAGCTGCAGGGCGCGGATGCCAGCCTGTCCGGCGAGATTCGGCTGACGACCGGCGATGTCCTGATCGAGCATTTGCTGATGCCGGACATCGTTGCGTTCTCGGAGCGGTATCCGGATATCGAGCTGACCGTCCTGCTGTCCTACGACCTGTTCGATCTGGCGCGGCGCGAAGCCGACATTGCGCTGCGCTCGCTGCAGGACGGCCGCCGGCCGCCGGACGACCTCGTTGGCCGCAAGCTGGTCACGGCCAGGAGCTGCTACTACGCGACCGAGGAGTATCTGGCGAAACACGATCCGTGGAGCAAAGACACAACGGCTCGCTGGGTGGGATGGGAAGAGCCGGAGCTGTACCCGGAGTGGGTACGGCGGTCGCCGTTTCCGCACGTGCCCGCGCCCGGGAACTATCACAGCGCAATACTGCAGATCGCGGGCGTCAAGGCCGGGCTCGGCATGGTAACGCTGCCCTGTTTCGCGGGCGACAGGGTGCCGGGCGTTATGCGTATTCCCGGCTGCGAGCCTTTTGACAATTTCGATCTCTGGATGCTGTGGCATCCGGATCTTCGCGACGCCGCGCGGCATCGTCGTTTCAGGGAGTATCTGCTCGAGGCTCTGGGGCGCGAGCGCGCCTCGCTCCTCGGCGAGGCTACTTGAGCGGCAGCCCGGTCTTTTTCTGCACGGTACGAATGGCCACGCTCGAGTTGACGCGCGCAACGCCCGGCAGCCGCGTCAGCGCATCGCGGTGCAGGCGCTCGAAGTCCGCCATGTCGGCAACCACCACGCGCAGCAGGTAGTCGAATTCGCCGGTCATGAGGTAACACTCCATGACCTCGGGCACGTTGCGGATGGCGGCTTCGAAGGCCGCAAGCTCGCTTTCGACTTCGCGATGCAGCGCAATGAAGACAAATACGTTGCCCGACACCCCGGCCTTGGACTGATTCAGCAGGGCCACGTAGCCGTCGATCATGCCGGCCTCTTCGAGCGCGCGGACCCGGCGCAGGCAGGCCGACTCGGAGAGGTTGACGCTCGCCGCGAGATCCACGTTGCTCATGCGCCCGTCGCTCTGCAGGGCGGCCAGAATCGATTTGTCGTAGCGGTCCAGATTCATGACGGATAGTTGCTCAAAGAAAGCTCTACGCGGCAGAAACTGCCACAAATTATCGTCATCGTCACGCTTTTCGCAATGAACTGCCGCGCGCCCGGGCGTACTCTTCGGTTACAACTGTGACTTAACGGGCGGAGAGAGAACAATGAGAATCGGGGTCCCCAAAGAAATCAAAACGCTGGAATTCCGGGTTGGCATGACGCCGGCGGGTGTGCGCGAGCTGGCCAACGACGGGCACGAGCTGCTGGTGGAAACCGGCGCCGGTCTTGGTATTGGCGTGACCGATGCGGATTACGAGGCCGCCGGCGCACGTATCCTCGCGACGGCCGCGCAGGTGTTCGAGACTGCGGAGATGATCGTCAAGGTCAAGGAGCCGCAGCTCAACGAGTGCGCGATGCTGAACGAGGGGCAGGTTCTGTTTACCTATTTGCATCTGGCGGCCGATCCGGAACAAACGTCCGCGCTGGTGGGTTCCGGCAGCACGGCGATCGCCTACGAAACCGTTACTGCCGACGACGGCTCGCTGCCGCTCCTCACACCCATGTCGGAAGTAGCGGGCCGGCTGTCGATCCAGTCGGGCGCTTATGCGCTGCAAAAAGCGAACGGCGGCAGCGGCATGCTCTTAGGCGGCGTAGCCGGCGTTGCGCCCGGCAAAGTCACGGTCATTGGCGGCGGCGTCGCGGGCGCCAACGCAGCGGACATGGCTGTTGGCCTTGGCGCCGAAGTCACTATCCTCGACCGCTCGCTGCCGAGACTGCGGCAGCTCGAAGACGTCTGGGGCGGCCGGGTGCGGACCGTGTACTCGACGCGGCACGCCGTCGAGGAATACACGGCCGAAGCGGACCTGGTAGTCGGCGCCGTGCTGGTTGCCGGCGCGGCTGCACCGAAGCTGGTGACCGCGGAAGACGTCCGCAACATGCGCGCCGGTTCGGTGATGGTCGACATCTCGATCGACCAGGGCGGCTGCTTCGAAACGAGCCGGCCGACGACGCACGCGGAGCCGACCTACGTCGTAGACGACGTCGTGCATTACTGCGTAACCAACATGCCGGGTGCGGTACCGCGTACGAGCACCTTCGCGCTCACCAACGCGACGCTGCCGTTCGTAAAGGCGCTGGCGAAGCACGGCTGGCGCGATGCGCTGATCCGCGATCCGCATCTGGCAAACGGCCTCAACGTGCACGCCGGCCACGTCAATCACGAAGCCGTCGCACACGATCTCGGCTACGAGTACCTCTCGGCGGGCGACGTCCTCAAGGCGGCCTAAACAAAAGAAATCGGGGTCAGACCGCAATTCTTCAAAATCGGGGTCGAACCGCAATTTTTTGAGGACCGGTGTCAGTAAACCATCCCTGGTCGGGCGAAAAATCGGGGTCAGACCCCGATTCTTTATGACCCCGATTCTTTAGCTCTCGAGAAATTGCGGTTCGACCCTGGTTTTTTTAGGCGGCGAGTCTCGAGCCGTCGTCGGCCACCAGCGAGGCCAGCACGGTGCGCTTGCCTTCGTAGGGTCTGCGGCCGTGCATGACGAGGAAGTTGTCGATCAGCGCAACGTCGCCGGCCTGCCAGGCGAGATCGAAGCTCAGCTCGTCGGCGAGCTCGATGGCGCGCTGCATGCCGCTCGCCGGGATCTCCGAATTGTCGCCGAAGCGGATGGCCTTCTGCGGATCGTTGCGTGCGTCTTTCCAGCCGCGGAACGCGGCGATTAGCTGATTGAAGAACACGCGGCGGCCGTCCACCAGCGTGCGCACGGCGGGCAGGACAGGCGTAGTTGCCCGCAGGCTGCCGTCTTCGAGCCACTCACGGCTGTAGCCGAGCTTGTCGAGGCGGGCTTCGGCTTCTGCCCGCGTATCCGCCCCCAGCGTGCTGCGCCAGCTCCGGCCCTGGCCGGATTCCGGGTCGTCCTCGGGCGGCATCGTGTTCGAATAGCGCACGCCGAGGCGGCTGCAGGCTTCGACGAACCCCGGATCGGCCGCGTTTAGCCGCTCCAGCAGTACGTCCGAACGGCAAATGGGCGTTTCGCCATGCACGTCCGGCGCACGCTCGCAGCAGAAAAACAGGTGCGAGGGAAACAGCGGCGTCTGCGCCATCTCGTGATGCAGATAAATCGATACGTCCGGCGGCGCCTCGTTGGCCGTGAACACGAGTTCCGTGCGGTTGACGCGCACGGCGTTGGACAGCGATTCCTGATACGTAAAGCTGTCGAGTCCAAACGCTCTTATGAATGTGTCGAAGTCGTTGGCGTCCTGCACGGGGAAGCCGCGGAACAACACGGCGCCGTGGCGCGCGGCGGCGTCGAGATGGACTGCGGCCGTTTGCCGAAGCCATTCGCTGACTTCGGCCATGCTGTCCCCGCCGGCGCTGCGTTTGACGACCAGCGGGAAGACCTCATCGTACTGCTGCTGTCCAGGGACGCTCGGTGTTTCGGTTTGTAATGTAGTCATCGTCGTGTGCTCGTGTAGGCCGGCACGCTTGCCCGGCGAAAAGGCTTAGTCGTAAATTGGACAGAAGGTGCCAAACGCCGCCTCGCAGAACACGCCGGGATCGTTGAAGCGGCGGTTCGCGTTTAGCGCCGATATGTCCTGCATCTCCCCGGCGCTCAGCTCGAAGTCGAACAGCGCAAGGTTCTCTTTCATGCGTTCGGGCCTTGTCGTCTTCGGGATAATCGACGTGCCGCGCTGCACGCCCCAGCGCAGCACGACCTGTGCCGGCGTGCGCTCGAGCCGTTCGGCCGCGGCGACTACGGGCGGCGCGGTCAGGACCGTGTCCGCCTCGGTGGCCATGTCCAGCGAGACGTATGAGAGCGCGCCCAGCGGCGAGAAAGCCGTAACCGCCAGGCCGAAGTCTTTGGCGAGGCGGATGAGTTTTTCCTGGGTCAGGAAAGGATGCGACTCGATCTGCAGCATGGCCGGTTTGATGCTCGAGTAAGCCATCAGGTCGATGAGCAGGCCTGTGTTGTAGTTGCAGACGCCGATCTGCCGTACGAGGCCACCCGTGACCAGTTCCTCCATGCCCGCCCAGGTTTCGGCGAGCGGCACCTGGTCGATTTCCATACGCGGCGTGGCGGCATCCGGATCGTACAGCCATTCAGGCGGATAGCGTTCCTCGATCGGCACGTATTGCAACGCAATCGGAAAGTGGATCAGGTACAGATCCAGGTAGTCGAGACCAAGGTCGCCGAGCGACTTCTCGCAGGCGGCGCGAACGTGCTCCTTGCGGTGGTAGGTGTTCCAGAGTTTCGACGTCACCCACAGCTCGTCGCGCGCAGCGTGCCCTGCCGCAATCGCGGCAGCAATGCCGGCGCCCGTCTCCTGTTCGTTACCGTAGTCGGCGGCGCTGTCGATATGCCGGTAGCCGGTCTGTATGGCGCTCGTTACCGCCGCGGCCGTGTCGGGCCGGTCGATTTTCCAGGTTCCGAGCCCGACGGCGGGCATGTGGGTGTCGCCAACGGCGATTGTGCTCATACGTATCGTTCCTTGATGGCTCAGCTCTGATTCAGTATCCGATCGAGCTGCTGGTCTTTGATAAATGTCTCGATATCGATCGCCTCGCCGGACTCGATCGACTGCTGCGCGGCGGCCGCGACCACAATGGACCAGAGCCCCTGCAGCGGAGTCGCGGAATCGGCGTTCTTGCCTTCGAGCTGGTCGATAAACGCCTGGTGTTCGAAATAGGTCGCGCCGTGATGGCCGCTCTGCTCGATGTCTCTGGCGTAACCGAGTGTCGTAGAACGATTGGCGCCGCGTTCTCCCAGCTCGACGTCGAGCTTGGAGCGGGCCACGTCGTCATTGTTGAAATCGAAGGTCTCGCTCGCGACGAGTCGGCCGCGCTCGCCGCTGACCACGAGCTCTTCGTAAAAGTGCGGCGCAAACATGTTCAGCGTGAAGCTCGCGCGCAGGCCGCTGTCGTAGTCGACGATGACAAACGCGTGGTCGTCGATGTCGGCACGCTGCCCGTCCTTTTCGAAATCCTTGAAGTTGACCGCCTGTCCGCCGCTGGCGAGTACGCGAGCAGGCCGGGCGCCGGCGAACAGATTTAGCAAGTCGAAGTAGTGGCAGCATTTCTCAATCAGCGTGCCGCCGCTGTAGCGGGCGTATTTGTTCCACTGCCCGACCTTGTCGAGAAACGGCGGCCGGTATTCGCTCATGGAGAGCGTGCGCAGTTCGCCGAGCGAGCGCCGCTCGAGCGCTTCGTGACGCGCCTCGACATAAGGCGCCTTGTAGCGGTACTGCAGGCCAACCTGAATGAACGAATCGTGCTGCCCGGCCAGCTCTACGATGCGGCGGGCATCGGCAAGCGTAGTGGCCATGGGTTTTTCGAGGAAGATGGCCTTGCCGCTCCTGACCGCCGTTTCGACGACTTCAATGTGCGTGTAGTTCGGCGTACAGATCATTAGCGCGTCGGTCGCCGGATCGTCACAGGCAGCTTCGAGACTTGCGTAGCGCTCGAGGTCGCCGTCTGCGTACTGTAAAAAGCCTTCAGCCGCGGCGTCGAGGCTCGCGCCCGACCGGTCGTAGATACCGTGCACTTCGGCGCGGCCCAGCAGCGTCGCTACACGCATGTGTTCCTGGCCTATCGTGCCGGTGCCAATGATGCCCAGTTTGTGCCGCGGTTCCATGGCGGCGTAGAGGTACTTGTCATCCTCGCCTATGTGCCGCTGGTTCGGACTGTTCGCGAAGTAACGCAGTCTGGGTTTGCTGTCCTGGGTCATGAGCTTTTCTTCTTGTTATTGGTACATGACGTTCTGCTTGCCGCAGAGTTCCGGTAAGCTGCATGCACGTAACTATTACGAGCGCCATGAGCAAACCGGGCTGGCAACGCACCCGCACGACGATAAAGGACATCGCCCGCGCGGCGAACGTCGATCCGTCGACCGTGACCCGCGCGTTGCAGGACAGTCCGCGCGTCAAGCCGGCGACGCGAGAGCGCATCGCCGGGATTGCCACTGAGCTCGGTTACGTGCCCAATATGGCGGCACGCACGCTGGTTAATCGCAGTAGCGGTCTCATCGGCGTCGTGATACCCGACATGACCAACCCGTTCTTCGCCGAGCTCGGACGCGGCATCGAAGACGAAGCCGCCAAACACGACCTGCGTATTCTCTTTCACGACACCCGGGGTGTCGAGTCGGCGGAGCGCGAGGGCGTGCAGCTGTTTCTCGAACTCAAGGTGGACGGGCTGCTGATTCCGATGGCGCGCTGTCCGCAGGATTATTACGAGGCCATCAAAGCCGTCGTGCCGGTTGTGCACGTCAATCGCGAAGAGGCTGAGCATCACGTCAACTGCGATACAGTGGCCGGCAGTATGTTCATCATGCAGCATCTGTTCGATCTGGGGCACCGGCGTATCGGTTTTGTCCGCGGTCCGGCCGGGCCGTGGCGGGAGCCGAAAATGTTTGCCTACCGGCGGGCGCTCGACGAGCGCGGTATCGACTACGACCCGGACCTGATCTTCACCTTCGACGGCACGCTCGAGAGCAGCCGCGCGATCGCGGACGAATTCCTCGCACTGGAGCAGCGGCCGACGGCTGTGTTCGCGTGGAACGACGTCAACGCAATTGCGCTGATTCACGCGCTCAAGGACCGTGGCGTCCGCGTGCCGGAGGACGTATCGATTGCCGGCCACGATGACATTCAGCTCGCGGGCTGTATCGACCCGCCGCTGACCACCGTCGCCTGGCCTATGTATGAGTTGGGCCAGCAAAGTGTGCGCTACCTGTATTCGCTGGGGCATGGCAATGAGCCGGGTGAAGCCGAGGTGCCACCCCCCAGGCTGGTCGTTCGGGAGTCGACCGGCGGCCCTGAGCAGGTACCGCCGGCGACTGCTTAAGCCTAGAAGTTGATCCGCAGGTCGATACCGAAGTAGCGCTCCGCGTCACGCGGGATCTGATAGCGGAAACCGTCGCCCGAGTAGGTCGTCGCGTACGACTCGTCGGTCAGGTTCTTGCCGATCAGCGTGACCGCCATCTTGTCGTCTTCGGTGTAGTAACCGAAGCTCGCGTTCAGGATGCTGTAGTCTGGCAGCAGGAACGGCACCTCGTCGGTCTGGCCAATGTTGCCCGAGAGGATTTCGTCCGTGTAGACGTAGCTGCCGTTGAGCTGCAGCCGGCCGCCGTTCGCTAGCGGGAAGTCCCACTGGCCGCCGAGCGAGTACTTGGTGTCCGGCGCAAACGGCAGCGGTGCACCCGTGCCCTTCGCCTCGGCATCCGAGAACGCGGCGCCGCCGTAGATCTGGATGAACTCGCTGGGTGCGAGCAGGAAGTCGATTTCGAAACCCGTGGTCTCGACGTCGCCGCCGTTGGTGAAGCCCGTAATCGTCGTGCCGTCGGAGGCGTCGAAGTCGTTCGCCTGGAAGTTTTCGATCTCCATCGTGTAGGCCGCGAGGCTAATCACACCCCAGTCCGCCGTGAGCTTGTAGCCGATTTCGGCAGTGTCGGATTCCTCGGCTTCGATCGGGGCAAGGTCGTCCGGGTCCATGTTGTAGAAGACGTTGAACGCGGGGCCCTTGTAGCCGGTGCTGTAGGTGGCATAGAGCATGCTGCCTTCGCCGAAGCTGAACTGTCCGCCAATGCGGCCCGCGACGTTGGTCTCGTCGGTGCTGCCGCTGAAGTTGGTATCGGACTGGTTGTTCGGTGCAGCCAGCGGGTCGGCGCGGTCGCGCTCGCCGAAGCGGGGCCGGACGCCGACGCCGCGGCGGCCGAACTCGTCGAGGTTACGGCGGTTGTGGCTGAAGCTTACGTCGTCGCTCGTGTAGCGCAGTCCGGCGATCAGCCGGAAGTTGTCGGTAAACGCGTATGAGCCCTGGCCGAACACGGCGTAGTTCTCGAACTCGGTTTCCATGAAGCCCGTGGCGGCAACGATGTCGTTGGCGTTGCAGGTGATGTTGTTGGCGGCAATGAAATCCGTGACCTGCTGTTCCGTGGGATCGCCCTGGCCGAGCGTAAACTCGATGTGGTTGCGAATCGCGGCGTTGAGCTGCGGGTTGTCGCCGCTGTTGTTCTGGCAGCTTGCGTCGCGCGTGAAGTTACGCTCGGATTCCTGATTCCAGTAGAAGAAGCCAACCTGGTACTCGAAGTCTTCGCCGGTGGGCGAGGCGAGGCGCAGCTCCTGCGAGAACTGCCGCCATTCCTGCGGACCGATGTCGTGCAGCTGGAAGGGCACGCCGAACACGGGTTCGGTGCTGTCGCCCGCTATCGAGGTGAAGTCGCCTTCGCGGAACTCGGTGTTGTCCCAGCTGCGCGTTGCCGTGATCGAGGTGAGCGTGTGGGAGCCAACGTCCGTCGTGATCTGCACGGAGAACGACGTGCTGTCGTCGAGCGTGCGGGTTTCGAAGTCGTGGTCCACGAGGCGCTGGTCGAGATCGAGCCCGGTGCCCGACGGCACGGCTTCGGAAGCCGGGTTGCGGCCGCTCGGCCGCGCTTCGAGATCGGCGCAGCAGTCGTTGTCGGCGCTGTAGTCTTCGGCGATGACCAGCACCTGCGTGCTGTCGTTGACGTCGTACTCGAGCATCGCGCGGATACCCTGCCGGTCGTAGCCGTTGACTTTCTCGTTGTTGAAGACGTTGGTGATGTAGCCGTCGAACTCGGAGTTGACGAAGGTCAGGCTGCCGCGCAGAGCGTCGGTCAGCGGACCTGCAACGCGGCCGCGGAGCTGGTATTCGTTGTCCTGGTAGAAGCGGGCGCTGAGATAACCGTTGAATTCTTCGCCCGGGCGCTGCGTGGTGATGTTGACGACGCCCGCGGATGCGTTCTTGCCGAACAGCGTCCCTTGCGGGCCGCGCAGCACTTCGACGCGTTCGAGATCGTACAGATCGCCGAAGGCCTGGCCGGAACGGCCGAGTACGACGCCATCCACGACGGTCGAGACGCTGGGTTCAGCGGCGACGCTGAAGGAGATGGTGCCGATACCGCGAACGGTCAGTGCGCTGTTGCGCGTGGTATTGCCCGTGCGGAAGCTGACGGACGGCACGAGCGCCTGCAGTTCTTCCAGGTTGCTCGCAAAGCTCGTGTCGATCTGCTCGCGGCCAAGCACGGAAATGGCAACCGGTACGTCGCCAATGTTTTCTTCGCGCTTCTGCGCGGTAACGGTAATTTCTTCGATCATGGCCTGGGCGGATACTTCGCCCACATGACCGAATTGCCAAACGCCTGCGATGAGCATCGCAAGCGTCATCCCCCTAGTTAGACGCATCGTTCGCTCCTTTCACGTGTGTCGGTGACAAGGCGCGGACGCGGTTTTGCACAATCGCCGCATATGGCCCCCCATCGGTGATTTAGAGCCTTTCTACTCCTGCCGCTGAGAAAATGCAAACGTTTGTATTTTTCTGCATTGCAGCAAAATTGGTGTCCAGGCTGGTCAGGTTTCAGGCGGGGTTGGCGCGCTTGTGGGTGTGCAGGTAGCGCCACCAGAACAGGACGTTGACGGCCGTGATGGCTGCGAGCAGGGTCCAGAATAGATCGCTGACGCCGCCGACGAGGCCCACTTTCGAGAACAGCAGGTAGAGGAAGACGACGGCGGAGAGCAGCGTAAACGCGACCGGCATGGCGAAGTGCCAGGGGGTGAGGTCGACGAGATCGCGGCGCTCGTAGTCCCAGGCTTCGGGGCGCGGCATGAGCCGGCCGATGATCAGCATGATGGCGACTTCGATGACGAACAGCACGGCGTAGAGGTGCAGGAAGTGCATCGTCACGATGTCGTCGAAGACGAACTTGGCGAGGCCGTAGGCGACGACGTGGAACACGATAACGATCTTCGCGCCGAGAGCCGGTACGCGGCGGGTGAACAGGCCAATGATGACGATGACTACGACCGGGATGTTGTAGAAGCCGGTGAAGATGCGAATGATTTGCCAGAGGCCGTCGGGTGCGTACTGCAGGAGCGGTGCGACGATGAACGAGAACAGCGCAATGACGATGCTGGCGATCTTTGCGACCTTGACCATCTGGCTGTCGCTTGGCGGCGTCTTTTTCATCGGGCCGTAGACGTCGAGGCAAAACAGCGTCGCTGCGCTGTTGAGCAGCGAGTTGAAGGAACTGAACACGGCGCCGAGGAGTACAGCGAGGAAGAAACCCGAGAAGTATGCCGGCAGTACGTCGCGGATCAGCCGCGGGTACGCCTGGTCGATTGACGTGAGTCCTTCGCCGTAGAGATGAAAGGCAATCACGCCCGGGATCATCATCATGAACGGCACCATGATTTTGAAGAAGCCCGAGAACAACACACCCTTCTGGCCTTCGGCCAGGTTCTTCGCGCCGAGCGTGCGCTGGATGACGTACTGGTTGGTGCACCAGTAGAACAGGTTGGCGAAGATCATGCCCGTGAAGATCGTGCCGAAGGGGGTTGGGTCTTCGGGGCCGCCGATGGCGTTGAGTTTTTCGGTGTTGACGGTCGTGATCGTGGTCAGGCCGTCGCTGAAGCTGCCGCCGCCTAGGGCAATGAGGCCGAGGACGGGTACGAGGACGCCGACGATCAGCAGGCCAACGCCGTTGAGTGTGTCGGAGACGGCGACGGCTTTGAGGCCGCCGAAGATCGCGTACACGGCACCGATGCAGCCAATGGCGACTATCGTGATGACGAGGCCCTGGGAATACGTGACGTTTAGCAGTCCCGGCACGTCGAATAGCAGCAGCACGGCGATCGACCCCGAGTACAGCACCGAGGGGATCGTGACGAGGCCGTAGCCGACCATGAACAGTACGACCGACATGCGGCGCACGCCGTCGTCGAAGCGGTTGGCTAGGAACTCGGGCAGGGTCGTGAAGGCGCCGGCGAGGTAGCGCGGCAGGAAGATCAATGCCATGCAGATCGTGGCGAAGGCGGCCGTGACTTCCCAGGCCATGCTGCTGAGGTTGAAGCCGTAGGCGGAGCCGTTGAGGCCGATTAGCTGTTCGGCGGAGAGGTTGGTGAGCAGCATGGAGCCTGCGATGAATACGCCGGTGAGGCCGCGGCCGGCGAGGAAATAGCCGTCGCGCGTGTCGACTTCACCGCGCGTTTTTAAATAGGAAACCCAGGCAACCAGCGCCATGAAAAACGCGCAGCTTGCGAGTGTTAACACAAGATTATTTGCGGCCATCTATCCCCCTCGGCAACCCGGCAATGGCGGCGCCGAGCGCGAGCTACGCTAAAGAAGCCTTCGCGCAAAAGTCAATTTTGCGCGGTCGGGCGATGCGGGTTGTATGCGGGGTTTACGGCTGTTCGCGCACGCAGTCGAGTGCCAGTAACAGCTCGTTGAGCGCGTTGAAACGGGTCGGGTCCTGGCCGGTGATGTCGCGGATTTTCTGCATCCGCGCGTAGATCGTATTCGGGTGAACTTTCAGGGACTTGGCGGCTTTGAGCACGTTCATGTCGGCGTCGCCGTAGCTTTGCAGCGTCGCGCTGAGCTTGCCGCGGGATTTTTCGTCGGCGCGCGTCAGCTCGCGCGTCCAGCCGGGTAGCGCGGACTGCACTTTGTCCTCGGCGAGATTGAGCAGCAGTTTGCGCAAGGGGATGTCGGCGTAGCTGACGACGCGTTCGCGGGCGCTGGCCGTGTCGAGCGCAAGCTCGGCTTCGCGGAGCGCTTTGGGGATGAGTGCGGTGGACGGGGCATCGGCGCTGACGCCTGCGAGTACCGAATTGCCGAGGGTTAGCAGCGGCCAGGCGATGCGTTTGGCCAGGGCGGCTTCGGGTTTGGTCCAGCCGGAGAGCCGGCGGGTGATCGAGACGATCGCAACGACGTGGTTGTTGTGCAGGCCGTACAGGGCTCGGAGGTTGAGCGTGGAAAACGCGTCCCGTACGGCGGCGAGCAGGCGGTTGGCGCGTGCCGGACGGTCCATTTCCTGGAGATTGACTGGCCGGGCCAGCACGACGCAGTAGGCCTGCCGTTGTTCGAGGTAACCGGCGCCTCGCAGGAGGCGGGCAATGCGGCTGTCGGATTCGTCGTAACCGGCGAGCAGCAGGGTCAGGAGTTGGGAGCGGCGGTCGGCCTCGGCTTCGGAGAGCTGGCGCGTGCGCTTGACGTATTCGGCGGTGGCGATGCTGCTGACCGTGTTGATGTAGTCGCGCGCGAACTGGTCGATGACGCTCGAGGCGTCGGAGCCCGCGGCGGCGTTTCGCAGCCAGGCGGCAATGAGGCGGTGGCTGCAGCGGTAGGCCTCGAGCGTGGCTTCGAGCGGAAAGTGCTGCTCGGCGCGGCGGGCGGCATGCCGGCGGACGAACTCGAGCTGCGGCTGATTGGAGTCCCCGATCAGCCGGTGGATCTCGGTGAGGTGGTCGAGGGTGTGGGTGTCGAGCTGGGGCAGGATGTCCGGATTGCCGGTTGTCGTGAAGGCCGGGATTTCGTCGCGGATGGCGGCCGTCAGTGAGCGTGCGATGGTGTCGAGGGAGGCGCCGAGATGGGCGGCGGCCGCGGGCCTAAAGCCTTTTTGGGAGAGTTCGCGGAGGCTTTTGCTTAGAATCGCCATAATTGTGCAGTTTACACAATTACTGAGCCAAAAATTTGGCAAGAATGGCGATTGTACGCATTTCCATTGGCTGTAATCTCTACCCTCCAGATCAGCAACTCGTTAGTAAGAAGGAGAGGGAACATGGCGAAATATCTATTTGTGTATCACGGGGGCAGCCATCCGGAGACCGAAGCCGAGGTCAAGGAAGTCATGGACGCCTGGGGCAACTGGCTTGGCGGCATGGGCGCCGCGGTGGTCGACGGCGGCAACCCGGTAGGAATGTCGAAGACCGTCCACCCCGACGGCACGGTCACCAACGACGGCGGCTCGAACCCGACTAGCGGCTACGGGCTGTTCGAGGCTGACGATGATGACGACGCCATCGCCAAGGCCAAGGGTTGCCCGGTTCTGACGGCCGGCGGCTCGGTTGAGGTGGCTGAGGCGATCGATATGTAAAGCCGACCCCCGTGGGTCAGGAAACGACCCGCACAGCGGCGACGCCCGGGCACCCACCGCCGGGGCGATTTCCGCTTGACTGACTCTGACCCAGTCGGTCTAATACGCAGCCCGCCGGGAGTACCGGCGGGCTGTTTTTTGTGCTGATCGTTCAGGGTTTCTTTGCCCGGACAGGCGCGTTGGAAAGACAAAAAGCACCAGATGGCCAGGTAGCTCAGTTGGTAGAGCAGCGGACTGAAAATCCGCGTGTCGGTGGTTCGATTCCGCCCCTGGCCACCATTTCGTTGTGACATAGAGGAGCATATAGGGGCATACAGGGACATTTAACTTAAAATTGTTCTTGTTTTTCATGCACTTATTTGACTTCCGCAGTAGCATAAAGGAGCATGTTGGGGCATTAACGACAACAAAGTCGAAGGGTAGTAGCTGGGGTAGTAGGCCAGTTTTCTTCTCTCGACTACCCCAACATGACAAGCAACAAACTCACCGAATCAGTCGTCCGTCGACTCGAACCACAGGAACGTATCTACAAGCGTTTCGATGGCGGTGGTTTGTACATCGAAGTTCATCCGAACGGCTCGAAGTACTGGCGCCTCAAATATCGAGTTCACGGTCGCGACCGACGCTTAGGAATCGGCGTCTATCCCGAAGTCAGTCTCAAAGAAGCTCGCGTTGCACGTTCAGACGCAAAGGCGCTTCTTCGTAACGACATAGATCCGCTGGTCCATCGCCGTGCGAAACGCGACGCTGCCGAGAACACGTTTGGAGCGATCGCCGACGAATGGCTCGATCGGGAACGCGATCATTGGACGCCCGGATACACAGAAAGGGTGGAATCCCGAATCAATCGATTCTTGGCGCCGTTGAAGTCGCGTCCGGTAAACGACATCACTGTCACTGAGCTGTGGAAGATTCTCGAGCGCATCCAGGATCGCGGTACCATTGAAACGGCTCGACGCGTCAAGAGCATCGCGCGAGCGATTCTCGATCTTGCTGTGGCGACGGAAAGAGCAGAGCGAAACGTTGCGTTGAGCCTACGTCGAGTCCTAAAGCCGTCGCCTAAACGACATTTCCCAGCAATCACCGACCCTATTCAGCTCGGCGGTGTCTTAGCCGCGTTCGACGAGTACGAGGCTAGTACTCCTACAGTCCGAATTGGACTTCGCATGCTTCCGCACATATTCGTCCGCCCCGGCGAGCTGCGGCACATGGAATGGGATGAGATCGACTTTGAAGATGCCCTCTGGAGCATTCCTGCAAAGAAGATGAAAATGAAGGAGCCACATACGGTCCCTCTAAGTCGCCAGGTGCTCTCGCTTTTGGAGGCGCTTCGACCATACACCGAGCGTAGCAGGTATGTGTTCCCTAGTGCGCGTAGCGTGAAGAAGCCAATGAGCGACGCCGCGCTAACGGCGGCGCTTCGAAGAATGGGTATCGGAAAAGACGAGCTGACACCGCACGGATTTCGAGCAACGGCGCGAACACTACTCGATGAGGTTCTTGGATATCGGGTCGATTGGATTGAGCACCAACTCGCTCATGCGGTCCGAGACGCCAACGGCCGGGCATACAACCGAACGAGATACCTGGATCAACGCCGAGCGATGATGCAGAAATGGTCGGACTACTTGGATGGGCTGATTGCGAATAATTCGAAGACCAATCGAGTCGAGCGAGCTCAGGTTGGGTGAGTCGGAATGACCAACACTCGTAAGAAACCGAAATCCCCGACCTTGAAGGACATCGCAGTCGATTTTGGGATGTTCCCAACTGAGCGGCTGGACCCCGAGCGATTGGTTGAGCAGCCAACTAGGCTGGGGAACTGGATACAGCACTTCCTTAGGCAAAGCACCACAGCCCCTATTCCTGAAGAGCTGATTACGGCTCTAAAGGTTGCAAATGATCAAGGGATCGACGTTAAGACTGGGCGAGATGAGGCTATCCCGACAGCTCGAGATTTGATGCTCGCTCTCGGAGTGCACTGGGCTATGGCTAGCTACTATGGGGAATGCTATGTGGACGACGCAGACCCAAGCCTTATCGTCGACAAAGACGGAGAGCCCATCGGAGAGGATGGGCCAGGTGGAGAGAAGATGGACGTCGCATGCCTAGAATCTGCAAATCGCCTAAACGAGTTGTTCGCGCCTGCAGACGGGAAGGGTCTTCGGCGATTCACCGCAGAAGAATTGGAGCGCTTAGTCTACCGAGCTCGTCGATCGTCACGCCCCCTTGCGTTCCGAAACGAAGCGGGCGAACTATCCATTCGCGGATTTACTTTCGGCATCCGCGATATTAAGAAGCCAAGAAAGAAGAGAAGGATTCGCTGAAGGCTAGATGTAGCGCGAGCCTTGCCCAAACTAGCATGAGTTTGGGACATGTCGTTCCCAAGCAATTCCTATCATCCGAAGTCAATGTGTCTCGCGTAGGCCATGCAGGTCGACGCTGGAGACCAAACGGATGAAAACAGATCAATCGCGAATGCTATCGGAGTTCGAGGCTGCCAAGCGGCTCGGTGTCAGTATTTCCTGGTTACGTAAGAGACGTCAGTTCGGCGGCGGGCCCGTCTTCGCCAAATTCGGATCCGCTGTTAGATATCCAGAGAAACAGCTGCATGAGTACATAGAGACCTGCACGGTTTCCCAAGGCGCCGAGAAACGGGAGACGAAGCCATGGACGCGCTAGATCATGGCGAAGGTTTTCTCCGGCTAAATCAAGTCTTGGAGCGTATCCCAGTCAGCAAACGAAGCTGGTATCGCGGAATTCGCGCTGGGCGTTTTCCGCGCCCAATCAAGCTCGGTCCGAGTACAACTGTTTGGCGTGTGGAAGATATCAGGGCGCTAATCTCCAAGCTTGGAACCGAAGGCTCGAGTGCTCGGGAGTGTTCGTAAACATGCCTCGTCGCGTGAAGAAGCGCGAAGCGTTGCAGAAGGCTTCGGCGGCAGCCGAGCCGGCCGGGGCGAGTGTCTTTCTAACGATATTCTCGTCTCGACATGGAATGCATATCGACTTCGCGGGCGTTGTTTCGCTTGACGAGCTTGAGAACCTCATTCGTGTAGAGGAGCCTAGAAGTCAAAAGGACCGTCTTCGACTGCTAAAACTTGGCGAATTCGGAGATAAACGACGCAAGTCTCTTCAATCAGACGGTACGGTAAAGCTTGGTGCAATTCGGAATAACGAGAACGTAAGGCAGATATCGGGAATCGAGATCGACTACGACGGCGAGACTGTATCGATCGAAACAGCCGCAATATTGCTACGAGAGGCGGGATTAAAGGCAATCATCTACAGCAGCCCCAGCCACACACCGGACAAACCGCGGTGGCGCGCGATGGTTCCGCTTGCCAGTCCGCTTTCAGGGCCGACTGCATATTTGCAGCAAGAACGATACCGATACTGTGGAATCGTGAACGCGATCCTAGGAGGCATAGCCGGAGCCGAGAGCTTCACGCTGTCGCAGACCTACTATTTTGGTCAGGTTTCCGGGCAAGCGCAGCTCGAAATCGTTCGAACGAGCGGTGTGTGCGTCGATGAGTTGGAGTGCCCGCCTGATCCGATAGTCCCACGTGATCAGGGTCAATTACGTGCGGATGCGCCGGTTGAGCGTCGAAAAGGAAAGGCGACAGATGACATTCAACTAATACGCGATGGCAAGCATATTCGTAGCCCAACACTTCGCCTAACGGGGCGGTACGTTGCTAAGGGCGTACCCCCTGACGAATCTGCAGAATTGGTACGAGCGGTACTCCGTGAGCACCAATCGGCCTGGTCACACAACCCGTCCATCTGGCAGGAAATGTACGATAAGGCCGGCAAGATGGCGCGTGATGCCGCCGACAAGTACTCGCCAGCTGTCGCAACGGACCTTAGTCTCCGTGCATTCACTGACGCGGAGCTATTAGCGGCGCTAACGCCAGAAAAGTATCTGCTGCCAGGCATAGTCCCAACGGAAAGCTACACGGTCATCGCTGGCGCTTTGTCCAGTTACAAGACTACTTTTCTGCATAACCTTTTGGTCGCCAGGGCGACTGGGCACGATCTTCTAGGTATTTTCGGGACCACGTCGCTCGAGCCGAGCCCGGCCATCTTGTTGAACTACGAAGACAGCGACCCTCGAATTCTTCGCCGTTTTCAACTGTTGATTCAGTATCAACGGAATCAAGTCCTCAAGACTCAGGGTAGTGCCGCGGCGGATGAGTTCATGGACCGTGTGAGAAAGAATTTTCGGCGATTCACCTTGACAGGCCAATACGGTGCTGGGCTGGTGATTCGCCGGGACAGGGCGATCGTACCGAACAACGAATTCATCGATTGTCTTGTTGAGACGATTCGGGAGTTCGCGTCTCGCGACATACTTATCGGTATCGATCCTTTGCGATTGGCGATAGTAGGTTCGCAAAATGACGACGATGGCGCCGATACTGTCGTGCATACGCTGAATCGAATCGCGAACGAATTTCCAGATAGCGGAGTATTGGTGGCATCGCATACGACCAAAGCTCAAGCAAAAGACGGCACAACCGCCTCGCCGATGGACGCTGCGTACGCAACGTCCGGAAGTGCGCTCTATAGTCAGCATGCTCGCTCCAACTTGTTTATGAGTCGGCTCCCCGAGGCGGCTATTCGCAAGATGTTTTCGCCCGATCAGTACAACGTTGGTGATGCGGAAAGGCAGGCGGTCGTGGAGTTGTCCCACGGACGACTAAGCCACGGCCCAGAAACCGGACGGCGTTACTTTCGAATGGACTCCGGCATATTGGTACCTTTAGAGCCTTTGCCTGAGGCGACGACGCCCAACGGGGTGAGAGTGCGGTTCATTCCGGACCTTCTAAGAGCGCTGCGACGATTCAACGAGAACGGACGCCGACCATCCAAAGACGCTTTGGAAAATGATCCAGATATCAAAGAAATGATGCCGCGGGGAGCGTTTAGGGAGGCGCTGCGAATCGCGGAAAAGGACGAGCTGATTGAAAATGTCGGCCAGCCCAACAGGCATGCATATCAACTGTCGGACGCGGGACGCTACGAAGCGGACCGACAAGATTCTGTCGAACTGCCAAATAGCGGCGAGTGACCGCTACAACTGGACAGTTGAGTACAATCTGCCCTCGCCGAGGATTACTCTCTCGGAGCACGCCGCGGTCTAGAGAATGGGGTGGCGGCGAGCCTATGGCTCGCGCCGGCCATTCTTGGGGTCGGCTCCAACGGCGAATGGCGGCGAGTGATTAGCGAGTCGGCGAGTCAAGCCGATTTGTGCACTTATCCAGGCGATGATTGTGTGGGTAAATCCGGCGAATAAGCAGGGATATATCTTGGCTTCTCGGGCCCCTAAAGAAGCTTCGTGATCAGCCTGCGACCATTTCTTGGTCGGGGTCGTCTCCCAGGCGAAGTTCTAAGCAGGACGCTTTGCAGGCGAGATCCGGGCTGAATCTTAGAAATTTTAGATTGCTTGCGTCACGAAACCGGACCAACCATACTTTGAGGTGCAGCACCTAGCTGCATACTGCTGCATATCTGGCGTAGGAGGCCAAATTTTTATGCCGTCGAAGCACCGAGTAACGATTAATGTCTCAGAGGCGGACTACCAGATGCTCAACGCTCTTGCGGAGAAGCACCGGGTTGCAGTGGCTTGGTTAGGACGGCAAGCGATTATCGAGTTTTTGGAGCGACACCAGCAAGAGAATGTACAGCTTCCGTTTTCGCTACCTAGCAGCAATGAGCGAACTGGCAGTGATTAGGCTGGCTTTAAAGCACGGAGGCATTTTGCTGTGACCTTCCGATATATCGGTTCAAAAGCACGACTTGCAGACACAATCGTGCAACACCTTGGAGATCGTCCCACCGGTGGTCGATTCGTTGACGCTTTCTGCGGCACCGGCGCGGTAGCGGAGTCTGCAGCCCAGCTCGGGTGGCCAATATGGGCGAACGATCATTTGCAGAGCGCGGTAGTCGTTACTGAGGCAAGATTGATCGCCGACGACCAAGTTTCCTTTGGTGCTCATGGTGGATATGCCGCTGCGATTCAAAGCTTAAATAGCCTGGCTCCCATCGAGGGTCCTATTTGGCGTGAATATAGTCCCGCGTCAAACAACTTTACTGAGACTCAGAGGCGCTACTTTACGGAAGGCAATGCTGGTCGCATAGACGCTATCCGGCGTGAAATAGCGCTATGGCAGACTCAGAGGCGGATCACGAAGATTGAGTCAACGCTTCTCATCGCGGACTTACTAAGTGCAATGAATCGAGTGGCGAACATCGCCGGAACCTACGGGTGTTTCTTGTCCCGCTGGCAATCGACCGCACTTAAGGACATTTCGCTCACTCCGCGGGAGCTAAAGCAAGCACGTTCTAACGTCATCACAACGTCAATAGACGTCGCAAGTCTGGCAGTAGAATCGAACGATCTCGTCTATCTCGACCCCCCTTACACAAAAAGACAATACGCTTCCTACTACCACATACCAGAAACAGTCGCGATCGGAGATGAGCCAGAAGTTATTGGTGTATCTGGATTGAGACCGTGGCAAAGCAAAGCGTCTGTCTTTTGTTACAAGGTAAAGGCCCTACAAGCACTTTCTGACTTAATTCAGAATCTCGATGCGCAACGTATTCTTCTTTCGTATAGCGCGGAGGGTCACGTACCAATCGATGAGCTTCATTCAAATCTTGAAGCTATGGGTGATGTGACTACACACGCCCTAAGAAATGTTGGCCGCTACAGACCCAATAGAACTGCTAGTTCAAATAGCTCACAAGTGCGCGAGTATTTGATTGTTGTAGAGAAGGAGCGCAATCAAGAGATGCTTGCAGGAAACGTAGCATGAGTGCACCAAAGCCAATCGAACAACTTGTCCTCACAACGACTGAGAAAGCTCTTGATGCCATATGCAGACGCCACCACCACGATTCGTTTGAGACAAGAATGCAGGTTTTGGAGGCGGCGGCATGTCGCTTGGGCGGAATTCCATTAAGCGGTTATTTCAACGCATTCGCTATAGAGCCGGTTGTCGCCCTGGCGGACCTGGAAAGGGAAGCGTCTACTATTCTGTCAGCACTAACAGAATTGCCGATGCACCCATCGCTAGCGCTTAGCGCTCTAGCCCGGGAGCCGCTGCAAAAACAAACTCAGCGATCCTCCGGTGCATATCACACAGACTTTCGCCTTGCCCAATACATTTCGGAGATCGGCTGCAACGGGTTGAACGGAAACTCGAAAGTTCTTGATCCCGCTTGCGGAGCGGGGATTTTGCTCGCAGCGGTCGCGGTTACCCATCACGGAGCTAGGCGTGGGGACTTCTCTAGTTGGCTATCTCGATGTGTATACGCTGTCGACGTGTCTCCCGTAGCCCTTCGCGGTGCCAGGCTCGCTTTAGCATCGTTGACTGACGACCTGAACGCAGTCATTTCAATGTGGGCGAACTTCCGATGTATGGACAGCCTGATGGCAACAGAAGGCGACTGGAAGGAACTGTCGCAAGAGGGTTTCGATCTTGTTATCGGGAATCCGCCGTGGGAAAAAGTGAAGCTAACCCGTCACGAATACCTACAGGCGAATGGAGCGGAGAGACACTACGGCGCTACCTATCGGTCGATCGACTCAAAGAGTTATGAGCGAGAAAAGGCCAATGTGGCAAGTTATGCCAAGAAGCTTGTAGACAAGTTCGACCTTGGAGGCTCAGGTGAACCGGATCTCTATATGGCATTTCTTCATTTGGCAACTGAGCTGGTAAGACCATGCGGCACGGTCGCGATACTGGTACCCGCCGGTCTAATTCGATCTAGTGGTACTGAGGATCTTCGTAAATATCTATTTCACAACGCGGAAGACCTGAAGATTACAATATTCGATAACAAATCAAAGTTCTTCGCGATTGATACTAGATTCAAGTTTCTAGCGCTGAGCTACTCCCGACCGCGAGACTTAGGCACTAATAGAAAGGGTCCGATAAGCCTTAGGCATGCGACTGGAACGCCGCGCGGCGTCGAGCTCAATCAGAAAACTCGAATCGCGCGTTCGTCTTTACGAAAGATGCGAGCCGATCTCACTTTGCCTGAAGTTCGGAGCGAAAAAGAATGGTGCGTGTTCGAGCGGATGGCGAATACCGGCATTGCTTGGTCGGATCCTTCCTCGACTTGGTACCCTGTGTTTGCACGCGAAGTCGACATGACTCGCGAAAGAAAGCACTTTGTCAAGAGTGCTGGAAAGCACACGCTGCCAGTGGTTGAGGGTCGTATGGTGCAGGCGCACCGATTTGGAGCCAAGGCCTACGACGCCGGGACTGGCCGGCGTGCAATATGGACACGACTGCCGCCCGGTGAGTCCCAGGTAATACCGCAGTTCTATATTGACCAAAGAGAGCTTAGTCGAAAAGCGCTTGAAAGATCGGAGCTGGTGCGAGTTGGATTCTGTGATATCGCAGGGCAGACGAATGAGAGATCGATGAATTCCGCAATAGTTCCCGCAGGTGTTGTTTGCGGAAACAAGGTCCCAACTGTTGTCTTTCCTAATGATCCCAGTGAGGAGCGACTGCACCTTTGGGTTGGCATAACAAACAGCATTCCATTCGATTGGATGTTGAGGAGGGTGCTGACAACCACCGTAAACTATTTTCTTCTTCTTGGGCTTCCTCTGCCGAAGCTTGAGCCGTCGACATTGTCTGGTAGCAGGTTAGCTGAATTGTCAAGGGATCTAGCCGATATAGATTCCGGTCATTCTCCATTTAGTCCTTGGGAGGTGGCGAAGTTACGAGCTGACGCAGATATTCTCGTGCTCATTGGATACGGACTGGGTTTTGAAGAGCTTCAGCTTATGCTAGAGGATTTTCCGATTCTCGATCGCGGCCAGCCTGCACTGGCTGATGAGCGAGTTTCAACGATTACAAGAGATTTCTTGCTGTCTCGAGCTGCAAAGAGATTCAAAGTGCCGGCTAAGGATCTTGATCGAAGAGTCGCTGCGGCGCGCGGAGCTGGAGCGATTCCGTACGTGCCTTCTGAATTTGCAGAAACGGTACAGAAACAAACCGTGTATTCGGAAGCGAACTAGCGAATGATCGATCCAAACCTGAAGCCGGCGAACGTAATGCGTATCGTATTTAAAGAGATTGTTGCTGGAGATCGAAGAAAGTTCGAGGCAGAGTCAAATGACGACCCAACTGCGGGTGGCGGGGCAAGGGACCTGCGATTCCGACCTTTTGACAAATTTGGTCCCGTCTTTAGTCGTATGTTCCCAGACGTTTCTGACAAAGGCATCTGTCGAGGAAGGCTGCATTGGGTACAGAACGGCAAAGAACATAGCGGAGATGCATTCTTTCATCCTCCGACCAGCGCGCGCCCTAACGAAGGCCGCCTTGCGAACGTCGACAGATATCTGCCCGTGAATAAACTGCCGTCGGAGGGGACAGGCACCGCAATTTTAATGCTCGTGCAAAACGATGATGGTCGGGTTTGGCCGGAGTTCACTACGGACCGGTCTCTCGAAAAGGGCGGATGGCATGCCCAAGTGAGAGACATGATAGTGGGCTGTCTTCGCGCACGGCGGCGAGCGAACGTCTCGATGGTAGGTTTCGTTGACTTTGAAACGAAGGAGTCATTCTGCAATGGCCAATGAGACAACAACAGACGTGATCAAGGTTATGCGTCTTCTGAGGGATCGCCGAAACGTGTTGATTTCTGGTGCGCCAGGGACCGGAAAGTCCCGATTACTGGCAAATGTAGCCAAAGCGTTTGAGACTTCTAGCTTCGTCGATCAGGCCGCGGCAGGTCCGGTGCATGTGCCGGGCGCGGCCGTGGCGATTCCGGAACAGGTTCCAGGAGATATGCAGGCAGAGCTACAGGACGTATTGCCCGCCCCTGCAAGAACGAATCGGCAAGTATTTCGCACGACCTTTCACCAGAACTCAAAGTATAGAGAGTTCGTATCCGGGCTTGTTCCCGTAACCACACCTGGCGAAACAGGATTTCGTGTAATGCCTGGCACCTTGTATCGTGCAAGCGAGCACGCAAAAGCAGAAGAGGGTGCTTCACTGCTTGTTATCGATGAAATTAATAGAGGGCCCGCGGTCCAGGTCTTCGGAGGTAGTATCGTTGCCATAGAGCCAGACAAGCGCCTCGCAGATGACAACGGCGTGCGCCCGCTGACACAGTTCTTCGAGATAGTCGACCCGGACACTGGCAACGTCGTCGAATATGCGCTACCTGAACACTTGTATATTCTTGCGGCAATGAACCAAGCCGACACGTCGGTTGAGCCACTCGATGTTGCTTTTCTCCGACGATGGGCGAACTTTCGGCTTCAGCCGGCGGAAAGCGTCCTGACCGAGTTCTTCGGCTTGGGATCGCCCGCCGGTGAGATTCCCGAACAAGCCAACGCTGCTTCTGACGTTTACAGGGCCGCAGTTCGTGCCTGGCAAGCGATCAATGACCGAGTTCGGTTAGGGCGCGGCGCGGAGTTCCAGATTGGACATGGGATCTTCTTGATTGGTGGAGGGGCGCCGCCACAGGATCTCGATGACGCGAAACAATTTGTAGCCGAGGCATGGAGTTACGTACAGGCGCACGTCGACGAGGTGTTTTTCGGTGACATACGAGGCATTGCGGCGGTTCTGAATGTCATTGGTGGCCCAAACAATCATCTTTACTTGCTCGAGGAAACGACGTTCGCAGATGAGCCCCGACTCGATCTCACCGGGCCTAATGAGGTTACTGCGGACAACATATACCCTCTTCTTCGGGCCGTAATCGGCTAGTAATGGCTCCTGTTGAGCGTTGGTCAATAATAGAGTATGGCGCGCCCATAAGCTTGATCCCTGAGATTTCGGGCCAAATGAATCTTGCCCGACAGGAGGTCCGGGATCTCTTACTAATCTGCGGTGACAGAGCCGGTAAAGCTTTGGGATTCTCGACCAATCCATTGACAGTGGCAGGCGAAAGCGTGCGCGCTTTCGATATGGCAGGTCTCCTTAGAGTTGCTCCTGGCATCGAGATTGAAATCTCGCCGAAATTTCTAGGGCTGGACTCAGATAACTCTCGGTGGCGGGAAGATTTTTTCTTCATCGCAACCCTGTCTCGGCACGGTCGGTTGCTCAACGCGGAGCAATTGCGAGCCTCGCCGGGCGACCGCGGAGACTTACATACTCTGGTTGCACGCGCGATGACAGGAATGTTCTGGAGCAACTATCGAAGACCTCTTCGGTCGTATCGACCTGCGGAATTCGAAGACTTCTCCCTAGATGGCGATGTTGATGCTGTCGATGTTTTGCAACCCACAGAGGATGGTTTTCGTCAGACGTCAATGGCCTTCGATCGGCAAAATGTATTCAACGGCACCATACTCACCGCGGCCCGCCAATTGCTTGTAAATCTCCGTGACCCGATTGCCATCGCACAATTGGAACGAATGATCGCCGCACTTGCTCCCCAGAGAAGTGTCGGCCGAATAATGCGAAAGTCGAGGCTGCCTAGTCGATCCAAGCGATGGCAGCCGCTCTTCGACTTGTCCGTTGATGTGATTAACGGATTCGGATTGACGTACAAAACCGGGAGTGCCAGAGCACCAGGGTACATCTTGAATACATGGCGAGTCTGGGAGGATCTGCTGGGCGTTGCACTCAGAGTGGGGCTTGGTTCGAATCGCGTTCAATCCCAACTGCCACGCGCGATCGGAACGAGACGCAAGTACGAACAAGGCGCGCTAGGACCGGCAACCACTGCAAACGTGACTCCAGATCTTATCGTCTTATCTGCACCTCAAGGCGAAGCTAGCTTTATCGTCGATGCAAAGTACAAGGGGCATGTCGAGCGCGGGAGAAACCGCATCTCAGAGGCAGACGTCTATGAGGCACTGGCTTTCGCAAGAGCAACGGGATGTGACACAGTCATTCTCGCCTATCCGGCGC
>JBCBSC010000036.1:0-37663 GCA_039819385.1 Pseudomonadota bacterium | reverse complement strand
TTTTAAAAAAAAAAACCGGGTTTCCACCCTCTTTTTTTTTTTTTTTTTTCTTGGTCTTAAAATTTTTTGGGTCCCGACCCCGGTTTCCCGCTCAGTCTCGGTAACCGTGCCGCCGTCCCTTGAAGTCCGTGATTCGCCATTCTCCGTCCCGTGCTTCGGCGTAATCGGCATTGAGTGGCGACTTGCCGTGGCCGCCTGGAATGTCGAGTACGTAAGTCGGCTGACAAAGACCTGAAACGCCGCCGCGCAGTGCTTCGACCAGCGCTTTGCCGGTTGCGAGCGGCACCCGGAAGCGCGCGGTGCCGGGCGCTTTGTCGAGCTGATGCAGGTAATACGGCTTGACCCGGTTCTCGACGAAGCAGCGCATCAGGTCGCTGAGCGCGGCAACGCTGTCGTTGACATCCTTGAGCAACACGGTCTGGCCGAGCAGCACAACGCCGCGGTCAGCGAGCCGCGCGACGGCCGCGCGGCCGGCCGGCGTAAACTCGCGGACGTGATTAGCGTGCAGCGCGACATATACGGGTTTTGCGCGGTCGAGGACATCGAGTAGCGCATCGTCGACCCGCTTCGGATCGACGAGCGGCACGCGCGTATGAATCCGGATGATCTTCACGTGAGCGATATCGCGCAGCGCCCGCAACAGTTTGTCGAGCCGGCGCGGCGCCAGAATCAGCGGATCGCCGCCCGAGAGTATGACCTCCCATACTCCCGGCGAGCGGCGAATGTAGTCGATGGCCGCATCCAGTTTGGCCTGCGGCAATACGGCGCTTTCCGGGCCGCCCACGGTTTCGCGCCGAAAGCAGAAGCGGCAGTACACCGGGCAAACCGTCAAGGGCATCAACAGCACGCGGTCGGGGTAGCGGTGCACTATGCCTTCGACCGGGGAGTGCGGGCTGTCGCCGATCGGATCGTCGAGTTCGTCAGCCCGGCGGTCGAGTTCTTCCGGGGCAGGCACAAACTGCAGGCTTATGGGATCCAGCGGATCGGCCGGGTCGATGAGTTCCGCCATCGTCGGCGTAATGGCCGTAGCGTATTGCACTAGCCGGCCACTCCGTCTACCCATTCCAGCCAGTCGCGCATGACGTCGTCGCGGTTGGTTTCGTTGAGCATCTCGTGACGGCCGTCAGCATAGATCTTGAGCGCCAGCCGTTGATGGGAGGTCTCGGCGTAATGCAGCATGAGCTCCCCCATGCCGCGTTCACCGCCGACCGGATCCTTCGCGCCGCCGGTAATGAGTATCGGCAGCTCACCGGGAATACGGTTAATGGCGTCGTTAGTGCCAATCCGTAACAGGCCGCCCAGCAGGTCCGCCCAAAGCCCAATCGTAAACGGCCCGCCGCACAGCGGATCGGCGACGTAGCGGTCGACTTCCTCCGGATCGCGCGACAGCCAGTCGAGTTCAGTGCGCGCCGGTGCGAAGCGGCGGTTGAATGCGCTAAAGCCCAGCTTGTCGAGCAGCGGGCTGTGTTTACGCACGCCGCGGCTGTGCGCGAGGAGGCGGGCAAGCCCGTAGCCCGCGAGCACCTGCGCCCGCGACGGCCAGGTCGAGCCGGACAGGATCATGCCTTTGAAGCGGCCGCCGTAGTGCATCGCCACGTATTGCGCCAGATACGAGCCCATGCTGTGGCCGAGCAGAATGACCGGCGCTTCTGCAGCGATATTCCCGATGTGCTCGCGGACCTTGAGAGTATCGCTTTCGAGCAGCGCCCAGCCGTCGCTCGGCGCAAAAAAGTTGCGCTGGCCCGGCCGCCTGCCGTGACCGCGATGATCGTGCGCGCAGACCAGGTAGCCATGCCGGTTGGCGGCTTGCGCGAAGCGCTCGTAGCGGTCCGCATGTTCGCCGAGTCCGTGCAGGATCTGCAGGGCCCCGCGGACCGGCGCGGAGCCGGCCGGCCAGATGCGCAGGGGAATCTCGCTGCCGTCCGGTGCCGCGAGCGTTACGAGGTCCCCGCTACCGCTATTTTCGCTCATTCCATACCTTGGACATTTCAACGAAGGTGTACGAGGCCGACCAGGTAATCATGGTGAGCCCGGTAATCCCTTCCATGGCGGTCATGACGCGCACGGCGCCGGTCGGGTACAGATCGCCGAAACCCACGGTCGTGAACACCATCGCCGAGTAGTACACGCTGTCAACGAGGGTAAGCGCTTCGAGCCCCTCGATGCTGCCGAAAGCGGGATCCTGCAGCAGCGTGAAATAGGCAAAACCGAAAATCCAGATCTCGACCACGTGCAGGGCGAGCAGGCTCAGGATGAGCAGGATCATGCGCCGCCGGTCGTGATGTTTCGGTTTCGGCAGCATGTCCGAGAGCACGCGTAAACCCTCGTAGTGCAAGAGCACGCACACCACCGTGAGCATTGCGGTGACGGCGCCGGTAATCCAGTAGCTATTGGGTATTTCGAACACTCGGCGGAGGGGCTTCGATTCCTGTCTTACGTTTTATCTTATACTGAATGACGCCCGCTAACACACTGGTGCCGCCGCTATGATCGATCTGTACTACTGGCCCACGCCCAACGGCCACAAGGCGTCGATAATGCTCGAGGAATGCGAGCTCGACTACCGCACCGTCCCCGTCGATATCGGCGCCGGCGACCAGTTCAAGCCCGAATTCCTGAAGATCAGTCCGAACAACCGCATGCCGGCCATAGTCGATACGGACAACGGCCTCGCGGTGTTCGAAAGCGGCGCAATCCTCCTGTATCTCGCGGAGAAGTCCGGCCGCCTGCTGCCGCAAGACACGGCCGCGCGTTACGACGTGCTGCAGTGGCTGTTCTGGCAAGCCGCGGGTTTGAGCGCCATGGCCGGACAGCTCAGTCACTTCAAGAGTTATCTCAAGGAACCGGTGCCCTACGCCGAGCAGCGCTACGGCCGGGAATACGATCGCCTGCTGGCGGTCATGGACGAGCAGCTCAGAGAGCGGGAGTATCTCGCCGGCGACTACTCCATTGCGGATATCGCGGCGTTCCCCTGGGTGCGGCCTTACAGGAGGCTGGGCAACGACGTGGCCGGCTTCCCGGATCTCAAGCGCTGGTACGATCACATGAAAGAACGTCCGGCGGTACGCCGCGGTGTCGATCTCGGCAGCGACTGGAAGCGCACGGAGGCAACCGACGATGACGCCAAGGCGCTCCTGTTCGGGCAGAATGCCGAGACCGTGCGCAAGACCCGTGCGCCGCTACGTGAACAGAAGGCTCAAGACTCATGAAGTTGTACGACTGCAAAACGGCGCCCAGCCCGCGGCGGGTACGCATCTTCCTGGCCGAGAAGGGGCTGTCGGTCGACACGGTCGAGGTCGATCTCGGTAACGGCGAGCAGTTCAGCGACACGTTCAGGGCCGTCAATCCGGACTGCACGGTGCCCGTGCTCGAACTCGAGGACGGCGTGCTCATTACCGATGTCCTCGGAATCTGCCGCTATCTCGAGGCGCTCAAGCCCGAGCCGGCGCTGTTCGGCAGCTCGGCCGTCGAGCAGGGTCTTACCACCATGTGGAACAGCAAGGTGGAGCAGCAGGGCCTAATGGCCATGGCCGATGCGTTCCGCAACTCGGTCGCGGGACTCAAGGGCCGCGCGCTGCCAGGGGCCGAGAGCTACGAGCAGATCCCCGAGCTTGCCGTCCGCGGCCGGCAACGCGTGCTCAGATTTCTCGACAAGATGAACCGGCGGCTCGGCGAGAGCACGTACCTCGCCGGTGAGCACTACTCGATTGCCGACATCACTGCGCTCGTGTTCGTGGATTTCGCAAAACGCGGCAAGCTGCATGCGCCGGAGGACGCGGCGGCACTGGCTCGCTGGTACGAAGCGGTGTCCGGCCGACCGTCAGCGCAGGCCTGATTCGCCGCCGCGCGCTCCCGCGAGCGCGCTGAAGCCGGTCCACAGCAGGAGCGCGAGCTTCAGGAGTTCGAGTATCGAATAGGCCGCGTGCGCCATCGACGGCGGCGGCGTCTGCCCGGCCAGCACCATGTCGGTTCGCGCGGACAGCTCCGGCAGCAGCCAGGCCGATTGCGCGACGACGATTAGCGTGAGAGCGGCGGCCGTCAGCAGGAAGCGGCGCGCGTCGCCGGACGTGCGCACGAGGATCAGCAGCGCCACCAGCATAACCAGCTCCGCCTTGTTGAGCACCGCGAATACCTCGCGGCCGACATCCAGCGCGATCGGCCGCGTAACGCTGCCGGCCGAAAACCGCGCCGGCGTGGCCAGAAGGCTTACGCCGGCAGTAATGCCGAACCAGGTGAAACACAGCCAGGCGGGATTTCTCAAGGCTCGAAGCAGCGGTTTTTTCGCCAATGGGACGGTTCCTTGTGCTGGGGTTACAGGGGCTCCGCACAGCTTGATTTTCGCGGGCCGCCGACGCAAGCTCGCCGGTCTTTCCGGCGTACAATAGCCGCTGGTTCCCAACGATTCGAGCCGCAGCATGACCGTACACGAATCCCAACTTGCCGGCACCGTCCTCATGATCCGGCCCGCGCGTTTCGAGGCGAATCCAGAGACGGCCGGGTCGAACGCGTTCATGGAGAACATCGATCTGCCGGCGCGCGAACAGCAGCGGCGCGCCCTCGAACAGTTCGAGTCGCTGGCGGCGGCGCTGGCCGGCGCGGGCGTCAACGTCGTCGTCGTGGACGATACGCCTGAGCCGCACACGCCGGACAGCGTGTTCCCGAACAACTGGATCAGCATGCACGCGGACGGCCGCGTTGTCCTGTATCCGATGGAGGCCGTCAACCGCCGCACCGAGCGCCGCCTCGACGTGCTCGACCTGCTCAACGAGCGGCACGGTTTCCACGTCGGCGACGTGATCGACCTAAGCGCCCACGAGCGGGACGGGCACTATCTGGAGGGCACCGGCAGCCTCGTGCTCGACCGGCAGCACCGGGTGGCTTACGCCTGCCTGTCGTCGCGCACCCAGCTCGATGCGCTCGGCGACTTTGCGCAGCAGCTCGACTACGACATCGTCGCGTTCGACGCCGTGGACCGGAACGGCCAGCCGATCTACCACACCAACGTACTCATGAGCATTGGCGAGGAACTCGCGTTCATCTGCGCCGAATGTATCCCGGACGAGGCGCAGCGCGCGGCCGTGCTGTCCCGCCTCGAGGCCACGGGCCACCGCGTCATGCCGCTCAGCTACGCGCAGCTCGAAGCGTTTGCGGGCAACATGCTCGAGCTGCGCGCCGCCGACGGCGCCCGCGTCGTGGCGCTGTCGCAGCAGGCGTTCGACTCGCTGGATACCGGTCAGCGTGACGCTCTGGCAGGGAACGGACGCCTCGCGATTGCCAATATTCGCGACATCGAGGCGTCGGCAGGCGGCTCCGTCCGGTGTATGCTCGCCGAGGTGCACCTTCCGCTGGCCTGAACCAACGAGCCAGCAAGCAATCAGCCGCGGAAAGGCCGCGATGAGCAAACCCAGGGTAAAGCATGACAACACCACGCGACAAAATACTCATGTGTCCACCGGACTTTTTTACGGTGGATTACGTAATCAATCCCTGGATGGCGGGCCACGACGATTCGCTGAATCTCGAGCGCGCGAAACAACAGTGGACGGAGCTGCGTGACCGCATTGGCGAGCACGCCGACATTGCGATTGTCGAGCCGCAGCCCGAACTGCCCGACATGGTGTTCACGGCCAACGCCGGAGCCGTTTACGGCAACAAGGCGATTGCGAGCCACTTCATGCCAATGGAGCGCCGTGCGGAAGAGGAGCACTTCAAGGCCTGGTTCCGCGACAACGGTTTCGAGCTGCTGGACCTCGATGAGAAGATCGGCTTCGAGGGCGCCGGCGACTGCCTGCGTGACCGCCGCGGGCCCTGGCTGTGGACCGGCTACGGGTTTCGCACGGAAATCGAGGCGCACAGCGAGATCGCGCGCTTCTTCGATCTCGACGTCGTGTCGATCCGGCTGACCGATGAGCGTTTTTATCACATCGATACCTGCTTCTGTCCGCTGACCGACGGCTTCCTGATGTACCACCCGCCGGCTTTCGACTACGAGTCGAGGATTGCGATCGAATCGCGCGTGCCGCCGCACAAGCGGATCATCGTGGACACGATGGATGCCGGTAACTTTGCCTGCAACGCGGTCAATATTGGCGATCAGGTGTTTCTGCACCGCGCCAGCGGTCCCCTGAAAGCGCGCCTGATGCTAGCCGGCTTCGAAGTGAACGAGGTTGAACTTTCGGAGTTTCTGAAAGCCGGCGGTTCGGCCAAGTGCCTGACGCTGAAGCTCACCGAGCCGCTGATTTCGTGAGCCCGTCATGACCTCGCCCTTACGCTATGCCATCAAGCCGGCGAATCCGGCCGCGCATCTGTTCGAAGTCCGGCTGACGCTGGACGAGCCCGCCGCAGACGGCCAGGTGTTCGCCATGCCCGCCTGGATTCCGGGCAGCTACATGATCCGCGACTACGCGCGGCACGTTGTCGGCATTCGCGCGGAATCGGACGGCCTGGACGTGCCGCTGACCAAGCTCGACAAGAGTCGCTGGCAGGCGGCGCCGGTCAGCCGGGCGCTGACCGTAATCGCCGAGATCTATGCGTATGACGAGAGCGTGCGCGGCGCGCATCTCGACAACACGCATGCCTACTTCAACGGCACCTGCGTGTTCCTCGAGCCCGAAGGCCTGAGCGAGCGCGCCTGCGAAGTCGAGATCCTGCCGCCGGACAAGCCGGTCGGCAAAGACTGGCGCGTGGCCACCTCCATGCGCCGCGACGGCGCCGAGCAGTACGGCTTCGGGCGCTACGCCGCGGCGAACTACGCCGAGCTGATCGACCACCCCGTGGAGATCGGGCAGCTCGGCATCGCCGAGTTCGAGGTGGACGGCATTCCGCACGCGCTGGCGATACGCGGCCGCCAGTTCGCCGACATGACGCGGCTGTGCCATGACATCGAAACGGTCTGCTCGGCGCACATGAAGATGCTGCCGCCGCCGAAGGATCTCGACCGCTACCTGTTTCTGCTGCACGTCACCGCCAACGGTTACGGCGGGCTGGAACACTGCTGGTCGTCGAGCCTCGTTGCCGCGCGCGGCAGTCTGCCCGCAAAGTCGGCAGACGACATTAGCGAGGCCTATCGCGGTTTCTTAGGTCTGGTCAGTCACGAGTACTTCCACCTGTGGAACGTGAAGCGCATGAAGCCGGCCGCGTTTCATCCTTACGAACTAAGCCGCGAGACCTACACGGGCCTGCTGTGGGTGTACGAGGGTATTACGTCCTACTACGACGATCTGACCTTGCTGCGCTCCGGCCTGATCGACGCGGAGAGTTACCTCGAACTGCTCGGCCGCGTCATGACCCGCGTGCGCCGCGGCAAAGGCCGGCAGCGGCAGTCGGTCGAGGCGTCGAGCTTCGATGCCTGGACCAAGTTCTACAAGCAGGATGCAAATTCCGGCAATGCGATCGTCAGCTATTACGCCAAGGGTTCGCTAATTGCGCTCGCGCTGGATCTCAAGCTGCGCGACGAAACGGAGGGCCGCGTGTCGCTCGACGACGTCACGCAGGAATGCTGGCGGCGCTTCGGCGAGACGGGGCAGGGTATGCAGGAGCGCGAGATCGAAGCGATTTGCCACGAGCTGTCCGGCCTCGATCTGGAGGATTTTTTCGACGCGGCCGTGCGCGGCACGGGCGAGCTGCCGCTCGACAAGCTGCTGGAGCGGCATGGCGTGCGCGTGCATTACCGCGCGGCGAGCGGAGCGAAGGATTTGGGCGGCAAAGCTGCGACGGAGCTGCGCGAGATTGCATTTGGGGCGGCCGTTACGGACAGCGCCGGCACTGCGGTTGTCACGGCCGTGGCGAACGATATGCCGGCCGAAGCGGCCGGCGTGGCCCCTGGCGACCAGCTCGTGGCGCTCGGCGGTCTCAGGCTCACCGCCGCAAACCTCGACGGCAGCCTGCAGCGCTTTCGTGCGGGCGACAAGGCGGAGCTGGTCGTGTTTCGCGGCGATGAATTGCTGACCTTGAGCATCGTGTTTACCGCCGCGCCCGAGGACACGATCTATCTGGAGCTGATTGCCGAAGACGAGGCGGATTCCGCCGCGCTCGAGCGGCGCAAAGCGCTGCTGCAAGCCTGACGCCAGTGCCGACTCCAGCATGGCTAAGCCCGACCGTGCGGCTGTTCGTCGGCGCGGCGCTGATTAGCCTGTCGCCGGTCTGGGTCAAGCTGGTCTCGGTATCGCCCACGGTCAGCGGTTTCTATCGCGTGCTGATTGGCGGCGTGGCGCTGGCGCTGTATCTGCTGTTCTCGGGCAAGCGGCTCGGCCTTTCGCGGCGGGCTTGGTGGATGCTGCTGTTTGCCTCCGTGTTTCTTGCGCTGGATCTATGGTTCTGGCATCGCAGTATTGAATACGTCGGGCCCGGTCTGTCGACGCTGCTGGCCAACTTCCAGGTTTTTGTCATGATGTTCGCGAGCCTGTTCGTGCTGCGCGAGGTGCCGACGCCGCTGCAGCTCGTTGCGATACCGCTGGCGATCGTCGGGCTCGGAATGATCGTCGGCTTCGACTTGGCGAGCCTGAGTCCCGAGTATCGATTGGGGATCGTGTTCGGACTGCTGACCGCAGTGTCGTATGCCGGCAGTCTGCTGATGCTGCGGGCATCGCGCAAGCAGGCGACCACGCGCGTGCCCAGCCGCGAAGTGGCCGTGATGTCTTTGACGACGGCCGCGATCCTGGGCGCGACCGCGCTGTTCGAAGGCGAGTCGCTTGCGGTGAACAGCGTGGCCGACCTTTCCTGGCTCGCCGGCTACGGAATTCTGTCGCACTGCCTGGGCTGGCTGTTCATCGCGAGCAGCCTGCCGGAGGTGACGCCGACCGAAGCGGGTATTGCGCTGCTCCTGCAGCCCACGCTGAGTTTTATCTGGGACGTGCTGTTCTTCGCGCGGCCCATGACGACGCTGGAGTTAGCCGGCGCGGCGCTCGCGCTGACGGCAATCTTTCTGGGCTCGCGGCCGCGATCAGATAAAACGTAGCGCGCCCGGCACGCACTCGATGTCGAAGCGCCTGGCATGCGGCTGAACGTCGCCGTCGAGATGCGAGGGCAGCGGCTCGTCGCAGTCGATGACGAGTTTGCCGAGCGGCTGGTGATGGACTTCTTCGGCCTCGAGGTGCAGGCCCTTGCGCAGCCGCGGGACGAGCTGCAGCACACGCCGGCGCGACACGGGTTTTGCGAGCACGAGATTGAGCTGGCCGTCGCCGGCGTCCGCATCGGGCGCGATCAGAAACTGCCCGCCGAGCCAGGGGCCGTTGGCAACGTTGGCAAGCGTCGCGCGGCCTTCGTAGGCGTAGCCCTCGGCGCGGATGCGCAGCGCGGGCGTGACGATGCCGCGGATCAGCGCGCGGACCAGCCCGACGACGTAGACCAGATCGCCAATGGGCAGGCGGATCTCCTGTGCGAGCTGGGTAATGACGGCGTCGAAGCCAATGCCTAAGCCATTGGCGAAGTAGCGCTGGTTGCAGCGGCCGAGATCGAGCGTGCGCGGTTCGGTGCGGGCGGCAAGCTGTCTCGCGAGTGCAGCCGCGGCCGGTTCCCACTGCTGGCCAATGCCCGCGGCCTTGGCGAAGTCGTTGCCCGAGCCAACCGGGATGAGCCCCAGCGCGGTGCCGGAGCCCGCGCGCATTAGGCCGTTGACCGCTTCGTTGACGGTGCCGTCGCCGCCGGCAATCACGAGCCGCTCGGTGCCCTCGCCGGCCAGGGTCTCGACCTGTTTTTCGACGTCGCCGGGCCTGCGGCTTTCGAGCAGGGTAACCTCGATGTCTTCCCGTTCGAACAGCGCCAGCACGTCGCGGATGCGGCGCGCGGCCAGGCCGCGGCGGGCGGCGGGATTGAGGATCATATGAACGGGCGAGGGCATGCACTCTGCCTATTCGTAAAGACACGCGATGCTACAATGCGCCGTTCCTGTTAAGCAAAGTGCGCGGCAATGCTCGAACTGGGCGTCAAATTCCTGATCTCTTATTTTCTGGGTTCGCTCATGGGCTCCCTGCTCATTGGCTATCTCAAGGGCGGTGTGGACATTCGCACGCAGGGCAGCGGCAATGCGGGTGGCACCAATGCGCTACGCACGCAAGGGCTGGCCTTTGCGCTGGGCGTCATAATCATTGATGTCGGCAAAGGCGCGCTGGCGGCGGGCGTTGTGCCCGGACTCGATCTGCCGTTTGTCGGCATCGACCCGACAATTTCGCGCGAGTGGCTAACGGTTGCCTGCGCCGCGGCCGCCGTCGTGGGCCACGTGTGGCCGGTCTATCATCATTTCCGCGGCGGTAAAGGCGCGGCGACGCTTGTCGGTACCGTAATGGTGCTCGCGCCGGCCCTGCTGCTGCCGCTGTTGCTCGTGTTTGCGTTGGTGCTCGTGGCGACGGGTTACGTCGGGCTGTCAACGATGACGGCGACGGCGGCCATGCCGGTCTGGCTCGGCGCGACGACGCTGCCGGAGCAGCAGGCGCTGTTTGCCTACGCCGTGTTCATGGCCGTGTTCATTGCCTACTGTCATCGCTCGAACATTCAGCGCATGCGCGCAGGGGTCGAGAGCCGGAATCCGAAAGTGATGCTCTTCAAGCCGCGCACGCACGGTAATGGCAATTCTTGATGCGGCTCGCCTGCAGGCGGGGCTTGCAGACGAGACCAAGCCGGTACTTGAGCAGCTGGACGTATTCGAGTCGGTCGGCTCGACGAGCACTTTTCTTGTCGAACAGGCGCAGCCCGCCGCGGGAAGGCTGCACGTGGCTATTGCGGAGCAGCAGACGGCGGGGCGGGGGCGGCACAACAGTGCGTGGGTCTCGCCGCCCGGTGCGGGTTTGTACGAGTCGCTGGCGTTTGGCGTGTCGTCGTCGCGGGCGGATTTTTCGGCGCTGACTCTGGCGCTGGGTGTGGGGGCGCTAAATGCGCTGGCGCGCTTCGGGATCGAGGGCGTTGCGCTCAAGTGGCCGAACGACGTGGTGGCCAAAGACGGCAAGCTGGCCGGGATTCTGGCCGAGACCAAGATACGTAACGAGCAGTTGATTGTGGTCGCGGGGATTGGCATCAACGTGTTTATGGACGAGCGGACGCGCGAGGCTTCGCGTTCGGGCTGGGCGCAGCGGGGTGTTGCGCTGGCCGATCTGCACGACTCGCCGCCGGAGTTGACTGACCTGGCGATAGCGGTGACGGATGCGATGGCCGAGGTGTTCGTGCGCTTCGAGACGGAAGGGTTTGCGGCGTTTGCGGAACGCTGGCGGGCGGCGGACTGGTTGTATGGCAAGACCGTAAGCGTCAAGTCGCCCGCGAAGACGCTCGCGGGTGTTGCGCGCGGCGTGGACGACGCGGGCGCGCTGCTGCTCGAGACGGCTGACGGCGAGCTGGCCGTGAGTTCGGGTTCGGTATCGCTGCTGGAACCGGCGGCATGAGGACGCTGTTACTCGACGCGGGCAACACGCGGCTCAAGTGGGGCGTGCTCGAGGGCGGTGAGATCGTCGAGACCGATCATGTGAGCATGGCTGACATACACGACACGGGCTTGTCGGTGCTGACCAAGCGGCTGCCGCGCGATGTCGGGTTTGCGTATGTGAGTAACGTCGCCGGCCAGAGTTTTGCGACGCGGCTGACGGGTGTGCTCAGCGCGCACTGCGGCTGCGATCTCGGCTTTGCGAAGACGGCGCGGGAAGCCTGCGGGGTGAGCAATGCGTATTCGGACCCGCGGCAAATGGGCGTGGACCGCTGGGCGGCCATGGTTGGTGCGTGGCGGGAGTTTCGTTTGGCGGTGCTGGTGGTGGACGCGGGCACGGCGGTGACGCTCGATGCGCTGGACAGCAAGGGCAAACATCTCGGCGGGCAGATTGTGCCGGGCTTTGCGCTGATGGCCGGTGCGCTGAGCCGCGATACGAGCGATATTCCGGTGGTCGATGGGGGCGCGGACGAAGAGCTGCAGCGGGGTGTGAGCATCTTCGCGGACAGCACGGCGGGCTGCGTGAGCCACGGCGCGGCGAATGCCGTAGCCGGCGCAATCGAGCGCGCAATTAGCGTACTGCGATCAAGCGCTTACGATCCGGCGCTCGTCTTGACCGGTGGCGATGCCTCGCGCATTCTTCACGCTGTGAACATAACGCCGCATCACCGTCCCGAACTGGTTCTGGCCGGCCTCGCCGAGCTGCTCGCGCAGGAGCGCGCGGAGCTTACGGCTGCGGGCGGCGCGCAATGAGAAACCTGCTGCTGATCCTCATACTGGCGAATGTGCTGTATTTCCTGTGGGGTAATTTCAAGGGGGAGCCGCGCGAGCCGGGTGTTGCTGTCATTGAGCAATCCGACCTGGGGCCGCCGCTGATCGTGGCGGAGCCGGAAGAAGATGAGGTGCAGCTGGCGGACGCGGGTGATGTGGCTTTGGACGGCGATGCGGCGGATGCAGCCGATGCGGACGGGGGTGACGAGGCCGAAGGCGACGGCGAAGCGGTCCCTGCGGCGCCGGAACGTCGCGAGCGGACGGAACTCTCGGCCGTGGTAGGCCGCACCTGCGTCACGATCGGGCCGTTCAGGGCCATGGCTGATGCGGATTCGGCGCAGGCGCAGTATTCGGGTGAGGGTATGCGCACGGCGAAGCGGCAGGAGAATGGTGAGATTTTTGTTGGCCACTGGGTACAGATTCGCGACATAGCGACGCGCGAGGAAGGCAACGCTACGGTCGAGACGTTGAGAGACGGTGGCATTCCGGAGGCGTATCTCGTCACGACCGACGATGAGGGTTTGAAGATTTCCTTGGGCCTTTTCGGCAACCTCGAGGGCGCGGAGCGCGTCGAGCAGCAGGCCAGGTCGCTGGACCTGCCCGCCGAGATCTCGCGGCGCATGAGCGACGGCGTGTTCCATTTTGTGGACGTCGCGCTGCCGCCGGGCCGCGGCGCGGGCGCGATGATCGAGCGCTATGGCGAGGAGAAGGTCAAGATGCGGGGTGAGGCGAGCTGCCCAGATTGAGGAAACGGGGCGTTGAGCCCTTGTTTTGCAGCGCCTAACGGCAAATAATGCGCGCCCCGCCAAAGAATAAGCCGGCATAGCTCAGCTGGTAGAGCAACTGATTTGTAATCAGTAGGTCCCGAGTTCGACTCTTGGTGCCGGCACCAATTTTAGCTCTTTAGAAAAATGCTCTCAGGGCGTCAGCGGCCGAAAGGCCGCTGACAGTCTCTTTTTCCAGCACTGATGTAACACCGTTTCGCTAACCATTCCGCTGCGATTGCCGATCAATCGACATGGCTTGTCGTTGATTCGTTACCGGACAGAATTCCAGCTGTTTTTGTCGAAAAAGGTGTCAGACCCATTCATCGAATATTAGTCATGACCTCTTTCTTATGGGTGCGATACATACAGGGCAGGTCGCCCGCTCAAACAGGGTGATCATACAAAATAGGTTCCGGAGCCGCGGTAGGCGAGAGCCCTCCCCTTACACCTGACACAAACTGTGATGGCTGTCACATTCGACCAATGCGACGCGTCGGCTTACTTTTCATCTTGAGCCCGGTAACTTAGCGAATCCCCGCTACTTCGCTGGCCACAGCAGTGGAACGCGAACGGATTCGAGAAGTCGGCATGAAGGTATCCCAACTCAGTCTGCTCGGCCTAGTCGCGACATTTTTCATGCTTCACGCGTCGCCAGCCATAGCGGGCGAATTTAGTGCAGTCGTGAACGGCAAGTCCCATCATTTCAACTCGAGCTACGACTGGAATGAAAACAATGTCGGCATGGGGCTGGAGTACCGGTTCGAGTCCCGTTCAGCCTGGAAAACCACTGTGATGGCGAACGGGTTTCGCGACAGCACCGATAACATGTCTTACATGGCCGGCGCCGGTCTTTACCGACGTCTATTCAGCACCGACAGTTTGGCAGGATTCTATGTCGATGCAGGGCTAAACGGGTTTCTGATGACGCGAGATGATGTGAACGAAGGCAATCCGTTTCCTGGCATCTTGCCGAGCATTTGTATTGGCAATGATATGGTCGGTCTGAACCTCTCCTACATGCCGAAGTGGGCCATCGAGAAGTCAACGGATTCTACATTTGTAGACCCTACGTTGAGTGGTATCTTGTTTATCCAGATAAAAGTCAGCGTCGACCAACTACTGCCCTAGAAATTCACGGTAGACGCTCAAAAGCTCTCCGCGGTTTTCCATCGAACAAGGTGTCAGATCCATTTTTCCTATCACATCAAGAACTATTTGAACGGGCGGTGGGCCAGCGCAGCGACATTCCAGGCATTAATCTTCAAGATCAGCGGCCCTTCTGTCCCAGGTCTTATAGTTCCATGGCAGAACGGACTCCAGATACGTTACCCGTGGGGACGGCATCGAATTGTGTTCCGGAGTCTCAAGCCAAATCGCTTGAGCCTTCTGCTTTAGCTGGTCATGGTAGTCCCGCGGAACAAACACCCACGGACATACCTGCCACGCTTCCGGAACGCCGCAGTCTCTTGACACTGCGGCCCGGATATCTTCCCAGTTCGCTTGCCACGCAAGCAGGCGATTCGCGAGCGCCTGCATAGTCTTCGAGTACGTGACTTCGCAAAGGTACAGGGTGGATTCACGGAAATTGACCGCAGCCGCATCGCAATACCAACTATTGCCCTTCGCCGGCATGTCTCCCTGCTCGATCTGAATGAACAGTTCGGTGTTTACGAACGTCGCTCGATCGGCGCGAAGGTATTCTGTTACTACACCCTGAAAATAGTCCATGCGCGACGCCTCCCCTCCCAAAAGCGAACGGTAACCTTGCAACCAATCCGTTGGCCAGTGGGACGCACTATCATTTTAATAGCCTACCAGCGCCGATCTTGTGGCCGAAATGCAGCGCTTAAGGCCCGGCGAAGTCTACGACAATCGTCTAATGCCCGATTTCAACTCGGGAGCCATCGATTTCCGAGTCCTTTACCGGTGTGAGGAAAATCAAGCGCTGGCGTGTCGCTGCGGGACGAAGTCTCGGATACTCCAGAGCAGGTCGACGGCTCTGCTAGGCGCAGGCCTCGTACAAGTACTCCGGCGCAAGATCTGCACCAGTGGACCATACGATAGTCTGTAACTCGTTATCGATGCGAAAGTCTTTGAATTGCTCAAGGTCGCGCAGAGGCTCAAATACTTCACCCCATAGCTGATCTTCAAGGTCAAGCTCGCCCGTCCGCCCATCTTCAAAGGTGAGCTTTAGGCGATAGCCGGCAACATGTTCGGCAGATTTGATTTTCGGCGTAACTCGGCTCATTCCAGCGGCTCGATCTTGAATAGTGGTCTGCGTTCTTCGGCCAATGTCCAGTCTTCCATAAGTTCACGGCGATGTAAATCGAGCCACTCAAGAACATATTTTTGAGCGCGTCGGGGAAAGTCTCCGGACATAATGTCGCCGGACTCTATGTTCACCCGGATCTCGAATTCGCCGTACCGAGCGTGAAAATGCGGTGGTGCGTGATCGTTATAGTACATGGCGATCGTGATGCCGAGGAAACGGCTGATTTCTGGCACGACTTCCCTCCGTGCGGCAAAGATTTAGGCTAAGGTCTGTTCCGTATCTGGCGCGAATCATGCGAATTTGGGCATCGTACAAGTTTGCGATGCCACTCCACTTCCTTTCTCAACCTCGGCGAGATCGCCCAAATAAGTCGTGATGATCGTGTATTGACGATCGGAATCTGCTAGCGGGCCTAACAGTTAACCCAATAACTCTCTTCCAAGAATTCACCAGTTCGTCGTATGAGTACGTGGTCAAATCTTGGCAATATTCGAAGAAACTTGCTGCAGTAGACGGTATTCGAAATCGGCGCCGCCTTGGTAACAAGCGATGAACACAGAGCCTTCCGGTAGCTTAGAAGTTACCGATCACTACAAAATGTCCGGCCGCGGTACATTCGTGATCGGCCACATACGCGAAGGCACGATAAACGTTGGAGCTTCGGTTCCTTTACCTGATTCCTCCATATGCTGGACTATCAGTGGTGTCGAGTTCTTGGATAAGATCTCTGAACGCAAGTACTGGAATGCTCTATTGTTCAAAGAGCAACCGGCACGAAAAGATGTCGAAGCAGCTTTCCCCGTCGGCTCATTCATAAACGTATACGAGAAAATGCGAAGAGGCCCAACTGCTGAGGGTTAGATGCCAACTAAGCACCAGTCATGTCTAAGGGGTCTGATACGGTGTTCGGAAAAAAGAACAACTTTGAGGCGCAGCTAAACGAGGCGAACAGGCGCCTGAAGAAAGCGACTGCGGCACTGGCACCGAAGCACAAGGGCGGTGAGGCGGAAGAATTCGACGCTGCACGTCAGGAGGTCTTGCGGCTCGAGCGCGAATGGGCTGCGTCGAGAGACGAACCGCACGCTGTGCCCTGCGACTTTCCCGTGCAATGGGACGTTGGTGCCCCTTTGCCGTTCCTGCTGTGTTCGGACAATCAGACGTTTCTGACATTCTATGCAGGCCGGTCAGATCCCGACTGGGATGGCACGTATGTCAACGTCGTCGATCCTGGATCGCCCATGCCTGCGTCCCTTTGTCTGGTATCTTTCAAGGCGTGTGCATCTGCAAAGCTGGGGCATCCAAACGATGAGGTTTTGAGTGGACATCCGTTGAGCGGCCGAGGCGTGGACGGCTATACCGCACAAATCGTAAAGAACTCACCCTGGCTCGCGGAAGTTGCGAAGACCAATAGCGCGCATCGTTACGACCGGCCGGAGCGATGGGAGGCTTTGAACCACTATGTTTTCTGGTTTCACGATAGTACGTTCGAGTGTCTAGCGGAGTCGTACGATGTCGAGACCACGTCGGAGCCGATGCCCGATCTGCTAAGGCGAGTGTAGCGGATGCTGCTGAACTGAGTAGCGTATGCACCCTAACCGTCGGACCAAAAAAAGCGCGTCAGATCCACTTGTCGCATTTTGGTGAAAGGTGCAAGATTTATTCTCGCCTATTTTCGATTCGGCACGCCGTACTACTCGGCGCCCGATGCCTCGGAGGAATTTCCCTCCTTTTCCATGAGCTTTTTCAACGCTTTGTTCACAGATTCAGAATCGGGAAACGCCCGCGCAACGTCCGGTTCAAGGAGAACCACATTTGTTCCTTCCTTGTAGCGCTTCGCGTACTTACCGCGCACGCCTTTTGAAAAATCGTAATTGTCTCTCATAGCTAGTGTTTAGACTCGTATTGGAGCCTTTCTCTGCGATTTGCCCTTCGAGCACTGACAATTCGAATTGTACCACCTCGATCAGTGTGGCTGACCACGATCAAGTTCCCAAAAGTCGATTGCCCGAGGAGCAAGAAACGATCTTCAGTCTCGGAGTGATTCGGGTCGAATACGGTAAGTGACAACGGGTCTCCAAAGGCGGTAGCTGCCTCAGCGAACGTCACACTGTGTTTCGATTCGTTCGTGGTCGCTTTATCTGGGTCCCACTCGAAATTCATCATTGGTTTCGCCATTGACGCCTAACGTAATAGCCGGCTGGCACCGGCGCCATCCCTGTTGCCTTGCGGCGTTCGCGACAGGCATCCTGTCGCCCAGTTCAGCGCTTGTTTGACGGCTTCGTCAAGCTCCTCACCTTCGTCCTGGGTATCTTTACCTAACGTTCACACCTGCTGATATGCCTGAATGATACAGCTACGCAATACAGTTCGGGAACGACAAAATCCGTGGAAGCACGTAATCTGCAAGTATTGCCGCGATAACAAACCCGATCAATAGTATCGCCGCACTCATGGCGATCACACGCCGGGATGCGCGTGGTGCCCGATCCGCAACCCAGCACCAGAGGAAGAAATACGCCGCCAGCACGCCTACTGTCGTAATCGCGTTTCCCATAGTTTCTGTGTTGGCCTGAAAGACAAACATCGTGACCAGCAGTATTGGGGCGTAAACAAAGAAAACCGGGGTCGGAAAACCGGGGTCGAACCGAGGTTCTCAATAACCTCGGTTCGACCCCTATTTTCCGATGCCGAGGAAACGGCTGATTTCTGGCACGACTCTTCTCGATGCGCCGAAAGTTCAAGCGAAACTGCATTGATCGTCTGAATCCGGCAGCGGTTGATGCCCGACCCGATAATCGTGATCCAGGCTTCGCAAGCCTGCCGCATGAATAAATAGCCAAATTCTGTAGATAGTCTAAGGAGGCCCGCAGGCTGCCGGCTTCGAAATTCCCGCCCCGTCTCAAAACAGAACAAAGTAGTGATACTTCCGTGAGAACTGATGGCTAGTTTTCCTCGTGGTTTCGTCGTCGTTCCGCGAAACCTTCAGTTTTTCCTTAGCCGACAACCGAATAAAACTCGAGGAACACTCAATGAATACTCCAAAAAAAGCCTTACGCAAGTTGCTCTTCGCAGGACTCGCCTCATCCATTTTCTCCCCCGCCATTGCCCAGGCAGATTATTACGGGCCCGTTACCTACCGGATCACTGTCCAGAACCTGACGGCCGGTCAGGCTTTCACACCGCCGGTTATTGCGCTGCACAATCGACGCGCGAACGTTTTTGCCGTAGGCAGTCCCGCTAACGATGGCGTCATCGCAATTGCCGAAAACGGCAATCTCGAACCGCTAATCACGGCGCTTTCCGGCAATACGGACGTCTACAGTCTCGTCCAGGGCAATGCGCCGGTTGTTCCGGCCGCCAATCCCGGCGGCACGCCGTTTACAGACTCGGTCACTTTCGAGGTGACGACGGATCGGCGTGCGCGCTTCCTGTCGTTCGTCAGCATGCTGATTTGCACGAACGACGGATTTACGGGTCTCAACACCGTCCGCCTGCCGTTCCGCTCGAAGACCTTCCTGGCGGCCAGCTACGAAACCCGCACCGAGCAAAACACCGAGGACTTTGCAGACATCGTGCCGCCGTGCCAGGGCCTGATCGGTGTGGGTTCGGACGACACGGGAACCGGTGAAAGCAACCCGCTGCTGGCCGAGGGCGGTGTCATCATTCCTCACGCTGGCATCATCGGCGACAACGATCTGGACCGGCGCGTTCACGACTGGGCCGATCCGGTTGCGAGGATTGTTGTCGAGCGCGTAAGAAACAGACACTAGGACCAGACCAGCCGCAATCGTGCTAAGAAACCCCGCCCCGGCGGGGTTTCTTTTTGTATTGATGTTGGCAGTCGTCTTTCTGGTTGTTTTGCCAGCTTATTTGCTTTGATCTACCATACGTCAGCGCCGTATAACTGCGGCGATGAAATATCGCGCATTTATCGAACCCAAGTTGTTCACCAAACTGGTTGGCGACTACCTGGATGACGACGATTACGCCGCCTTACAGCAGCATCTGATAGGCCATCCGACGGCGGGCGTTGTTATTCGTGATTCAGGTGGTGTCCGGAAGATTCGCTGGGCGGCAACCGGTAAGGGCAAGAGCGGCGGTGTTCGAGTCATCTAATATATTGGCGGAGAAGGCTTCTTCCGGATGTTAACGATCTATCTTAAGGGTGAGGTGGACTCGATTCCGGGGAAGCTTCTGCGAAAGATCAAAGAGGCAATCTAAAGTGGTAAAGCGTAATCTCGGCGAGGAGATTCTCGAATCTATCGAGGGAATCAAGTCAGGCGAAATCGGACGGGTTCACGTCTTCATCACGCCCGAAGAAATCAAGGCGACGCGCGAGCGGATAGGCGTTTCGCAGTCGGCCTTTGCGGCCATGTTGAATGTGTCGAAGCGAACGCTTCAGGAATGGGAGCAAGGTCGTCGCCAGCCGACGGGGCCCGCAAGGTCGCTGCTTGCGATCGCTGCACGGAAACCGGAGGTCATGCACGAAGTCTTCTTGTCCTGAGCGACATCGGATACCCGATCCGGAAGCATGATCTCACCTGATAAGATGGCCAAACGAACCCGACCGCAGTTGCCCATAAGCCTGCAATACATGACACCGAAAGCGCACACTCAATCATTGCCCGCGAGAGCGTCATAAACAGGCGCGCTCTGTGGATCGCCACCTTCCTGGCCGTGCTGGCCTGGTCCGCATACCAGCCCTTCGACTACGTAATCTGGCTCCTGGAGGTCTTCCCTGCACTGGCCGCCGCAGCCGTACTCTGGTTCACTCGCAAACGCTTCCCGCTAACGCGCCTCGCGTACTTACTAATCCTCATACACTGCATCGTCCTGATGGTTGGTGGCCACTACACCTATGCAGAAGTGCCGCTGGGCGAATGGGTGCAGCAGGCATTCGACCACTCCCGCAACAACTACGACAAGCTGGGCCACCTTGCCCAGGGTTTTGTGCCGGCGATCGTGGCGCGCGAGGTTGTCATCCGTCTGAAAGTCTTCAATTCGGCCGCCTGGCGAAATTTCTTCATCGCCTGCTTCTGCCTGGCCGTCGCCGCGTTCTACGAATTCATCGAATGGTGGGTTGCCGTCATCTCGGGCGAGTCGGCCGAGGCTTTCCTGTCGCTGCAGGGCTACGTATGGGATACCCAGGCTGACATGTGGACCGCCCTGGTAGGAGCGGTTATGGCGCTTGCCTTGCTTGGGCACTGGCACGACCGTCAGCTCGAGGCAGCCGGTTTTCTGCGTGGCGGGCGGGTCCAGGATGACGCTTGAGACAGTCGCTTATCTAGCGGGCAGGGTTTCTACGAATCGTGTCTTGACTGCCTACAGTTAAGGCTAAGTAAGAGAGTAGTGCGCCTACTCCAGACTAAGCCCTCGAGTTCAGTGCAGCCACTACATTCTTCGGATCGTTCTTGATCGCTTTCAACAGCGCCGCCGCCGGACCTTGAGGGTGCCGCCGGCCCTGCTCCCAATTACGCAGTGTGCCCACAGAAATGTGAAACAAACTCGCAAAGCGTTCCTGCGACAGACCTGTGCTTTCCCGGATTTGCCGTACCACGTCTTCGTTAACCTCGAATTTTCGGGACGGCTTGCGCTTGCCGTGCGCGATTTCTGCAGCCTGTGCGGCGCTTTCCATGAGTTGTTCGAACAGTAGGTCGTCCATCGCTGCGTCCCTTGACTATATTTGCCGAACGATGTCGGCCAGTTGGCGCTTCTGCGCGGGCGTAAGATCGTCTTTCGCCCGGTGATCGCAGGCCAGCAGAAAAACTATAAGTCTCTTGAAATATACGCCATCGACGTATGTACGTCAATGGCGTAGTTATCACAAATTTGGCAAGGTCGATATGCAGTGTGATCCAGCATTGCCATGCTTCGGAGTCCGGGTTATCGATTTGTTGGGTGTCGAAAGGGTGTCTGCGAAAAGGTGTCAGGTTTATTTATCAGCCTCTACTCCCGGTCACTTAGCGTTCGTGGGTTCGCAACCGCGTGTAGAATGTTTTTCGCCACCCGCGTGACACATCGGTACTAATGAACAACGAGCAAAAACAAAAGAACTACGATCTGGCGGAGAAACTACTCTCCGAACAGAATTTTCCCGCAGCCGTTTCGGCAGGAGCTGCTGCCACAGTCCTCGGCGCTGCCGCCTACACCGCAATAGTCGCCAAATGGCCTTTTGCACACGGTTTCGTAACGGCAGGCATTGGGATCGTGATCGGACTCTCGATGCAATTCCCCGGACGGGGAATTTCAATGAAATTCGATGTCGCCGCCGCGGTGTACGCGATTACCGGCTGCATCCTTGGCAACTTGTTCACGGTGATAGCAGCGTTGGGGAGAGCAACAGGGGATTCACCCATAGACGTTCTCCGAAACAACCCGTTGTCCGTGCTCGCGGAGCGCTTCCTCTACAATGTGTCTTTCGTCGATCTCATCTATTGGTTTATCGCAGTCTTCTCCGCAGTCTTCTCCGCGGTGTTCCTCGCCAAAAGACCGCTGTCTCGTTCGGAGAGATTGGCTATTGGCCAGCTCAAACTGAGATCTTAGACCGCAACAGCGGTTTTACGGCACTATCCACGTCCGGAAGCGTAGTATCGGCGCAACGAAACGCGGAGAGCAAAAAGGTGTCAGGTTTATTTTCCCCGGCAAGCAACCGTAACCGGAAACCATCGTGACAGAAAAGCTCGAAATCCGTGAGAGTAGACCGGACGATCTGGCCGCTCTCGAAACGCTCTATCCGCAAGCCTTCCCGGATGAAGACCTGCTTCCCGTCGTGCGGGAGCTTCTGCCGGACAAGGCCCTTACCCTGTCGCTTGTCGCGACGATGGGCGCACAGATTGCGGGCCACGTGATCTTCACTAAATGCGGTGTGACCGGAAGCAGCGTCAATGCCGCGCTACTCGGACCGCTCGCCGTCGAGCCGGCGCGGCAGAGACAAGGCGTCGGGACTGCGATCGTGCGTGACGGCTTAAGGCGGTTGCAAGAGGCAGAGATAAGTCTCGTGTGCGTACTGGGCGATCCTGCCTACTACGGACGCTTCGGTTTTCTCCGAGAGTCGTCGGTCGAGCCGCCGTATCCCCTGCCGGATCAGTGGGATGGCGCATGGCAATCACGGCGCCTGGGCGAAACTGCGAAACCCCGCACAGGAAGGCTATCGGTACCGTCGCAGTGGCTCGAGCCTGCTTTGTGGGCTCCTTAGCGGCCCAGTAAACCGGGGTCTGACCCCGATTAAAAGACTCCGACTAGGCGCTCAAGCCTGAAGGACAGCAGCCGATACCCTCCCCATCGGCCCGCCATCCAAAGGCTGCAGCTTACATGAACGAACCGCGTCAACTTTCCACACTGGAAAAGGCATTACAGGTTAACCTCGACGATCGCCGCTACGGCACGTTTGCCGAGATCGGCGCCGGCCAGGAGGTCGTTCGCTGGTTCTTCCAGGCCGGCGGAGCGGCCGGCACCATCTCCAAGAGCATTTCGGCCTACGACATGCAGGTCAGCGATGCCATCTACGGCGATTGCGATCGCTACGTCAGCCGCGCGCGCCTCGAGTCGATGCTGCGTCACGAGCAGCAGCTCAACCGCCAGCGCCTGCAGGACAAACGCTGCGACAACACCACCTTCTTTACCTTCGCCGATACGGTCTCGGCGCGCAACTACCACGGCACCAACGACTGCCATGCCTGGCTCGGCGTGGAGTTTCAGCACGAAGCCGGCGCCGACAACAGCCGCATTGTTTTGCACGTCCGCCTGCTCGACGCCAGCAACGCCGAGCAGCAGCAGGCTATCGGCATCGTCGGCGTCAATCTCATCTACGGCACTTTCTTTCTGGCAGACGACCCGCGCGCAATGCTCAAGTCGCTGTGCGACGACCTCTGTCGCGATCGTATCGAGATCGATCTGGTTGACGTCAGCGGTCCCGCATTCGACGGCATCGACAACCGCGTGTTGTCGCTGCGTCTGGTCGAGCTCGGGCTGACCGGCGCCGCAATGTTTGCGTCGAACGGCGAAGTCCTGCAGTCCGCCGAGGCGCTGCGCAAGCGGCCGCTGCTGGTGCAGCGGGGTCGCTTTCGGCCGCTCACGCACGTCAATATGGACATGCTGGCATCGGCCAGGGAGCGCTTCGTCTCGATGCTGGGGGAAGACGGCGATTCGCTGCTGCCCATCATGGAAATGTCGATGCACGATCTCGCGATCGACGACGAGGTGTGCCTCGCCGATTTTCTGGCGCGCGCCGAGGTCGTCTCGACCACTGGCTCCGCCGTGCTGATCTCGGATTACCGCGAGTACTACCGGCTTGCCGACTATCTTCTGTCGCAGACGACCCGCCCCATCGCGCTGGCGCTGGGCCTCGAGTCGTTCCGCGCGCTGTTTGCCGAGGGTTACTACAAAGACCTGTCAGGCGGCGTGCTCGAGAGTTTCGGCCGGCTCTTCAAGCAGCAGATGACCCTGCTCGTTTATCCCGTCAAGGACGCCAGGACGGGCGGCCTGCGCACGCTCGATCAGCTCGAACTCGGCACCGCCTACCGGCACTTGTTCCGGTTTCTGCGCGAGCGCGGTTCCGTACTGCCGCTGGACAACGTCACAGAGGGCTATCTGGACATTCATTCGCCGGACGTTCTCAACATGATCGTCGAGGGCAATGAGCGCTGGATCGACTGCGTGCCCGAGGCTGTCGCCGAGCGGATCGTTGCGCAGCGCCTGTTCGGCTACGGCACCTGAGCGACGCAGAGCCGCTATCTTAAGACGGCGACAAACGCTTGAGGTCCTTCACCGTACGGTCGCTGACCATATCGCCCGTGTTGATCGTGCTGGCGGGCTCGATCATTAGCACCAGCGGCTCCCGGGTCAACGATCGCGGGCGATGTTCCACTGCGCGCGGCACGACAATAAAGTCGCCGTCACCCAGTTCCACCGTTCCGTCGCGGAAATCGATCGCAATGCGGCCACGCAGCACCAGAAAGGCCTCGTCTTCGGCAGCATGCGTATGCCAGTCGAAGGTCTCGCCGAATTTGGCAACCTTTACCTGCGATTCGTTTACGTCGCCGACGATAAACGGGTCGAAGACGTCGACGATCTGGCGATCGGCCGCGGCGGCAATGCTGATTACTTCAGGTGGCATGGGTTGAATCCTCGATAGCTCGTTTTGGGGGGATACCGGCGCTTCCATCAAGCATTCGATGATAAGGTGTCAGGCGGTCGCCAACTACCCTGGCATCCAATCGAGAGCGCCGCCGCTACTGGCGGATCGCCGGGGTCGAGGAAAACGGCAACAACAGCATGAAAGCACGGGCAATCCTTACAATCCTCTGCCTGGCCCTGACCGGCTGCGGCCTCGACGAGCGACTCGAGGGCTGTGGCAGCGAGGCGGACGCACTCGCAGCGGCAGGTCTCAAGCCTTCCGCAGATGCCGTTTTCGATCTTGCCGGTCTGACCTTGCCCCTGCCGGAAGGCTACGCGTATCGGAGTAGCGACAATACGCTGGAGCTGTTTCCGGCACCTGGAGTTTATTGCGACAGCGGCGATTGGGGCCTTTACCAGAAAGGCTATTTGCAACTGCAAATACACGAGGCGGCCGCACCCTCGGACGCCTTCCGCAACTTTCCGGATACGCATCGCGGCCACATGCGGGAGCAGCTCGGCTACGCCCCGGTCAGCCCGCTCGAATACCCGGTCACTCACAACGCTCTGACCTGGCAGGTACAGGCCTATTTCAACGGCGAGTACCATCCTCACGTGATCTTCATGTACCTCCGGACCGGGATGCCGGCGGTCGGAGGGAACGCCGGCCTGTCCATACATTATTTTCCCGGCGATACGCAGCAGGCCATCGCGGAAATCGTGGCAAGGATCGACAAGGCGATGCGCGAGGAATTGCGAGAGGAGCCGTAGGTGAATCGGCGGGCTGTCAAGTCTTGCGTCTATTCGCCCTATGCGTCAGCCTCGACGTTTAACGCTACTCAGCTGACGGATACGCCGCATGATCAATGTCACCGCAGACAAGCCTGCCGCAAGGAGTTCGACCTTCGGGATGCTGGCTGTCGTTTTCGGGTTCCTGTCTTTCGCCGCCATCGTCGGGCACTTCTTCGCAGGCCCCATCGATCCGCCACCGCCCATCGAAGTATCGCTTGCGGAAAAGGCCGCCGATATACGCGATGCGACGGTTGCAGCGCTGAAAGGCGAAGAGTACGAAGCGCGCGACGTTTCACGGCCGAGAACGCTGGACGATTATCTGACTTACGCGTTCGTAGCGTTGGCCATGCTCGCGATCCTCATGGCGGTCATTGGTTTCATCAAACGCGAGAGCCTAAGGCCCGCCTTCGTCGGCGCGGCTTTGGGTGGATTGGCGATCACCTTTCAGTTTCTGACTGTGCTGTTTTTCGCGCTGCTATTCGTGTTGCTGGTGTCCGCCGTACTCGACCAGCTGGATTTCAGTTTCTAGGTACGTGCAAATCCGCCAATCGGGGCCGCGCTGGTCTAAATAAACCTGACACCTTTTAGTTGGACACCTTTTAGTTGCGGAGGAGCTAGAACACCAGCTCGGAGATGAGCATGAAGAACGCCATCATCAACGCAAAAATGCCAAGCGTGAGCGCAGCGGCCTTGAGGCTGGAGACCGATTCGCCGCTCTTGAAGAACCAGAAATACATCCACAGGGACAAACCGACGATGGGAATCGTGTTTAGCGCATAGAGCAGTTGCCAGTTGTCGCCGTTCCCGGAAGCAACCCGGTAGGCATCGATCGCGGCGCTCGACAGGACTATCCAGCCGACGACCGTGGCGACCTGGTAGAAGGCGGCCCGCAGGCTCGTACGCAGTGTCCACCAGGCGCCTGCCCAGGGCGTCAATACGCGTCCGAGCACACCGAAACACACGGCATACGCGTAGATCGGCAGCACTATGGATAGCGTCTTCCAGACGTCCCCTTCGGCAATGGCGTTGGCCACCGCGACGGCGAGACCAGGGCCTAGGAAACCCTGGTTGCTCTGTAGCGTATCCGGCGTAGTGACCGCCGCCGCGGCGAGCAGCACGAGTGCGAGCGAAAGGGGCAGGTAGGCGCCGGGACTCAGCACCACGCCGTCCCTGCCGTCGGGCTCGTCGCTGGACAGCAGGGGCGCGAGACGCCAGGGCCTGGCAATGGCGACGAACAGCGTCGCCACCGCGGCCACCATGGCCAGCGCGAGGTGGGTGACGATGCGGTCGAGCGCTCCGATCAGGTTGCGCTGCCCGAGTTCCAGCTCCGGTTCCGTCACGCCGCCGTCTTCCGTGCTTCGCAGGGAGCTGCGGCGGTCTCGCTGCGGGTTGTCGCGTTGCCGTGCTGCATGAGTGTGCGGACTAGTGTCTGGAAGGGCCGTGTGCGCTCACTTTGATCGAAAATCCAGGGTGAATCAACGGGCCATGGCCTTATTGGAGGTTTCGTTGAGCGCGGCGTCCTGATAAACAGGGTTTTCCGCGCGGCCGAATCGTTGGATGTTCCCGTTTTGCCCTACCCGAACGGGTAGGCGTCGCAGCCACCGCATTCAATTATTCTTGCAGGCCAAGCCTTGGAAGTCATAGCGGCAGGTTGACGACAGCGGTGAACGATCTTACGCGCGCTTATCGGGCCATTAGAAACAGTCTGGGCGACTATCAGCTGCCGCCCGGCCGGCAGATTCCGGTCCGCGTCATTGCGGATAACCTGGGCATGAGCATTACGAGCGTGAAAGAGGCCTGCGGCCTCCTCACTGACGAAGGCTGGGCGGTTCCCGGTACCCGGGCGGCTTTCTTCGCCTGGCGGCCCGAGGCCAACGCGATTGCGGGCCTGTATGACGCCAACCGGGCGATCCTGATGTCGGCGCTCGACCACGCAAACGCAGACGCGGACGGCGCGCGGGCAGCCATACTGAAAATCCGCCGCAAGCTTGCCGGTCGCGAGCTCAGCAACACAACGCTTGCTGCTTACACTGGTGCCTTGTTTTTCGCGATTGTCGAATGCGACGGCGAGCCGGCCAACGTCGACCTCGTTCGACTGGCAAACGAACGTCTCTATTATCTTCGTATTCTGGAGTGCCGGTATTTTGTCAATACGGCGAGCGAGCTCATGGTCCTTTGCGATTTGCTGCTGGCCGGATGCCGGGACGATCTGCGGCAGGCGATCGCCGGTTACCACGAGCGCCGGCGGAGCCGGGTTCCCGATCTCTACGGGATGCTGGCCGCGCGATAGGCCGCACAATCGTTTGTGCAATCGTTCGCGCGACAGTTACGGAGTTTGCCCTAGCGGCGAACCGATACAGTCGAACGTATTCAAATAGGCACGAAACCGGTCTAATTTTCCCTATATCGCCTTGAGGTCTCTCAAGCCGGCGATTCTTCGGTATGCTCAGGCGCGTAGTTCGAACCAGAACGACAAATGCGCGGACAGAAAAAGATGTCTTCCGAGGACGAGCTAGCCGTAGCGCTCTATAACGAGCACAAAAAGTCGCTGCAAACTTACGTGCGCCAGCGTCTGCCCGGCGCTCACCTGGCGCATGCCGAAGATGTCGTTCAGGAGACCTTTGCGCGCACGGTCCGGCACCTCAACAACGGCAATCAGGTCGAATCGCCCAGGGGTTTTCTGTTCACGACGGCGCGTAACCTGATTACATCGATGTTCTACCGCCGCCGCGAGTACATGGAAACCGACGCAACCGAAGACATGGACGCGTACGCCGCCGATGCGAATGCCTGCTCGCCGCAGCGCAGCGTGGCGGCGCGGCAGCGGCTCGACGCCCTGATCGCCGCTATTGCGGGACTGCCGAAAAACTACCAGGAAGCTTTTGTGCGGCGCCGCATATGGGGTGAGAGCTGTCGTGAGATTGCTGCGGCAATGGGCATCAAGGAGCACACGGTATCCACGTATGTCGCACTTGGATGGCAGTTGCTCGACGACTATTGCAAAGAGCACGACATCGACCTCCAAAGCTTCACCGACCTATGAACAGGCACGAGCAACAATCCGTGGCTATGGAGGCCAAGCGCTGGGTTGTCCGTCTCGACGAACTCTCAAGTCTCGAACGGGCGGAGCTGGATCGCTGGCTGGAGGAAAGCGAGTCGCACCGGGCAGAGTTCGAGGTAGCCAAGGCCAAGTGGCGTTCGCTGGCATTCCTCGAAGGACATAAAGTCCAGCTGGCCGACGGTCTCGGTACGGCCAATGCAAACCGGCAGCCGAACGGCATGCGTCAATACTGGCGGCCTCTGGCAGCCGCCGCGGCCATTGCGGCCGCCGCCGTCGTCATCGGCTGGCTGCTGTTGCCGCAGGATTACCGGAACGAATACTACACGGCCGTTGGGCAGCAGCTCGAAGTCGAGCTCCCGGACGGTTCGGAGGTCTTGCTCAACACCCGAACGCGCCTGAACGTTCGCTTCACGCGTGACGCGCGGACGGTGTTCCTGGAGCACGGCGAAGCGCACTTCGAAGTGTCGCACGATTCACGGCGCCCGTTCGTGGTCGTGGCCGGCGCCGCCGTTGTCCGCGCCGTCGGCACCGCGTTTACCGTCTCGGTGATCGAGGAGGCGATGGAGGTGACGGTTACGGACGGCGAGGTGGAAATCGCTCAGCGGCCGGCGCCTGCCGCGCCGGTTTCCCTGAGCAGTGTGAAACCGCTGCAGCGTCTGGCGAAGGCGCAGACGGCCAGGATGTCACATGACGACATCGGGGCCGTTGCCGTGGTTGAGCCGGAGCTCATTGAGCGCAAGCTGGCCTGGCATTACGGCATGCTGGAATTCGTCAACGCACCGCTCAGCGAAGTAATTGCAGACGCAGGCCGGTATACGGATAAGGTGCTGGAAATCGAAGATCCCGAGCTAAGAGACTACCGCGTCACGATCATCGCCAAAACCAGCAATATCGACGGCTTGTTGCAGAATCTCGGTAACAGCACTGACGCCTTCAGCGTTTCTCATATCTCGTCATCTCACGTAGTTATATCGAGTGCAAAGCCGCAGGCGGCATCGGCAGACTAGTATCGGCACGACAGGAAGCAGTCCTGGCAATTGAGGCCGCCTCAATCGAGCGCCGTTTCAGTGTCGCGGACAAGCTGCCAAGCGGGGCATTCCAGCGCGCTGGCGAGTTTTAACATAGTGTCGAGGCTCGGATTGCGTAAGCCGCGTTCGACGAGACTAATGTAAGTGGGGTGGCAGGATGCTTCAGCCGCCAGAGTCTCCTGGGACATCTCGGCGGCGAGCCGGCGCCGGCGCACGATAAGGCCAAATTGTTGCGCTACGGTGCTCTTGTCCACCGGGCAACCGTAGGTTAAGCTGACTATTGTCTGAACAGACGATAGTCAGGATATTCTTGGTCGCCTGTTTACAATTAGGCATTCTGAGAGGGGGGCAAAGCTATCTTTTGCGATATATGGTACCGAACGTGCTGCCTAATCGGGTAGGTGCGGACTATGTGCGGTTGCCGATATAGTGTGCGCATGAATACGATTACTTCACCTGTTGCGTCCGCCGCGCGGCGCTGCGCGCCGGCAATAAGATAAGAGCTTGCAGATGAGCCCCCTGTGATGGCGCCAAAAGACAACCCCATCGAGGACACACCCGAACAGGCTGCGGAGTCGATTTCGGATGCGCTCGATTTTCTGCGCGGAGAAGCCGATGCTGCAGGGATGTCCGACGTCAGCGACCTCCTGAGGGAAGCATCGACAAAATCCAGAGAACACAGCGTAATGCTGTCATCGGAGACGGCAGGCGACACGCAGCCGGCGGCTCTCGAACAGGATCCGGCCGTCATCCGCATACGGCGCCCCTGGCATCGACCTTATTTGCCGTTGGCGGCGGCCGCTGGCGCAGCGGCGACGGTATTCGCCTTCCTGCTGTGGTCGTCTCCCGAGTATGAGGCCACGTTCCAGACCGTCGTTGGCCAGCACCAGGAAATCCGGCTGCCGGACGAATCGGTGCTGACACTCAATACCGACTCGCAGGTTACCGTGGTCTATACCGACACCGAGCGGCGCGTGCACCTCGAGCGCGGCGAAGTGCATTTCGACGTTACGCCGGCGCCCGCCCGGCCGTTTAAGGTAGCAGCCGGATCGGGGACCGTGCGCGCGGTGGGTACGGCGTTTAACGTCTACCTCAAGAACGAGCTGGTCGAGGTGACGGTCGCAGAAGGTATTGTCGAGGTGCAGGCGAACGGCACGTCATTACCTGCAACCGAAATCCTGAACGAGGGGCAGAGGCTCGAATACAGCGACACGATCGAGTCGGTCTCGACGGTCGATCCGGATGAGATAACACGCAAGCTCGCGTGGCAGGACGGGATGCTGGATTTTGAAGAAAATACCCTGGCCGAAGTGATCGCGGAAGCCGGCCGCTACACCTCCACCCGCATTACCATTGTGGATCCGGACGTGGAGGACCTCCCGGTGACCGCATACATCCGGGCGGGAGACGTCGACAAGCTCCTGGAACGGCTGGCATCGACCGGTAACGTCTCGGTGCAGCGGGTAGGCTCTCAGGAAGTGCATATCGCGGCTGCACCGGCGGCGAATTAGCGCCAGGGCTGGCATTGGCGCCATTTTCGCCACGAAATAACCATATAACATAACGCGCCCATAATCGCGGTATACTCGGCTGCCAAGTGAGGGTGGGCAGCTTGCTTATTTCATACGCACGCGCAGGGCGCATGCTGCTTGCGCTGATATTCAGTCTTGCGGCCTTGGCAATAGAAAATCCCGCTACCGCGCAGCCGAGGCAAACGGACTTCGTGGAGTTCAACGTGCCGGCGCAAGCGGTGCCCGCTGCGCTAAGCGACTTTGCGCGGCAATCGCGGGTGCAGTTTCTACTGATTACCGAAGGCTACGGGACCGTTCAGGCGAACGCGCTGGTCGGCAGCTATACCGTACAGCAGGCGTTGGACGTGCTGCTGGAAGGCACGGGGCTCACGGCAAGTTATTCGCCGGACTCGGGGGTTACGGTGCGCCGGGCCAGCGAACCCGCCGCGAGTGCGCAGGCAGAACGGGAGCCTCCCGCGACAGAGAGCAAGCCGGCGGCGCAGGACGCCGGTAGCGGCGACGATCTCTACATAGAGGAGGTCCTCGTGACCGGCTCGCGGATCCGGGGTGCACAAAACGCGTCGCCGATCGTGGTCATTTCAAGCGAAGACATACAGCGTGCCGGCTTCGCTACCGTCGAACAGGTGATCGACAAGCTGCCGCAGCATTTCGGCGGCGGCGCAAGTCTCGATACCCTTACGGACACCGGCAACGACACCAATGTAGTCGGCGGTAACGTCGGCAACGAAGCCGGAGGCACGTCCGTCAATCTGCGCGGTCTGGGCGCGAGTTCGACGCTGGTGCTGCTAAATGGCCATCGTATGAGCCCCAGCGGTTTCGGCTCGGCCTTTACCAACGTGTCATCGATACCGATAACGGCTATCGAGCGGGTCGAAGTCCTCACCGACGGTGCATCGGCCATCTACGGTTCGGACGCCATTGGCGGTGTCGTAAACTTCATTCTGCGAGAGGAATACGACGGCGCGGAAACACGATTGCGGTACGGCACCGATGGCCGCGGCGACACATCGGACATCCTGTTCGGGCAGTTGTTCGGGAACACCTGGGAAGACGGCAGTGTCTTGCTGACCTACGAGTACTACGACCGCGACGAACTCGCCAACAGCGCCCGCGAGTTCACGTCTACGAGCGATCTGCGTCAATTCGGCGGTACCGATCGGCGCGTGCATGGCGGCAGTCCGGCTAACATCGACGCCGGCGGCCGGCTTTGGGCGATTCCGGCCGGACAGGACGGCACAGCGTTGACGGCGGGCGATTTTCCGGCTGCCGCCGACGGGCTTCCGCTGGTGCCGCCCAATCAATTCAACAATCGTTCGCTGGGGGACGTGCTGCCCGGCGTCAAGCGGCATAGCGCTGTTCTGCGGTTTTTCAAAACCACCGGTTCCATCGAACTGTTTGCCGATGCGCGATACTCGACCCAGAAGACCGTGTGGCGCAGAAACTTCAGCCCGATAGACATTGAGGTGACGAACGCCAATCCGTTCTTTGTGGATCCCACCGGCACCGGGCTTACCGCAGTGACCGTAAGACAGTACGCGCTCGACAACGAGCTCGGGCCGCAAATCAGTACGGGCGAGATCGACTCTTTGGGCGCCGCGGTTGGCGTGCGCTTCGATATAGGCGGGAACTGGCAGGGCGAACTGATCAGCAACTGGGCGAAGGAGGAACAGGAGCGAAGGACCAACCTGTCGCTGGACATGCGCGCCCTCGATGCGGCCGTAAATCCGGCAGACCCAAACGTCGACCCGGCCCGGGTCTTCAATCCTTTCGGCGACGATCCGCTCGCCAATGCCGCGATTATCGAGAGTTTGATAAACCGTTCGCCCGCGCGGAGTAGCGCGGCGGACAATGCGATTCGTTCGCTGAGCCTAAACCTTGACGGCAAGCTCTTCGAGCTTCCCGGCGGCGCCGCCCGGCTCGTGGCCGGAACCGAAATCCGCGGGGAGTCGCTGCAGACGGCGCGCCTGTTCGAAGGTTCCGACGAGGTCAGTTCGGATTTCGACCGGGCCGTGACCTCGGTTTATGCGGAAGTCTTTTTGCCTCTGGCAGGCCGCGGAAACGGCCTGCCGGGCCTCGAACGTCTGGAACTCTCGCTGGCTACCCGCTACGAGCACTACAATGACGTCGGCGACAGCGTCAATCCGAAAATGGGGTTGGTCTGGTCACCGGTCCCCTCTCTGATCGTGCGCGGAACCTACGGCGCCTCGTTCAAGGCGCCGGCGCTGCTCGATCTCGACGTAACCCGCCGGTCGGCGAATCTGACCGTCTACTTCCCGCAGCCTTTTGTGGACGACGGCACGGTTCCTTTCCCAATGATCGGCCGCAGCGGCGGCAATAAGGACCTGCAACCGGAGAAGGCGACGACCTGGACGGCGGGCATCCAGTGGCAACCCCTGGGCCTCGAAGGCTTATTGCTGGATATCACGTATTTCAACGTCGACTTCGAGGACCGTATCGCACTGCCGCTGACGAGCTTTGCCAACGCTGGTGATCCCAGGTTTGCGTCGCTGGTCAACCGCTCGCCGACGGCTGGCGAGATAGCCGCGCTTGTAAACGATCCGGGCTGGCTGAATCCGAGTGGTGCGTCCGAAGCGGACCTGCTGTCCGGCGCGGTCCCCGTTGCGGTTGTCGACGGCCGCCTGAATAACCTGGCGCGCTCGGTCGTGACCGGGCTCGAGCTGCAAATGCACTACCGCTTCGAGACGGCTGCCGGCCTGATCGAACTGGGACTGAACGGTGACTACATGTTCGACTTCGAGCGGGCGTTGCTCGATCGGGACCCGCTACTGGACGAAGTCGACACCTACGGCAGACCAATCGATCTGCGGGCGCGTGCGAGTGTGACCTGGCAGCGCAAAGCCTGGTCTGTTTCCGCCTTTCTCAATTACACGGATAACTATACCGATCGCATCAGCGAGCCGGCGCTGAGCGTTGACTCATGGACTACTGTCGATCTGAATGTCGGATACGATATCGGCAACGCCGGCGGCATTCTCGCGAACACGCACTTGTCGCTGACGGTACAAAATCTGTTCGACGAAGATCCTCCCTTCGTCAACACGCCGGCGGGGCTTGCCTACGATAGTTACAACGCAGATCCGGAGGGCCGCCTGCTGGCGTTCGAGGTTGCGAGGAAATGGTAGCGCCGCGCTACCGGGGCGGCGTCTAGGCTGCCACCCGCTTTCGTTCGCCTGACCAGGCAGAGATCCACGCCTCGGCTCTGACGGCGTCGAGCAGCGAGCGCAGGTTGTCGCCGCGCAAGAGAGCGTCTTCCAGGAGCTGTCTCTCCAGCTCGCGCCGGTCAAGGATGCCTTGCTTCACCAGTGCGCCGTCCAGCAGGAACTCGCGTAGAAAGGCTACGTTTCCGTTTAGCATTCGGTTGAAGTAACTTGTCGTGCTGCCCTTGGAATACCGCTTGACGATCGCCGCCGGTACGTCTGCGGCAAACGCTTCGCGGATCAGACCGCGGGACTTGCCGTTGTGAGCCAGCACGTAAGCGGGGATCTGCAGGCTGAGTTCTACGACCGGCTGGGAGATTAGCGGGTGAACAAGCTCGGCATAGGGACAGGGCCGGAGGTAGAAGGTCTGGCAGTCCACGACGTTGAAGACGTGCTGCGCCATGCCTGCCGACAAGCGGCTTGCCGTTTCTACCCACGGATGCGAATAGGCGGCGCGCGTGATCGCGGCACGCGCGCCGCTGCTCAGAATGGACGGCGCCTCGACGTAAGCCTCGTAAGGATCGAAACTGCGCCCCAGCATTCCGTACGCAAGCGCCGTCGCCAGGACCGACCAGACGGACGTCTGCGTCAGGCGGCTCGTATTGGCGATGACCTTGAGCAGCGGCGATCGCAGACCGTTCCGGTGTACGTACTCGGCGGCGATCAGTTCGCTGGCGAGCTCCTGAAAGAGATGATCGCCTCCTTGTCCGGTAAACACGGCTCCTGCCCGGCGTTCCTGTGCGAGGCGTCGCCGTAATCGCTCGGACGGAGGAATGAAACCCAGCACGGCGGGAGTTGCAACTCTCAGCGGGTCCAGTTGCCGCTCGAGCGACGTTGCCGATAAGCGGCATTCGGCTTCGATCAGTTCAATGCCGGCGCCAGCCGCCGCGGTTCTTGCGTAGCTTCGCTCGTCGCCTTCCGAGGTCTCCGTAAAGAAGTGAAAACCGAGGATGTCGGTTTGCGTATTCGAGTTCGCGGCGCAGGCTGCGACGATGGACGAGTCGAGACCGCCCGACAGCTCTTGCAGTACGCTTTCGTAGCTCGAGGTCCAGGCCTCGGTGCAGCGGCGGACGCTCGCACCCAGCAGGGCTCGCGCTTGGTCCGGGTCGTCTATGTTGCGGGTTTCCGACACGTCGGCCGGGTGCCAGTAAAAACACCGGCTGGTCGCGCCGTTTTCCGCGATCGTCACGCATTCCCCGGCGTAAAGCTGCGTTACGCCCCTTAAGCCCGTTCGCCGCGTGTTTAACTCGCTGTACAGTAAAAACGCGGTCAGGTGGTCCCAGTCGGCGGAAAACGGCGCCAGATTCAGCTCGGCGCAGTCCTCCATATCGGATAGAAATACATCGACCCCTGCGGTCCTGGTCACGTAACACGGCAGCCCGCCGGTCGGGTCGCGAAGCACGCAACGTCGTTTGCCGCCTGGCTCTCGCAGGAACGCCACGTAGTGCCCCCAGTAGCGTTCGGTCAGCCGCCGGCCATGCGTTTCGATGAGTCGGTCGGACTCGGCGTCATCGAATGCCGATACGGCGGTGAAAGACGCTGCGGGTTCATGCGGGCCGGGCTTGCTGGAAAACAGCTTGCCGAGTACTACGCCCGTATCGCGCTTCAGTACGTAGGCGCGACGAGCGCCGCCGGGCCCGCATACATGCAACACCCGCAACCCGGGCAGATCGAGAACGCTTTGCCAATCGGGCGAAGAGGATACGATGCGCTGCGCAAGCCGTCGCGCCGCCGCGGTCTTTGCCAGGTCGCTGTCGTTCCAGCTTAGAGCGATGAACCGATACATGTTGGGGGGTCCGCCGCTACGGCCGCGCGCTGTATCCGGGTATCGTCAAATGCTCATGATCGGCGTATAGCCGTTTACGTTATCGACGATATCGTTGACTACGAGGTCTTCGGACTGCACCCAGCAATGCGCTCCCCAAGGCTCCAGTTTGACGCCGTAAACCCACTCCGGGTAGATATTGAAGCGCGCCAGAAAGTGCACGAGCGCCAGCGAATCGAAGAGGCAAAGATACGGCCGCGGATAGTAAGGCCGCAACGCCTGGAATATCGCAAACAGTTCTATGATGTCGGCGCCGTTCGAACGCGCAGCGTTGCGGCCTTTCACGTTCTTGCGCCGCTCCACTTGCCGGACGGTTTGTTCGATGGATCGCCAGCGAAGGTTCCACGACGCGGTGCCGCACGCGGCAAAAAACCTGAAGACATGAGCCGGGCCGATTGCAGGGCGGGGCTTGTCGGCAGCGCCCGTCAGGAGGCTGGTGGACGCGGACTCGACCTTTTGCGGCACCGGGTATTTACCGGCCGCCTCGTCCGTAACGAACAGGCCTTTTTCGAGCAGGGTCTGCACGATAACGGATTCTTCGTCGAGGCCGCTGCTCAGCATGCCCTTGAATTCTTCGCTTTGCGCGCGTCCGAGGCACATGTATTCGTCGCTTCGAAGATCGAGGAAAACGTAGTGGTTATCCGCGAAGCAGAAGAAAGCGTGGTTGGACAAGTAACAGGATGATGGTTGCATGGCTATGGGCTCCTGATTCAAAACGCCGTGCAGCCCGCGGGCTGCACGGCATCCAATGACAATTGACCAGGCACGTTAGTCGTCAACTGCCACCCGTTTTCTACTGACAGTTCCATCTGCCGGGAACAACCCAGAACTCGAGGCCTTCCATGCCGCAGCCTTTGGTTTCTTCCGATATCTTGCCGAGTCTGATCATGACTTTCTCCTTACATGGTTGATGGTCGGGTTAAACGCGGTAGAACGGATCAGCGAAGGTCATACCGAGCGGCGAGCCCGCTCAGCGCCTGGCCAAATCAAGCAAGTCCGGCAACAACTCGATCCGGGTGTCGTGATAGCTTTCTATGGTCTCCAGTAATTCTTCGCAGCGGCTACCCAGCAGTAATTCGCACATGAGTACGAGTTGACCGTGGATATTCTGCAAATGACGGCATTCGACAGTGCGAATGTAGTGAAGGTGATCGTTGGCGCGTTCGATGGAGCGGATCACGTGCGAGTTTCCACCGAGCGATGCGAACTGCCTGAAAACTCTGCCGGTGTAAACCGCAAGCGTTACGGGGCTGCTGATTGCACTTCGATTCAGTTTGTAGAGGGTGTCGGCGACGGGCTCGCATTCGGGCAGGCGTTTCCGTGCCTCGCCGTCGATCCCTTCCAGTTCGTGCACGAGTAACAGCTTCGTGAGTTCGTAGTGCCCGAGTAGCGTCTTTGCGTTTAGGGTTAGCGCAATGAACCCTTTGCGCGGCGCCTTGATGACGAGTCCTTCCGCGGCGAGCCGGTTTAGAGCCTCCCTTACCGGTGTCGTGCTGACGCCAAGGCTCTCGGCTATCGGTTCCAGGTAAATCCGCTGTCCCTGAGCAAATTCATAGGCAATGACGCTTGCCTTGATTGCATAGTAAACGCGGTCGCCGGCCGTCGCCTTGGCTGTGTTGCTACCCAATGCTGGTTCCTGCTGCAAAGTCTGCCCCGTACCCGCGACCTGTGCCCGGGAGTTGACGTAACCCTTGAGTTTAGAGAACCAAATAGTGTCGTGCTCCTACCTGATCGTGTAGGTCCAATCAGCGACAAGCGAGGTTTACAGTCCTCATGGCCATTTGAGTCGGTCCAATCAGCGACAAGCGAGGTTTACAGTCCTCATGGCCATTTGAGTCGGTCCAATCAGCGACAAGCGAGGTTTACAGTCCCCATG
>JBCBSC010000035.1:0-38467 GCA_039819385.1 Pseudomonadota bacterium | reverse complement strand
CTCATGCCGGCCGCGCTTCTGCTGCAGGGTTTTAGCATTGTGCTGCGCGGCATTCGAGTCTTGCGGAGTCGGCCCTAGTGTCCTGTCCCGCAAATAAGTTGCTTAAGTCGCGCGCAGATTTTTGAGTCTGGCAAGGCGCGCCGACGAGGCATATCGGGAATATGCCGAGGAGGCGCAACGCTGCCAGGCGCAAAAAGATGCCGCGAATTAGCCGGCTTGTTTGCGGGACAGGACACTAGGGCCGACTCCGCAAGACTCGAATGCCGCGCAGCACAATGCTAAAACCCTGCAGCAGAAGCGCGGCCGGCATGAGCAGCAGGACCGACTTCAGCATCGGCACCAGCGGAAAGGGCAGCCCCCCCGACTCCCGCGAGGCCTCCTTGAGGGACCACGATGCCGCTACGAAGTCCCAGGCCGACCACGCGAGCACGGCACACAGCGGCGCGAGGAACAGCAGTACGCCGGCTATATCCACAATGGCTTTTCGGGCCGGCGTGAACTCGCGGTAAAACACGTCGACCCGCACGTGTTCGTCGCTGGCCAGCGCGTAGGCCGCGCCAAGCATGAAGACCGTGGCATGCATCCAGGTGACCGATTCCTGCAGCCAGATGAAGCCCACGTCGAACGCGTAGCGCAAGACGACGACCAGAAACATGACCAGCACCATGAACAGCGTAAGCCACGCGACGATGCGGCCGCAGAACCGGCTGAAGCGGTCGATCGGAGTGGGCATGTCGGGCGTGTCGTTCAGCGCAGCGTCCTTGGTTTGGCGGTCAGGCTTACCGATCAGGGTCGCCAGAACATCGGCGTAATGAGCACCAGCAGCGTGAAAATTTCGAGGCGGCCAAGCAGCATGCCGGCCACGGCAATCCACTTCGCCGTATCGCTCAGGCTCATGAAGCCCGCCGATACCTCACCGAGACCCGGACCCAAATTATTCAGCGTTGCGGCAACCGCCGAAAACGCAGTGACCTGATCCAGTCCTGTGAACATCATGGCCAGCATCATGATGCCGAACACGACGATATACACCGAGAAGAACCCCCAGACCGCGTCGACCACACGATGCTGCACGGCTTTGTTGCCAATCTTGACGGGGATTTCCGCGCTGGGGTGCACCAGCCGCATGATCTCGCGTACCCCCTGTTTGTAAATCAACAGCCAGCGAATGACCTTGATGCCGCCGGCCGTCGAGCCTGCCGATCCGCCGACGAAACTCGCCAGTATCAGCAGCGCCGGAAGGCTTAGCGGCCAGGCCGAAAACTCGGCCGTCGTAAAGCCCGTGGTCGTCGCAATTGAAACGGCCTGGAAGGTGCCGTCAATGATCGAGGTCGAGAATCCCTCCCCGGTCCACAGCAGCGTCGTTACCACGACCGCCGAGATTGCGAACAAGAAAACCGAGTACGCGCGGAACTCCGAATCCTCGAAGTAGTGTTTTACCGACACGTAGCGCCAGGCGAAAAAGTGCAGCGAGAAGTTTATGCCGGCGAGAAACATGAACACGATGGCGACGATGTCGACCGCCACGGAGTCGAAGTAGCCGATGCTCGCGTCGTGCGTCGAAAAACCGCCAATCGCCACGGTCGAGAACGAATGACATAGCGCATCGAACCAGCTCATTCCGGCAAGCTTGTAGGCAAACATGCACGACAGCGTAAACGCCAGGTAGACGTACCACAGCGCCTTTGCCGTCTCGGTAATGCGCGGTGTCAGTTTGGTGTCCTTGACCGGGCCGGGCGTCTCCGCCCGGTACAGCTGCATGCCGCCGACGCCCAGCATCGGCAGTACGGCGACGGCCAGCACGATAATACCCATGCCGCCCAGCCACTGTAGCTGCTGCCGGTAATACAAAACCGACTGCGGCAGACCGTCCAGACTGCTAATGACCGTTGCGCCGGTCGTCGTGAGCCCGGACATCGATTCGAACGCCGCATCGGTGAACGACAGATCCAGAACGTCCGCAAAATACAGCGGTGCCGCTCCGGCGGTTCCCAGTACCGTCCAGAAGGATGCGACCACGAGAAAGCCGTCGCGAAGCCTGAGTTCCTTGCGTATGCGGCGCACCGGGAACCAGAACAGCAGGCCGGCCAGCAGTGTAATGCCGAAGCCTTCGACGAAAGACAGCCACTCGCCGTCGCTGAACAGCAGGCTAACCAGGATGGGCGGCAGCATCGTCAGGCTGAACATCATCAACAGCAGCCCGAGAATGCGCTGTACGACCTTGAAGTTCATTTAGGCAGCGGAAGGCGAGTCATTCAGATAAACGATACGCCAACCTGGAACAGCTGTTCAATGCGCTCGATCTTGCGCCGGTCGGTCATGAACAGAATGACATGATCGTCGGTTTCGATGATCGTGTCGTGGTGTGCAATGATGACCTGATCGTCGCGCACGAGCGCCACGATGGCCGAGCCTGGCGGCAGGTCGATCTCCTCGATCGTGCGTCCGACCACGTGCGATTCGTCGGCGCTGCCGTGGGCGACGGCCTCGATGGCCTCGGCGGCGCCGCGGCGCAGCGAATGCACCTTGACGACGTCGCCGCGCCGGACGTGGGCGAGCAGCGAACCGATCGTTACCTGCTGCGGCGAGATGGCAATATCGATGCTGCCCGACTCCACGAGATCGACGTAGGAAGGGCGGTTGATCAGCGCCATGACCTTGTGTGCGCCGAGCCGTTTCGAGAGCATCGAGCTCAGAATGTTGGCTTCTTCCGAGTTGGTCAGCGCGCAGAAGACGTCGACGTTGTCGACGTTTTCCTCGAGCAACAGCTCCTCGTCCGCGGCGTCGCCGACCAGCACGATGGCTTTTGACACCTGTTCGGAAATAACGCGCGCGCGGTTCGGGTCCCGCTCGATGATCTTGACCTGGTTGGTTTGTTCCAGCGCAAGCGCCAGCCGCACGCCAATACTGCCGCCGCCCGCGATGACCACACGCCGCACCGGGTCTTCGAGGCGGCGAATTTCGCTCATGAAGACGCGTATGTCCTTGCGGTCAGCGATGAAGAACACCTCGTCGCCTTCCTGCACGATCGTATCGCCGTCGGGCAGCGTGGCCTTGCCCTGGCGGTAGATCGCGGCGATCCGTCCCTCGGTATTCGGTATGTGTTCCTTCAGCGTCGCGATTTTCTGGCCGACGAGCAGGCCGTCGCGGTCTGCAATGACGCCGACCAGCCGGACGCGACCGTTCGCGAAGTCGAGCACCTGCGAGGCGCCCGGAAACAGGATCAGCTGTGCAATGTACTCGCAGACGAGCTGCTCCGGACTGACGCGGACGTCGATGGGGATGGCGTCCTGGGTAAACAGCTTTCTCGCGTTCATGTATTCGGCGGCGCGAATACGGGCGATTTTGGTCGGCGTGTGAAACTGCGTATAGGCAACCTGGCAGGCCACCATATTGGTTTCGTCAGTGTCGGTCAGCGCGACGATAATGTCGGCGTCGTTGGCTCCGGCGCGCTCGAGTACCTCAGGATACGCGGCGTGACCGACCACGGTGCGGATATCGAGCCTGTCCTGCAGCTCTCTTAAGGTTTCGGCCCTTACGTCGACCACCGTGACTTCGTTGGCCTCTTCGCGCGACAGGTGATAAGCCGCTGACGAGCCGACCTGGCCGGCACCAAGAATCAGTATTTTCATTGTTGTTGTCGAATCCGGGTGCTGGCCACGCGCGTTCCGGGAATGCTTAAGGCCTGAAGTTTACATCAGATCCAGGTTTGCATAGGACAGGACCAGCCATTTTGTGCCGGCGGTCTCGAAGTTGACCTCGACCCGGGCATGGGCGCCCTGGCCCTCGCAGTTGAGCACGACGCCGTCGCCAAATTTCCCGTGCCGCACCTGCTGACCCAGCCGGATGCCCATCTCGGCTTCCGGTGTACGCTGCGCGGTTCGGCGCGGCGCGGCCTGCCGCGGCCGCGAGACCTGCACTTTCGGCCTGATTTCCTCCACGTACTCGTCGGGGATTTCGCGAATGAAGCGCGACGGCAGCGAGTAGCTGTCGCTGCCGTGCAGCCGGCGCTGCTCGGCGTGGCTAATGTACAGCGACTGCATGGCGCGGGTGATCCCTACGTAACACAGCCGGCGCTCCTCCTCGAGCCCCTGCGGGTCCGCCGCCGATCGCTGATGCGGAAACAGGCCGTCTTCCATCCCCGCCAGAAACACCAGCGGGAACTCGAGGCCCTTGGCCGAGTGCATGGTCATGAGCTGGACGCAGTCGTCCCAGGCGTCGGCCTGGCCTTCCCCGGCCTCGAGCGCCGCGTGTGCGAGAAACTCGTCGAGCGGCGCCATGTCGCCCGCCGGATCCGGTTCGAAGCCCTTGGCGGCGCTGACGAGTTCTTCGAGGTTCTCGATCCGCGTCGCGCCCTTCTCACCTTTTTCCTTACGGAAGAACTCGATCAGTCCGCTCATGCCAATGACGTGATCGACCTGGTCTTCGAGCGCGAGACCGCGGGTTTCTCTCGCGAGGCGCTCGATCAGGCTCATGAACTTGCTAACCGTGCTGGCCACCCGGCCGCCTTCCGCGTCGCTGGCGATTGCGCCGGCCGCGCGCCACAGCGAGCAGGCGTTGGCGCGCGCATAGGCGCGGATCGTTTCGACGGTGCGCGCGCCAATACCGCGCGTCGGCCGGTTGACGATCCTTTCGAACGACGAATCGTCGTTACGATTGGATATCAGGCGCAGATAAGCGAGCGCGTCCTTGATTTCCTGCCGCTCGAAAAAGCGCAGGCCGCCGTAGACGCGATATGGAATTCGCGCGTTGATCAGGCCTTCTTCGAGCACCCGCGACTGCGCATTCGAACGGTACAGGATGGCGGCGTCCTGCCGCGCATTGCCCTGCGCGCTCCAATCGCGCAGACGGGCGACGATGAAGTCCGCTTCGTCGCGCTCGTTGTAGGCCGCGTAAATACGAATCGGTTCGCCTTCGGAACCATTGGTCCAGAGGTTTTTCCCCATGCGCTCGTTGTTGTGCGCGATCACTGCGTTGGCGGCATTCAGGATAGTGCCCGTGGAGCGATAGTTCTGCTCGAGCTTGACGACTTTCGCGCCAGGAAAATCTTTCTGGAACTGATGAATGTGCTCCACTCGCGCGCCGCGCCAGCGGTAAATGGACTGATCGTCGTCGCCTACCGCAAACGGGATGCCGCTCGAACCGGCCAGGAGCCGCAGCCAGGCGTACTGGATGGCGTTCGTATCCTGGAACTCGTCGACGAGTATGTGCTGAAAGCGGCGCCGGTAGTGGGCCAGCAGCTCTTCGTTGTCGCGCCACAGCTCGTGGGCGCGCAGCAGCAGCTCCGCGAAATCGACCAGTCCGCCGCGCTGGCAAACGGCTTCGTAGGCCTCGTACAGCGCGATCTTCTGCCTGAGATCCGGATCGTTGTCGTCGTCGAGATGCTGCGGCCGAAGCCCTTCATCCTTCTGGCCGTTGATGTAGTACTGGATTTCGCGCGGCGGCCAGCGGCCGTCGTCGAGCTCCAGGCTCTTGATCAGGCGCTTGAGGATACGTAGCTGGTCGTCCGCATCGATGATCTGAAAACTCTGCGGCAGGTTCGCTTCGCGCCAGTGGCGGCGCAGCAGCCGGTGCGCGAGCCCGTGAAAGGTGCCGACCCACAGATGCTGTGCGGGCAGTTGCAGGAGCGATTCGATACGGCCGCGCATTTCGGCAGCCGCCTTGTTGGTAAAGGTAACGGCGAGCAGGCTCTGCGGCGAGAGGCCTTCGGCCTGGATCAGCCAGGCGGCGCGGTGCACGAGTACGCGGGTCTTGCCGCTGCCCGCGCCGGCGATGACCAGCGTGGGCTCCGCGGGCGCCGTTACGGCCTGACGCTGAGCGTCATTGAGGTTTTCGAGTATCGGAGTGACGTCCATGCCGGCGACACGTTCGGGAATTGCCGCATGTTAGCAAACCTTGGCGGCCTGCAGGGCGGCAAAAGACGCCGCGGGGGAGCCGCCGCCCGGGCAATACCCGCGCGCCGTCGTTCAGCGGTCCGCCGGCTCCCAGCGTATACCCAGGACGAACTGGTTGCGTTCGTACGCGATGCGCGCGTCGTTGGAGACGACTTCCTCCATGCGCGCCTCCGCATTCAGCGTCAGGCTCCGGGTGAGGCGGTAGCTCAGGTTCAAGCTTGCGAACGCATCCTCGCGCGTCTTGCGCCCGGCAACGGGGTTGTTGAAGGCAAACGCGTTCGGGTAGTCGTACAGACGGTACTGGCCCTCGAGCTCGATCCGGAAGCGGTAGCCGATCGACCACTGGAAGTCGATGCCGAATGTATCGCGGCCATAGTCGTTATAGCCTACGAAACGGTCGGTACGCTCGCTGCGTATGTAGTTGGCCCCGAACCACATGCGCCGGGTGACGCGCTGGCGAGCCGTAACGCCCAGGTCCAGGTAGTCGTAGCGCACTGCAGGGTTGGTGATGAACTGATTGGCGTCCGCGTCGAACGAAGGCCGGTCGCTGAAGCGGCGGCTGTGGCGATTGGCCGAGATCCGCAGCAGGGACGTCGCTGCCAGCTTGTACTGCACGCTGCCTTCGAACTGGAAGTACTCGTGGTCGTAGGACGGCACGAGTTCCACGTCTTCGTAGTCCCAGAGCTGACCTTTTATCGAAAGCCCGAAGCCCAGGCGTTCTCCGTCCTGGCGAAAAGTCAGCTCCGGTCCGTAGCGCGTGTAGTTGAGCCGGTCCGCTATTTCAGTCTCCACGCCCAGCTCGTCGACGCTGCGCACGGTGCCGTCGTCCGGGTCGTAATAGGTTTCGTCGGACTGAGCGAAACGGAACGCCGAAAATACTTCGCGCGTACGGCCGTCGACCGTGCGGCGGTACTCGCTGCCGAAACTGCCTTCGTGGATGTATTCGTTGGCGTTCTCGAGGTTCTTGTCCTGGTAGTAGCGCCCGGCGAGACGGTAAGCCAGAAAGAAGCCCTCGTCCTTGAGCGCGTTGACCAGGTATTTGGCGCTCAGCGCAACGGGCACAAACGCGCCGTCGGCGGCCTCGGGAGTTACCACCGGCTGATCGGGGTCGGCCAGATCCACGTACGCCTGGTCGGGTGTCATGAACGGATTGTCGTCGGTGCCGAAGCTCACCCGGGCGCGCAGCTTGAGGTTGCTGAAGCGGCGGGTCTTCTGCACGACCGCGGCACGCTCTTCGATAGCCTCCACTTCCTCGGCGACGCCGGCATCGAGCCGCAGAATGGCGGCGCTGGCGTATCGCGACAGCTTCGGGTCGGATTGCTGATCGCGCGCGAGCCTGAGCCAGCGCAGCGCCTCCGTCATGTCGCCCAGCGCGTAGGCATTGAGCCCGAGATTGTACTGGGCGGCGACGCGGAACTGCGGATCGGCGACCGCTTCGAGCAGGACCTCCCGCGCCCGGATGTGCTGCCCGGCCCGGTAGTGCGCAACGCCTGTGTTGTAGGCGAGAGTCGGCGTGTTGAGCCCGCCCTCCCGGGCCTGCCGGTAACGCAGCAGCGCAGCCCAGTACAGGTCGTCGCGGAACAGCCGGTTGCCGTCCGCAAAAGCTTCGTCCACGGTCATTGCCTGTACCGGCTGGGGCGCCGCAAGCAGGCAGGCGAAAAGGCAGGCGAACGCGCAGGCGGCGGTCAGCGCAGTGTCAGGGCGTCGAAGCATGATTTTGACGGGCAAGGCCTTAAGGCTTATGTAGAATCAGACGATGACCCAAAACCTGGGTCAAAACTATGAAATAGCGCAAGAAACGCTGCAAAAGGTGCGAGCTGCAGCGTTCCGCGGGGCTTTTGCAAGGCAAACCAGAGGGTAAATAGCGTGAGAGACCTTGCCGTACTGATTTTCCAGACCCTGGACGGCGTCATGCAGGCGCCGGCCATGCCTGACGAGGATCGTTCAGGAGGGTTCTCCGCAGGCGGCTGGGCTGCCGAATACTGGGGTCCCGTCATGCAGCAGGTGCAGCGCGTGGCCATGGCTGAGCCGTACGATATCGTGTTCGGACGCAAGACTTATCAGTCTTTTGCGGAACACTGGCCTAAGGAAAGTGACGACAATCCCGTCGCCCGGGTCATGAACGGCGCAACAAAACACGTACTTACCAACACTTTGAGCAAACTCGAGTGGAGCAATGCCGTTGCCGTGACGGGTGAGCCCGTGGCTGCGGTGTCGCAGCTCAAGCAGCAGCCCGGTCCGCCGCTGCAGGTGCACGGAAGCTGGGCGCTAATACAGGCTTTGCTGCCGGCCGGGCTCATTGACGAGTTCCGTCTCTGGACCTTTCCGGTTGTCGTCGGCAGCGGCAAGCGGCTGTTCGCGGCCGGCGGCATGCCGGGTGACCTGGAACTCCAGCGCTCGGAGGCGGCTTCGAACGGCGTCATTATGGGCATCTACCGGCGCCGCGACGCGGGCCGGGGCTGAGGACGGGATTCAGGCCGGGAGCCGCTAAGGGCCAGTGCCCATGTCGTCGACGGGGAGTTCGTCGAATATGTCTTCGTCAACAATCTCTCCCTCCTCGAAATCGTCTTCAGCTTCGAAGTCGTCCTCCGTTTCTTCAACGAGATAATCGTTGTCAAAGTTGTCCCGCTGCGGCTCGCTGCGAAAAGCCGGCTTGCTATCGTCCTGCGCCGTCCGCGGTGCTTCGGCAGCCGCGGTAGCTGCGCGCGCCGCTTCCAATTCGCCCGCGGCGCTGTCCCGCTCTGCCCTGGGGGGGCGCAGTTCCGCGATGATCTCGTCGAGTTGCCGCGCGCTGTCGACCACTTCCATCGTGACTTCGAGATCTTCCACATCGCTGTCGGCCAGAACGGCGGCCGGAGCGGCAAGAGCGGCTGCGATTGCTACCGCTGCGGCGACGTCCGTGAATGCTCGTGTGTTCATCCGCTTAAGCCCTCCATCCCGAGGTCCTGATCCAGCAATTTGGTGCTTAAGTCTAGGCGGAAAAACCATTCTTGCAAGTGAGCGCTTCGCAAAATCGCCCGAATTCCAGGGCTGCGTTTCCCTTGGCGCGCGAGATTTGCCACCATCGTGTCTTGCCGCAAAAACCGGAGGGCCTTCGCCGTGGTGAATCAATGCAGGCTTTGTAACGGCACCGAGCTCAAGCCCTGGATGCGTGACGGGCGTAACCGCGACTGCGTCTACTATCGCTGTACGGGCTGCGGCTTGTGGAACTACGACATGGATTGCGGCGTCGATCAGACGCAGTACACCGAGACTTATCACAGCCCCAGGGATAAATCCTGGTCGCCGAATCGCGACAACCGCGCCGCGTGGGAAGCGCTGTCGGGGTTCGTCGACGAGCCGGGGACGCTGCTCGATATCGGCTGCGGCAACGGCTGCCTGATGTATCACGCGCGCGAGGCCGGCTGGACTGTCGAAGGGCTGGAGCTCTACGAACCCGCGGCGCGAGCCGTCGGCGAGGACACTGGGATGACCGTGCGGATAGGGGATTTTCTCGCCGAGACCCCGGCCAGCGATGCCGGGCGTTACGACGTGGTTGTGCTAAGGCACGTGCTCGAACATCTTCCCGATCCGCATCTTGCCGTGCAGCGTATCCGCGAGCGCCTGCGGGACGGCGGCCTGGCTTTCCTCGAGTTTCCGAATACGGGCTCCGTCAGCTACGCCTGCAAGCGGGTTCTCAAGAATCTCGGCCTGCGCAATCGCAAGTATTCTTCCGAGTGGCGGCCAGGGCACTGCAACGAGTACTGCCGCTCCGCGTTTCAAACGCTGCTCGATCTCAACGGTTTCGAACTGGTCGCCTGGGAGACTTACTCGAATTCGTCTTATGGCCAGCTGCTGTATAGCTGGCTGCCGGTTGCGAGCAAGGCGCGCGCGGTTATCCGGCGCAGCGACGCCAGTGCGCGGAGCAAGGCGGCTTAGGCTGACCGCTGCTTCGCCAACAGCAAAGCCGGGAACACTACGGAGCGCTCTATGTTAAGGATTCTTTTCCTGTTTCTCGCTTTGCTGTCGCCGTTCGCGGCCCGCGACCTGCCCGCGCAAACGGTCCTGTTCGAGGATGTGCGCATGTTCGACGGCGTCGATCCCGACCTCAAGCGCGCTCATGTGCTCGTGGTCGACGGTCTCATCGAGAAAATCTCCACATCGCCGCTTACCGTGCCCGAGGGCGCTCGGGTCATCGACGCCGGGCAGCGCGTGCTGACTCCGGGTTTCATCGATCTGCATTCGCACCTGACCGGCCACGTCCCTCCCGAACTCGAGGGCAGCCATCCCGTGGTGCAGGGGGCGTTCGCGGCAAAAGTGGCGCGCTACTATCTGGACCACGGCTTTACCAGCGTTCGCGATGCCGGCGGTGCGCCGCCGGCGCTCGCGCGGGCGCTCGCCAGCGGCGAGATCGAGGGTCCCCGGCTGTTCCCCTCGGGAGCCGTAGTGACGCAAACGGCAGGGCACGGCGACTGGCGGTCCATTCATGAGCCGCATCCCTACCTGCAATCGGGATCGCCGTATGTCGGCGGCGGCCAGGCGGTCATTGCCGACGGCGTCGATCAGACTTTGGCCGCGGTGCGCGAGAACCTCAAGAACGGTGCGACGCAGATCAAGATCATGGGGGGCGGCGGGGTCATGTCGGACTTCGATCCGATTCACACCCTGCAGCCCTCTCCCGCCGAAATACGTGCGGCCGTGCAGGCCGCGGCGGACTGGGATACTTACGTGCTGGCGCATGCCTACACGTCCGAGGCCGTGACGCGTCTGGTCGAAAACGGCGTGCGCTGCATCGAGCACGGACTTCTGATCGACGACGAGACGGCCAGACTCGTAAAGGACAACGACGTCGTGATCAGCACGCAGCTCGTGATTTTTCAGTCCTTAGGCGAAATGCCGGGCCTGACCGACAACAATCGCGAGAAGGCGGCGCTGGTGCTCGAAGGCCAGGAAAACCTGATCCGGCTGATCAAGAAGTACGGAATCACGACGGGTTTCGGTACCGATCTTATTCAGAGCGCTTACACTCGCCTGCCGCAGGAGTTTACCGCGCGCGCCGAATACTGGACCGCAGCGGAGGTTCTGCGCCAGGCCACCTCCGAGAGCGCGAAGGTCATCCGCATGGCGGGCAAGCTGAATCGCTACCAGCCCTTCGGCGAGATCCGCGAAGGCTGGCTCGCCGATCTGGTGCTGTTCGAACAGAACCCGCTGGAGGATATTTCAGTGCTCGAACGGCCGGAGCGCGCGATTGCGCTGGTCATGCAGAACGGTCTTGTCGTTACCGACAATCGTTAACCGCCGCGCCGGCGGCGAACCGGTCAGAAGCTAAGCCGCACGAGCACATAGTGGTCGACGAGCAGTGCGCCGAACAGAATCGACAGGTAGGTTATCGAGTACTTGAAGGTGCGCATTGGCAAACCGGCGTTGCCGGGTCTGCGCCACATCTCGACGCTTAAGTACAGAAACCAGCCACCCGAGGCCAGGGCCGTCACCAGGTAAATGAGTCCGCTCATCCCGGTCAGGTACGGCAGGACCGTTATGACGAGCAGCAGAATCGTATACAGCAGGATGTTCAGCCGGGTAAACGCTTCACCGTGCGTTACGGGCAGCATCGGTATACCCACCTTCGCGTATTCGTCCTTGCGGGCGATTGCCAGTGCCCAGAAATGCGGCGGCGTCCATACGAAGATGATCAAAAACAGTAGCAGCGCGTTGCTGTGCAGTTCGCCCGTTACCGCCACCCAGCCGAGTACCGGCGGCGCCGCGCCGGCCGCCCCGCCTATGACGATGTTCTGTGGCGTCGCGCGCTTCAGATACACCGTGTAGACCACGGCGTAACCGATCAATGAGAAAAACGTGAGGATCGCCGTCAATGGATTGACGAGGTACCAGAGCATCAGCATCGACACGATGCACAGAGCCGTGGCAAAGCGCAGCGCCGAGGTTTCGCTCAGGCGGCCCTGCGGCAACGGCCGCGCTTTGGTGCGCAGCATATGAATATCGATACGCGCATCGAGGACGTGGTTGAATACAGCCGCCGATGACGCCGCGAGTCCAATGCCGAGCGTGCCGAACAGCAGCGCGTTGAGACCCGGCCAGCCCGGTACCGCGAGGAACATGCCGACTACCGCCGTAAAGACGATCAGCATTACTACACGCGGTTTGGTCAGTTCGTAGTAGTCACGCCAGTCCGCGTAACGCAGTTCTACATTAATGCTCACTGTGTACTCGCTTAGCCGATGCTCGAAAGGCGCAGCAGCCGTTTGATGTCGCTCACCATGTCCCGCGGCTCGATGCCGGGCGGGAAATACAGAACAAGATTACCAAGAGGGTCGATCAGGTAGTAGCCGTTGCCGCCGGCTCCGGCCGGCAGCTTGCCAGCCAGCAGCGCGGCCAGCGATGCCTCCCCGAGCGTCACGAGACCGCTGTGCTCAGCTTCGAGGAAAAGAGTATCCAGCGCGGCGTCGCCGTGCAAGAAAACCCGCTCGACCCGCTCCATTTCGCGGCCGAGCATGAGCCGAACCTGACGGATCGTGTACAGGCCGTTGCGGCATTCGTCGCCGCAGCGAGCCGTGTACGTGTACGCGAGCTGCCAGCGTTCTTCGCCGGCGGGATGCAGCGCGTGCAGCCCGGAGTCCGGCGCCGCTACACGCAGGTTGGTGATCGGCTCCAGCAGCAGGCCATGGTTGGTGCGGCCCTCGGGCTGCATGGCCGCGCCGCCGTAGTACAGCCAGGTCGCGAGCGCTAGCGGACCCAGAAATACGGCCGCGATCAGTATGAGCTGCCATTGTCCCTTGCGTTTCGCCGGGTTTGCCGCCGATTCCGTCATCTGTCAAAGCTCCGTTTGCGGTAATGCCAGATCATGAGGCCGAGCAAAACCAGTGCCATCAGGAACCACTGCGCGGCATAGGCCGCGTGCCGGTCTGGCCCGATGCCCTCGGGCTGCCATTCGCGGCGAAAGCCCTGCGGTTCCCCGGCGTCGAGCAGCAGCACAAACGGCTGAACCTCACGGCCCAGCGCGGCCGCAAGGTCGTCGTACGCGGGATACAGCGCATGCACGGGCCAGCCCGACAGTTCAGGTATCGACTGGCCCATTTTGAAGCCGGCGCGCGGCAGGCGTCCGGCGCGGCCGCCGATCTCGGCGCTCGTCGCGTCGAGCGCGATATCCACGGCCCCGACACCGCCTTCCCGCTGCCGGATGAAGCCGCGGTTGACGAGCACAAGCGGTTCGTCGCTAGCCGTTTCCAATGGCGTAATCACATAGTGGCCGACCCTGCTCTGCACGATGATGTTATCGAGCAGAAACTGTCGATCGGCAAGCCAGCTCCCGCGCAGGGTAAGCGCTTCGTAAGGCCGTACGGGATATCCGTCCGCATATGCCGTGTAATTCCCGCTGTTTGCGAAAGCCTGCCGGTCCGCGCGTTTTTCGGCGGCACGTTCGAGCTGCCAGTAGCACGCGAGCAGCATCAACGCCATGACGCCGCCGCCCAGGACGAAAGGCAGCGGATGGGCTCGCTTCTGTGTTGTATTTGGGTTCACGGTATACTTGTGTTTTACACGTACGGTGGGTTTCCCACCCGCACCGGTGCCTCAATGAAAGTCCTTATTTTGATCATGCTTGCCGCCATTGTCGGCAGCCTGATGTCCGGCCTGTTTTTCCTGACCCGTCAGGACGAAAAAAGCTCGGCCCGCATGCTGGCGTCGCTGAAGATACGCGTCGGCTTGTCGATTCTGCTGGTCGCGTTTCTCGTCAGCGCATTCTTTCTGGGCCTGATTCCGACGGAATAGGCGGCGGGCCCGCGCCGGCGCGGACGCCGAAGCGCCCGCATGGCAGTCTTTCGTAGCGATCGTTCGAACGACTGTTCGCGAATCCCGAGTGCGTTTACAACCAGTAAACGAACACGTACAGGCCCACCCAGACTACGTCGACAAAATGCCAGTACCAGGCCGCGGCTTCGAACGCAAAGTGCTTGTCCTTGGTGAAATGGCCCTTGAGCACGCGGAACCAGATGATCAGCAGAATGATGGCGCCGAGCGTGACGTGCAGCCCGTGGAACCCGGTCAGCATGAAAAAGGTCGAGCCGTAGATGCCTGACGTAAGCTTCAGATTCAGGTCGTTGTAGGCGTGCATGTATTCGTAAGCCTGCAGGCCTATGAAGATGAACCCCAGGATAAACGTGGCGCCCAGAAAGGTCGTGAGTATGCCGCGTTTGCCGGCTATGAGGGCATGGTGCGCGATCGTTACCGTCACGCTGCTGGTAAGGAGAATAACCGTATTGATCAACGGCAGGCCGATCGGGCCCATAATCTGGAACTCACCGCCGACTTCGCCCGGACCGTTCGTGGGCCAGGTGCTCTCGAAGCCTGACCAGAGAATGATGTTGGTGAAAAAGTTGTTATCCGCGCCGCCGAGCCAGGGTATCGACATCGTGCGTGCGTAGAACAGAGCGCCGAAGAAGGCCAGGAAGAACATCACCTCGGAGAAAATGAACCACAGCATGCCCATGCGGAACGATTTGTCGACCTGAGCGTTATACATGCCGCCGACGCTCTCGTTGATCACGTTGCGGAACCAGCCAGTGACCATGAATATGATTACCGCAACGCCCGTCATCATGACCCAGAAGCCCGGTGCGCTGCCGTTTAGCCAGATCGACACTCCCACCATCATGAACAGGAGGCCTACCGAGCCGACAACCGGCCAGTGGCTTTCGTGGGGAACGTAATACTGATCGTCTGCGTGTGATGCCATGGTTAGATCCGATTCAGGTCAGCGCCTGTTGTCAACAACAGGCCGTTAGTTGCTCGCGGCGCGAACGTTATCAAAAAAGGTGTACTGCAGGGTAATCGTGTCGACGTAGTCGGGGAGTTCCGGGTCGACGTAGAACTGCAGCGGGAGCGGCCGCTGTTCGTCCACCGTAAACGGCTGGTTTTCGAAACAGAAGCACTCGATCTTGATGAAGTGGCTGGCCGCCGCCGTTGGCGCAACGCTCGGCACGGCCTGGGCTATGGTCGTGTCGCCGGTCAGGTTCCTGGCCGTAAACGTCGCGTAGTACATCTTGCCGGGGTTGACGACCATGCTCGGAACGTCCGCCGCGAACTCGAACTGTGCATAGCTGTTGAGTGTCGTTACGAATTCAATGCGGATTTCGCGATTCAGATCCGGCGCTTCCTCGACCGCCACGGCTTCCGTGTTCGTGCGCCCGCCGAAGCCGGTTATTTCGCAGAATACGTCGTACAGCGGGACCAGGGCAAAGCCGAAGGCGAAACTTCCGGCGACGACCGCAAGCAGCCCGCCGATCAGCTTGAAATTCTTGATGGATAAAGAGTTCTTGTCACTCATTACTCATTCGCCTAGGCCCGAAGTACTCCGGCCAGAATGAAGCCAATGTAGACCGCCAGCGCAACGCCAAAAAGTATTAGCGTCGTGCGGCGGATGCCGGCCTTGCGATCGCCGTCGTCACTCACCGCGGCGCTCATGCGTGTTCGTGTTTGAGCGGCGGCACTTCGGGCGGCGTGCCGAAGGTGTGGTACGGCGCCGGTGACGGCACGGTCCACTCGAGGCCTTCCGGATCGTCCCAAACGGCGTCCGTTGCCGGCACGCCTTTCTTGGCGGTCACGAGCACGTAGATCAGAATGAGCTGCGACAGGCCAAAGCCGAACGCTCCGACGCTCGCAATCATGTTGAAGTCCGCAAACTGCGTCGAGTAGTCGGGAATACGTCGCGGCATGCCGGCCAGACCTAAGAAGTGCATCGGGAAGAAGGTCAGGTTGACGAAAATCGTCGACATCCAGAAGTGCAGCTTGCCGAGCGATTCGCTGTACATGTACCCGGTCCACTTGGGCAGCCAGTAATACACGCCGGCCATGATGGCGAAGACCGATCCCGGCACCAGCACGTAGTGGAAGTGCGCAACGACAAAATACGAGTCGTGGTACTGAATGTCAGCCGGCGTAATCGCGAGCATGAGCCCGGAAAAGCCGCCGATCGTAAACAGGAACACGAAGGCCAGCGCGAACAGCATTGGCGTTTCGAAGGTCATGGCGCCTTTCCACATCGTCGCGACCCAGTTGAACACCTTGACGCCGGTGGGTACGGCGATGAGCATCGTGGCGAACATGAAAAACAGCTGCCCGGACAGCGGCATGCCGACCGTGAACATGTGATGCGCCCAGACGATGAACGACAGGAAAGCAATACAGGATGCGGCGTAGATCATCGAGTCGCGGCCGAACAGCGGCTTGCGCGCGAAGGTCGGAATGATTTCCGAGACCACGCCAAACGCCGGCAGGATCATGATGTAGACCTCGGGATGCCCGAAGAACCAGAAGATGTGCTGGAACATGACGGGGTCGCCGCCGCCGGCCGCGAGGAAGAAGCTCGTGCCGAAGAACTGGTCGGTCAGGAGCATCGTCACGGCGCCGGCAAGTACCGGCATCACGGCAATCAGGAGGTAGGCTGTAATGAGCCAGGTCCAGACGAAGATCGGCATCCGCAGCAGCGACATGCCCGGCGCGCGCATGTTCATGATCGTGACGATGATGTTGATCGCACCCATGATGGACGATATGCCCATGAGGTGAACCGAGAAGATCAGGAACGGAAAGGCGTCGCCGGTTTGCAGTACTAGCGGCGGATACATGGTCCAGCCGCTGGCGGGCGCGCCGCCGTCCATGAACAGTGTCGAGAGCAGGATGCCGAACGCCACCGGCAGGATCCAGAACGACCAGTTGTTCATGCGCGGCAGCGCCATGTCGGGCGCACCGACCATCATTGGGATCATCCAGTTGGCGAGCCCGACAAACGCCGGCATGACCGCGCCGAAGACCATGATCAGCGCGTGCATCGTCGTCATCTGGTTGAAAAATTCGGGATGCACGAACTGCAGTCCCGGCTGGAACAGCTCGGAGCGAATCACCAGCGCCATTAGCCCGCCAACGAGGAACATGGCGAAGCTGAAGATCAGGTACATCGTGCCGATGTCTTTGTGGTTGGTCGCAAACAGCCAGCGCCGCATGCCCTTCGCCGGGCCGTGATCGTCGTGCGCGTGGTCGTTAACTTCTGCTGCGATTGTGCTCATTGTGTCTCCAAAGCGTGCGTTCCGCGGAGGACGCCCGTCGTTCCTAAATCGGTTTAGCGTGCCGCCAGCTGCGGCTTATCGTCCATTTCATCGGTCTTGCGGGTATCGACCCAGGCCTGGTAGGCGTCTTCGTCGACGACTTCGACCACGATCGGCATGTAGCCGTGGTCCTTGCCGCAGAGCTCGGCGCACTGGCCGCGGTACGTGCCGACCTGTTCGGCCTTGAACCAGGTCTCGTTGATGATGCCCGGTATCGCGTCTTTCTTGATCGCGAGATCCGGTACCCACCAGGCGTGCAGGACGTCGTTCGAGGTCAGCAGCAGGCGGACCTTCTTACCTACCGGTACGACGATCGGATTGTCGACGTCGAGCAGATAGTTTTCGACGCTAAACGGATCGACGCCGGATTGTTTCCGCCGGGCCTCGAGGCTTGCGGTCGACAGCGAGGAGTAAAATCCCAGATCCTCGTCCTGATAGCGGTAGTGCCACTTCCACTGATAGCCGGTTGCGACGATGGTCAGGTCCGGGTCGCGCGAATCTTCCAGCCGCACCAGCGTCTTGGCGGTAGGCACCGCCAGTGCCAGCAGGATGACCACCGGTACGGCCGTCCAGATGACCTCTGCCGTCGTGCTGTGGGAAAAGGTAGCGGGTGTGACGCCCTTGGATTTCCGGTGCGCGAAAATCGAATAGATCATGACCCCAAACACGACGATGCCGATCCAGACGCAGACCCAGAAGATCAGCATGTGCAGATCGTAAGTTTCCTTGCTGAGCTCGGTGACGCCCTCGGGCATGTTGAGGCCCCAGTCGGCGCGCGCGGCACCCGTCAGGCTAAGGCCGGTCAGGATAAGTACGAGTTGTCGTAGCATTGGCTTCAGTTTCCAGCGGGCTCCGCGCCCGTTATCAGAGTTGACTGTTTCTTTCGCTGTCACTACGTCTTTCGGCTCGTTCGCGGCGGCTTTTTGGCTGTCCGCGGGTAACGCAGCAAAGCCGTTCCGGCGATGCTTCGAGAAACCGATATCAAGTAGGTGACAGAACCGGAGGCAGAGATCGTTGGTCCGAAAGGCGCCAGAGCGTCGCAGCGCCTTTTGATCAAGATTGGCCTCCCCCGGTTAGAGACAGCCGCAGTGTACTCAAAAGCGCGTTGTCAGGCAATCCTGACAGGCACCGTATTAAAAACGAAAAGCTCATTTAAAACAGTTGCTTGCGTCACAGTTTGGTGAGCCTGCGGAAACTCCGCATGCGGCTGCTGCGGATCCCTACACACGGCGCCCGGGCGGGGGCCTTAGCGGCGCCGCCGACCTATGGCCGAGGGCTCTATGCGGACCGGTCCGCGCGGCGCGCGCGGCGTGCCGCCGAAGGCGTGACCGTAGACCAGCTCGAGGTCGAGCACGAGTGGTAAGTCTTTGGCAAACAGACATTTTTCGAGGGCCTGCAGGTTCTTTCTGCCGCCCAGCCCCGGCGCGCGGCCGGGCAGCGAGTTACGCGCGCCCACGCCGCTCAGATCGCGCAGCAGCGGAGTCAGGCTGCGGTAACTGACCTTGAGGCGGTCCACGTCGAGCACGGGATCGCGAAGACCGGCCCCGACCAGTGCGTCGCCGACGTCATGCATGTCGGGAAAGCTCGCCACATGTGCGGCGTCGTCGATACCGGACCACGCGTCGCGGAGTTCGCGAAAGCTGTCGGGCCCGAGCGAGGCGAAAACGAACAGGCCTTCCGCCCCGAGCACCCGGCTCACTTCGCCAACCAGCTGCGGCAGGTCGTCGACAAAAGGCAGCAGGAGATTGGCATACACCACGTCGACGCTGGCATCGGCAAACGGCAGGGCCAGCGCGCTGGCCTGTACCAGAGCGGGTTTCTTCAGCCACGAACGGGGCTGCGCAGCCAGCATCGGCAGCGACACATCGACGCCGACAACGCGTGCTTTCGGGAACCGCCGTTCGAGCGGTTTGATGGCGCTGCCCGTCGCCGTGCCGAGGTCGAGGACGAGTTTCGCGGCGACGGTCATGGGCTTGAGGCGCTCGAGCAAACCCAGGCGCGTATGCTCGTGAACGAATGCATGTTCTGCAAAGTGCGCGGCGGCTCGATCGAGCCTTCGGCGAAGATCTTTTTGCACGCGGTGTCGGTTCACGAAGTCTGGACCTGGTGGGCCGCTGAAGGTAGCACGGATTGTGGCCGGATCGACAAGCTTTACCCGTGGCGCGGCAGCGCTTCAGGGGCGTAGGCTCTTGCGCATGGCATTGCGGCACCGCTGGTATCGACGCTGGCGCCGGCTGGGGCGTCTCGTCCTGCCGCCCTGCTGCGTTTTCTGCGGCGTTGCCACGCGTATTTCCGAACGTGTCATGTGTGCGCCATGCCGTGCCGAGTTGCCGTGGAACGAGCCGTGCTGCAAAGCCTGCGCGGCGGCGGTTGCCCTGAATTCGCCGGAGATCCCGTGCGGTCGCTGCCAGAGCCGGCCGCAACCCTGGTGTCGGGCGCTTGCGCCGCTGGCTTTCGAGTTTCCGATCGACGCGGCCGTGCGCGCGATCAAGTTTCACCGGCGGCTGGAATACCTGCCCGCGCTGGTTGCGGTGATGACCGCGGCCTACCGTAATTCGGGTCTCGACTGCGACGTCGTCGTACCCGTGCCGCTGCACGCCTCGCGCCACGGGCGGCGTGGTTTCAATCAGGCGGAGGAACTTGCCCGCCCGCTGGCCAAGGCCGCAGGCCTGGAGCTGTTCAACGGTGCGCGGCGCGTGCGCCGCACGGCGCCGCAGTCCGGTCTCGATGCCGCGGCGCGCCGGCGAAACCTGCAAGCCGCATTCGAGCTGCGGGCTGCACTGCGTGCCGAGCACGCGCTTATCGTCGACGACGTAATGACTACCGGAGCGACGGCTGCCGAGTTGACCCGCTGTCTCCGCCGCCACGGCGTGCCGCGCGTCAGCGTGCTCGTAGCGGCGCGCCGCACCGGGCTGTAAGCGCCGGGCGGCTTACGCGCCGGGCGGCACCGCGAACGTGTAGTGCAGCAGAATACCCAGAAACACTATGAGCCCGATCACGTGGTTTTCCAGAAACGCCTTGAAACAGCCTTCGGGGTCGCGCGCGCGCGCGAGCCACAGATGCCGTGCCATTAGGGCCGCGGCAAACGCCAGCGAGCCGAAGTACCAGGCTCCGAGTTCCGCCCTCGTGCCGATCAGAACGAGCGCCAGCAGCATGATGCCCTGCAGCGCGCCGATGACAAACAGGTCCATGTCGCCAAACAGGATGGCGGTCGACTTGACGCCAATCTTGAGGTCGTCTTCGCGGTCTACCATGGCATAGAACGTGTCGTACACCACGGCCCAGATCAGCGCGGCGCCGAAAGTCAGCCACGCGAGTTCGGGCGTGTTGCCGGTTTGTGCGGCAAACGCCATCGGCACCGCGCAGCCGAAAGCCGCGCCCAGCACGAACTGCGGGACCGAAACATAGCGCTTGAGGAACGGATACACGATGATCAGCACCGCTCCCGCGGCCGCAATGATTTGCGCCTGACGGTTGAGCATGCTGGCGAGGCCAATGGCGACCAGTCCGAGCGCTACGAACAGAACGAGCGCCTCGAGCGGATGCACCGCACCGCTCGCGATAGGGCGGCCGCGCGTACGTTCGACGTAGGGGTCTATCTTGCGGTCGGCGAAGTCGTTGAGCACACACCCTGCCGAGCGCGTGACCAGCACGCCGAGCACAAACACGATAAACAGGCCCTGATCGGGGTGACCGTTGCCCGCCAGCCATAACGCCCATAGCGTCGGCCACAACAGCAGCCAGAAACCCACCGGCTTGTCGATGCGCATGAGGCGGCCATAGTGCATGAGCTGCAGCTTGAGCTCGGCGCGCAGGGATTGGCTGGCTGGGTTGTTCACGCTGGTGCTGGGCTCCGGGTTACGGTAGTCACAGTCGTATTGTCAGGAAATCGTGGTCAACGGCGGTCGTCGGCAGTCCCAATGATAACCGCGTGCGGCGCATCAGACCCGTGTGTAGTTCCCGGCCTGACTCAGCCAGCGGCGAATAACGGCGTTGGCGCGCTCGGGCGCGCTCCCGAGCAGCGTTTCCGCGGCAATCTGTACCTTGGGCATCAGGCTCGAATCGCGCACGAGATCGGCGATGCGGTATTCGGGCAGTCCGGTCTGCCGGGTACCCATGAGGTCGCCCGGTCCGCGCAGCTCGAGGTCGCGCTGGGCAACCAGAAAGCCGTCGTTGGTGTCGCGCAGGACCGCGAGCCGCTCTTTGGCGAGCCGGCCGAGCGGCGACCGGTACAACAGCACGCAGTGGCTCTGCACTGAGCCGCGCCCGACTCTGCCGCGCAGCTGATGCAGTTGCGACAAGCCCATGCGCTCCGCGTTCTCGATGATCATTAGGCTCGCGTTTGGCACGTCGACACCAACCTCGATCACCGTTGTCGCCACCAGCAGCTGAATCTTGCCGTCCTTGAACGCGCGCATGCCGCGCTCCTTTTCGGCGCTCTTCATACGGCCGTGAACGAGCCCGACCCTCACGTCGGGCAGAGCGGCGGTCAGCCGCTCGTAGCGCGCTTCGGCCGCTTCGTGGTCGAGCACCTCCGATTCTTCGATCAGCGGACACACCCAGTAGGCCTGCTGACCTTCGCTGCAGGCGCGGCGTACCCGGTCCACCACCTCGTCGCGCCGGCTGTCCGGCACGGCGATCGTGCCGACGGGCTGGCGGCCCGGCGGCAGTTCGTCGATGACCGACGTATCGAGATCGGCATACGCGGCCATCGCCAGAGTCCGGGGTATGGGCGTCGCCGTCATGACCAGCTGGTGCGGATGCCCCAGTTCGCCCGAGCCTTTGTTTCTCAACGCAAGGCGTTGATCGACGCCAAACCTGTGTTGCTCGTCGATGACGATGAGGCCCAGCCGCTGAAATTCCACGCCGTCCTGAAACAGCGCGTGCGTGCCCACGACGAGTTCCGCGTTCCCGGAGCGGATCGCGCCGAGCGACTCGCGCCGGGCGGCCGCGCGCTGACTGCCGGAAAGCCATGCGGGCTGAATGCCAAGCGGGGTGAGCCAGTCGCAGAAGCTGCGATAGTGCTGTTCGGCCAGCAGTTCGGTCGGCGCCATGATGGCCGCCTGGACATTGTTCGCAATCGCTTGCAGGCAGGCGATCGCCGCGACGACAGTCTTGCCTGAGCCTACATCGCCCTGAATGAGCCGCATCATGGGGTGGGGAGCCGCGAGGTCCGAGAGTATTTCGCGCACAACCCGCTGCTGCCCGCCGGTCAGTTCGAACGGCAGCGACGCCCGGAACGCGGCAACCTCGTCTTTACCGCCCGCGAGCGCGATGGCCTTGTCGGTCCTCGCCGCAACGCGTACGCGGCGCAGGCTCAGGTAATGAGCAAGAAGCTCTTCGAACGCAAGCCGTTGCTGACATGGGTGACTGCCTTGCCTGAGCTTGTCGACGTCGGCGTCGCCGGGCGGTCGGTGCAGATAGCGGATAGCGTCCACGAGCGTGGGCAGCGCCAGGTTCTCGAGTATGTCGGGGGGCAGAAGTTCGGCAGGCGCCGCGTGCTGCAGGAGCCGCAGCGCCTGGTCCGTCAGGTTGCGCAGGCGGCCCTGCTGAACCCCTTCCGTCGCCGGGTAGTATGGCGTCAGCGCCTCCGAGCGAACGGCTTCGTCGTCGGCGCGGAGGAGCCGGTATTCGGGATGGATCATTTCGAGGCCCGCGGGCCCTCGGCGGACTTCCCCGAAACAGCTTACCCGCACGCCTGCCTGAAACTGCGCCGCCTGCGAGCGCGAGAAATAGAAAAACCTGAGCGTGAGCTGACCGCTGCCGTCGCTAATGCGCACCAGCAGGGACCGCCGGCCGCGATACACCGTCTCCGCCAGCAGGACTTCGCCGCTGACGAGGGTGCGCGCGCCGGGCTTCAGTGCGCCGAGGCGCACAAGCCGGGTCCTGTCTTCGTAACGTAACGGCAGCAGGAACAGCAGGTCCTCGACGCGGTGGAGTCCGAGCTTTTTGAGTTTTTCCGAAAGCGCGGGGCCGACACCGGACAGAACGGTCAGCGGAGAGCGGAAAGTATCCGGCTCGTCAGACATGCCAGGTGCTTGCGGGGCGGCGGAGAGCGAGTGTCCTGACCGGCCAGGACGCTACAGGCTCAGAATCGCATCGGCTTCAACGTCGACGGCCTTCGGCAGCGCCGCCACGCCGACCGCGGCGCGGGCCGGGTAAGGGGCTTCGAAATACTTTTCCATTACCTTGTTTACCGTCGCGAAGTTGCCGAGATCGGTCAGAAACACCGTGATCTTCACGGCGTCGTTCAAACTGCCGCCCGCGGCGGCGGCGACCGCCGCCAGATTGTCGAACACTTGCCGGGCGCGCGCTTCGAAGTCTCCGCTCACAACCTCCATGGTCCTGGGGTCCAGCGGTATCTGGCCGGATAGAAAAACCAGGTTGCCGCTCCCGGTTGCCTGCGAATACGTGCCAATGGCGGCAGGTGCGTGGTCACTGTGAATGGCTGTCTTCATCGAAACTCCGGAGTTCTGGGCCCGTCGACGGGGCCCGGGTCAGGCGCTGTCGCGGCTGACGCGTATGACGTTCGGCATATTGCGGACGTTGCGCATGATACGCGCAAGATGCGTTCGGTCCCTTACCTGTATTTGAAAAGAAAGTACTGAACAGTCGTCGTGCCGCCCGAGTACTTCGACCTGTTCGATGTTCGAGCCGCAGTCGCCGATCGTAGCCGCGACTTCCGCAAGCACGCCCGGCTTGTTTTGAGTGTCGGTGTGGATCTGGCTGTGGAAGTCACGGTCGATGTCTTTCTCCCAGGTCACGGCAATCCATTTCTCGGGTTGCTTGCGGAAGTTGCTCAAATTTCCGCAGGTGTTGCGGTGGATGACGATACCGCGGCCTGAGCTCAGATAGCCCATGACGGCGTCGCCCGGGATCGGGTAACAGCATTTGGCATAGCTCACGACCATTCCTTCCGTGCCCGCGATGACCAGATTCGCAGGTTCGGTGTTCTCGGCGCTGTCTTCGCCCTTGCCGAGCAGCATGCGCGCCGTCAGCGGCGCAAGCCGCTCGCCGAGTCCGAGCTGTTCGAAGAGTTCGGCCGTGTTGTTGAGCCCCAGCTCGTCCAGCGCCTCCTTCATTCGCACCTTGCCGATCTTGCGCAGCGACGAGTTCAGGTCTTTCAGCGACCGGTCCAGGAGCCGCTTGCCGAGATCGATCGATTCGTTCGAGCGCAGGTTGCGCATGTGATGGCGGATCGCCGTGCGCGCTTTTGCCGAGCGCACGAAGGTCAGCCAGTTCGGGTTGGGTCTGGCGCCGCGGCTGGTAACGATCTCGACGGTTTGTCCGTTTTCGAGAGCCGTTCTGAGCGGCACCAGCACGCGGTCGACCTTGGCTGCCACGCAGCGGTCGCCAATGTCCGTGTGTACGGCGTAAGCGAAGTCGACCGTCGTCGCCCCTTTCGGCAGCGGCATGATGTCGCCCTTGGGCGTAAATACGTAAATCTTGTCCGGGAACAGGTCGACCTTGACGGTCTCCAGGAACTCTTCGGACGATCCCTCGGACTGCAGTTCTTCGAGTTTCGACAGCCACTCCCTTGCGCGCCGCTGCGGCGTGGCGTCAATGCGGTCCTCGGCCTTGTATTGCCAGTGCGAGGCGACGCCCGATTCCGCGACGCGATCCATTTGCCGGGTGCGTATCTGCACTTCGAGCGGCAGGCCTTTCGGGCCGAACAGCGTCGTATGCAGTGACTGATAACCGTTTAGCCGCGGAATTGCGATGTAGTCCTTGAAGCGGCCGGGCATGGGCTTGTACAGCCCGTGCACAATGCCGAGCACCTTGTAGCAGCTTGCCACGTCGTCGACGATGATTCGAAAACCGTACACATCGACCACGTCCGACAGCAAACGCTTTTTTTCCGCCATCTTGCGGTAAATGCTGTAAAGGTGTTTTTCCCGACCTATGACGTCGCCGCCGATGTTCTCGGCCGCCAGCGACCGGCCAAGCTCTTCGGAGATCTTGCGGACGATCTGTTTCTGGCTGCCCTTGCTGCGGCGCAGGGCTTTGTCGATGACGCGGTAGCGCATCGGATACAGGTACCGAAAGCCCAGGTCCTCGAGATCGACTTTCATGTGGTTGATCCCGAGCCGGTTGGCGATCGGTGCGTAGATGTCCAGGGTTTCGCGCGCGATCCGCCGCTGCTTGTCGATGGGCATTGCGGACATGGTCTGCATGTTGTGCAGTCGGTCCGCTAGCTTGACGAGGATTACGCGAATGTCCTCGATCATCGCCAGCATCATCTTGCGAAACGACTCGGCCTGCGCTTCGGCGCGGCTGCGGAACTGGATCTGATCGAGTTTGCTGACGCCGTCGACGAGGGCCGCCACTTCTTCGCCGAAGCGTTCGCTCAGGTCGTCGAGCGTTGCGTCGGTGTCCTCAACGACATCGTGCAGCAGCGCTGCGACGATAGCCTCGACATCGAGATGCATGCGGCCGAGCGAGTGCGCCACGGCAACCGGGTGGGTTATGTAGGGTTCGCCGGTCTTGCGCGTCTGTCCTTCGTGCGCATCGGCGCTGAACTCGTAAGCGCGGGCAACCGTGTCGACCTGCTCCGGCGGCAGGTAAGCCCCGAGATCCGTCAGCAACGCGCGCAGACCGTTGTCTCCGCCCAGTACCGGCGGCAGCTTCGACAACAGTGTTGCGGCATATCCCATAACGACCCACTATCAGGTATCCGATCGGGTATCCGATCGGGCATCCGTCCCGGAAGGCCCGGTCGGCAACAAGATCGGATTCCTAATAATAACCACGAAACCCGCAGCGCTTGCCAGCCAAAGATGCCTGCCAGTGCTTTCGGGTTGGGCTGTCCGGCGGGGTTTTCAAGGCCGGGCGCGCCGTGCGGCGCGAGTAGCCGCAACGCGGCTACGATTTATCGGCTATGGTTCATGGGCGACGGGTTTTAGTCGCCGATGGAAATCCCGCGCAGCGGCGGCAGAAGATCGTCGCCCGCGCCGGTGCTCTCGGCGCTCAGCAAGTCTTCGGTAGCCGGCTGTTCGATCTCGTCGAGGATGGCCGGCGTGACGTGTCCCGCGGCGATCTCGCGCAGCGCGATGACGGTGGGTTTGTCGTTCTCGAGCTCGACCATCGGCTCTGCGCCGTGCGCAATGCGGCGCGCGCGCTTGGCGGCGACCAGCACCATTTCGAAAATGTTGTGAATGTTGTCGAGGCAGTCTTCTACGGTAATACGGGCCATGCGTGTTTTCCTTATGCCGACCGGCGCCGGTGCGGGTCCTCACCCACGGGTTCCAGTGCCGTTGATGCGACCACTCTAGGCATTGCCGGGAGGGCCGACCAGCCCTTATTCCAAAATGTTATATGAGTCTGTCTCAAACCAGCTCGCCGTCGGCCCGAAGGGTTGCGGTGCGAGAGGCCGCGATGCGGCGTTGCTCGTCGCTCATTTGGATTCACCAAACTACGCTCCCCGTGCCTTGCCTCGCGGCCTCTCGCACCGCAACGCGGCTACGAGCTGGTTTGAGATAGGTCCGTGCCGACTATGTCCGCGATCCGCTCCCTGAGTGCCGGATTGCCGGTCGCATGCGCTGCTCCGTCGCCGGCAATGACAGCTTCGAGGTCGGCGACTGCCCGGTCGAGATCGTCGTTTACGATGACGTAATCGAACTCGTCCCAGTGCGACATATCGGAGACGGCGTCGCGCAAGCGGCGTTCGATCACCGTATCGCTGTCCGTGCGCCGGTCGCGCAGCCGCCGCTCCAGCTCGCGCCGCGACGGCGGCAGGATAAAAACGGATTTGCTATCGGGCATGGATGCGCGCACCTGGCGGGCGCCCTGCCAGTCGATCTCGAGAATGACGTTGTGCCGCTGGCCGAGATGTTCGACCACCTGCGCGCGTGACGTGCCGTAATGATTGTCGAAGACCACGGCGGATTCGAGTAACTCGCCGTTCGCCTCCAGTTCGAGAAAATCGCATTCGCTGACGAACAGATAGTCGACGCCGTTCGCCTCGTTGCGGCGCTGCGGCCGCGTTGTGTAGGAAATGGAAAAGCGCAGGTCCGGGTTATTCCGCGTCAGCGCATGCACCAGCGTGGTCTTGCCCGCGCCCGACGGCGCCGCGAGCACGTACAGGCCCGGTTCGGCATGCTCCGGCTTATTCGACATTCTGGATCTGCTCGCGCATCTGTTCGATCAGGACTTTGAGTTCGACGGCTGCGCGTGTCGTCGCGGCGTCCGCCGACTTCGATGCGAGCGTGTTCGCCTCGCGGTTAAGCTCCTGCATGAGGAAGTCGAGACGGCGTCCGACCGCGTCGTCGCGCTCGAGCGTGTCGGCAATCTCGGTAACGTGACTATCGAGCCGGTCGAGTTCCTCGTCAACGTCGAGTTTTTGCGCGATCAGGGCAAGTTCGACCTCGAGGCGGGCCGGGTCGGCCTCGACGTCGAGCTTGTCGATGCGTTCCCGCTGTTTCGCGCGAACGGCGTCGAGCACTTCGGGCATGCGTGTCCTGACCGAGCCGGCGATCGAACGGATTTCGTTACAGCGGGTGCTGAGCATTGCATGTATGCGCAGCCCTTCGCTCCGCCGCATGCCGCCGAGCGACTCGAGGGCGGCAGCCAGCAGTTCGCCGGCTTTTGCGAACAGCGGCCCAGTGTCGATCTCGCGCTGCTGCAGGACGCCGGGCCAGCGCAGTATGTCCACCGGGTCGACCGCCCCATAGTCGTGACTGGCCGCGCGCAGCTCTTCCGCTTTGCTGGTCAGCACGCTGACGAGTTCCCGGTTCAGAACGAGATCCGTCTGCGCGGTCTCCGCGCGGCGAAAGTACAGGCTGCACTCCACCTTGCCCCGCCTGAGCGTTTCGCCGGCCTGCTGCCGAAAAGCCTGTTCCTCGGCCTTGAGTTCCTCCGGCAGCCGGAACTGCACGTCGAGGTAGCGGTGATTGACGGCCTTGACTTCCCAGGTGAGCGTGCCGAAGTCGGTTTCCAGCGCTTCTCGCGCGAAACCGGTCATACTGTGTAACATGGGTATTGTATCTCCGGATCTGCCGTCTCGGTCACGGTTTGCGAGTAGGCGGGCGGGCATAATAGTCTTCCGGTGGCCTGTGCCGCCAGCGGAACCGGCCTTGAAGCCAGCTCCATAGGCTGCAGACCTTCGGCAGAAACACGCAAGCCGCCTCTCGATTGAATGTGCATGAGCCCCTGTCGACACACCTACTCCACTTGCTGCCGGAGCGCCGTCGTTGAAAGTTGAATACGCCAAGGTATCGGCGCTGGGCGACCGTTCCGACAATCAGGACCGCGCGGTGGTGGTGGTTGCGGACGCCGCCGCCATGATGCTGGTTTTCGACGGCATGGGCGGGCATTCGGACGGCGCCAGGGCCGCGGAGACCGGAATTGCGGTGGTGCAGGATCTGTTCATGGCGTCGACCTTGCCCGTGTTCGATCCGCAGGGTTTCCTGTACATGGCCCTGTCGCGCGCGCATGACGCGGTCGTCGATCTGGGCCAGGGGGTCGCGGTCGATTTCCGCCCGCGGGCCACCTGCGCAATTTGCCTCATTCAGGAAGCGGGCGCTTTCTGGGCGCATATAGGCGACAGCCGGATTTATCACGTTCGCGACGGCCGCGTCCTGACCCGTTCTCGCGATCACAGCCACGTCGAGGTGCTGTTGCAGGAAGGCGCGATCACCGAGGAGGAAGCGCTCGATCATCCAATGCGCAATTTCGTCGAATGCTGCATCGGCGGCGATTCGCCGGTACCCGATATGAGTATTACGGCGAAGACCGCGCTCGAGCCCGGCGACGTGCTGCTCGCCTGCAGCGACGGTCTTTGGTCCGGTCTCACCGACAGCGCAATGGCGACCATCGGTACGGCCGGCGAAGACAATCTGCCGGACAATCTGAAACGCCTGAGCCTCAAGGCATTGAATGCCAACTCGCCGTACAGCGACAATACGACGGGTACCGCCATTCGCTGGCTCAACGACTAGCAGCGATTTCGATAAGCGCGGCGAAAACCGCAACTTGTTACTTCTCCTGAGGAGAGCATTATGCGACCCAGCGGTCGTGAAGCCTCTGAGCTTCGTTCCGTCCGGTTCACGCCGGATTTCACACGTCATGCCGAGGGCAGCGTGCTTGCCGAATTCGGCGAAACGCGCGTGCTGTGCACGGCAAGTATCGAGACGCGGGTACCGCCCTGGCTGCGCGGCAAGGGCTCGGGCTGGGTGACCGGCGAATACGGCATGCTGCCGCGCGCGACGCACACCCGTTCGCAGCGTGAGGCCGCGCGCGGCAAGCAAAGCGGCAGAACGCAGGAGATCTCGCGTCTCATTGGCCGCAGCCTGCGTGCCGTGGTCGATCTCGAAGCGCTCGGTGAGCGCACCGTCACGCTCGACTGCGACGTGCTGCAGGCTGACGGCGGAACCCGCACGGCTGCAATCAGCGGCGCCTGGCTCGCGCTCGCCATCGCGCTGCGCGACCTCGAGCGGTCCGCGCGCCTCAAGCGCAGTCCCCTGCACGGCCAGATTGCCGCGATTTCGGTGGGCATTTATGCAGGCGCCCCCGTGCTGGATCTGGATTACGCGGAGGATTCGGAGGCGGAAACGGACATGAACGTCGTCATGAACGAAGCCGGCGGTTTCATCGAGGTGCAGGGAACGGCCGAGGGCCACGCATTCACGCCGGACGAATTCACGGCAATGCTCGCGCTCGCCCGCAGCGGCATTGCCGACGTCATTGCCGTGCAGAACGCGGTGCTGGCATAGCCGCGGGTGTCCTTGCCGGCAAAAATCGTTTTTGCGAGCGGCAACCGCGGCAAGCTTGCCGAGGTTGTGCGCCTCCTGCGGCAATATGACGTCGAGGTGCTGCCGCAATCCAGTCTCGGTATCGGCGAGGCTTTGGAAGACGGCTCGACGTTTGCGGAAAACTCACTGATCAAAGCGAAACACGCGGCGAATGCCAGCGGTTTGCCGGCGATCGCCGACGACTCCGGTCTTGCCGTCGACGCGCTGGACGGCGCGCCCGGCGTGTACTCGGCCCGCTATGCCGGTCCCGACGCCGACGACGAGCAAAACATCGACAAACTGCTGTCCGCGCTTGCAGGCTTGCGTGACGAGGAGCGCGGGGCCGCCTTCCACTGCGCGGCCAGCTACGTCGACCCGGCGACCGGCGAACCGCTCGTAGCGGAAGGGACATGGCGCGGGCGCATACTCGCCGGACGCTCGGGGAGCGGGGGCTTCGGCTACGATCCCGTGTTCTTCGACCCGGTGCTGGCTAAGGGCGCAGCGCACCTGAGCGCGGCGGAAAAAAACGCTGTCAGTCACCGCGGCAAGGCGCTGGCGGCGCTCGTCGGCGCGATCGAGGCGCGCTACCGGTCGGCGACCTGAGCGTCATCCGTCCCACATGAATCCCGCCGACATTCCGCTTGCCCTCTATGTGCATTTGCCTTGGTGCGTCAAGAAGTGCCCGTACTGCGACTTCAACTCGTTTGCTGCGGCAAGCCCGCCGCCGCGAAAGCGCTATCTTGCCGCGCTGATCCTCGATCTCGATCTGCACCTGGGCGAAGTCTTCGATCGCGAACTCGCGAGTGTGTTTATCGGCGGCGGCACGCCGTCGCTGTTTACGCCCGGGGAAATCGACGAGCTGCTGACAGCGGTACGCGCCCGCTTCCGGCTTGCCGACGGCGTCGAAATTACGATGGAGGCCAATCCCGGCACGGTCGAATGCGGCAGTCCGGCGGGTTATCTCGCCGCGGGCGTCAACCGGCTTTCGATAGGCGCGCAGTCGTTCAGTGCCCGCTCACTCCTGGCGCTCGGCCGCGTGCACAGTCCGGAGGCGATTGCGGAAACTTTTGCCGAAGCCCGCGCGGCCGGGTTCGCCAGCATCAACCTGGACATCATGTACGGGCTGCCGGGACAGGACGTGGCAGCCGCCTGCTTCGACCTCAAGCAGGCGGCGGCACTCGAGCCCGAGCACCTCTCCTGGTACCACCTGACGCTCGAGCCGAATACGATTTTTTATCACCGGCCGCCGGCCGGCCTTCCGGACGAGTCGCTGGCGGCCGATATCCAGGATGCCGGCCAGGCCGCGCTCGAGGGTTTCGGCTTCGGCCAGTACGAGGTATCGGCCTGGGCTTCGGCGCCGCGGTATCGCTGCCGGCACAATCTCAACTATTGGACCTTCGGCGACTATCTCGCGGTTGGCGCGGGCGCGCACGGCAAGCTGACCCGGCCCGGAGGCGTATTCCGCTACGCCCGACCCGCCAATCCCGAGGCCTACATGCAGGGGATCGAGGCCGGCCGGGCCGAGCTCTCGCCGGCTGCCGGCACAGCCGCCGATCTCCGCTTCGAATTCATGCTGAACGCGCTGCGTCTCAACGACGGCTTCTCGCTGGCTGCCTTCGAGGCGCGGACGGGTCTCGAAGCCGGGTCGCTCGGCACATCGCTCGACGGCCTCGTGCGCAGGGGGTTGCTGGAGTCCCAGGGGGGAGGGCGCTACGCGGCAAGCCGGCTCGGGCGCTCCTATCTCAACGACCTGATGGCCGAATTTCTGCCCGCCGAGTCTCCCTGAGCTCGTCTCCTCCCGGCAGTGAAAGCGACTGGCGGGCGCGTAACTTATGCACACGACCGCGCGATCCGCTGTATTTTCAGTGTGAACTACGTCTCATTTCAGTTTTGGGGTAGAGAAACGCCGGTAAGTTGTTGTTATAAAAAGCTTTCACAAAATGGCCACAAAATAGACATATTAAGATCCGTGCTTGAAAATCCGCACCTTAGAGCACTCACCCAAATTTCTTCCACAACCTTATCCACAGCTTCTGTGGATAATTTGGCCGCGCGATTGAAAGCCTGAGAATCGCCCATACACAGGGTTGCAGACGTTCATACTTAAAGCGTATATTACGCGCCCTTTGCCTACAGCCGGGTCCACCGGGAGAACCGCCATGAAAGCCGATATCCACCCCAACTACGCCGAAATCAAGGTGACCTGTGGTTGCGGCAACGAGTTTACGACCCGTTCGACGCTCGGCAGTGATCTCGTGGTTGAAGTCTGCTCGTCCTGCCACCCTTTTTACACGGGCAAGCAGAAGATCGTCGATACCGGCGGCCGCGTGGACAAATTCCGCAAGAAATACGGAATGGCGAAATAACGGCGACACCGCGTTGCGTCGCGTCCGCGACACACGCAGTTCAACAGCACCGTACCGGCTCCGCACACGGGGCCGCTCGCCAGTCCGTGTCGCGTCGAAACCGCTACAGTTGTAACTGTTTCTGCCGTTATCTGTCGTTAACGGGCTCTAGACGAAAGTCCCGCCGCAAGAAGCGCGCTTCTTTGCTAAAATTCACGCTGCCTTGCGAGAATCAAAGCAATAACCGCGAACTCGGCAGACCGCTTATCTGCGGTCCGGGGAGTCATTAACGACCCGTCTCCGCACAACGCCCCACGGCCTTGTGCGCTAGCGCTGTGTGGTCCAAAAGGGCCGTCGAAGAACAAAGAGGAAGCAAATGAGCCAGGATGCCTACCGTCTAATTAGCCCAGCCGGGGTGGAAGCAGAACTGCCCGTGCATTCGGGAACAACGGGTCCCGACGTTATCGACATAGGCGGGCTGTATCGCGACCAGGGTGTCTTTACTTACGATCCGGGGTTTGTGGCGACCGGTAGCTGTTCGTCGGACATTACCTTTATCGACGGCGAGAACGGCGTACTCATGTACCGGGGTTATCCCGTGGAACAGCTTGCCGAGCATTCGAATTTCATAGAAGTTGCGTATCTGCTGCAGCACGGCGAGTTGCCGACGGCCGAAGAGCTCGGGGATTACGACAACACCATTCGCTATCACACCATGCTCAACGAGGGCATGCTGAGCTTCTTCAAGGGCTTTCGCTACGACGCTCATCCCATGGCCATGCTGTCGGCGGTCGTGGGCTCCATGTCGGCGTATTACCACGACTCGACGAATGTGCACGACGCCGAACATCGCGACATCTTTGCGCACCGGATTGTCGCCAAGCTGCCCACGGTGGCCGCCGCCGCTTACAAGAAGAACATCGGTCAGCCGTTCATGTATCCGCAGAACGATCTGAATTACTGCGAGAACCTCCTGCACATGCTGTTTGCGGTTCCGGCGGAAGACTACGAAATCGATCCGATCGCGGCCGAGGCGCTCGATCTGCTGTTTATCCTGCACGCCGATCACGAACAGAACTGTTCGACCTCTACGGTAAGAATGGCCGGCAGCTCGGGTGCCAACCCGTACTCGGCGATTGCGGCGGGCATATCGGCGTTGTGGGGGCCGGCGCACGGCGGCGCAAACGAGGCTGTGCTCGCAATGCTCGAGGAGATCGGCGACGTGAGCCAGATCGGCAAGTACGTCGCCAAGGCAAAGGACCGTGACGACCCGTTCCGCATGATGGGTTTCGGGCATCGCGTGTACAAGAACTTCGACCCGCGGGCCACGATTATCCGCGAAATGTGCCACAAGGTGCTGGCGCGGCTGGGCCGGCAGGACACGCCGCTGTTCGACCTGGCGCTCGAACTCGAGCAGGTTGCGCTCAAGGACGAGTACTTCATCGAAAAGAATCTGTATCCGAACGTCGATTTCTACTCAGGGATCATTTATCGGGCGCTCGGCATTCCGACATCGATGTTTACGGTCATGTTTGCGCTTGGGCGTTCGGTTGGCTGGACGGCTCACTGGCGCGAAATGATTGCCGATCCGAAAGGCAAGATAAGCCGTCCGCGGCAGCTTTACACCGGGCCGGCACAGCGCGACTACATCGCCGTAGAGCAACGCTAGCGGCCCGGCGGCCGCGCCGCTTTAGTCGGCGCCGGCCAGCAGCCGGTTTACGGCCTTTCTGTCCGCCCTGCGCATGGGGCGCCCGTCGATCGGGCTGATCGGAGCCTGCCGCAAGCCGTCGAACGGAAACACCGTTGCCTCGACCATGGCCTCGACGGCGCCATCTTCATGCCTGAAGCTGAAGCCTGCGTAGGTTTCAATCTGCCCGCGACGGCTTTTCAGCCGGCGTTCGTAAGAACGGTACCTGATTTTCGAGTCCGCCAGCGAAAAGGCGACCGTCTCGGGGCTGTCCGCAAATACGTGAATGTTGACGGCTGAATGGTCGTCGGCCGTGCCGTTCAGCACGGGCCCGACCAGGCGCGGCTCAAATTCGGCGAGCACCTGCATTGCAGACAGTGCAATCGTGCGCATAGCCGCAAGGTACTCGACGTGTTCCTCCCCGCCGAACAGCTTGTGGTGTTCCGCTACAGCCTGCTCTATTTCGGCGTTGCCCGGCAGGGAACCGCGATTGTCGAGGCCCAGCCGTTCCGCCGCCTTGAGTTTGGCGGCGCGATAGTCGCGCATGCCCTGTTCGACAATGAGCCTGGCTGCTTCCTGCGCAACCATCTGCCGCGCGCGATCGTAGTCTGAATCCGGCTTCTTCAACATGGCTCGAGTACGTTTGGTCCCGTATATCCCGCTGGAATTACCCGCAATGCGTCAACAGGACAGATAACTAGAACAGAGGTTCTTCTTCTTCGGTTTCCGGGTCCTCGCCGGGCACGTCCGGCGAGTCCGGAGAGTCCACGGGTGGTCCGTCGAACAGATCGTCGATGCCGTCGGCATCGTTGAATAGATCCGGAGCAGCCTCGATAGTTTCACAGCTCGGCACGCGACCGGCCTCGAAGACCTCGAAGGTCACGTTGGTCTGACCGGCCCGCGCGGGACAGCCCGTTTCCCGATCGATTTTCACCGAGACTATCCCTTCGGGCATCGGCAATGCATGTTCAGCGACGCCTTCGTAGGCAATGCGGGAGAAATCGACCCAGACGGGCAGTGCGGTTCGTGAGCCTTCTTCCCCGGGGCCGAGCGGCGCGTCGTCGTCATGGCCAACCCAGACTACGCTCGCGAGATCCGCATTGAAGCCGCCGAACCACGCGTCCCGGCGATCGTTGGAGGTACCGGTCTTGCCTGACAGGTCACGGCGCCCGAGCGCCATGGCGCGCCGTCCGGTGCCGCGGCGAATGACGTCGCGCATCATATCGGCGACGAGATAGGCGTTCTGCTCCGACACCGCGCGCGGTGCGGCGTTGATGCCGGCAAACAATTCCGGTGCGGCAGCGGCGTCGGGCCGCAAACTCAAGATCGCCTCGGGCGACAAATCGAGCGTGCTGCTGGCATCGGTATTAGGGTCGGTTGCCGCGTCGCGGCGGGTCGCCGCCGTGTCGGCCGCCTCGCATTCACGGCAGACGATCAGCGGTTCCGCGCGGTATAGCGTTTCTTCGTCGGGACCGTAAATCGCGTCGATTACGTAAGGCTTGACCGCGTAACCGCCGTTGGCGAGCGTCGCGTAGGCTTGCGCCATGTCGAGCGGCGACGCGTTCCCGGCCCCGAGAGCCAGCGAGCCATTGCGCGGCAACGCCGCATCGCCGAAGCCGAACTTCGCAATGTGCCGGACTGCGTTACCGACGCCGGTTTCGAACAGCAGGAGCCGCACCGACACCAGATTCATCGAGCGCACCAGCGCCTCCCGCAGCCGCGTGGGGCCGTAGAATCGTCCGCTGTAATTGATCGGCCGCCAGACCGCCTCGAGTTCCGAGGAGTTGATGACTACCGGTGCGTCGAGCACCACGGTCGCCGGCGTATTGCCGTGTTCGAGCGCCGCAGAGTAAATGAAGGGTTTGAACGACGAGCCGGGCTGGCGGAAAGCCTGTACCGCTCTGTTGAACTTCGTCACGCCGAAGTCGAAACCACCCACCAGGCTCGTAATCGCGCCGTCGCGTGGATCGAGCGACACGATGGCGCCTTGCGCGCGTGGCGACTGCGCCAGCGCCCAGAACCCGGCGGTCGTCGGCATGACGTACACCAGGTCGCCGACGGTCAGGATCTCATCCGCCGCCGTCGGCTCAGGCCCTACGGTTTCCGCATCGATATTGGGTTTGGCCCAGGACATACCCGCCCAGGGGATCGCGTCCTCGCGGCCGTCGGCAAAGCGAATCGAGGCGCTGTTGTTGTCGTTCAGGGCGACTACGAGCGCAAGGCTCAAGCCCCCCGGAGCATATTGTTCGAGGGCCTGATGAATCTCTTCGGGCCATTCGAGCGGCGGTCCGGACAGCGTATCCGGGCCGAGCTCGAAATTGTCGAGAGGTCCGCGATAGCCGCGGCGGCGCGTAAAGCTCAGCAAGCCGTTGCGCAGTGCATAGTTCGCCGCTTCCTGCAGCCGCGAATCCAGCGACGTCACCACCTGATAGCCGCCGGTGTAAATGTCTTCGCCGTAGCGGTTGAGCATTTCCCGGCGGACCATCTCCGAGACGTAGGGCGCATTGAGTTCCACCGCGGCGCCGTGCAGCGCGGATACCATCGGCAGGGCCATCGCCTCGTCGTACTCGGTTTGGCCGATGAATTCGAGATCGCGCATCCGGCCGAGGACGTAGCCGCGCCGCCGTTCGGCATTGTTCGGGCTGCGAACCGGGTTATAGCGCGACGGCGCGGGCAGAACGCCGGCCAGCGTGGCCGCTTCGGCGACATTGATCTCACTCAGCGGCTTGTCGAAATACACCTGCGACGCCGCCGCGACGCCATAGGCCCGCTGGCCGAAGAACATCTTGTTGAGGAACAGCGCCATGATCTGTTCCTTGCTGAACTCCTGCTCGATCTTGTAGGCGAGGAAGGCCTCGCGCAGTTTGCGGGTGAACAGGCGTTCGCGGGTCAGGAAGTAGTCCCTCGCGAGCTGCTGCGTCAGCGTGCTGCCGCCCGCCGTTACCTCACCCGTTGTCACGAGTTGGTAGACGGCGCGCAGGACGCCCACGTAATCCACGCCCGGATGCTCGAAGAAGCGCCGGTCCTCGGCCGCGATGAAGGCCTCGACGACATGTTGTGGCAGGTCGTCGTAGTCGATGAGTTCGCGCCGCTGCTGGCCGATCTCTTCGATCAGGTAGCCGTCGCGGCTGTAGATTTTCAAGGGAATCTGCAGCGGTATGTCGCGAATGGTCTCCGCCTGCGGCAGCCCGGGCTGCACGTAATAGTAGGCGCCGGTCACGGTCGCGACTATGCCGGCCGTACCGGCGAGCCCCAGTCCGATCACGAGCACAGCAGCCCGCAGCCACCGGCTTCGGGACTTGTGACGGGGTTCTTTGTTCACTTTCGAAGAGTCTTGCATAGTCGCCCGCGTTTCCGGTCAAACGCCGCGGATATACCCTTAAAAGGCCGAAGGCCGTTAACAGTACAGTTTGAGCCCGCCGGTATTCGCAAACGGTGCGCAAAAAGTGGCAATTCTGTGGCAACGGGCCGAGGCGGGCGTGAATGATAGCGATGCCGGCTCGACCAAGGCAATGCCTGATCGCCCGCGAAGCTGCGCCCGGCGATGCCGAAACAGGGCTGGGCGGGGGTTGAAAGCGTTATCGGGCGCGCTGTAAGCCGCTACTTGTGGACGCTGCCTTAAGTCACGACGCTAAGCGCGGACCAGTTCACGGAATTCAGGCCTTAAGCGGCAGTAGCATGGCGCAGGCTGTATCGTGAAGACAGTCACGTTTTATTTAACATTTTGTTGATATATAGTTAAATCGCGTTGCTAAAGCCTAAGCTAGTTTTGACTCGCAACCTACCGACATAGAAGGAAAAAAACGTGCTTTTCGGCAAGAAAACTCAACCTTTGTTGGGCCTCGATATCACGACCTCGTCGGTCAAGCTCATAGAGCTGTCGCAAAGCGGCAAGCGCTATCGTGTCGAGTCGTACTCCGCGGAACCCACTCCCCCCAGTTCGGTTAGCGAGAAAGCCATCGTAGACGCCAAGGCGGTCGGCGAAGCCATTCGTCGCGCCGTGAAGCGCGCCGGCGCCAAAGCGACCGACGTCGCGGTCGCGATCAGCGGCGACGCCGCGATCACCAAAGTCATTCAGATGCCGTCGAGTCTCTCCGAGCGCGACCTGGAAGGCCAGGTCGAGATCCAGGCGGACCAGTACATCCCGTTTCCCATGGAGGAAGTCAGCTTCGACTACGAAGTTGTCGGTCCGAACGAAAAGGACCCGGAGCTCATGGATGTCCTGCTGGTCGCCACCCGCACCGACAATGTCGATCAGCGTCAGGCGGCGGTCAGCGCCGCGGGTCTGGCGACACAGGTAGTCGACGTGGAGGCATTTGCGCTGGAGAACGCCTGTCAGCTGCTGAGCCACCAGATCCCGGACGGCGGCATCGGCCAGTCCGTTGCGGTCGTGGATATTGGCGCGAGCAGCACCACCTTTTCGGTGCTCAAGGATCTGAAGGTCGTGTACACGCGCGATTTCAGCTTCGGCGGCCAGCAGCTCACCGAGGAAATCATGCGCACCTACGGCCTCTCCATGGAAGACGCCGGTCGCGCGAAAAAGCAGGGCGGGCTGCCAAGCAACTATCAGCCCGAAGTGCTCGAACCGTTTATTGACGATATGACGCAGCAGGTCAGCCGTTCGCTGCAGTTCTATCTGGCCTCGGGCGGCGGCCGCGAGCAGCCGGACATGATCCTCGTATGCGGCGGTTGCGCGAACATCCCCGGCATTGCG
>JBCBSC010000034.1:0-42785 GCA_039819385.1 Pseudomonadota bacterium | reverse complement strand
CCGCCTGGCGGATACCGAAGCCCGCACAAACCGGCAGCGGCGAAATCCCGGCGACCCGATCGAGATAGCCGGCCAGATCGTCGGGCAGGCTGCTGTCGCCGCCGGTGATGCCGGTAATGGTTACTGCGTACACGAATCCTCGCGACGCTTCGCTGAGCTTACGCAGACGCTCGTCGGGCGATGCCGGCGTCACGAGCTGTATTAGCCCCAGGCCTTCCTGCTCGAGAGCGGCGCGGAGTTCAGCCGATTCTTCGAACGGCAGGTCCGGCACGATGAAACCGCAAACGCCGCTTGCCCGGGCGCGGGCCGCCAGCTTCCCGTAGCCGAACGCCAGCAGCGGATTCAGATACGACATCATGACCAGCGGAGCATCGGTGGCGTCCTTCGCGGCTTCGATCTGATCGAAAATCCAGGCCAGGTTAACACCCTGCTTCAGCGCCTCGAAGCTCGAACGCTGTATCGTCATGCCGTCGGCCATGGGATCGGAAAACGGGATGCCGACTTCGACGACGTCACCCGCCGCCGCAACCTTCAGCAGCGTTTCGGCGAAGCGCCCGCGCTCCGGATAACCGGCCGTAATGAACGGCACCAGCGCCGTGCGTCCGCTGTCGTTGGCGGCCCGAATGGCCGCCGTAATGCGCTCATGCGCCTGCATGGGTATGCACCTTTGCCGGGAATTTGGTCAGGGTGGGCATGTCCTTGTCGCCGCGGCCCGAGTTGCCGATCAGAATGCGTTTGCCGGGATTGTCGCGCGCCCAGTCGCTTGCTGCGGCAAACGCATGCGAGGTTTCGAGCGCCGTCAGAATACCCTCCGTTTCGCAAAGCTCCTCGAGCGCCGCAAGGGCTTCGTCGTCGGTCGCCGACAGGTAGCGCACCCTTCCCGTTGACTGCAGCAGCGCGTGCTCGGGACCGACGCCGGAGTAATCGAGCCCCGCCGATATCGAGTGCGTCTCCTGCACCTGGCCGTCGCCGTCCTGCAGAATGATGGTGTAGCTGCCCTGCAGCACACCCGGGGTTCCGGTCGCGAGCGTGGCGGCGTTTTGTCCCAGGCCGCTGCCCGTGCCGCCCGCTTCGACGCCTATGAGTTCGGTGTCGTCAGCCAGCAAGGGATAAAACAGGCCAATCGCATTCGAGCCGCCGCCGACGCACGCAAACGCCGCGTCCGCCAGCCCGCCGGCCTGGCGCAGCATTTGCTCGCGCGCCTCCCGGCCAATCACCTTGTGCAGTTCGCGCACGAGATACGGATAAGGATGCGCGCCTACCGCCGAACCCAGGATGTAGTAGATGCCGTCAGGGTCCGATACCCAGACGCGCAGCGCCTCGTCGATGGCCGCGCGCAGCGTCGCATCCCCGGACGTTACCGGGACGACTTCGGCGCCCAGGCGGCGCATACGGTCGACGTTTGGCGCCTGACGCTCAGTGTCGACGGCACCCATGTACACGGTGCAGGGCAGGCCCACCCGAGCGCAGGCCGCGGCCGAGGCGACGCCGTGCTGGCCCGCGCCGGTTTCGGCAATGACGCGTTTTGCGCCCAGGCGTTTTGCGAGCAGCGCCTGACCGATTGCGTTGTTGATCTTGTGCGCGCCCGTATGGGCGAGGTCTTCACGCTTGAGCCAGACCTCGGCGCCCCAGCGCTCGGACAGGCGCGGCGCGTGCGTCAACGCGGTGGGCCGGCCCACCCACTCACGCAGCTCGCGCTGGTAATCGTCCTGAAAGCCCGGCTCGTGCAGGTGCTCTTTGACACCGGCCTCGAGCCGTTCGAAAGCCGGCACGAGGGTTTCGGGAACGTAGCGCCCGCCGAACGGACCGAAGCGGCCGCGCTCATCCGGCAGTTCGCCCGCAATTGCCTTTGCGAGCAGACTCTCCGCTTCGCCGTGTTCGAGAATTGCGCTCATGGCCTTTGCTCCGCGGCGCGCGCCGCTGCGATAAAACTTCGAATCATTTGCGGGTCCTTTTCCCCCGGTGTGCGCTCAACCGCACTGGATACGTCCACACCCCACGGTCTCGCCCGCTCGATCGCCGTACCGACGTTAGCGGACGACAATCCGCCGGCGAGAATCATGCGCCCGCGTGCCGCAAGGCTCTGCGCCCGGTCCCAGTCAACGGTTTCGCCGCTGCCGCTCGAGCGGCCTTCGTACAGGAACTCGTCCGGCAGATGCGCGGGATCGATCTTCTGGCCTTCGCGATACACAGGCCAGCGCCGAAGCGTGCCGGGCACGTCGAGCGCCGTAAAGTCCGCAACGTCGGTTTGCAGCACGTCGGGCGCAAAGCCGTCGGCCACGGCCTGCCACTCCGCCTGGCCGGGATGCCGCATCACCGCAACACGCAGTATGTCGGCCGGCGCGCCGGCCGCGGCATCGCGGGCCGCTGCGGGCGTCACGCGGCGCACCGACTCGGCAAACACGAAGCCAATGGCGTTCGCGCCCGCGGCGACGGCGGCTTCGACGTCGCCGCGGGTCCTGAGACCGCAGATTTTGATCATGAGCGTCATACCTTGCTCATGCCGCGACAGCCGCTGCGGTCATGCCGCGGATCAGCGCGCCCGGATCGCGGCTACGCATGAGCGCCGTGCCGACCAGCGCCAGCCCGTAACCCTTGGCGGCGACGCGTTCCGCATCGCGGGCGGTTTTAAGACCGCTCTCCGCGACGGCGACGCCGGGCGGCAGCAGCGCCGCGTAGCGCTCGAGGCGGGTCGCATCGACCTCGAGAGTTCTCAGGTTTCTGGAGTTAACTCCGAACAGCAGCTCGCCGTGTTCGGCTTTGGCCGCGTGCACGACCTGCTCCAGCAGCTTGTGCGCGCGAGTCAGGTCGTCCTCGCCAAACGCCTCGAGCAGCACAAACAGATCGTGCTGCCACGCGCAGTCGAGCATGGCGTCGAGCTGCCGGTCGTCGAGCAGGGCGGTAATCAGCAGCACGCCGCTCGCGCCGACCGCGTGCGCCTCGCGCACCTGCACGGGATCGACGAGAAAATCCTTACGCATGACGGGCGTCCCGGGCACCGCGTCCACGACCTCGGCGAGATGATCGAGATGACCGTCGAAGCGCTCGGGCTCGGTCAGCACCGAGATTGCCCGGGCGCCCGCGGCGGCGTAAACCCGCGCCCGGGCGGAACGGTCGGCACCCGCATCGGCGAGCGCACCCTCGGCCGGTGAGCGATTCTTGATTTCGGCGATTACACCGAACCGGCTAGTGTCGAGACGGGGCCGCGGCCGCAGCTTCGGCTCGGCCACAACGGCATGCCGGGCGCGCTCCGCGCTCGACGCCGCCATGCTATCCAGAAAGTCGCTCATGCAGAGGTCCGAAAATGCTCGCGCAAGCTGTCGATGAACGCTGCCGCCTTGCCCGAATCGATGGTTTCGGCGGCAATCCCGACACCTTCTTCGGGATCGCTCACCTGGCCCTGCACTTCGAGCACCAACGAAGTCCCCATCAGCAGCGCGTCGCGATGCGCGCCCTGGTCTTCACCGCGAAACACGCGCAGCAGTTCCGCCGCGTTGTGCTCTGCGTCGCCGCCCTTGAGATCGTCCGGCGCGCAGCGCGGCAGACCGTAGTCTTCCGGTTGCCGTTGCTTGCGCTCGACCTGCCCTGGCCGGACGTCGAACAGGATGAATTCGCCCGCGGGCGTAGCCTCGTCCCAGCCCGGCTCGCCGTGCACCACAAATGCGCGCTCGATCGGCAGGCCGGCCAGAGTATCCGCCATGAGTGCAGCCGCGTCGGGACTCCACGCACCGATCAACTGAAACGGGGTTGCGGCCGGGTTGGTCAGCGGACCCAGCATGTTGAAGACGGTGCGCACGGACAGCGCCGCCCTGACGGGAACCACGGCCTTCATCGCGGGATGATAGGCGGGCGCGAACAGGAAAGTGAATCCGGTCGCCTCGAGGCAGGCAACCGCGTTGCGCTCTTCGAGCGGTAACGGCAGGCCCAGGCACTCGAGCATGTCGGCACTGCCGGAGCGGCTCGATACCGAACGGTTACCGTGCTTGACGACCCTGGAGCCCGCCGCCGCCGCGAGCAGGCCAGTGCCGGTCGACAGATTCAGGCTGCCTGAACCGTCGCCGCCGGTGCCGACGGTGTCCACCGTGGGTTTGCCGGGGGGAATCTCGGGCTGTACGGCCAGTTCGCGCATTGCCCGGGCAAACCCGCGGATTTCGTCCGCAGTCTCGCCCTTGGCGCGCAGCCCCGCCAGCAGCGCGCCGGCCAGCGCCGGGTCGAGTTGCCCCTCGGCGAGACCGTGCATGAGTTCGAAAGACTCCCGTTCACTCAGATCTTCGCCGTTCAGGAGCCGGTCCAGCAATTTGGGATACGCCTCGCTCATGTTGCGCTCATCCTCATGAAATTTGTCATAAGCCGGTCGCCTTCGGGCGTCAGCACGCTTTCCGGGTGAAACTGCACACCCTCGAGAGGCAGCGACCGGTGCCGCACGCCCATGATTTCACCGCGCTCGGTTTCGGCGCTGAGCTCGAGTTCGTCCGGCAGCGCCTCCGTCTCGGCACACAGCGAATGATACCGCCCTACCTCGAAAGGCTGCGGCAGGCCGCTGTACAGGGTGCGGCCGTCATGCTGCGCCATTGAGGTCTTGCCGTGCATGATGCGTTCGGCGCGCACGATCCGGCCGCCGAAGTGCTGCACCAGGCACTGATGCCCGAGACAGACGCCGAGCACGGGCACGCGGTCGGCAAACGCCGCAATCATGTCGAGCGATACGCCGGCCTCCTCGGGACGGCCCGGGCCTGGCGAGATGACGAGGTGTGAGGGTTCGATCTTCTTAGCCTCCGCGACGCTCAGCGCGTCGTTGCGATGCACGATCACGTCGGCGCCGTGCGCCGCAAATGCCTGCACGAGGTTGTAGGTGAACGAATCGTAGTTGTCGATCAGCAGCATGCGCACGTGATCGAAGGTCTGTCGCTCACTCACTGGCTCACTCACTTATAGGCCCTCCCTGGCGATTTCGAGGGCGCGCCGCAAGATTGCGCTTTTCGCGAGCACCTCCTGATACTCCTTGGCCGGCACCGAATCGGCAACAATACCCGCGCCGGCCTGGAAGCTGTATTCGCCGTCGGTGAACACCAGCGTGCGAATGGTTATGGCCTGATCCATATCGCCGGTGTTACCGAAGTAGCCCGCCGTGCCGGCGTACAGGCCGCGGCCGACCTGCTCCATGTCTTCGATGATTTCCATGGCGCGCACTTTGGGCGCGCCGACCAGCGTGCCCGCCGGGAAGGTCGCAGCCAGCAGATCGAACTGATCGAAGTGGTCGTCGATTTCGCCCTCCACGCCGCTCACGATGTGCATGACGTGGCTGTAGCGCTCGATGGCGCGGTAAGGACTGACCTGTACGCTGCCGGGCCGCGCGACGCGGCCCAGATCGTTGCGCGCCAGATCGACCAGCATGACGTGCTCGGCCGCTTCCTTGGGGTCCGCCAGCAGGCTGGCTTCGTTGGCGAGATCGCTTTCGCGAGTATCGCCGCGGGGCAGCGTACCGGCTATGGGGCGCAGCGATGCGCGCTTGCCGTTGAGCTTCACGAGCGCCTCGGGCGAGGAACCGACGACCTGCACGTCGCCGAAATCGAAGAAAAACATATAGGGCGACGGGTTGATCAGCCGCATCGCGCGATACACCTCGAACGGCGCAACGTCGCTTTGCCCCTTGAACAGCACGGACAACACGATCTGATAGATATCGCCCGCCGCGATGTGCTGCTTGCAGGCCTCGACGCGTTCGCAGAACTCGGCCTCGGACAGCGAGGCCAGAGCCTCGCCGCTGCTGGCATCGACGCGCTGCGGCGGCACGGCGGCGGCGAGGCAGTCGCGCACTTCTTTGCGCAGCGCTTCGCGCTCGGCTTCGGGCCCGGCATGCAGCAGCGCAATACGCCGGGTCAGGTGATCGAAAACCAGAACGGACGCGGGCGCGACGAACGCAGCGTCGGGCACCGTGCTTTGCGGCGTCGTGTTCTGCGGCAGACGTTCGAACAGCCGCACGACGTCGTATCCCGACACGCCGACGAGGCCGCCCGTAAACGGCAGGTCCGGCACGAGCGGTTCCGGGCGCGGCGCCCGGCGCATGGCGTCGCGCAGCGCGTCGAGATAAGCCGCCCGGCTGGCCGGGCGCGGCAGGCTCTGGTCGCCGACGCGGAAGCCGTCGGCGTCCATGCGCACTTCCAGCGCATCGCCGAAACCCAGAAACGAGTAGCGCGCGAGACGTTCACCGCCCTCGACGCTCTCGAGCAGAAACCTCGGACGCAGACGTCCGAGCTTGAGAAACGCCGAGACCGGCGTGTCCAGATCTGCGGCGATGTCGAAAGGCGCTTGCATCTTGATTTTCCCTGCGGGCATAAAAAAACCCACCCCCTGGAGTGCAGGAGATGGGCTGTCGTGTCCTTGGCGCTTTTGGCTTACAGGTGACGGTTTGCCCACTCCCTCAGGAGGGCAGCCACCACCATACTTTGGATGCGCTCGGTATCATGGCCTTCCTTGTACCGGCCGCGACTTCGGCCGTCAAGTCTAGAGTGGGTACAGCAGCGGCAGGACTATCGAAAAGCCGATCAGCATGACTATAGTCAACGGTATTCCGACGCGCAGAAAATCGGTGAAGGTGTAGCCGCCCGCGCTGAGTATGAGCAGGTTGGTCTGATAGCCGTAGGGTGTGGCGAAACTCATGTTGGCGCCAAACAGGACCGCAAGGATAAACGGTTCCGGGTTCACGTTGAGCTGCTGCGCGATACCGATCGCAATGGGGGTGCCGATCACGGCCGCGGCGTTGTTGGACACGACGTTGGTCATGATGGTCATCAACAGGAGAAATGCAGCCAGGATCAGTGGTGTCGGCAGCGCGGCCGTTGCGCCGACAAAACTGTTGGCGAGCCAGGCCGCCATGCCGGTTTGCATAAGCGCGGTACCCAGCGCCAGGCTGGTCACGATAATCATGACGACCGGCACCGACAGGGCCGATGCGGCATCGCGCCAGGTCAGGCAATTCGTCGCGAGCATGAGGCCCAGCCCGGCCATGGCGCTGACCGATATCGGCAGCGCGCCGGTTGCCGCGGCCAGGATGACGAGCCCCATGATCGCGAGCGCGCGCTTCGCCTTGTGCGTATGCGGCAAGTCGGTCGTGCCGTCGAGCACGAGCATTGAGCCGGCATCCTTGAGGCCTTCGATGTTCTCGCGGGTACCCTGCACAAGCAGCACGTCGCCCGCGCGCAGGCGAACCATCGTAATGTCGCCGGTCACCTGTGAGCTGGGCGCGCGCGCGCGATGCAGCGCCAGCGGCAACAGGCCGAACGAGGCGCTGAAGCGCGCGGCCGTCAGCGTGCGCAAGTGCAGCGGCGAGCCGCGGGTCACGACGACTTCCGCAAGCTGCTGACCTTCCGCCTTGAGCGGCGTGTCTTCGTCGACCGGATGCTCGTCGTCGCTAATGTTGTACAGCGTCGCGCCGAGTATCGATTCGTAGTGTTTGAGGTTGTCCGGCGTATCCTTGACGAACAGACGGTCGCCCGGCTGGATCGTTACCGACGGCAGCTTGGCGAGGAACAGCGAGTCGCTGCGCTGGATCTTGTCGACGCGCATGTTGCCGCCGGCTTTGGCGAGAACCTCCGACAGCGTCTTGCCGTCGGCAAAACCGCCTTCCTTGATGTTGAGCTGCGAATTGAAGATCCGCGGACTGGTATCCGCCATGGGCGGCGTGCGATCCGGCAGCAGTTTTGGCGCGACCAGCCAGAGAAAGAGTATGCCGATGCCGCCTACGATAGCGGCCGGGACGACAAACTCGAACATGGAGAAGGTCTTGAGCCCCATGTCCTGTGAAATGCCGACGACCAGCAGGTTGGTGGAGGTACCTATCGTCGTCGACATGCCGCCAATGATCGTGGCGAGGCCCATGGGCATCATGACCCCCGATACGGAGAACTTGCTGCGCAGGGAAGCGCCGACGAGGATAGGCATGAGCAGGACGACGATCGGCGTATTGTTCATGAACGCGCTGAGAATGGCGCCGGCGACGAGCGTCGTCAGCAGGGCGACAACCGGCATGGTCGACCAAGCCCGGGCGACTACGTTGGCAAGGGGCTGCAGGGCGCCCGTGGTTTCGAGCGCTTTGCCGACCATCATGAGCGCGCAGATTGCGATCAGCGCTTCGTTGCCGAAGCCCGCGAAGAAGTCGACTGCCCGCAGCAGCTGCTCGTCGCCGCGCTCGTAGGGAAATACGGTAAAGCCCGTAATCAGCACTATGAGTACTGCGAGCGAGGAGGACTCGAGAGGGATCCGATCGCGCGTGAACAAAAACAGCGCAAGCACGGTCAGAAGCAGGACAGCTATACCGTGCGCATCTATCGAGATCGGCTGCAAGCGGCCCCCTTAGGTTTGTGGCTTTGGATCAGGCCGGCGGCGGCCGGAGTGAGCTTAAGCTACCGAATCGCCGATAGCTTGGCAATCGATCGTTCTCAACGCCGGCCGGAACCGGCGCGGACCGGGTGGCAAGCCTGCGGAGACTGATTAAGTTAATGATTCCTAATTAATTAATGTCAAAAATGCCGCCGCCAACGTCAATCTGGCGCAGCGCTTTTGAATGAATCTATGCGCTTCGTCGAGTTTTTGCTATCGTCGCAGAAAAGGGCGCGTAAACAGCGCTAAATCCTCCCGAACAAGCCTCACTGGTCATGACATTCAAGACACTTCTCGACACCTGGTCGTCCGAAATCGAGCCGCAGCGCACCGAAGAGCGTTACGCCGTCAAACTCGATGTGACCGACGCGGCGCGCGTCCGGGCGCTGGCGGAACTGTTTCCGGGAGTTGGCGAAGAGCGGGTCGTGACCGATCTCCTGTCGCTGGCGCTCGACCAGCTCGAAGCGGCGATACCTTATGAGCCCGGCAGCGAAATCATTCGCGAGGACGATTATGGCGACCCCATCTACGCCGACGCAGGGCTTACACCCAGATTCCTCGAACTCGTAAAGGCGCACAAGACCGAGCTCGAGAGTTAGTGTACCCCGTCATAAATAATCGACCCTTCTCGCTGCGCCTTTTCGTGTCTGGCGGCGTTGCGGCTCCTCGCAATAGCGGTGCCGTACTCATCGACGAGGCTCGTCACCGCGCCTTGCCAGCCACAAAAATTCGCGCGCGTGTATGGCCGATTATTTACGACGGGGTACACTAGCGCCGTGCCCTCGTTCGACGTCGTCAGTGAATACGATCCGCAGGAAGCGCGGAACGCCGTCGACCAGGCCAATCGCGAGGTCACCCAGCGTTTCGACTTCAAGGGTACCGGCTCGGCCTACGAGTTCGACAACCCGGTGATTGCGCTCAAGTCGCAGAGCGAGTTTCAGCTGAAGCAAATGCAGGAGATTCTAGAGCAGAAGCTCAGCAAGCGCGGGATCGACATCGCCTGCATCGAGGCGAAAGACCCGGAAATCACCGGCAGCGAGGCGCGCCAGCAGCTGATCCTGCGCAGCGGTATCGATTCGGAACTCGCGCGCAGGCTGGTCAAGACGATCAAGGCCAGCAAACTGAAGGTGCAGTCCGCCATTCAGGGCGAGAAACTACGTATTAGCGGCAAGAAGCGCGACGATCTGCAGGCAGCCATACGACTCCTCAAGGACACCGATGTCGAGCTACCCATGCAGTACGAAAACTTCCGCGACTAGAGCCTTTCAACCCTATGCCTAACAAAGTAATGCGGCGCCAGGACGTACACTTCACCGACCGCGAGCAGTCGCTCCGCGACGACGTCCGCACGCTCGGCGCCATGGTAGGCGACCTGATCCGCGAACAGGGCGGCGAAGCGCTCTTCGACTTTGTCGAGACCGCGCGGCTGCGCGCCATACGGCGGCGCGAACACAACGAACGGCCGGGGGAGGAACTGGCCGACCTGGTACACGACCTCGACCCTGGGTTTGCGCTGTCGGTGATTCGCAGCTTCTCGACCTACTTTCAAATGGTCAACACCGCGGAAAAAGTGCACCGCATTCGCCGCCGCCGCGAATACCTGCGCGACGTGGGCCAGCACCAGCCGGGCGGGCTGGAAGATACGCTCATGCGCTTGAAAGCGACCGGTACCGACGCCGAAGCTCTGCAGGCACTCATCGACAGGCTGCGCATAGAGCCCGTGTTCACGGCGCACCCGACGGAACCGACGCGGCGCACGATCTTAAGAAAAGAACAAAACATCGTCCGGCATCTCGTCGAGCTCCTGAATCCCACTATGACTCCGCAGGAAGCGCAGGCGGCGCTTGAGAACATACGCCTGCTGATCACGACGGGCTGGCAAACCGACGAGCACCCGTCCGAACAAATGACGGTTGCCGATGAGCTCGAGCACGTGCTGTTCTTCATTACCGACGTGCTGTATCGGGCGATGCCGGTCTTCTACGAAGACGTCGAAACCGCAATATCGCGCATCTACGGCGAGGACGCCGAGAAAATCGCCGTGCCGCGCATCGTCCGCTTCTCGTCCTGGGTCGGCGGCGACATGGACGGCAACCCGAACGTCAACGCCAAGACGATACGCGAAACCCTGACGCGGCAGCGCTGCCTGGTGCTCGACCTGTACTACAACGAATGCGGCACGCTGTCGACCAAGCTCAGCCAATCGACGGACCGCGTCCAGTGCAGCGACAAACTCCTGGCGCGCATCGAGGAATACCGCGGAGTGTTCCAGAATGCATATCATGCCGTCCCGGCCCGGCACCGCGACATGCCGTATCGGGTCTTCCTGAGGCTGGTGCAGCAGCGCCTGCAGTCCACTTACGACGACGACGTGTTTCCTTACGAGACCGTCGAGCAGTTCGAGGCGGACATAGAACTCATTGCGGAGAGCCTCGCGGCAAACAACGGCAAATACGCCGGTCTGTTTGCGGTTCGCCGCCTGCTGCGGCGCATTCAGACCTTCGGTTTTCATCTCGTCACGCTGGACGTGCGGCAGGATGCGGAAGTCCATCGCAGCGTAGTGGGTGAATGCCTCGGCATCGAAGACTGGGACAGCTGGAGCGCCGAAGACCGCGCCGAACGCATCGTCAAGGCTATCGACAGCCGGGAGAGCGCGCCGCAAACCCTGAGCCCGCAGGCGCGCAAAACCATCGCCGTGTTTCAGGCGATCAGCTTTTGCCAGCGCAAGTACGGCAAGCGCGCCATTGGTCCGTTTATCGTCAGCATGACCCAGGGCGCCGACGACATTCTCGCCGTGCTGCTGCTCGCCGAGTGGGGTGAGCTGCACAACAAGCGCGGCGACATTCCGCTCGATATCGCGCCGCTGCTCGAAACCGTCGAGGATCTCAAGCAAGGCACGATCATTCTGGATGCGCTGCTCTCGACCGAGCGGTATCGCGCGCACCTCGAGCGCCGCCGCCAGCGGCAGATGGTCATGGTGGGCTACTCCGACAGCAATAAGGACGGCGGTCTGGCCTCCGCCCGCTGGGCGCTGCAGAACGCTCAGGTCGCACTGGTGGACGCGGTAGCGTCGCGGGACATCGAGCTGACGCTTTTCCACGGCCGCGGCGGCACCATCAGCCGCGGCGGCAGCAAGACGCATATTGCCGTGCTGGGTGCGCCGCCGGGCACGGTCAACGGCCGGCTTCGCGTCACCGAGCAGGGCGAGATCATCAACGAAAAGTACGGCCTGCGCGGCATTGCGCTGCGGACGCTCGAACAGGTCACGGGATCCGTTGCGCTGGCCACGGCCATGCCGCACCACCGCGGCAACGATCAGCCGGAATGGCACGACATGATGGACGTCGTCGCGGAGGAGAGCCGCAAAGCCTACCGCGGACTCGTCTACGACACGCCCGAGTTTTACGAGTACTTTCGCGCCGCCACGCCGATCGACCTGATCGAGCGCATGCGGATCGGCTCCCGGCCGCCGTCGCGGCGCAAGAAGCCGGGCATAGAATCGCTGCGCGCCATCCCCTGGGTGTTCGCATGGACCCAGGCCCGCTACGTGCTGCCGGGCTGGTTCGGCTTCGGCACGGGACTCAAGCACGCCTCGGAACAGTTCGACGACAGCGCGTTTCGCAGCATGTTCATGGAGTGGCATTTCATGCGGGCGCTGGTTGCCGATGCCGAAATGGTGCTGTCGAAGGCGGACCTTGGGATCGCCGAACTCTATTCGAAACTCGCGGGCGACGGGCACGAGCAGTTTTTCCCGATCATCCAGGCCGAATACGATCTGCTGCGCGGTTTGATACTCGAGTACTCGGAAACCGAATCGCTGCTGGAAGGCGATACGACACTGCAGCGGGCCATTATGCTCAGGAACCCGTATGTCGACCCGATGAGTCTCATGCAGGTCGATCTGCTCGAGCGCTGGCGCCGCGACGGCCGCTCCGAAGGTGCGGTTTTCAACGCGCTGCTCGCCAGCGTCAACGGCATCGCGCAGGGCTTGCAGAACACAGGGTAGCTTTCCCCCGCGATCGCGCGGCGCGCTCTCGATCGCCGTCCGGTCCAGGCGTCAGCTTTCAGACGTGATGCCGAGCTGCTCCTTGAGCTGCGAGACTTCCTCTTCGAGGCGTTCGACCCGCTCCGCCAGCCCGGCGACGGCATCCCGGCCGGACACGGCGGAAGGCTTGCTCGCCGCCGGCGCCGCGCGAGACTCCTCGGCGTACGCGGCAGTATCGACCGGACCGTAAAACAGGTGCATGTACTCGGAGTCCTTGCGCCCTGGCGTTCGAGGCAGCCTGACGGCCAATGCACCGGCTTCCCGATCGATCAGCTCGTCCAGTGTCGCGACGACCTCGGCATTGTCAGCGAATGTGTGCAGACGTCCGCTGCGCGCGCGCAGCTCCCCGGGCGTTTGCGCACCCCGCAGCAGTAGCAGACAGACGACAGCGACCTGCGCAGGGGTGAGCTGCAATTCGCCGTAGCGCGTGTTGCACAGGCGCTGCGAATATTTGTCCGCGCGGCCCTTGAAGTTTTCCTCGGTGCGGACGAGGTGTTTGGCCTCGAGAGCACGAATGGTATGCAGCACCTCACCCTGAGACAGAGTCATCACGGGATCCCGCGACGACTTCTGATTACAGGCGCTGTTCAGGGCATTTAACGTAAGCGGGTACTGATCCGGTGTAACGATCGATTTCTCGATCAGGCAGCCGATCACGCGGGCTTCTTTTTCGTCGAGTAATTCAGGCACTGTCAATCCTTGATGTGTGGAGCGAATTGTAACGCTGTCCGGGCTGTGAATCCCGCCGCAGCTGAACCGGGATGATCGCATGACTGCGGAAGACGAAACCCGGCATCCATGTTATGTAGTCTTGGCAGGGCCGCGAGCGCCGCGGCCAAAACACGAACCTCGATGGATCGAGCATCTTGAGCAAACCAGACGAAACCGCCACCAACCCCGACTGCGCAGAACTCCGCACGGCAAGCACCGGCCCATGCGGCCACGGCGCCCACCTCGCCGATTTGCCCTGCGCCGATCAACGCCTGCCCGCCTGCCAGGAGCTCGCCCGGTCGCCGCTATTCCTCCTGACGCTGGTGCTGGTAACCGCGCTCGGCCCCCTCGCAATGTCGTCGTTCGTGCCGGCCATCCCCGCCATTCAGCGCGACTTTGCCGTCACGGGTGCCATTGCCCAGTTGACGCTGACCGTCTCGATTCTGACGATGGCGGTCGCGTCGCTCGGCTACGGCAGTCTCGCCGATCGTTTCGGGCGGCGGCCAGTGCTTCTGGGCGGCATAACACTTGGCGTGATCGGCAGTGTGCTCTGCGCCGTCGGCCCGACGATCGAGGCCGTCATCGCGGGCCGCGCGCTGCAGGCGGCGGGCGCCAGCGTCGGCTTTGTACTGGCGCGGGTCATCGTCCGGGACGTCTACGGCGACGAACGCTCGGCAAGCGTGCTGGCCTACGTGACCGCCGCCATGACCCTGGCGCCAATGCTGGGACCGATCATGGGCGGCTACCTCATCGACAGCGTGGGCTGGCGCGCCGTGTTCGTGGCGGTCGCGGTGGTGGCAGCCTGCCTGCTGGCCGTTGTAGCCGTCCGCCTGCCCGAGACGCGGCCTGCGGCCGGAAACGGGACGACCGCGCCTATCGGCAGCGGCTATGTACGGGTGCTGCGCAACGCGGCTTACGTCAAATTCCTGGCCTACGGCACCATGAGCCAGGCGGCCTTCTTCGGCTTTATCGCCGGCGCGCCGTACATCATGTCCGAAATTCTCGGTTACCCGGCGACCGTCTACGGCCTGTATTTTTTTATGGTCCCTTTCGGCTATTTCATCGGCAGCCTGATCGCCGGTCGCTACGCGGAACGATTGAGCCACGAGAGACTAACCCTGGCCGGTGCGGTTGCCGGACTGGCCGCATGCGCACTCGGCTGGTTCTGGACGGCGGGCGCTGCGTTCGAACCGCTCTCGTTGTTCCTGCCCGCCGCGCTGCTTGCGGTTGCCTCCGGAGTTGCGCTGCCCGGCGCACAGGCGGGGATGCTGGCCGCCGCCGGACGCCACTCGGGAGCAGGCTCGGGCCTGTTCTCCTTCATACAGCTAATCACGAGTGCCGTCGCCGCGCAGCTCGTCGGTGCGCTACAGGCACTGGGGCCAAGCGGTGTCTTTGGCGTAATGCTTGTCGCATCGGCGCTGGCGCTGATTGGTTACGGGCTTGCTGAGAGGCGGAGCAAACCTCGCCCCGGGCCGCAGGCTCTGTAGGTTCGGAGAAAATAGCTGAAGAAACAACTACGGCAACACTGGCGACTCGCAAGGACGCTGCGCTGATCGCCCGAGATCTACCCGGACGACGCCGCCACGGATAAAACGCCGAAGGTCAGCAACGCGTGCACGCCGGCCGCATACAGCACCAGCGCAATGCCAAGCAGAAATGGCCAGAATAGCCAGGGCGGCCATTTTTGCGCAATGACGTCGATTCGAGTATTCAGGTGCGCTTTGAGTGCATGGAATGGCGATGCCCGCCTGACGGGCTTACCCTGGCGCGTATTCGTACGATGGCGCAGATACAACGCGGCGCGCACCGCAGGTATAGCTGCCAGTAAGGTGCCCAGCAATGAAGCCAGGGCCGCCGTCTCGGACCATGTCATGGCGTACCTTAACTGCCGGATTCAGTGAGCTTGGCCGCGAGTAAAGACTGCAACTCCCTGGAACCCGACTTCAACTCCATAACCACCAGCGGCTTATGGCCAGCCGCTGTATCCACGCGAACAATCCTGGCGCCGTGCAGCAGTTCACCGCCGGCGCCATGGCGTCGCACGGACGTGACGTGCCGGTAGCCGCCGGTATCTGAGCGCTGCTCAAGCTGTTTCGCGATTTCGCCTTTAACGTAGCCGACGCGTAGCCCGGCCGGCTCTTTGGCCGGTCGGTGCTCATCCGCTTTGCTACGGTAGCCCGTCGTAACAAACTGCACATCGACGTTTCCACCCACGGGAAGCTTATAGCGGGAGCGCGCCGTAACGCCGGCCGCCCTGGCTCGTTTCACGGTCGGGTGAACGGGGCGTTGCGGCAATACGCCCCATGCGGATTCTGCATCGGATTCATCGCTCAGCGAAACCTTATCGATCTCGCCACCGCTAATGATAAAGCGCTGCCCACACGCCTCGGCGATAGCTGCCAGGGTTGTCAGCTTCGGACCGTCATGACCCAGTCCCCGCTCAATGCGGCTGATCGATTCCTGCTTGGTGCCGATAGCCTGAGCCAGCGCTTGCTGTGACAAATTTGCCGCTTTTCGCCATTCGTAGACCATGCGGCCGGTCGCAATTACTGCTTTCTGCCTGGCGGCCGCCGCTTGCACGACCGGGCGTTTGTCCAGCTTGTCTTTGATTTCACTGAAGTGTGCCATGTACTTTTAACCAGGCACGCACGCGCGCCCTGCCTCGCTGATAGTTCTGACTCAGACCGTGATTATTGCTGTGAAACCCGGCCGCGAGAATGCGGCCGTATTGTTCGCCGTCCGGTGCGTACTCGACAGCCACAATGCCTGAGGCGAAGTCCTCCGGGTACCTGTACACCCGCACGGTGATGTCTTCCCCATGGGGACCCGTTTCGGTGAGTTTCTGACCCGGCCCGTCAATGTCAAAGCCTCTGTGCTCCCGGTCTTCCCAGATTCTGAACAGCTTCGCCAAACTTACGGCCTCCCGGTCCGACGCCGTATCGATCATCGCGCGCAGTTCTTCGCCGCAATCTGGCAGTGGTTCGAGAATCGCCATCAGATTATAGCGTCGGCGTTATATAACGTCGACATCATAACACGGCGGAGAGTTCCCGATGTGACGGACCGCACAGCGCAAGAGCATAAGCTCTTGATCGGGTGGACAAATTCAGATCGATCCATGGACTTGTCGTTATTGGTTTCGCAGCCCCAATCGTAGCAGGTATCAACGAATGCCTGCGCAGACCGCAGGTCTTTGATTCTACCGGGACTCACCCTGGACGCCGCCGAACTCAGCCTGACAAGAGCGCTGCCGCAACGGCGGGTGTGCTCTTTCGGTTTAGACAGTCTGACGACAGCCTTGGATTCTGGGGCAGGGACGACGAGGGCCGCGCACGCTACAGCGTTATCGGCATCGAACCGCTGTCCGTGGCGATTGAGTCGATTCCGGATCTCGAACAGGCAAGCATCGATTAGGGTGGACAGGAAAACCAGTTGCTACCGTAGAGGCAGCCGAATCCAGACCCTAACTGCGAGTGAACCGGCTCGCGGAGTCTGCTCGGTTGCCCGCTATTGCTCGACGCGTGACCGGCGCCGGTCGTACGCGTCGCTATACTGAACAATGCTGCGGGTCCCAACTTTGTCGCCGCTCTCGAATTCGTCACCTCTTGCAGTGATTTCGAACATTGCCTGGCCGATCTGTTCGGCTCTCACGGCAGCGCCAACAGGCGCAAAGAACCAATAAAGGAGGTCCTGCCCGATATGCGCTTCTTCATCGGTCGGACCGATGTAGTCCGGTCGGTAGGCAATCACCCGAAGGTTCGTCCCTTCGGCGAGTTCGAACAGGGTTTGCTCAGCACGTACTTTCTCGCGCGCCCACATTGCGCTCGAGTCCTCGGAGATGTCACTGGAACTGATGTAGTGAAACGAAATGTCGGGCTTGTTACTGACGCTGGTCCACTCCGCTACGAAGTGCGCCGGAAAATCCACGTGGATCCTGCCGTAAGTTTCTTCGTCGACGCCGATGGAGCTGATTCCGATCGCCCAGTAAACCGCATCCGCTTCCGCTATTTGCTCCTGAATCTCCGAGTAGTCGAGATAATCCATGTGCAGAGTCATCTCTACTTTTCCGGCAGCAACACCCTCCTCGATTCGCGGCGTTACCCGCCGTGTGATGACGTGTATTTTGCCAATATCGGTATTCGTGAGAGCGGCCTTCAAGATGCCGTCGCCCGCCGTTCCGCTGGCTCCGAAGATGGCGATCGTGCCGTAGCTCGCCGCTGGTTCTTCAAGGGGCGCTATCGCGTCGTCTTTCAGCACGAGCATGACCGCCACGACGATGTAGAGCGACGCGAACAGCGCCAATGGCGTGAGGACGATTGTTCTGAGGCGGGGCAACTTCATGGGCGACGGATACTAACACCGCTTACGGCGGCATATTTTCTCACCGATCCACGAAGCTTGCGAACTCCTCGAGCGGCTTACGCGTAGTGTCCGGCGCCTCGCAACCCTCCGCGGGATAACCCGCCACGAGCGGCAGCAACGGCCGCTCCGTGCGCGGCCGGCCCGGAATGTCGTTGAGGAACTTCTTGTGAAGTGTGCGCCCTGTGATTCCTACGACACGACCGAAAACACCTGATCGTTCTCAGTAAGATCTTTGCGTGTCGCTCTACTCAAAGAAACAGAAGAAAGAACTCGCTACGGTTTAGGGGTGAAACCAATGGCATCGCTCTAGTGTAGTAGACTGCCAAGAGAAGCGCAGAAGAAGCACCGTGCACTACGAAGAGAGTCCTGTCTTCAGCTCATGGGCGACCTCAGCTACGACACTTTCATTAGTTATCGGCGATCAGATGGCCGACGAAGCGTAGCGGCATGTTGTTTAGCTTACTTTGAGCAATACGTCTCGAAGCCAGTCATGGGCGGGGTGCTTTCCAAATCGGCTGTGCCACACCATTGATGTGATGCTGTATGACTCAGGTGAAGCTACAGGGCATCGGGTAAGCCTCAAATCATGGCTGCGTGCGTGTTGCTTGGCGATGCGTTCTGGGACGGTGAGAAGCAGGTCCGACTGCTGGACGATGGCTGCTGCAGGGGAGAACTGATTGATGACAATCGCGACGTGCCGAGTGAGGCCTAAGCGTGCCAGAGCCGTATCGACAAAACCTCTGGGGTCCCCGCGAGGACTAACCAGTAAATGTGAGGCTGCTGCATAGCGTTTCACGGTGAGCCTCTGTCGGGCTAGCGGGTGGTCACTGCGCATAACCACGACATATTTGTCCTCGATCAAAGTGCGGCTTTCAAATCGGGCCGGTAGAACTCCGAAAGCGCTGATAGCCAGATCGGCCTCTTGCTGATCCAGCATCTCCAATGCCCGCCCCTCCATCAGCTTCAGCTGAATCCGGACTTTCGGTGCGTGTACCTTCAGATAGCGGGCCAAATTCGCCATTAGCACAGTCGTCAGGTAGTCGTGGGTCGCGATTCGAAACACACGATCTGAATTCTCCGGATCGAACCGCGTGGTTTGTAACGCGCCGGCGAGAGCTGATAACGCGAGGTTCACGGGTCCGGCGAGCTCTTGCGCTCTAGGCGTCGGTCGAACTCCGGATGACGCCTTGACGAATAGCTCGTCCTTCAAGGTGTGCCGTAAACGATTCAGCGCATGACTGACGGCTGGTTGTGACATATAGAGACGCTGGCTGGCTCGAGTCACATTGCCCTCGCTCATTACCGCATCAAAGATCTTGAGCAAGTTCAGGTCGATCGAATTGATATTCATTCTATGAATATTAGGTATTTTTATAATTCATTTCCAATATATCTTGGTCTCTCGTAGTTTGCCGACATCGAACGAGCATAACGGCCTTAACAGGCCCAGACACCGGAGCCGATACGATGGGAAAACTGGATGGCAAGGTAGCAGTGATCACAGGTGGCAACAGCGGCATCGGTCTTGCTACTGCACAAGCCTATGCCGATGCCGGCGCCAGCGTAGCCATTTTCGGCAGGAACGCTGCGACCGTTCAGGCTGCCGTCGAAACGCTTGGCGATAAGGCCATTGGTATTCATGGGGATATCAGCAATCTGGCGGATATCGATCGCCTGGTCGGAGAAACACGGCGGACATTCAATCAAGTGGATGTGTTGTTTGCCAACGCGGGTCTCGGGGTATTCGCTCCGGTCAGCGACGTAGATGAGGTCGCTTTTAATACTCAATTCGACGTCAACGTGAAAGGTGTGTATTTCACCGTTCAGAAATTCCTTCCGCTACTTCGAGAGGGTGCCAGCATCATCCTCACCGCGTCGGCAGTGCATGAGAAAGGGGTCCCAACGGGCAGCCTGTATTTCGCGAGTAAAGCTGCTGTTCGATCCTTTGCTAGAACACTTGCATCTGAACTCGCGGAGCGAAGAATCCGCGTTAACTCGCTTAGCCCAGGCATAGTGCGTACTCAATTTGCAGGAAAAACGAACCTTGAAGAGTCCGATTTCGAGGGCTTCATCAAGATGGTCGAGGGCCAGGCCCCGCTTGGGCGCGCCGGCAAAACGGAGGACATGGCAAACGCCGCCCTGTTTCTCGCAAGTAACGATTCCTCTTACATGACAGCCGCCGATCTTCTGGTCGACGGTGGTTGGATGAGCGTTTAACGCAAGGCCACCTACCTGGCATTGCCATACCCGAATGCCGCAAGCCGACAGTAAAACTCAGTGAACCGTAGAGGGGTTCGAACGGAACACCGGAAAGAGCTTGCGGCACACAGTAGATAGACAAGTGCCCGAGGTCTTCTTGAACAACTTACCCAATTCGAGAAGGAGACAGTCATGCCAGCATCCAAATCTAAAACCAGCCATTTCATGCTTGCCGCACTCATGATAGTCATGGCGGTCGCCGTAACGATCATGAGTTCGACAGGCGCCGTTGCTCAGCAAGCAGCGAAGAGCGCGTCTGGACTGGCGAAAACACAGTTTATTCGTGCTGGCGATACAAAGTACGCCTATCGTAAGTTTGGCAAATCGACCGAGGTGCCGCTCGTAATGTTGATTCGCTACCGCGCCAACATGGACGATTGGGACCCCGCGTTCTTGGATGCGTTGGCCAAGGAGAGAACGGTCATCGTTTTCAATCAGGCTGGCGTTGCCTCTTCGACCGGCACGACCCCGGACACGATTGGCGGCATGGCCGCTGACGTAGCGCGATTTAGTCAAGCGATGGGCTACGAAAAAGTCGACGTGCTTGGGTGGTCCATGGCTGGATTCACTGCGCAGGCCGTAGCTATCGATCATCCAAACCTGGTACGGCGGGTGATCATGATTGGCACGGGACCCGCTGCCTCGGATCGCACGCCGCCACCCAGAGAAGGCGTCTTCGACGTAGCGACAAAGGCGACTCGCAGCGACGGCAAAACCACATATTCGGACAACGATAGAGATTATCTCTTTTTCACTGGCGACGCGTCGACCGCTCAGCTCGCTCAAGCCTCGTTTTCTCGGATAGATGCCGCCCGACGTGCCAACGAACCGGTGACCGATGCGGCGGTACAGGAAGCGCAGACCGCTGCTATTCTCAACTTCTGGCTTGAGCCCGACAACGGCTATTTCGACAAGCTCAAGACGATTCAGGCACCGGCGTTCATAATCAATGGTGATCGGGACGCATTTTTCACCGTAACGGCATCGGATATTCTCTATACGGAAATCCCTCGCAGCCGCCTTGCCATTTTCCCAATGGCCGGCCATGGCCCGCAGCATCAACACCCCGAAATGGTCGCCGACATGATTGACGAGTTCCTGGACTGATCTCGCCAGCAGAAGAACGGCCAACAGGTACTCCAAATGAGCGTATTTATGTCAGCCCACGGCGGACACTCTTTCGACATGCTCAAGTCCCCGCCCCTTGCGGCCGGGCCAAGATCACGGGAAGGCCTGCGATGATTCGATCTCTCGGATACGCGACCTGGTTCCTGCTGCTGGCTTTTGTTTCGATGTCGGTCGCTGCGTCCGCCGGCGTCGATCCAAGCGCCGAGCCGCTTGGCGAGACGGAAGGGGATCTCCGCGGTGAAGGCCCGATTAGCGGCTATGCGGTCGACAGTGCCCGCAACCACTCGATCAACACGTATTGGATCGAGGGATCCACCGGACTAATCGTTGTAGACGCCCAATGGCGCCTTTCCGATGCCAGCCGCGCTCTTCAAGCGCTAAAGAGCAGTTCGGACCGTCCGATAAAGGCGATCATCATTACTCATCCTCATTCTGACCATTTCGGCGGATTGCCCGTCTTCGTCGGGGCCGCTCCGCATGCGGAAGTTATCGCATCACTACCGACCGTACGTTCGATGGCACATGACGAGCAAGGCTTCAGGAAGAATCGTCTCGTCGACTTCGGGCCAGACTTTCCGGCTGCTCTACCGAGGGTCACTCGGGTACTAACGGAGGCTGACACCAGCTTGACACTTGATGGAGTGACTATTGAAGCCGTCACGTTTCGCGGCAACGAGGCTCCTGCTACGACTGTCCTCTATCTTCCGGAACAGCGCGCGCTGTTTACCGGCGACCTCGTGAATCATCGCACTACGCCAGTCCTGTATCAGGGCGATCTCGATGGCTGGATAGTCCAACTAAGCGTATTGTCCCAGCGCTTTCCGAATGCGCGGACCATATATCCAGGTCATGGAGCGCCCGGACCTGCAAGAGCCCTCATCGACGAACAGCGTGGGTACCTCATCCTGCTTCGCGATCTGGTAGAGGCGGCACTGCTGGAAAACGGTGAAGTAACGGAAGCCGATCGTAAGGACATTGCATGTCATTTGACGACAAGCTTTCCAGCCTGGCGAACCTCGGCGGGATTCGCAAATCGGGCAGCGCTAATCGATCAGAACATCACATGGGTATTGCAGGGCTGGCGGGTGCAAACCGCAGGTTCCGGAGATCCGATCGATTTTCGGGACACGGACGAGTGAGCGGTACGGTGGCCGAGCAATACACGACTGCGAGAACCTTCTTCAACGATCCACGAAACTCGCGAACTCCTCCAGCGGTTTACGCGTAATGTCCGGCACCTCGCAGCCCTCCGCGGGATAACCCGCCACGAGCAGCAGAAACGGCCGCTCCGTGCGCGGCCGGCCCAGAATATCGTTCAGGAACTTCATCGGACTCGGCGTATGAGTAAGCGTCGCAAGCCCCGCCTCGTGCAGCGCCGTAATCAGCAGCCCGGTCGCGAGCCCCGTCGATTCGGTCGGGTAATAGTGCTTCACCTTCTCGCCTTGCTCGTCCTCGCTGAACTTCTGGATGAAGATCGCGATGAGCCAGGGCGCGGTCTCGAGGAACGGCTTGTTGGCATCGGTGCCGAAAGGCACCAGCGCATCGAGCCACTCCTCGGACGCACGATGGCCATAGAACTCCCGCTCCTCTTCCTCAGCCGCCAGCCGGATCCGGCGTTTGGTCTCGGGACCGCTGACGGCAACGAAGTGCCAGGGCTGCATGTTGGCGCCGCTGGGTGCCGTGTTTGCGGCCAGCAGCGCCGTTTCGATCAGCTTGCGCGGCACGGCCCGGCCGGAAAACTCGCGCACGCTGCGGCGCCGTTGCACGCTCGCGTAAAACGACTCGGCGCGCTCCTGCATCTGTTGCGGAGAGTATTCATGGTATTCGGTGAATGGCCGCGTTCGATATTCGCTCATGCCGGGTCTTCCTCGCCGTCTTCACTCAGCTTCTGTAGCACGGTCCACTCGTCCGTGTCACGCTCCGACAGCATCGCGCCGCGCATCGATATTCCCGCCTTGTGCACGGACTCGGGATCGCCCGTCAGGAGCGGATGCCAGTCCGGCAGATCCTGACCTTTCGCAATCCGCCGGTAGGCGCAGCTCAGCGGCAGCCAGTCGAAGGCCTGGGCCTGATCCTCGGCAAGCTCGGCAGCGAGGTCGATGCAGTCAGCGACTTCGCGCACGCGTTGGGGGTAGTTCGTGCAGCGGCAGGCGGAGGTATCGAGCAGCCGGCAGGCAAGATTCGTGTAATAGATTTCGCCAGTGTCCTCCTCCTCGACCTTGTGCATGCAGCACAGCGCGCAGCCGTCGCAAAGCGACTCCCACTCGCTCGACGTCATTTCAGCGAGCGACTTGTGTTTCCAGAAGGGTTTCGTCATCGTTCCGCCATTCTGAACGGCCAGCGGCGGCAGGGCAAAACGTATGCAAGCGGTATTTCTCGATTACGCAACCATGGGCGACGGGCTGGATCTCGCGCCGCTCGAGGCCGTCGTGTCCGATCTCGAGGTTTACGATTCCACGACCGAGACCGAACTCGCCGCGCGAATTGCGGGCAAACAGATCGTTTTTGCCAACAAGAACGTACTTAGAGCGGACTTGCTCGCTAACACGCCGTCGCTGCGCTTCATAGGCCTTACCGCCACCGGCACCGACAACGTGGATCTCGACGCTGCGCGCGAGCACGGCATTGCCGTCGCAAACATCCGCGCCTATTGCACTGAGTCGCTGGTAGAGCACGTATTTGGCCTGCTGCTCATGCTGACGCACAGCCTGCATCGCTTCGATGCGTCGGTTGCGGCAGGCGAGTGGCAGAAAGCGGAAGACCCTTTTCTGCTCGTGCATCCCATACGCGAGCTCTCGGCGATGAGCCTAGGCATCGTGGGCCACGGCGAACTGGGGCAAAGAGCCGGGAAAATTGCCCAAGCTTTCGGCATGCAGGTGCTGGTTGCCGCGCGGCCCGGCGCATCCGTCGTGCCCGACGGACGAATCGAATTCAACGACATGCTCGAGCGCGCGGATGCCATCACGCTGCACTGCCCGCTTACGGCACAGACACGCAATCTCATGGCTGCCGAGCAGTTCCGCCGCATGCAATCCACGGCCTACCTGATCAACACCGCCCGCGGCGCCCTGGTCGATTCGGCGGCGCTCGCGGACGCGCTCGGCAAGGGCGAGATAGCCGGAGCGGCCGTCGACGTGCTGCCCAAGGAGCCGCCGGTCAACGGCGATCCGCTGCTGGACTACGAGGGCGACAACCTGATCGTGACGCCGCACGTCGCCTGGGCAAGCGTCGAAGCTCGGCAGAACGCCATTACCGAACTGGCGCGCAACACGGCCGCTTTTATCGCCGGCGAGACCCGCAACCGGGTCGATCTGGAAGCGTAACCGCGCTCAGGCGCCAATGATTTGCCGCGCCCAGCGCACGACGTCGCGGACTCTCGGCGCCGTCATGTCGTGCGCCTCGTCGAAGCTCACCCAGCGCCATTCGTGATGCTCGGGCTCGCCCGTATCGGGCGACGGGCCCAGTACGACAAAATCCGTCTGCGTTTCCGCTAGATAGTAACGGGCCGTCTTGCCGCGGCTGTAGGGGCCGGTTTCGAAGAAGCGCTCGCTCCAGTTGAACTCGAGATCGCTAATGCCGGTTTCCTCGCGCACTTCGCGGACCGCCGTTTCCATGGGCACCTCACCGGACTCGCGCAAACCCTTGGGGAAATCCCAATGGTGATAAGCGCGCAGCAGGAGTGTCAGCCAGGCATCGCTTTCGCGTCTTGCAATGACGACGCCGCAGGAGAGTTTGTCCGCAAGTCCGGCCTCTGCGCTCAATTACGCGCACCCCGCAAGACGTCCACGGGCATGGCATTGATTGCACCGCGGGCTGCGAAGAACCCGCTGCAGCAAACGATCGCAACGCCCGCCGACAAGCCGGCCAGCCACAGCGTGGGGCTAAACTGATACGGCAAGCTGAAGAGGCTGACGGCAATAACGGCCGCGAGCACCGATGCGCCCGCGGCTGCCAGCAGGCCGGCGGCAATGCCAAGCGCCGCAAACTCCGCCATTACGCCTGAGAACACTATGCGTTTCCTTGCGCCCAGCGCACGCAGCATTGCGCTCTCGAAGCGGCGTTCGTCAATCGTGGACTGCACCGCGGCGAACAGTACGGCGATGCCCGCAAGCAGCGTAAACACAAACACGACCTGTACGGCGAGACTGGCCTTTTCGATGATGCCCTGTACCTGGCTGATAATCGAATCCAGATCGATGACCGACACGCTGGGATGCTGGCGGACCAGACCGGCGAACAGCGTTTTCTTGTCCGCCGGAACGTTTAGCGCCGTGATGAAGCTGGCCGGGAACCCGTCCAGCGCACCGGGCGAGAAAACCAGAAAGAAATTCGGCTGAAACGAGTCCCAGTTGACCTTGCGAACGCTGGCGATACGAGCTTCAACGGTTTGCCCGGCCACCGAAAACTCGAGTACGTCGCCGATACTCAAGCCCGTCTCCAGGGCCACTTCCTCCTCGATGGAAACCAGCGCCGCGCCGCTGTAGCCCTCGGGCCACCACTCGCCCTCGAGCAGCTCGTTGCTGGCCGTAAGCTCGTCCGACCAGGACAGATTCTGTTCGCGGTTGACGAACCAGCCGCCGTCTTCGTTGCTGAACTCGAGGTCCTTGACCGACTCGCCGTTGATCGTCGTCATGCGCGCGCGCACCAGCGGATCGAAGCGCGGCGCGCTTACGCCCTCGCGTTCTAGAATGGCCGCAATCGAGTCGCGCTCATCGGGCTGAATGTTGATCATGAAGTGATTCGGCGCGCTGCTGTCCAGCATGTCGCGCCAGCCTGCCAGCAAATCGGTGCGCACCAGCGTCAGCAACAGCAACACGGTCAGGCCCAGGCCGAATGCCACGACCTGTACCGCGCTCGCGCGGCCGCGGCGGGCTACGTTGGCAAGCCCGTAACGCCAGGCAATCCCGACCCCGGAGCGAAACCGGCCCATGAGCGCGACGAGACCGCGTCCGACCAGGTACAGCCCCAGCCCAATCACGCCGATCCCGCCCAGCAATATGCCGAGCATTTGCGGGTCACCTACGGTGCGATACAGGAGCGCCGCCACGGCGGCGAGCGAGACGGCCGCTACCAGCAGCCTCGAGGGCGACGGCGGCTCGGCGTCGTGCCGCAGCACGCGCAGCGGCGGCGTGTCCTTGAGCTGCAGCAGAGAGGGCAATGCAAAACCCATCAGCAGTATTAGCGCGCTGCCCGATGCCAGCAGCACGGGCGCAAAACCCGGGTCGGGCAGATCCCCCGCAATGAGGTCGGCAATGATGTACGACAGGCCGGCCTCGGCGAGAAAACCGGTTGCGCTGCCGAGGACAACACCGATCGCCCCCAGCGCCAGAAGCTGCAGCACCGACACTGAGATCACAAAGCTCTGCGTGGCACCCAGGCTCTTCATGAGCGCGACGGTGTCCATGCGTCGCTCGGCGAAGCGCCGCGCCGACATCGCTATGGCAACCGCGCTGAGCAGGAGGCTAATGACCGCAGTCAGCGACAGGAAACGATCGGCCCGCTGGGCGGCGCTGAACGCCCGCTCGCTGCTCTCCTCCTGGCTGCGGATGCGGACGTCGTCCGGCAACTGATCGGCAATGGCGTCGTTGAACTCGGTCACGGCCCCGCTATCGCCCGCGACCAGCAGCGCATAGCTGACGCGGCTGCCCTCGGCGATTAGTCCGCTATCGGGAATATCGGCGATATTCATGACCAGCGACGGCGCAAACGAGGCAAAACCGATCGACTGATCCGGCCGATAGGTCAGTACTGCCGTGACGGCCAGATCGAGTTCGCCGACGGCCAGGGTCCCGCCGACCTTGCCGTCCAGGCGCGCGAGCAGCGCCGCATCGGCCCAGACTTCGCCGCGCGCCGGCACGGTATCCACTTCGCGCTGTTCGGTGAAGAGATCCGCGGAGGTTCGCATTGCGCCGCGCAGCGGATACGCGTCGTCCACGGCCTTGATGGTCGCGAGCGCCCCGCCCCCGGAGGTAGACATAGGACTTTCGCTGCCGGGAAACACGACCGAGGGAAACGCCAGCGTGTCCGAGGTTTCGAGCGCGAAGTCGGCGGCCAGGGCCCGCCACTCATCGGGTATGGCCTCGGCGGACCGCAGCCTGAGATCCGCCGCCAGCACTTCGTTTGCCTGCCGGGCAACGGCTTTGCCGATACGATCGGTCAGAAAGCTGACCGCGGTCAGCGCGGCCACGGCCAGCGTTACGGCGGCGAGCAATACAAGTACTTCACCCGATCGGAGCTCCCGGCCGAAGCTGCGGATCGCGTAGCGGAACGCGCTCATGCCGCTGCCCGAACGTCGCTCATGAGTTTGCCTGCGTCAAGGCTCAACACACGATCGCAGCGTTCCGCGAGCACGGTGTCGTGTGTGACGAGCAGCAGCGTGGTCGAGGAGTTCTGGTTCAGATCGAACATTAGCTCGACGATCTTGTCGCCCGTGCGGCTGTCGAGATTGCCGGTCGGCTCGTCGGCGAACAATACGGCGGGCTCGGTCGCGAACGCCCGCGCAATGGCGACGCGCTGTTTTTCGCCGCCGGATAGCTGCGCCGGGTAGTGCGAGCCGCGCGCCTCGAGCCCCACCTTCGCGATGATCTCCCGCGAGCGAGAGCGCGCGTCGTCGGCGCCCGCGAGTTCCAGCGGCAGCATGACGTTCTCGAGCGCGTTCAGGGAGGGCACGAGATGGAAAGACTGAAATACGAATCCGACGCTGTCCGCGCGGACCTTCGCCCGGCCGTCCTCGTCGAGCTCCCTGAGATTATGTCCATTGAGAACGACGTGCCCCCGGGTGGGCAGATCGAGCCCCGCGAGCAAGGCCAGCAGCGTCGATTTGCCGGCGCCCGAGGCACCGACGATCGCAACCGTTTCACCGGGCGCAACCGTGAAACTGACATCGTCGAGAATGGTCAGAGACCCTTCGGGACTGGTAACCTGCTTGACGAGCTGGTGTGCCGCCAATACGGCAGCGTCAAGGGAAGACGAACTACTCATGCACTATCCTCATGCGAAAACTCATGCGTTTTACTAAAGTTCTTACAGCCGTGGTCTTGCTGTCGGCCGCCGGCAGCCTCGCATTCGCGGAAGCTGGCCCGGCCCGGGACGACGCGCCCGTACTCGTGGTGCTCGGCGACAGTCTCAGCGCCGGTTACGGCATTGATGTGGACCAGTCGTGGACCGCGTTGTTGCAAACGCGGCTTGCGGAGCAAGGTTACGAACATCGCGTAGTCAACGCCAGCATTAGCGGCGAAACGACCGAAGGCGGCGCTACCCGGATCGACGGCATCATCGAGCGTCTCGCACCGAGCGTCGTGGTCGTCGAACTCGGCGGTAACGACGGCCTGCGCGGTTTGCCGCCCGAGCGGACCCGCAGCAACCTCGAAACGATCGTCGGCCGCTCGCAGGCCGCGGGCGCGCGCGTAGCGCTGCTGGGCATCCGGATTCCACCCAACTACGGACCACGGTACGTGCGAGCGTTCGAGGGCACGTTCGGCCAGGTGGCCGCGGCGGCGAACATACCCTGGATCGAGTTTTTCATGGATGGCGTGGCCCTCGACGAGGAACTCATGCAGGGCGACGGCATACACCCGAATGCAGCCGCTCAGCCGATACTGCTGGACAATGCTTGGCCTGTAATCAGCAAGGCTCTCGGCCCGCCGCGCTAACGGCGCACCGAAAAGCCCGCACTGCCGGCGCGCCTCGGATTTACCGGTGCCCGCCAAGTGCCCTAGTTTGACGGATGCGCTATTCTGTCGTCTGTATCAATTGGTAACGCTTGATCAAGCCTGAAAAGGGGGGCTTTTTTGGAAGACAAGATCTGGCTCGATTCTTACCCGCCCGGCGTACCCGCCGAAGTCCCGGAACCGCCCTTCCGATCCATTCGCGATCTCGTGGAAAACAGTTTTCGCGAATATCCAGATCAGCCCGCTTTCACCAATATGGGCAAAACGCTGACGTTTCGAGAGCTCGACGAGCTATCGATGCAGTTCGCGGCCTACTTGTCGGACACCTTGGGCCTGGTGCGCGGCGAGCGTGTCGCCATCATGCTGCCAAACGTTCTGCAGTACCCGGTCGCAATGTGCGGCGCGTTCCGGGCCGGCCTGGTCGTAGTCAACGTAAACCCGCTGTACACGGCCCGCGAACTCAAGCATCAGCTCGCGGACTCCGGCGCGCGCGCGATCGTCATACTCGAAAACTTTGCGCACACGCTGGAGGAAGTGATCGCGGACACGAAGATCGAGCACGTGGTGGTTACCGGCGTGGGCGATCTGCTCTCGACGCTCAAGGGCGCGATCGTCAATTTTGTGCTGCGGCGTATCAAGAAGGCCGTGCCCGCCTACCAGCTGCCGGGCCACGTCCGCTTCCGCAGCGCGCTCTCGAGCGGCGAAGGCAAGACCGTGCCTCGCGCCGAACTGGGCTACGCCGACATTGCCTACCTGCAATACACCGGCGGCACGACCGGCGTATCCAAAGGCGCAATGCTTAGCCATCGCAACATGATCTTCAACGTCGAACAGTCGATCGTCTGGCAGGGCGACGCCTACAAGGGTGTCGAACCGCTCGTCGCGATCACGGCGTTGCCGCTTTATCACATCTTCTCATTACAGGGTAACTGCCTGACCGTCATGGCGCAGGGCGGTCTCAACGTACTGATCACCAATCCGCGTGACATGCCGGCGTTCGTCAAGGAGCTCGGCCGGCACAAGTTCAACATGATGACGGGCGTCAACACGCTGTTTGCCGGGCTGCTGAATACGGCCGGCTTCAGAGACGTCGACTTCAGCCACCTGCGCGTCTGCATTGGCGGCGGCATGGCGGTGCAGCCCGCGGTCGCAAAACAGTGGCATGAGGTAACGGGCAAGCCCATCCACCAGGGCTACGGCCTGACCGAGACCTCGCCGGCCGCGATCGTCTGCCGGATAGACTCCGAGTTTACCGGCACTATTGGCCTGCCGCTGCCGTCCACGGACGTCATGATCGCGGACGACGAGGGTAATCCGCTGGCAAGCAACGAGATCGGCGAGATCTGCATTCGCGGGCCGCAGGTCATGGAGGGCTATTGGCAGCGGCCGGCGGAAACCTCCAAGGTCATGTTGCCCGGAGGCTGGCTGCGAACCGGCGACATTGGCCGCATGGACGACAGCGGCTACGTATTCATCGAGGACCGCAAGAAGGACATGATTCTCGTGTCGGGCTTCAACGTCTATCCGAACGAAATCGAAAACGTCGTCGTCGAAATGGACGGCATCCTCGAAGCGGCGGCCATTGGCGTGCCTCACGAGCACTCGGGCGAAGTCGTCAAGATTTTTGCGGTGCGTACTTCCGACGAGGTCACCGAAGAAACGGTGATCGCCTACTGCCGGGATAACCTGACCGGCTACAAGTGTCCGAAGCTGGTCGAGTTCCGCGACGAACTCCCCAAAACCAACGTCGGCAAGATCCTGCGCCGCGCACTGCGCGACGAAGCGGCCACGAGCTGATGCGTCGATCGGCCCGGCGGGCGACGGCCGCCGCCGCGCTGCTGGCACTGGGTTTCGGGGCGGGCGTGGCCTTCTCGCAGGCGGCGCTCGACCCCGTACAGGTTGCCCCGCATATCTACGAAACCGCCTTCGAGAACGACCGGGTCCGCGTCATCAGGCGAACCATACGCAAGGGCGAAACGCCGCCGCTCGTGGCGCAACCCGACCGGGTCGTGGTGTATTTAAACCCTTGCGCCTGGCTCGAAGAGGACGATAGCGGTGAAAAAAAAATGCGCTCCTACAAGTACGGTGAGCCGGTATGGCAGGCCGCCAACATGCACGGCGGCTCGAGCATACCGGTCGTGCAGGAATGCAGCGTCATCGAGGTCGAGATTCTCCAGTAAGCCCGAGCCTGGCGCGTCCCTAGCTGGCCGGGCGGCCGTCGGCCGTGTCGCTACCTTCGCCCAGTGCGCAGCCCGGGAAACTGCCGACTTTTTCCTTCAGCGCCCTGCACAGGCGCAGCGCCTCGCCGCGTTCGCCGGACCGGCTGAGCAGCATGGCCAGACGAGTGGTGGCCTCGGGTTCCAGCGGCGCCTCCGCAAGCACCCGCCGATACCATAACTCAGCGTCTTCCGGTTGTTGCAGCGCTTCGTAATGAGTACCGATGGCGACGCCCACCGCAAGCTTCCACGGACCTGTGCGCTGCGGTTCGTAGGCATACGATCGCTCCATCGCGGCGTAGGCCTGCTGCATAAACTCCACCGCGCCGCGGCGATCCTGCCGCATCTGGTAGATCTCACCAAGGTTAATCAGCGACTCCCAGGCATCCTCGTCGATCGCAACGGCGCGTCGATAGACCTCTTCGGCACGCTCGATATTACCCTGCGCGGTCAAGGTCAGACCCAGCGCCTTCAAGGCATCGGAATCCCGCGGCGACAGCCGCACGGCACGCTCCGCCATGGCCGTGGCGCGCGCCAGCGTCTCCCTGGCATCCGCAGTGCGGGTCAGTCCGCTTTGCAATGCGTCCGCGAGGCTGTCCGCGCCCGCTGCCGGCGAACCCGGCGGGTGCGGCCAGCGCACGATCCGCTGGACGAGCGCGTTGGCGAGTCCGGCCTGCGCTCCGGCGTGATACTGGTCCGCCGCCAGGGCGCGCTCGTACAAGACGATAGCCGCTTCGTTGTCGGCGCGCGTGAAGCGCATGTAGAGATCGCCAGCCCGGTTCGTCAGCATGTCCGCCTCGGTTGCGGTCGGCGTGTCGGGCCCGGATACGATGAGGTATACCGCAAAAGAAGCCACGACAACCGTGACGCCAAGCAGCAGAGCAGCCAAAGTCTTGGGTCGCCACGCTATCCGCTGCGACCGGCCTTCCGGGGAGGCTTCGGAACTGCCTGCTGCAGCGGGAGCCGTGGCGGCGACGAGCCGGTAGCCGCGTTTCGGAAACGTCTCGATGTAGCTCGGCGCTTGTGCCGAATCGCCAAGAGCCCTGCGCAGCCGCGACACGGTGCGCGCTACCGTATCCTCACCAACGACGGTATTGGCCCACAGCGCCTCCTCGATCTCGGAACGCGAAAACACCCGCCCTGGTTCGCCGGCCAGCAGCACCAGCAGATCCATCACCTTGGGTTCCACAGGGACGGGCTCCACGGGGACGGTCTCGCCGTGCTTGGCGAGCCGGCCCGTCGCGGGATCGACCAGCCAATCGCCAACGCAAAAAGTGCGGGATTTCGGGTCCCGCGGCCGCGTATCGTTTGTCATTAGCGTGCTGCTGTAGCCCGATTCACCATCGAACCGGGCCCCGATTGGCCCTCGTCAGGGTTTTGTCAGGAAAAAAGGGGCTCCTCGCCATGGTCGGTGCCGGACGCAAACCTTACGGTCCGCAGTAGTCTCGCATTCTATTGAGGACCTTGCCCATGTACCGCCGCTTTTTTTTGACGCTCACCGCCCTGTCCCTCGCCTGCGCCGGCAGCGCTGGCGCTGACACGACGAACTGGGACGAGATCGTGCCCGTAACGTCACTGCGGGCCGATTTCGCGGCCCTTTACGCAGGCTTGAGGAGCGCACACGCGAATCTGTACGTGCATCGCGACAAGGCCAGGTACGACGCGCTGTACGACGCCATGCGTCTGGAACTCGAGGAGCCGCTGAGCCTGTTCGAAGCGCACGTCCGCTTTCAGAAGTTTGTGGCGTTCGGCAATGTCGCGCACGCCCGGATAGATTTCCCCTACGAGGTGTACCAGGCGTTCGAAGATCAGGGCGGACGCAGCTTTCCGATTTATCTGCGCATCGCCAAGGACCGAGCCTATGTTGGCGAAGATTACTCGGGCAATGCCGACGTTCAGCCCGGCGACCGGATCGTTGCGCTCAACAACCTGCCCATAAAAGACTGGCTGCGACGCACGGCCGCGCACATATCCGCCGATACCGACTACATTGCCCATTCGCTGCTCGAGTTTTCGTTTCCCCGACATCTTTGGCTGGAATTGGGCGAAGTAGCGGTATTCGAGCTGGAACTCAAAAGCCGTGACGGTGCCAGGAAGTCGGTCACGATCGCAGCCCGAAGCGCTGCACAGCGGCGGCAACATGCCGACGAGCAAGCCGCGGCGTCTGCGCCCGACAGGAGCCTGCGTGCCTTTGAACTGCTCGACGACAATATCGCTTATCTGCGGCCGGGACCCTTTTACAACGCCGAAGATCCCAACGCTATCTGGGACAACACCGCCTTCCTGGCCTTCATCGATTCGGCGTTCGAAACCTTCCTCGACGCCAGGGCCGATACGCTAATCATCGATCTCAGGGAAAATCCCGGCGGCGACAATTCGTTTAGCGATCCTATGCTCGCCTGGATCGCCGACGAACCGTTCCGCTTCTATTCGGAATTTCTGATTCGCTCGAGCGACGAAGCGGCCGCTTCCAACCAGGCCCGTCTGGACGGTAACCCGGCCGCGGCGGAAAGCGTGTCCCGGCTAATGGCGGAGCGCTACGCGGAGGTGCCGCGCGGCGAGAGCTTTGCGTTCGAAATCCCGTTTGCGGAACCCCGCAAAGGCCCCCGTTTCGACGGCGAGGTTTACGTACTCATTAACCGGCACTCGTACTCGAACACGGTAAACGTGGCGGCGATCGTGCAGGATTACGGGCTCGGAACCGTGGTCGGCGAAAAAACCTCGGACATGGCGACAACCTACGGCGCCATGGAAACCTTCACCCTGCCGCATACCGGTTTTACGGTCGGTTTCCCGAAGGCACATATCATCCGGCCGTCCGGCAAGCGACGCGCCGACGGCGTAAGCCCGGACTGGCCGATCGAGTCGCCGCTGGTGTCGACGGGCGAAGATCCGATGCTCGACAGCCTGCTCCAGCGTCTGCGCGCCCGCTAGACCGCGCCGGTAGACAGTCAGCCGACTTGCGCTGCAGCCCCGAGAGCACACGGACCCGGTACCGCGGGGGCAAGAGCTGCAACTGGCCGTGACCGGGCGCCGTTCGCTCAGTCGTGATAAGCAGGGCTCAGCTCATGTACCGCGTCAACCAGAACGCCCAGATGCTCAGGGTCGATGTCGGGCGTAATGCCGTGCCCCAGGTTGAAGACGTGACCCGGCCCGTTGCCGTAGCTCGCCAGCGTATCTTTGACCCCGGCACGAATAGTCTCCGGCGATTCGCGCAAGGTCGCCGGATTCAGGTTGCCCTGCAGCGCCACCTTGTCGCCGACGTACTCACGGGCCGTTGCGAGATCCGTGCTCCAGTCGACGCCGAGCGCGTCGCAGCCCGACTCCGCCAGGTCCGCGAGCAGCGGCCCGGCTCCTTTCGTGAACAGTATGACGGGGATCTTGCGGCCGTCCTTCTCACGTATTAGTCCGTCGACGATACGCTGCATGGAGGCAAGCGAAAAACGCCGGAAATCGTCGGCATCGAGCGCTGCGCCCCAGGTATCGAACACCTGCACGGCCTGCGCGCCGGCCTCGATTTGCGCGTTCAGGTATTCGATCGTGGTCTCGGCAATAAGGCCCATCAGGTGATCCAGCAACTCCGGCGACTCTTTCGCCAGCGCCCGGATGGTCGGAAACTCGCGGCTGGAGCCGCCCTCGACCATGTAAGTGCCGACGGTAAACGGACTGCCGGCAAAACCGATCAGGGGAACCCGGCCGTCGAGCTCCCGGCGGATCGTTCGCACGGCGTCGAACACATAGCCGAGTTCCTTTTCGACATCAGGAACCTTTAGTGCGCGAATGGCATCGGCAGTCTGCACGGGCCGCTCGAACTTGGGGCCTTCGCCGGTCTCGAAATACAGACCCAGCCCCATGGCGTCGGGCACCGTCAGAATGTCGGAAAACAGGATCGCCGCATCGAGCTTGTAGCGCCGGAGCGGCTGCATCGTCACCTCGCAGGCGAGCTCCGGGTTGCGGCACAGACTCATGAAGTCACCCGCCTCGGCGCGCGTTGCGCGATACTCCGGCAGGTAGCGGCCGGCCTGGCGCATGATCCAGACCGGCGTGCGGGGCACGGGCTCGCGCTTGAGCGCGCGCAGTAGCAGATCGTTGTCGAGTCCGTCTTTATCGGATTTTGGGCTCATGCCGTCACCTGTGTCTGTATCGATGCCTGAATTGCCTCCGCAGCCGCGCGCGGGCTGGCCGCGTCCCGGATCGGCCGGCCCACGACGATGTAATCCACGCCGTTCGCGAACGCTGTCTCAACCGTCACCACGCGCTTCTGATCCCCTGCCGGTTTGTTGTCGACGGGGCGAATACCCGGTGTTACGACCAGCAGCTTTTGATCCACGAATTCGCGCAGCCGCGGCACCTCCAGGCCGGACGAGATCACCCCGTCGCAGCCCGCTTCCAGCGCGCGTCTGGCGCGCGACAGTACCAGTTCCGCCACGTCGCAGTCGAAGCCAAGGTCGTCGAGATCGCCGCGGTCCAGGCTGGTCAGCACGGTGACGCCCAGCACCTTCAGCGTGTCGCCCTTGTTCTCCGCCGCCGCCTGCATGATGGATTGATTGCCGTGTACGGTCACGAAACTTGCGCCGCGGTTTTTGAGCTGACGCACGGCCGAGCCCACGGTTGCGGGAATATCGAAGAACTTGAGATCGCAGAAGACTTTCTTGTCCCGCTCGAGCAGCCAGTCGAGCAGCTCGAAATATTCGCCGCCCATCATGAGCTCGAGACCGATCTTGTAGAACTGCACGGCGTCGCCGAGTTCGTCCACGAGCTGCCTGGCCCGCCGGCAGTCCGGCACGTCCATGGCAAAAATCAGCCGTTCTCCGGCTGGGATGTCTTTGTGTTGCACTGCTGGTTTCTCCGATTTCGCGGACCGCTCAATCTCCGGCCGGCGCGTATTCTAGCAGCGTCTCACAAAAGACTCTTGCGGCCTGCGGACTTACTCGCCCTGAAGGCGCTCGTGTTCCCTGAGTGCGTAGCGATCGGTCATGCCGGCAATGTAGTCCGCCACGACTCGCGCACGCTCGGATTCATCCTGGTTGCGGGCGGCCGCGGCAAAATCCCTCGGCATGCTGGACGTATCGCCCATGTAGCGCGCGAACAGGTCGCGCAGGACGCTCTGCACCTTTTCGGTCATCGCCAGTTTCTGCTCGTGAGTGTAAAGGTATTCGTTGAGGAAACGCTTGAGCGCCAGATGCTCCGCTTCGACGGCCGGCGAAAAACCAACCAGCCGCTCACTCGCGCTGCGCACGTCGTCGATCGACGCCGGCGCGGCCTTCTCGATGCGCCCCCGGCTCGTCTCGATGAGGTCGGTCACGACCCTGTCGATCATGCGGCGGATAATCTCGTAGATGAGCCGCCGGTCTTCGAGCTTCGGGTATTTGCCTGTCACTTCGCGATACTCACGCTCGAACAAGGCCTGCTCGCGAAGCTGGTCGAGGCTTAGCAGTCCCGCGCGAAAGCCGTCGTCGACATCGTGGTTGTTGTAAGCCACCGAGTCGGCAACGTCAGCAAGCTGCGCCTCGAGTCCGGGCAGCGTGCGATTCAGAAAGCGCTCCCCGATGTCGCCCAGTTTGCGCGCGTTGTTTTTGGAGCAGTGCTTGAGGATTCCCTCGCGAGTCTCGTAGGTGAGATTGAGGCCCGGAAAGTCCGCGTACTTCGCCTCGAGCACGTCCACTACGCGCAGCGATTGCAGATTGTGCTCGAAACCGCCGTAGTCGCGCATACACTCGTTCAGCGTATCCTGACCGGCGTGCCCGAACGGCGTATGCCCCAGATCGTGCGCAAGACAAATAGCTTCGGTCAGCACTTCCGACAGGCCTAGAGCCAGCGCCACCGTCCGTGCAATCTGCGCAACCTCGAGCGAATGCGTCAGACGCGTGCGGTAGAGATCGCCCTCGTGATTCACGAACACCTGGGTCTTGTACACGAGGCGACGGAACGCCGTTGAGTGCACAATGCGGTCCCGGTCGCGCTGATACTCGGTCCGGTAGTTCGCGGGAGGCTCAGCGAAACGGCGGCCACGCGACTTAGCCTCGGTGGCCGCAGCATCGATAAGTGCCCTCATCGGGCCGGCGCCTGCAGAATCCGCTGCAGCAGCTCCGCATCGTAGTCCGCGCTAACGTACGCTCGGCCCAGCTCTTCGAGCAGCACGAACCGGATCCGCTTGCCGACGACCTTTTTGTCGAGGCCCATGGCGTCGAACAGATCGGCCGCGGCAATGGCGGGTGGGCGCTCCGGCAGCCCGGCCCGGCGGATCAACTGCCGCAGGCGCGCAACATCGGTATCCGGCAGGCCGCTCAGCTCGGCCGCCATTAGCATGCCGGCCGCGACGGCCTCGCCATGCAGCCAGTCGCCGTAACCCTGGCACCGCTCGATCGCGTGCCCGAAGGTGTGCCCGAAATTCAGGATCGCGCGCCGGCCTGCCTCACGCTCGTCCTCGGCCACGACCTCAGCCTTGATTTCACAGGAGCGCGAGATCGCGTGGGCCAGCGCGGCGTGATCCCGCTGCCTGAGCGCGTCGACGTTGGCATCGAGCCAGTCGAAAAACCCGGCGTCCGCGATCGCTCCGTGTTTGATGACCTCTGCAAGTCCGGCGGACAGTTCGCGATCGGGCAACGTGTCGAGCGTCGCGGTGTCGATCAGCACACACTGCGGCTGATGAAACGCGCCGATCAGGTTCTTGCCCTCCGCGTGGTTGACGCCCGTCTTGCCGCCTACGGAGCTGTCTACCTGCGCCAGCAGCGTCGTCGGTACCTGTATGAAGCGAATGCCGCGCATGTAGCAGGCGGCCGCAAATCCGGCAATGTCGCCAACCACGCCGCCGCCCAGGGCCAGTATGGTCGTATCGCGGGCCGATCTCGCGGCAACCAGGGCATCGAGGATACGGCTCATGGTCGCGAGGGTCTTGTGAGCTTCGCCGTCCGGCAGGATGACATGGGTAACGGTTTTGCCGCCCAGATTGCGCTCGAGCTGATCGAGATATAGCGGTGCCACCGTGTCGTTGCTGACTATCAGGCAATTTTCGCCGGGCACAGAGTTCAGAAGGTCGTAGTGGCCGCCGAGCAAACCGTGCCCGATGACGACCGGATAACTCCGGTCGCCGAGATTGACGTGGAGCGTTTTGGACACCGCCATTGCGTGCTTCGCCGACTACCCGTTAGAGAAAAGGAAGACTACCGTAAAGCGCGCGGCAAACCGAACCCGGGGCCGCTTGACGACATGCAGTTACGGCAGCTGCTCGAGAATCTCGTTGGCCACGGCCCGTACCTTGCGCGCGTCGGTGACGACGACGATGTCGGCGATCTCGAGATACTTGGGCTCCCGCTCCTGCATCAGCGCATCGAGCACTTCGCGACGATCGCTGCTTTGCGAGAGCAGAGGCCGCTCCCGGCCTTTGCTGGTGCGATTGAGCTGCTGCTCGACGCTGGTGCGAAGATAAACGACAAGCCCCCGCGCCCCGAGGTGCTGGCGGTTCTCGTCGTTGACGATCGCGCCGCCGCCCGTAGCGAGGATAATCCCCTCGCGGCCGCTCAGTTCGGCGATGATTCGCGACTCCCGCAAACGGAAGCCCGCCTCGCCTTCCTTTTCGAAAATGAAAGGTATATCGACGCCGGTCCGCTCCTCGATGACGTCATCGCTGTCGAAGAACGGGCGATGCAGGCTCGCCGCAAGCGCACGGCCCACGGCGGACTTGCCCGAGCCCATGGGGCCGATCAGGAACAGGTTTTGCGACGATTTCATAGCCGAATCGCATCCTCGAAAAACAGTAAGCCAACCCGAAGGTTGGCTTACTGTTTACTCGTGAGTGTCGAAGCCTAGTAAAGCTTCGCGCCTTCCTCAAGGATACGCGGAGTGACGAAGATGAGCAGCTCCGACTTGTCATCCGTAGTTTCGCTGCTGCGGAACAGCGCACCGGCGAACGGGATGTCGCCCAGCACGGGCACTTTGTTGATAGTTTCGCGGCGTTCGGTTTCGTAGATACCGCCCAACACGACGGTCTGGCCGTCGGCAACGAGCACCTGCGTTTCGACCTGGCGGGTATCGATACTCGGAACCGTGCCGCCAAGCCCGCCCGTCGAGATCACCTGACCGACGCTGTCCTTGTTGACGCGCAGATCCATGATGATGTTGTTGTCGGGGGTAATCTGCGGTGTCACGACCAGGCTAAGCACGGCCTTCTTGAACTGCACCGTGGTGGCACCCGAAGACGCGGCCTGCTGGAACGGGATTTCCACGCCCTGCTCGATACGCGCCTCTTTCTGGTTGGCCGTAATGACCCGCGGCGTAGAGACGATCTCGCCGCGGCCCTCGGACGCAAGCGCGGTCAGCTCGAGATCGACGAGATAACCGCCGTCGAGTATGGCCAGGCCAAAACTGCCGGCCGGGTTGTCGATCGGCACGTTGACGTTGTAACGGTTGGCCAGGTCCGGAAGCTGTACCGGGAAGAACGTGCCGTTGGCCGGATCCGCTGCGTTGTCGAGCGCAGATCCAATGACGGTGTCGGTACCGAGACCGTTGCCCGAAATCGTGGTCAGGCCGTCGTTACCGTTCGCCTCGACACCGGTAACGCCCAAACGAAAGCCTAGATCGCGGCTGACATCGTCGTTGACAATGACGATGCGGGTTTCGATCAGTACCTGCTTGATCGGGATGTCCAGCGTTCGAACCATGCGGCGCACGCTTTGCAGCCGCTCCGCCGTGTCCCGGATCAGAAGCGTGTTGGTCCGGTCGTCGACCGAGATGCTGCCGCGGTCCGACAACAGTGCGCCGCCTGAGCCGCCGCCGTCGGAAATCAGGTTCGCGAGATCGGACGCCTTGGCGTAATTGACCTGGATAAACTCGGAATACAGCGGCTCGAGCTCGCTGATCGCCTGCTTGGCTTCGAGATCGGCCGTTTCGCGCGCGGCGATTTCCTCCGCCGGCGCAACGATGATGACGTTGCCGTTCTGGCGCATGTCGAGACCCTTGGTGGTCATGACGATATCGAGCGCCTGATCCCAGGGTACGTTACGCAGCCTGAGCGTGACATTACCTTGCACGGTATCGGATACGACGATGTTACGGCCTGAGGTTTCGGCCAGGAGCTGCAGTACAGCGCGGGTTTCGATGTCCTGGAAGTTCAGCGTCAGGCGCTGACCTTCGTATTCTTTGGTCTCCGAGAACAGTGTGGAACCTTCTTCCGCCGTTTCGGTGACCGGATTGATCTCAATCGTAAATTCCGTATCCGACTGATAGGCGAGCTGCTCATACCCGCCATCCGCCGAGATCACGACGCGCGTATCCATGTTGGTGCGCAAGGTGTCGACGGTCGTTACGGGCGTCGCGAAGTCCATGACGTCCAGACGCCGCATGAGTTCGGCCGGCAGGGCTGTGTCCTTGAAGATCGCGACAACGCGGCCGCCTTCCTGACGAATATCCACGGGAGTACCCGGATCGGTGAGGCTGACAACCACGCGGCCGCCGCCATCCCGGTTGCGGCGGAAGTCGACACTGGTGATCGAGCGCGGGCCGGCTGGAGCCGCACTCATGGCCGGGGCGGGCGAAGACGTACCGGCGAACTGGGTGGAGCCGGCATCGTAGTCGGAATCTCCACCAACCGTCACTATCAGGGAGTTGCCGCTGCGGCGCGTATCGTAGGGCACCATGGCGTCGAGATTCAGCACCACGCGCGTGCGGCCGTTTGCCTCGGCGGTCAGTACGGTGTCGAGCGGGCCGAGATTAACGTCCCGGCGGCGCGACTCCAGCGCCAGCGCCGTACCGGGCAAATCGAGCGCAATTCGCGCCGGATTCTCAATCGTAAAAGCGAGCGGCTCGGGCGCCGTATCGCTCATGACAAGGGTAAGCTCGACCCGGTTGCCGGGCAGGCTCTGTACCTGAATGTCCTGAAGCTGGTTACCTTCCTGGGCGTGGGCAGCCGTGCCGCCTAACACCAGGAACGCAGCCTTTGCGATCAGGGCCAGCTTGACTACCGCGTTGCGGCAACCTGCTGCGCGTTCAAATTTGAGCATCATTCTTATAACTCCCAGTTCCATTCAGGTATCGGTCCGACAGACCGCTAGTCCGACAAACTAATGGCGGCATCCCTTTCGATATAGCCGCCAATACCGTCAGAAATAATTTCAACAAGCTCGATCTCCGAATTGCTAATCGAGACAACCCGGCCGTCGTTCTGGCCCAGATAATTGCCAGGAACAACCCGGTGAATCAGGCCGTCCGAAGTCTGCACGAGCCCGTAGGTCGTGCCCCCAAGATCGAGCGTGCCGACCATGTTCATCGTGTCCAGCGAAAAGCTCTCGAGATGTTCGCGTATCCGTTCGACATCGGGCCGCACACCGCCCGCCTGGCCGCCGGCCGACTGCGGGGTATCGGGAACGAAGGGCGAGCGCATACCCTGCACGTCCGCCTGATAGACAAACACCTCGTACGGCGTTATCTCGGGCAGAGGATCGATGCGGCCGCCGGGCTTCGCCTTTACCTGATTGATGTATTGATCGAGTTCGTCCATGTTGGCGCTGCAGCCTGCAAGGACCAGTAATGACGCCGCGAGCAGCAGCGCTTTGTTGAGCGTCGCATTCATGACTACTGCGCCTCCTCGAGATAGCGATAGGTTTGCGCCGTCACCTCGAGACTGAGCTGATCGAAACTATCGTCGTTTTCGCGCGTGATATTGATGTTATGCAGCGTGACGATACGCGGCAGCGCCGCGACGCCGCTAACGAAGTTGGCAATTTCATGGTAGCCGCCGGACAGCCGGATCTTGATGGGCTTCTCGGCATAGAAGTCTTTTGGTCTCTCGCCCTGCGGCTCGAACAGCTTCTCCTGCAAACCCGATGCAAGACCCGTCTGCGAGATGTCGACGATGAGGCTCGGAATTTCCGTCTCGCCCGGAAGCTGCCGCAGCATCGTGCCGAAAGACTGTTCGATCTGTTCCAACTGAGCTTTGTAAGCGTCGTAGTTGGCCGCCTTGCGTTGTTTGTTTTCGAAGGTCACCTGCAGCGATTCTTCCTCCGCCTGGGCCCGCTGCAACTGCGGATGCTTGTCCTTGACGATCATGAAGTAGATGCCGAGGCCAACGACCAGCAGCAGTGCCAGCACGATCACGCCCGCGCGAAATACGAGCGGCCAGCGACCAATGTCGTTGACGTCCAGATTCTTGAGCTCATCAACGTAGTTCATTCGAGCCCCTCCGCATCGCCGCCAATGGTACTTTTCTGTTTCAGGTAAACGACAAACTCGGCCTGCCGCGAGCCGCTGTTGCGAATGCTGGTCGTTTGCACGCGCTCCACTTCAGGGTCCGCAAGCCATTCCGAGGAGTCTATCTGGCGCATGAGGGCTGAAACGCGCGTGCTGGACTGCGCGACGCCGCGCAGCTCGACCCGCGAACCGCTCTGGCTCATGCCGGTCAGGTAGACACCCTCGGGAAGCTGGCGAACGATCTCGTCGAACAGGTGCACGATCTCCGGACGCGATTTCTGTAGCTGGTCGATGATTTCCATGCGGGCCAGCAAGCGCTCCTTCTGCCGCTCGAGATCGTCGATTTCCTCGATGCTTTTCTCGAGTTCCCGAATCTCTTCGGTAAGACGCGCGTTGCGGCGGTCCTGCGCGTCGATCATCGAGTTGAAGACAAACACCGTGGCCAGCACGATCACAATGCCGGCGACCACCGCGGCGCCCATGGCGACACCGAAGTCGCGCTGGCGTTTCTTGCGCTCTTCCTCGCGCCAGGGAAGTAAATTAATGCGTGGCATCTTAGTCGAAGCTCCTGAGTGCAAGGCCGCAAGCTGTCAGCAGCGCCGTGGCGTCTTTGTTCACACCCTGCGATTTAGCTTTCGAAGAAATCTTCATTTGCCCGAGCGGATCGCCGACTTCGGTGGGGATACCGACGCGGCTGGAAATGACGTCCGCAATGCCGGGGATGTTCGCGCAACCGCCGCATACGAGGATCATGTCCGGCTGCTCGCGGCCGCCGCCCGAGGCCAGATAGAACTGCAGCGAACGGCTGACCTGCTGCGTCATATCGTCAAT
>JBCBSC010000033.1:0-43743 GCA_039819385.1 Pseudomonadota bacterium | reverse complement strand
TTTACGCCAGCGGCGTAAATAAACCCGGCCCCTTTTTTCGGCCCCTTTTTTGAAGCCGCCCGAGTTCCCCGGGCGGCTTCTCGAGCTTTCTAAAGCAGCGGCACCATGAGCAGAGCAACAATGTTGATGATCTTGATCAGCGGGTTGATCGCCGGTCCGGCCGTGTCCTTGTAGGGGTCGCCTACAGTATCGCCAGTGACGGCCGCCTTGTGTGCATCGGAGCCCTTACCGCCGCAGTTGCCGTCCTCGATGTACTTCTTGGCGTTGTCCCAGGCGCCGCCGCCCGCGGTCATCGAGATCGCCACGAACAGTCCCGTCACGATCGTGCCGAGCAGCAGGCCGCCCAGCGCTTTGGGGCCAAGCAGCAGGCCAACCGCCAGCGGCACCAGTATCGGCAGCAGCGACGGCACGATCATTTCCTTGATCGCCGACTTGGTCAGCAGATCCACGGCGCGGCTGTAGTCCGGCTTGCCGGTACCTTCCATGATGCCTGGGATTTCCCGGAACTGCCGGCGTACCTCGGTGACGACCGAACCCGCGGCACGGCCGACGGCTTCCATCGCCATGGCGCCGAACAGGAACGGCACCATGCCGCCAATGAACAGGCCAATAATCACCAGGTGATCGTCGAGCAGGAAGGTCGAGTCGATACCGGCCAGATCGAGCTGGTGGCTGTAGTCGGCGAACAGCACGAGTGCCGCGAGGCCGGCCGAACCGATGGCGTAGCCCTTGGTTACGGCTTTCGTCGTATTGCCCACCGCGTCGAGCTGGTCCGTGATGTTGCGGACTTCGGGCGGCAGTTCGGCCATCTCGGCGATGCCGCCGGCGTTGTCCGTGATCGGACCAAACGCATCGAGCGCAACCACGACGCCGGTCATCGACAGCATCGTCGTGGCGGCAATCGCAATGTTGTACAGGCCCTGGCTGGTATCGTCGCCGGCCAGTGCAAACGCGCCCCAGATGGAGAGGCAGACCGCGAGCACCGGCAGCGCCGTGGCTTTCATCGAAATGCCGAGGCCCGCAATGATGTTGGTTGCGTCGCCGGTCAGCGAAGCGTTGGCAATCGTCTTGACGGGCTTGTAGTCTGTGCCCGTGTAGTACTCGGTAATGACGACCATGGCGGCCGTCAGTCCCAGGCCGATCAGCGCGGAGAAATACACGCCCATCGTCGCCTCGCTCTCGCCGAGCATCATTTTGGTGACGAAGTAGAAGAAGATGGCGGCCAGGACGCCCGCGGCAATCATGCCTTTGTACAGCGCACCCATAATCTTGCCGCCGTCCGAGGTCTTGACGAAGAACGTACCGATGATCGATGCAACGATGGACACCGCGCCCAGTATCAGAGGGTAAACGACCGCAGCGGCGCCAAACTGCGAGGCCACCATCGAGCCGACCAGCATTGTGGCAATGATCGTTACGGCATAGGTTTCGAACAGGTCGGCGGCCATGCCGGCGCAATCGCCGACGTTGTCGCCCACGTTATCCGCGATGACGCCAGGGTTACGCGGATCGTCCTCGGGAATACCGGCTTCCACCTTGCCGACGAGATCGGCACCGACGTCCGCGCCCTTGGTGAAGATACCGCCGCCGAGGCGGGCAAAGATCGAGATCAGCGAGCCGCCGAAAGCCAGACCGACCAGCGCCCGTACCGCGTCGTCGCTGCTCGAGCCCATCTGCATGAGTATGGCGTAGTAGCCGGCGACGCCGAGAAGCCCAAGGCCCACCACCAGCAGCCCAGTGATGGCACCCCCGCGGAAAGCGACGTTGAGCGCGGGGTTGACCCCCAGTGTCGCCGCCTGCGCCGTGCGCACGTTCGCGCGTACCGACACATACATGCCAATGTAGCCGGCGAGGGCGGAGAATACCGCACCGATGACAAAGCCGATCGCCGAGGCCATGTCTATACCTATGGCAAGGACGATTGCCAGCACCACGCCGACAATCCCGATCGTCATGTACTGCCGGTTCATGTATGCGGCGGCGCCTTCCTGAATCGCCGCGGCGATTTCCTGCATGCGTGCGTTGCCCGCGGGTTGTTTCGTGACCCAAAGCGTCGAGAGAACCCCGAACACAATGGCGATCACGCCCGCGACGATAGATAGCGACAGCGCTAACTCGTTAGTCATCCCTATGTCTCCTGAAAAAGCATTGTTTTACTTGTGCGCAGATGTAGCGTCCGGCTGTATCCGGTTTCCGCGTGGACTCCCGCGAAAGACTCTGCTTGCTGATTGCCCCAATGGCGATGTTGTCGACGCTGCGCTTGCGCTTCACCGTGAGGATGGCCGCTGGATTTGTTCTGCGCAGCGCTGCCGGACGGGGCGGTAAAAGGCCCGGATCTCCCCGCCGCAGCGGCGCGCATCATACCACAAATTTGCGCTCGATCAGCGGCTTCACAGCGACGTTCTTGAGCTTCGCCGTCTTGGGTAAGCCCTTGACGTACGGAGGATAATCCTCGCCGCGTATTAGCGGTTCGAGATATCGGCGGCACGCCGCGGTGATCCCGAATCCGTCCTTGCTGATATAGCGTTTCGGGAGCATCTTTTCCTTGTTTGCGATGCGGGCCAGCGGCGCCGATTCGATGCTCCAGCGGTAGGGCGTGTCCGAGGTCCGCTTGATGACGGGCATGACGGCGGTCTTACCGGCGAGCGCAAACTGCACGGCCGCTTTGCCGACGGCGTAGGCCTGCTTCACGTCCGTGGCGGACGCGATATGCCGGGCGGACCGCTGCAGGTAGTCGGCTATCGCATAGTGATACTTGTAACCCAGCTTGCTGCGAACCATGTTGGCGATGACCGGCGCGACACCGCCGAGCTGGGCGTGGCCAAACGCATCCCGAGTGCCTGCTTCTGCTAAAAACCGACCGTCAGCATAGGCTGCGCCCTCGCTGACGACGATGACGCAGTAGTCGTAGTCTTCGACACACTGCCTGACGCGCGCAAGGAAGGCTCCCTCGTCGAACGGTACTTCGGGCAGGAGGATGATATGCGGCGCGTCGCCCTGTTTCTTGCCGGCAAGTCCGCCGGCGGCCGCGATCCAGCCGGCATGCCGGCCCATGACCTCGAGGATAAATACCTTGGTCGAGGTTTTGGCCATCGAGACGACGTCGAGCGCCGCCTCCTGGGTCGACACAGCGACGTATTTCGCCACGGAGCCGAAGCCCGGACAGTTATCGGTGACCGGGAGGTCGTTATCGACCGTCTTGGGAATGCCGAGGCAGGTCAGTGGCACCCCCATTTTCTTTGCGAGTTGCGACACCTTGTGTGCCGTATCCATCGAGTCGTTGCCGCCGTTGTAGAAGAAGTAGCCGATATCGTGCGCCTTGAATACCTCGATCAGGCGTTCGTATTCCGCGCGGTTCTCTTCGAGGCTCTTGAGCTTGTAGCGCGCTGACCCGAAAGCGCCTCCCGGCGTGTATTTCAGGGCGGCGATGCTGGCCGCCGATTCGCGATTGGTGTCGATCATGTCTTCGGTGAGTGCGCCAATGATGCCGTTGCGTCCTGCGTAGACGCTGGCGATTTGCCTTGGGTACCGGCGCGCCGTTTCGATGACGCCCGCGGCGCTTGCGTTGATGACGGCGGTGACGCCTCCTGACTGGGCGTAGAAAGCATTCCTGGCAGACATATTCACTCCGAAAAAGCGTTGGCGGGTGGCGGCGAGGATAACGCAATGTCGATGGCGGAGCATGCTTGGGGCTGCGATCGGCGCAACGAGATTGACCTTGGCGGGGAGAGTCGGTAGCGTTCGTCGGCCTGCCAGCCGGCAGGCTGACAATCTCCAGGAGACGTTTGAGCCTCATGCGTATCGTACTGCTCGGCGCGCCCGGTTCCGGCAAGGGAACTCAGGCCAAAAAAATCATGGCGGAGCGCAATATTCCGCAGATCTCAACCGGCGACATGCTGCGGGCCGCGGTTGCCGAGGGCACGCGCTTCGGCGAGAAGGCCAAGGCGATCATGGACGCCGGCAACCTCGTTCCCGACGACGTCATGCTCGGCATTATTTCCGAGCGGCTGGCGATGCGCGACGTGGAGGAGGGGTTTGTGCTCGACGGGTTTCCCCGCACCGTACAGCAGGCGAACGATCTCGCCGAGCTGCTGGATCAGCTGGGTACTCCGCTGGATGCCGCGGTGCTCATGAACGTCGATTTCGACATTCTGATGAAGCGCCTCACCGGTCGCCGCACCTGCTCGAAAACCGGCAAGCTGCTCAATATCCACTATTCGCCGCAGACGGAACTCGACGCGGTCGTGGCGGCCGGCGGCGAACTCGTGCAGCGCGAAGACGACAACGAGGAGACCATAAGCAACCGTCTCAAGGTCTATCGCGAACAAACCGAGCCGCTCATCCAGTTCTACGAGAAGCGCGGCCGGCTCAAGACGGTCGACGCCGAGGGCGACATCGACGAGGTTTACGCCCGCCTGATGGCCGCTCTCACCTAGGGCGGCCTGTCAAGAGGGGCCTGTCAAGCCGCCTGTGCGGATAGACGCTGCCGCCCCGCTAGAGCAAGGCGAGCAACTCATCGCCGATCAAGGGTTTGCGCCAGCTTCTGAACACCCGGGAGTTGAATTCATTGGCCAAGACCGCGGCCGAGAGTTCTTTCTTGGAAGCAACTACCTCGTTGGCAAGCCCCAGATCCTTGGCAACGGCGGCGACCCGGGATTGCATGGATTTGAGAAGGGCCTTCTGCGCTTCGTCGGGCATCCCCGGCGGCTGGTAGCCACCGTCATCGCGCTCGGAGCGGCTGACGAGCGAGAGCAGTTCATCGGCCGAGCGTTTGAGCACGCCGGGCGGCAGATCCGCAATGGTCTTGAGCTGCTGCACCGTATCCGGCAGCTTGTAGGCAATGTCGAGGAGTACGCTGTCCTTCAGTATCCACTGCCTGGGCTTGTTTCGGTCTATTGCCCGCTGTTCGCGCCAGCTCGCGAGCAGGGCGGCTGCATTACGACGGCGGCCGCGAAAGCTCCGCGCGCCTTTCAGGCGATCGACAGCCGTTTCCGGGGCGGCCGTGTAGAGCGTCTTGTCGAGCAGCAGCGCGGAGTCTTCGATCGCCCACTCGAGGCGGCCCGTGCGGTCCAGCGTCTCCGCGAGGCGTTCGCGCGCCGGCAGCAGGTACTCGACGTCTTCGGCCGCGTACTCGAGCAGGTGATCTTGCAACGGGCGTTTCGCCCAGTTGGCGCGCGTGTGCGTCTTCGGTAATTCCACGTCGAACAGCAGCTTGACGAGCCCGGCGTAGCCGATCTGCGGTTGATGGCCGGCCAGGCCGGCGGCGACCTGGGTGTCGAACAAGGCACGCGGCAGTATTCCGGCGGTCTGGTAGATCACTTCGAGGTCCTGGCGGGCGGAGTGAACGATCCATTCGAGTTCCGCGAGGCGCTGCCACAGCGGCTCCTGGTTATCGTTTAGCAATGGATCCACACACAGCAGCGTTTCGCCCGCGGCAAGCTGCAGCAGGCAGAGTTCCGCGAAAAACGTGCGTTCACGCATGAATTCAGTGTCGATGCCGACGGCGTTGCTGCCGTTGAGGCTCGGCAGGGCGTCGCTAGCTTGTGGAACAAGCGTGAAAGTACTCATCGTGTCGGGAGAGCCTTGGATGCAGGTGTTTTCGAACAGGTTAACATGCGATCATCGCGCTCCGCGCCACCGCATTATTCGATCGCTTTGCTGACCCTAATACACACGCTGTTTGACATCGCGTTACTGAGACGCGGCCCGGAAGCCCTGCCAAAATCGTGGCTGGTCCTTTATCTTGCGCTGGCGCTCTGGTTTGGTGGCATTCTGCTGATCAAGCTGAGTTCGCCGACGCTGTCCTTCGCGTCTCTTTTTGCCGACATTGCCGGCTGGCTCGCAAGCGTTGCGCTGTTCGCCGTGATCATCTCGGCCGCGGGTTTTAAGGCACGCCTGCTCCAGTCCCTGTCGGCGATCATCGGTGCCGGCGCAGTGATTCTGTTCGGGCAGATTGTTGCCGGGGGCCTGGCGGCGCTGCTGCAGAGCGACGGCGGCGCCTTGCTCGTACGCGAAGTGCTGCTGCTCTGGGCGGTGTTCGTCAAAGGCTATATTCTGGCCGCGGCCATTAACGCCAAGGCGCTGATTGGTGTCCTGCTGTCGATAGTCGTGTTCGTGGCGCGGCTGATTGTCTCGCAATCGCTGGCGCCGGCGACCGCTTAAGCCTATGCACGTACACATCCTGGGGATTTGCGGAACTTTCATGGGCGGTGTTGCCGCGCTTGCGAGGGCGGCAGGTCATCGAGTCACGGGCAGCGACGAAAACGTCTATCCGCCGATGAGCACCCAGCTCGCGGAGCTCGGCATCGACATCCACGCCGGGTACGACGACGCGCAGTTTTTTCCGAAGCCGGATCGCGTCGTGGTCGGCAACGCGCTGAGCCGCGGCAACTCTGCCGTCGAGGCGATGCTCGATCAAGGTCTGCCGTATCAATCCGGTCCGGCCTGGCTGGCCGACAACGTTCTGAACGGCAAGCACGTACTGGCCGTGGCGGGCACTCACGGCAAGACGACCACAAGCAGCATACTTGCGTGGATTCTGGATGCTGCGGGTCTCGAACCCGGCTTCCTGATTGGCGGCGTGCCGGCAAACTTCGGCGTGTCCGCGCGCCTGGGAGGCGGCAAGTATTTTGTCGTGGAGGCGGACGAATACGACACGGCGTTCTTCGACAAGCGGGCGAAGTTCGTGCACTACCGCCCGCGGACTCTGGTATTGAACAACCTCGAGTTCGATCATGCCGATATCTATTCGGACCTGGCGGCAATTCAGTGGCAGTTTCACCAGCTGCTGAGAACCGTACCGGCGTCGGGGCGCATCGTCAGCAACGCGGCGGATCCGAATCTCGCGGCAACCATCGACGCAGGCTGCTGGACGCCGGTTACGAGCTTTGCGCTCGACGGCGACGCGGCATGGCGGGCGGCGTTCGTCGATCAGGGTCAACGGCACATCCGGATAACGGCGCCCGACGGTCGAACCGCGGAAGCGCGCTGGGCGATGCCGGGCAGCCATAACCTGGAAAACGCACTTGCGGCCGTAGCGGCGGCCAATGCCGCGGGCGTCGACTTCAGCCGGGCGGTTAGCGCCCTGGAGGGGTTTGGCGGCGTCAAGCGGCGTCTCGAGCGAACCGCCACGGTGTCAGGCATCGCGATATACGACGATTTTGCACACCATCCGACGGCTATTCGGCGAACGCTCGAAGGACTCAAGCGGCACGCGCCCGGCAAGCGTCTCATCGTTGCCCTGGAGCCGCGGTCGAACACGATGAAACTGGGGCATCACAATGCCACGCTGGCAGCATCGCTCGAACTCGCTCACGCGGTCTTTCTGTACTCGCCGCCGGATCTCGAGGCGGACTTTCGCGACTCGCTCGCCGAACTCGGAGACCGTCTAAGCGTCGAAACGGATTACGACGAACTCGTCAATCGGATAGCGCCGGCGCTCGCAAGCGGCGACCAGCTCGTGTTTATGAGCAATGGAGGGTTCGGCGGCGCGCGGCAAACACTGACCGCCTTGCTCAAACGTTTGCGCAGTGAATAAGGCGCCAGCGTCTTTATAATTGTGTATAGCTCAACACGCTTGCTGGAGATACTGTGCAGCTACCCTTGTTTCCGCTAAACGTCGTGCTGTATCCGGGCGGTCCGCTACCGCTGCGGATATTCGAATCGCGCTACATCGACATGATCGGCGAGCGCATGCGCAACGATGGCCCGTTTGGCGTTTTACTGATCCGCGAAGGGCAGGAGGCGGGCGGCACCGCCGCGACCTGGGACGTAGGCACACTGGCGAAGATCAGTGATTTCTACCAGGGCAGCGACGGTTTGCTCGGCGTCACTGCGATTGGCGGCCGGCGCTTTCGCCTGCTGAGCGCCGAACGCGCGGCGGACGGCCTCAACATTGGCCACGTAGAACTCCTGCCCGACGAGCCCGCGCTGCCGTTGCCGCGCGACTACGAGCCTCTGGCGGAAATCCTTGCCGGCGTGCTCGAAGACCTCGGCAAGCTCTACGAAAACCTGCCGCGCGAACTCGACAATGCGGGCTGGGTTGCCAACCGCTTCCTGGAGATTCTGCCTATTCGCCTCGAAGAGAAGCAGCGGCTACTCGAGAACAACGAACCGCTCGAGCGTCTCAAGCTCGTTCGCGAAGTGTTGAACAGCGCGCAGCCGGCGCAATAGGATTAAGCTTCGTTCCAGGGGCCTGCGCGGCAGAAGCCGAATGGGCTGCGGCGCCCCCCCGCTCGGCCCGTTTTCCCGATCCTCCTCGTCACGTAGTTACCACTATGCTCCTCGGACGATCGGAAAAACGGACTCGAACCGGGAACACCTCGCCTCATCCGTTTCTGCCGCGCAGGCCCCTAGGGAAGCTCTGCACAAGTCATGCCGGTCTCATTTCGCGTCAGAACCCCGAACTCGGCGTTGCGTGAAGGCCGCAATAGCTCTGCTATTCCGGCCTTCACGCGCCTTGACCTCGACGCCCTGACGCGAAACGAGCCTCGCCAGCCTTATGCAGAGCTTCCCTAGAGCGTCGTCATTGCCTTGTCGGCGGCGGCCAGCGTGAATTCGATGTCCTCGTCGCTGTGTGCCGCTGAAACAAAACCCGCTTCGAACGCTGAGGGCGCGAGGTAGACGCCCGCGTCCAACATGCTGTGGAAGAAGCGCCGGAAGCGCTCGATATCGGCGGCGGCGACCTGAGCGAAGCTCCGCACGGGGCCGTCCGCGGTGAACACGAATCCGAACATGCCTCCTTCCTGCTCGACCGCGAGAGGGATGCCGGCCTTGTCGGCGCCAGCCTTGAGGCCGTCGACGAGCTTGCGGGTTTGCGCCGAAAGCCGGGTATAGAAATCGTCGGTGTCGAGCATCTCGAGAGTCTTCAGGCCCGCAGCCATCGCCACCGGATTGCCCGATAGCGTTCCGGCCTGATACACGGGGCCGTCCGGTGCGATCGAACGCATGATCTCGGCGCGGCCGCCAAACGCCGCCGCGGGCATGCCGCCACCCACAATCTTGCCAAGTGTCGTCAGATCCGGCGTGACGCCGTACACGGCCTGTGCGCCGCCTTTGGCGACGCGAAAGCCGGTCATGACCTCGTCGAAGATCAGAATGCTGCCGGCGTTACTGCATTCCTCGCGCAGCGTCTCGAGAAAGCCATCGGCCGGCGGCACGAAGTTCATGTTGCCGGCTATGGGCTCGACGATTACGCAGGCTATCTCGCCGCCCAGTTCGCGAAACGCCGTTCGCAGCGCTTCGTGATCGTTGAACGCGAGCGTAATCGTGTGCTCGGCCAGACCGGCGGGTACGCCTGGCGAACTGGGTACGCCGAGGGTCAGGGCGCCGCTGCCGGCCTTGATGAGGAGCGAGTCGGAGTGGCCGTGGTAACAGCCCTCGAACTTGACGATCTTGTCCCGGCCCGTATGGCCGCGCGCGAGCCGGATTGCGCTCATCGTGGCCTCGGTTCCCGAACTGACCATGCGCACGCGCTCGATTGCCGGCATCAGCGACTTTATCTTGCTGGCAATTTGCGTCTCGAGCACGCAAGGCGCGCCGAAGCTCAGGCCATCGGCGGCCGTGTCGCACACGGCTTTGATAACCTCGGGGTGCGTATGGCCGTGAATCATTGGTCCCCAGGAGCCAATGTAGTCGATGAGTCTGCGACCGTCCTCCGTTTCTATCCATGCGCCATGCGCTTTCCTGAAAAATACGGGTTCGCCGCCGACACCTGCAAACGCCCTGACGGGAGAATTGACGCCGCCCGCAATGACCGCGCGCGCCTCGGAAAACAGACTCATAGGGTGCTCCGAAAAACCTGCATGCTACCGTCTGCCGGGGTTGCGGGGAACAGCAAAAGCACGCTAGTCGAGCGGCAATGACGAGGTTCTGCCGAGCTGCCCGACTTCGACGCCCCGCGCGCGCAGCAGAGCCGGCAATCCGTCATCGCCGATGAGGTGCAGGGCGCCGACGACGACCAGGTAGTCGTCGTCATCGTCGAGCAGCGCCGTGAGCCGATCCAGCCAGCGCTCGTTGCGTTCGCTCACGATGGTCGTATACAGCTCCGGATAGTCTTGCAGTTCGCGCAGCATGTTCGCTTCGAGGTACTCGGTGTCGCCGTCTTTCCAGGCGGCGATCAAGCTGTCCATGAGCGGTTCGGCATCGCGGCCCTGTTCGAGTGTCTGCAGCAGCAGATCGCGCTGAGCGTCGGCGGTCAGCCCGTCCAGAAAGCCGAGCTGCTCTTCCAGCGTTTCGAGCCCGTCCACGGTCTTGTTGTCTTTCTGCGCCTTGCTCAGCATGGCCATCTCGACGCCGTAGATCGGATTGAAGCCCATGCGCGCAAGCAGCATCTGCTCAATGGTGATGGCGGCGAACCAGGGTTCGCTGCCGGCCAGCAGTTTGAGCGGAATATCGAGTTCCCGCGCCGCCCGCTCGGCCTTCGCGTAGTCTACCCGTCCAAGCACGTCCGCGAGCGTGCGGCCGTCGTTCAGCAGGCCCATTCGGGAGACGGCGGCCTGCGTGGCCACGGGATCGATATCGTCCATGTCGAGCTCCATGATCAGGTGCTCGGCGTCTTCGTAAGCTCTGTCGATGATTGCAGGTAACGGATAGTCGCTTTCGCGCAGCAGGTGCACGGATCCCAGCAGATAGACCTGATTACTCTCGCCTTCAACCTGCCAGAGCGTAACGGGCGTTGCAGTGTCGGCGCTGGCCGGTTCTGAAGTGGGCGCAAACAGCAGCGCAAGAATCAGTAAACAAGTCGTTTTGAGAGTGGTTCTAGTCGTCGTCATTGTCGATCCAGATCAGTTCCGTGGAGAAGCTTCCGTCCGCTCCGAACTCGAGGCGGCGGTAAGCGGGCGGTCGATCGTCCAGCTCGAACTCGGTGCTGCCGGGGCTGAACTGGCGCCCCGTCGAAGGCGTGCCCAGAATGCGCAGCGACCCATCGCTGCGGTCGAATGCCTGATGGGCGTGGCCGAATACCAGCAGCCGCAGGTTGGCGTGATTGCGCGCACGGCCACGCAGTTCGTCCCCGTCTTCGAGCCCGATTCTGTCGAGCCACTGGCTGCCGAGCTGCACCGGCGGGTGATGTAAGAATACAGCCGCCGGGCGGTTTTTGTCCGTTTCGAGTACCGCGTCCAGCCGGTCGAGCTCCGCCGCACCGAGCCGGCCGCCCACCACCCCCGGCTGGTGGCTGTTTAGACCGATCAGGTTCCAGCCGGTTTCGCGGCGCACGCTGCAGTATCCGTAGTCCGCGAGTTCCTCGCGGATGAAGGCTGGATCGTCGTGGTTGCCTGGAACCAGCTCTACCGGCAGAGTAAGGGGATCGATGGCCGCGCGAAGGTTCCGATAGGCGCCGCGACTTTCGTCCTGAGCCAGATCGCCGGTCAGATAGACAAGATCGGCCCGCCAACGGCGCTGACGATAGTGCTCGATGACGGCTGCCAGCGTTTCCCAGGTAGTGCGTCCGCGAAGCGTGGCTTCTCGATCGGCGAACAGGTGCGGATCCGTGAGCTGCAGAACCCGAATGAACTCCTTTTGCTGGCCTATAGCGCCACCCTCCCGAACACTGAGTTCACATCATAGCGGTCCCGCAAGAAAAGGTGCCAGGTTTATTTTCTTAGCAAAAAATAAACCCGGCACCTTTTTCCGTGGCACGTTTTTCAAAAAATAAACCCGGCACCTTTTTCCGGCACCTTTTTCCGTGGTGCTTTGCGTTCGGGAACAAAAAAAGCCGGTGAGTTAACTCACCGGCTCTTGCCGTGTGAAGCAAAATACGTCTTGGCCTAGTAGCGGTACAGCTCCGGCTTGTAAGGCCCGTCCAGCTTGACGCCAATGTAGTCGGCCTGCTCTTTCGAAAGCTCGGTCAGCTTCGCGCCGATTCGATCGAGATGCAGGCGAGCCACCTTCTCGTCGAGGTGTTTCGGCAGCACGTAAACTTCGTTCTCGTATTGCGCGCCGTTTTGCCACAGCTCGATCTGCGCGAGTACCTGGTTGGTGAACGAGTTCGACATGACAAAACTCGGATGGCCGGTCGCGCAGCCAAGGTTAACGAGGCGGCCCTCGGCGAGCAGAATGATCCGCTTGCCGTCCGGGAAGATCACGTGATCGACCTGAGGTTTGATGTTGTCCCACTCGTACTGGCGCAGGTGGGCGACGTCGATCTCGTTGTCGAAGTGACCAATGTTGCAGACGATCGCCTGGTTCTTGAGACGTTCCATCTGCGCGCCCGTGACAATGTGGTAGTTGCCGGTCGCCGTGACGAGAATGTCGATCTGTTCGAGAACGTCGTCGAGGCGCACGACGCGATAGCCTTCCATTGCGGCCTGCAGGGCGCAAATCGGGTCGATTTCGGTAATCCATACGGTCGCGCCGAGTCCGCGCAGCGACTGCGCACTGCCTTTGCCCACGTCGCCGAAACCGCAAACGACCGCAATCTTGCCGGCGATCATCACGTCCGTCGCCCGCTTGATGCTGTCCACCAGCGATTCGCGGCAGCCATACAGATTGTCGAATTTCGACTTGGTAACCGAGTCGTTGACGTTGAACGCGGGGCAGGCGAGCGAGCCTTCCGCCATCATTTCGTACAGCCGCTTGACGCCGGTCGTGGTTTCTTCGGACAAACCCTTGATGTCTTGCATGAGCTCGGGGTACTTGTCATGCAGCATACCCGTCAGGTCGCCGCCGTCATCGAGAATCATGTTCGGCGTCCAGCCGTCGGGTCCGGTAATGGTCTGCTCGACGCACCACCAGTATTCCTCCTCGGTTTCGCCTTTCCAGGCGAATACCGGGATACCGGCAGCCGCGATGGCCGCGGCGGCGTGGTCCTGGGTCGAGAAGATGTTGCAGGACGACCAGCGAACCTCGGCACCGAGTTCCGTCAGCGTCTCTATGAGCAGCGCGGTCTGGATCGTCATGTGCAGGCAGCCCGCAATGCGCGCGCCTTTGAGGGGTTGCTGGTCGCCGAACTCTTCGCGCAGCGCCATGAGGCCGGGCATTTCGGTTTCGGCAATAGCCATTTCCTTGCGGCCGAAGTCGGCCAGGGTAATGTCGGCTACTTTGTAGTCGCTACTGGGTACAGCAGCAGGTTCGGTGCTCATTTACGAGTCTCCTAAAGCTTGATTTGGTCAGGCAGCAGCGGCGCCACGAAGCGCATCTGCCTTGTCGGTTCGTTCCCATGTCAGGTCTATGTCCTTGCGACCAAAGTGACCGTACGCTGCGGTCGCTTTATAGATCGGTTGCAGGAGATCGAGCATCTTGAGGATGCCAAACGGCGTCAGATCGAAATGCTCGCGAATCAATGCCGTAAGCTGTGCATCGGAAACCTTGCCGGTGCCGAAGGTCTGCACGCTGATCGAGGTCGGCTCGGCGACGCCGATGGCGTACGACACCTGGATTTCGCAGCGATCCGCCAATCCGGCGGCCACGATATTCTTGGCGACATAGCGGCAGGCGTAAGCGGCCGAGCGGTCGACTTTCGAGGGGTCCTTGCCGGAGAACGCTCCGCCGCCGTGGCGCGCCGAACCGCCGTAGGTATCGACGATAATCTTGCGCCCCGTCAGTCCGCAGTCACCCATGGGACCGCCGATCTCGAAGCGGCCCGTCGGATTGATGTGGTACTGCGTGTCCTTGCCGATCCATTCGCTCGGAAGAATCGGCTTGATGATCTCTTCCATCACGGCTTCGCGCAGATCGCTCATCGACACGTCCGGGTGATGCTGGCTCGACAACACGACGGCGTCGATCGCAACCGGCTTGCTGTCTTCATAGACAAAGGTAACCTGGCTCTTCGCATCCGGACGCAGCCACGGCAGCGTGCCGTTCTTGCGCACTTCCGCCTGCCGGCGTACCAGCCGGTGAGAGTAGGTAATCGGGGCGGGCATCAGGACATCCGTCTCGTTCGTGGCGTAACCGAACATGAGTCCCTGATCGCCGGCGCCCTGTGCCTCATCGCTGTCGCGGTCCACGCCCTGTGCAATGTCGGGCGACTGCTTGCCGATGGCATTGAGAACGGCGCAGCTCGCACCGTCGAAGCCCATCTCCGAATCGGTGTAGCCGATGCCGGTTACCGTGTCGCGAACGATGGCTTCGAAATCCACCCAGGCCGAGGTGGTGATTTCTCCGGCAACCACGACCATGCCGGTCTTGACCAGTGTTTCGCATGCGACGCGCGCAGACGAGTCTTCGATAAGGATGGCGTCGAGTATGGCATCGGAGATCTGGTCGGAAATCTTGTCCGGGTGTCCCTCGGATACGGACTCCGAGGTAAATACAAACGAATCAGTCATGAGCTTCTTTAGATTGGTTGAAATTGGGGGTAACGCGCTAGTTTAGCGCATATCCCTCTGTCGGTACCACGCCTCGATGGCCGAGGCGCCAGGAAGATGCATTTCGTTACGTTTTCCGGAAGCGGGAGCCGGGCCACCGTCGGCAATGCTTGCGGAGCATATAAAAAAGCTCGAAAATGCGCGCCTCCCTGAGCATGCCGCCGATTCGCGGAGGCACTCAAAAAACGCAGAACTCACAACGGGGCCGGGAGCCCCGCGGGTCATTAGTCATAATGTCACAACCTCAAACTGTTGCCGGCCAGCCGAGCCGGCGGGATCTTGCGAACGCGATTCGGGCCTTGAGCATGGACGCGGTTCAGGCTGCCAATTCCGGTCATCCCGGCGCTCCGATGGGCATGGCGGACATTGCCGAAGTGTTGTGGCGGGACTACCTGAAGCACAACCCGGCGAATCCGGAGTGGGTCGATCGGGACCGCTTTGTGCTCTCTAACGGGCACGGTTCCATGCTGCTCTACAGCCTCCTGCACCTCACCGGATATCCGCTGACGATCAACGAGATACGCAACTTCCGGCAATTCGGCTACCGCACCGCCGGGCACCCCGAATACGAAGCGGACCTTGGTATCGAAACGACCACGGGGCCGCTCGGCCAGGGGATCAGCAACGCGGTCGGGATGGCGCTTGCGGAAAAGATGCTGGCTGCGCGCTTCAACCGCGACGACCACGAAGTCGTGGATCACCGGACCTGGGTGTTTCTCGGCGACGGCTGCCTGATGGAGGGGATCTCGCATGAGGCCTGCTCGCTGGCGGGAACGCTCAAGCTCGGCAAACTCATTGCGTTCTACGACGACAACAACATCTCGATCGACGGCGAGGTGGGCGGCTGGTTCACCGACGACACGGCAGCGAGATTCGAGGCCTACGGCTGGCAGGTGATCCGGGACGTGGACGGACACGACAGCGCCGCGGTGGCGAGATCCATCGATCAGGCGCTGGCTGAGAACGATCGCCCCAGCCTCATTTGCTGCAAGACGGTGATCGGTTTCGGCGCGCCGAACAAGCAGGGCACGGCGGCGACGCACGGTGCGCCGCTCGGCGACGAAGAAATCGCCGCGGCGCGCGAGGAACTGGGCTGGACGGCCGAACCGTTTGAAATCCCTGCCGATATCGCCAGCGCCTGGAATGGGCGCGAGCGCGGACGGGTCGAGGAAGATCACTGGGACGTGCGCTTTCGCGCATACAAGGCCGAGCATCCGGCTCTTGCGGAAGAATTCGAGCGCAGGCTGGCCGGCGAGCTGCCCGCCGGGTGGCCGGAAACGGCTGCAGCCGCCATTCGCGATATTGCCGAGGCCGGCGAGACCATGGCGACGCGCAAGGCCTCGCTCGTGGCGCTCAACGCGCTTGCGCCCCTGCTGCCGGAAATGGCGGGCGGTTCCGCGGATCTCACGGGCTCCAACCTGACGAAACATGCGGGCTCGGTGCCCGTGACCGCCGCCGACGCGGGCGGCAACTACATCTATTACGGCGTGCGCGAATTCGGCATGACGGCCATTGGTAACGGGATTGCGCTGCACGGCGGCCTGATACCGTATTCGGGTACCTTTCTCACTTTCTCCGACTATGCCCGCAACGCGCTGCGCATGGCGGCGTTGATGAAGATACGCAACATTCTCGTCTATACCCACGATTCCATAGGTCTCGGCGAGGACGGACCGACGCATCAACCCGTGGAACACGTCGCAAGCCTGCGCATCATGCCGAACATGCGCGTCTGGCGGCCCTGCGATACGGTCGAAACCGCCGTTGCCTGGGTTGACGCCATCGAACGCAGAAACGGGCCGACGAGCCTCGTACTGACGCGGCAGGGCGTGCCCCACCAGACCCGCAGCGACGAGCAGATCGACGCGATCCGCCGTGGCGGCTACGTGCTGGTCGATTCCGCAACGCCCCCTGAACTGATTCTGATCGCAACGGGATCCGAGGTCGGGCTTGCGGTCGACGCCGCGGCGGCGCTCCGCGAGGACGGAGTGCAGGTGCGCGTCGTCTCGATGCCCAGTACGAGCGTTTTCGAGGAGCAGGACGAGGCCTGGCAGGAGTCGGTGTTGCCGGGCGCGGTGACTGCGCGCGTGGCCGTCGAGGCAGGTTCGCCTGACGGTTGGTGGCGCTACGTCGGACCTCGCGGCGAAGTCGTCGGCATGCACGGCTTCGGTCAGTCGGCGCCGGCGGGCGAGCTTTTCGAACACTACGGTTTTTCGGTAGAGAACGTCGTCGCGCGCGCGCTTGACACCCTGGCGCGTAACTCTTGAATCTTGGCGTGAATCTTAGCGCCGCGACGTGACGGCGATATCTGACAATAGTTGGGAGACACAATAATGAGCATAAAAGTAGGCATCAACGGCTATGGCCGCATCGGGCGGAATATCCTCCGCGCTATCCACGAGCAGGGGCGGGCCGGCGAATTCGATGTCGTGGCTCTCAACGATCTGGGCGACCCGGAGACCAACGCGCACCTGACGCGCTTCGATACGGCGCACGGACCGTTCTCGGGCACGGTCGAGGTCGACGGCGGCGACATCGTCATCAACGGCGATCGGGTCAAGGTGTTTGCGGAGCGCGATCCCGCCAAGCTGCCCTGGGGCGATCTCGGCGTCGACGTCGTGTTCGAGTGCACTGGCCTGTTCCGGACCCTCGAGACCGCGGGCAAGCACATCGAAGGCGGCGCGAAGAAAGTCGTCATCTCGGCGCCCGGCGGCGCCGGTATCGAAAAGACGATCGTCTACGGCGTCAACCACGACACGCTGACGGCGGACGACCAGGTGATCTCGAATGCCTCCTGCACGACCAACTGCCTCGCGCCGCTGGTCAAACCGCTGCATGAGGCGATCGGCGTCAAGCACGGCATCATGACCACGATCCACGCCTACACGAACGATCAGGTGCTGACCGACGTTTTCCACAAGGACCTGCGCCGCGCCCGCTCGGCCACCATGTCGCAGATTCCGACCAGCACGGGCGCGGCCAAGGCCGTCGGCCTGGTGCTGCCCGAACTCAACGGCAAGCTGGACGGCTTCTCGATGCGCGTGCCCACTATCAACGTTTCCGCGGTCGATTTGTCGTTTGTTGCCGAACGGGCCACCTCGGTCGACGAGATCAACGAGATTCTCAAGGCGGCCAGCGACGGCCCGCTCAAAGGCGTGCTGGAATACAACGAGCTGCCGCTGGTGTCGATCGACTTCAACCACAACCCGGCATCGTCGACCTACGATTCGACGCTCACCAAGGTTATCGACGGGACGATGGTTAAGGTCATTGCCTGGTACGACAACGAGTGGGGCTTCTCGAACCGCATGCTCGACACGACCACCGCGCTGGTCAAAGCAGGCTAAACGGCGATGAACGTCATTCGCATGCACGACCTCGACCTGGCCGGTCAGCGCGTTCTGATCCGGGAGGATCTCAACGTGCCGGTCAGGGACGGGGTGGTTACGAGTGACGCGCGCATCCGCGCGGCGCTGCCGACGATACGGCTCGCGCTCGACAAAGGCGCGGCCGTAATGCTCATGTCGCATCTCGGGCGGCCCGTGGAGGGAGAGCCCGATCCGGCGTTTAGCCTGGCCCCCGTCGCCGCGCGCCTCAGCGAGTTGCTGGAGCGTGACGTGCCGCTCGTGAGTGACTGGATCGACGGCGCGGAGGTTGCGCCCGGCGAAGTGGCGCTGCTCGAGAACGTGCGGTTTCTTGCCGGCGAAAAAAAGTCCGACCCGGCGCTCGGCAAAAAGATGGCAGCGCTCTGCGACGTGTTTGTCATGGACGCATTCGGCACGGCGCACCGCGCGCAGGCGAGTACTTACGGCGTGGCCGAACATGCCCCTGTCGCCTGTGCCGGACCGCTGCTGGTGCGGGAACTCGAAGCGCTGGCCAAGGCGCTCAACCAGCCGGCGCGCCCTGTCGTTGCAATTGTCGGCGGCGCGAAAGTCTCGACCAAGCTCACCGTGCTGGAAGCGCTGACGAACGTCGTCGATACGCTCATCGTCGGTGGCGGTATCGCAAACACGTTCATCGCGGCTGACGGGCATGGCGTCGGCAAGTCGCTGCACGAACCCGACATGCTGGACATTGCGCGCAAACTGGCGGCGAACGAGAGTGACCGTGCGGGCATACCGGTGCCGCGTGACGTGGTAGTGGCCAATGAGTTTTCGGCCGACGCAGTGCCCACGGTCCGCGGCGTTGCCGACATACAGGACCACGAGATGGTGCTCGACATCGGGCCGCAAACAGCCCGTGAGTTCGCCGCTATCATACGCTCCGCGGGGACCGTCATCTGGAATGGCCCGGTCGGCGTTTTCGAGTTCGAGGCGTTTGCCGATGGGACTCGGGTGCTGGCGGAGGCAATTGCCAGGAGTTCGGCCTTTTCGGTTGCGGGCGGCGGCGACACGCTTGCGGCCATCGATCAGTTCGGCGTTCGCGACGGGATCTCGTATATCTCTACCGGCGGCGGCGCGTTCCTCGAGTTTGTCGAGGGTAAGGTGCTGCCGGCCGTGGCGATGCTCGAACAGCGCGCCGCGGGTTAGAACGGTGCTGCCGGCCGTGGCCATGCTTGAGCAGCGCGCCGCAGGCTAGATCGGGAGTCCGCGGGTTACGCGCGCCCGGCCAGCCGTTGCCAGGGACCCGTGATCGCAAACGTCGTTCCCGGATTCTGGATGTTCACGAACAGCGTTTGCCCATCGGGCGAGAAACACACGCCGGCGAGTTCGGAGTCGGTGTAGGCGTTGTCGGCGACCGGGTACTGCTCGCCGTTCGGCCGCACGCCCACGATGCCGCAGTGATCGCTCGTGTCTTCGCAGACGAACAGGTCACCCCAGGGCGCCATCGTAATGTTGTCGGCATGCCGCAGCAGTGAGTCCCGCCCGGCTTCGGCAATCAGCGTGAGGCGGCCGGGTTCGCGGCTTTCCTCAGCGCGGCCTTCGAACGTGCCGGGTGTATAGGTGAAAATCTGGCCGAGGCGATCCGGTCCGCCGATCGTGCAGGTAAACGCAACGCCGTCGTCCGTCACGCACAGTCCTTCGCCGCGCGCGAAGCTCGCGGCACCAGCGGCCACACCGCGTTTTCTGAGGTCGTTGCGGTCCGGATCGACGTCCTCGAGATCGATCCAGCGCACGGCGAGCGCTGCGTTCAGGGGCAGCGGATGTTCGTCGGACCAGTTGTGCGTCTTGAACGAGGGGGCATCCTCTAGCGCCAGCGCCTGCAGGCGTCCGCCTTTGCCGAGTTCGCCGGGGACCTCGGGAATGTAGCGGTAAAACAGGCTGTGATGCCGGTCCTCGGTCATGTAGACAATGCCCGTTTCCGCATGCACCGCGCAGGCCTCGTGCTCGAAGCGGCCCATGTCACGGAGCGGCTCCGGCGCAACCAGACCGCTTGCGCGCGCCGGGACCTCGAAGACATAGCCGTGACGGCGCTCCCGGACGACGGCCTTGCCGTTGCTCACGCCTTCGCCGGGATCTTCGAAGCACTCCTCGCAGGACAGCCAGCTACCCCAGGGGGTCGGACCGCCCGCGCAGTTGATTTCGGTGCCCGCCAGGCTCAGGTGCTGGCGTTCGGTGCGTGCGGTTGCCGGGTCGTAGACGGTGGTCGTCGTGCCGCCGACGCCGGGCGTCCGGCCGCCGCCTGCATCGTACACGCGCGCTTTGAGGGTTTCGGGAAGGCTCGTGAAGTCGTCGCCGAATGCACTGTACTCGGTATGCGACGGCGGCATCTCGTGGTTGCAAACGAGGATGACGCGGCCCCGGTCACCCGCGAACGCAGCCATGCCGTCGTGCTTGGGGGGCACGTACAGTCCGTCGTCCATCCGGCTGCCGACTTTCGACACTATTCGGTAACTGAAGTCCTCGGGCAGATCCAGCAGCCGATTGCCGTCCGCAACCAGGCTTCGGGCTGTTGCCGCATGACCAATATTTGCGCTTGCGGGCAGGGTAAGCGCAGCGAGGCTCTGAATGAACTGTCTTCTTTTTAAACGCATTGCCGAAGACTAACCCGTTTAAGGATCGGACGCGTTACGGAAATGTTGCTTGGACGTAAGCAGTCTTACCTAGAGGTTTTCCCCGGCTTGCCTATTGGGGCGCTAATCCGTCGCCCGCTGTGCGATAATCCGGCCGATGCAAAAACGAACGAAGATAGTCGCGACGCTGGGCCCGGCGTCAGAGCGGCCCAAAGTCCTCTGCAAGATGATTCGAGCCGGTCTCGACGTGGCCAGAATCAATTTCTCTCACGGTGAGGCTGACGAGCATCGCGCGCGCGCGGAGGCGCTGCGCCAGGCCGCGCTCGACGAAGGTCGCGACATTGGCCTGCTCGGCGATCTGCAGGGCCCGAAGATACGCGTAAAGCGTTTTCGTGAGCGCAGCGTACACCTCGAGGACGATGCGGCTTTCTTTCTGGACTACACGCTCGGACTCGAGGACGGCACGGTAGACGGCGTCGGCGTCGCGCTGGAAACGATGCACGAAGACGTCGTTCCCGGCGATACGCTGCTCTTGAACGACGGTCTGATTACCCTCGAGGTCGAGTCCATCGACGGCACCCGCATTCACACCCGGGTCGTCAACGGCGGCATCCTGTCGGATCACAAAGGGATCAACAAGAAGGGCGGCGGGCTGTCGGCGAAGGCGCTGACCGACATCGACAAACAGAACATCCTTCTCGCGGCGGAACTTGGCATGGACTTTCTCGCGGTGTCGTTCGTGCGCACTGGTGAAGACGTGCTCGAAGCGCGGCGCCTGTTCGAAGAGGCCGGCGGCTCGGGCCTGATCGTGGCGAAGATCGAACGCACCGAAGCCATCGACAACATCGATTCCATTATCGACGCTGCCGACGTGATCATGGTGGCCCGCGGCGACCTGGGCGTGGAAATGGGCTACGCCGAGCTGATCGGCGTGCAGAAGAAGCTGATTCGCGCGACGCGCCGGGCCAGCAAGATAGTCATTACGGCCACGCAAATGATGGAGTCGATGATCCAGAACCCAATACCTACGCGGGCCGAGGTATCCGACGTGTCGAATGCCGTAATGGACGGCAGCGACGCCGTCATGCTGTCGGGGGAGACGGCTGTGGGCCAGCACCCCGTCAAGGCAATCAAGGCGATGGCCGACGTCTGCGTCGGCGCCGAGCGTTATCCGCTGCCGCCCGGCCGTACCGGGCACCGGATCGGCGACTACTTCGAGCGGGTCGACGAAGCGATTGCAATGGCGGTGATGTACACCGCGAATCATCTCAAGGTCACCGCGATCATAGCGCTCACCGAGTCCGGCTCCACGACCCGCTGGATGTCGCGCATCCGTTCGGACATCCCGATCTACGCATTCACCGCGCACGAGGCGACCAGCCGCCGGGTCACGATGTATCGCGGCGTTTACCCGGTGGCTTTCGCGCTGGATCACAAGGACTCACGGCGCCTGTATCCGGATATCTTCAAGACGCTGCTGGAGCACGAGCTGGTCGAGGCCGACGACCTCGTGATCTTCACCAAGGGCGACCTGGACGGCGTTACGGGCAGTACCAATGCCATGAAGATTCTCAAGGTGGCGGTACCGGAGCCGGGCTGAATGCGGCGCTGGTTGATGCGCGCCGCGGGCGCGCTGGCGCTGCTCGCGGGCGCCGCGGTTCTGACGGTCTGGCTCGTCCTGCGTGCCAGTCTGCCGACGCTGGACGGCGAGGTTCGACAGGCTGGGCTCAGCGCCGCGGTCACGATCGAGCGTGATGCCGACGGCATTCCGACCATTACCGCCGCGACGCGTGAGGACCTGGCGTTTGCAACAGGCTACGCTCACGCGCAGGACCGCTATTTTCAGATGGACCTGATTCGCCGCCGCTCGGCGGGCGAGCTGTCCGCGCTGATCGGCAGCGCCACCCTCGAGTCGGATAAACGGCATCGTTTCCATCGCTTCCGCAGCCGCGCCCGGGCCGTGATCGAAAACCTGCCGGCGGCCGATCTGCGTTTGCTGGAACGCTATGCCGACGGCGCGAACGCGGGCCTTGCCAGTCTCGCGAGCAGGCCTTTCGAGTACTGGCTGCTGCGCGCCGAGCCCGAACCCTGGCGGGCGGAAGACTCGGTCCTCGTGCTGTACGCAATGTTCATGACGTTGAACGACCCGCGCGCATCTCGCGACGTGCGCCGCAGCTTTGCGCGGAATGTCTTCGGTGACGCCGTATACGACTGGCTGTATCCGGACGGCAGCTCATGGGATGCACCTATCGTCGGCGCCGCGCGTGAGCCGCTGCCGGTGCCGCAAGCGGATGCGCTTTCTGTCCGCGATGTCAGCATCTCGACGGCGCGAGTCGACGAACGCGGCGATCCGGCCGTTCCCGGCAGTAACAACTGGGCCGTGAGCGGAGCGCTCACGGCCACCGGTCGCGCTCTGGTTTCGAACGACATGCACTTGGGGATAGACGTCCCGAACATTTATTACCAGCTGCGGTTCGTAGTGACCGGCGACGAGGACGTCGACATCATGGGCGTCAGTTTGCCGGGCGGACCGCTGATCGTCGCGGGCAGCAACGAGTACCTTGCCTGGGGCTACACCAACAGCTACGGCGACTGGTCGGATGCCGTTCTGCTCGAGCCCGGCAGCGCTCCGGGGACCTATCGCACCCCGGAGGGCGATCGGGCGTTCACCGAACTCACCGAGACGATCGAGATCAAAGGCGCGCCCGATTTCGAATACACGCTGCGCGAGACGATCTGGGGACCGGTCGAGGACCGCATCGAGTACCCGCACGGCGAGATCGCCGTGAACTGGATCGCGCATCACGTCGAGGCGGTCAACTTCAACGTCATCCGGCTCGAGCGTGCGCGTTCCGTCGAGGAAGCGATGGCGGTGGCCAACACGATGGGTATCCCGCCACAGAACTTCGTGTGCGGCGACCGCGACGGCAACATCGGCTGGACGATAGCGGGGCGGATACCGCTCAGGCAGGGTTTCGATCCCGCCTTACCCTCGGACTGGAGTGCAGGCGCCGGCTGGCGGGGCTGGCTTTCGCCCATGGACTATCCGCGGGTTCTCAATCCGCCGGGCGGACGCATCTGGACCGCCAACACGCGGGTCGTCGACGGCGAAGCGCTCGCGCTCATCGGCGACGGCGGCTACGATCGCGGCGCGCGGGCCGCGCAGATCCGCGATGCGCTGCTGGCGGAGGAACGGTTCGATGCGGAGGCCATGCTGGCGATCCAGACCGACGATCGCGCCGTTTTTCTGGCTCGCTGGCACAGGCTCCTGGTCGAGGTGCTGGACGCACCGGACCGTGCGGATACACCGCAGCTTGCCGAGTATCTGCGCCTCACGCGTAACTGGCTGCCGCGGGCCGCGCCCGAATCCGTCGGCTACCGCCTCGTGCGGAGTTTTCGTCTCCAGGTGCAGGCGCGGGTGTGGGAGGCGCTCACGGCGCCGGTCCGCGAGGCTTACGGTGACGATGTCGACGTCTGGCGCAGCCCGCAGTTCGAGGACGCGCTGTGGCAGCTCGTCAACGAGCGGCCGCCGCATCTGTTGCCGGCCAATTACGAGGATTGGGATGCTTTGCTGATCGACGCGGTCGCGGGCTCCATCGACTACTTCGAGCAGCGTTACGACGATACGCCGCTGGCCGAGCGTAGCTGGGGCGAACGTAACAGGGCGCGAATCCAGCACCCCTTGAGCCTTGCCGTGCCGCCGTTGTCCCGGTGGCTCGACATGCCTCGCGATCCGCTGCGCGGCGACGCCGATTTACCGCTTGCGCAGAGCCCCGGTTTCGGCGCCTCGGAGCGCTTCTCGGTATCTCCCGGCGATCGCGCCAACGGCATCATGCACATGCCGACGGGCCAGAGCGGTCATCCCTTGTCCGGGTTTTACCGGCGCGGTCACGATGTCTGGGTCGAGGGCGCCGCGAGTCCTTTCCTGCCCACGGCAAGCGTGCACCGGCTTACGCTCAGGCCCGCCCGGTAGTGTCCCGTTCGATTAATTCGTTAACCCATTCGCCGCGTCTTTTTGCGCCTGGCGGCGTTGCGGCTCTTCGCAATAGCTCGCTATTCCTCGTCGCCGCGCCTTGCCAGACACGAAAATCCGCTGCCGACTGGGGTCAACGAATTAATTAAACGGGACACCAGGCGTGCTTGTACCCGCGCGACGAGCGGGTACACTGGTCTGTCCCAAGGTAACGACGAAACAGCATGGCCGAACAGCGTTTTTCCGGCACGGACAACTATATTGCGACGGACGATCTCAAAATGGCCGTCAACGCCGCCGTCACGCTCGAGCGGCCGATTCTCATCAAGGGCGAACCAGGTACCGGCAAGACGCAGCTTGCGGTCGAGGTAGCGCGTTCGCTGGGACGCCCGCTGTTCGAATGGCACATCAAGTCGACGACCAAAGCGCAGCAGGGGCTGTATGAATACGACGCCGTGGCCAGGCTGCGGGATTCGCAGCTTGGCGACGAGCGCGTGCACGACATCGGCAACTACATCCTGCGCGGCAAGGTGTGGGAGGCGTTCGAGTCGGAGGAGCAGCCGGTCCTGCTGATCGACGAAATCGACAAGGCCGATATCGAGTTTCCGAACGACTTGCTGCAGGAACTCGATCGCATGGAGTTTTTCGTCTACGAGACCAAACAGCTCATCAAGGCCCGCCGCCGGCCCATCATGATCATCACCAGCAATAACGAAAAAGAGCTGCCGGATGCGTTCCTGCGCCGCTGCTTCTTCCACTACATCAAGTTTCCGGATCAGGAAACCATGGGCAAGATCGTGGACGTGCACTTTCCCGGCCTCAAGAAAGCGCTGCTTCGCGAAGCCCTGAACGCGTTCTACAAGATACGCGACGTCGCCGGGCTGAAGAAAAAGCCGTCGACGAGCGAGCTGCTCGACTGGATCAAGCTGTTGCTGGCGGAGGACATTCCTCCCGAGGCGCTGAAGAGCGACGACAAGCGCGCCGCGATTCCCCCGCTGTACGGCGCGCTGCTCAAGAACGAGCAGGACGTGCATCTGTTCGAGCGGCTCGTGTTCCTCGACCGGCGCGCCAACCAGTAATGCTAATACCTTTCTTTTTCCTGCTGCGGGAAGGCGGGCTCAAGACCTCGATCACGGAGCTGCTGACGCTTCTGGAGGCGCTCGACCGCGGTCTGGCGGGGCAGAGCGTGGATGATTTCTACCTGCTGGCCCGTTCGGCTCTGGTCAAGGACGAGGCGCATCTCGATCGTTTCGACCGTGTGTTCGGCGCCTACTTTCGCGGCGTGGACGACGCTCTCGGCGATCTCTTCGAGAATCTGCCCGACGACTGGCTGACGCGGCAGGCGGAGCTGCATCTCTCTGAGGAAGAGCGCGCGCTGATCGAGTCGCTCGGCGGCTTCGACGAGCTCATGAAGGCACTCGAAGAACGCCTCAACGAGCAGGAAGAGCGGCACGAGGGCGGCAACAAATGGATCGGTACCGCGGGAACGTCGCCGTTCGGGGCTTACGGCTTCAATCCCGAGGGAGTCCGTATCGGGCAGGAGTCAAGCCGTAACCGCAGCGCGGTGAAAGTCTGGGACAAGCGCGAATACCGCAATCTGGACGACAGCGTGGAACTCGGAACCCGCAACATCAAGGTTGCGCTCCGGCGCCTGCGCAAGTTTGCCCGCGAAGGCGCCGCCGATCAGCTCGATCTCGACGATACGATCGACAAAACCGCGCGCAACGCCGGCTTGCTGGATATCCGCATGGTGCCGGAGCGGCACAACGCCGTGAAAGTGCTCCTGTGTCTGGATATCGGCGGCTCCATGGACGACCACGTCCGCGTGTGCGAGGAACTCTTCTCCGCCTCACGCAGCGAGTTCAAGCATCTCGAGTACTTCTATTTTCATAATTTCATCTACGAGTCGCTGTGGAAGGACAACCGGCGCCGGCATGCCGAGCGGATTCCGACGCTCGACATCACGCACAAGTACGGCGCGGACTACAAACTGGTTTTTGTCGGCGATGCGACGATGAGCCCGTATGAAATCGTCTATGCGGGCGGCAGCGTCGAGCATTGGAACGAGGAGCCGGGCGCCGTCTGGATCAAACGTCTGCTCAACACCTATCCGAAGGCCATCTGGCTGAATCCGGAGCCGCAGAACCGCTGGGGCTATGCGCCGTCAATCAAATTGACCCGGGAGCTCATGGACGACCGGATGTATCCGCTGACGATTGCCGGGCTGGACCAAGGCATCCGCGCACTCCACTAGTGTCCCGTTTGATTAATTCGTCGACTCAGTCGGCAGCGGATTTTCGTGTCTGGCAAGGCCTGGCTAAGAGTAATAGCGAGCTATTGCGAGGAGCCGCAACGCCGCCAGGCGCGAAAAGACGCGGCGAATGGGTCGACGAATTAATCAAACGGGACACTAGGCGTCACAGAAAAGCCTCAGCTGTTGCGATGCGGCGTTGCCGCCGGCCGAAAAATGCTCATGTACTGGCGTTGTACACTCCGCTTTTTCGGCCGGCGGCGCCTTGCCTCGCAACAGCTGAGGCTTTTCTCGGCTACGTCAGTGTTTCAGCTGTCGCGTTCGGATGCCGGCGCGTCGGCTCCGGCCCGGATCAGCGCCCTCAGGTCGGCCAGCACCTGGCCGCTATGGCCCTCGACCTGTACGTCGGCGTAGTGTTTTACCAGCTTGCCTTCCGGCGAAATCAGAAACGTCTGCCTGCGGGCAACGGTTGCGCCAAGTTGATGGGTTCTGACGCCGTAAACCCGGGCCACGGCGCCGTCCGTGTCCGACAGCAGCGGAAAGGGTAGGCCAAGCTGCTCCGCAAAGGCTTGCTGCAGGTCCGCGGGATCGAGGCTTACGCCCAGAACCTGCGCGTTTAGTTCGCGGAACTCGTCGATCGAATCGCGAAACTCGCAGGCTTCGACGGTACAAGCCGGCGTGCCGCTTCGGGGGTAGAAATACAGCACTACCCAGCGTTCCCGGTAGTCTTCGAGCGCATGCAGGCGGCCGTTCTGGTCCGCGAGCTCGAAATCCGGTGCGGGCCCGCCCTCCGCGGGTTGCGCCGCCGCGCCGCCGGCGAGCAACCCCAGCAACAGCAGGTATAGAATCGGCGTCGGTGCGATGCGGAAAAGTGGCATTGGGTGCTCTCGAACGACGTGCGCGAGTGAGCGAATGTAAAATGCAGCCCACTGGTAACAGCATCATTGCCGTTACGGTCTTTATACTACACGCTGACTTAACGGCGTTTGCAAAGAAATAGTATGAAAACTCGCGGCATGGACAATCCTCTTCGCGCGAAAACGGCCCTCGTGCTGCCCGGCGGCGGCGCGCGCGGCGCTTTTCAGGTTGGCGTCCTGAAGGCGCTGGCCGAGCTGCTGCCCAAGGGCACGCCCAACCCTTTCGGGGTTATCTCCGGCACCTCCGCGGGCGCGGTGAACTCGGTGGTGCTCGCCTCCAAGGCCCGCCGCTTCAAGCTGGCGACCGCCGAGCTGGAGAGGGTTTGGGCGGCATTTCGTTGCCACCACGTCTATCGCACGGACCACTGGACGATGCTCAAGAGCAGTGCTCACTGGATGACCGCGCTCGCTTTCGGCGGCCTGCTTGTCGGCATGCCGCGATCGCTGCTGGACAACGCCCCCTTGCGCTCGCTGTTGTCGCGGAACGTTCGTTTTCCACGCATTGCGCATGCTATCGAAAGCGGTTGGGTCGAAGCGCTCGCGGTTACCGCGGCGGGCTACGGATCTGCGCGCTCGGTCGCGTTCTTCGAAGCGGCCGATCGCCATGCGGAATGGTCGAGAGCGCGCCGGCACGGCCGGGCGACGAAGATCAACCTGGATCACGTCATGGCGTCGGTCGCGGTGCCCATGGTTTTCCCGCCCGTGCGTATCGGCGCCGAATTCTTCGGCGACGGCGCGATGCGGCAGGCGACGCCGCTGAGCCCTGCCGTGCATCTCGGAGCCGACCGCATTCTGGTTATCGGCATTCGAGACGAAAAAGCAGTGGAGCCGCCGGCGGACCTGCGGCAGCCCGATCCGTTCCCGAGCTTTGCCCAGATAGCGGGCTATATGCTCGACACGCTGTTCATGGATGGTCTGTATTCGGATCTGGAGCGCCTGACTCGCGTCAACCAGTTAATCGACTCGGCTCCGGAGAATGCCGATCGCGGTCGGTTTTCGGCAATGCGCCCAATCGACACCATGCTGATCGTGCCCAGCGAGGATCTCCGTGAGGTGGCGGCGCGTTACCAGGCGGAGCTGCCGTTTGCGATTCGTGCGCTGCTGCGAGGTGTTGGCGGCAAGCGCGACGGGGAAAGCCGGCTGTTGAGCTTTCTCCTGTTCGAGCGATCGTACACTCAGGAGTTGATTCGGCTCGGTTACCGCGACGGTATGCGCGTCAAGGACGAACTGCTGGCGTTTGCGACCGGCGAGCCCGTGGAGCGATTGTTTGCGCCGGCCTGGATCAAGCGTGACCTGAGCGAACTCAAAAGCGCCTGAAACGCGATTATTCGATTGTGCTGTCCTCGAAGCGTTTCAGCGAACGATGCCGGATAGCAACCGGCGTGTGTACGGTACGCAGGGATTGTGCGAGCCTTTCTGTCATGTAAACGCTACGGTGCTGGCCGCCGGTACAGCCAACGGCGACGGTCAGGTAACCGCGACCGGCGCGCTGCCACTCAGGTATCCAGCGCTCCAGGAAACGGAAAATGTCGTCGTGCATGTCCTGCACGTTCTCCGCCGCGTTGAGAAACTCGGCGACCTCAGGGTCGAGTCCAGTGAGTCCGCGCAGCTCGAGCGTCCAGTACGGATTCGGCAGCGAGCGCAGGTCGAATACAAAATCCGCGTCTGCCGGTATTCCGTGCTTGAAGCCAAACGACTCTATGAGCACCGACAGGCTTTCGCGCTTGCGCCGATCGACGCGCTTGCGAATCAGATCCGCAAGTTCGTAAATCGAAGTCTGCGACGTGTCGATGATCAGGTCGGCGGAGTTGATGACTTCGGCAAGTATCCCGCGTTCTGCGGCGATGGCCTCGCGGATTCTGGAGGTCTCCTCGGCGAGCGGATGGCGTCGCCGGGTTTCGCTGTAGCGCTTTAGCAGGATCGACTGGCTTGCCTGAATGAACAGCACGTCGGTCGTAATTTCGCGATCGCGGAACCCGGCGATGAGCTGCGGCAGGGCTTCGAGGTCGGCCGCACGATTGCGCGCGTCGATCCCGACCGCGAGCAAGTGGCTCGGCCGGTCTTCGGCCATTACCACGTCATCGACGACCGCGCGCAGAAAGCCGGCGGGGAGGTTGTCGATGCAGTAGTAGCCCAGGTCTTCGAGCGTATGCAGGGCGACACTCTTGCCAGCGCCGGACAGACCGCTGACGATGATCAGGCGCTTATCGTCTGATCCGGCAGACATCGTGAGTACCTAACCGCCCGCGGCGGTCCTTGGCTCATGGTTGGAGAATAAGTCGGTGCCGTCGATCAACGCTTCGAATAGCGCCGAACTCGAATTCGTGGCGCGCAGGCGGCCTCTCAAACCTTCGTCGGCGAGCGTGCCGGTCATGGCTTTGACGTCGGCGTAGTCCTCGTCGCTAAGCTTTGTCGGCACCATCATGCCAAACACGATATCCACGGGTTCTCCGTCCGCCGCATCGAAGTCGACCGGTTCGGAAAGCTTGATGAGCGCGGCGAAACTGTCTTCGATCCCGTCGATCCGGCAGTGCGGAAAGGCCAGCCCCTTCTTCAGGCTCGTGCAACCCAGCCGCTCGCGCTCGATGAGCGCCTCGAAAATCGTATCGCTGGGTATTTCGGGATTCGAGCGAACGAGGAGTTCGCTCAAGATCTCGAGGCAGTGCTTCTTACTGCGAGCATGTGCGTTGCACAACACGCGGTCGGGTTGAATGATGTCTTGAAGTAGCATTAGTTTTTGCCGGGCGACGAGCAGCGGTGTCCGCGCGCGCTAGCTGAAGTGGCGTTTGTTGGCGTCCCTTGCATGATGATCGGAGAGCTTTTCCTTGTGCTTCCTGACCTTGCGGTCGAGTTTATCGACCAGACCGTCGATGGCTGCGTACATGTCGTCTTCGGTCGTCTCGGCGTAAATCGTACCACCGTTTACATTAACTTTCGCTTCTGCCTTATGCCGCAGTTTTTCGACGGTCAGAATACAGTGGACACCTGAAACAAGGTCGAAATGGCGTTCGATGCGTTCGATCTTCTGTTCGACATAACCTCTCAGTGAATCCGTTACGTCGACGTGATGGCCAGAAACGTTTAGTTGCATGTTGGTCTCCCATACTACAGATGCTTGCGGCACCGGATAAGCATCGTGTGCTGGGCACCCGGATTCGCTGTGGAAAAGAGTTTACGGATCGGGTGTTGCGGCTCCTCCATAGGATGTCCGGCGGCGCTCGGCGCAAGGGTGCCTGCGTGCGCTGGCCGGATGCAGGGGCGGGCGCATCAGCGTGCCGGCCTTTGCCGACGTTCGCTGGATGACGCGATGTTCATTCCTTCACGGTACTTCGCCACCGTACGTCTCGCAACCTTGATGCCTTCGTCCGCCAGCAAACTCGCGATCTTGCTGTCACTCAGCGGCTTCCTGGCATTCTCTGCGGCGATGTACTTGCGGATTTTTGCGCGAACCGAGGTCGACGACTGATCCTCGCCGCTGGCCGAGGACAGGTGCGACGAAAAGAAGTACTTGAATTCGAAAACGCCGCGCGGCGTGTGCATGTACTTGTTGGTCGTTACGCGCGAAATGGTTGATTCGTGCATGCCGATTTCCTCGGCAACGTCGCGCAACACCATGGGTTTCATGTGCTCGTCGCCGTGCTCGAGAAAGCCGGTCTGCCGGGATACGATACAGGTAGCTACCTTTAGTAGCGTTTCGTTGCGAATTTCCAGGCTGCGGATCAGCCAGCGGGCTTCCTGCAGCTGCGACTTGAGCACGGCATGATCGCCCGAGCCGCGCAGCAGATTGGCATACGTCTGGTTAACGGACAGACGCGGTACGCCCGTCGGGCTGATTTCGACCTGCCAGCGGTTGTCCACCTTGCGCACGAAGACATCCGGAATGACGTACTCCGCCGCCGCCGGGCTGACGGCAAGCCCAGGCTTCGGGTTACAGCCCTTGACCAGCGCCAGCGCCGAATGCAGCTCTTCTTCGGACGCTCTGAGGCTGCGGCGCAGCTCGCCGTGCTGGCGCGTCGCAACCAGGTCCAGGTGATCGCTGGCAAGGCGTATGGCGAGCTCGAGTCCCGGCGTGTCTTCATCGAGCTGCCGGAGCTGCAGGATGACGCACTCACCGATCGAGCGGGCACCGACTCCGACGGGGTCGAGCTTCTGTACTTTGGACAGAACGTCCTCTATCTCCGTCTGACCGACGGCGGGTTCCGCGTCGATGGCTTCAAGAATGCCGTCGAGCTCGTCGATCAGGTAGCCGTCGTCGTTGATGGAGTCGACTATCGCTTCTCCGATCACGGCTTCGCGCGGCGTAAACTGCTCCATTTCCAGCTGCCAAAGCAGGTGGTCCCGAAGCGTCTTGCCCGATTCGTCGGCGAACTCGCTGATTGGACGGCCTTCACCCGAATACCCCGAGTCGGGCATACGCTCACCGGCGCGGGATTGCCATGTGTCTTCGGCTTTGATGGCCTCGACCTCCGCCGTGGCCTCGCTGCTGGTTCGAGGCACATCGGGCAAGTCTTCCATTTCCAGCATGATGTTCTCTTCGAGAGCATCCTGGATCTGTGCGTTTAGATCGAGGACCGGAAGCTGCAAGAGCCGGATGGCCTGTTGCAACTGCGGCGTCATCGTCAGCGTTTGCCCAAGTTTTAGCTGCAGCGATGGTTTAAGCATGGAGCACAGTATGCCCTACAGGCGAAACTCCTGTCCGAGATACACTTCTCGGACGTGGTGATTTTCGATGATCTCGGCAGGCGCGCCGGAGGCAATCAGACTGCCGTCGCTAAGTATATAAGCCCGTTCGCAAATTCCTAAAGTCTCGCGGACGTTGTGATCGGTGATCAGCACGCCGATGTCGCGCGCGCACAAGTGCTTGATGATGCGCTGAATATCGAGAACGGAGATGGGGTCCACTCCGGCAAACGGCTCGTCGAGCAGAACAAACAGTGGATCGGCGGCCAGAGCGCGCGCGATCTCGACCCGTCTGCGTTCGCCGCCCGACAGGCTAATGCCAAGGCTGGTTCGGACATGGCCGACGTGCAGCTCGTCGAGCAGTTTTTCGAGTTCTTCCTCGCGCCCGGCGCGGTTCAGGTCGCTGCGATTCTCGAGGATAGCGAGAATGTTGTCTTCGACGGACAGCTTGCGAAAAATGGATGCTTCCTGCGGCAGATAGCCGAGGCCCAGCTTGGCGCGGCGATGCATGGGCAAATCGGTAAGATCCTGGCCGTCGAGCAGAATGTTGCCGGCGTCCGCGGCTATCAGGCCCACGATCATGTAGAACGCCGTGGTCTTGCCGGCACCGTTGGGGCCCAGCAGCCCCACGACTTCGCCGCTGCGGATCTCGACTGACAGGCTTTTGACGACTTTTCGCAGTTTGTAGCTTTTCGAGATGTCCTGGACGCTCAGGATACTCATGGACGCTCCGGTTCTTCGCTGTCCGGCGCCGCGTCGGTCTCGTCCTCATCGCCGCTCGGTGGCGGCGTGTAGGTGATCTTGACCCGATCGTCGCCTTCGCCGGTGGACTGCGCGTTGATGCGCCGTTCCAAGATGTTGTAGACCAGCGTGTTCGACGCGATTTCATTGCCGCCCTCGGTGATCCTCGCGTTACCGGAAAACTCGACGATTCCCTCCGTAAGGTTGTAGCGCAACAGCTCGGCTTCGGCGTAGGTGACGTCTTCGCTGTCGGGGCGGCGCATCTCGAAGGTTGCCGGGCTGCCTTCGATAGTGGCGAGGGTAAGTACGTGGTTGCTGAATTCGAGGTCGGCCGCCTCGCACTCGATTACCCCCCCTTCGACATCGATGCGAACGTTGCCCGAGAATTGCCACACGCTTTCTTCGAAGTCGAGCTCGCTCGCGCTGCCTATGTCGGCTGCGACGCCAATACTGCCCTGACTCAGCCGCAGGCCGCGGAACATGAGCATGGAGTTCTTGCCGTCGTAATAGGTGGATTCGGCATCCAGTGAGATCGGCAGCCGCAGATCGTTGAACTGTCCGGCTGCCGTTTGCCACAGCAGCAGACCGAGCAGGCATGTCAATGAGAAGCGCATCATTACGAATACCGGTAAGCGTGGGCTTGTCGGGCTATCTCCTTGGAATCGAGGCTTAAGGGAAAAACTTGCCGCTAACGTTGGACTTGAGTTCGAGCCGGTTCGAGTCCAGCGATGCTAGCATGCCGGTTGCGGTCAGGCTGCGTTCGCCGATTCTGATCTGTACCCGCTGATCGGTCTCAGCGGTATAGTTGTCCGGGTCCAGTTCGAGAAACTCAGTGCGGATTTCGGTGCCGGGCGTGTCGTCACTGCCCTGACTAAGGGCGCGGACATGGCCCTTAAGCAACACGCGCCGCTCGTCGTTGTGAATGCTCGCGTTGTCGGCGTTGACAGTCCAGGGCACTCTGCTCTCAGGCGCGTAGAGAAGCGTGACATTGCTGAAGTCGACCCGCTGATCTTCGACCTGCTCGGCGTGTTCGGCTTCGATTTGATACACAAGTTCGCCGCTTGGCCCCGTACCGAAGATGCGCGCATCCTTCAGATAGAAACCGCGTTGCGGCAGTTCCGCAGCGCCCGCCGCTGCGGCCGGCTCGCTGCGGTCGCGCGCCAGATGCCAGCTACCCGCCGCAGCCAGCACGAGCGCCATGTAGATGAGTACGTTCTTGAGGCTCATGCCGAATCCTCGGCGCGCGCGGCCAGCAGGAGGTCGCAGATTTCGCGCACCGCGCCGGCGCCGCCCGCCCGGCGGGTCACGTAGTCGGTGCTGTTCTTGAGCGTATCCACGGCGTTGGCGACGGCGAACGAAAAGCCAACGGCCTCGAGCAGCGGCAAGTCCGGCAGATCGTCGCCGACAAAAGCCGTTTGCGGCGCCTCGAGACCCAGCAGCTGGGTCAGCCCGGCAAAGTCCTGCACCTTGTCGCGGCTGCCGAGTACGACGTGCTCAACCTCGAGTTCGCGCATGCGGTGTTCGACCGCAGCGGATCGGCGGCCGCTGACGACGGCAACGCTTACGCCCGAGCGAATGAGTGCGCGCACGCCGTAACCGTCCTGCGTGTGAAAGGTCTTGCTTTCGATGCCGTCGTCGGAGAGGTAGAAGCGGCCGTCCGTGAAGACGCCGTCGACGTCGAAACCAATGAGTGCGATTTGCCGCAGCCGTTCCGCGAGCTTTGCGTCCATCACATGATGCCCGCGCGAAACAGGTCGTGAATGTTCAGAGCGCCGACGAGTTGCCCGTCCTGATCGACGACAAGCAGTGAGGTGATGCGGTTTTCCTCAAGCTGCCTGACCGCCTCGATCGCGAGGACGTTATCCGGAATGGTCTGACAGCCCGGTTTGACGAGGTCTCCCATGCGCGTCTTGTGCACGTCGGCGCCGTCATCGAGCGCGCGGCGCAGATCGCCGTCCGTAAATACGCTCACGGCGCGAAACTCATCGTCGACGATGGCGGTCATTCCCAGACCCTTGGCGGTCATTTCCATGAGCCCGTCGCGAAGCTTGACGTCGGCCTTTACGGCCGGGATCGAGTCTCCTTTGTGCATTACGTCGCCGACCCGCAGCAGCAGGCGTTTGCCGAGGCTGCCGCTGGGGTGCGAGCGCGCGAAGTCCTCCGCCGTAAAGCCCCGCGTTTCCAGCAGCGCGACAGCCAGGGCATCGCCCATTGCAAGCGTGGCCGTCGTACTGGCCGTAGGCGCCAGGTTGAGCGGGCAGGCCTCCTCGTCAACGGCCACGTTGAGGTGGACGTCGGCCGCTTCGGCGAGCGTAGAGCCGGGCTTGCCGGTAATCGAGACCAGATTCGCGCCCATGCGCTTGACCACCGGCAGAATCGTGAGCACTTCCGCCGTCTCGCCGGAATAGGAGACGGCGAGCAGCGTGTCGTCCGTCGTGATCATGCCGAGGTCGCCATGACTTGCTTCGGCCGGGTGCATAAAAAATGCCGGCGTGCCCGTGCTGGCGAGTGTTGCGGCGATTTTGGAGCTCACGTGACCTGACTTGCCCATACCCGTTACGACGACGCGTCCCTCGGTGGCGAGACAGATCCGGCAGGCCTTCGCAAAATCGGCGTCGAGCCGTGCCGCCAGCGTACTGACGGCGCGCGATTCTATTTCCAGCACGCGGCGGGCCAGCGCCAATAGTTCGTCGTCTGTAAGGTTTTTGCTCAATCCTTCAATCCGCGGCGGCCCCAACGCCGCCTTAGTCTAATCGTTTTCCGCATGGCTTTTTAGCCAGCGCGCCGTTACCCGGACTTACTCGCCCAAGGCAAGCCCTGAGGCAGGTATTGGAGCGCGAGGGGGGCAAAGCGGTGCTGGGAGGTTCAAAAGGCGCCATGGAAAACATAGCCCTGATATGCGAGGAACGCGGCTACCAGTGAGATGCCCTCGACCCTGGATAGTTCACTCTTGCCATCGTAGTCGTAGGTCATCGCAAACAGCACGAGGGTAAAGGCGACCATGACGAAAAGGTGCAGCGAGAGCACCGACGGCGCAACGGCGCTCGGCTCGATGGCGGCCGCGACGCCGATCACGGCGAGCAGGTTGAAGATATTCGAGCCAACGATGTTGCCAATCGCCATGCCGTGCTCCTCCTTGAGCGCGCTCACGAGGGATACGGCCAGTTCGGGGAGGCTGGTGCCCAGTGCCACCAGCGTCACGCCGATTACGACGTCGCTGACGCCGATTTCGCGCGCTATACCGACGGCGCCGTCTACCAGCAGTTCGGCGCCCAGCAATAGTGTGCCGAGTCCAATGACGAACCAGAACACGGCGACTTTCATGCTCAGCTTGTCCGGTATCTCGGCTTCGAAGTCGGCGGCGATAGGGTCGTCGGCCGAGGACCGCAGACCCAGCCGCGTCAGCCAGATCATGACGATAATCAGGCCGACGAGCATGACGATGCCGTCGATTCTCGACATGAACGTGTCCAGAAACAGCGACACCGTCAATAGCGTGACGGCCAACAGCGCGGGCATTTCCCTGCGCAGCGTGGCCGACGTGAGCCGGATGGGCTTGATCGCTGCCACCAGACCGAGAACGAGTCCAATGTTTACGATGTTGGAGCCAATGGCGTTGCCGAAGGCGAGTCCCGGTTCGCCCCGCAGGGCCGCGACCATCGAAACGAGGATTTCGGGCGCGGAAGTCGCGAAGGCGACCACGGTCAGACCAACCAGCAGCGGCGCCACGCCGAGGTTCCGCGCGCCCGCTCCGGCGCCAAGCACGAAGCGGTCGGCCCCCCAGATAAGCAGCACAAGGCCGCCAATCACTTCGATTGAGTTGATTAGCATAGAGTCCGGTGAGCTTTTCTTGTTTTCGGCCGATGCCGTACGATCAACCGATTATCATACACAAAGAGCCAACGCCATTGGGAATACGTCTCGTTGCGGGTAGACTGCGGCGAACTTGTCGAGGAAAGAGGTGTTTTCGTTCATGAATCCTGTCGAGATTACGCGTCTCATCGAAGCCGGTTTTCAGGACGCCAGCGTCACGGTGAATAGCGACGATAATACCCACTTCGAAGCGCTTGTGGTGGCTTCGGAATTCGAGGGCGTCAGGCCGCTGGCCCGGCATCAGCTCGTCTACAAGACGCTCGGAACGCTGGTTGGCAATGAGATCCACGCGCTATCGATTCGAGCGCTGACACCGGCAGAACTCGAACACCAGTCCCGCTGAGGCGGGCGCCTCGCAGGGCCGCCGCGACGGGCCCGCGTCGCCGCCGGCTCAAGGACGCACGAACACGGGCGATTCCTCCGGACGTTCGCCCGCCACAATGTCGGCTTCGATGCGGACACCGTCGCGAATCACGACTATCGCAACCCTGTCTCCAGGGGCCATGCCGGCCACCAGCAGCCGAGCCTGCCGCGAGGACACGATGGTTTCGCCGTTGATGGAAAGAATGATGTCGCCCCGCTGCAAGCCGGCTGCGGAGGCCGGGCTCGCCTCGTAGACGTCGACGAGGAGGATTCCCGTATTCGATTCGAGGCCAAGCGCAAGCTGCTCGGCGGAGGTCAGATCGTCGGGCTCGAGCCCGATCCAGCCTCGCACAACCCGGCCGTTTTCACGGATTTGAGCAACCACGCCGCGCACCAGGTCGACCGGAATCGCGAAGCCTATCCCCTCGGTGCCTGGATCCTGTGCGAGAACGGCCGTGTTGATGCCGACGAGTTCGCCAACGCTGTTGACCAGGGCGCCGCCCGAGTTACCGGCGTTGATTGCCGCATCGGTCTGGATGAAGTTTTCGAAGGTTGCGAGGTTGAGGAGGCCGCGGCCAGTGGCGCTGACGATCCCCATCGTGACCGATTTGGTCAGGCCGTAGGGGTTGCCTATGGCGAGCACCACGTCGCCGATCCGGAGGTCGCTCGAGTTCCCCATGCCAATGGCTTCGAGGTCGTCGAGGCCAATACGCAGCAGCGCGAGGTCGGTTTCCCGGTCAACGCCCACGATTTCCGGCTCGGCAAGGCGGCCGTCCGCGAGCTGGATACGGATCTCAGCCGCCTGTGCGACGACATGATAGTTGGTTACCAGGTAGCCGTCGGGGTCGATGACCACGGCCGAAGCGAAGCTGGTATTGACCTGGAAGCGCGTGCGCCCGGCCGTCGTGTCGGCGTTGGCGACCAGGCGCTTGATGTAGACATTGGCGACCGAGGCGGCGCTCCTGTCGATAGCCGCGGCGTAGCTGGCGGGCTCGCCGCCAATGTCCTGCGCTATCAGCGGCATGAGGTCGGGCCGCACGAGCACGACCAGGAACGCGACGGCGAGGCCTACAACGATCGATTGCAGCAGAAAAACCAGCGCTGATTTGAGACGTTTCAAGCGGGGACTACCTTCGGGCTTTTCTCAATACTCTCTGGCCAATACCGTCAGGCCCCGTGTATACTCTGCGCTCACAGTACCCCAGCCCCGGCAGGCGTCATCCTGACGTCAAAGCGGGTCTGCTGCAAATCTTACAGTTTCGAAACCGAGCATAAAAACAGCGTTGCACGAAGAGCTGCTAAGCGAACTGAGCAAATCCATCATACGACGTGGTGGCCGAAACGTATCAACTCGTTTCATATCTGCCGGTTCGTCTGCCCCGCTTAGTATCGTTTCGGCCGGAAAACACTGGCCGGAGCCGTGCTGCGTGCACTGGAGTGTCCGATGAAAGAAGCCGACGTTGACAGCAATAGACGTCACTTTTTAACCATAGCAACCGCCACGGTCGGCGCCGTTGGGGCCGTCGGGGTTGCCGTTCCGTTTCTGTCGTCGCTGAAGCCCAGCGCGCGCGCTCAGGCGCTAGGCGCGCCGGTCGAGGTTGCGATCGGCTCGATGGAGCCGGGTGAAATGATCCGCGTCGTGTGGCGGGGCAAGGTCGTCTACGTGCTGAAACGTACGGAGGACATGGTGGCGAGACTCGCGGACAATCTCGACCAGCTGCGAGATCCGGATTCGACGGTCGATCATCAGCCGGGCTATGCGGTAAACGCCACGCGCTCGATCAAGCCGGAGATACTCGTGCTCGAGGGCTCCTGTACTCACCTCGGTTGCGCGCCGTTGCAGGATTTCGAGGTTCGGCCCTCCGAAAACTGGAGTGGCGGTTTCTTCTGCCCCTGCCACGGCTCGAAGTTCGACCTGGCGGGACGCGTCTTCAAGGGCGTGCCGGCGCCGACCAATCTGCGCGTGCCGCCGTACCGGTTCGTGCGCGACGACCTGATCCTGATTGGTCAGGATACGGGAGCAGCTTAGATGGCCAGAGTAGAAGCGGAAGTCGGCAAGACCAAGGGCGGCCTGCTGGAGTGGGTAGACGCGCGGTTCCCCTGGACTTCGACGATGAAGTACCACGTAACGGAATACTACGCGGCCAAGAATTTCAATATCTGGTACGTCTTCGGCGTGCTGGCGTTTGTCGTGCTGATTATTCAGCTCGTCACCGGCATTTTCCTGACTATGAACTACAAGCCGTCCTCCGCAGAGGCATTCGCGTCGGTCGAATACATCATGCGCGACGTGGAGTGGGGCTGGTTGATTCGCTACATGCACTCTACCGGCGCGTCGTTCTTCTTTGTCGTGGTTTATCTGCACATGTTCAGGGCGATGCTGTACGGCTCCTACAAGAAGCCGCGCGAACTCATCTGGGTCATCGGCATGCTGATCTTCCTGGTGCTGATGGCGGAAGCCTTTGCCGGCTACCTGCTGCCGTGGGGCCAGATGTCCTACTGGGGTGCTCAGGTCATTATCTCGCTGTTCGGGGCAATTCCGGTCGTGGGAGACGCCCTGGTCGAGATTATCCGCGGCGATTACTCCATCTCGGACATTACGCTGAACCGCTTCTTTGCCCTGCATGTCATTGCACTGCCGCTCGCGCTGATCGGTCTCATCTTCGTGCACATCGTCGCGCTGCACGAAGTGGGGTCGAATAACCCGGACGGGATCGAGATCAAGGAGAAGAAAGACGAAAACGGCGTACCGCTCGACGGCGTCGCGTTTCATCCGTATCACACCAGCAAGGATCTCGTTGCGATCATCGTGTTCCTGATGATCTTCTCCGCGGTGGTCTTCTTTGCGCCCGAGATGGGCGGTTACTTCCTCGAACATGCGAACTTCGATCCCGCGAACCCCTCGGTGACGCCGGAGCACATTGCGCCGGTCTGGTACTTCACGCCTTACTACGCGATTCTTCGCGCCGTCCCGGACAAACTCTGGGGCTTCATCCTGTTCGGCATTTCGGTCATCCTGCCGTTGTTCCTCCCGTGGCTGGATCGGTCGAGGGTGCGCTCCATTCGCTATCGTGGCTGGATGTACAAGACGGCTCTGACGCTGTTCGTCATAAGTTTTGTGTCGCTCGGATGGCTCGGTGTGCAGCCGGCGGAAGGAATATACGTGCTGCTGACCCGTATCTTCTCCGTCATCTACTTCGCCTTTTTCCTGCTGATGCCTTACTACACGAGCATAGACAAGACGAAACCCGTGCCGGAAAGGGTGGTTTACAATGGCTAGATCCGTATTAGTTTCGCACCTCGCCGCTGCAGCTCTTTTGTTCGCCTCGGCACCGCTGCTGGCGGCCGGGCCCAAGCTCGACCTCGAGCCTTCGGGCATCGATCCGGACAACGTCAATTCGCTGCAGCGCGGCGCCGCGAACTTCATGAATTACTGTTCCGGCTGCCATTCGGCGCAGTACGTGCGCTATTCGACCATAGGCCAGCATCTCGAGTTGAGCGATGCCCAGCTGATCGAAAACCTGATGTTCAACGCCGAGCGAACGTTCGAGACGATCAACGTCAACATGCCAGCGGATGGCGCCGAGCGGTGGTTCGGCGCAACGCCGCCGGACCTGTCGCTGCTCGCCCGCTCGCGCGGCGCGGACTATATCTACAATTTCCTGAAGAGTTTTTACGTCGATCCCAGCCACCGGCACGGCACGAACAACACGCTGCTCGCCGGTACGTCGATGCCGCATGTGCTCTGGGAGCTGCAAGGATTTCAGCAGGCGATTTTCAACGAGCAAACGACGGACGGCGTTACCAAGAGAACCTTCGAGAGCTTCGAACCGTTGATACCTGGCCAGCTCGACGCGGAGGCCTACGACGAGTTCGTCCGCGACACGACGAACTTCCTGGTCTACATTGCCGAACCGGTCCGGTCGGAACGCCGTACGCTCGGCGTATGGGTGCTGATTTACTTGACCGTGTTTCTGATCGTCGCCCGCATGCTCAAGAAACAGATCTGGAAAGACGTAAAATAACAGCCGTTCGGAGGTCGCCGGCGGCTTAAGAATACAGCTCCGGCGGCATAGAGTGCGGCACGACAAACCGATAGACGAAGGATCAAACCATGGCAGTGATTGCCAATCGACGCTCAGTAATGACGTTGTTTTCCCGCCCGACCGATATTCACAGTCATCGTACGCGACTGGTGCTGGCCGAGAAGAACATCAACATCGAGATCGCCAACGTGGCGGGACCGGAGCTGCCCGAGGACCTTATGGACCTCAATCCGTATCACACGGTGCCTACGCTCGTGGACAGAGATCTGACGCTGTACGATTCGCGCGTAATCATCGAGTATCTCGACGAGCGGTTCCCACACCCCCCGCTCATGCCGGTCGACCCAGTGACCCGGGCGCAGTTCCGGCTGGCGCTGTTCCGGATCGAAAAAGACTGGTACTCCCTGGCTGAGGAAGCGGATTCGGCGGAAGGCAAGCTGGGTGCGAAGTCCCGGAAGCAGCTACGTGAAAGCATTCTGCAGAGTGCCGAGCTGTTCGGCGCGCGTCCTTACTTTCTCAGCGAGGAATTCTCGCTCGTGGACTGCAGCATAGCTCCGATTCTCTGGCGTCTGCCGCTGTACGGGATTGAACTCGGCAGTCAGGCCGAACCTATCGAGGATTACATGAACCGGGTATTCGAGCGCCGGTCATTTCAGCAAAGTCTCACCGAGCTCGAACACGAAATGCGAATCTGATCCTGCAGCGTTGTTTCGCCGACATTCGGTTCGTTCACAAAATTCGCAGCGTTCGCCGGCAGTCTCAGCGGCTTATGTCATGTTTGGCCGCGGCTGAGCAAACGGTGATAAGCTTTGCGGAAGCAAGAGGGGCGGTTTCACCAACCACCAATATTCGTTGACTAATACGACTCGATCCAAACGTCCTTATCTTATTCGCGCCATGCACGAATGGATGGGTGATAACGGCAATACTCCGCACATCGTGGTTGACGCGACTCTGGGCGGTGTAGACGTCCCGCCGCAACATGTCAAAGACGGCAAGATTATTCTCAATATCAGCGAATCCGCTGCACATAATCTGAAGATGCAGAACGATGTAATCAGCTTCAGGGCCCGTTTTGGCGGCGTTCCGTTCGACGTTGTCGTTCCAATGCCGTCGGTTCTGGGTATCTACGCGCGGGAAACCGGACAGGGCATGATCTTTTCGCACGACAACGACGAGTCGAGCGAGGAGACGGCGGCCGCGGCGCAGCCCGTAACCGCCGAACAGCGGTCCGCCCGCACACATCTGAAGCTCGTCAAATAAAGCACGGCGCCCGCAAGCTTCGGGCCACAGCTCTCTTCAGTAAGCGCCGGCGTTCTCCGTCAGCAGGGCCCAGTGCGCTTGGCGTGCGGCTAGTCGCCGCTGCCCAGCAGGCTAGTGTCGATCAGGTCGCACAGGCAGTGAATCACTACAAGGTGCACCTCCTGGATTCTCGCAGTGCGGCTGGCAGGCACTCTGATCTCTATATCGCCGTCACGATACAACTCGGTCATGCGGCCACCGTCCCGTCCCGTTAGTGCGACAACGCGCATCCCGCGTTCGTGTGCGGCAGCGATCGCGCGGCATACGTTTTCGGAATTTCCGGACGTGGAAATGCCGAGCAGGATGTCGGGAGCCCGGCCTAATGCGCGAACCTGTTTGCTGAAAATGTCCTCGTATGCGTAGTCGTTACTGATCGAAGTCAGCGTCGAACTGTCGGTCGTCAGGGCCATTGCGGGCAGGCCCGGTCTTTCCATCTCGAAGCGGTTGAGGAGTTCGGACGAGAAGTGCTGTGAATCGGCCGCGGAGCCGCCGTTGCCGCAGCTCAGGATCTTGCCGTCGGCCAGGAGCGCTTCGCTCATGAGCTGGCCCGCGGCGACAACGCTTTGGCAGACAGCGTCTGCTGCCGCCTTCTTGACGGCGATGCTCTCCTCGAAATGCGCGCGGACGCGATCTTGCGAATTCATTCGGACTCCCGAGTAAGTGTGGCTAGACTGCCGCATAGTCTAGCAGTTGCAAGGCCGGCCGGTCGCTGTCGTGCCGGCAGCAACCGTGCCGTTTCGTGTATTAGAATTCCGGGTGAAACGCGTCCCGTATCCAGTCGACGTCAACTCCCTTATCCGGATTGCCGTCAAAGCCCACCACGTCGAATCGCGTGCTGCAATCGCCGAATTCTGCATGCTGCGCCAGAAAGAACAGAGCTGCGCGCGCGAGACGTTGTTGTTTATGGCGATCCACGGTGGTCGTGGCCCGGCTAATAGATCTGCCGGCACGACAACGTACTTCGACAAAAACAATCAGATCCCGGTCGCGCATGACGAGGTCCAGCTCGCCATGACGGCAGTGGAAGTTACGCGCCAGCAGGGTCAGGCCACGGCGCAGTAGCCATTGCAGGGCCCGATTTTCGGCCTTCCGGCCTAGAGTTCGGCTCGTTCCCGTGCGCGGTCTTGTACCCGTTCTTCCTCTCTGCCGCGGCGATTCCATTCGCGCACGCCTCCCGCATCTGCGTTGTCTTCCATGCGATCGAGATCGCGTTCGTCACCCGCTCGCTCAGCGGCAGGTGGCAGGGCTACCGGCACGCCGTTCTGAAACTCGGCCCAGGCCAGTCGCCGGTGAACTCGGCCGTCCGCGTCGAGATAGAGTTCGCCGCTGGCGCCTTCG
>JBCBSC010000032.1:0-44196 GCA_039819385.1 Pseudomonadota bacterium | reverse complement strand
GCGGGGACACCCATCAATCGGGCTCAAACGGGGACACTCATCAATAAGACGCAAGCAAGCTCAAACGCCTTGAACGGGGACACCCATCATTCATACAGGCCACATACGGTCTGCCTTGCGTTTGGGCATCGAGCGCCGTCTCGTCGCTAGTTCGCGGACTTCGCCAGGGCGATGTCATACGCTCCGGCCAGCCGCGAAGCGTCTATCACTCGAACCAGCGTCTTGTTCGACGAACGCTTTGCAGCCTGAACGATTACGGTGGATTTGGGTCGTTCGGCGCGCAACCGGGCGATATTTGCGGTCACGGCTCTCGGGTCGATCAGCCGCCCATCGATCCATATGGCGTTGTCCTCTGCGATCGAGACCAGGATGTTTTCGGCGGCGGGAACCGGCTCTTCGTTCGCGTCGGATCGACTCAGATCGAGCCCTGTTTCTCTTATGAACGACGCGGTTACGATGAAAAAGATCAACATGATGAACACGACGTCGAGCATCGGCGTCAGATTGATTTCGTTTTGAGCATCTTCGCTGACACTCGGAAGGGCTGTCTTCTGCATCTTGCTCTCCCTCAGCTTCCCGCCTTGAAAAGCAACCGCCCACGGACTTGTCGAAGCCCAATACCTATAACCAAATAGTATATGAGTGCGAGCACACTTACAACCGCAACGCGTCACTCGACCAAGATCTTGAGACGCATGAGGGTCCAGCAATGGCGCACATTGGCATTCGCATTAATCGCATTCATTGCAACCTCGGTAAAACTGTCCATGTCTTTACAATCCAGCATGACAATGATGTCGAATTTGCCGCTGAGCAGATCGACGCGAGTTATCTCCGAGTAGGATTTCAGGTCGTCGGCCAAGGACCTGAGGCTTGCGCTGCTGTCATCGTTGAGCTCAAGCAGCAGGTAGACACGCAACCCTCGGCCGAGCATGGATTCGTTGACGGTCACCTTGGCACCGACGATGACTCCGTCGCGGCGAAGCCGTTTCACGCGCCGCTGCACAGCGCTGGCCGATAGGTGTACGGCCTCACCGAGCTCCGCATGCGTGCGCCAGGCATCTTCCCGGAGCTGCCTGAGAATTTCGTGATCCTTGTCATCCAGTTTCCGATTTTCTGTCATGCTGCTCGTCCCTCTCCTTGCACTTTTTGTGCGCCCAGGCGACCAATTTTCGCCGTTTTGAGCGGCGGCGTCCGGCTATAGTGGCCCGTAAGTTAGTTGGTAGAGTATCGCTTATGTCCTTTCCGCCGTTGCGCTATCGAAACCTCTTCTCTGTAGCACTGTTGTGTTTGTCAGGCTCTTCGCTGTCGGCCAGCATTAAGGCCGACGTCGAATTATGGCGATTGGACTGCGGTGAAATGATCATTGAGGACATCCACTACTTTTCGGACACGCATGCTTACGATGGGCAATCGGCGACGATCAGTAACGGCTGCTATCTCATTCGCAACGGTGCTCGCTTCATGCTCTGGGACGCCGGTATTCCACGCGAGTACCTAGGCAATACGGAATTCAGGAACGGATGGCTATCGACGATTAGCGTAACCATTGAGGAGCAACTCAAACGGATTGGACTAAAGACATCGGACATCGACTTTCTCGGTATCAGTCACTTTCATGGCGATCATATCGGTCAAGCCGCGGCATTCAGTGGGGCCACGCTTCTCATGAACAGTGCAGACATTGACTGGATACGCAACGATCCTGCTGGAAGCGCCCGGTTGCGACTCTCACCATGGTTCGACGACAAGGCGACTATTGTCGAATTCGCTCACGATTTCGACGTATTCGGAGACGGCACAGTCAACATACTCGCCACACCCGGGCATACACCGGGCCACAGCGCCTTGCTCGTCCGACTGACTGAGACGGGTTACGTTCTGCTAAGTGGAGACCTGTTTCACTTTCACAGTGAGATCGGGCGAAGAAACGTATCGCGCTGGAATACGAGCCGCGCGGACACGCTGGCGTCGATCGAAAGGTTTATGGGGATTCTCGAAAACATCAAACCAGTGGTGATTGTGCAGCACGACCCCAATGACATCGATCGACTGCCCCCTTTTCCCGAGTCGGCACGGTAGCGGCGCGACCGCCAAGGCAGCCATTTCGGAGTCTTACGCCCTCAGCCCCGTTGCCTGTCGATGGACTGGAAGATTGGTGGGTGTCCTTGTTTGCGCTTACAACTCCGCTTCTTCAATGCGATCGTAGAAACCAGCCACTTCGAGCGTCACCGTTGCCTGACGGGTCTCCAGGTTACGCCAATACCAGCCATGCTGGCCCGTGTAGGGAGCGAGAATCGATCCGGCACCCCGCTCGGCCTCGCCCTTTTCGTAGCGGGTGAAAAACTCTTTGCCGAACGCATCGTCATGCGCATGAAAATCGAAGTAAACCTTCGCACCGGCCACCTGCCAGGTGAAGACAATGGAATCACCCTCGGCCATGAACACTTTGTACTCTACGTCGCCCTCGGGGCCCAACTCGATCTGCAAAGTCTCAGACTTCCAGGCCTTGTCCTGTCTAGTGAAGTTTTCACCGACCGTGGCCGGTCCGTCGCCTGCACGCCTTGATGCAGACCCTTGAAAGTCCTCCGGTTTGAGATAACGGAAAACCGGAGCGCCGTTGAGAGCTTCCAAACTCGTTGGGGCAGGTACGGCGGGCGCCGGGCCGCCGTGCTGCCGATCCGCCAGCCCGACTCCGATCAACAGGCCCAACGCCACGGCGGCGAGCGTTACCAATACAAGCGTTGTTTTGTTCATTGACTTTTCGTTCCTAGGAAGAGCATCGGGCAATCCGACGGGATCAGGAAGCTGCATACAGGGCTAGCTGGTAGGCAAGCAGCGCCGCGCCAGCAGCGATCAGACCAACGTTGACGGCAGCACCGGTCTTCGACCTCCTGCTTCGACGCGGCAACGTTCGCAGTAACAGCAGAATCACGACCAATGCCGCTAGCTGACCCAACTCGACGCCGAGATTAAACGACACCAGGTTCGCGAACAGACCGTCGTCGGACAAGCCGAGGTCCCGCAGCTTGGTGGCCAGGCCGAGTCCGTGAAACAGTCCGAACAGGAAGACCGCCACGCGCTCGCTCGGGCTCTCGCCGAACAGCGTTTTAAAGCCGTCGAGATTGTCGAAACCCTTGTAGATGACGGAAAGCCCGATAATCGCATCAACGAGATAAGCGTTGACACCAAGGTCCAAAAGGACACCCAAGATTAGGGTTATTGAGTGACCCAGGGCGAAAAGGCTGACGAAAATCGCGACATTCCTGAACTCCCGCAGGTAGAACACGACACCAACAAGGAACAGCAAGTGATCGTAGCCGGTCACCATGTGTTTGGCGCCGAGCCAGACATACAGCACAAACTGCCAGCCAGTCTTGCCGGCGATCAGCTCGGCGTCCTGCTCCGATACGTTATGCGCCACCGCAACATCGGCAACGAAAAGGAGTATTGCAGCTATCGCATACGTCGCGACTTTGTATCGGCTGTAATCCATCATGATCAAACGAGGACACCCATCAAAAAGCACATTAACCAAAATAGGAGGATGCGTAGTCTACGGTAATTGGAGGTTCCAAATTGCGACGGGGTGCCCGGAAAGACGTTCTACTTGCGGGCGGATGTCGACGATACTCGGACTCGCCCCTCTCTCAAAGACAGGACCTTAGCTTGCTTGGCCCAATCCGTCGCGCGAGCGCACGCGGCCCATGCCTTTGAGCCATGTCTGTCCAAGCGCTCGACAGAGTGCTTTCATCGCCGTGAATGAACCCGAAGCCCGGTAGTACCAGCGGCCGTAGTACCGTATCTCGCGTAGCCATCCGTCAGGATGTTGGGCGATGCGATCAAGAATTGCATGGGCGCTGGCCGGAATAAAACCTCGCTTGCACCCTCGCATGGCACGGCCGGTCCAATCTACTAGTTCGAGGTAACTTGTTTCTCGAAGCGGGATCTTAAAGCCTTCTCTATCTTCTTCGAAGCGAGCAAGGTGTGAGTCTCTGCCCTCGACCCTGGCTCTGATCGAAGTATGAGTTGAGTTCTCCGGCGTGTCCGCCAATCCCGCCCGGACCGGGTTCAGATCTACATAGGCCATACAGGCGAGTACCGCGCGCTCATCTAGCAACGCCTGTGACTTGAAGCGCCCTTCCCAGAAACGGCCCGTACAATCGTCTTCCCGGTTAGCCCATCGAGCAAGTGGCTCATTGATCTCGCGCATGTACCAGCTTAAAGAGCCGAGTCGCTCCCGCCATAGGGCGACGATCTCTGGTTGGGCATCCTCAGCAGCCGCAGGGTGCAAGACCCGCCAGCGTTTGACAACTTCGCAATTCGACCATTGCTCACTTGTCTTAGAGCTGAGCCTCACAACCACGTGATAGTGATTGCTCATGATCGCGTAAGCCAAGAGATCGATCGCGAACACGGAAGCGAGCACGCTCAACCGATTTTCAAGCCACTGCCTACGATGTCCGAAGTCACGGCCACTGTATACATCTTTGCCGCAAAGAAAGGCCCGTCGGACACAGCGGGCGGTGCAGTGATAGTAGGGCGTGTGATTTAGGCTTACGAGCTGGCGGCGCGCTAGAGTCATGCACCTATTGGAGCTTATTCCGAAGCATTCGGCTGCAACAGTAACTCAGCGATTTGACGACAAATCCGAAGAATGATGGATGTCCTCGATTGGATTGATTTGATTACCGAGGAATGGTGGATGTCCTCAATCGGATCCGAGGAATGGTGGATGTCCTCAATCGGATCGATCGGACTACAGTGCTACGGACAGACCTCGCCCGCCGACGATTCAGCGCTCAGCGCGCTGAACTCGACGTCGATGAGCTCAATGGGTTTGCGCTTTCCGAGATCGACGCATCCAGGCGTCAGCAGAGTATCGAGAAACACGCCGCGAGCGTGCGCAATGACGACTTCGGCCGCGCTCCTCGAATAGTCCACGCTATCGACCTGGGTTGCGATAGTGACGTTACCGCGCGGCTTGCCGGCGCGGCGTTGCAGATTTTCTGCCTCGTCGAGACGACTGATCGTGACGTTTTCCAGACGAATGTCGTACAGCAGGGCGTTCGGATTCCCCGCGATGAGCGACGCGCCGTCGCTGACGATCTCAACGTTGCGCAAAGTCAGACCATCCACCCCTCCCCACTCGCGGTCTGCTTCGCGGCGATCGACATCGACGTACACCGGATAAGTGCGCCGGTGCCGCCCCCCGGTCGTGATGGTCGTATCTTCGAATACGTTGCGCTGATGCACGCCGCCGTCCAGGGTAAAGATCGCAATGCCGTAGCGCGATTCATCAATCACGTTACGCCTGAAAATCGAATCCTTCACGCCGTGCCAGCTACCGGTGCCGAACTTGATCGCGGCGTCATCGCTGATTAGATGGCTGTCCTCAATCACGATGCGCTCAACAGCGCGCCCCCCGGACTTGAGGACGACCGCATCGTCGCCCGTGCTGATGTCGGCGCGCTGAATACGAATGTCGGCGCTGTCGCGAATCTGAATGCCGTCCGTATTCGGGCTGCGCAGGTCGTTGCGAATGTGTACGTCGAGCGCCAGGCTGTGCTCGCAGCGATGGAAGCGGATGGCGTAGCCCGGCAGATTCTCCATGCGGAGACCGTCCACGACGACGTTCCGGCAGTCGGCCAGCTCGATGACCGGCCCGGGCCGCGGCAGGGTCGGTCTCGGGATGCCGAGATCGTAGAAGTTTTTGTCCCAGAATTCGGGACCCGAACCGTCAATGAGGCCGGGCCCTTCAATGCGCAGATTGCGTGCAAACGGCGCAAACAACGCCGCGTACCGGCTGCGATCGCTGGCACCCGTTCCGGCGTCGATCGCCGGATACAGCGCCATGTCGGGAATGAGGCGCAGAATCGCACCGGCCTCCAGCCTGAAGGTCATGTCCGACCCCAGCGTCAATCCTCCGGTCAGCCACTCGCCGGCTGCCACGACCACGCTCCCGTTGCGGCCCGCGCAGCTTGCAATGGCCGCCTGCAGGGCCATCGTGTCAGACCGATTATCATTTGCCTCACCGCCGAATTGCTCAGGCTGGCAGATCGGCCCAACGGCATCCAAAACCTCTCCGGCATGGCTCTGCGACCCGGTCAGGCACAGCCAAACCGCCAGAAACAGACATCTAATCACTTGCAAAGGAACTCCTGGATTGACTCTTTTCTTGACACGGACCGAATTGGTCATATATGTTTTGTCAAGCCAATTTAGCTGGATTCGAACTGACCAGTCAAGCTTTGGTACAGGGGGGTATTGATGAGCAACGCAGCCAAGCAAGGGGCTTCCGTTCGGGAGTCTCGTCATGTTTTATTCTTTTTTTCCGTAATCGCTCTGCTGGCGGCCGGGTGGCTAAGCCCAGCCTCCGCCCAAGACGGCGACGATGCGGAGTCCACGAGAACGCTAGAGGAAATCGTGGTCCGCGGAGTCCGGCAGCAGATTCAGGAGGCCACGCAGATCGAGCGTGAGGCCGTCAACATCCAGTCGGTCATTACCGCCGACGACATTGGCCAGTTTCCCGATCAGAACATCGCGGAATCGCTGCAACGCCTGCCCGGTCTCGTCATCGTGCGCGACGAAGGCGAAGGACGCTTCGTCAGCGTCCGCGGCCTGCCGTCGGATTTTGTGCAGGTCACCGTCAACAATGCACAGATCGGCTCGTCGGACGACGGCGGCAACCGCTCGACGGCGCTGGACGTCATCCCGTCCGACCTCTTATCCAAGGTGGCCGTGAACAAGTCGCTGCTGGCGGACCAGGATCACGATTCGCTCGGTGCAAAAATCGATCTGCGACCGCTGTCGGCCTTCGACCGCGGGGATACCTTTACCGCCCGCATACTGGCTCAGGCCACCTACACCGAGATGGCCGACGAAGCCCGGCCGAAGATCACCGCGGACTTCACGCGCCGCTTCAATACCGAGCGCGGCGAATTCGGTATCGCCGCGGCCGCCAACTACTTCGAACGCGAGATTCAGCTCGACCGCCTGCAGACCGACTCGGGCGGCGGCATTCGCCTTGTCGAACGCGACGACTTCGACGAAGGTACGGGTGACGAGGAGGCGATTATCGAGCCCGGGTTCGACCAAGCGCTGCTGCCGCAGGAACTCGATCAGCGCCTGGAACTCGGTCGCCGCGACCGCATCGGCGCCACCCTTACGCTCGACTACCGGCTCGACGGCGGCTCCGAGTACAGCTTCAGCGCACTCTACGGACGCCTCGAAGACGACGACGTCCGCCTGCAGCAGGAAGTCGAACTGCGCGATGCCAACGCCGACGAGATCGTCGCGATCGGCGCCCGCTCGGGCCAGTTCTCCGACGTCGACATCGACCGGCAGACTTTCTTCCAGCCACGTGAAGAAGACACGCTTGCCCTGCACTTCGAGGGCAAAAACCCCGTCGGCAGCGACTGGACCTTGTCCTACGCCGCGGATTACTCGCGCAACCGCTTTACGATCGATAACGGCCTGCGCGGCCAGTTCCGCGAGCGCGACCTCATCGTCGACGCCAACTGGGGTCAGACAGCCGCAGGGTTCGACGTCGTCGGCCGTGGCGATAACGACGACAAGACGAGCTTCGAACTCGGCTTTCAGCCCGATCTCGACGACTTCCCGCTGAATCAGCTGCTCATCATCGACGAAGATCGCGAAGACGATATCTGGTCGGGCAACATCGATCTCGAAAGGGCGTTCACTCTGAACGGCCGCGACGCGACAATCAAATTCGGCGTCAAGCATCGCGACCGCGAGCGCTCTTTCCTGCGCGGCGAGCGGGAAATCGACGACGATGCAATAGAAGACGCGGGCTTCGAGCTGACGCTCGCCGACGTACCGAACTTCCGGCCCGATTCCGGTTTGCCCATCGACGGCGGCCTTGCCGACGGCGCGATTTTCCCGGCGATCGAGCCGTTCAGAACGCTGTTGAGCGAGATCCGCGCCGCAACCGGTCTCGTGGCGGGCGACAGCCGGCGTGACTTTACGGCGGAAGAACAAACGCTGGCCGGCTACGTGTCCATGCAGGTCGAACTCAGCGACACGCTGAGCCTCGTCGGCGGCGTCCGCATCGAAGAGACGGAGTTCTCGACGACGGGCACCTTCGGCCGCACGTTCACGGAAGACGAAGACAACGCGGGTTTCGACTTCGAGACCATACAGACCTTCGACAGCGACTACCGCGAGGTTCTGCCGAATCTCTCGCTGCGCTGGGAGCCGACCGAGCAGACGCTGGTTCGCTTCGGCTACTCGCGTGGCCAGGTTCGCCCGAGCTATGGCGATGCCAGTGCACTGCGGACGCTGTCGGTGGACTACCTGCTGCCGGCGGATGCCGATCCGGGCGCGGAACTCACGACCATCAACCTGAACGGCACACCGACGCAGGTAGCCATCGTCGAGTCCGAAATAGAGGGCGGCAACCCCAATCTCGAAGCCCTGATTGCCGATCAGATAGACGCAACGTTCGGCTGGTACCCCGCGGACAATACGGTGCTGACAGCGGCGGTGTTCTACAAGGACCTGACCAACACCTTCATTGGCGTGGACTTCGACGAGGCCGATTCGATAACGGGTGTTCTCGGCTTCAACGTCGACCCTGTGAGCGGCGCGCCCATTGGCGAACTCGAAACCACGATCAACGGCGGTGACGGCGAAGTGCTCGGCCTGGAGCTCTCCGCCAGCCACTTCTTCGACTATCTGCAGGGCCCGCTGTCGGGCCTGTTCGTCAGCGGCAACATCACGTTGATCGATGCGGAAAGCTCGGATCCGTCAGTACGCGACGGCGCCGCCTTCCGGCTGCCGGGCTCCTCCGAGGAATCGGGCAACCTGTCGCTCGGTTACGAAACCGACAACCTGCTCGTGCGTTTCGCCATGAACTACCGCGGCGAGGCGCTGCGCTCGATCGGCGACGATCCGGAGGAAGACGAGTTCCAGGAATCGTTCTTCACGCTCGACGCAACGGTGCGCTACAACTTCACGGATAACTTCCAGGTCTTCTTCGACGCGATCAACATCAACGAGGAAACGGAGTCGCGTTACTTCCGCGGCGTGAACAACCAGCCACTGTACTCGCGCTTCGAAGACTTCGGCCGCACCTTCCAGCTCGGCGTCGTGAGCAGCTTCTAGCGGCGGGTCCCGTCCAGGGCAGCAGGACAGGAGCGGCGGGGTCGAACGAACCCGCCGCTTTTTTTGGATCTAGTAACGGAGCGTGCGGTCGACCGAGCCGGGCGCGGTTTCCTCGGCGGCGATCAGCTCGCCGTTCATCCTTACGTTGGTAAACTCGAGCGCCTCGACGTGGCGCAGATCGACCGGGCTCTGCACGCGGTCCACGCGCAAGTTCTCGACGCTGACCCGGCGTATCGGAGCGTTCGGATGGCCGACAATGCTAATGCCGAGCTCCGCCTGCCCGCAGCGCACGTTCTCGACCCGCACATCCTCGAAGCGCGTCGGCGCGTTGCCGCCGCGATAGGAGTGATAGTCGTTGGTGAAAATCAGCACGGTATCCGCCCGCTCGATATCGATGTCGCGGATGAAGATGTTCCTGATCAGTCCGCCGCGGTCGAGATTGGCCTTGAAGTACAGACCGTGGTTGACGGCGTTCATCGCATAGCGTTCGACGAACACGTCTTCGACGCCGCCGGACATTTCGGAACCAATAGCCATGCCGCCGCCGCGCTGCCCGGTAAACCGGCAGTCGCGCACGACAACCCGGCGAGTTGGGCGGCCGACCCGCCAGCCGTCGGCGTCGCGGCCGGCCTTGATAGCCACGCCGTCGTCGCCGGTATCGAATTCGCAGCCTTCGATCAGGACGTCCTCGGAGCTGTCGGGATCGACGCCGTCGGAATTGATGTGCCGGCTGACTATGCGGACGTTCCTGACCGTCACATGACGGCAATACACTGGATGCAGGCACCAGAACGGCGAGTCGACGAGCGTCACGCCCTCGACCGATACCCGCTCGCAATCGACGAACTGCACGAACTGCGGTCGTAAGAAATGCCCCGCTCCGAAGACCCGTTGTTCGGGCGGAACGCCGTCAGCGCCCATCTGGCGCAGCCGGTTTTGATCGGGTTTCTGCCGCTCGCGCCACGGCAGGAAATGCGCGGCGCCCTGGCCGTCCAGCGTACCTTCGCCGGTGACCGCTACGTCCTCTACGCCGCGCGCATAGATCATCGGCGAATAGTTGTACGCCTCCGTGCCTTCCCAGCGGGTAAACACGACGGGAAGATACGCGCTTGCGTCGCCTCCGAACGCCAGATGCGCGCCCTTCGACACGTGCAGCGCGCAGCGGCTCTCGAGATGAATGGGTCCTTCGCACAGCCAGCGGCCGGGCGGCACCACGACGCGGCCGCCGCCGCCGGCCACGGCAGCCTCGAGCGCTTTGAGGATCGCGGGCCGGATGTCCCGGTTCCGGGGGCCGGCCGGCTCGACCGGAAACGAGCGCCGCGGTATCGACGCGGGCTGAATACCCCGCGCAATCGCCTCGGCCTCGTCCCATGGCGGCCGCGAAGCCGCAACGGGCATGCCACGGCAGGCGCCGAGCGCGCCGGAGGCCGCCAGAGCGGCGATGACGTGGCGCCGTGACCAGCCCGACAAGCTCATCGTTCCGCCGCGTCCCGAGCCGCCCTGTCGGCGTACCAGTCGGCGAGTACGTCGAAGGCAAGCTTGCGTTCGCCCGTCTCGGAGATGACGCCTTTACGATTCCAGAAGTCCTGATAACGGCCGTGCCAGCGGCGCGGCGAGCGGAAATCCTTGAGCAGCCAGGGAGACAGTCCCGTCAGGTTCGGGGCGCGGCTCAGCATGTCCAGACTCTCGGCATAGAACGCAGCCTGAAAGTCCTCTGTCCAGCGAATTTCCTTTTCGTCACGGTAGCCCGCGAGCGCGCCGGCGCCGAACTCCGAAAACATGAGCGGCTTGTCGTACACGCTCGACCACTGCACCTCGCCGATCTCGTGCAGTTTGCGCGGCCCGTACCAGCCCTCGTATTCGTTCACGGCAATTAGATCGAGTTCGCGCCCGAGCGGATCGTCGATCGTGATCCGGTTGCCTTCGACTCGATTCTTGTTGAGCGCCGCCGAGATCAGGCGCTTACCGCCCAGGGCGCGCGCGTCGTCGATCAGCACGCCGAGAAAAGCGTTGCGCGGCGCGGTAATCGGCGTTTCGTTGGCCACCGACCAGACGACGATGTTGGCGCGGTTGAAGTCGCGATGAATCATGACGGCCTGCATCCGCCGCGCCAGCGCCAGCGTAGCCGCGCTCGAGTAGTCGATCACTTCCCAGTACACCGGTATCTCGGACCAGACCAGCAGGCCGCGTTCTTCGGCCAGCCGCAGCATGCGTTCGTTGTGCGGATAGTGCGCCAGCCGCACGAAGTTCGCGTTTAGCGCCTCCACGTGGTCGAGCAGATCGTTGACCGCCGTATCGTCCATCCAGCGCGAGCCCTGCTCTCCAAGCGGCTCCTCGTGGACGGAGATACCGCGCAGGAACAATGCCTCGCCGTTGAGGTACAGCTTTGCGCCGCGCCGCTCGATACTGCGCAGGCCAAAACGGTCCTCCAGGGTATCTTCGCCCGCCGCAACGCGCAGCGGCCATAGCGTCGGATCTTCGGGGGACCACAAACCCATGCCGTCCGCCGGCAGCTCGAGCGCCGCCACGCCGCTACGATCAGTGCGCGCGCTGGTCGTCCGGTCCGCCAGGGAAACCGTCACCTCGGTATTGGCGGCATCAGGCCCGTCCAGCAGCACCGTTGCGAGGACCCGCTCCGCTGCCGCGTCGTACTCGAGGCGGTAGTCGCGGACGTAAGTTGCCGGCGTCGAGACCAGATGCACGGGACGCGTGATGCCGCCGTAGTTCTTCCAGTCGAAATAATCGCCGGGCACGGATTGCGCACCGTGCCGCGCATCGACGCCGACGACCAGTGAGTTACGGCCTTCCTCGAGATGCTGGGTAACCTCGAATTCGAACGGCGTAAAGCCGCCCTCGTGGTTACCGAGTTCGGCACCATTCAGAAACACCCAGCTGCGGTAATTCACGGCTTCGAAATGCAAGAACCGGCGCTCGCCTTCCGCAGCTTCGGCGTCGAAACTCAGCCGGTACCAGACCATGTCGTCGTACCAGCGCAGCTCCTCGACCTGACTGTTCCAGTCGCCCGGCACCTGTATCTTCGGCGATACGTCCCAGTCGTACTCGATGAGTTCGCCGCGCGGATCGACCTTGCGGTCGTTGAAAAAATCGCGTCGGCTGTTACCGCGGCGCAGTCCCGCGCGCATGGGATCGACGATGTAGCGCCACTCGCCCGACAGCTCCCGCCCGCCGCGGGCGAGTACGTTCTCCATGACGGGCACGCCCGCGGGGCGCAGCTCGCGCATGGCAGCGCGGTCGAGCGCGGGACGGGTGTCCTCGATCAGTTCCGCATCGACGGGCTGGGCCGGCAGAAGACCGGGTATGAACAGCAGTGCAATTGCCGTGCTTGTCAGGATACGCAATTCAGGCTCCAATTCGGCTGCTCAAAAAGCCGAGCGCTATGATGCTGGCGACCACGACCCAGGCAATGAGAAAGCCCTGCAGGTCGATGCGGTAGCGCGCCCAGGTAAACGCCGACGGAAACCGGCCGAGATCGACGAGCGCCAGGCTGTGGCCGCGCTCGGTGAGCGGCACCGCGTCCCGCTCGGTTTGCTCGATGTCCTTGCCTTCCTCGACAATTTCGATGTTTTGCTCCTTGAGCCGCCACTCCTCGCCGACCGGTGTGCGCAGCAGCCCGTAGAACTGCCGGAGCCGCTCCGCCGACTCGCGCGGCGTCAGGAAGCTCACCAGCGTCATCGCGAGAAAGCCCGCGGGCAGATACAGCGCAATCTGCGCGGGCAGACTCCAGTCGAGCCACTCGGTCACCAGTATGCAGGTGCTCATGGCGATGAGCGATGCCCACACTCCCCAGCGATTGGCGCCTCTCCAGAACAACGCAACCCAGAATGCCACGCCGAACAGCGCCGTAAACTTCCAGATGATCGTGACGCCGTCCACGACCGAGGGCAGCAGCAGCGCAAACACCAGCCCGCCGAGCACGACGAACAGCGACGACACGCGAGCGACCTTCAGATAATGCGCCTCGCTGCGCTCGCGGCCGAGATAGCGGCGATAGAAATTGCGGGTAAACAGCGCGGAACCGCCCACCATGAAGCTATCGCAGGACGACATGACGGCGGCCGCCATCGAGGCGATCATGAGTCCGACCAGGCCCGCCGGCAGCAGGTTCTGCACGGCAATGCCAAATGCCATTTCGCGGTCGCCGTCCGCAAGCCCGGGAAACAGGAACGCGGCGAACACGCCGGTAAACGCCCAGCCGAGCGTCATGAGGCGCTTCAGGAAATTGCCGTAAGTCCAGCCCCAGCGGCCCGCGGCCTCGGACTTGCCGGCGCCGCCTATCGCCATGTGATGCGGCTGGACGACAATGGATATCAAGCCGTTGATGACCGCCATCGTGACAAAGAACAGCGTGACCTCTACGGGCGCTACGAAGCTGAACATCTCGGCATCGAGGCCGTCGTGCACGGCCGCGATGCCGCCGGCCGCGTTCAGCGCAAACGGGATGAGCAGGAAGCTCAGGACCAGAATGAACACGCCCTGGATAAAGTCCGTGATGACGGCCGCAACCAGCCCGCCGACCAGGCTGTAGGTGACGAACAGCACGGTCATGATCAGCACGGCCGGCACCGACGGAATCGCGCCGCCGGTCACGGCGTCGATGGTGGTCGCGGTGCCTTTCAGCATTAGGCCGCAGTTGAGCGTGAAGTAGATCAGGCCCATGATCGCGTAGGCCGCGCCCAGGCCCGGACCGTAACGCCGCTCGAAAAAGTCGCCCGTCGTGATGTAGCGCAGCCGCCGGTAGATCGGCGCCAGCAGCCAGAAAAACGGCGTCGAGAACATCCAGATCCACTGGTACCAGATGCCCGCGAGGCCAATCGAATAGGACGCGCCCGCAACCGTGACCGGCTGATCGGTATGCGTGCCCGTACCCATGGCGTGGCCAATCATGAGCACGCGACCAAAGCGGCGGCCGCCCATGAAAAAGTCGCCAGTGCTTTTGACGGCGCGACCCGTCATGAGGCCAATGGCCGTCAGCGCGGCAAAATAGAACCCAATGACGACAACGTCTGCGACGTGCATACCCAGCATCAGGAATCCTCCCGCCAGCGCTTACGGATCGCGAAAGCGGCGCGCTTCGGCTTGCGGTCGCGGGTAAATACGCCCTTGCGGTTGACGACGACGCGGCGAAAGTGCTGTGCCGTGCGGAAGTCGGCCAGGTTCCAGACGTGCGCCGCGACGCAGGCCGGGTGCGACTCGGCCAGCTCGAGATACGCGTCGATCAGCGCGGCCTGGTACTCCTCGGTGAACAGCTGATCGTAGGTCGCATGCTCACCGGCGACGGCGTCCGCGCCGAACTCCCACAGCGCAATCGGTTTATCGAAGCGGCGCGCGAGTTCGTCGAGTTCGTCCTTGAGACGCGCCACGCCGCGTTCGATCTGCGCCGGCGCGGTATACCAGCCGTAGTAGCGGTTGAGTCCGATGATGTCGGCGCGCTCGAACGCGGGATCGTCGAGCCCTGCATACTGCACGTTCGCCGTGGTTAGCGGGCGGCTGGGATCCAGTACGCGCGCCTCCGCGAACAGCCGGTCCCAGTAGGGCCCGGCGTGCGCTTCGTCGTACTCGGCTTCGCCCAGATAGCCGGGTTCGTTCGCCAGCGACCATGCGATGACGCTGGCATGCCGGTGATCCCTCGCTATCTGTTGTCTAAGCGCATTCAGGTGCCGCTCGAGGGTCTTGTCGGTCACGCGGCGGAAGTCGAGATTGACCGAGGCGAGTTCCGACACGACCAGCACGCCCTGCCGGTCCGCCCAGTCGAGCTGCGCTTCCGAATACGGATAGTGCGACGTGCGAAAGCTGTTGGCGCCGCACCAGCGCAGCAGATTGAAGTCTTTCACCATCACGGGCAGGTTCTGGCCCCGTCCCGAAATGTCGGCGTCCTCGTGCCGGCCGAAGCCGCGCAGAAAAACCGGCTCGTCGTTGAGCAGCAGCTGTTTGCCCTCGCAACGCACGCTGCGCAGACCGAGCGGCAGGCTCAGCGCGTCTACCGGCCCGCCATCGCGGGCCAGCGTGACGGTCAGTTCGTACAGCGTCGGGGACCCGGGCGACCAGCGCTCAGGATGCGGTACTTCCAGATGCACGCCGGAATTGCCGCGGGCGTAGCTTACGCGCTCGCCGTTGAGCGTCAGCTCGGCGCTTAGCGAGCCGTGCGCAACCGCGGACACAATGACGGTGGCGCGCTCGGCCGTAACGTCGGTGCTTATGTGGACGTCGTCCAGACCATTCTCGGGCAGCGCCAGCAGTTCCACGGGTCCGTGCAGTCCGCCGTAGGGGAAAAAATCGGGACGCGTCGGCGGGAAGACCTCGTCGCCGGGACGTTGTTCGTCGCGATAGACGTCGCTGCCAATGCCCGGGGTCGGGTTGTCCGGCAGCTCGCGGTTCGAGACGCAAATCGCGAGCTCGACGGATTCCCCCGCGGCAGCAATCGCGCTGAGATCGGCCTCGAACGGCAGCCCGGGCACATCCGTCGCGCCGACGAACTCGCCGTTCGCGTACACGCGCGCGGAGTACCCGGCGGCCGCCAGCCTGAGCACGCGCCGCCGGCCGGCATAAGACGGCGGCACGAACACGCGGCGATAAAGCCAGGCATCGCCGACGTAGTTCATGTAGCCGGCCTCGGCGAGCTGTTCGTTCCAAGAACCGGGGATGGCGATCGCATGCGGAGTGTCGGCAGACGGCGGCAAGTCCGCGCCGTTGCCTTGAGGGTCCGCCCGAAAGCCCCATAGACCGCCCAGATCGATGACATCGCGATAGCGGTTGCGCTGAACCAGGTTCAATAGGGGCTCCGGGAACGGGTTTCGAGGATGTTTCCGCGTCCGACTCTAAACATTGGCCTGACCAATTTCAAGCAGGCCGCCGGGCAGGCAGCCGCCAGCCCGCCTACTCGCCGAAACGCCGACTAAACACCGACATGGCCTGCCGGCGGACCTCGTCCTCGTCCATTTCTATCCCGAGCCCTGGCCCCTCCGGCAGCCTGATCTCGCCGTCGGCGTAGTCGAGCCCGCGGCGCATGACCTTGAGCAGGCGCGGAAATTTGTCCTCGTCCGGGTATTCCATGAACGGTCCGATGATCGGAAAGGAACAGGCGAGGTGCAGCGAAGCCGCGGTCGATATCGTCGGCCGCGTATTGTGCAGCGTGATCGGCTTCTGGTTGACCTGGCTCAGGGTGCCGACCTTTTGCAGGCCGGTAATGCCCATCGCCTTGATCACGTCCGGATTCAGGTAGTCCGGGTTGGCGTAGGTAATCAGCTCCTGAAAGTGGTAGGGCGTGTACTCTTTTTCACCTGCGATAATGAGCATGGGCAGCGCATCCACGACTTCGGCGGTATGCCGGTGGTGCTGATCGGAACAGGGCTCTTCGAAGAACCGCATGCCGAAACGCTCGTGCAGCTCGGTGCCTATCTGGATGGCGCGCTTGGCCGAGTAGCCGTTGTTGATGTCGACAAAAAACTCGACGCCCTCGGGCAGCGCCTTGTCGATCGCCGCGGCGTATTCCACGGTGCGATCCGGCACCGGATCGAGCGCGCTCTCACGGATCTGCATGCGGCATTTGACGGTCTGCATGCCGCGCCGGGCAAGCTTCACGGCAACCTCGGCCGATTCTTTGGGTGTCATCTTGCGCCAGCGATCGGTCGCGTACGACCCGTAGACCGGCATCCGGTCGCGAAACCGCCCGCCCAGGAGCCGCCAAATGGGGACATCCAGAATTCGCGCTTTGAGATCCCACATTGCGATGTCGAGACCCGCAATGGCGCCGGCGAGTATGCCGCCGAGCGCGTCGTGCTCCGTGTAAAAAAAATCGTACAGCGACGGGCTCGACTGAAACGGGTCCGCGCCGAGTACGAAGCGCGCGGCTTCGCTTTCGATCAGCTCGCGCACGGTCGAAGCCACGCCGCGTTCGCATTCACCCCAGCCGCTGACGCCGCTGTCGGTCGTGAGCTTCACGAACAGGGCGTCCGGCAAGTGAAACACCGTCAGCTCGCGTATCAGCAGGTCGGATTCGGACGGCGCAGCCAGCGCATCGCGCGCCGTGCCCGCTCCGAGGCCGGCCGCGCCGAGCGCCGCCAAGAAATCCCGTCGATTCATGCTCTCCCCCTTTGGAGTTTTTTGTACGCGCCCGCTCAAGCAACGGACGCATGGCTTAAGTGACTGTCGGCGCTACCAGTTCCAGACGGTGCCGTCCTTGAGACGCGCAACGGGCAGCTGCCTGGGCTCGTAGGGATACCGGGCTGCCAGCTTCTCGTCGAAGCCGACGCCGTGGCCCGGCGACTCGCCGCAGTGCAGATAACCGTCGTCGAACAGGTAATCGTGCGGGAAGACCTCGTCGGTCGCTTCGGTATGCCGCATGTACTCCTGAATGCCGAAGTTCGGCACCCAGGTATCGAAGTGCAGCGCGGCGCCCATGCACACGGGCGACAGATCGGTCGCCCCGTGACAGCCGGTTCGCACCTGATACAGCGCCGCAAGATCGGCGACCCGGCGCAGATGGGTAATGCCGCCAGTGTGCACGACGGAGGCGCGTATGTAGTCGATGAGCTGGTTCTGGATGAGCTCGCGGCAGTCGTGGATCGAGTTGAACACTTCGCCGACGGCCAGCGGCGTGCTGGTGTGCTCGCGTATTAGGCGAAACGCGTCCTGATTCTCGGCGGGCGTTGCGTCTTCGAGCCAGAACAGATCGAACGGCTCGAGCGCCTTGCCGAGCCTTGCGGCCTCGACCGGCGTCATGCGGTGATGGCCGTCGTGCAACAGCGCCGGCTCATAACCTACCCGGTCCCTCAGAGCCGCGAACAGCTTGGGAATGTGATTCAGATAGCTGCGCGTGTCCCACTGCTGCTCCGAGGGCCGCGCCGAATCCGCCGGCTCGTAGAACATCTTGTTGTCGGAAACGCCGTAGGCGGCATCGAGCCCGGGCACACCGGTCTGCGCGCGGATGGCTTTGTAGCCGAGTTCCAGATAACGCTGGACCTCGTCGACCGTATGCTCGATGTCGCTGCCGTTCGCGTGGCCGTAGACCAGCACCCGGTCCCGGCTGCGGCCGCCCAGCAATTGATACAGCGGCATCCCCGCCATCTTGCCCTTGATGTCCCACAGCGCCGTGTCGACCGCCGCAACCGCCGTCATCGTCACGGATCCGCGGCGCCAGTAGACCCCGCGATACAAAAACTGCCAGATATCCTCGATATTCGCCGCGTCCCGGCCCAGCAGGTTCGGGCAGACGTGCTCTTCGAGGTAGCTGGCCACCGCCAATTCGCGCCCGTTCAGCGTGGCGTCGCCTATCCCGGTTACGCCCCCTTGCGTTTCGATGACCAAAGTCACGAAATTTCGCCCGGGGGAGCACGTCACCACCCTCGCACCCGTAATAAGCCTTTCTTTTTCAGTACCTTGCATGATTTCTTGCACTGCCGGTGCGCTGTCTGTCATCCGTATCTCCACAACAATCGGCTCAAACGGCTCAGGAACTCCTTGACAAGCCGGTTCCGATCGACTTAATTGACCAATCCTAACTGACCAATTTTCAGACTCAAGCAGAAATTCGGAAAAAGTGGCATTAAGAGCGATTCAAGCCACGAAGGATTGAGCATGCGAAGACTGTATCAACAGGTAGCGGATCAGCTCCGCGCCGAAATCTCGGAGGGGCGCTACGAGGAAAACGCGCGGCTGCCGGCGGAGCGGCTCCTGGCCGAGCGTTTCGATGTATCCCGGCCGACCATCCGCGAAGCGATCATTGCGCTGGAGATTCGCGGCTACGTCGAGGTCCGGGTCGGCTCGGGCGTTTATGTCATTAGCCGTACCGGCAACGCAAAGGCCCCGGCGGAGCTGGACATTGGTCCGTTCGAACTGCTGGAAGCACGCAGAATCATTGAAAGCGATCTGGCGGCGCTCGCCGCCCGCAGAATCGACGACACTCAGGTAGCGCGGCTCGAACGGCTGCTCGAGGACATGGCGCATGAAAACGAGATTGGCGCGATAGGCGAACGCGCGGACCGCGAATTCCACAATGCAATTGCGCACGCCACTCGCAACTCTGCGCTAGTGGCTACCGTCGATCATCTCTGGTCGGTCCGCGAGACCAGCCCCATGCTGATCGCCATGCTGAAAAAGGCGCGCGCCTACGGTATCCAGCCGCTCATCGAAGACCATCGCAAGATTGTCGACGCACTGCGCGAGCGTGACCCGGACGGGGCGCATGCCGCCATGCACGCGCATCTCTCGCGCGTCATCGATGCGCTCCTCGAAGGCACGGAAGCCGATGCGGTCGAACGCGCCCGGCGCGAAACCGAGGCTTTGAGAGCGCAGTACCAAAGCCGCAACAACGGCTGACACGCCGGGAAAGCGAACACAGAGTAGACAACATGGCCAAGCTAACGCTGCATCCCGATCGGCTGTTCAGCGCCGACGCCGGCGAGCGCGCACTCGCGCGCGCCCTGTATGCAGAGATCCGCGATCTGCCCATCGTTAGTCCGCACGGACACACAGATCCCGCGTGGTTTGCGCTGAACGAGCCGTTCCCGAATCCGGCCGAACTGCTGATCGTGCCGGATCACTACGTGTTCCGGATGCTGTACAGCCAGGGTATTGCGCTCGAAGATCTCGGCGTCCCGGCTATGGACGGCTCAGCGGTCGAGCAGGACGGCCGCCGCATCTGGCGGCTGTTTGCATCGCACTACCATCTGTTTCGCGGGACGCCCTCGGAGCTCTGGCTCAACTGGGTGTTCGTCGAGTGTTTTGGCCTCGACACGCCGCTCACGGCAGACACCGCAGACGACAGCTACGACGCAATCGCTGAGCAGCTCGCCACGCCGACGTTTCGGCCGCGCGCGCTGTTCGAGCGCTTCGGCATCGAGGTGATCGCTACGACCGAAGGCGCGCTCGATGAGCTACCGCACCATCGTACTCTGGGTGAAGATAGCTGGGAGGGACGCGTGATAAGCACATACCGCCCCGACTCGGTGGTGGACCCGGACTACGAAGACTTTCACGCCAATCTCGAGCGTTTCGGCGAACTTACGGGCGAAGACGTCATGAGCTGGGACGGCTATCTCGCGGCGCACCGCAAGCGGCGGGCCTATTTTCGCGAGATTGGCAGAGCGACCGCCACGGATCACGGCCATCCGACGGCGCGCACGCTGAATCTGTCCGCCACCGACTGTAAGGAACTGTTTGCCAGAGTGGTCGGCGAGCGCATGCAAGACGGCGACGCCGAACTGTTCCGCGGCCAGATGCTGACCGAGATGGCGCGCATGAGCCTCGACGACGGCATGGTCATGCAGATACATCCGGGAGCGCGGCGCAACCACAACCGGCAGGTCTTCGAACGCTTCGGCCGTGACAAGGGCGCCGACATTCCGGCCGCCACGGAGTACGTCGAAGCGTTGAAGCCCTTGCTCGACGAGATGGGCAACGAAGCCGACCTCGAGATTATCCTGTTCACGCTCGACGAGGACAGCTACAGCCGCGAGCTTGCACCGCTCGCTGGCCACTATCCCGCGCTGCGCCTCGGCCCGCCCTGGTGGTTTCACGACAGCCCCGAAGGCATGCGGCGCTACCGCGAACGCGTTAGCGAAACGGCCGGCTTCTACAATACGGCCGGTTTCAACGACGACACGCGGGCGTTTCTGTCGATCCCCGCCCGGCACGACGTAGCACGGCGTATGGACTGCGTCTGGCTCGCAAAGCTGGTCGCGGAGCACCGCCTCGGCGAAGAAGCGGCCGCTGAACTCGCCCGCGATCTGGCCTATGGCCTCGCCAAACAGGCATACAAACTGTAATGCCTGCTACCCGCCGCGAGTTTGCGCTGGGCTTCGCCGGTACCTGCCTGCTGGGTTGCGAAACCGCGGAACGGCCGCTGTGGTCCGCCGACACGCACCCGCGCGGCTATCCGACCGTGCGCGCGGTCGAACACATGGCGCAAAAGCTTCGTGACGCCACCGACGGACGCCTCGATATCCGAATCTACGCGGGAGGACAGCTCGGCTCCGAGCGCGATACGCTCGAAATCACGATGTTCGGCGGGCTCGATCTGAACCGGGTCAATCTCGCGCCGCTCAATCCCATTGCGCCCGCTACGCTGGTCCCCGCGCTGCCGTTTCTGTTTCGCTCCATCGCGCACATGCGCGCCGCAATGGACGGCCCGCCCGGCCGCAGGATCCTCGAGTCGCTGGAGGCACACGGCCTCAAGGGGCTGTGCTTTTACGACTCGGGCGCACGCAGTTTCTACAACACGAAACGACCGATTGTTACGCCCGACGACATGGCTGGACTCAAGATTCGCGTACAGAACTCGGATTTGTACGTGGCACTCGTCGAAGCGCTTGGCGCGGACGCCACGCCAATGAGTTTCGGCGAGGTCTATCAGGCACTGGTGCAGGGCGTCATCGACGGCGCGGAAAACAACTGGCCCTCCTACGACACAACGAGGCACTTCGAGGCAGCACCGTACTACTCGACGACGGAACACGTCATGGCGCCGGAAGTACTGGTCATGTCCATGCGCCGCTGGCGGCGGCTGTCGGACCAGGACCGAACTCTGGTCGAACGCTCGGCACTCGAATCCGTGCCTGTCATGCGCAAACTCTGGGACGCCCGGGTAGACGCGTCGCGCGAACGGCTGACCGCCAACGGAATCACCCTCACGACCATTACCGACAAGCGAGCATTTCAGCAGCGGGTCACGCCGGTCTACGACGAGTACCTCAACCCGGAGCTGCGCGGTCTCGCAGACGAGATCATGGCGATGGAGTCTATTGAGGACATCCACGATTCGGCGGAGCCTATTGAGGACATCCACGATTCGGCGGAGCCTATTGAGGACACCCATGATGCGGTAGCGCCTATTCAGGACACCCATGATTCGGTAGCGCCTATTGAGGACACCCACGATTCGGCGCCCGTCGAGGACGGTAATGACTGAACCCTCAGCACCCGCCGGGACGTTCACCGGCGGCATGCTCGCCCGCTGCTCACGCGGCATATCGCTCGCCTGCCTGTGGCTCGCGGGCGCGGGCCTGGTTGCCATGTCCGCGATCATTCTGTGGCAGGTATTCGCCCGCTATGTGCTAAACGCGAGTCCGTCCTGGTCCGAGCAGCTTGCACTGTACGTGCTCGTCTGGACCGTCCTGCTGGCGGCGGCGGCAGGCGTGCGCGAGCAGTATCATATTCGCATTACGGCACTCGAACAGCGACTGGGCGAGGCGACCGGGCGCCGCTTGCGGCTCGCCGCGCACACGATAACCGCCGCAATGGGGGCCTGCCTGTTCACCTACGGCAGCGAACTGGTTCTCGCTCTCTGGGCCTATCCGATTCCGACGCTCGGCCTGCCGCGCGGCTCGGCCTTCGCGTGCGTGCCACTGGCGGGCGCGCTGATGATCGCCTTTTCGCTCGAACACATGCTTGCCATTCTCAGGCGGCAGAGCGTGAGGCCGGCATGGGACTAGCCATACTGCTCGTCTCGCTGCTACTGCTGCTGGTGCTCGGCGTGCCAGTGGCGTTTGCTCTGCTGGCGGCATCGCTGCTGACCTTCGTCGTGCTGGACGTCGATCTTGTCGTCGGGGTACAGCGGCTCGCGTCGGGCATTAACGTCTTCAGCCTAATGGCTATACCCTTCTTCGTGTTCGCCGGCGATCTTATGTACCGCGCCGGGATCGCGGAGCGGCTGGTGCGGGTTGCGGACGCCGCTCTGGGCCGAACCCGCGGCGGTCTGGGCCAGGTCAACGTCGGCGCATCCATGATGTTCGGCGCGGTATCGGGTTCGGCGGTCGCCAGCGTCTCGGCGCTCGGCTCCGCGCTCATGCCCATGATGGTCGAGAAAGGTTATCACCGCGACTACGCCGTCAACGTTACCTGCACGGCGGCTATCCTCGGACTCATCATTCCGCCGTCGCACAACATGATCATCTACGCCGCGTCGGCCGGCATTGGCGTGTCGATTGGCGACCTGTTTCTCGCCGGCGTCGTGCCCGGCCTGCTCGCGGGCAGCATGCTGGCCCTGAGTGCCTGGCTGGTCGCCCGCCAGCGGAACTATCCGCGCGGCGAATTCCCGGGCTGGTACGCCTTCCTGCGCGCGCTGCTCGCGGCCGTTCCCGGTCTCGTGTCCGCGCTGATAATTATCGTCGGCATCGTCGGCGGCGTGTTCACGCCGACCGAAAGCGCCGCCGTGGCGGTAGGCTACACGCTGCTCGTCGCCTTCTTCGGCTATCGCAGTCTCGATCTCAAAGGTTTTGGGCTGGCGGTGACCGGCGCCGTGCGCACCACCGCCATGGTCATGCTCATCATTGGTTCGGCCGCCGTGTTCGGCTGGGCGCTGGCCGTGCTCGAGGGTCCGGCGCAGCTTGCCGAACTCGTCGGCCAGGCGACCGATTCACCCGTGCTGGTGCTGCTCATCGTGCTCGTGATTCTGCTGCTGCTCGGCACGTTCATGGACATGGCGCCGCTGATCATTATCACGACACCCATCTTTCTGCCGCTCATGATGACTTTCGGCATGGATCCCGTGCACTTCGGTATCGTGCTCATGCTGGCACTTGGTATTGGACTCGTCACGCCGCCGGTCGGCTCCGTTTTGTTCGTGGGTTCCGCCATCGGCAAGATTCGCATTGAAGAGGCCGTGCGTTCGATCTGGCCGTTTTACCTGGCGCTGCTGGCCGCGCTACTGCTGATTGCGTACGTTCCGGCCATTAGCCTTACCCTGCCGCGCCTGCTGTCGTGAGCCGCCGACTCGACAGCGCGGCGCTCGAGGGCTTGCCGACCGCTTGCCGGCGGCCCGCCTACGATCGCAGCCAGCTCGAACCCGGTATCGTGCATCTTGGCGTGGGGGCGTTTCATCGCGCTCATCAGGCTGTGTACACGGACGATGCGCTCGAAGCCGCCGGCGGTGACTGGGGCACGGTCGGCATCTCGCTGAGAAGCCCGACAGCCGCCAGCCAGCTGAATCCTCAGGACGGACTCTTTTGTATCGGTTCGCGTGACGGCGACGTCGAATCACTGCGCGTCGTCGGCAATATCCGCACGGTCATCACGGCCCCTGACGATCCAGCGGCCGCCCGAGCCGCCTTGGCCAACCCCCGGATCAAACTCGTTACGCTGACGATTACCGAGAAAGGCTACTGCCTCGACCCGGCATCGGGCGAGCTGCTGGTTGGGCACGACGACCTGCGGCATGCAGGCGATCCCGCGCGGACGCCCGAAAACGCGATCGGCTATCTGGTGGACGCCATTCGTACACGTCGGAAGGCCGGCACGGCGCCGTTCACGATTGTCTCCTGCGATAACCTGCCGGCCAACGGCACGCGCCTGCACAGCGCCCTGACCCAGTACGCGGCGCTCTCCGACGAGGCGCTTGCGCACTACATCGACAGCGAAGTGGCGTGCCCGCAGACCATGGTCGACCGCATCGTGCCGGCCACGACCAGTGACGACCTCGAGCGCATCGAGTCGCTGCTCGGCTGCCGCGACGCAGGCTACGTCAAAACCGAGCCGTTTTCCCAGTGGGTCATCGAAGACCGCTTCTCCGGCCCGATTCCGGCCTGGGACAGGGCCCATGCCATGATCGTGCCCGCGGTCGGCCCGTTTGAAAACGCCAAGCTCCGGCTGCTGAACGGACCGCACTCGTCCATCGCGTATCTCGGTTACCTGGCGGGCTTCGAATACGTACACGAAGTCATGGCCGAGCCGAAACTTGCGCGCTACGTCGCGGATCTAATGGACATGGAAATACTGCCCGTGGTCGATCCGCCGCCCGGCCTGGAACTTACGGCTTATGCGCGCGAGCTGCGCCGCCGGTTCGAAAACCACGCCCTGCAGCACCGCTGCTGGCAAATCGCCATGGACGGCAGCCAGAAGCTGCCGCAACGCCTGCTAAACACCATTCGACGCTGCATCCGCGGAGGCCGCTCGTACGAACGGCTCGCGCTCGCGGTTGCCGGCTGGCTCGTCTACGCGTCGGGCACGGATCTCGCGGGACGTGCCATCGACGTGCGCGATCCGCTCGCGGAGCGCATGCGCGAGTTCGGCGAGGCCGCAAAAGGCGATCCTGCGCAGCTCGTACGGAATTTCCTGTCCCTCGAAGAAGTCTTCGGCGAGGATCTGATGGCGGACCGCGCCTTCGCAGGTAAGCTCGAAGCACGGACGCGAGAGCTGTTGACAGAAGGCGTGCTCGCTGCGCTCGGGAAGCACGCATGAACGCCCCCGTCATCCTGCTGCATCCCGAAGATTCAGTCGCCGTTGCCTGCGAGGATCTCGGCGTGGGACTCGAGATGGAAGGCGGGCAAACCGTCCGCGAGCCCGTTCCAAGCGGCCACAAAGTTGCGCTGCGGCGCGTTCCGGCCGGAAAGCGCGTTCTCAAGTTCGGCCAGACGATTGGCTATGCCGGCACGGACATTGAGCCGGGCGTTCACGTACACACGCACAACCTGACGGTGCCGGCCAGCTCTACGACGCACAGCTGGTCGCCGCCCAAGCCGCTCGAAGCACTGACAACGCCAACCACCTTTCGAGGCTACCGGCGAGCCGACGGACGGGTCGGTACACGCAACTACATAGGTGTGCTGACGACGGTCAACTGCTCCGCCACTGTCGCACGGCAGATTGCCGACCGCGCGCGGCCGCTGCTCGAACGCTTCGGTAACGTCGACGGCGTCGTTGCGCTAAGCCACGCCACGGGCTGCGGGACGGCAGCCGAAGGCGAGGGGATCGACAATTTGCGCCGGACCCTCGGCGGTTTCGCCCGGCATCCGAATTTCATGGGTGTCCTCATTCTGGCGCTCGGCTGCGAAGCCAACCAGTTGGGCCGCCTGCTCGATACGCAGGATCTTAAGCCCGGCGAACGTCTGCGCACGCTCGGCATACAGGAAGCGGGCGGCACGCGCCGGGCCATCGAGCAGGGTGTCGAGGCGGTAGTCGCGCTCGCCGAGCTGGCGGATGCGGCGGCTCGCTCCTCCTGTCCGGCCTCGGAACTGACGCTCGGACTGCAATGCGGCGGCTCCGATGCCTGGTCCGGCATTACGGCAAATCCTGCCCTCGGCGCAGCCGCCGATCTGCTGGTGCGCGCGGGCGGCACCGTAATCCTCGGCGAAACTCCCGAAATCTATGGCGCGGAACAACTGCTGTTGCAACGCGCCGCGTCGCCCGAGGTTGCGAACGCACTGCTCGAGCGCATCGCGTGGTGGGAAGATTACGTCGCGCGCAACGGCCAGACGCTGAACAACAATCCAAGCCCCGGCAACCTGGCGGGCGGGCTGAGCACGATACTCGAGAAATCACTGGGGGCGGTGGCCAAGTCCGGCAGTTCGCCGCTGCGGCAGGTCCTGCGCTATGCCGAGCCCGCGACGGAGCGCGGCTTCGTGTTCATGGACAGCCCGGGCTACGACCCCTGTTCGGTTACTGGCGAGATTGCCGCGGGCGCCAGCCTGATTTGCTTCACGACAGGGCGTGGCTCCGTGTTCGGCGCGAAACCGGTGCCGTCCCTGAAAATAGCCTCCAACTCGCTGCTGGCCGAGCGTCTCGACGAAGACATCGATCTCGATGCGGGGCCCATTGCGAATCAAGAAGCCACACCGGCTGAGATAGGCGCGCGGTTGTTCCAGCTCATGCTCGATACGGCGTCGGGCCAGGCGTCGAAATCGGAATCGCTCGGTTTCGGCGATCTCGAATTCGTACCCTGGCAGATCGGCGCCACCGTTTGAGGCGATGTCCCGCACAACCTGAGAGAACGCCATGAAGAGTTGCCTAATTACCGTACTCCTCCTCTGCAGCAGCATCGCCAATGCGGATCAAGAGCCGCCGTCGGATCGCGACCGCATACTGAGCGCGATTCGCGATGCAGCCGACTACGCGGCGACGACGCTAATAGCCACGGACGGCCGCGGCCGTATCGAATACGATCTGATCGCGGGCCGCTGGCGCGACTACGAGGTGCACTGGCACACGGCGCAGACGGCGTTCGGTCTGCTCAAGGCTTACGAGCTGACCGGCGAACCGAACTATCTGCAGGCGGCAACCCGCGCCGGCGACTGGTGGATTGCAACGGAATTCAAGGCACCGCATCCGTTTGCGGGACTCGTCAACGCGGCACACGGCGACCGTCTGGGCAGCTTGATCAACATGACCACGATTACCGACGGCAGCAACGCCATCTTCGAGCTCAGCCGGATTACTGGCGATCCCAAATACGCCGAGAGCGCCGTACGTTCCGGCGATTGGCTGCTCGAGAACGCGTACCTGCCGGAGTACGGTCTGTTCTACAACATCTTCGAAGCCGAAACCGGCGAAGTATGGAAGGACCGGAGCCCGCATCACCCGGACGTTGGCCCGGAGGATATCAAGGTTACTCAGGTTGCGCGGCCCAACTCCGAGGGCTACCTGTACGCCGACATGTGCCGATTTACGGGCGAACAGCGTTACTGCGAAGTATTCCTGTCAGTGGCCGACAAAAAGATCGACAGCCAGCATCCGAACGGCCTGTGGATGGACTTCGAGCCCAACGATCCTGACACCGGGAAGATTCATCCGCGCTTCAATATCTGGCTCGCCGAAGCGCAGCTCGAGGCCTTCGAGCTGACGGGCAAGAAGAAATATCTGAAGAGCGCGCTAGCCACGGCCCGCGCGATGGCCCGCCTGCAGGACACAGACGGCACGATCTATTACCGCAATTTCGCGGACGGACGCACGCGAAAAACCGACTTCACAGGCAGCGCCGTCGCGTTCTCAGGCCTGCTGTGGCTGCGACTGGAAGCGGAAGGTTACTCCGAGTTCCGCGACAACATCGAGCGCTCGGTGCAGTGGCTGATAGACAATCAGTTCGACGCGTACCATCCGGATGCCAACGTCCGTGGCGCGTTTCTCAATACCCGGATGCGCCGCACCGACAACGGTGTCGCCATCTACCAGCGCGACATCGGCACGAGCTTCGGGCTGCGTTTTCTGGTGGCTTACCTCCAGTCCGAGGCGGCTGACACTACCCGGGACTAGGCACGGCACGCGCGGCTAAACGAAGGGCTAAACGAGGACACCCATCAAACGGGGCTAAACGAGGACACCCATCAAACGGGGCTAAACGAGGACACCCATCAAACAAGAGTTTCGCTGTTTACGCTGCTTGCTCGTGACAAACCCTAAGAATGGTGAGTGTGCTTGTTTACTGTGCTAAATGGGGACACCCATAGAGTATCGGCCTTATTTGCTGGATGTCCTCATTCTCTTTAAGCCATCTGAAGAATGGTGGATGTCCCCATTCTCGGTGGATGTCCCCATTCTCGGATGTCCCCAGTTTTTGTGGGTGTCCTCATTCTCACTCATTCTCGGATACGCGCATCGGCCGCGTGATTTCTCGCGGTCCGGACCGCGCGTTAACCATTTCCGGTGGTTTCCTGCGTTATAACTTGCTCCAATTGACGAAACGGTCAAAACAACGGAGAACAGCCGGTGAAATCTGTCAGAACCGCAGCGTTGCTCACGATCGCGCTGGCGGGCTCAGCCTGCAGCGCGGACGAGCCAATGCCCAAGAAAGTACAGCCCGACGGCAGCATCACTGCCATTACGAGCCAGGATCAACCGCTCGCGGAACTCGCCAAATCCGTGCTGGCGGAAACGCTGGACATCCCGGTCACAGATATTGTCGTCGACTCGATAAGGCCCGTCGAATGGCGCGACGGCAGCGTCGGCTGTCCGCAGCCCGACCGCGCGTACCCGCAGGTCATTACGCCGGGCCACAAGATCCTGCTGCGAGTCGGCACGCGCACCTATGCGGTCCATGAAGCCAACGGCCGGGCCTTTGTCTGCCAGAGGAAGAAGGCGACGACTACGCTGACGCGGGACCTGGACATAGCCTGGGCCTCCAAGAGCATCGAAGCGCGGCGTGACCTCGCAGAGAGGCTAAGAGTCGATGAAAAGCTCGTCGTCGTCGCAGGCGCAACCCAGACGGCCTGGCCGGACCTGTCGCTCGGCTGTCCCGAGCCCGGCACCGAGTACTCTCCTCAGCGCGTGCAGGGTTACATCCTGCGGCTAAGGTACGGCGGCCGCGAGTTCACCTACCACACCGACCTCGAGCGGGTGTTCGCCTGCCCAGAGTTTTCGGCCGACTAAAGCACCGAAGCATAAAAAAAGCCGCCGGCGAGTGCCCGGCGGCTTGGTCTTTCCAGCTGCCTTTGCCGTTACGGCGCGGGGCAGCCTTCTACCGGTCGTCCCAGCAGCACATCGAGTCCGCCCGTGCAGATATCGATGCCGGCGTCGTTCTGGATATCCAGAATCGTAAGCGCCTGCACGCCGTTCGGGTCGCTGTGCGAGATCGCACCGAGCTGTTTGCCGAACAGGCCGGTCGCCAGACCGGTCCACTCGACGCCGATCGATACGGTCTCACCCACGTTGCCGAAGTTCGGCGCGGTGACGGTCAGATTGCCCGCATCGTCGACGATGCCGAACGAGTGTTCGAACGTAATGACGTCGGTGGCGGGGCTGGCCATATCGAAGGCCTGGATGAACAGCAGGTAAGGGTTGTTGCCTTCCGCGTTCGCCGGGATCGGGAACTGTACTTCCACCGTTTCGTCGGAACCCGCCTGAGCACTGGAATCGACCAGCGTACAGGAGAAGTTCGGGCAGTAGTACAGGTACAGATCGATGTCGTCACCGGCACCGCCCGCAGTGTATTCCGAGTAGGTGGAATAGCGGAACGCGGCGGTTCCCGGCGGTGCGTCGAAGAACGCCAGCGCATAGGACGGGTCGCCGGATACGCCGGCGCCGAAGCTAAACGATGCGCCTGCGCCGTCGGCGAGAACGCTGGAGACAAGACCGCTGGCGTCGTTGAGTCCGTGCACGCCGGCCGTGTAGTCGCCGGTGTACCCGAAGCTCAGATCGAACTCGGCGCTACCGTCGGCGCCTGCGCCGTCCACTTCCTCCGCCGTAACAAACGCGGCTGCGTTGACGGCAATCGGGCTGCGAACGTCGTTGCCCTTCTTGCTCGTCCAGGTAATTGCACCGAACTGCCAGGAGTTCGGAGCTGCCGCCTCGTTAGTGATCGTCAGCTCATAAGACGCGGACTGACCCGGGGCAAGGTAAAGCTGCGCCGGCGACACTTCGACGGCAAAGCCCGGAGGTGCTTCGATCTCTGCCGTGTAATGGCGAGCCTTGGTGTCCTGCTTGGGCTTGTGCCACCACCAGTATTTCTTCGGCTTACTGTAGTCGGCAACGGCCGTAACGGTCCGCGTTACGGTCTGCGAGCCGGGCAGCGCACCAATCGCAATCGACGGCAGGTTGAGGTCGGCCGGGCTCGTCGAGAATCCGGTCTGCTCGAAGAAGTCGCAGACCTCGCCCGTGACCGGCGGTATCAGCGCATTCGTGCCGCAGCTTGCGACCAGGTAGTCTAGGACGCCCGCATCGTACGTAAGGCGAGGACTGACTGCCGGGTTCGGCTCAACGTGGCCGGCACCGTAATCGAACGGATCCGCCGGCGTTTCGCCGTCTTCCTTGACCACGTCCTGACGAGCGGTCGTCATGAGCGCCGACTTGATCTGCGCCGGACTCCACTCGGGCCGTGCTTCGCGCAGCAGCGCCGCCAGACCCGCGATATGCGGGCTCGACATGGAAGTTCCCTGCTTGTAACCGAACAGGCCGCCGGCGCTGCCATCCGCCTGGTCTGGCGAGTCAGCGGCAAGGATACGCACGCCAGGCGCCGTGATGTCGGGCTTGAGCCAGTCTTCCTCGAACAGGTAAGGACCGCGCGACGAGAAGTCGGCCATGATGCTGCCTTCCAGTTCTTCGGTCGCCAGTACATCGCCGTCCAGCGTTACGTTGACCGCTTCACCGCCTTCGACGGCGGCAAGCAGCGCAAGGCCGGCGTCGTTGTCGATCATGACGCCCGGTATCGTGGTGGTAATGGGCGTCGCGTCACCGCCCATGATGGTCTTCGGACGGTCGTCCGTGTACATCAGGACGGCTGCAGCGCCTGCAGCGACTGCGTTTTCGACTTTCTCGACGAAGCCGCAGGTACCGCGGGCGATCAGCGCGACCTGGCCGTCTATCGTGTTGTTGAGGCCCGCCCCGCAAGCGTCGATCGGGTCTGCCGCGACGATATTGTCGGTAATGGGACCCGACTCCGACAGCGGCTGGGTGATCGCGCCTTCGAGCGCCGGGTAGGTGCCCGCGAGCGATGCAGGTGCGTTGACGAGTGCACCCAACGTGAAGTTGGTGCCGTCGGTGGTCGATGCCGCAACGGACGTAACCCAGGGCTCACCGGCATTCGTGGTGCCAAAACCGGGGCCGTCGTTGCCCGCCGAACGGGCGACGAACACGCCGGCCGAGGTGGCGTCGAGGAACGCGAGATCCTGCGTATCGACGAAGGTCGCGGCGGTGCCTACCGAGAAGTTGATGACGTCGACACCGTCCAGAACCGCGTCTTCGGTCGCCATGGCGCTATCCGAGAAGAAGCAGGTGAAGTTGTCTTCACCCGGCGCCAGCCAGCAAGCCTTGTAAACAGCGATGCGGGCACGCGGCGCCATGCCGCTGATGCGCGCAACGCGCTGGCCGTTCAGGCGCGCAACGACATTGTTGCCGCCGGCCGTGCTGGCCGTGTGGCTGCCGTGTCCGGAAGAATCCCGCGGCGAGACAAATTCACCCTCGACGAGGTTGAGCGTGCCGTCAGGGTTGGTGAAGCCGTTGACGTAGTAGCGCGCGCCGATCAGCTTGTTGTTGCAGTCGTCTTCGGTCCAGCCTTCGCCGACCTGGCAAATACCGTTCCAGTCTTCGGGCTCGTCGTAGACGACCTTATCGCGCAGGCGCTCGAGGCGCTTACAAATGCGCTCCTGCCAGCGGTACTGCGGAAAATCGCAGAATCCCGGCAGATCGAAGTCGCGCGTCTCGGCAAAGCTCGGATGCTGCGGTACGGCACCCGTGTCGATAACGCCGATGACGATGTCCTCGCCCTTGAGTCGCAAACGCTTGCGCAGACCGTCCCTGCGGTCGTTAAGGCCCAGGAAATCCGACGTATTGTTGGTGTTGAGCTGGTACGCGAAATCTTCGAACACGTTGACGACGTCCGCGCGCTTGCGCAGTGCCGCCACTTCGTCGTCCGAGAGCCGCGCGGCAAACGCGTTCATCGTGTGACAGTAGCTGTAGATCTTGCGATCCGCGGCGCCCATTGCACCAAGCAGCGCGTCGTGCCGGCTCATCAAATGGCTGGCGTACTGCTGAACGTGGCCGGCCCGAGCTTCGTAGTCACCGTCCACCGCGGGCGCCGTGGCTGCAAAGCCGGCAACGCCGCCTTCGTAACGCAGCGCGGGATCGCCCGTCATTTGCACGATGTACGTTCTGTGGGACGCAGACTGGGTCGCCGCGGCATCCGCGTCAACCAGATTCATCCCGTCGGGTACCTCCGCGGGGGCCTTGATGTTCACGGCACCTGCGTTTGCGCACGCGATCGTTAGACCGAGAAAAAGCGCGACTCTTATCGACATGTATTCACCCCTATGCTGGTGACGCCAACGCGCGGCAAATGGCGGAAGCCTTAGCCGGAACGGAGAACGTCATTTGGTATTAGATTTTCTTTAGTTAGTACGGATCGGCGCCCTTGCGTTTTCTTGTCTTGAGTTTTTGCGCGAACTCGAGAAGACACCGAACCGGTTATACCAACATCGAATATCGGCGATCTTATGATAAGTTGCAAGCGAGACTATTATGTCAACTGGATCATGGCCGGTCTCAAATACCCAGCGCTGGGAAATTGTTTTTTTATTACAACAGCCTATTGAGAGAGTGCCGAACCGGCGACCAATCTCGAAAGGGGCGCGCGGCGCGGCCGGCATTAGGGTGTCCCGCAAAACTCCGCGCGAAGATCATATCTATTAGCGGAGAGAGGCGCTTTGCGGCGGTCCCGCACTCCCCTTAGTCGCACCGCTGAATACCTGAATTACCGATTTCTTGCCGGCTCCAAACGCAATCCGGGCAGGACGCTCGCGAACGGCATCGGACCGTTCGAAGTACGCTGAAGACAACATGGGCCGGTAGCTGCGTGAACTTGTCCGGCCGAACGACCCGAATCAGGGCTGCTGTATTCGTTACGCTTGACGTAATACCAAGCCGCCCTGAAGCCAGCTTGCCGGAGCTTTATCAACCCTGCGGAAGGAAGTCGCTCAGGCGGTCGAAATGCGCGCTGGTGCCATGGCGGCGTGACTCCGAACCGTCCGAGCCGTCAAAGTAGACGGCCTGCTCGGTAAACGTCATTTTAGTGTCACCGCCCTGACCGGCCAATTCCACGCTTGCCAGCGACGTCGATAAATGCCTGCCGTTGATATGCATGTCGTAGGCATACACTAATCGTCGGTCCGGGATGAGCGCATGATAGCGGGCGGTGTACAGGCTTTCGGTACCGCTATCGAAACGTCCGTGCAGCCGCTCGGTGCCACCGACGCGAAACTCGAACTCCCGACTGACAGTGGACCAGGTTTCGGGGCCGATGAACCAGCGCGCCTTGACTTCAGGGTCGGCCCAGGCTGCAAAGACCTGTGCGGGCGAGCCGGGAAAAACGCGCTCGATGGTGAACGATCCATGTACGAGAGCCGCGTGCTTGTTTTCAGACATGCTGGTCACTCATTCCTACCTTGCAGCGCCTTTGGACAACGAAGATCACGCGGTGGTCTCCGGCTCGAGGTCGATACATGCCCGATAGCTGCCGTCCATGTGAAACGGTACCGACGAGTGATCGTGGGTAATACACCAGCGTCCGCCGAGCTTGCGTAAACACATCGTCGTTCGGAACCAGAGATCGACCTGTTCACCGTCGATCTTGGTGCCGCGCATACGATTGAATCCCGCGAGATACGCCATTTCCTCGGCGACAATAAGCTCGACGTCTGCACTCTCGATGCTAATGGGCCCGTTCCAGGTCGCGAACCACTCTTCGAGATTGCGGCGGTCTGCGCCGCGCCGTCCGAGCGGCGGGGCCATGTCGTAGACGACGGCATCCGGCGCATAACAGTCAAGCACGGCATCGGCATCCCGATCGGCATGCGCCTTGCCGAGTTTTTCGCAAAGCGCAATGACAGCGGACCGTTCGCGGGCGTTGGAATTCGGCAATTTCATGTTTTCAGGCCCTCCAATCGGTCATCACACGTCGACTATCATTTCGAAGCCGCCGAAGATCATGCGCCTGCCGTCGAACGGCATAGGATTCGTATCCGGCTGCAGGCGCGGATCGGCCATCACCTTCGGCATGGCTTCGTTTCTTACGTCTTTCGACGGCCACAGCATCCAGGAGAAACAGACGGTTTCGTCGTCCTTGCGCTGCACGGCCATTGGGAACGAGGTGACCTCGCCATCAGGCACGTCATCGCCCCAGCACTCCACCAGCTTGAGCGCCCCATACTCTTTAAAAACGACCGCCGCCTCCTCGGCATGTTTGCGGTAAGTCTCACGATTGGCTGTTGGCACAGCCAGCACGAAGCCATCGACATACATACGTTTTCCTCCTTAATTCAGCAGTTCAGCCGTTGAGAGCCGTCGCGACTTCGCCCCGGTCGGCGAACCGAAGGCAAGTGCGAACTTTTGCCCCAACTGTCGTTAAGAAACACCTTCCGTAATCGAGACGAAGTAGGCGCCGAGTGCATCCAGCGTTTGCGACCAGCTCGCCGTATAGCCGCTGGCATCTGCCGCGTGTAGAGCTTCGACGCTCGCGAATACCGTGGTTAGCGTCAGCCGGGTGCCGTTACCCTCAGCTTCGAACGAGATCGTGACGGTCGCACCCGGCGGCAGGCCGGCGCCGCAAGCATCGCCAGCGTTCGCGTCTCCTTCGATAACGATTTTTTCGGGAGGGTCAATAGCCTTGATGACGCCTCGGCTGGGGTGTTCGGACCCGTCCGGCGCCTGCATGGACACGAGAAACTCCCCGCCCACGCGGGCATCGATAGTACTGCTCGTCGCATCGGGGCCGAACGGACCCCACCAGGCGGCGAGGTGTTGCGGATTCGTCCACACCTCCCAGACCAGGTCGCGAGGTGCGTCGTAGTAACGCGTCATGCGCAGGCGGCGAGTGTCGGGCGCGGCGCTCACGGCGCTTCACCCGATGCGTTGAGTTCCTTGAGATACTCGTCGAGCCGGTCAAAACGGCGTTCCCAAATTGCGCGCTGCTCCGCGATCCAGTCCTCGACGGGCAGCAGTGCGGCGGGCTGAATGTCGCAGGTTCGAGTCCGGCCCTTTTTTTCCGAGGAGACCAGGCCGCTGTCCTCGAGGACCCGTAAATGCTGCATGAACGACGGCAGCGCCATGTCGAAAGGCTCCGCAAGTTCTTTGACGGAGGCGGATCCCTGACTCAGGCGCTGGAGCACGGCTCTTCGGGTTGGATCGGCCAGGGCGCGAAAGGCGTCGTCGAGATTGACTTGATAGTTAGGCATAAACCTAACTTATAGGGCGGCAGGCAGGAAGTCAATACACTAAGGTCAATTGCTAAGTATTAATCGGCGCGCTCGTATCAAGCAAATCTTCGCAGGCTCGCGGCGAGCGCGGCCGGCCTACATTCCAGACAAGACCCACGCGCTCCAGACCGCGAATCACCAGCCAGCCGGGATCGAACTCTCCGGCATACAGCCCAATACGCGCGGATTCCGGAAACGCATGGTGGTTGTTGTGCCAACACTCTCCCATTGTCAGGAACCCGAAACCCGTAAGGTTGGAAGCCTGCACCCCGGCATCTGCGACGAGCCAACGGCCGGGGCCGGGATTATGGGTCAGGTAAGTGACTGTCCAGTGCCCGGCAACGCTAATGAAGACCCGACCGAAAACGCCCCAGACTACCCAGGGCGCGCCGCCAATCAGGTAGAGCGCGAGCCCAAGCGGCGCCTGCTGAAGTATCCACGTCTTGTTCAGGAACCGATAGAACGGATCGTTCGCGACCTCGGGTTCTATGTGCACCGCCGGCGGCCTGGCGAACTCGAAACGACAGTTGAGCTGCCACCATGCGTCCTTGAGGAAAGAGGCTCTGTGCGAAAAGAAGTCATGGCACTCAGGTTCCCGCTGCGCCCAGTCGCGCACGTCGTGAATTCGGATTACGCCATCGGGACCGCCCATGCCGACCAGAACGCCAAGGTAAACCAGGAACAGCTCCAACCACCGGGGACAGTCGTAAGACCGATGAATCAGCTTACGGTGCATGCCGACGGAGTGGCCCAGCAGCAGGCTTGTGTACGTCAGTACGCCAAACGCCACGATGGCGCCCGGCGTCGTGTAAAACGGTGCTGCCGTAACAAACGAGATCAGGCAGGTATTGATCCAAAGCGATTTGGCCGGCGCGAAGCTTACGCGGCCCTCGACGGGATTTGCGCCGGCAGACTCAATGCGAAAGACACCAGGGCGCATGGGATCAGCTCCGGACCATCGCCGGACTTCCGCTTTGGCGCAAACGTCTTAGCTCGCGCCGTTGCGGCAGAGCATCCGGCAAGACGAAATTCGAAACCAGACCCAGGCGCTTCAGGCCACAGAGCACCCACCAGCCCGGATCCCATTCCCCGGCTTCGAGACCAAGTTTCGCGGAACCGGGGAACGCATGGTGATTGTTGTGCCAGTTTTCGCCCATCGTCAGCAGCGCGCACCAGCGTACGTTGTGCCCCTGAACGGCCGCACCGTCGACGTGCCAGTTACGCCCGCCGTGACGATGGGCAAAGTAGCCGATAAACCAGTGCCCCAGCACGGATACGCTGACCCGGCTCGCGATTCCCCAGAACACCCACCCCCAGCCGCCGGCAACGTAGAAAAGTCCCGCCCACGGCAGCTGCTGCAGCATCCAGGTCTTCTCCATGAACCGATAAACCGGGTCGGCTACAATCTCGCGTTCCATGCGGAGTTCGGGCGGACGTTCAAGCTCAATGCGGCAAAACAGCTGCCACCAGAGATCCCGGTACCAGACCGAAGCGTGTGAGAAATAGGGATGACAGCGCGCTTGCCGCTGTGCCCAGTCCCGCGTGTCGTGCGTGCGCAGCATGCCGAAGGGACCGGCAAAGCCAACGAGTACGCCAAAATGGACAAACAGGTATTCCATCCACTTGGGACAGTCGTAACTGCGATGGATCAGGCGCCGGTGCATGCCGAGCGAATGCCCGAGACACAGCGTTGTCAGCGTGCTGACGACAAACAGCAACACGCCGCCCGCGGAGATGGTCAGGGCGCTGCCGAGCGTGCCGAAAACCAGCATCCCGCCGACCCAGAAGACTTTTACCGGATCGGCGCGCACCCTGCCCTCGGCGGCATCGCCGGACGCATGAGCGCCATCGATACGGGGGTTCGAGTAGCTGTCTGACATCGCAATTTCTCCCGGTGCTGATTCCCGGGGAGAAACTACGACTCGGCGCGAGGCCCGTCTTCCAGAATGAGCAACAAAGAATAGAAGATTGAAAATTGCTGCAAAAACAGGGCGCTATCGGGTTACCGAATGATCATTTAGGAAGCTTTGCATACCTGACCAGCCGTTTCCCGCCATAGACTTCAGAGGACTTTGTGCTGCAGCATATACAGCCCGGCGTCGGCGGCACCCGTCACCGGCACCGCCGAGTTGCCGTGCTCGATGACGCAAACGGTCGCGTTTCTGCCACGCGCTGCTCGTGCTCCGGACTTGCCGATGCACTAGCGGTCGAGTGTCACAATAACCCTGCCATCCTTCATCACAAACTCAACGTCTTCCAGCAAGGCGGCATCGGCCAGCGGATTGCCGGACACCGCGATAAGGTCGGCCTTCCTGCCAACGCTGATTTCTCCAATCCGATCGCTCATGCCGAGAAGATCCGCGGCCCAAATCGTCGCACTGCGCAGGGCATCCGCGTTGCTCATCCCCGCCTGCACCATCAGCGCAAATTGTTCGGCATTACGGCCGTGCGGGTAAATCCCGGCATCGGTACCGAAGGCCATTGGCACACCGGCATCGTAAGCTTGTCGGAACAGATCGAGGTACGCTTCGAAGACCGCGGCGTTATCTCCGTCGAGACCTTTGTCAGAGTAGTCCTCGTTCTTTTCGATGAGATCGAAGCGGGCGGCCAGCAGGTCCATGACCAGATACGTTCCGGCCCGGCGCATGGCCTTGATGCCGTCCTCGTCTATCATCGATGCGTGCTCGACGGAATCGACCCCTGCGTTAACGGCGTTTAGTACACCTTCCGCGCCATGTGCGTGGGCGGCAACCTTGAGACCGTGCTTCCTCGCCTCCTCCACCGCCGCCCGCAGCTCGTCTACGCTGTAAGTAGCCGCGCCCGGTATGCTGTTCGCGGTGCCGAAACCACCCGTTGCGACGACTTTGATAAGGTCCACGTTATTACGCACGTGCACCCGTACCGCCTTCCTCACTTCGTCGGCACCGTCCGCGTTGACGTGGGCCTCTGTCGTCACCGTATGCTGCGGGCCAATCCAGTTACCCCAGGAGCCGTGCCCGCCGGTCATCGTGATCATTGCGCCGCTCACGAGAATGCTCGGACCTTCGATCCAGCCGGCCTCGACCGCATCGCGCAGCGCCACGTCCGCGTAAAACGGCGCCGACACGTCCCGCACCGTCGTAAACCCGGCCCGCAGCGTTTTCCTTGCGTTGACCGCGCCGACAATGCCAAAGGTCGCGGCGGGGTAAGTCCAGTGGTCGAAAGCCGGGCCCATGAAGCTGTTGTCGCAGAGATGCGTGTGCACGTCGATGAGTCCCGGCAATACGGTATACCCGGACAGGTCGATGTAGTCACCCGCTATTTCGCTCATGACCGCGTCCTCCACGGACTCGATAACGCCGTCCTTTATGCGAATGCCAACGTTCTCTCGCATAACCCCGCCGCGGACGTCGACGAACTTGCCGGCGAATACGATGCGTTCGCCGGCCTCTTCGCCGTAGGCAGCTTGCGGCGTTAACGCGCAGCCAATAGCCGCGAAGCAGAGGGACAACCCTATTGCGCAACTTTTCATTCCGTCATCCTCGGCCGAATGCAATCGGCGAACTTGTCTTGAACCAACAGATCATCGGGCCTCACGGTACAAGGCCAGCGTTTCTGCATCGTTAGAACTCCAGCTTTCGCCGGCCAACGACTCGGCCGTCTCCATCAGCGAGACCGAACGTAAGATATCGCCGGTAGCATAAGCGTATCGCGCCCGTAGTCTAAGACTGTCGACGCTCGGCTCCTGCTCGACCAGGTATCCCAGCAAAGGCTCCGAAGCCGTGAGATCCTGCCGGTCAAGGTACAGTCCAGCGAGACTTATGACGATGGCCGTCTTCTCCGAGTTGAAGCCCGTGCGGCCGATCTCCGCCAGCGCATCTTCGTAGTAGCGGACGGCCGTGGCCGCATCGCCTCTGAGAACGGCGACGTCCCCCGCGTATTCCATCGCTTCGATAGCCGGCTCCGGCAGTTCCGCATCCTGTGCGGCCGTCAACACTGCTTGTATGCGCGCATCGGCGGCGGCCAGCTCACCTTCGTCGATATCGAGCCGCGCCAGACGCAGCTCGACCTGGGATGCACGCGAGAAATCCTCAATACCTTTAAACAGTGCGCGGGATTCCTCGAGCGCGTTGCGTGCCGCGACCGGATTGCCGAGGCCGCGTTCCGCGGCCGCAAGCTGCGCCAGCCCGGTCGCCATGAACAAGCGGTCGTTGGCTGCCCGCGCAACGGCTACCGCCTCGGCGGCGGCATCTTTTGCCTCGGCGTAGCGTGCGCCATGTTCGTAGATAACCGACAGCATACCCAGAATCCGGCCCTGGCCGACGCGGTCGCCGATCTCGCGCCGTATCGACAGCGACTGCAGATGCAGCTCTTCGGCCTCGTTGAAGCGGCCTTGCAGGCGGCGCAGGAACCCGTAGTTGTTCAACATCATGGCTTCGTTGCGCCGATCGCCCAAAGCCCGGAAGCTCAGCAACGCGTCGTCGAGATGCTGCTCGGCCTCGTCGTACTTGCCGTCGTTCATTGCAATGTTGGCGAGCGTTGACGGAATCTGGCCAGGCAGAACCTCCCATTCGAGCTGGCGATAGACGAGCGTCGCGCGCGCCAGCCGCTCACGGGCAAGCGCGAAGTCGCGGCGGTCCTTGGCCAGAATGGCCATTGAGATCAGCAGCCGCGCGGCGGCCAGTTTGTCGCCTGCCGTCTGCGCGAGATCGAGGCCTTCGCGGTAGGTCTCGCCGGCCAGTTCGAGACGGCCCGTACGGTGATACACGGTCCCCAGGCCGCCCAGAACCTCAGCCCGGATCACAGCCGTATCGCTGACGTCCGGGCGCTCGAGCAGCGTGTTGTACGACTGCTCCGCCCGCTCCCATTGACCCAAACGATAGCGGCAGGTCGCCTGCTCGATGCGGGCGCGAAGCACGGCCGGATTTTCCGCCAGCACGACATCGAACAGCGGTACGGCTTCGTTGCAGCGCCCCTCGATGGTCAGCCCCATCGCCCGCGCATAGGCCTCGTTGATAAATGGGTCATCGGCGATCGCATCCCTGCCTTCGGCAAGCACGTAACGGCGATCGCCGAGCAGCATCGTCACGCTCCTAACCATACCGCGAACGAGCTGGGCGCTGCGGTCGGACACCATGGTCGATTCCTTGCGCCGCCCATCCGCGCTCACAAGCGTGTAGTTCAGCCGCAGACCACCGACGTTTCGTTCGAGTTCGGAAACCAGCACGTAACTCGCGCGGTAGGCCTTTTGCAGTTGCGCGAGCCGCGCCTCCGCCTCCGGCGCATCGAGATCGCCGTCCCAGCTCGTATTCTCGACAAACCGAACGACATCGGCGGCCGACACGGTCTCGATCTCCGTCGCATCGGCAAACAGATCGTTGGCGAGGCCCATCAGGCCGAACCGCGCCCAATCCAGTTCGTCGTCGCCGGTCACGTTGCTGACCGGCAGGACGGCAATACGCGCGCTGACGCCGTCAACCGGGGCACGCCACAGAAGCAGCCCGACGGCCACGCTCAGCACGACGACGGCCGCAAGCAGCGGCCAGCGCAGACGCCGCAGCAACCCGGGCGATGCCGCTTCGATCTTGCCGGTCCCGGCCGGCGCCGAGCCGGTAGCGGATTCCGCAAGCTGCGCCACGAACTGGTAACCATGCCCGTGCACGGTGCGGATGATCGCCTGCTGCCCGGCATCGTCGCCGACGGCGCGGCGCGCTTTCATGATCGCGCGCGTGAGCGCCGTTTCCGAAACGATCATTGGCCGCCAGACCGCGTCCTGAATGGCGTTCTTGTCGACCGCACGATGCCGCTGCTCGATCAGGAACACCAGCAGATCGAAAACCCTGGGCTGCAGCGTCAGCGGTTCGCCCGCCCGGGTAAACCGGCGCGTGTCGAGATCCAGCTCGCAATCGCCGAAGCGATACCGCTTAGCGGGGCTGTGTTGGTTTGCTTGAGAAGGCACGGGTCATCGCATCGTCATGACATGGTCAGGCGCCGGTCAGGACCGCTGACGCCGCTGCGCCCACACTCCCCCCATGCTCGATGAGCATCATATTTTTCAACAACTTATTAACAGATAAACCTATGAGGGAGCCGTCATGAAACGCCTGTCCATGTTTGTTTACGGTCTTGTTTGCTACGCCGTATTCTTCGCCACTTTCCTTTACGCAATTGGCTTTATCGGAAATCTTATCGTAGCAAAATCGATCGATTCCGTTCCCGAGGCGCCGCTAGGCACCGCCTTGTTCGTCAATCTGCTCCTGCTCGGGGTGTTTGCGGTGCAGCACAGCCTGATGGCACGGCCGTTCTTCAAGCGTGCCTGGACCCGGATTATCCCGCCCGCGGCCGAGCGCAGCACTTACGTACTGTTTTCGAGTCTCGCCCTCATTCTCCTGTTTGCGCTGTGGGAACCCATGGGAGGCGTGATCTGGTCGCTCGAACACCCCGCCGCGCGCTGGGCTGCTTATGGCGCTTACGCCTTCGGCTGGGCGCTCGTACTTTTTAGTACTTGCGCCATTAACCACTTCGACCTGTTTGGCCTGCGACAGACCTGGGCATACTTCCGCGGCTGCGAACCCGCGCCGCTCGAGTTCGTGCAGCCGTGGATCTACCGGGTGGTCCGGCATCCTCTGTACGTCGGCTGGTTCTTCGTAATGTGGGCTACACCGACGATGACCGCCGCACATCTCGTGTTCGCCGCCGCCTCGAGCCTGTACATCCTGATTGCGATTCAGTTCGAAGAACACGATCTCGAGCGCGCCCATCCGGAATACGCCGAGTACAAGCGCCGGGTACCCATGCTCATCCCGTCGGCATCCGGCCCGGTGAAGGCGAAACGGCCGGCCGCTATCGGGGCGGGAGAATGAGCGCCGCGGACATTCGCCTTTCGGCCGGAGCGAATAACTGGATCAAGCGCCTGGGTTGGGCCGGGTTCCTGTTCTTCGCCGTGAAAGGCCTGCTCTGGCTGGCCGCGCCGCTGGTTTTCTACTGGCTGACCTAAGCCCCTTCTGGCCGCGCTTGCACAATGCAAAGCGCGGCCTTCCAAAGGGGATTCGAGGACACCCATGAATTCGAGCGCGGATTCGAGGACATCCAAAGGATTCGAGGACATCCACGAAAGTCTATTTCCGCGCTCGAAACGTACAAATGGGATTCGTTTTGCTGGGTGTCCTGAAAAGGCTGCGTTTTGTTGGGTGTCCTCAAGACGCTCTTTGGGGGCTACTCGCCGTCTTCGATCGTTTCGTTCCTTGCGTCTATGGCTGCCAGATTGGCCCACAGCACTGCTGCGCCGGGCTCCTCGCTGACCAAAGGTGCGGCGCGGGTCCCGTCGCTGCATAACATTCTTTGCGCGGAAGTTTCGTCGTCGAGCAGGGTTTCGAGCTGCGCGTACAGATCCGGTCGTTTCGCCTGATGTACCGGCGTCAAGCCTACCTTGGCGTGCCACTGATCGACCTCTTCGTTGGAAATGCACGCCGGGTTGTTTGGCGAGATCGCGCAGCGGCGCTTGGCGGGGCCGGCAACAAACAAATCGATCAGTTCTCTCGACGTTGCCAGATATTCGTCCGGCGGCAGCAACTGCAGCCGGAACGCATAAGGACTTCGATAGTCGCCGGCTTTGAAGTTGCAGGTATCGCTCTTGGATACGCAGTCGCGAGCCACGTCCTCCATTTGCTTGAGTTTCGCGAGAATCTCGTCCTGGGCCTTGCGCAGGGAGACCAGATTGTCGCGATTGTCCGCCTCCTGCACGGTCGGCGGCGGTGACGACAGCGCCTGCATTTCGGCGATATAGCGCTGCAAGCGTTCGCTGTTGGTGAACAGGCCGCCGCCGGTCAGCTCTTCCATGTAGCGCTGCATGAGTTCTTCGAGCGCTTTTTTGTCAACCGTGCCGGGAATGTCGATCGAGTCGACCACGGACACGCAGCCGAGATCGTCGATGCTCACTGCCGCGTACTCTTCCGGCGCATCCAGAATGGCCTGGATCTCATCGTAAAGCGTGTTGTAGGCCCCCCAGTAGCTGGCCAGTTCATCGAACTCGGTCTCCCGATCCGGCAGGCCCTTCTTCGGCCAGTTACTCAGAATTTCGTAGGGCGTAATGGCTATGTCGAAATCTTTGGGCGCCGAACTCGCTTCGAGCGAAATGGTTTCCAGCTTGCGCAGCAAATCCTCTCTGGACACCGGTATTGCATCGCCGCTGCCGCCCGTCTGAAACAGCGACATCTCGAAGCGGCTCGATTCCTCGCCGGTGTCCGTCTTGGAACTGACTTTGCCTTTGAAGCGCGCACCCCAGCCGCTGCCGCTCATTTCGGCGGATAAGCTTTCCTTGTCCGTACGGCTGGACGTCTCGGTGGTCAGAACCGCCGTGATCTTGGCGCCGCCGTAGATTGCCGAGACAAAGCTCGTCCCGCACATGCGCTTGAAATCGGTACGGTCGCTTTGGGTCGCGAGACGCAGGGCTTCCGGCGTCAGCCGTATCTGGCCGCTCAAACCGCCGCGATAGGTCAGGCGGCTGGTATCGATATCGCCTCTCGCATCGCGCGGCATGGGCGCCGTGTAACGCACGCCGTTGCGCACTTCGGCATTCATGACGAACGTGCTGGTATCGGATTTGAGATTCACGGACTTGGCAAACGAAGCCTTGCCCTTGGCTTCGAAGCCAATGGTCTTCACCGATGCCTCGGCGGACATCCCG
>JBCBSC010000031.1:0-46693 GCA_039819385.1 Pseudomonadota bacterium | reverse complement strand
CTCATGGCCATATGAGTCGGTCCAATCAGCGACAAGCGAGGTTTACAGTCCTCATGGCCATTTGAGTCGGTCCAATCAGCGACAAGCGAGGTTTACAGTCCCCATGGCCATTTGAGTCGGTCCAATCAGCGACAAGCGAGGGCTATAACTCGCGGCGGTTCGAGTCGCTTCGATCGGCGACAGTTCAGGTTGTTGTTATTGTCTATAAGCGGCAAGCAACTCCGGTGTGCGTGTCCGGCGGCAAGCGTGATAGTCCGCTATGGCTTTGGCGGCTTCGTCGAGCTGCCCTGCCAGAAACAAGTCGCAGATCGTCATGAGTTCGGCTCGAACGGCGCCGGACTGCTGGCACTCGAATGCGCGAATGAAATTCAGGCTGTCATTCACGCGCTCGACGGCTTCCACCATGTGCGCATTACCGGACAGCCCGGCAAGGGTTAAGAACAATTCACCCGTGCAGCTCGCGACTTCGTCCGGCGTACAGTTTTCGTCACTGTCGAGTTTGTCGCTCACGTCGGCGACAACCGGGGTTGCTGCGTCAATCAGCTTGCTGACGGGATGCCGCGCGGTCAGGGCGGCCTCGAGCAGCAGCTGATTGAGGCTGTAGAGTCCGTAAAATCGCTCTTCGGACAGGCTCATCGCTATGAATCCCTTCTGCGGTTCCCGACGTACGAGGCCTTCCGCAACCAGCATGTTGAGGGCCGCACGGATTGGCGTCGTGCTGACTCCCAGCGAACTGGCGAGCGGGCTCAAGCGGATGGGTTTGCCCGGGTTGAACGCGAATGCCACGGCCCGCGCCTTGATCGCCTGATAGACGCGGTCACCGCTGCCTGCATTAACCATGCTTCTGTCCGGCACTGCTTCTCTCTGGGTGAACTATCGGGGAGGCGGTCATCGTAGCGAAACGGCGTTGTCTTCAGTACTACCCGATCGGGTAGCCATTGAGCACTTGCCGAGTGACGGACAGGCACTCCGCGGGTGAGCGGGGCCCGCCTTTTAGTGGATCTATGCGCCAATTCTGTTGACCAACCAGACCGGATAACATAGTATTTTACTGTATAAATATACAGTATATATTCCCGGCAGCATCCTTAGGGACAGGTGCCGCCTAAGTCTGCGCGTTCGCTCAGGAAATGAGAGAAAACATCATGGTCGAAAGCAAACCGATGCTAATGGACGGCGGGGTCGGCACCGCCGTGTATTGTTTTAAAGACGCTTGTTGTGCCGGACCCGAAACGCCCGCCGCCATGCAGCTAAGAGAGGAACACGAGTTCTATGTTCCGGATCTGCTTGCCGACGCGGATTATCACCCGCGGCCGGCTCTGTTTTCGGCGGCCGAGGCGTACGGCCGCCGCCTGCAGAAGGCGGATCGGCATGTCGACGAAGCGCTACTCCTGTCGCAGGTCCTGCGCGGATCGATGTGCGATGACAGCGATGGCCGTGCCATGCAGGTCGATACCGTCTTGAAGATTGTCGAGAAGAAACTGCGCAAGGCGCATCTGCAAATCGACCGTTACGAGACCAGTCATCTGAACTTGTTCATGGCTTACATGGAGTTACGAGAATCGGGTTGAGTGAGCAGGCCTTTCTCGAAGACAGGCCGCCTGAAGGTGAGGGCAGGCGTTCGCAAGCCCAGGCTCAGCTCGGCTACCAATGCGTCGGCCGTGAACTCGAATTGTAGGGAGCGCCAGTCCATGCAAAAGTGTATATCAAGTATCGATATCTGGGAGTTCCATGTTAATAAATGCATGACTAGGATGTCCCGCCACACGATACAGAACAAGCAGATCAGAGGAACAAGACCATGGCCAATGCCAATCGATTTTGGGACAGGCACGCGCCCGGCTACGCGAAGCGGCCGGTCGCGGACCAGGACGCCTACGAGACCAAACTCGAGGTTACGCGCAAGTACCTCAAGCCGAATTCGCGCGTGCTCGAAGTGGGCTGCGGCACAGGCACAACCGCTATTGCACACGCGCCGTATGCGGGTGAGATTATCGCCACCGATCTGTCCGCCGGCATGCTGGAGATCGCGCGGCAAAAGGCCACAGCAGCGGCAGTTTCCAATGTCGAGTTCCGCCAATCGACGGTCGAGCAGCTGGACGAAGCTACCGGATCGTTCGACATGGTGATGGCGCACAGCGTACTGCATCTGCTCGAGGACAAGGACGCGGCCCTGCGGCTGCTGCACAAGCTCTTGAAACCTGGCGGAGTGCTCGTATCCAGCACGATGTGTCTTGGCGACGGTTACGGCTGGCTGAAATGGGTTGCGTCGATCGGCAGGTCAGTCGGTTTGTTGCCGCTGATCCGGGTGTTCACGCCGGACGAGTTGCGCAAGAGCATGATCCAGGCCGGTTTTGTCATCGAGCACGACTGGCGGCCGGCGCCGAAGGCCGCGTTGTTTCTGGTTGCCAGAAAAGAAACTGAGGGTATCGCAGGCGGCAAGCCGTGAATTCGGCTTACCGGCGAGTATGACTTGCCTCATGGTCTTGCTTACGTCGGCCGGATTTGTGATCGCTGACGTCGCACTCGCTTGTCGTCAGGCCTCACAATGGCGGCATGCGTTTAGTGCTTGTCTGTTGTCTGCTTGTCCTGTTCGCCGGTGTCCAGGCCGACGAACAGCTGCTTTCCGACGATGACATACGGCAAATCCTGATTCAGCGCTCGATTGCGGCCTACTCCGGAAATTGTCCGTGTCCCTACAACCGTGCGAGTAACGGCAGCCGTTGCGGCAAGCGTAGCGCCTACAGCCGGCCGGGAGGCGCAAGTCCGTTGTGTTTTCCGAACGATGTGAGCGACAGGATGGTGGAACGGTACCGGGCGGCGCGTTCTCAGTGAGCGTTGCCAATCCCGGGTGTCTCGCCAGTGTAGCCGGCTACGTTCTGAGCAATGCCTGGTCCGCGCTTTTTGGCGTGGGTCACACCGGAGCGCGTTCGTTCGATACCTGAAAGCGGCTTCGGCTGCGTCCAGAAGTTTTCCGGCTCGCGCACGAGCGTGTAAGTGCCCTTGGCAATGTCGTATTCGTAAAGTCGCCCGCTCGTGCCGCTGCAGCCGATGATGAGTATGTCTTCCTGCCCGCTCGGAAAAATCCGGTTGCAATACTGTGGAAACGCCTGGCTGGTCTTTACCCGCTTCCATGGCCCCTTTCCCGGGCGGTATCGGGCTAGAAGGGGCGGTCGGTCGCTTGTGAAGTGCGGAAGCAAAACGGCGTAAAGCGTCCCATCTTCGGTGATGTAAGGGTTGTAGGCCTGTCGGGCACGCGTAATCTTTACGGTGCCGTCCTCGGAGCAGGTTCCAGCGCTTCCCGGTTCCTCCGGGCATCGATCCAGCGCAAGGTGCAGCGTGCGCCAGCGCCCTCCAAGTTCTCCGCTCCAGAGGCGTCCCGCATCGGTCTGGAAGGGCGAGGCTTCGCCTGTGAGCAATAATCGGCCGTTACTCGACAATTCACGAACTGCGACCTTGTTGTGGACATGCGTGACCGCAGCGGATTCTTTGTCGAATGTATACGTATTACCCCTCGCGGCAATCACCAACTGCTGGTCCCTGCTCGTGAACGACGCCTTTTTGAGAGCACCGTAGGTCCATATCGAGGACCGTCGCACACTTGCCGGCTCCGGTGTGAACGGCGGCAGGGCCTGACCGTCGGTCAGGGTCTGCCAGTCAAGATCTTGCCGATAGCCAAGCCTGGTGCGCCACACCGGTCCTGCTGAGCCGGTTCGGCCTTCAAACACAGTTATTGTATGTTTTTCCAACAAGAAAGCGTGCAGTACGCCACCGTCGTTGACGGTTGCTGCAGCCAGCTTTCCAGGGGAATCCGGGCCTGCGAGGTGCGACCAACCCCGTGTGCCCGCTGGCTGCAAAAACAATCCGCCGTCTTCGGTCACCGCAATCATGTCGCCGTGGCTGTTCTTGTCGACAAAAACGATAGCGGTGTCGGAATCGACAGCATCCGCTTTCCATTCTTCCCCGGCCTTGCCGCGCAGCATGCTGCCGGCCCGCGACAAGATAACGACTTCGTCGTCGAAAACGATAGCCTGATCGAAGACTACGGGATTGAGGGCGATACTCGGGTAGCGGTTGGATTGGTTTTCCGCAACCGGGTTCTCGTCCCAACCCAGCGGCGAAGCGGTATCGCCCAGAGTAGTCTCGAGTGCGGCGTAGTCGGCGGCAAGGAGTGCGTCCAGTCCGGGGAACGTTTCGCTTCGAACCAGCAGATTGCGGTAGCGTTCCCCGTTGGGTGCCGGGTAACAATAGACGGTGCCGAGATCGCTTAGCTCTCCGGGGCGTGCAGTGAAAGTGCCAAAATCCGGTGTAGATTCGATATGTCGTTCCAGGTTTACCCTCCTGACGCCGCGTGGGCCAACGCCGAATTCACCGGCTAACTCGGATAGCGAGTATCGTCCGGCCCTGATCGTCGCAACGAAAATGCTCACGCCCCGCCTGCTTATACTGTGGGCCCTGATGCGCGGCGACTTTGCTGCCTTCGCGGCCGCCGATCTGAACGTCACATACTCAAGCGGCAATCCCTCGCAGAGATCGACGACCCGGAGGGCGAGCATGCCGTGATTCGCCGGGAGTTCTTTGAGCTTGCTTGCGTCGGGCGCTGTGAAGGTGGCCAGGGGTGTGCATCCCGAGGCAAGTATCGCTGCTGCCAGCAGCATTAAACGCAGAAGTACGTTTGGCATTGCGCTTCGCTCTCAGTCTGTTGTTTCTAAACAAAATGCTAACAAAGCCAGGGCGAAGGAACTACATGGCGTGGAATGTACCTATACTGGCCAAGATTGAGCACTCGGACGGAAAACCGCGCGGGAAAAGGGCCGGTTCCTTTTCCTTTCGAGCGATGCGTGTGATGTTGGAACGGTGCAGGGCAGCGCATGTCCAGTGACGGTAGCTAACACCGGATGTTGTGCAACTAGCGCTCCGCTGCAATACCCGGCAGCGGTCTCTAGCGCGCCCAGAAAGCCTCCGGCTCGCGCACGAGCGTGTAGCTGCCTTCGGCGATATCGTAAGCGTAGAGTCTTCCACTGGTGCCGCTGCAGCCAATCAGAAGCTCGTCGTCCCGCGTGCTCGGCAGCACCTTGTTGCACCCCGCCGGCAGATCCTCGGCGTTTTCGACTTTCGCCCAGTTCCTTCCGTCCGCAGCCATGCGGGCTAGATAACCCGGCTGGTCTTTCAACCACACCGGAGGCATTAGCGTCCTGAGCAGTGCTTTCCGCGGACTTCCCATGCCGACGGCCGGTGGGGCGGCGGGAATCAGGACGCTGTACAGGCGCCCGTCCGCCGCGAGATAGGGCTGCCCCGCATGCCGGTGGTGAGTGTACTTTCTCGTCCTGTTGTCGGCGCAATGCGTGCTACGGGCTTCGCTACGTTCGCCCGGGCAGCGGTTAACTCGCGTCGATGTCTCACGCCAATCGCCACGCAACTCGGTTGACCAGCGCCGCGTGTACGGCGGCGGTGCAACAGCCGGGACGATCGGGAGCTCCGTTAAGGCGAGCGCTGCGCCAATCGGGATGTACGGCGGGAGTCCCGTTACGGCGAGCGCCTCGCCGTTTACGCCGATTCGTGCAATCCTGAGGCCGCTCTTGACTCTCTCGATGCCGCCGGATCGCTCGTCGAAGACGAATGCGCGGCCCTTTACCGAGAACAGGAGAGCATCACCTTTGTTTGCAAACGACAGGCGGTCGAGCTCGTCGTACGGCAGGCTTTTGGGTTCACCGGACAGCTTGTAGTAAGTCCTGACAACCCGCGGGTCGTCGCTGGCGTCGAAATCGACCCAGCCCAGATCCTCGCGATAGATGAGACGGACGCTCCAGTCGGCCGGCTCCGGGCTATCGCCCACCAATAAGCCCACCAATAAGCCCTCCAATACGCCCTCCAGTACGGCAAGGGTGTACTTGCCCGCCGCAAAAACGCGTATGACGTCGTTGTCGTCGAGCATGGCGGCGACATACCTGTCCTGGCTCGCTGGATTCGGGATGTGCTGCCAGCGCCCCGTATCGGATCGCTGAACGAACAGCTTGCCGTCTTCGCTGACTGCTACCGCATCGTTCCGGGAGTTTTTGTCGAACGTGGCGACGGGTGCATCGGTATCGAGCAATTCGACGTTCCACGCACCGTCGCTGCCTCGACGCAACAAGGCGCCGGCGCGGGACATGATGACGGTTTCGTCATCGAACATGGCAGTTCGATCCAGAGCGATCGGGTTCTGTTTCATGCCCAGATACTTGTCGAACCTGCTCCCTGCCCGGTTGTCCTCGTCCCATCCGAGCGGTGAATCGGGGTTTTTCAGCAGAGGCAAGAGCGCGCCGTATTCCGCGCTGAGCAGCGCCCGCAAACCCGGCAGCGAGTCATTTCGCGTGAACAGATCACGATGCCCGTCTGCCATGGGTGCGGGGTAATAAAAGATAGTGCCCAGCCGGGTCAATTTGCCCGCTTCAACGACGAAGGTTCCCAGCGCCGGGTCACCTTCGATCTGCCGGCTTCGGGGAGGGCCGCCGGCTACTCCCTGGCCGAAAACGTCGTACAGTGAATACCGTCCGGCCCGCACCGCGCCGACGAATACGGATACCCCGAACTCGTTTACGCGGTGAGTTCTGATTCTCTGCGGTTTGTCGTCGCTGGATTCGTCGTAGTCGACGGGCGCAAACGTCACGTGGTCGAGAGGGACGCCATGGCCGAGATCCACGACGCGCACCGCCAGGAGTCCGCTGTCTGGCGGAAGCTCCGAAAGACTGCTGGCGTCGCGTACCAGCGAGACGTCGAGATGCGTGCAGCCGCTGAGGAGAAGCAGCAGAGTCAGTCGTACAACCGCGTTAGACACCAATGACTTTCCCTTGACCGAGTGTGGTTGGAATCGTAACAAAGGCGGGCTACGGAAGCCGCATCGAGTCGTTCCGCGAACTGCCGCCACGTTCTACGGCCGCTGGCTGTTCGTCAACATCCAGTCCCCCGGCGTGACGTTTGCGATCACCGGGCCGTGGGAAAACGGCGCGCTCTAGCGTTTGCGGCTAATCGCGAGGGCCGGGGTCCTTCGGACTCCGGTCCTTTTCGCTGCAGGCGGCCCCTGTGCGCCGGCGTTCGGACCGGTAGGCGTTCAGCGCCGCAACCTCGGGTATCGGCAGCGTATCCAGAAACCATGTCGGCGGCTGCTCGCTTATCTCGATGCTGGTATAGCGGTAGTCGAAGACGAGGTTACCGTCGTCGATCCGCGCGAGAAACGGCAGACTCCTGCCGTCTACTTCCCGCCAGTCGTCGAACATCACTTCTATAGTCGGGATGTCCGGAAAGTCGAAGCGCAGGCCAAGGGCTTTCTCTCCGCCGTTTTCGAGTACGAGGTAAGCAGCGCCGCCGAACGGGTAGTCTCCGACGAACGCCGCGCGTGACTGCTGCCTAAACCGAACGCTGTCCACGGCGCGGACATTGCTCATGACGTCGTCAAAATAGAGCAGCAAAGCATGGTACTGGTGGCCGAGAGCAAACAGTTTATGAAAGTTTGTCCCCGGTTCGAAACCGCTGCCAGACTCGGCCCAACCTATATCATCGGTAACCGCTGCGATCTGCGGCGGATTGAGTTCGTGGCGTATGGCTGCTTCTCGCGCCGAGTGAAACAGTGTTTCAGTGACGAAGTCCGAGCCGTCGGATACCTGCACTTCCGCCCGGGTCGCGATGGCCGTAGCCAGACACTCGTTCGCCACCGATGCGTTTATCGGCGGGCTGAATAACACAGCGAGTAGTGCAAGCATGCGGCGGCTGTCGTGCATGGCGGTCTCCGATTGCACCAGTTTCGAAGCTTCGGCGGCGGACGAGTTCCGTAGCGAGCCCAAAAAGGAGTGAAAAGAGGGAAAAAAAGGGCCGCGAAAAAAGGGGCGAAAAAAGGGGCCGGGTTTATTTTCCCTTAGACAAAGGGGCCGGGTTTATTTTCTCCTCAAGAGAAAATAAACCCGGCCCCTTTTTTCGCCCCTTTTTTAGTTGCCTTGATACGCGGCGATAATTCGCTGCGCGTCGCGCGCGATTTCCTTGTCCTGGTGGCGGATCTGACTGGAGAGTCCGGCGACCGCTATGACGTAAGTGGACGCCGTTCCCGCGGCCGTCAGCGGCAGAGCGATGGCGCCGAGGCCTTCGATTGCGTGGTCGTAACCCGTGTAGTAGCCGAGTTCACGGCACGACTCGACGCGGCCAAGGATGGTCTCGCGGTCAAGGCTTACGTCCGGCTGGATGCGGCGCGCGCGTTTGAGCAGTTCTTCGATCTTGCCGTCGTCCGTGGCGGCAAGGGCGGCAATGCCGATCGCCGAGCCGAACAGGTCGAAGGTGTCGCCTTCCTGCACTTTCATGACGGCCCGTTTCGTGCCGAGCAGTATCTCGACGAACTCCATCGCGAGCCCGCGGCGTACGCTGAGCGTAATGGTTTCACCAAACTGGTCTAGCAAAGTCGACAGCAGGTCGTGTACCGATTCGCCGCTCGACAGTAGTTCGGTCCCCAGCCAGCGGGTCAGGTTATGCAGTCTGATCGACGGATAATACTTGCGTCCGTTCTCGACCTGCATCAGGTAGCGCGACTGTACGAGGCTCTTTAGCAGCGCGGCTGTCGACGACAGCGGCCAGTTAGTGACGTTCGCCACTTCGCTCGCCGACAACGGTTTACGCCGTCGTTCGAACAGCTCGAGCAGGGCGAGTACGCGGTCGGCTGACTTGACTCGCTCTTGCTGCGGCATGCGCTCCCTCGTGATGCCGGGCAGCGGAGTGTGCTGCCGCCCGGCTGTGGTTCAGATATCGATCAAAGGTTCGCTTCGAAATTGATCATGTAGAAGCGCGGCTCCCCGGGATAGGCCGGGGCAAAGCCCAGCCCCGAGAAGTCTAGCAGACTGTGGAAGTACTCTTCATCAAAACAGTTGCGGCAGCTCAGCGTTACGCCGAACCTGCCGTCGGCGCGCTCCCAGCCGAATGAGGCGTTGGCGATTTCATAGCCCGTTTCGGATACCGGTGCGTTGGTAATCGCCGTGAAGTGATCGCCAATATAGGAGTAATCGAAACCAGCGCGCAGCGTACCGCGATCAGCGGCCAGCGGATAATAGACCGAGAAGCCAAGCTTGCCCTGCAGTTCGGGAAGCCGCTGCAGGTCGTCGCCCAGAATCGCCGCGAGTTCCGGTTCGATGCCGCCGGCGTACTCACCGTCCATGATTGCGACGTTGCCGAAGATGTCGAGCCATTCGTTGACGCGCCACGTACCCTCGAATTCGAGCCCGGAAATCTCGGCGTCGGTGGTCGCGCCCGAGAAGCCGCCGTTGACGTTGGTGAAAGTGTTGAAGAGGTCCTGGAAGTCGGTATAGAAAACGGCCACGTTGGTGCGGACGCGGTTGCCGAACCACTGCGCTTTGAGGCCAAGCTCGTAGGAGTCGACGATCTCCGGCGGGAAATCGATGATTTCGTCGGGCGTGGGGAACACCAGCCGCGCGAGCCAGCCACCGGATTTGAAGCCGCGCGAGACGCTGGCGTAACTGTTGACGTTGTCGGCGATCGCGTAGGTCAGGCCTATTCGCGGCGTGAACTCGTCGAAGTCGAGATCGACGGGTGTCCCCAAGGCCGTGACGGCGGTTGTATCGAAGACCAGAGTGCCGCCGGTTGCGTTAAACCCGATCGGCGTGCGGCCCGTGAAGAACTGCGTCGCGAAGGTCTTTTCCTCGGACGTGAGCCGGCCGCCGGCGAACGCCGACCAGCGATCGCTGAAATTCCAGGTCAGCTCGCCGTAGACGGCCAGGCTCTCCGAATCGGTTTGTATGAATTGTTCGTTGAAGATCGCCGGAATGGTGTCGAAGTTCGGAGGCACGCGCAGGTTGAACTCGTTGCCGAGGAACGACGTGCTGTCTTCGTTGAAATAGTAGACGCCAGCCGTGTAATCGAATGCGCCGCCGCCGAGCGTTCCCGTTGCGGTGAATTCCTGGCTGACCTGCTCCGAATCGTTGTCGGTGAACAGTTCGTAGATCGGCGTTATTGAATCGGACAGATCGAGATTGTACTTCTGCAGGGTCCGGCGGTAGGACGTGATCGATTTCAGCGTGAGGCGGTCACCCGCGATCCATTCGCCCGTCAGCGACATTCCCCAGGTTTCTCCGACGTTGGACTGTTCGGTATCCGAGAACAGCGTAAACAGGCTGTCGGAGCTGGGTTCGGTAGGCAGCGTCGCAAGGTTCGACGGATACACCGAATTGCTGTCGTCTTCCATGAAGTCGGCCGTGAAGATGAAGTTGAGATCGGCGTTCGGCGTGTACAGCGCCGATACGCGTGCACCGAAGAAGTTCATGTCGTTGACGTCGGTGTTGAGCGTGACGTTGTCCGAATAGCCGCTGTGCTGCGCCGACAGCATGTTCATGCGGATAGCGAGTTTGTCGTCGACGATCGGCGTGTTGAAACTCGCGCGGGCTTCGAAGCGCGAATAGTTGCCGTAGACCAGATTGATTCGGCCCTCCGTTTCGAACGTCGGTTTTTTTGTAACGACACGTACTGCTCCGGCGGAGGAGTTGCGGCCGTACAGCGTGCCCTGCGGCCCGCGCAGCACCTCGATACGCTCGATATCGTACAGGCCAAAATTGTTGACCCCCTGCCGCGCGATGTACACATCGTCAACGTACACGCCAACCGCCGGATCGACGGTAACGATCGATTCGGTCGTGCCTATACCGCGCAGGAAGAAGGTGACGGCGGTGCTTTGACCGACATTGTTCGAACCAATGAGGCCCGGCACCTCCGTGAACACGTCTTCCGTGCTGAGCACGTTACGCCGTTCGAGCGCGTTGCCGTCGAGTGCGGTCACCGCGACCGGTACATCCTGCAGGTTGCTGCTGCGCCGCTGGGCAGTGACCACCAGCTCCTCCAGCACGCCGTCGTCGTTAGCGTCTTGTTGCTGGGCACTCGCGTGCGTCGGCGCGAAACCGGTAACAAGCAGCGCGGCGAGCGACAGGGTCGTCGCAAGAACGGGAAATTTACTCATCTTCAGCCCCCATAAGGATGTAGTACTCTGTTATATACGTGTTGAATATTCGCGAAAACGCGCCTACGATACAAGAAAAATCTTTAAATATGTCTCTTGACTACATGTATATGTAATTTGCCCTAAGGCCGGGAGAGGATTTGAGCGGAGCCATCGACATAGTTGTAAACCTCTACACCCCAAAAATGGTGGAAGAGGGCCGTACCGGGCTCGATGCAAGCTTCAAGGAACAGGTGCGTATGCCCGAGGCGATGCTCAACGGCGTCGACGAGGAGGCTTATCTGGGCCTGATGGATGACGCCGGGATCGAGAAATCGCTGCTCATTGCGGTGCGTGCCGGCGATATCCGCATGCAGGGTTCGTTTGAGGTGCCTTACGAAGATGTCGCCGAGGTCTGCCGCCGGTGTCCCGATCGTTACTACGGACTGGCCGGGATCGATCCGTTTCGCGGCATGCGACAGCTTGCCGAACTCGAGCACGCCGTGAAGGAACTGGGTTTCGTCGGCGCGCATCTGTATCCGCACTGGATGGAGCTCGCGCCGGATCATCGTAAGTACTATCCGGTGTATGCGAAGTGTTGCGAGCTTGGCATCCCGATCATGATGCAGGTTGGGCAGAACCTCGTGTATTCACGCGAGCGCCGACTGCCCAGCGTAGGCAGGCCCATTTGCCTGGATCAGGTCGCTATCGATTTTCCCGAGCTCACGCTGATCGGTATTCACATTGGCGTACCCTGGACCCAGGAAATGATTGCGATGGCCTGGAAGCACGACAACGTGTTTATCGGTACCGACGCCTACGCACCGAAACACTGGCCCCAGGAGTTCGTGCATTACATGAACACCTACGGACGGGAAAAGGTGCTGTTCGGTACGGACTGGCCGGTCATTCATCCGCAGCGTGCCATCGACGAGATTGCGGCGCTGGACCTGCGCCCGGAAAGCCAGCAGAAAGTCATGCGCGACAATGCGCTGCGGCTGTTCGCGCTTGATTGAGTCCGCTGCCGCCGCGGAGTATCTATATAAGGAGACCGCCAGATGTTTCTGATCGACGGCACCTGCCATCCCTACAACTTCAGCGCAGCCAACCTCGAGGGGCGTTTCGGCAAGGCCTTCGCGGATGTGCTGTACAGCTATCATCCCGGCGTCAACCCGCCGGAGTTTGCGATGTCGCGGGAGGAGTGGGATCGCGACTGGCAGGCGGACGAGTTCATCGAAACGATGTTCCTCGAGTCCGATCTCGACATGATCTGCATGCACTCGCTGCCGATCTTCGATGCGTTCAAGGACGGCGGCTCCGCGACTGAAAAGGGTATCTGGCTGAAACAGCATTATCCCGAGCGCGTGTTGTGGTACGCGGGCGTCGACATGTTCGAAGGGGAAGCCGCCGTCGATCACGCGAAGTACTGCATCGAGCAGGGCGCGGACGGCATCAAGTTCTACCCCGCGCGGTACGTGAACGGCCGTACCGAAGCGTGGCGAATGGATGACGAAGGGCTGGTGTATCCTGTGTTGCAGGCGGCGCACGATGCCGGTATCCGCAACGTGGCCATACACAAGGTGCTGCCGATCGGGCCAATCAGCGCGCACGGCATGCAGGTTGACGATCTTGCCGCGGCGGCCAACAACTTTCCCGACATGAACTTCCAGATCATTCATGCGGGTTTCATGTTCGTCGACGAAACCAAGATGCTGCTCGGCAACTTCCCCAACATCTACGCTACGCTCGAAGCGAGCTTCCTGCTGGCGATGCTGAATCCGGACATGATGCACCGCATCCTGGACGAGTTCCTGATCTTCGGCGGACCGGACCGGGTCATCTTCGCCAGTGCTGCCGTAAACCCACACCCGCAGGTAGTGCTGGACGGCATTGCGAAGTACGAGCTGCCGGCGAGTTCGCCCATACAGCTCACCGAGGACGTACGCGGCCTCATCATGGGCGGCAATCTCGCGCGCCTGCACGGCATCGATATCGAAGAGCGGCGGGCGGCGCTGGCGGACGACGAGATTTCCCGCCTGCGCGCGAAGGAAGGCCGGCGCGATCCGTTTTCGAGCGTCCGCCGCCGCAGCGCCGAAGGGGCGGCACAGTGAGCGCGGCGGCTGCGACGAAAGAGCAGGTGCTCGGCCAGCTCGGCAAGGTCATCGATCCTTGCATGGAGGCGGCGGGACTGAATCTTTCGCTCGTGGATCTCGGTATCGTGCGCAGCGTCGAGGTACAGGACGACAGGATTTCGATCCAGCTCGGATTGACCGAGCCGGGCTGCGGGTTTACTCACGCCCTCGTGACCAAGGTGGAAGACTCCATCGCCGAGCTCAAATGCAGACAGGCGCTCGACCTGAGCTTCAACTGGCAGCAACCGTGGACTGAGGAGATGATGACCGACGTCGGGCGCGAGGTATTCGGTAACGCGCGTCGCCGGGGCGTCGGTATGCTGCGCCGCTTCGGCACCGGGTCAGCGCTTCCGGAGAGCGGATGAGCGGCGCAGCGCCCCGCGCCGCACACTGGCCGCTGCTGCTTTCCGAGGGCATACGCGCGGCCGCGGGCCGTCAGCCCGGGAAAGTTGCCGTACGCATCGTCGATCGCGGCGAGATTACGGAGGTCGTAAGCTACCGGCAGTTCGTCGAGCGCATGAACCGGGTGTCACACCTGGGTCTCAACGAACTTGGCCTCGAAGCGGGCGACCGCGTGGCGATCGCATCGGCGAACTCGCTGCAGTTCATGCTGACCGCCTGTGGGCTCGGCGCCATCGGCGTTATCGTCGCAACACCGAACCCGAAGCTCTCGGCGAAAGAAGTTCGGGCGATCTGTGACGATTCCGGCGCCCGCGTTCTGTTTTGTGGCGCGGCCCTTCACGATGCGCTGCAGGCTGAGGAATACGGCTCCGTCCAACGCGTCGTGCCGTTCGACGCAGGTTTCGACGGCATGCTCGGCAGCGCGGCGAGCCACGCGCCGGACGCATCCCGGCTGGCGGATTCGTTCAGCGATTTTGTCCTGCCGTACACCTCCGGCACGACCGGTCAGCCGAAAGGCGTGCGCGTCAATCACATTAGCCGCTCGCTCACCTTTTACGGCATGGGCGTGGAGTACGGTTGCTTCGGCCCCGACGACCATTTTGTCGGCCTGGCGCCGCTATGTCATGGCGCCGGTTTTGCATTCAACTTTGCGCCGCTGTACTTCGGGGCAAGCTGCGATCTCATGACCGGCTTTCAGCCGGACGTGCTGTTGCGGCATCTCGAGCGGGAACAGCCGACCGGGATATTCATGGTGCCGACGCACTTTCGTGCGGTCTTCGATCAGCCGGAAACTCTATTGGCGGGCTGCGGTGAGAACCGCCTCAAGTCGATCATCTCGAACGCGGCGCCGCTCGGACAGGAGATGAAAGAGATCATAGTCGAACGGTTCGGCGACGGGCGCCTGCACGAGTGTTACGGCTCGACGGAAGGCGGCGTTGTGACGAGCCTTAGGCCCCGCGACCAGCTGCGCAAGCTGCAGTGTGTCGGGCTGCCGTTCGTCAACACCGAGATCAAGCTGGTCGACGACGACGGCGAAGCAGTAGAACGCGGCGAGGTGGGTGAGCTGTTCAGCCGTTCGCCGTACCTGTTTGCGGGCTACTGGAACAAGCCGGAGGAGACCGCGAAGAGCAAGATCGACGGCTGGGTTTCAGCCGGCGATCTGGCGCGGCAGGACGACGAGGGTTTCTACTACATCGTCGATCGCAAGAAGGACATGATTATCACGGGCGGTATCAACGTCTATCCCAAGGAAGTCGAAACCGTGCTGAACCGGCACTCGGCCGTTCTCGAATCCGCAGTGTACGGCGTTCCCGACGACTACTGGGGCGAGCGCATCGTCGCGGCGCTCGTCATGGAGCCGGGCGCGGCCGTACCCACGGACGACAGCCTGCAGGCGTTTTGCCAGGAGCATATCGGCAAGCAGAAAATGCCCCGTTCGTTTGTCGTGCATACCGCGCTGCCGCGCAACGCCATGGGCAAGGTGCTCAAGTCCGCTCTGCGGGAGCAGAGCGCCGAGTCCGGCAATTAAAGCTGCTTAAACATTGGAGTCGCCATGCAACTGGAACCATCGAAAGCCGCGCTGATCGTCGTGGACATGCAGATCAGCTTCTGCAAAGCCGAGGGCAAGGTTGCCGAGATCGGGCTGGACACGAGCCAGTGTCAGGCCGCTATCGGGCCGTGCAGCGAAGTGCTTGCGATAGCGCGCGAAGCGGGCCTGCCGGTTATTTTTACGCGTTACGTGTATGAACCCGACTATGCGGACGGCGGCGTCATGGTCGAGCACCTGCTGCCGGAGTTGCAGCAGGTCAGTGCGCTCAAGGCGGGCAGCGCCGATGCGGAGATCGTGCCCGAGCTGGTCGTGGACAGCGGCGATGTCGTGATCGACAAGAACCGGCCCAGCTCGTTCTACAACACCAACCTCGACGAAATTCTCGACAGACTCGACCGCAAGCAGCTCGTTGTCTGCGGGGTGACGACCAACTGCTGTGTGGAAAGCACCGTGCGCGACGCCAGCCACCGGGATCTGCAGGTATTTGTCGTGGGCGATGCCTGCGGCGAACTGGACGAAGAAAGGCACCGCGTATCTCTGACGACGATGGATATGTTATTCGCCGACGTCATTAGTATCGACGAGCTGCGCAAGGCTGCTGCGTGAGCGACGGTTCGACCGGTGACGGTCCGGTCGAGGCTGGTCCCACTACCACGCCGGAGCCTTATCCTTCGACGAGGATAAGCTGGTACGCGGTATCGGTACTGCTTATCGCTTACACGATCGCGTTTATCGACCGCACGATACTGGCGCTCATGGTGGGACCGATACAGCGCGATCTCGGCATTTCCGACACGGCAATGGGACTGCTGCACGGCATTGCGTTTGCCCTGTTTTACTGCCTGCTGGGCATCCCGATAGCCCGGCTGTCCGACAGGTATTCGCGACGCTGGATCATTGTGATCGGCATGACGGTCTGGAGCATCATGACGGCGCTGTGCGGCATGGCGAAGTCGTTTCTGCAATTGTTTCTGGCAAGAGTCGGCGTCGGCGTCGGCGAGGCGACCCTGTCGCCGGCCGCCTACTCGATGATTGCGGATCTGTTTCCGCCTAGGCAACTCGGCAGGGCGCTCGGCGTGTATTCCTCGGGTGTGTTCTTCGGGGCGGGCATTGCGTTTATCGTTGGCGGTACCGTGGTTAGCGCCGTGCAATCGCTTGGGCCGGTGCACTGGCCGCTGATCGGCGAGATACGTGCGTGGCAGGCCGTGTTTTTTATCGTCGGTTTGCCCGGCGTGCTGTTTGCGTTGCTCGTGCTGACCGTGCCGGAGCCGAAGCGACGCCGGCCGCCCGCAACCGCGGCGGCAAACAACGGACTCGTGCAGTATCTTCGCGACAACAAGCGCGTCGTGATGGGGCACTTCCTGGGTTTCTCGGCGCTTGGCGTCATCTTCAACGGTTTCATAGCCTGGGCGCCGACGCAGCTCATTCGGGACTTCGGCGTAGACGCCTCGCAGGCTGGCGCCGCACTCGGAATCGGTATCTTCATCTTCGGCGGAGTGGGAATCATAGCCGGCGGCATGATTGCAGACAGGTTTGCACGCGCGGGTAAAGACGACGCCAACCTGCGCGCCGGCGTGATCGGCGGCATTGGCCTGATTCCATGCTCGGTGCTGGCGCCATTGATGCCGAGCTTCGGGTCCGGTGCTGCCGTATACGCGCTGTTTTTCTTTTTCGCGAGTTTCCCGTTCGGCGCGGCTGCCGCCGCCCTGCAAATCATGACGCCGCCGAATCTGCGTGCACAGGTCTCGGCGATTTATCTGCTCGTATTGAACCTGTTGGGCATAGGTCTGGGGCCGCTGCTGGTGGCGGGCATGAGTGATTATCTGCTCGGCGGTAAAGAGAGTATTGGCCTGGCAATGGCGATTACGGGTGGCGTCATGGCGCCGCTCGGTGCGCTGGTTTTATTCATGAGCTTTGCGTCTTACCGACGGTTGGTGGCTTCCCACCGCTGAAAACGGACCTGTCCGCTTTTCGGCCAGAGCGAGAGCGAACGGTCTAACAACACAATAGATATGTTTGCGGCTATTTCGCGCCCTGCGGTAAAAAAAATGTTGAGGCCTGCCTGAGAGAGTATCCAACGTACTGGCGTGTAAGGCAGCTGTCTTCCCAAGTCGGTTGAGAAGTCCAGGCACTCGTTGCTCTGCTCTTCAAGCCGTAAGGTTAAAGCGAAGTCACGAGCGAGGGGCTGATGAATTACACGAGAAATAGTTTGGCTGCATCATTTTTGCTTACGATCGCAGGGGTCTTCGCAACGGTAGAGGTTGCGTCGGCAGACTGCTTCAACGGTGTCGATACCGATGGTAGCGGTGACGTAACTATCGATGAGTTCGCAGTAGTCGCAAGCGGCAACTGCAGTAGTGCGCAGATCGATCTCATTTTCAGTTATGCAGACGCGGATGATGATGGCGTGCTCAACTGCGACGAGTTTGTCGAAGCCCTAATACTGGCTCTGGGTTGCTAGTCTTGGTCTGACCAGAGTGAACTTGTGCTCAACGACGTAGTGCCGCCTTCGCACGATGCACGGAGAGAACAGCAGGGCGGGTCCAGGGAGCTTGGGCCCGCTTTCCTGGCACTTGCAGTGCCAGTCCCAGGCCGCGGGATTTGCCTTGGGTTTCCCAAGCTTCGGTCGAGCCCGCAAGAGAGCGTTTAGCTCGAACGGTCTGTGAGGCGAGCATGAGGTTCGCAACAGAGGATGTAGCAATGTGCAAACAGCAGAAAGCCTTGGTTGCACCGCTATCGCTTGCGATCGCTGGTCTTTTCGTAACTGCGGAGACTGCTTCGGCGGACTGCTTCGACAGTGTCGACACCGATTCGAGCGGGGCCGTATCGTACACTGAATTCATCGCGGCCGCGGATGGTGCATGCGACGCTTTAGTGCTCGATCAAATATTCGACGATGCGGACGTTAATGCTGACGGCGAACTCAATTGCGAAGAATTTGCCAAGGCTGCGATGGACGTGGACGGCTGCCAGCCGTAGTCCAGGCAAGCAGCCATGTGCCACACACGCCAACTTTCCCGGTTGGTAGGTGTTCTGAGCGCGTTGCGCGCACATCTACCCCACAAGCTATCCGAAACGTTTACCGACTAGCCCCGATTCCGGGTTGTCGTGCCAGCGCGGTCACATCGCGCAGTCACATCGGGCGGCGTGGTGCGGAGCCCGAGTGTGCTCCGGTTAACCGCTGTCCGACGATGCGTGTGACGTCTTACGCGATGAGCTAACCCATTCTCGATTCTTGCAGCGTTTAATCGCCGATGCGATCAGTATGGATTGCAGCGGTGCCCATCGCGTCTGGAGGTAACGCGCGACCCTTGCGTCTGTACCTAAGATGACATCCGCGTCGCACCTGTTTGTCGGTGTCCACGATTGCGTCCATTTGTACCGTGCGTGCATCTAGCGTCAAGGAAAGGGTACGGAGATCAGGGTCTAGAATGCCAGCCGACAACGTCTGTAAGCATCGATGTCGCTCGCACGCATAACCATAGGTTATGAGTGGCGGCGTTATCTCGCCGCGATCCTCGTCATTGCGCTGACGGGGGTGTTGTTCTATCTGCAGGCCGGCATGCTTAGTGCCCGCTGGCAGAGTCTCAGCGCCTTCGAGCGCGAACTCGATGCCGACATCATAGTGCGGGCAACCGGCGGTATACTCGGCGTGCAGCCGCTCAGAAGCGTCAGCGCGGAGAACTTCTACATACACTCAAACGTGGCCGTTGCGGAAGCCTTCTTCAAGACCGTAATTGTGGACCGCAATCCGCCGCCCGGCGACCCACGGGAGCAGGACCTGAGAGCGGTTGTCGTCAATACCGCTCCGGCCTCGATGACCTTCCCGCGAACGCTGGACCCCCGCGCGAAGTCGCTGCTCGCGATGCCCGGCACTGCGCTCGTGTCCGCATCGCTTGCAGCCGAAACGGGCTATACGCTTGGTTCGAGCTTCAGTTTCAAAGGCTCGTCGCTGCAGGTTGTCGGCCTGTTCTCCGCAAGCTTCGAAGACCGGGCAAATGTCATCATCTCGCGGCGAACGGTCCAGACGTTCTACCCGCAGAATCCCCGGGGGCGGCGGGCTCCGTTGGCCGTTCTGCTGCGCGTCGAAGACCCGGAGCGGATCGATTCGACGATTGCCGAATTATCGCAATGGCTCGAACGGCGCTCCGCCGAAGCCGTGCGGCCGGAGCAGTACGTTCTGGATGCTTCAAAGTTACTTTTACGAGCGGACACAATCTTACAAACCGCGCTGCTCGTCGCCGTCTTTATTGTCGTTGTTGCGATCATCATTACAGCCCAAACGCTACGCTCGGCGATTACGGCGTTGCGTAGCCAGTTCGGCACCCTGCGTGCGCTGGGCGTTGGGCAGTGGCGCATCGCGGCGGTGACCATGGAGCTCGCTCTGTGGGTCGGTTTGTTGAGCGCCGTACTGGCGGCGGCGATCAGTTTTGCCGTTCAGGCCGTGTTCTCCTATCTCGGCCTGGCCATGCTGATTTCCTGGACTGCGGTCGGCTGGATATCGACTTGCCTGCTGAGCGTGGCGGTGATCGCGGGTGCGCTGTGCCTGCGATTCGCGTTTACCGTCAAGCCTGTCGAGCTGCTGCGTTGACGAACCGGACCGCAATCGAGGCCAGGGCGCTGCGCAGGGTCTTCGAGCAGGGCGGGGGGCAGGTCGTTGCGCTGGATGCCGTGGACATTCGGCTTCGCGAGGGCGAGTTGACCCTGCTAATGGGACCTTCGGGGTCGGGCAAATCGACGCTGATTTCGGCAATGGGGGGCTTGCAGGCGCCGAGTTCGGGCGCGGTGCTGTTCAGGGGCGAGTCGCTCTGGTCGCTGTCGGAGCGCCGCCTGAATCAGTTTCGGCGCGAACACTGCGGTTTTGTCTTCCAGTCCGGCGGCCTTTTTCCGTCCCTTACAGCCTTACAGCAAATCGCCATTCCGCTGACCTACGTTGGGATGCACCGCACGAAGGCCGTGGAAAAGGCAGCGTTCGCGCTGGCAGAGGTGGGGCTCGACGACCGGGAGGACTCGCTGCCGGGTGAGATGTCGGGCGGCCAGAACCAGCGGGTCGCCATCGCGCGCATGCTGGCGAAAGATCCCGATCTCATCTTTTGCGACGAACCGACATCGGCCCTCGATAGCGAGAATGGCGCGGTCGTCGCGCGTTTGCTTCAGCAAACGGCACGGCAGCGCGATGCAATGGTCCTGTGCGTGACGCATGACGAACGCCTCGTGCCGTTCGCCGATCGTGTGCTCAAGATCGCCGACGGGCGAATCTTCGCGGACGTCGATCGGTCCGGCAATGCTGGCCGGGAAGGGCAACCCGAGGCAGCGCAAATCCAAGAGGAAACACTGTGAAGTCTGTTGCGAAATATGCGAAGTCCGTCTGGGTGTGGTTGTTCGGCCTGTTGGCGTTAGCCGCTCTGTCGTACGCTGCTTTCAGCGTCAATCTCGCGAGCGGCTCCAAAATTCAGGCGGAGCTTATCGAGATGCCGCCATCCGATTACCTCATTACCACCCGGGGTATGATCGACATCGAGGGCGGGCTGGTGCGGCTTTCCGCGGGTGCTACCGGAGTGTTTCGGGACGTACTGGTTACCGAGGGTGAGCAGGTTGCCGCCGGTCAGCTCCTCGCCGTGCAGGACGACCGGGACGAGCAGATTGCGCTCGGCAACGCCGAGATCGCGCTCGAAAACGCGCGCATCCAGCTCGAGCGAGCGAGGCTCGATCTCGAAATCAACAAGAGAGAGGCAGGCCGCGGCGGCGTGCAGCGGGCGCAGGACGCCATATCGGAAGAGCGGCATCAAACTCAGCTCGATGCTGTGCGGCGGAGCGAACTGGCCCTGGAGACGAGCCGCAACGACGTGGCGCGAAGCGAAGCTGCGGTGGAAACCGCCCGCTTTCAGCTCGAGCAGCGTGAGCTTCGTGCACCGGTAGACGGCACTGTCATCAAGGTCGATATTTCACCCGGTTCGGGAGTATCGGCGCAGAACGTCTCGACCGCGATACTGATCAAGCCGGATCGTGACAAGACTATCCGCGTTGGGGTCAGCGAAGCGGATGCGGATCTTGTCTATCTGGGCCAGCCCGTCGACGTAAGCCGGATCAGCGGCGGTGAAGGTGTTTATCAGGGCACCGTAACGAATATCGCTGAGGTGTTCTCCTCGGTGCTGCAGCCGCCGCAGAACAGCACACCAAACGCTCAGGCGGCAACGATAGAAGTGATCGTCAACGTCGGTGACATCCCCTTCCGTCTGGGGCAGGACGTGCTGGTCAAGTTCCGGCGCACCGAGCAGGCGGCTGAGGGACTGTGATGCGAGCTGCCCTCCTTGTCTCCCTTCTAATAGCGTTCGGCTTAAGCGCAGGCTGTGTGCCGTTTCCTTCCCGGACCGATACCGCGGGTGTTGCGGACGAACTCGAGGCGGGCGCGCTTATCGACCGATTCGGTTTCGACGACTCGGCGACGCTTGCCTGGGATTCTTTTGCCGACCCGGTGCTGACAGAGTTGATCGCCGAGGGGCTGCGCAGCAATCTGCCGCTCGAGCAGCAGCGACTGTCGGTGGAGGCGACGCGCATCAATCTCGAAGCGGCCCGTACGCGGCTGTTTCCCTTGTTTACGTTGACTGGCCCAAACGCGAGTGTCAGCCGAAGCCGCGATGCCAGTACGGTACAGACCTATGCGTTTTCGGGGACGGCAAGTTATGAAGTGGATCTCTGGAGGGAAGTAGGCAACGACGTCGAACGGCAAATGCTCGCGGTCACGAATAGCGAGGACGGCCTGCAAAGCGCACGTATCTCGATTGCCGCGCAGGTTGCACGGTTCTATTTCAGCATTCGACAGCAAGACGAAGCGATCCGGCTGCAGCAAGAGCAGCTCGGGATACTCGGCGAACAGCGCCGCCTGACCGAAGTAAACTTCCGGGCAGGCACGATCACGCGGCAGCCGCTCGATCAGCTCGACGTGCGTATCGAGACGCTGCGCAGCAACATCGAGCGGGCCCGCATCGTGCGGCAGTCCACTCTGCAGTCGCTGGCGGCCGTGCTCGGCAAACCCGTGCAGCAGTTCAGCCTGCCGGCATTGGCGTTTGTCGAAACCCGCATTCCGCGCCTCGATCCCGCGGCGCCCGCCGAACTCCTGCGAAACCGGCCCGATTTGCGGATTGCGGAGCGCGCGATACGCAGCGCGAATCTCTCGGTCGAGAACGCGCGCGCGGCGTGGCTGCCGCGTCTGACCGCGTCGGCAAGCGGGTCTTCGAGTTCAGGGAGTCTCAGCGATCTGCTGTCCGGCGATTCGCTCGCCTCCAATATCGGCGCGAGTCTGGGCACACTGCTGTTCGACAACGGTTTTCGCGACCGCAGCATCCGGCAAAGCGAACTCTTCAGGGAGCAGGCTATTCTTGCGTACGAAAACTCCATCATCCGCGCGCTGAGCGACATAGAAAACGCGCTCAACGATCAGTACGAAAATACGCTGCAAATCGAGATTCAGCAGCGTCAGGCTGCGGCGCAGGCGCGAGTCACCGAGACGACGCGAATCCTCTATCAGACGGGTGATGCTACAGCGTTCGATCTCATCCGCGAACAGCAAAATCTGCTGCAGGTGCAGCAGCGGCGGGTGAACAACTGGAGGGACGGGATGTTCGCCTCGATCAGTATTCTGCAGGCATTGGGGGTCGATCCGCTGGAGAGTATTACGCCGTAGCGGATGCCTAGCGCTGCGTTCCCCGGGAATACACGACGAGATCCTGCGTGCCCGAAACCGAAAGTTCGTTCGCCGATTCCAGCGGGTACACGGCCGTTAACGCCGACACGAAGTTTTCCGCCGAACCGGCTTTGAAGCTGCCGCTGACCCGGAGTTCGCCGAGTTCGGGCGTGGCGAGGCGAACCTTGCTGATCGAATAACGGTTGATCTCATAGACGATATCGGTGAGCGCTTCGTTCTTGAAGTCGAGCCGGCCCGAGCGCCAGCTTATCGCGCGCGAGAGGTCGTCATCGCTGACAGTTTGTGCCTGACCGAGATCGCCGCTGACGCGCTGGCCGGCGGTTAGCTCGATGGACTGAGGTGCCTGGGCAACTTGCCCCGATGCGGCGACCGTAAGATCGGCTACCTCGACTTTACCCTCGATCAGCGTTACCGCAACTTCCTTGCGGTCGAGGCGTACCTCGAACTGGGTGCCGAGTGCTGTGATGCGTCGGTCGCCGGCAAAAACGACAAACGGACGCGTGGCGTCGTGCGCAACATCGAACAGCGCCTGTCCGTTGAGCAGCATGATCTCGCGCCGCTCTTTGCTGAACAGTACTTCGAGTTTGGTCGCCGTGTTGAGCTGTACGCTGGAACCGTCGCTGAGCTCGAACGTAGATCGTTCGCCGATCGCCGTCTCGATAATACGGCTGCTTTGCTGCTTCTGCTCAGGGGTCGAAAAGACCAGCCCAAGCTTAGGCGCATCGCCAGCGCTGTCGACTTCGACCGAGCTGAATACGAACAACGCAACCGCAGCCACAACAGCGGCAGCCGCGGCGTAGGCGTAACGCGGCAGAAAACGCGGTTTTACGCTCTTGCGAATGGCCGCGTGTCTAAGGCCAATCATGGCGGGCTCGTTCTTGAGATTGGCGGCCGCTGCCCAGGCATACTCGACGCGCTGATAGGCTTCACGATGCGTGACGTCCTCGTCTAGCCATAGCTGAAACGCCTTGCGCGTAGCCACCGGGCATTCATCGTCGCGAAGCCGCGTAAACCAATACGCCGCCTGTTCCGGCAGTCCGGACTCGGGATACCTGAGACGTTCACTCATCGAACATCACCTTTGACATTTTTTGCCAGTGCGGCGAGTGCCGCAATCATGTGTTTCTCGATCGTGCTGACCGCGCTTCCCGTAACCTCGGCTATCTCGCGGTATTTGAGACCGTCGAAGCGGTGCAGCAGAAACACGGTCTGGGTCTTGGTCGGCAGCGACGCAATGACCCGCGCCACGGCGTTGAGATCCTCTAGCGCAATGGCGTTGATCTCCGGGGTTTCGCGCCCCGCTCCGCCGTGCTCAGCCTCGTCGTAAGGCTCGTGACTGTCCGCCAGCCGCGCGCCCGCGCGTCTGGCACGATCCCGCAGCAGGTTGGCGGCAATGCTGAACACGTAGGCAGCCGCGTTGTTGACCTCCGCCGGGTCCTCGAGCCTGGAGAGCCGGGCGAACACATCCTGTACCAGATCGTCGGCGTCGGCAAGCGAGTTTACCCGGCGCCGGAAGTAACCGCGCAACGGACGAGAGAACTCGGCAACGATCTGCTCGAGCCACTCGTCGTTGCGCTGCGAGCGCAGTAGATTGTCGTTCTTATGCGTCACGGCTATTCCACAGTCGGCGTACTCATCTCACCGGCGCCTAGAAGGCTGCCCTGACGCCAAACGTGAAAGTGCGTCCACCGTCGAACAGCAGAGAAGTCGGGAAGAAGAAGTCCGGCGAGCCCTCACCGCCGAATGATCCGATTCCTCGCTGCACAAGAGCGTCCTTGCGGCCTTCGAGCAGGTTGTCTGCCTCCAGGAACAACGTGTAGCGCGCACCGTTCACCTCGAAGTTGTAGGTCGAGATGAGGTCTAGCGTTTTTATGTCGGGAATGACGTTGTTCAGGTTGAACTCGTCATATAGATCTACGCGCTCGGACTGGTAGGTGTACAGCAGCCGACCGCTGAAACCGCCCGTTTCGTAAGCGATCGAGAAATTGCCGGCCCATTCCGACTGTTCTTCGAGCGGTCGGTCAACGACGAGATCGAAAACTTCGTCGTCCTCGTTGCGCGCGCTGATAATCGTCGGAAACTCGGCATCGGTCCAGGTGACGTTAGCCAGAAGCTGAACGTTATCGAGGAAGCCGGGAAAGCTCTCCGGGAAGAAGTCGAGGTTGATCGCGCCTTCGACTTCAATACCGTGGATCTCGCCACCCTCGCCGTTTTGCGGGCGCTGTAGCAGGTACTGGGTATCGGCGGTGAGACCGGCAATAAGATCGGGGAAATCCGCGGCGAGCGGCTGTAGAAACTCGCGAATCCGCCCCTCGACATCCCCCGGCCTGTCATTGAGAGTTACATTGGTAATGTTGTCCTTTATATCTTTGTAAAACACGGCGGCTTTCGCGTAGGCGGGCCGGTTGGGGAAGTAATACTCTATGCCCAACTCGAAATTGTCGTTGACCGTCTGTTCGAGATCGGGGTTACCTTCGCGAATAGTCGCGAGGTTTCTACCCAGGTTTTCCCGCTGATCGACGATGATCGTAAGCGGGCGATTGATCGCGATCAGTGAAGGATTGAAAATTGTCCGGTTGTAGGCAAAGCGGCCTACCCATTGCTCGCTCGGCCGCCAGGTGGCGACAAGGCTCGGCAGCACTTTCTCCGTCTTCCCCGTGTTATCGAAAATGCTGATAAGGCCGGCGCCAACCAGCGTGTTCCGATCGATAGAGTCATTGTCTCCATCGTTTTGCCAGAGTAGCGGTGCATTGATCGCGCTGCCGACATAGTCGACAACTTCGAAGCGCACGCCGCCTGTTACAGTGAAGTTGCCGAGTGCGACTTCGCCCTGTATGAATGCGGCCAGTATCTCTTCCGTAGTCTTGGCACTCGAAATGGCACCGGAGCTTTGCTCCGGCGGTACCAGGTTATCAGTGATCCGGTACGAGCCAGGGTTGGCCGCCTCGAACGCGGCTACCTGATCGAACAGCGACCGACCCATGCCAGGCCGCAGGAAGGCGGCCAGTGTATCGCCCGCACCAATCGCACCCAGATTGCGGGTAAACAGCGGATCGCCGGAAAATTCCGAAAGGAACTGGCGTGTTGGGAACAGCCGGATGTAGCTGAAACTGGTGGGAACGGTATTTGCCGTTCTGTCATCCGAGTTCAGCCGTTCTATGTCGTTGTACTGAACGCCGAACTTGATATTACGCAAACGCTCACCGGCGAAATCGTGCTGCGCCTTGAAGCGCAGCGACAGGTTTTCGGTCTCGTTGGTGCGCTGGTTCTGGAGCACCGACGTAACGGAGTACGTATTCGGGTCGATCGTGAAACTGCGGCCCGCCGGGCTTAGCGCGAGCTCGGGAATCTGATCGCCGACGAAGCGTACGACGCCGTCGACAACTCTGTCGACACCGTTGTTATCAGGGTTGACGACGTATGACGAGTCGTCGAGCAGATTGAGGATATCCGTATTGGTCGTGGAGCCTACGTTGGCGGTATAGCCAATCGTGTCTACCTCAGATCGCGTGAGCCCGATATCGTAGTTGAAGGTCCAGCGCTTGACGAACGATTCGCCGCGCACACTAAAAACATCCGTCGTGCTGTCTTCCTCTATCTCGGTTGCGGCGAGCGACGGAACCAGGCCGCGGACATAGCTACGGCGGCGTTGTTCGTCGCCGAGTTCCGGGATGGGCATCGTCAGGGCGCCACGTGCCCCAAAGTTTCCGGAGCGCTGCGCGTTCGAAACAGTGTTGTTCTCTATGCGCTGATATTCCAGGCGCAGCCGGGTCGATTCGCCCAGGTCCCAGGCGGCGAACAGCGAACCGTTTACGTTATCCACTTCACGATCGCGAATGAAATAGTTCACGCCCGTGGTAAACGGCTCGTCGAATGCCGAATCGAAAGGATAATTGAACGTAAACGGTAGACGGAAAAGGCTGGTGAAACCATCCGGAAACACTGCCGGCAGTGCGTTTGAGTAGATTACGCCGGTATTCTGCCGATCTGTCGTGCGGTATTGTGCGTTGAGCCCCACCGCGAACGTGTCGGACAGCTGGATGACGCCGGATCCGTTGTACTGGCTTTCGTCACCGAACTCGTCGATACCGCTGAATTCGCGTTCGATGCCGAAGCTAAGATAGCGCTCACCGTAGTCGAGCGCGCTTTTGGTTTCGATTTCGATAAGGCCGCCGTTGCCCGTCGCTTCAAACTCGGGCAAGAGGCTTTTCTGAATCGTTATCTGGGAGATGTTGTCGGCGAGAAAGCCCGTCAGGTCCACGGCGCGTTCGACGCCGGTGCCCTGCAGCTGCATGCCGTTCACCTGGATATTAATGCCTTCCGAAGTAATCCCGCGAACGGAAACCTTGTTACCCTCACCTGTGTTTATATCGCGTACGAAGGTTACGCCCGGCACCCGTCGCAACGCTTCCGCCACCGTTTCAGCCGGGAAGGTACCGAGCAGATCGGCGGAAACCACTGTTTTGTTGTTCTCTGCATTGCGCTGCTGATTGAGTGCCTGCAGGAACGACGAGCGGTTGCCGTACACGTAAATCGTGTCGCGCTCACCCAGATTCAACTCGAAGTCGGCTACTACCGTTTGCCCGGGAAACAGCATGACTGCCGTGCTTTTCGTCTCGGCGCCAATGTAGTTCACATCAAGGTCGAGACGTCCGCTTGGCACTGCCCCGAAGCGGAAAAAGCCGCGCTGGTCAGTAACCGTGCTGAGTTCGCTGCCTGCAACCCGGACCGTCGCGCCGGCAAGCCCTGTGCCGGTAAGCTCGTCGATGATACGGCCCTCGATGGACCCAACGCCGTCAGCGGGTTCGGGTGCCGACTCCGCGGCGGCCGGCGTGTCGCTGGCCGTCACAGCGCTCTGCGCCGCGCCCGTCATCTGCACACTGCGAACCACATAGACATCGGGACTGGTTTGCTCAGCCATAAGTCCAGTGCCTGCGAGCACCCGTTCGAGCACGTCGTCCGGCTCACCCGCAATCTGCATGGATCCGGGCTGTTTTTCGGCGACAACGTCCGGCGAAAACAGGATCTCGACATCCGCCTCGCCGGCGACGCGATTCAACACGCTGGCCAGATCGTCGTCTGCGGCCAGGAGCGTGCTCGTGGCAGTGAAAGAGAGAGCGGCGATAAGGCCGGTCAGGATCAATCTTGTTGTTGGCATTCTTGTTTCCCCCGAAACAGTGTGCTCGTCACCAAATGGTGGCCATCACCTGCTCCGACGTACCGATAGCGGTTTACCTCCAGCCTTTGTTGGATTGATGGTTTGTGCTTGCAATCAGAGTGAGGTCTTTCGGACCATGTGCGTCATACCTAGCAAGAACTCACCGATTCGGAGCCCGCGAAATAATGACAAATAGGCAAACGGCAGTTTTCTGGTTTTTTACGGCGGCGCTTGTTTTTATGCCTGCCATCGCAAAGAGTACCGAACTGGAGCGTCCGGCGTTCGCTCACGCGCAAAGTGACCTGCCAAGTGATCCTCGAATCATATACGGCGAGTTGGACAACGGACTGCGCTACGCCGTGCGCTATAACGACACGCCGCCGGGCACTGCGTCCATGCGCCTGCGTATCGCGGCGGGCTCGCTCGACGAGTCGCCGGAGACCCGCGGCATCGCGCATTATCTCGAGCATATGGCCTTCAACGGCTCGGAGAACGTACCCGAAGGTGAGCTGCTGCCGCGTCTCGAGCGTTTCGGCCTGTCCTTCGGCGCCGATACCAACGCCCACACGGGTTTCGACGAGACCGTCTACAAGCTGAATCTGCCGAACGTCGAGCCGGCCGTCATCGACGAGGCCTTCATGCTGTTTCGCGAAACCGCCGACAAGCTGACGCTGGCCCAGGATGCGATCGACCGCGAGCGCGGCATCATTCTCTCGGAAAAGCGCACGCGCAACACCACGGGTTTTCAGTTGCTGCTGGCGCAGATGGAGTTCTTCACCAGCGGTTCCGGCCTGCTCGAGCAGCTGCCGATCGGTACTGACGAAACCATTCAGAACATCAACGCAGAGCAGATGCGCGCATTCTACGAGGCGCACTATCACCCTGAGAAAACGTTCCTCGTATTTGTCGGCGACGTCGATCCGGAGTCCGTGATCGAGCGTATCGAAGCGACCTTCGGCGACTGGCGGCCGGAGACGCCGCCGGCGCCGATCGCAACCGCCGCGCTTGCGAGTCATGAGCCGGACAAGGTCGTCTACCACTACGATCCCGAGGCGATGTCCGCGGTGACTATTGCCAATCTGCTGCCGTTCGAGCACATGTCGGATACCGCCGAGACCCGCCGGGCGCGGCTCGTGCGCGACATCGGCGACGCCATGATGACCCATCGGCTGCGGGAAATAACGGAACAGGGCGATAGCGTATTGCTACGCGGCTCAGCGGACAGCGACGCCTATTTCGACACGACCGGTTTCGCGGCCATGTATCTGGGGAGCCAGCCGGAAGACTGGGCCGCAGCGATAGGTACTGCCGAGCAGGCGCTGCGGCGTGCGGTCGAGCACGGCTTTACCGAGGCGGAACTCGATCGTCAGCTTGCACGCTACCGTACCGCTTACGAAGGCCTGGCGGAGCGGGCCGAGACGCAGCAGACCCACGCGCGCGCGGGCGGGATCGTCGACAGTATCGTGTTGAACTACGGACGAGAGCGCGTCGTCGTGCATCCGGACGACCGTCTGGCCCACTTCAATGTCTTCGAGGACGGCGTTTCTCTCGATGAGATCAACACTGCATTTCGCGACCGGTGGAGCGACGGGAAGTCCCTGTCTACTTTCATCGCTTCGAACATACCTATCGAGGACCCTGCCGGTGGCGTTCGCGCCGCGATCGAGGAGAGTCGTCAGGCCGAGGTCGAGCCGTTCGATGAAGCGGCCGTCGAAGTGGTTTTTGCGCCCATTGGCGAACCCGGAGAGGCGGTGGCGCGCATCACCGACGATGCACTCGACGTCGATTACGTCACGTTTGCGAACAACGTGCGGCTCAACGTCAAGTCGACCGACTTTACCGACAACACCGTCGAGGTCGTGATTCGCGTCGGCGACGGCGGGCTGTCGATGCCGCGCAAGGACGAAGGCTTGCGGCGCCTGGCGCTGAATCTGCTCATGCAAGGCGGCACGGAGGACTACGAGAGCCTGGATCTGACGACGCACGCGTCTCAGCAGGGGTTCGGCTTACGGCTGTTTTTCGCCCCCGACTCGGATTCCATCCTGTTGCGGGGTGTCGGCAAGTCCGATTCGCTCGAGCCCATGCTGCGCCTCCTCGCCGAGTATGCGATTCGGCCCGGCCTGCGCCGCGACGCGGGTGAGCGCTACAAGAAAAAGATCCGGGCGTGGTACGACACCCACGATTCGTCGCCGACCGGCGTTGCCTCCAAGGAGGTACCGCGACTTGTCCGGTCCGGCGACCGGCGTTTCGGTTTCGACGATCTCGATAACTTTCTGTCGGCCTCGCACGAAGAAGCCGAACCCTGGCTGCGCGAGCAGCTGACGACCGGCGCTATCGAGATTACCGTGGTTGGCGATGCCCGCTTCGAGGAGATCGAAGCCGCGATCGCGGCGACGTTTGGCGCTCTGCCGGAGCGGGCCAGCGAGCGTGGCGAGTATCCCGAAATGGCGCAGCTCGAGTTTCCCTCGGAGCTTACCGACGTCGTGACCTACTGGCACGAAGGCGAGCCGGATCAGGCGCTGCTGCAGATGTTCTGGTCGGCGCCGGACGGCATGGACCCAGTGACCGTCGCTCACATGCGCGTGCTGCGCGCCGTAATGCAGCACAAGATGGTTGCCGAGATCCGTGAAGATGCCGCGGTCACCTATTCGCCGGGCGTCGCCGTTTTCGGTGACGATGTTGCGCCGGACTACGGTTTCCTGCGCGTATCGCTGGAGGTGCCGCCCGAGGTCGTGGACACGACCCGGCAGCGTATTGCGGACGTTGCGGCCAGCATGGGAGCGGGGGGCATTAGCGAAGACGACGTTGCGCGCGCCATGACCCCTATCCTCGAAGACCTCGACGACAGCCGCCATTCGAACCGCTACTGGACCGAAGTATTGAAGGATGCGCAAAGCGAACGCCGCGGTATCGAGCGGCACCTGACGATGGAAGCGACGCTGAGAGCCACGACCCTCGACGACCTGCTGGCGCTGGCCAGGCAGGTTCTGGCCGAAGACTCCGATTCCGTGGTCGTGCAAATCCTGCATTCCGGCTTGAAGCCGGCATCCGGCGCGACGAGCCTGTCGCTCACCAGCGGGGCGCTGTAGAGACTGCGCTGCCACACGTTTATGTGGCGAACTCCGGCGAGCAGGCCGGTCAAACTCGGAGTATCGTTCGATAACTCGGTTCCGTAAGGAGTTTGGAATGTTCCGGATCGCCTGCTCGCTGCACGTAATCATTGCCGTCGTTTTGCTGGGTCTCGCCGGCCAGGCCGGCGCAAGCGGGCACGCGGCTGCGAGCGACGCAGACCGCCCCCGCGTGCTGATCTACGGCGCCAGCGGCCGCATCGGCAGCAAGATCGTCGACGAGGCGCTGCTGCGCGGCTACCGGGTCAGCGCCGTTACCCGTGACGCGTCGCGCCTCGATGCGTATGAGGATCGCGTGGAGGTTGTCGTCAGCGATATTCTCGATCCCGACGCGACCCGCGAGCTGCTTGCGCAATTCGATTCGGTAATCGTGTCGATTGGCGGCACACCGACCGACAGCGACCCGGCGAAGTACATTGCCGCGCGCGCGGCGGATTCGCTGATCGACGTGCTGACGCCGATGGGGCCCGACGGTCCCCGGCTCATTTTTGTGGGTAACCTGTTTACGCTGATCTACGCCGACGGCAAGACCCTGCTGGAACTGGGCCGTGTCGCCGCCGACAATCCCAACCGCGCCATGTTCGAAGGCCACCAGATCGCACTCGATGCCTTTCGCGCATCGGATATCAACTGGACCGTTGCAACGCCGCCCAACGGGCTGCGCCTCGAAGGACGGACGGGTGCCGTTCGCTGGGGCGGCGACGAGCTTCTGCGGGAAGAGGACGGCGTCCCGGCGCAAATCTCGCGGGAAGACTTCGCGTACGCCGTGCTCGAAGAACTCGAGCACGCCCGCTACGTTCGCGCGCGATTCAACGTAGCGCGCTGAACAAATCGGGAGCTAATCGGGGTCGAACCGCAATTTATTTGAATCCGCCTGATAGACCTAAGATTTCAACTAAATAAGTCGCGGTTCGACCCCGATTAGGCGCTGCCGGGTAGTTGCGAAAATTAACGCGGCTGATTTGACATAAACCGACGCATGTTGCTCGCGAGTCATCCCGTCCGGTAGCCAGATCTCAATAGCACGGCGTTCCCGGCCGGTATCCGGTTTTTCCTTAATGTCAACGATCTGGTGCGCAGCGATGCGTCGCAGGATTTGCTATATAGCGCGTGGTTCTGCAAGGAGCGCGAACCTCGCGCCCAGGCTGAGCCTCGAGGGAATCGACGAGAGTGCCAGGGATTCATAGCACGGAACGCATTGCAGCCACGCTGACGGCGCTGGCTGCCTTGTGCAGTGGCTGCGCGACTCCGGCCGCGCAGGCGCCCGTGCAGGATGCGCCGGCGCCCGAGACGGTTGTCGTGGTGCCGGACGAGCCGATCGAGGTGATACCCGAGCCATCGCCCGATGAAACCGCGCTACCCGAACCCCTCGAGCCTAACGAGCCTGTAACCATCATCGTGTCCGGGCGCCACCCTGCGTATGCCGACGTGGCCGAGGCGCTGCTGCTGCGCTACGAGGATGCCTCGGTACACGATCTGTCCGGCAATCCTGCGTCGCCCGTCAGCATTCTCCGGCAGGTCAACGACGCAGGCACGAGTGCCGTTGTGGCCATTGGTCTCAAGGCGGCCCGTACCGCAGTTGCCATGTCGGATGCGCCCGTGGTGTTCGGGCAGGTCTTCAACTATCAGGCGTATCCGCTGCTCGGTGAAGACTCCCGCGCTGTTGCGGCATACGCGCCGCTGGAACGGCAGCTCGACGAGTGGCTCGCGCACGATCCCGGAATACGGCGCATCGGGCTCATCATCGGGGAGGGGCACGAGGCCCTCGTTCGCGAAGCCCGCGAGGCCGCTGCCGCGCACGGCGTCGAATTGCGCGTAACGGTATCGGCGTCCGACCAGGAGACGCTGTACGCCTTCCGCAGAATGAGCCGCGATATCGACGGCTTCTGGCTGTTCCCCGACAATCGCATTCTGAGCGGTCGGACACTTAGAGAGATGAGCGAGATCGCGGCGCGTCAGCGGGTACGCATCGCGGCGCAGAACGAAGGCATGCTGACCCTGGGCGCCACGCTGAGCCTGTCGAGCGTTGCGAGCGACATCGCGAGCGTGATTGCGGACATCGTCGAACGGATTCAGGAGGGCGAGATCGCTTCGGTTCCGCCGCTGAGTGCGCTTCGCGAAGTACGGATAACGGCGGCGTCACCCGGTCTGGTGCGCGCGCAATGAACGGCTTTCTGAAGCGTCTCCGCAAGGGCTTCGAGTCGTTAGCGCAGCGCTTCCGCGCGTTTCGCGAGCGGCGCGGAAAGCGCGGTCTGGTCAACGAAATCCTGACCATACAGCTCGTCTCTGCCGCGCTGGCCGGATCGTTGGCCGTGGCCGGGGTGTACTGGGGCGGCCAGTGGGTGCTCAAGGACAACTACGGCCGCTGGGCGCTGCAGTGGACGAAGGAACTGAACGAGCTTGCGTCGCCGCTGTACCTGACCAACGATGACGACGCGTTCGTGCGGCTGGACAGCTACGTCGAGCGCTATCCGGAGATCCAGAGCGTTTTCTATTACTCGAAGGACGGGCAGGCGAGGTTCGCGTTTGGTCTGGAGGCCGATACCGAGGTGCCGCTCAGCGAACGCCGGATCGCGGAAGCCAGCAACGTGATCGGTACCGAAACCCCGTACCTCATGAATGGCGGCGTACTGAACCCGCGGCGCTTCGAGATACTGGCGCCGGTCTGGATCGAGTCGCTGACGGAAGAGGCACTGTTTGCTGCGGAGCCGCTGGCCGCGGCGGCCGTACCCAGAGTCGAGCTGCTGGGTTTCATCGGCATAGAACTCGATTTCGCCGTGTTCCACGATCGTCTGCTCGGCAACATGCGCGCGGCCGTTATCGTGCTGCTGCTGCTGCTTGCGACGCTGGGCTTCTACGGCCGCTACGTGCTGCAGAAGGCCTTGCGCTCGATATCCGATCTGGAGCAGCCAATCCGCGACCTCGCGCTCGGCGATCTCAATGTCAGCTTCAAGCCTGCCCGTCACAAGGAAATGTCGGACATCGTCGAGGCGCTGGAAACCACCGTCGCGGCCCTGGGCGAGCGCGATTCGCGGCTGCGGGAACTCGCAAATCACGACAGCCTCACGGGTGTTTACAATCGCCGGCGTTTCCTGGAAGTGCTGAAACGGGAAGCCATCAAGGTGATGCGCAACGATCACAGCAGCGCACTGCTGTTTATCGACCTCGATCAGTTCAAATACATCAACGATGCGTGCGGCCATCCAGCGGGAGACCGGCTCATCTGCAAGGTGGCGGACGAGCTACGCCGCAGCATTGGCTATAGCGATGTCGTGGCGCGCTTCGGCGGTGACGAGTTCGTCGTTCTGGCGCGGCACACGGATCAGGAAGGCGCCGAGGAGCTTGCCGAAGGTATTCTCAACACTATGCGGCGTATGGCGCACGTCGAAGACGGCCGCGTGTTCTACGTTCACTGCAGCATCGGTGTGACCGTAATCAGCGGCGACAATCTGCACCACGACGACCTGATCCACCAGGCCGATCTGGCCTGCCGCGAGGCGAAGCTGGCGGGCCGCAATCGGATGTCGGTATTCGTGGCGTCGGAGCAGACGGACCAGCACCGCCTGGCCGACGTCGGCTGGATGAACAGCCTGCGGACGGCAATAGACGAGGATCGCTTCGAGCTGCGGTTTCAACCCATCAACCGGATCGACAACGGCGAAACCACGCACCATGAAGTGTTGATCCGCCTGCGGTCCGAGATGGGCGAAATCATCGCGCCGGACGCCTTTCTGCCGTCTGCGGCGCGCTTCGGTCTCATGAGCGAAATCGATCTGTGGGTGATCCGGCACGCCGCGCTGGCCTACGAAAAGTACTCGGCGGCCGACAGCAAGCTCAAGCTTTCGATCAACCTTTCGGCGCACGCCTTCGAGGACGACGATCTGACCGCTTACGTCGAAAAGACCTTTGCCGAGTACGCGGTGCCTCCAGAGCGCATCATCTTCGAGATTACGGAGAGCCTGGCCATACGCCGTCCCTTGCACGTCGACCAGCAGATCGCCCGGCTGCGCGAACTCGGCTGCCAGTTTGCGCTCGACGATTTCGGTACGGGCTACAGCTCGTTCAGCTACTTGCAGCAGCTCAAGTTCGACTACATCAAGATCGACGGCACTTTTGTCCGCGAGCTGCCGAAACAGCCCGTCGACCAGAAGATGATCCGGCTCATCGCCGAGGTCGGCCGCGAAGCGGGCATGCAGACAGTGGCGGAATATGTACAGGACTCCAACACGCTTGCGTTGCTGGCGGAGCTTGGCGTCGACATGGCCCAGGGCTATTTTGTGGGTCGGCCGACCGAGCTGCCGACCGTGCGGACGACACCCATTCTGCTGGGACAGCGCCGCGCCAAAAAGCGCGTGCGTTAGCGGGCTGCCATAGCGGGCTAGCGGTTGTCGCTGAAGAAACGGCCGAGTAGCTCGAATTCCTCAACCCGCCGCGACCCCTTGCGCCACGCGAGGCCAATCGTTCGATAGCTGGTTTCCTCGAGCGGTTTGAGCTTGACCCGCGTGTTCTTGAGGAGTGCGGATCCCGCCGCCATCTCCGGCAGGAAGCTAATGCCCAGATCGGCGTCCACCATCTCGACCAGCGTCAGCAGGCTGGATGCAGCAAAGCTTCTGAGTTTTTGCGTATTCTTGATCTTGCAGGCGGCGAGCGCGTGATCGCGCAGGCAGTGCCCGTCTTCCAGTAACAATACGCTGTCAGCATTCAGGCGGCTAAAGCGGTATGACTCAGGATCGACCCGCTCCGTGCCGTTGCGGTAGGCGAGGCAAAAGCGGTCTTTGAACAGCGGCAGTTCGTCGATGCCGCGCATGGGCCAGGGCAGGGCGAGCAGCAGGACGTCGAGCTCGCCGTCCATCATGCGTTCTACGATGCGCTGGCTTTGGCCCTCGATGAGAAACAGTTTGAGTTTCGGGTAGGCGCGCCGCAGCCGGGGCAGGACCTTCGGCAGGATGAAAGGCGCTATGGTGGGAATAACGCCGAGGCGCAGCTCGCCCGTCAGGGGCTTGTGCTGGCCGTCGGCAAGTTCGACCAGTGCCTGTACGTCCTGCAGGCACAACCGCGCCTGCACGGCGACCTGCTGGCCCAGAGCCGTTATCGTCACGTTGCGGTTGGTGCGATCTACGAGCTGCGCATCGAGCAGGGTTTCCAGTTCGCGGATGGCGTTGGAGAATGCCGACTGCGAGACGAAAGAAGCCTCCGCGGCGCGTCCGAAGTGACCGTGTTCGGCCAGCGCTACGAAGTAGCGGAGCTGCTTGGTGGACGGCAGTTTAGTCGGGTGCATGATCTTGTCATCGAATTAATCGAATATTGTATACGAAATAAAGCATTTTATTGCAAATAAGTACAGCTCTAGAATACGCAGCAACTCAAGAGGAAAGTGTTATGGAACTCAATATCGGAATCAGCCCGGAAGACCGGGAAAAGATCGCCTCCGGTCTGTCGAAGCTACTGGCGGACAGCTATACGCTGTACCTCAAAACGCACAATTACCACTGGAACGTCGAAGGCCCGCTGTTCAACACGCTGCACCTGATGTTCGAGGGGCACTACACGGAGCTTGCGGCAGCCGTCGACGAAATCGCGGAGCGTATCCGTGCGCTCGGCGTCAAGGCGCCGGGCTCGTATGCTGCTTATGCCGAACTGACCAGCGTTAGCGAAGGCAGCGGCGACGAGTCGGCCGAGGAGATGATCCGGCAGCTCGTGACCGGCCAGGAAACGGTGGCGCGGACGGCCCGCGAGGCGTTCGCCGCGGCTGAGGCGGCCAGCGACGAGCCGACGGCTGATCTACTGACGCAGCGCATGCAGATTCACGAAAAAAACGCCTGGATGCTCCGCAGCATGCTGGCATGACATTCACCCTTTAACTATGGAGAGCAACATGTTCGACAATATCGAAGGCAAGCGCGTCCCCGACGTGACGTTCAAAACCCGCAAGGAACACAATTGGGTTGACCTGTCGTCCGACGACGTTTTCTCGGGTAAGACCGTAGTGATTTTTTCGCTGCCCGGCGCGTTTACGCCGACCTGCAGTTCCGCGCACGTGCCGCGCTACAACCAGCTTGTGCCTTTGTTCGAGGCCAACGGCGTCGACGAAATCATCTGTGTGTCGGTTAACGATGCCTTCGTAATGGATGAGTGGAAGCGCTCGCAGAACGCCGATCGCGTCACTTTCCTGCCTGACGGCAACGGCGATTTCACCGATGGCATGGGCCTTCTGGTCGGCAAGGAAGATCTGGGCTTCGGCAAGCGTTCGTGGCGCTACTCTATGCTGGTACGCGACGGTGTCATCGAGAAGATGTTCATCGAACCCGACGAGCCGGGCGATCCCTTCCACGTTTCCGATGCCGACACTATGCTCAAGTTTGTCGCGCCCGAAGCGCAGGCGCCGCTCGACGTGGCGGTCTTCTCGCGGCCCGGCTGCCCTTTCTGTGCGAAGGCCAAGGGTCTGCTGTTCGACGCCGGCATAGAATACGAGGAACTCGTGCTCAATCGCGACTATACGGATCGCAGCCTGCGTGCCATCTCCGAAGATCTGACGTTCCCGCAGGTCTTCATCGACGGCCAGCGCATCGGCGGTGCGGACGATCTGGAAACCTGGCTGGGCGAGAAGGGCATCCTTCCCCGTCGGGACGCCGCGTAACAGCGTAAGACAAGGGCTGGTTTCCCCGCCGGCCTGAAGGGCTTCCCCCCGAGCCCGCGACGGGCACAGCAACACGCTGTGCCCCTTTTTGGATTGTACAGGTCCGATTCTGGCTAGTCGGGGAGAGCGGGCGGCGTATACTTTCGCCATGTCCTCAGTTTACGAACGCGCCCGCCAGTCCCGTGACCGCCGTTTCGACGGCCGTTTCTACGTAGGTGTAAAGACTACCGGTATTTACTGCAGGCCTATCTGCCCGGCTGTTTCGCCGCGGCGCGAGAACGTGCAGTTTTTTTCCACGGCTGCCGCGGCGGGAGAGGCCGGTTTCCGGCCTTGTTTGCGCTGTCGCCCGGAGAGTGCACCCGGCAGTCCGGCCTGGAACGGTACGTCGACGACGGTAACGCGGGGCCTGCGGCTTATTGCCGACGGAGCGCTGGATCAGGGTGGTGTGGAGCAGCTTGCCGAGCGTCTCGGCGTCACCGGGCGGCATCTGCGCAGATTATTCTCGGAGCACGTGGGGGCAAGCCCGCAGGCGATAGCGCACACGCGGCGTTTGCATTTTGCGAAGAGTCTTATTGATCAGACCGAGCTGCCCATGGTCGATATCGCGATCGCGGCGGGCTACGGCAGTACGCGAAGATTTAACGACGCCGTGCGGAAAGCCTGGCGGCGGTCGCCCAGGGAGCTGCGCAGGCGGCGTGCTCAGAGTGACGCGTCCGATACGCTTACGCTGCGCCTGGCTTATCGCGAACCATACGATTGGCAGGCCTTGTGCAGATTCTTTTCGCTGCGCGCGCTGGACGGCGTCGAGACCGTCCAGAACGGCGCCTATCGACGCGTGCTGCGTGGCGGATCGACGGCCGCAGTTGTCGAGCTCGAACAGGGCGATGGCGAACTGCTGGCGAAGCTCCGCGGAGTCGCCCCGGCGGAGCTGCTTGGCGTCGTGCAAACCTTGAAAGACGTACTCGATGTCGACGCGCCCATCGACGACATAACGGCCGTGTTGTCCGCGGATCCAAAGCTCGCGAAGGCCTTGCGTGCGTGCCCGGGTATTCGCGTACCCGGCGTCTGGGACCGCTTCGAGCATATCGTTCGTGCCGTCCTCGGGCAGCAGGTATCGGTAAAAGCGGCGACAACTCTGGCGGGGCGTATCGCGATGCGCTACGGCGAGCGTCTGCCCGAAGCAATGCGCACGGCAACGGGCATGAGCGTCGCCTTTCCGTCAGCGGAGAGACTCAAACGGGCGCGCCTCGAGAATCTGGGGGTGATCCGTTCGAGAGCTGCAACGATACGCCGGGTAGCCTCCGCCGTTGTAGCGGGCGATCTGCTGCTGGATCCGGCCGCGCGGCGCGACGATTTTCTGGCCGCGTTTACCGCAATTAAAGGTATCGGCCGCTGGACCGCGGAATACGCCCTGCTGCGGGCGATGAAAGATCCCAATGCCTTTCCGGCAAGCGATCTCGGCATCGTCAATGCTCTGGCAACGCGCGACGGCGTCAAGCCCAAAGCACAGGACGTGCTGGACGCGGCGCAACACTGGCAGCCGTGGCGCGCTTATGCCGCGATGCTGCTTTGGACTCAAACGGGAGTTGGAGGATGACCATGCATTACTGCTATGTGGAATCGCCGATTGGCGATTTGCTGCTCGCGGGGGATGAGGACGGTCTGCACTATCTCGGGTTTCCCGAAGGCAAGATGCGTCTCGATCCGGAGCCTGAGTGGATTTTCAGCGAACAGCCGTTCAAAACGGCGAAAGCGCAGCTCGACGAGTATTTTGACGGGCGGCGGACCGAATTCGAGTTGAACCTGGTACCAACCGGGACGGACTTTCAGCGGCGCGTTCTGGACGAGCTCAGGAAGATTCCCTACGGCCAGACGGCGAGCTACGGTGAGATTGCAGAGCGGATCGGCAAGCCGAAAGCCGTGCGCGCCGTCGGCGCCGCCAACGGCCGCAATCCGCTACCGATATTCATTCCGTGTCACAGAGTGATCGGCAGCGGCGGCCAGTTGACGGGCTTCGGCGGAGGGCTCGACGCGAAGGCAAGCCTCCTGAGGCTCGAGGCCGAGCATAGTCAGCAGCTTTTCGTCTCGTAAACCAGGCAGCCGCTACATCACCTTGGGCGCGATCCACACGGCCACCGCCGTGACCAGCGCAATCGCGATCAGGTTTAGCGCAAAGCCGGCGCGCGCCATTCGCGGTATCGACAACAGCCCGGAGCCGAAGACAATGGCATTCGGCGGCGTCGCAACCGGCAGCATGAAGGCGCAGCTTGCTGCGAGCGTCACCGGCACGGTCAGGACAATGGGATCGACACCGGCTTCGATCGCGATAGCGCCGACGACCGGAAGAAACGTCGCCGTCGTCGCAACGTTGCTGGTCAGTTCCGTGAGGAAGATGATTAGTGCCGCGGCCACGGCTACGAGGGCGACCAGCGGCAGCGTACCGAGCGTTTGCAGATTGTTGCCTATCCACTCCGCGAGACCGGTGCGCTGCACGGCCCCGGCAAGGCTCAGGCCGCCGCCGAAAAGGATGAGTACGCTCCACGGCAGCCTTTCGGCGTATTCCCAGCGCAGCAGAACGGGATCCTGCTTGTCGCCGCTCGCAATCAGGAACAGGGCAATCGCCCCTGCCATCGCGATACCGGAATCGTCGATGGCGCCGAGCGCAGGAATGTCTGCGAGTATCGGCCGGGTGACCCACGCCGTGGCCATGAGCAGGAATACGACGGCGACGCGCTTCTCCGGAGTGCTCATGCTGCCCATCTCGCGCCGCATGCGTTCGAGTTCGGCGCGGCCCTCGTCCGAGGTGTGAAAGTCCACGTTAAACACGAAGCGCGTCAACGCCAGCCATGCAAGCGGCAGCATAGCCGCGCTCAAGGGCACGCCGATCAGCATCCAGCGGGCAAAATCGATCTCCATGCCGTAGTTGTCCTGCATGAAGGCTGCGAGCATCGCGTTCGGCGCAGTGCCGACCAGCGTGGATATTCCGCCTATCGTGGCGCCGTAGGCTACACCCAGCAGCAGGGCGTGCTGAAAATCGTTGCGCTGGGCGTCGTCGAGCGACTTCACGGACTTGTGAATCACGGTAATGATCGAAATGGCGATGGGCAGCAGCATCATCGTCGTCGAGGTATTCATGACCCACATGCTGATCAGCGCGCTGGCCAGCATGAAGCCTCCGATCAGGGAGCGCCCGTTGGCGCCCGCAACGCGCAGGACGTTGAGCGCGATGCGCCGGTGAAGATTCCAGCGTTGCATTGCGAAGGCGACGATAAAGCCGCCGAGAAACAGGTAGATGACCTTGTTCGAGTAGGGTGCGGTGGCATCCTGAATGCTGCTGATGCCAAACCACGGGAACAGCACAATCGGCAGAAACGCGGTCACCGCGATCGGCAGCGCCTCGGTGGCCCACCAGATCGCCATAAGGACGCCAATAGCCGCCGTGCGCCAGGCAATCGGGTTTAAATCGTCGGGAGGGCCTGACAGCAGCATGAGTAGTGCCAGTGCCGGTCCAAGGTATAGCCCAATGGTCTGATGCCGACTGCGTCCGGCGGCGCTAAGCGCGTCGTTCAATCGTCTTATCCTCTTCGGTATCCGGCAAAGCGCCGCGCCCGAGCCTACCTGATCTGCCGCAAATCGTCGTCCATTTTGCAGCTATCGTTTACCAATGAGCAGATGTTGTGATTGCCTCGCCTTTAACTACTAGATGTAGTAGCATCTTCGCCGTACCTAACGGTACGCACGGAGATGAGGTGCTCTAGACAAAGACGGCAAGACACCATGCGGGATGCATGACTCAACGGCGGGTGCCACGTGCTACCTCTCAACACGTCACCTTGCGGCAAAGCTGTAAAACAGCCAGCCGCTGCTTTTGACGAAGTGTTTTGTCATCCGACAGTCCGGGCGTATGGGACCATCGCGACATTGACGTTCCGATACCCTTAACTTTGCGCCCGCGCTTTGCGTCTGAGCTATCTTCCGCTTATTGTGCCGCCCAGTTTCTGGGCGGCTTTTTTCGTTTTGCTAATCTATGCGCGCCGTTCCTGGAATTCTCAAGCATGCCTAGCCGACTCATCCTGCTGTTTGTCCTTGGCCTTGCGCTGTGCGGTTGCGCGGCTTCGACGCCAAACTTGCCTTATCCCGCATTCATACAGACCGACGACATCCCGGACGTGTTCATGGCGACACTGCCGGGCGTTCGTGCCAAGCGCTACGTCGAGGACTATGCAACGAGGACGGGACGCTACCGCATCGACCTGCCGCCGAGCTGGTCGGGCACGAGCGGCGGCATCCCGAACGCCGCCCTGGAGCTGTTCGTGCTCGAGGGCGAGCTGACCGTCGGCGACATCAAACTGATTCCGGGCGGATATGCCTATTTGCCCTCCGGCAGCCTCGGCTTTCGTCTGGCTTCCGGGCAGGGTGCGCGCATTCTGTATCTCATGAGCGGCGAGGATCCCGCTAGCGTCATCCGCTCACCGCTGATTCTCGACGGCGTGGAAAGCGAGTGGCAGGAGATTGCGCCGGGCATTAGTCATCGTGTACTGCGCTCGGACCCGGGCAGCGGCGCCCGCACCTGGCTACTGAAAACGACATCCGCCGCCGAGCCGGTCTGGAGGAGTTCGACGACAACGCGCGAAGGTCACCTCGTCAGCGGCAGCCACACGATGAGCGAATGCCACGATGGCAAGGTCAAAACCGGACGCTACGCGGCCGGCGGCTACTTCCTGCGCCCTGCGAACACGATATTCGGCGGTGCCGAAACCGGCACCGAGCGCGAATCCATCTGGTTTCTGAGCGAGTCTGCGGCAGCGACGGTTACGGCCACCGGACTTTGTATTCGTACCGAGCCGGACGAATAAAGGGACTCCGTCCATTCCGTGGACAGGATACTAGCTGGCTAGCTGGCGCGCTTCTGTTTCGGCCTGGCGACGAGGCGGGTAATGCCCCTGCCGAGTTTCATGATCTTGGTGAGAGTCGACGACGGCACGTCGCGCATGTCTTCGTACCAGTCGCTCGTGGTCTCGACGAACTCCAGCATATTGGCAATGCGCCTCGCGGTGACCGGGTCGGTGTCGCCGTCGTTCTTTACGTCTTCCGCGCAGCGTCTGAGCATCGAAAGAGTCGGGTTGAGTTCGCGCTGTTTGCGCTGCTCGATGATGACCCGGAACAGTTCCCAGACGTCGTGGATGGATTCGAAGTAGTCCCGGCGATCGCCGAAGACATGGGTCATGCGGACGAGGCCATAGCTCTGCAGCTCACGAATGCTGGTGCTGACATTGGATCGCGCAACCGAGAGCGACTCGCAAATCTGGTCGGCGCGCAGCGGCTCGGGTGAAAGGTACAGCAGTGCCTGGATCTGCGCGACGGTGCGATTGGTGCCCCAGCGCGTGCCCATCTCGCCCCAGTGCAGGACGTACTGTTCAACCGGCGGTGTCATTTTCATGCGTACAATCGCTTCGCTAATTTCTGTCATGACAGAAATTAGCGAAATATGGGCCCAGGGTCAATACACGCAGCTAGCAGTCGCACGGTGTCGGCGGGCCATAATTTATTTAGGGGTCGAACCGCGATTTTTCCGGCAGGCCCTGTCTCGAGCCGAACCGCCAACCAACCCGTCACCGGGAAAATTGCGGTTCGACCCCAGTTTATTTCACCACCATCTGCACGAATTAACCGAACGGAACACTAGGGTGCCGTTGCGGTCACGACGACGCGATGCGGCCGCGGCCAGCCCTCTATGGTGAGATCCGGGTTTTCGGGATCCAGCGCCGCCTCGAGTGAGTCGAACGGCATCCAGGCGCTCCGCCGCTGTTCCTCGGTGCGGGTAACGGAGCGATCGATGACCTCGGCCTGCCTGAAGCCGGTCCGCGCCAGCCAGATCATGAGTTCGTCCAGCGACGGCAGCAGCCAGACGTTACGCATCCGCGCGTAGCGGTCGGCGGGGGTGCGCGCAAATGCGCCGCCGCCGGGCAAATACAGAGTTTCGAGTACGAGTTGGCCGCCGGGCCTGAGCGTTTGCCGCAGCTCCTTCAGGTGGTCGATCGGTGAGCGCCGGTGATAGAGGACACCCATCGAGAAGCTGGTATCGAAGGCGCGCGCCGGCAGCGGCAGCTCCTCGAGCCGCAGGGGCAGGATCAATGCTCCCGGCCGTTGGATGAAACGCTGTACGGCCAGAAACTGCATGACGAACAGGACCGTCGGATCGATACCCAGCACCCGCGCAGCACCGTCGCCGAGCATTTCGAGAGAGTAATAGCCGTTACCGCATCCCACATCCAGCACGCGCCGGCCTTCGAGGCTCGCTATTCCCGATCTGACCCGCTGCCATTTGAGATTGCTCCGCCATTCGGCGTCGATAAACACCGGGCCAAGCGTAAAAGGCCCTTTGCGCCACGGCGAGAGCTGCTTCAGCGCGGTTTCGATTCGTTCGGCATCGTCGCCCGCAACGTCAAGCGCGTTCAGCGCGCCCTGCCAGCCGGGGAAATCGCCGTGCGTTCGCGCGGACAGCCGCTCCTCGACGGCGGCGACTGCCATGCCGGCCCAGGCGCCGAGGCCCAGCGCCTCGAGCTCCGAGCGGACTTGTTCCTCGGGAATCACGGCTTGATGGCGACGATCGACACGAAGTTGAAGTAGCGGAACCAGACCGCGGCGTTGTCAAAGCCCGACGTCTCGAGCCTCCTGCGGTGCGCGGCGACCGTCTCCGGCACCAGAACGTCCTCCAGAGCCGCGCGTTTTCGTGCAATCTCCAGCGCGCTGTAGTCGTTGCGACGCTTGTGCTCGTAGTAAAGATCGACCAGCAGCTCCTCCATTCGAGGGTCTTCGTCCACGACCTTTTCGCCGAGCACCAGCAGCCCGCCTGGCCTCAAGGCATCCGCGATCCGGCGCAGCAACGTGTCCCGGTCCTCGAGATCGAGAAACTGCAGGGTGTAGTTGAGGACAACCATCGATGCGTCGCTGATCGGCGTCTCGCGGATGTCGCCGAGCACGACGTCAATCGGCGCCGCCTCCCCGTGCCGCGCCGAATCGTGCTCGATCACGGCGCGGCAGCGTTCGATCATTGCCGTCGAGTTGTCGATAGCGACGATCCGCACTCCTTCCGCGCGTATACCCTGGCGCATCGCCAGCGCGGCGGCGCCCAGTGAGCAGCCAAGATCGTAGCAAGTGGAGCCGGGCGTTACGTAGCGCGCCGCCAGTGCGCCGATGGCCTCGAGCGAGGCCGCGTAGCCGGGAATAGAACGTCTGAGCATGTCCGGAAACACGTCGGCGACCGCCGAATCGAAGCGAAAAGGCTCGCCCGCAAATCGTTCCGTGTCGAATATTTTGTCTTTGCTCACGTCGAGACCGTTCTCCGCCGCCCCTGCTTGTGGGACAATCCGCGCCCGTATGCTACGCGAACTCCACGACGAACTCGGCATTCCCGCCGATTACGAGGCGACCACGGGCCTGCCCCCGTTCGATGAGGCGCGGGTACTCGCCGACGCCGGCCAGGACATAATCGGGCGCAAGCTCGAATTGGCGCCCGACGCTCTGGCGGCCTGGCGGTCGATGACGGCGGCCGCGGCGGCGGAGGATGTCAGCCTGTTGCCGGTCTCCGGGTTCCGCTCCTACGACTATCAGGCGCGGGTGATCCGCAAAAAGCTCAATGCCGGGCAGTCGATCGAGCAGATTCTTTGCGTCAACGCGGCGCCCGGCTACAGCGAGCACCACACTGGCCGCGCGATCGACATTGCCAGCCCCGGGTCGCGGCCGCTGACCGAAGAATTCGAGCTTTCACAAGGTTTTACGTGGCTGGAGGCGCATGCTGGACGCTTCGGTTTCAGGCTGAGCTATCCGCGCGACAATCCCCACGGGATAGCCTACGAGCCTTGGCACTGGGCCTTCCAGGGGTAGTCCGGCCGGCTTCCCGGCGAGCCCGGCGCTCGCGCAGGGTGCGACAGCCGTAAAAAAGCGTTGATCTTCCGGTGTCCGGGGCCCTATCATTGCGCGCCCAACCGCCGCACTCAGTCCCTCCGCCGTCCTTCGGGAGCGGCTTCAAAGGTCTGCTCGCGATGGCATGGGGCTAATGAACACAGGCTTTAAGCTGTTGACAGTCGGCGGTGCCGATTAGACAATAGCCGGCTTGTGTCCGCGGAGGGGTACTCAAGCGGTCAACGAGGGCAGACTGTAAATCTGCTGGCTATGCCTACGTAGGTTCGAATCCTACCCCCTCCACCAGCCTCTTAGTTTTTGGCGCTGGAGGGGATAACGAGTATAGCAGGGAATGCGCTCTTCGTTGACGATTGACGATCACCTGGTTCGGTGTTTTGCCGGTCGCCGCGGGACATGAGTGAACAGCGAGTAAGGTCAGGCAGGCTCTACACGCACAGGACAAACAGAATTTTTTATCCGGACGGTTTGCTGCATGAAAGACTGTCAGGATTTTTGCACGTTCGAGAAATGCAATCCCGCTCGCGGATTTGCGGGAGTAGCGAAGGCGAAAGAGCTCAAAGAGCTTACGGTGCGGGTGTAGTTCAATGGGACTCAAAAAGTCCGGATGAGCGGCAGTTTGCAGCCGGGGAAGAATCGAGTAGCGGTTTGCTCGGGTTTAACGAAGGCGAAGAGCTTACGGTGCGGGTGTAGTTCAATGGTAGAACCTCAGCCTTCCAAGCTGATGATGTGGGTTCGATCCCCATCACCCGCTCCATTGATTTGAAGCGGAGACGACAGGAACGCAGCCCACATAGCTCAGGGGCAGAGCACTTCCTTGGTAAGGAAGAGGTCCCCGGTTCAAATCCGGGTGTGGGCTCCAAACGACGCGTGCAGCGGAGTGGTTGATGCGTTTCGGCGCAGTTTTTAGTAGATGTAACGGGTTGATCGTAAAGATCAGAACGAACTGGGTAATAACAGGAACGACCGATGTCAAAAGAAAAATTTGAGCGCACAAAGCCCCACGTAAACGTAGGCACGATAGGTCACGTGGACCACGGTAAGACGACGCTGACGGCGGCGCTGACGAAGGTAATGGCTGAGCAGCACGGTGGAGAGG
>JBCBSC010000030.1:0-53749 GCA_039819385.1 Pseudomonadota bacterium | reverse complement strand
CGTAGATGTAGCCGCACAGCTCGGTGATCTCCCGGCCGAGCGCGTCGGTGGCCGGACTTGAAGATGGCGGTGACGACGGGACGGCGGCGAAAGCGGCAGTCATGGGCTTTTACCTCAGCATTCTGGTGCCTGTAAATATATACAGTATACCGATAACTCGCTGAAAAACCGAAAGAAACAGACGGTTTCGACGACCCAAAACCGGGCAGAACCGCGAGAAACGGGGGCCGAACGGAGGCGCCGCGAAACCGAAGGCCGCACCCAACACAGCGCATGAGGTGCGGATACGACGTCACTCATGTTGGCGATCTATGCGCCCGGCTTTCAGATAACAATTTCGGGAGCGACTTCACGGCGGTTGTACTGCGAACTCATGACGTAGCCGTATGCGCCGGCGTTGGCGATCAGCATGACGTCGCCCTCCTCACACGGCGGCAACAGACGGTCGCTGCCAAGCCGGTCGCCGGTCTCGCATATCGGCCCGACGATCGTCGCCATTTCGCTCGCGGCCGAGTCGATCCGGCTCAGGTTGACGATTTCGTGATAGGCGCCGTAGAGCGCCGGGCGCAGCAGCGAATTCATCCCCGTGCCTACGCCGACGTAACGCATGTCTCCCTTGCCCTTGATCTGTGTGACATGCGTCAGCAGCACCCCGGACTGCGCAACCAGATAGCGCCCCGGTTCTATCCATAAGCGGTACTTCGGATACGCCGCTCGAAAGTCGCTAAGCGAATCGTCGAGCCGGCCGAGATCGAACGGCTTGTCGCCGGGCTTCTCGGGGATACCGAGTCCGCCGCCCAAATCGATGGTTTCGACGGCCGGAAACTGCTCGGCCACCTCCACCAGGGCCGCGGCCACGCCACGCCAGTTCATTGGATCCAGTATGCCGCTGCCGCTGTGCGCGTGGATGCCGACTATTTCGGCGCCCGCACGCTCGATCAGGCGCTTGAGTTCGTCGATCTCGAAACGCGGGATACCGAACTTCGAATGCACACCCGCGGTACGCACGTGCTCGTGATGTCCGCGCCCCTGGCCCGGATCGAGGCGCACAAACAGCCTGGCGCCCGCAAACAACTCGGGCCAGGCCTTGAGCGGAAACAAGTTGTCGAGCGTAACCTGCAAGCCCTTTTGGATTCCCCAGGCGTATTCTTCGCGCGGCGCAAAGTTGGGCGTAAACAGTATGCGCGACAGATCCAGTCCATCGAGCACCTCCTCGAGCCACTCCACCTCACCGGGCGACACGCACTCGAAATCCACGCCTTCCTCATCGAGGGTTCGCAGCAGGCCCGCGTTGAAATTGGCTTTGACGGCGTACAAAACACGGTCCACGTTGCGCAGGCCTTTGAGACCGCGGGCAGCCCGGCGCACCGTGTCGCGATCGTACACGTAAGCATTCAGCCGCTCGCCGGCCAGACGCAGCAGCTCCTCGCGTTTGTCCATCCACCAGCTTTCCGCGCCCGGCGAAACGCCCTCGCCGCCCACGCTAAGCTGCTCCCAGCTCGGTCCCAGCGCCTTACTGCCTCCGGTTCGGCGAATCACGGTGCTGTGCAGCTTGCCAAGCAGTCGCGTACCCTGCTCGCCGTCGACGACAAAGCTCAGATTGAGATCGTTCGCCGCCTGCGACATCAGATGAATCTTCTCCTCTTCGAAGACCTCGAGCGCCGGCGCCAGACGCGGCAGGATCGTTCTGATCTTGCGGCCGACCAGACTGACCGCCGAACAGTTCTCGATCAGCTCTACCCTGCAGAATGTCCCGAGTTCATCGAGCAGCGCCTTCCTTACCGGCATCGTCAGCCCGCCGTCGTTCTGCTCGACGGAAACCGTAACGTTGGTCTCCGACGTGGACACCAGATCCACCGAAACCCCGAGCTGGCCGAACACGGCAAACGCGCGCGCCAGAAACCCGGCCTCGTGCCACATGCCGACGCTGTTCATCGAAATCAGCAACAACCCGTCACGCAGGCAGATACCCTTGACCTGCGGCTCCGTTTCGCTGGTCACCGCTGCAATGACCGTGCCCTGCATCTCAGGATCGTTCGTGCAGCGAACAAACAGCGGGATGCCGCTCTGGCGCACCGGAGACAGGCAGCGGGGGTGCAGGACGCTGCTGCCTGCCGACGCGAGTTCCTGCGCTTCGTCGTAGCGCAGCGCGACCAGCAGGCGCGCTGACGGCACGACGCGCGGATCGGCCGTAAACATCCCGGGCACGTCGGTCCAGATTTCCAGCCGTTGCGCCGCGAGCTTCGCCGCGAAATAGGCCGCCGAGGTATCGGACCCGCCGCGGCCCAGCAGCACGGTCTCGCCGTTTTCGTTACGTGCGATAAAACCCTGGGTCAGGACAATCCGCGGCGACGACGCGAGACTCTTCTGCAGGCTATCGTCGTATGCATAGTCACAAACGGCCGTCAGGTAATTGCTCTCACGATCGGGGCTCGCCGGCGAGCGGCTCGTCAGGAGGTCGCGGGCATCCGTCCAGGCGACCGGCAAACCCTGACTCGCGAGGAAAGCGGCGCCGAGGCGCGTCGCCATGAGTTCACCAAGAGCCATGACGCGCACCCGAACGCGAACGCTCACTTCCCGAACCAGCCGCACACCCGCCAGTAGCTGCTCGAGTTCGTGCATCGTATCGTCGAGCAGCTCCGCGGCATCGAGCCCAAGTTCGGCCGCGAGCGCGTAATGCTGATCGCGGATGGCGGACAGCGCCTGCCCGTCGTCTTCGCCGACGGCTGAATCGAGCAATCCCTCAAGCGCATTCGATACGCCCTTCAGCGCTGAGTGTACGATCAGTGGCCGCAGGCCCTCGTCGAGCCGCCGCTGCAGCAAACCGGCGATGACTTGCCAGTTTTCGGCCGTCGCAACGCTCGATCCCCCGAATTTCATGACAACCCACTTCGATCCCGCTATGCCTGATGGTGCGCCGAGTCGCTCAGCCGATTCAAATGGGGCTTCGGATATCATGTCGTTCTTACTCGTTTCGCGTTGCAAAAAAAAACCCGCAGGGTAGACCTTGCGGGCTTGTTTGACGTTATTCCGGATTGTCTTTTTTATTAGACCGGACTGCCGCCGTTGACACCCACGCACCTCTGGCGCGCCATGTGTTTTATGTGTTTATCCGCATCGCTCTGAGCGATACGTTGGCACTTTACGTGGATGTCGAAACCGTTCATGCGCCGAGTACAACGGACCGGACGGCAAACGTCAAGTCCCGTGCGAACCATCGCCCCATTCGGGCGGCACCGTCACGGCTCCTTCGGAGGCTGACGATACGGCTGCGCGATACTTCGCGAGTGCACCCCCGCTCACCGACGACGGCGGACGGCGCCAGGCTTCACGGCGCTCGTTCAGTTGCTCTTCCGGCACGTCAACGCGGATTTCATGGGCGCCGGCATCGATCTCGATCGTATCGCCGTCCTCGATCAGGGCAATCGGTCCACCGACAGCCGCCTCCGGAGACACATGCCCCACGACGAAACCGTGGCTGCCGCCCGAGAAGCGGCCATCTGTAATCAAGGCCACGTCAGAACCGAGGCCCTTACCCATGATCGCCCCCGTCGGGCTCAGCATCTCGCGCATGCCCGGCGCGCCTTTCGGCCCTTCGTAGCGGATGACCACGACGTCTCCGGCACCGACACGGTCGTCGAGTATCGCCTGCAGCGCCTCTTCTTCGGCATGGAAGACTTTCGCCGTTCCCTTGAAGGCAAGACCCTCCTTGCCGGTAATCTTGGCTACCGCCCCTTCAGGCGCGAGGTTGCCGTACAGGATGGCCAGATGGCTGTCCGCCTTGATCGGCTCGTCGAACGGGCGAACGATGTCCTGCCCGTTCGGGTAATCCGCCACTTCGGCCAGATTTTCCGCCAGGGTCTTGCCAGTGACGGTCAGACAATCGCCGTGCAGCAGTCCCGCGTCCAGCATGCGTTTCATGAGCGGCTGAATGCCGCCAATCGCAATGAGTTCCGACATCAGGTAGCGACCGCTGGGCTTCAGATCGGCGAGCAGCGGTACGCGTTTGCCGATGCGCGTGAAGTCGTCGAGCTCGAGTTCTACGTTCGCCTCGCGGGCAATCGCCAGCAGATGCAGAACCGCGTTGGTCGAGCCGCCCAGTGCAATCACGACCGCTATCGCGTTTTCGAACGCGGCCCGGGTGAGGATGTCGCTCGGCTTGATATCCTTCCTGATCAGGTTCACGACCGCTGCGCTCGCACGCCGGCAGTCGTCCCGTTTTTGCTCGGATACCGCTTCCTGCGCAGAGCTGTTGGCGAGACTCATGCCCAGCGCCTCGATGGCCGAGGCCATCGTATTCGCCGTGTACATGCCCCCGCAGGCGCCGGGTCCAGGGATGGCGGTCTTCTCGACCTCAAGCAGTTCGTCCGCCGAAATCTTGCCGCTGGAACGGGCGCCGACCGCTTCGAATACCGATACGATATCGCGCCGCTTGACTCCTGGCTTGATGGTGCCGCCGTAAACGAATACGGCCGGCCGGTTGAGGCGGGCCAGCGCCATCAGGCAGCCGGGCATGTTCTTGTCGCAGCCGCCGATTGCCACGAGACCGTCAAAACCCTCCGCGCCCGCCACCGCCTCGATCGAATCGGCAATGATCTCCCGCGACACGAGCGAGTAACGCATGCCGGGCGTACCCATCGAGATGCCGTCCGAAACGCTGATCGTATTGAAGATGACGCCTTTGCCGCCCGCCTCGTCTGCCGCTGTCGCGGCGGCTTCAGCGAGGCCGTTGATGTGCATGTTGCAAGGCGTCACCATGCTCCATGTCGAGGCGATGCCTACCTGAGGGCGCTGAAAGTCGGCGTCGGTAAATCCGACCGCTCTTAGCATTGCACGGCTGGGAGCCTGTTCGTCGCCGTCCACGACGACGCTCGAATAGGGCCGCGGGTCTTTGTCCGTCATGTTTGCCTACCGTTCCGGGTGCTGTAAAAAGACGCTAATTCGTTTCGAGTGAATTGTTTCGAGTGAATCGTTTCGGCCGCGGAGCAGTCAACGGACGCCGATACAATTCACAGCGAGCGGCAGTGTATCAGCAAGCCTCCACAGCCGCCGCCTTTGCGCGCGGCGTGTTGTAAGCGTAGTGAATCGCGCGTCCGCTGAAGACATCGACCAGAACGTGCGCGAGCATGGACAGCAGCAGCGAGCCGCTGAGAACATAGATTGCAGCAAACACGATCCCCAGCATGAACACCTGCAGCATGCCGCGGCGGCCCTGATAGGCGTGGCCGCCGGCGAACAGTAGCGAAGACACGACGATCGCAAGAGGAACAGGGACATATGCCGCCAGGTAGACGAGCATAAAGCCCCGATAGAGCAGTTCTTCGGTTATCCCGGCCGTAACCGACAAGCCGTAAAACCAGCGCAGATCCCGACGGGTATGCGGCAGCGCAAACGAGAAGCTTCGCGTGGCGTCGATGACGCTCCCGGCCACGGCATCCGACCGCTCGACCAGGCGATACGTCCGGTAGCTGTAGCCGACGACGAGCGCGGCGAGAAGCAGGCTCAGCGAGAGCAGCCCGTAGCTGCCGCCGGGTACCGCGATGCCGAGCACCGACCAGTCACGGCCCAGTGTCCACCAGCTATACAGCGCCGCGCCGGATACGCTCCACAGAAGCAGCATGTTGTTGCGGTAGTCGCGAATGCGAGTCGTGTAGGGCATGCCGGCCGCGATATTCTTGCGCAGGCGGCGGATGCCGAGCCAGCCGAACAGCGGCAGGATCGCCGCCAGGATCACGAATAGTACGTGATCGAACGCGATTGGTACGATCGTACTCATTCCAGACCCGCTGCCCCGGTAAACACCATCGCTGTCAATCTACGGCCCGGCCAGGAAATAGCAAGTACGGCCGTGAGCGGCGTGCACGCAACCGGTTAGCGCGTTGGGCTTGCCGGCGGCGGATCGTCGTCGCGAATCATGATGGCAACGCGCCGATAAACACCTTCCGTAACTGTGGCCTCTTCCCCGACCAGCGTAACGACGAACGCCTCGTCGCCTTCGTGACGCGAATCCTGTACCAGCGGCACCAGCAGGCGCGCCGAACGTTGCCCCGGCGCAAACCTTACGAAGGAGCCTCCCGGCGAGAAATAGTCGTCACCGTCAGTGGCGGTAATGTCGCTGACGGCGTACTCGATGCGCAGGGCACTGTCATTAGGGTTGTAGCGGACGATGTCCACCTGTACGGCGGGATCCTGCTCACCCACCGACATCTGGCTGACGGCAAAACCAACAGTATTCGGTGCAATCTGCTGCTCGAACGCCCTCTGGTCGTCGTCCTCGAGCGAGATAGTAATGTGCGCAAGACCCGACGAATCGCCTTCGGCTGCCCTTATCTTGAGCGTCGACTGCTGGTCCGCTTCCCGCAAGGGGTCGGATGCCATGACGAGTTCGAAACGCGCGCGATCCTGGCCCGCCGCGAAACCGATGACACCCGAACCCGAGGCGAAGTACTGGCCCGTCCGGAACGGCGACCGGTTGCCGCTATGATCGACCTCTTCGAGACGTACGCCCAGACTCGAGTCGAGACTGCCGAGCCGCAGCAGATCGACCACGACGGGCGCGCCGTCCTCGCGCAGCGCGATCCCGATCGCACGGTCTATGCCCGAACGGTCGAGCGGAACTTCCACGTCGGCCGGCGGCAGATCCAGTGACGCAACTGGCGGCCGCGTGTCAGCGGCGTCGCCGCCGGAAAGACTGCCAGCATTGTTTCGCGGGCGCGTACCCGTAGCCGTGGACCGCAGCTCTACAGGCGGTTCCATATCCGGTTCCGGCTCGAGATCAATGATGAATTCCGGCGCCGGGCCGGCCGCTTCAGCGGACTCCGGCGGCGCGCCGTCGGGCAGCATGTCCAGGGCCGGCGCATCGCCGGCGGGCACGTTGTCGCTTGCGATGCCGTCGGCCGGCAGGGAGGCGTTCTGCGGCAGCATGCTTAGCCACCGGTCGAGGTAACCGAGCTGAAAGGCCGTAAATCCGGCGACAATGGCCACTGCGGCCAGAGCAATGAGCCATTTGCCGACATCGCCAGGTTCTTTCGAATACACGTTGCCGCGCGGCTCGGCAGCGATCTTTTCGATCGAGGTCGCATTCAGGGCGTCGAGAAACGCCGTCATCGATTCGAAGCGCGTGACCCGCGAGAAGGACAAGGCTTTGCGTACCGCCTCCCACTGCTGTTTGCTCAGGCCCGGCAGAGCCTGCACGGTCATGCCCTCCTCACAGGCCTCGGCGGCATTCCTCGGGCCGTATGCACGGTAGCCCGCAAGCAGCCGGTACAGCAGGCACGCCAGAGAGAACACGTCGTCGGCCGGTGTAGGCACTTCGCCGGTAATGACCTGCATACTCGAATATGCCGGCGTCATGGCGCCCAGCACGACCGGATCGAACCTCGTAGCCGATGCTTCGGTTTTCTGCCAGACCCGCGCCACGCCGAAGTCGAACAGCTTCGCGGAACCGTCTTTGAGGATCATGACGTTGCCGGGTTTGACGTCCGCGTGCACGATGCCGCAGCGGTGCGCGTAGTCCAGCGCCTTGCCAACCTGCCGCACGATCTCCAGCGCTTCGTCGATCTCGAGCTGCTTGCTGCCGGGCGTATCGAGTATTTCCGCAAGCGTGCGACCGTCCAGCCACTCCATGACGATAAAATACAGATCGTCGTCCCGATCGAAATCGATGAAGCGGACGATATTCGGATGCGCGAGGTTGCGGCCTTTTGCCGCTTCCTGCTGCAGCGCCCGGAGCGCATCGGCATTTTCGGCAAGCTGCGGCGAGAGGACCTTGATGGCTACCCACTGCTGCGCTTCGCCGGCTTCGGCCAGCCGCCGGTCGAGTGCCTTGTAGACGACGCCCATACTGCCGCCGGAAATGCGTTCCTGCAGTAGAAAGCGGTCCCGGAGCACCGAACCGACCTGCACACGTTCTTCGGCTTCGGACTTCGGGATATCGAACTTGTCCAGCACCGTCGTGGATGCGTATTCGTCATCCTGCGTAGCCGAAACGTCGCTTTGCCGGCCCTTTTCCGGAGACGTCGGCGCGGTTGGAATCTGCTCGGTCACGAAACGGTCGAGCATCGATTCGAGAAGGTAGTAGCTGTCTTCACGCAGCTCTCCCGCACGATACTGCTCGGTCAGCACGCGCCGGATGCCGGCCTCGCTGCCGCCGCTGGCCTCCAGCAAACGGCCTATCTCCCGCTGGATCGAGGCGATCAGCTCGGCGTTCCGGGCATTGCCGTCGAGGCGGTTGCCAAGGTTCGAGAGCTCGCTCGCGAGCTTTTGTCGAATGTCGCTGGATTTGGCGTTCATGGCAGTCAAATATCGAAACTGTGAGTACCGCAGCTGTGGTCGGATTCAATTCTGTATGCTCAGACCGCTTGAGTTTACCGATTACGTCAAGTCAAGGCGCGGAACTGCGCCTCAAATTACTTTGCCGGGGTTAAGTATGCCGCGAGGATCCAGCGCCTGTTTGAGGCTCTGCATCATCCCGAGCGAGACCGGGTCGGCGAAGCTCTTGAGGGCTGCCCGCTTCGTCGACCCAACGCCGTGCTCGGCGCTGAAACTGCCGCCCATCCCCTCAGCGAGCTCGTAGATACACTGCGTGATGGCGCTGCCCTCCTGCTCCCTCTGTCCGGCAGTCCAGGCCGCCGGCAGCGCCACGTTGTAGTGCAGATTGCCGTCGCCGACGTGGCCAAACGCAAGCAGCCGGGTTTCCGGCCAGCGCTGCGCCAGTTCGCGCCGCGACACGTCGAGATAATCCGGCATGCGCGCCACGGGTACCGAGATATCGTGTTTCAGAATCGGTGCCTCGTGTTTCTCGGCTTCGGATATCGAATGCCGCATGTGCCACAGCGCATCGGCCTCCGCGGCGTTCTTCGCGAGAATAACGTCGACGGCCAGCGCGGCCTCGAGCGCGCCCATTAGCGCGGACTCGAACTGATCCTCGCTGGCTGACGTCGCTTCGAGCAGTACGTACCAGTCATGCTTCTCCGAAAACGGATTGCGCGCGCCGTCAATATGCCGCTCGACATACTCGAAAGCCAGCGACGAAATCAGCTCAAACGCCTGTATCTGGTCGCTCAGTTCAGCCCGCAGTCTCGCAAGCAACGGCACCGCCTGACGCGCGTCTTCGATGGCAAGCAATGCCGTGCGCGCGGCGGGCGGCTCCGGGTACAGCTTGAGGCTTGCCGCGGTAATGATGCCGAGCGTACCCTCGCTGCCCACGAAGAGCTGCTTCAGATCGTAGCCGGCCGTATTCTTACGCAATGTATTGAGCCCGTCCCAAATGCTGCCGTCCGCCAGCACGACCTCGAGGCCGAGCACTTGGCTGCGCGCGGTTCCATAGCGTATGACGTTGATACCGCCGGCGTTGGTCGACAGGTTGCCGCCTATCTGACAGCTGCCTTCGGCACCGAGGCTCAATGGAAACAGTCGGCCGGCATCGCGCGCCGCCGCCTGCAGATTCGCGAGCACGCAGCCCGCCTCGGCAAGCATCGAAAAATCCTCTGCATCCACGCTGCGAATGCGGTTGAGCCGCGAGAGCGACAGCACGATTTGCTGGCCGCTGTCGTCCGGCACGGCGCCGGCACAAAGGCCGGTATTACCTCCCTGGGGGACAACCGCAATCCGCTCTTCGTGGCAATAGCGCATGACCGCGGCCACTTCGGCCGTCGTCGCCGGCTGCACGACCGCCGGCGTGCGGCCTTCAACCACGCCGCGCCACTCGGTCACATGCGGGCGGATATCGTGCTCCGAGGTTTTGAGCCCCTTGACGCCGACGAGCCGCTGCAGATTGTCAATTAACATACCGGCACTCCAGATTTGCCTGACCCGACCAGGTCCGCCAGTCGGTATTGCTGCCGCAAAACACGAGCATGACACGACGCCCGGCAAGTTCCTCCCGCAACGGTCCCAGCAGAGCCGCAGTGCTTGCCGCGCAGGCGGGTTCGACCGCCATCTTCTGACAGTGAAACAGGATACCCATCGCGTCGCGCAGGGCCTGCTCGCTGACCCGGCACAGCTTATCGACATTGCGGCGCGTCAGCTCGAATGAGTACGGTAGCGCGAACGGCGCCCCCAGGCTGTCCGCAATCGTATCGACCTTGTCGATTGCAGCCGGCTCTCCAGCCGCGAAACTTCTCGCCATACTGTCGGCACCCTCGGGCTCGACGCCGTAAATCGTCACGTCCGGCCGCAGTTGGCGCACCGCGTTGCTGACGCCCGCGATCAGACCGCCACCGCCTATGGGCACGATCAGGGCCTCGAATTCGCTGTCCTGCTCGCAGAGCTCGACACCGAGAGTGCCGGTTCCCGCCGCTATCGACGGGCCCTCGAAAGGATGCACAAAAAAGCGCCCATCCCGTTCCCTGATGCTCTCCGCCCGCGCGAACGCCTCATGCACCGTGTCTTCGAGCACCACCGTTGCGCCGTAAGACTCCGCAGCCGCGCGCCGAACAGGGCTCGCGCCCGACAACATGACCAGCTTCGCATCGACACCGCTGCACTGCGCGGCGTACGCGGTTGCTATGGCGTGATTGCCCGCGCTGACCGCGGTCACGCCGGCATGCTTCTGTGCGTCGCTCAAGCTGTTTAGCGTTGCCAGAGCGCCGCGCGCCTTGAACGTTCCGGTACGTTGCAGAAACTCGAGTTTGCCCATGACACGCATTGCACCGCCAACGGCGTCCTCCAGCGGCGCACAGCGCACGACGGGCGTCCTGACTATGCGATCACCTAGGTCCAGAGCCAGTTTTTGCAATTCGTCGATCGAAGGCGCCATAACTTCCACGGCGTTGTCCTGTTTTATGTAAACTAAAGCCTCTGCTCCGAGGACCACAGCGCTTGCGAAGGCCGGGCGAGTGATTTACTTTTCGCAAAGCGATACGGTAAAGCAAAAACAATAGCTTGGGGTTAAACGGTACCACGACTTCTCACGCGCACTGTGGCAGAAACCTGCAACGCGTGGAAGCCGCTGCGAGCACTCGGATGGAACTAGAAGACCTTTCTCAATCCGGCATCCGTCGAATGGCCAACTATTCGCCGTATCTGGATCAGCTTGCCGGACTCGCTCAGGAGATGGGGCTGCGCCAGCGCAGTAACCTCGTGCAGCTCGAGCGTGCTCTGCACGCGCACTGGTCTCTCGGGCAAAACAACATTCTGAGCTGGGCGGCGCTCGACGAAGGCATACTGGTTCTGGTCGTGCCGCACTACGCCATTGCCGAGTACACCTCCCCGCAATCCGACGAGATGCCGCCCCGCGTTTCGCCAAGCTTCATTACTGAGCTCATCTCGGGTAACCGGCAGCTCAACTTCGAGCAAATGCAGAAAGTCGCGCGCCTGCTCAACGTGCAGCCGGTTTACATTCCGCTGCGCGAGGCTCTCACCGGCAGCAGTATCGAAACTCAAATCATCGAAAAGATGATCCGGCGTTACGGCATCAACTACATTGCCAGCCGCGCCGTGACGCTGTTCGATATCGTCGGCTTCAGCCTGCTGACGCCGTTCGAGCAAATGACGCAGCTCAACAGCCTGTCGTACTCACTGAATTCGGCGCACGCCAAGATGCTCGATCAGGATGTCAGCATCAATTTCGCGCGCTCCTCGAGCGGCGACGGCTTCTACGTCTGGAACCGCGACGACGGGCTCGAGGCCAACGTCAATCTGTATCACTTCATGCACATTGTGCTGGCCGACAACGCTATCGCGCGCGGCAAGTCCGCCTCGAAGGCGGTGCCGAGCCTGCGCGCCTGTTTTCATGTCGGTAGCTGTTACGAGTTCCACCAGGCGGAAGGTCTCAACCCGACTATGCACGACTTCATCGTCGGCGACGTTACGATCGAGCTTGCCCGTATGATCGAGGCCGCGCTGCCCGGCCAGATTCTGGTGGGCGATTTCCTGGCCGATCTCTCGCTGGAACCTCAAAGTCACGAGGCGACTCAGGCGCATCTCGATGCGGTTACTTTCCTGAAGCGCGCTCAGGGAAATCTCGCCAAACTGTCGGGGCTCGAGATTTCGGGCGAGCGCGTCTCCGCGATCAAGTGTTATCTCACGGGCGAGAGTCTCGGCGGCGGCCAGTTCAACATTCGGCGCTTGCACATCAAGGACAAGCACGGTCTCTCGCGGGTGGCATACAACGCCAAGGTGAATATCTACCGCGATATGGCGCAGCCGATATTGCTGGGTATCGAGGATCGTAAGCTGCCGGAGGCGCGGCAGCTGGCTTAGCCTCACGAGAGTGAGCGGTAACCGTCAAGCCGATCTCCGCCCACGCGGCGCGGTGTTCTTCTGCCGCGGCGCCGACGGCCAGGTCCGCGTCAGTCCTCCTTACGCATCGGGTTGTTCGGATGTTGAGTCCAGTTGCGCGCCATCGGATCGATGACGTCACCCGTGCGCGGATCGACGCCGCCTTCGAGCTGCCGCATCGTAATGCAGTTGTCCACCGGGCAAACGCTGACGCACAGGTTGCAGCCGACACATTCCTCGTCGATCACTTCGTAATGACGCTTGCCGTTCAGCGTTTGCGTGATCGCCTGATGCGAGGTGTCCTCGCAGACCACGTGACAGCGGCCGCACTGGATACAGAGATCCTGGTCGATGACGGCTTTTTCGACGTAGTTCAGGTTCAGGTGTTGCCAGTCGGTGACGCTGGGCACGGCCTTGCCGACCAGTTCGGCAACGGAGTTCATGTTCTTGCCGTCGAGGAAGCGGCTCAGGCCGTCGCTGAGGTCGTCGATGATCTTGAAGCCGTACACCATTGCAGCCGTGCATACCTGCACGTTGCTGGCGCCGAGCGCCAGAAAGTCAACCGCATCGCGCCAGTCGGTAATGCCGCCGATGCCGGAGATCGGCAAGGCCGACGTTTCCTGCGTCCTCGCGATCTCGGCCACCATGTTGAGCGCTATCGGCTTGACCGCCTCGCCGCAGTAGCCGCCGTGGGTACCCATGCCGTCGGTAGTCGGGTACATCGTCAGCGTGTCGTAGTCGACGCGCATGATCGAGTTGATCGTATTGATCAGCGATACAGCGTCCGCGCCGCCGTCTTTGGCCGCTTTCGCCGGCGGCAGGATGTTCGTCACGTTGGGCGTTAGCTTGACGATGACCGGCACAGAGGCCGCGGCTTTCGCCCACTCGGTTGCCATCTGTATGTATTCGGGCACCTGCCCCACGGCCGCACCCATGCCGCGTTCGGACATACCGTGCGGGCAGCCGAAATTGAGCTCGAAGCCGTCGACGCCCGTATCTTCGATCATCGGCAGGTATTTCGCCCAGGTCTGCTCGTTCATCGGCAACATTACCGAAGCGACCAGTGCGCGGTCTGGCCAGTTACGTTTGATCTCGCGCATTTCGTCGAGATTCACCTGCAGCGGCCGGTCGGTGATCAGTTCGATGTTGTTGAAGCCGATAACCCGCCGCTCGTTGCTGTGCAGCGCGCCGTAACGCGGCCCGCTGACGTTGACAATGTGCGGGTCCTCGCCGAGGGTTTTCCAGACCGCACCGCCCCAGCCCGCTTCGAACGCGCGATTGACGTTGTACGCCTTGTCGGTCGGCGGCGCCGATGCCAGCCAGAACGGGTTGGGTGAGCGGATGCCGAGAAATTCTGCTGCCAGGTTCGCCATGGGCGCCTCCTGCTGTTAGCGATGCCGGGGCCTGCGAACAGGCCCGCTGTTTACGGACTAGTTGCGCAATGCCTTGTCGATCGCGATTGCGGCGACTTTGCCATGCTGTACGGCCGTTACGGTCAGGTCGTCGCCGCCGCCTGCACAATCGCCGCCGGCCCACACACCCGGGACCGACGTAGCCTGGGTATCGTCGACGAGTATCTTGCCGCCGCCGGTAATCAGCTCGTCCGCCGCCTCGTCGAATACTTCGTCCGCAAGCCGCTGGCCGATCGCCTTGAAAACGACGTCCGCTTCTATTCGGAACGTTTCGCCGCTATCCGCGAGCCGGCCCGTATCGTCCAGCTCCGTGCTTGCAAACTCCACGACTTTTACGCCGCCGTCCTCGAGGCGTAACGGTCGTGCCCAGTGGCGGATCACGACGCCGTCGGTTTTTGCCAGGTCCTGTTCGTATTGGCTCGCGCCCATGTGTTCGGCGCCGCGGCGATAGACAATGTCGACACGCTCGGCACCGAGGCGCTTGCTTTGCACGGCGATGTCTATTGCGGTCATGCCGCCGCCGATCACGACGACCCTGCGGCCGACGGGCAACTTGCCCAGGTCGTCCACCTGCCGGAGATCCGCGATGTAGTGCACTGCGTTTTGAAATGCCGTGTCGTCTGCGCCGTCGATTTCCAGCGTATTGACCGAACCGAGCCCGATCCCGAGAAACACGGCGTCGTATTCGTCCCGCAGGCTGGCAAGCGTGACGTCGCGGCCGAGCACGGCACCGTGCCTGATCTCGATGCCTCCGACGGCCAGGATGTATTCCGTTTCGCGCCGGGCAAAATCGTCAACGGTCTTGTAGGCGGCAATGCCGTATTCGTTCAGGCCGCCGGCCTTGTCATCGCGCTCGAACACGACCACGTCATGGCCGAGCACTGCCAGCCGGTGAGCGCAGGACAGCCCGGCGGGACCGGCGCCGACCACGGCGACCGTTTTGCCGCTCGAGGGCGCCCGTTCGAACAACTGCTTGCCGGATGCGAGCACCGGGTCGGTTGCATAACGCTGCAGGAGGCCGATCTCGACCGGCTTTTCCTCATGAGTGTTGCGGACGCAGGCTTCCTCGCACAGGACTTCGGTCGGACAGACGCGGGCGCACATACCGCCCATGATGTTTTCGCGCAGTATCGTTTGCGCCGACCCTTCGACATTGTCGCTGCGGATTTTCTGAATGAAGCCCGGGATGTCGATGCCCGTCGGGCAAGCGGTCGTGCACGGCGCGTCGTAACAGAAATAACAGCGGTCGGCCGCGATCAGGGCTTCCGAGCGCGACAGCGGCTCGTGCAGGTCCGAGAAACCGCGCTCGAGCTCCTCCTCGCCGAGGCGGCCGCTGCGGACGTCGGCGGCATCGTCGGCCATTAGCGATCTACCGCTTTAGGTTCGGAAATCTGCGCCTGTGCCGTCAACGCATCGTAGTAGGTCGCAAACGGCGGGCGATCGACGTAACGGCCCGCGCCGCGCTCAACAGTGAGCTTGCCGTCCGCGAACACGATTTTACCGTTGCTGATCGTGTGCGAGGCGCAGCCTTTGACGGTCATGCCCTCGAAGATGTTGTAGTCGACGTTCTGATGATGCGTCTTCGCCGAAATCGTCTTGCTCGCCTCCGGGTCCCAGACGACGATGTCCGCGTCGGCGCCGACTGAAACGCTGCCCTTGCGAGGATAGATGTTGAAGATCTGCGCGGTGTTGGTCGAGGTAACCTTGACGAACTCGTTCATCGTCAGCTTGCCGGTGCCGACGCCGTGCTGCCAGAGCACCTCGAGGCGATTTTCCACACCGCCGGTGCCGTTCGGAATCAACCGGAAATCGTCCTTGCCCGCGGCTTTCTGCTCCGCGCAAAAACAGCAGTGATCCGTAGCCGTCGTCTGCAGGTTGCCCGACTGCAAGCCCCGCCAGAGCGCCGCCTGGTGTTCCTCCGTACGGAACGGCGGACTCATGACGTGCGCCGCCGCGGTGGCGAAATCCGGGTGCCGATACACAGAGTCGTCGAGCAGCAAATGCCCGGCCAGCACTTCGCCGTAAACCCGCTGGCCTTCGTTGCGCGCGCGGGTAATCGCCTCCAGCGACTGCCGACAGGAATTGTGCACGATGTAGAGGGGCGCGCCGAGGACTTCGGCTATACGGATCGCACGGTTCGCGGCTTCGCCTTCAACCTCGGGCGGCCGCGACAGTGGATGGCCTTCGGGGCCGGTTATGCCCTTGTCGAAGATCTCCTGCTGCAGCCGGTACACGAGCTCGCCGTTTTCGGCGTGCACGGTGACAATGGCGCCAAGCTCAATCGCCCGCGTGAAACTGTTCACCAGAATCTCGTCGTCCGCCATGATGGCGCCTTTGTACGCCATGAAATGCTTGAAGCTGTTGACGCCGTGGTCGCGGACCAGCGTGCCCATGTCCTCGCGCACGGTCTCGTCCCACCAGGTAACCGCAACGTGGAACGAATAATCGGCGACGGCTTTCTCGGCCCACCCGCGCCATTCCCGGTAGGCTTCCAGCAGGTTCTGCTGCGGGTTCGGGATGACGAAGTCGATGATCATGGTCGTGCCGCCGGCGAGCCCGGCCGCCGTGCCAGAATAGAAGTCGTCGCTCGCTACCGTGCCCATGAACGGCAACTGCATGTGGGTATGCGGATCGATACCGCCGGGCATTACGTACTGCCCGCCGGCGTCCACCACCGTCACCCCGGAAGGCACGTCGAGATTCTCGCCGACAGCGCGAATGGTGCCGTCGTCACAGAATACGTCGGCGCGAAAACTGCGGTCGGCGTTGACGACCGTACCGCCTTTGACAAGCACACTCATTGTTCACTCCCACCGGTCATGCGCGCGGCAAAATAGTAGAGCAAGCCGCCCAGTATCGAGCCGGTAAACCAGCCGTAGTCGTAGAACCAGCTCAGGCTGCCCGTGGTTATCGCAACAATCGTCAGGGCTACAGGTATTGAGAACGCGAGGAACCCTGCTTTGTTCCACGCCGGGTAGCCGGCGTTGTCGCGATAAATGGCGAGCAGATCGTAAGACTGCTTCCTGATCAAAAAATAGTCCACGATCATGATACCCGCGATCGGACCCAGCAGGCTCGAATATCCGATAAGCCAGTTCGAGTAGACGCTTTCGAGATTGACGTCCGATACGATCCAGCCCAGCCGCTTCAGAAGCTCCCAGCTCATCATCAGGATGCCGATGAAGCCGGTCAGCAGCACGCCGCGGTTTTCGTCGATGAATTTGGGCGCCACGTTCTGAAAACTGTTCGTTGGCGACACGATGTTGGCCGCCGTATTGGTCGAGATCGTTGCCAGGATGATCATTAGCATCGACAGCACGACCCAACCCGGGCTCTCGATGTGACCAATGAGGTTTATCGGATCGGAAACGGTTTCGCCGACCAGCTCGACCGACGCGGCTGTCAGCAGCACCCCCAGTCCCGAGAACAGGAACATCGTCAGCGGCAGGCCTATGATCTGCCCGAGCACCTGGTCCTTCTGCGACCGGGCGTAGCGGCTGAAGTCGGGAATGTTCAGCGACAGCGTCGCCCAGAAACCGACCATGGCCGTCAGTCCGGCCATGAAATAGCCGAACACCGGCGCCCCTGCCGGGCGGCTCGCCGGCGTGGACAACAGCTCGCTCATGGATACCTTGGGCAATGCCCAGAAAGTCAGCCCGAGCGCCACGATCAACAGCAGCGGCGCCGCCAGCGCCTCCAGGTGCTTGATCGACTCCGAGCCGCGTATCACGACCCAGACGTTCAGCACCCAGAAGATGAAAAAGCCGAACACTTCGCCGGTGCCGCCAAGGGCCGCCCATGCAGGAAACACCGCCGACAACATCAGGTGGATGGCAATGCCGCCGAACAGGGTCTGGATGCCGAACCAGCCGCAGGCAACGATCGCGCGTATCAGCGCCGGCACGTTGGAACCGAGGATGCCGAAGGAGGAACGCAACACGACCGGACAAGGTATGCCGTAACGTGTGCCAGGATACGCGTTCAGGGTCAGCGGGATCAGGACCACGACGTTGGCGATCAGGATGGTCCACAATGCCTCGGTCACCGACAGCCCGAAGTAGGCGGTCAGCACCCCGCCAAGGGTATAGGTCGGCACACAGATCGACATGCCGACCCACAGCGAGGCGACGTTCCACTTGTTCCAGGTTCGCTGCGCGGCGCTGGTCGGTGCAATGTCCTCGTTGAAACGCGGGCTGGACGCAATGTCCTCACCAACGTCGAGCTCGACCAACTCGCCAACCTTGCGAATACTACTGGTCGCTGCCGGTTCACGCATGGGTCGTGTCTCCCCGGATTCCGGCGGCAGCGGTCAGACGCTCACTCGTCAACGAGCGGTCCGTAGGTTTCCGGGCGGCGGTCGCGGAAAAACTGCCAGGTGTCGCGGACCTCGCGCACCATGTCGAGATCGATCTCGTGCACCAGCAGTTCGTCGTCACCGTAACTGGCCTGGGCCTCGATCGCGCCGCGCGGGTTCACGATGTAGCTCGAGCCGTAGAACTCGCCCATCTTGTCCGCCCAGGGTTCTTCCTTGCCGACCCGGTTGATTGCGCCGATGAACACGCCGTTGGCCGCGGCGGATGCCGGTTGCTCCAGCTCCCACAGGTATTTGCTTAGACCCGCTACCGTTGCGGACGGATTGACGATGTACTCGGCGCCGTTCAGGGCCAGCGCGCGCCAGCCTTCCGGGAAGTGCCGGTCGTAGCAGATATATACGCCCAGCTTGAGATAGGCCGTGTCGAACACCGGCCAGCCGGAGTCGCCCGGCTTGAAGAAGAACTTCTCGTAGAACCCCGGATCGACCTGCGGGATGTGTGTCTTACGGTACTTGCCCATGTAGCTGCCGTCAGCGTCGATGACCGCGGCCGTGTTGTAATACACGCCGGTCATGTGTTCTTCATAGATGGGCACGATCATGACCATGCTGTGTTTCTTTGCATACTCCTGCATGAGTCTGGTGGTATGGCCGTCGGGGATCGACTCGGCCGCCGCGTACCATTTGCGATCCTGGCTCGGGCAGAAGTACGGCTGGGTAAATACCTCCTGAAAACACAGGACCTGCACACCCTGGTTTGCCGCATCCTCGATGAAGGGTATGTGGGCTTCGATCATGCGATCCCGAATCTCGTCCGGTTGCATGCTGCCGTCACCTTTGAGCCCCATCTGGATGAGGCCACACTTTACTTTCGCCATGACGACACTCTCCCGCTCTGCTTGTTGTCCCGGCGAATGCAGCGTTCCCGCTGTCGGATGAGTTACCGGGACTTGTTAGTATTCAACAGCATACCGGGTTTTCTTGCCAGTTCAATTGTCGTGGCCGGGAGCAAGGCGGCCATTGGCGCGGATACGAAACAGCGCCAGCTCCAGCGACCCTGGCAAGCTCTAACCGGCACATCGTTGAAGGAAGCTTTGCCCACTCGCATTGAATATGCGGAGCAGCAAACGATCGAGAACAACTCAAGATCGCCCGGGCACAAGGATCGTGTGCGGCGAAACCCGAAGACTTGCTTCGATTCAAGATGGTCGGGGCGAGAGGATTCGAACCTCCGACCCCCACAACCCCATTGTGGTGCGCTACCAGGCTGCGCTACGCCCCGACCGAATCTGGAATCTGTTTTGAGTGGGCGGCAATGATACTCGCCGCCTTGCGGACTTGAAAGCTCGACGAGCCGCTTAGCGGCGCAGGATCTTCAACACCTGCTCGAGCTCGATGCGTAGCTGCTTTACGATCTGCTGGCTTTGGCTGACGTCCGTTTTCGCCTCATCTCCCGTCAGACGCTGCCGCGCACCGCCGATGGTAAAGCCCTCGTCGTACAGAAGGCTGCGAATCTGGCGAATGATCAGTACGTCCTGGCGCTGATAGTAGCGCCGATTGCCGCGCCGTTTAACCGGCTTGAGCTGCGGAAACTCCTGCTCCCAGTAGCGCAGCACGTGCGGCTTTACCAGACATAAGTCGCTGACTTCACCAATCGTGAAGTAGCGCTTGCCTGGTATGGGAGGTAATTGGTCGTTATTCCCCGGTTCCAGCATAAGCTTCCACTCGGGCCTTTAGTTTTTGTCCCGGCCTGAAGGTTACAACGCGACGGGCGGAAATGGGAATTTCTTCGCCCGTTTTCGGGTTGCGTCCTGGCCGTTGTTTTTTGTCCCGAAGGTCAAAGTTTCCGAACCCTGAAAGTTTGACCTGCTCACCAACTGCGAGCGACGCGCGCAGTTCCTCAAAGTACATATCGACGAGTTCACGAGCTTCACGTTTGTTGAGACCGAGTTCATTAAACAGAGACTCAGCCATATCAGCTTTGGTCAACGCCATCGAGTTCATTCTCTTAAACGAGCCGCGAATTTTTCCTGCAGTATTTGCACTGCCGCGGCCATCGCACAATCCGCGTCGTGGTCAGTAAGGGTGCGTGATGTTTCCTGCAAAATCAAGCCTAAAGCAACGCTTTTTAGCCCAGCTTCTATGCCTTGTCCCATGTAGATGTCAAAAATCCTGACATCCTTGATCAGGGCTTTCGCACTGCCCTTTACCGCGGCAACCAGATCGGCCGCCGAAACGTTTTCCGCAACGAGCACGGCGATATCGCGGCGTATCACGGGGTACTTCGAAACCTCGACCGCGCTTGGCGCGTCACAGTGCAGTGCAGCCGCCGCATCGAGTTCGAAAAGAAATACGGACTTCTTGATACCGAATACTTTCGCCACGTGCGGATGCAGCTTCCCGGCAACACCAATGGACTTGCCGTCGCGGCGTATGTCAGCAGCCTGCCCCGGCTGCAACGCCGGGTGTTCGCCAGCCACGAAAGTAATGTCGTCAGTACCGCCGCGGAGTTCGAGCAGCGCGTAGACATCCGCCTTTATGTCAAAGAAGTCGACGCCCTGATCCTGACTGCTCCACTGTTCCGGAACGACCGCGCCGCTCGCGAGACCCGCAATCCTGAGCGTCTCTTCCGGCGCCTCCGGCGTGCCGCCGAACGACTTGCCGGTTTCGAACAGCCGTACGCGATCCTGCTGCCGCGCCATGTTGCCCGCCGCGGCATGCAGCAATCCCGGCCACAAAGAGCTGCGCATCACGGACATCTCCGAGGAGATCGGATTGCTCAGCACCAGCGACGACTCGCGACCGGCCACCGCCGTGTTACCGGATTCTTCGACGAAGCTGTAGGTAATGGCTTCCTGATAATCGCGCGCCACGAGCACCGTCGCCGCACGTTCGAGATCGACACGTCCTTCGGGCACCGATGCCAGCGGCGTTTCGGCAATCGCCGTAGTAACCGGAATACGATCGTAGCCGTGCAGGCGCGCCACCTCTTCGATCAGATCCGCCTCGATCGCGATATCGAAGCGATGGCTCGGCGGTGTGGCCTCCCAGCCCGAATCGATCCGGCGCACCTCGAAACCCAGTCCGGCGAGAATGCTCTGCACCTCGTCGTCCGGGATCGATGCTCCGAGCAACATGTCGAGCCGCTCGCGTCTGAGCCGGACGCCAGGCCGCTTAAGCGCGTCGGCCCCCTCCGCGCGCGTAACTTGCAGCGGACCGGCGCGGCCGCCCGCGATCTCGAGCAGCAGTTCCGTGGCCCGTTCGACGGCCCGTGCCTGACCGGCCGGATCGACGCCACGCTCGAAGCGCAGCGATGCATCGGTGTGCAGGCCGTACGAGCGCGCCTGGCCCGCCATGACATCCTGCGGCCAGAACGCAGCCTCGAAGAACACGTTGACCGTCTGTTCGCTGACCGCCGTGCTCAAGCCTCCCATGATGCCCGCAAGGCCAATCACGCCCGAATCGTCCTCGATCGTGACGGTTCCGGCGTTGAGGGTCAGCGGCTTGCCGTCCAGCAGGTCCAGCGACTCACCGCCTTTTGCGAACCTCGGCTTGATAGTGCCGCTGATCTTGTCCAGATCGTAGCCGTGCAGCGGCTGGCCGAGTTCGAGCATGACGTAGTTGGTGACGTCGACGACCGGGTAGATCGCTCGCAAGCCGGCGCGCCGCAGCCGTTCGGTCACCCACAGCGGCGAGCGCGCCGTGGGATCGATGCCTTCGATGACGCGGCCTGCAAACGTCGGGCAGGCTTCCGGCACCGGCAGTTCGACCGCCTGAACACGCTCCGTGACCGCTTCGGGGGCTTCGACCTTAGCGGACTTGAGCGGCGCTCCCGTCATCGCCGCAATATCTCGCGCGATTCCCAGCATGCTGAAACAGTCGCCGCGATTGGGCGTCAGGTCGACGTCGATCACGACATCGGGCAAACCGAGATAGGCATGAAGCGCCTCGCCCACCGGCGCATCCGCCGGCAATTCCATGATGCCGTCCGACTCGTCACCCAGACCGAGTTCGACCGCCGAACACAACATGCCGTGCGACTCGACGCCGCGGATTTTCGATTTGCGCAGTTTCAGGCCGTTCGGCAGCTTGACACCGGGGACACCGAGCGGCGTCTTCATGCCGACGGCGACATTCGGTGCGCCGCAGACGACGTCGATCGGCTCGCCGCTGCCGTTGGACACCTGGCACACGCTGAGCCGGTCGGCATCCGGGTGCTTCGCGAACTCGAGCACTTCGGCTATCACGACACCGTCGAGGCCTGCGCCCTCTACGTGCAGCGAATCGACTTCGTGGCCGAGCATGGTGAGCTCTTCGGCGAGCGCTTCGCTCTCGAGTGGCGGGTCGACCCATTCGCGTAACCAGGATTCTGCAATCTTCATTAGCCGTTACCGGAACTGACGCAGGAAGCGCAGATCGTTTTCGAAAAAGGTCCGCAAATCGCTGACGCCGTAGCGCAGCATTGCGAGACGCTCCACACCCATGCCAAACGCATACCCAGTGAACTCCTCGGAGTCGACGCCCGCGCTTTCGAGCACGTTGGGATGGACCATGCCGCAGCCGAGTATCTCGAGCCAGCGATCTTCGCCCCAGAGCACGTCGACCTCGGCGGAGGGCTCTGTGAACGGGAAGTAGGACGGGCGAAACCGCAGGCTCGCTTCGCGCTCGAAAAAACGTTCCACAAACTGATGCAGCACAGCTTTGAGATTCGCAAAACTGATGCCGCGGCCGACAACCAGCCCCTCGACCTGGTGGAACATCGGGGTATGCGTCTGATCGGAATCGCAGCGGTACACACGCCCGGGCGCGATGACCCGTATGGGTACACCCTCCTCTATCATGGAGCGGATCTGCACGGGCGAGGTGTGCGTTCGCAGCAGGTGACCGCCCGGAAAATAGAAGGTGTCGTGCATGGCGCGCGCCGGATGGTTTTCCGGGATATTCAGCGCCGTGAAGTTGTAGTAATCGGTCTCGATTTCCGGCCCGGAGCGAATACCGAAACCAGCCTGGGCAAAAATCTGCTCGATGCGAACGCGGGCACGCGATACCGGATGCCGGCCACCCGTGCCGAGGCCGCGCCCGGGCAGCGTAACGTCCACTGCGTCAGCCGCAAGCCGCTCCGCAAGCGCTGCCGCTTCCAGCGTTTCGCGACGGACATTCAGGCCTTCCTGAACGGCTTGTTTGGCCGCGTTGATCGCCTGACCGGCAGCCGGCCGTTCCTCGGCCGACAGGCGGCTGAGACCCTTCAGAAGGTCGGTCAGCTTGCCTTTCTTGCCGAGATACTGCACTCGAATGGCATCGAGCGCAGCGAGCTCCGCCGCCGAGTCGATTTCGGCCGTCGCCGCAGCAACGAGCTTGTCTAATTCCTGCATCGTGGGGACCCGCAAAGCCGGATGCGGCACGCGCATCCGGCCATACCGGTTTTAGTCAGCAGTCGCCAGGCCGGCTTTTGCCTGCTCGGCAATCGCTCCAAACGCATCGGGATCGCGTACTGCAAGATCTGCAAGCACCTTGCGGTCAATGTCGACATTGGCGCGATTGAGCCCGTTGATCAAACGGCTGTAAGACAGACCGTGCAGGCGCGCGGCCGCGTTGATACGCGTAATCCACAGCGCCCGGAACTGGCGCTTGCGCTGCCGGCGATCGCGGTAGGCATACTGACCGGCTTTGATGACCGCCTGCTTCGCCGTCTTGAACAGCTTGCTGCGGGCACCGTAGTAGCCCTTGGCTTTCTTGAGGACTTTCTTGTGTTTGGCTTTGGCGGTGACGCCACGTTTTACTCGGGACATGACTCAATCGCTCCTTAGCTGTAGGGCAGCATGCGGCGCACGCTTTTTACATCGGCTTCGGCTACCTGCTCGGTCTTGCCGAGCTGGCGCTTACGCTTCGAGGTTTTCTTGGTAAGGATGTGATTGAGATGGGACTGGGCTCGCTTGAAGCCACCCTTGCCCGTCCGGCGGAAACGCTTGGCAGCGCCCCGGTTGGTTTTCATTTTCGACATTGTGTCGTCTCCAAATTTTTAAGCCTTGCCACGTACCGGTATTCCGGCCGCTGCAGGCGGGGTAAATGGCTCGAGCGTTGCCGCCTTCGCCGTTACTCGCTTTTATCGGTGCTGGTTTTTGCCCGAAGCCTCAATGCTTCTTCGGCGCAATCACCATGACCATTTGCCGGCCTTCCATTTGCGGCATCTGCTCCACGGCACCGTATTCTTCAAGGTCGTCCCGGACCCTGGCCAGCAGCTTCGCACCCAATTCCTGGTGCGCCATCTCCCGGCCTCTGAATCTCAAGGTGACTTTTGTCTTGTCACCGTTCTCGAGAAACTCCGTGAGCTTCCTGAGCTTAATCTGGTAATCGCCTTCGTCCGTTCCCGGACGAAACTTGATTTCCTTCACCTGCACCTGTTTTTGCTTGCGCTTGGCGGACTGGTTCTTTTTGTTTTGTTCAAACAAATACTTGCCGAAGTCCATAATCCTGCAGACCGGCGGGTCTGCGGTTGGCGCCACTTCAACGAGATCCAGACTTTCCTCTTTGGCGAGCGCAATCGCGTCCCGCACCGGCATCACGCCTTTCTGTTCACTGTCCGAACCAATGACCCGGACTTCCGGGACGTCTATCTCTTCGTTGCGCCGTACACGCTTTGTAACTGCGATCCTGGGATCCTCCGTTGCTCAAAAAGGTGCCGCACGCCGGCCTCTCGCCAGAGAGATAGCGCGGGAACGCGATTCTATAGAGCCGGAATCGACAAAACAACAGGTATAAACCCGAAATCCCTATAAAATCTGGTTCTTAGAGTGGATCTAGCGAATCCGGAGTGGATTCGCGGCGCGGCCTCGTAAGGAAGCCTGGATGGTGGGCGATGGTGGTTTCGAACCACCGACCTCCACGATGTCAACGTGGCGCTCTACCCCTGAGCTAATCGCCCTGCTTTTCCTTAGACCTTATATCGCGAACGCCTTACTGGCGTTCAGGCCCGGCTCTCGCCAAACAAACAGATCAGGCGAGGGCGCCGTAAGATACGCAAGCCCCTCACCCTAATCAAGAGCCCGGCAGGCAAAAATCAGGTCGGCAGGCCAAGCTCCAGCTGCCTGATCGTGTGTATCTCGTCCCGTATCCTCGCGGCCTCCTCGAACTCCAGATCGCGCGCTGCCTTGAGCATCTTCTTCTCGAGTTTCTGCGCCTCCCGGGAAAGCTGCTCCGGCGTCATGGTCTCGTAGCGGGCGGCCGGGTCTTCGACTTTCCGCGGCCCGCGGCCCGGCACCGGATATGACGCCTCCATGATATCCGCGACCTGCTTCTTGATCGACGCAGGTTTGATGCCGTTCGCCTCGTTGTGGGCAACCTGTTTCTCGCGGCGCCGGTCCGTTTCGTCAATGGCGCGCCGCATCGAACCGGTCACCTTGTCCGCATACAGGATCGCCGTACCGTTCAGGTTCCGCGCCGCGCGTCCCACCGTCTGGATCAGCGACCTGTCCGAGCGGAGAAAACCCTCCTTGTCCGCGTCGAAAATCGCAACCAGCGACACCTCGGGCATATCCAGGCCCTCGCGCAGCAGGTTGATTCCGACCAGCACGTCGAACTCGCCGAGGCGCAGATCGCGGATGATCTCGGTGCGCTCCACGGTGTTGATATCGGAGTGCAGGTAGCGCACGCGTGTGCCGTGTTCGCGCAGATAGTCCGTGAGGTCTTCCGCCATGCGCTTCGTCAGCGTCGTGATCAGCACCCGCTCGTCGACCGCGACCCGCTTGCCGATCTCCGACAGCACGTCGTCCACCTGCGTGCTTGCGGGCCGGACCTCGACGGCCGGATCGACCAGTCCCGTCGGCCGCACGACCTGCTCCGCAATGCTGTCGGCATGCTGGCGCTCGTAGTCGCCCGGAGTAGCCGAGACATACACGGTCTGCGGCGACAGGCGCTCGAATTCCTCGAAGCGCAGCGGCCGGTTGTCGAGCGCAGACGGCAGGCGGAAGCCGAACTCGACAAGCGTTTCCTTGCGCGAGCGGTCGCCGCGGTACATGCCGCCGAGCTGCGGCACCGTCACGTGGCTTTCGTCGACGATCAGTATCGCGTCCGTCGGCACGTAGTCGAACAGGCACGGCGGAGGCTCGCCTTCCGCGCGCCCCGACAGGTAGCGCGAGTAGTTCTCGATGCCGCTGCAGTAGCCCAGTTCGCGGATCATCTCGAGATCGAACATCGTCCGCTGTTCGAGCCGCTGCGCCTCGAGCAGCTTGTTGTGCTTGCGGAGGTACTCCAGCCGCTCCCTGAGCTCCGTCCTGATGAATTCGCAGGCCGTGAGCAGGCGCTCGCGCGGCGTCACGTAGTGGGTCTTGGGAAAAACCGTTAGGCGCGCGACCCGGCGGGTCACCTCGCCGGTCAGCGGATCGAAGAACGCGAGCGACTCGATTTCGTCGTCGAACAGCTCCACGCGCACTGCCTCTTTTTCCGACTCGGCGGGAAAGATGTCGATGACGTCGCCGCGTACGCGGTAGGTGCCCTGCGACAGCTCCATTTCGTTGCGCGTGTACTGCAGCTCGGCGAGCCGCCGCAGGATCGTGCGCTGATCCGTGCGGTCGCCGCGCACGAGATGCAGCACCATGCTGAAGTAGGCCTCGGGATCGCCGAGCCCGTAAATGGCCGACACCGTTGCCACGATGATGGCATCGGGGCGCTCGATCAGTGCCTTGGTGGCGGACAGGCGCATCTGCTCGATGTGCTGATTCACCGAGGCGTCTTTCTCGATGTAGGTATCCGAACTCGGGACGTATGCCTCGGGCTGGTAGTAGTCGTAATACGACACGAAGTACTCGACGGCGTTGTTCGGGAAGAACTCGCGCATTTCGCCGTAGAGCTGTGCCGCGAGCGTCTTGTTGGGCGCCAGCACGATGGCCGGACGCTGCAGCCGCTCGATCACGCTGGCCATCGTGAAGGTCTTGCCAGAGCCCGTCACGCCAAGCAGGACCTGCCGCGCAAGACCGTCGCTCAAACCCTCGGTGAGGCTCGCAATCGCGCCGACCTGATCGCCGGCCGGACTATAGTCGGAGACGAGTTCGAGCCGGTAGCCGTCGTCTATCGCATTCTTGGGCAGGGTGTTGCTTTCACGTACCATCAGGGCGTCATCCGGGGGCAAGATTTTGAGTTTATCAGTTTCAGATCGGCTAACACGCGTGAAACCATCCGCGACGGGCGCCGTGCTCGCGCGTGCCACCGAACTCAAGCAGCAGGGCGTGGACATCGTCAGTCTTGGGGCCGGCGAGCCGGATTTCGATACGCCTCTGCACATTCAGGAGGCCGCTATCGAGGCGATCCGGCGGGGCGAGACCCGCTACACGCCCATCGACGGTACCCGTGAACTCAAGGCGGCGATCCGGCGCAAGTTCGCCCGCGACAACCAACTCGACTATGCGCCCGAACAAATACTTGTCTCGTCGGGCGCCAAGCAGTCCCTGTTCAATCTGTGTATCGCCCTGCTCGGACCCGGAGACGAGGTCATTGTTCCCGCGCCCCACTGGGTGTCTTATCCGGACATGGCGCGTCTGGCCGACGCGACTCCTGTTGTCGTCACCACGGAGCTGGAGACGGGCTTCAAGCTCTCGCCCGGGGAGTTGCGCGCGGCCCTGAGCGACCGCACTCGCCTGCTGATACTCAACAGTCCGTCCAACCCGACGGGAGCCAGCTACTCCGCAGGCGAATTGGCCGCGCTCGGCGAGGTGCTGGCCGACTACCCCGACGTCGTTGTCGCCGGCGACGACATCTATGAGCACATCCACTGGGCGGAACATCCGTTCGCGAGTTTTGCCGAGGCCTGCCCTGCCCTTTATGACCGTACCGTCACCGTCAACGGGGTCTCGAAAGCCTACGCCATGACGGGATGGCGGATCGGCTACGCGGCCGGGCCGGAATGGCTGATCAAGGCCATGAAGACCGTGCAGAGCCAGAGCACCTCGAACCCTTGCAGCGTGTCGCAGGCCGCGGCGACAGCGGCTCTCGACGGCGATCAGGCTGTCGTCACCGAAATGACCCGCCACTACAAACAGCGCCACGATGTGGTGATCGACAGGCTAAACGACATTCCGGGCTTCGAATGCAGGCCCGGTGACGGTGCTTTCTACGCGTTTCCGCGGGTACGCGGGGCGGTCCGCCGTCTCGGGCTCGCTTCCGACGTGGAGCTGGCCGAGCGTTTTATCACCAGGGCCAACGTGGCGCTGGTGCCGGGAACGGCCTTCGGGGCACCGGATCATCTGCGTCTGTCCTTCGCACTGTCGCTCGATGCTCTTGAAGTAGCGCTGGATCGCCTGAAATCTGTCATGATGGCTTGACTTCGCGCGGGCCCTCACCGAGAATTTCGGCCCTCGCTAGGCGAGCCGGTCCGTAACGGGACCCAAAAACACAATTCCCCGATAGCTCAGTTGGTAGAGCGATTGACTGTTAATCAATTGGTCCCTGGTTCGAGTCCGGGTCGGGGAGCCAAATACTAAATAGGCCGACGTTTTTGTCGGCCTTTTTGCTTTCTGACGTATCCCCGAGCAACGGACCCACACTCGCACGTGGATACGGCGCAGCGGCAGGGCCCGCGATTCGAAACGGCACGTAACCTCATCGGCGCGGCACCGATTGATCCGGCGTGGGAGAGTTCATCCTCCGCTCCTCACGCGCTGTTGCGCATTGCGGAGCCGGCCGTTGCTTACGGTTCCAGGCGCCGCTACCGTCCTGTCAGACCCTCCAGGACTCCTGGCAGGTTTCGAGAGCCGTGCACAAAATCAATGACGGTCAATTGTTTCGGAGCATCTTGGAAGATGATGTAGTGGCGGCCTTCACGATAGTAGAGTAGATCGTCATTGGAACATTCGCTCGACACGAGTATTCCACATGGCCTGCCGTGCGGCGGTTCGCCGGAAGCCAGTGAGTTAAGACGCTTGATGAGCTGTCGTTCGTAGACCAGCGCCTGACTGCGACCAAAGTTACTAACGATCCATTCCGCAATTTCTGACAACCTAGCCTCGGCCTGCCGTGTAAGCCGGAACGGCTTCATACCTTCTAGGCGTTTCTTGCGTTTTCAAATGCGCGTTTTATTGCCTCTTCACCCGTGCCGGAGGCAAAGTCGCCTGCATCTGCCTGGCTCAGCCCCAGCAGAACGCCCGCTCTAATGTCCTCGAGTTCCGCATTCTGACGGGCCTGACTATCGGCCAGCAGCCGCAATCCATCTCTCAGAACTTCACTTGCATTCTGATAGCGCCCTTCACGAACGAGATCGTCGATCAGTCGGCTTTGTTGATCTGTCAGAACTACGTTTCGAGTAGGCATTTCTTCAACCATCGGATTGGACTCCAAGTGCGATTTTCTCATTATTGGCATTATATGCCAATAGACGAGTACCTCGTTTGGACCAGTTTTTCTACCTTGCGGGAGTTTCTCGATTACCGATCCAATGTGAGTCCAGAACATGGTCAGCGACTCCGGGTCGCGGAGCCAGACAGCGAAGTGATCGACCACCGACTATCCTGGATCGTCCTTTGCCGCGCGTGATTAACTCGATTTCACGAGTCGTGCGACGCAAATACGGAACCTTATGCGGCCTGGCGGCTAATCTTGATCTCCACACGACGCCCCGCCTTCGCCAACAGTTTGACCAGCATGTCAATGCTGAAACGATCGATCTTGCCCCGAACCAAATCGCTGACACGCGATTGCTGAATGCCGAGCAACTCAGCGGCATCGCTTTGCGTAAGACGCTTGTCATGAATCAGCGTTTCAAGTTCTCGCATCAGCTGGGCTCGCAGCTTCAGGTTCTCCGATTCCGCAGCGCCGAAACCAAGATCATCGAAGACGTTTCCGCTGGATTTCGTGACCTTACCCATAATAGTTACCCTGAATCTCTTGCAAACGTCGTCTTGCGACATCAATGTCCTGCCTCCGAGTCTTCTGCGTTTTTTTCTGAAACGCATGCAGCACATAAACGGCATCGTCGAACTTCGCCAAATAAATCACCCGGTACTGGCCATCGTGCTGAATCCGAATTTCGCGAACACCGCTCCCGATCGATGTCATTGGCTTCCAGTCGTTAGGTTCAAGGCCATGCTGCACCCGATCCAACTGGTAGCCAGTGTCTCGTCGGGGTGTCCGCGGAAAAGCCCGCAGGTCGTCGAGTGCCGAACCGACGAAGTAGAGCCGTTTCACTTAACCGGCAAATAGATAATTATCGATAAGTTATCAATATTTTTATATAATTGCAATGACATGAAACGAACAGCCGGCCTGAACTACTGGTCGTTCCAGCGTACTACCTCAGCGCCAATCAACCCATGCGAATAAAGCGCCAAAACGGCGCATTTAGCCGCTGCCACGCCGTCAAGCCTGCGCCTCGCGCTCCATCTTCCGTGACCAGGCGTCGGCCAAATCGATCAATACCGCTTTGAATTGACGTTTCGCCATCGACGAAAACAGCGTACGGGAAACGAAACCACCCTTCGGCTTGGCCTCGATGTCTATCGAGAACTCCGCGCCCGCCCCCTTCGGCTCCACCGACCAGCGCCCCTCGAGACCGGAAATTGGATACGGATAGTCCGGCGCTTCGGTGTGAACTTTGAAACCGAAAGACCGCCCATCTTCGAACAGATCGCAGGTTTCAGCCCAACTCTCACCCTTGCGGCCGTAACAGCGGCGCTGCATGCCGATCCCTTCACCTGAGAGCACTTCGACTCTTGAAATATTGCTGGCGACGTCGGCATAGCCGGGGTGATCGGTCATGACACCCCAGACCGTTTCGGGCGGAGCGTCAACGGCCCGCCTGACTGTCGCAATCAACGTCCCTCCCGTCGACCGGACGCTCACCCGGCTCTCCGGCGGAACAATCTTACGGGCGCCAAAGTACTGGCCAGCCGCAAAAGCAGCTACGAAGAAGGCGACGACATCGATGATGAATATGCCCCTCTCCGTGAAAACATGCGCGCCAAGGAGAACGGCCGCAGCGCTCGCGATCAGCCAGCCGACATCTGCGAAGACAATCAGCAGCACTTCCTTCTTAGCCACAAAGCGGTTGGTCGCCATTAGCAGCAGGTCCAGCGCAAACAGAACGAGCCCTATACCGAGCAGTCGCAGTACGAGAGGCTTCCAGCCGGCCGGGTCCATGAACATCGCCTGTGCTACCGCGTCGGGAAACACGATCAATTCCAGACCGACGATTGCTGAGAACGCTGCGTTGAGCGCAAGAAAAACCCGGGCCGTGATGGTTGTAGACATTTCAAATCCTTTCCTGGTGTAGAGCCTGCCGAAAGGATTTCAATTAGGTTGAATGGCGGCAATTACGTTGGACGTAATCGACAACGGTTCGCCAGTTTGGAAAAGTGAGGGCATGACAGCAGTTCAGACTACCCCAACTAGCGGTTTTTCCAGACTCCTCAAGTTATGGCGCGGCCGTCGCAGGCTCAGCCAGCTCGATCTGTCGATGGAAGCCGGAATGTCGCAGCGGCATTTGAGCTTTCTGGAAACCGGCCGATCCAAACCCAGCCGTTCAGCCATTTCCCAACTGGGGGAAGCACTCGGCATGCCGGCGGCCGAGGTCGATGCGCTTCTGGTCTCAGCGGGTTTCGCCGCGCGCTCCTCCAATGTTTCATGGGGAGAGGCGACCCGAAGGGCCGTCGATGTGTCAATCGAGCACGTACTGCGCGGACATGAACCCTATCCGGCAGTCGCGATTGACAGAATCTGGAACCTGCAGAAGGCGAACGGTTCGGCGCAACGCTTTTTCGCAGCCGCGGGCAGCTCAGGCAATCCGAATCTGCTACGCGAGTTGATGATGCCGGGACGGTTGCGAAACAGCATCATGAATTGGGAGGACGTGGCGCGTGCCCTGTTCAGGCTGCTCGAGCTGGAGATCGCACGGCGGCCGACCGACGCCGAAGCCAGCGGGCTTGTCGAAGAGCTTCGGCAGTTGCCCGGCATCCCTGACGCGATTGCCAAACCCGCGAAGGAGGATCCGTCTCCGGTTCTCACCCTGCAATTTCGTATTGCGGAGCGCGATCTCAAACTGTTTTCGCTGATCGCGACAATCGGAATGAGCGCGGATGCATCGCTCGATGACGTTCGACTCGAAACTCTGTTGCCGGCCGATACGGCGACGCGGGATTGGTTTGAGAGCTTTCTGACCTGACAGACGTTCAGGCTCAGAAGGACCGGGCGCGGCTGCCGCCGTCGATGCCGGCCGCTACTTACGCTTCCAGGCGCCGCTGCCGTCCTGATAATAATGCCCGCGCGCGGTCTTCTGCAGCGCAAGCTGGTAGAAGCGGACGCGCACCTGATCGACCGTTGCGCCAGTACTTTTCGCCGTGCGTTCGAACTGCGCCCGGCGCTTGCGATTGACGTCTGAAATCAGTGCCTGCACCTCGGCACTGGCCGGTTGCTTCACCGCCGCGAGATAACCAGTGTTCGCCTCCCCGACCAGTCCCTGGCTCTTCGCACTGTCTATGTCGATTGCCCAGGCAGTTTGCAGGGCAAAAATCAGAATTAAGGCGGTTACGACTCGTTTCATGACGGCATACTCAGAATGTTTGATTCGGGATTCACTGCTCAGAACAGGTTGCTGTCTTCTTCGAACAGACCTTCCAGCTCCTTGTCCACCTGGACCCGGATTTCATGCTCGATCTTGACGTTGAGGTTGATTTCGATCGGCTCCTTCGGCGCCTCGACCCTAACCGTCGGCGTACAGCCGGACACGGCGCCCAACGTGACGACGACCAGCAAAACCCGCAATTCGTTTGTCCTATTCATCATCTCTCAGCGCCTGCTTAGGTATGCCTCGTCGAGCTTAGCTCATGTGCCCGAAGCTGCATAGAACTTGGCTTCATATCCCGTTTATCAATTCGCTTGCCGATCGAACACGTCCTCGATCGAGCGCGCCGCCTGCAGGCTCTTGATCAAATCGATCACGTTGGTCGTGAGCGTAGGATTTAGGTTCACCGGCTGATCGGGATCGTATTCCGGGTTCACACCCTCGAGCCTCATCTCGATGACCAGATTGCCGTCTTCGCTATAACTCACATCCGACCTTAGGCTGTCGAATTCGTAATAGGTCAGCACACAGCGCGCGTAATCGAGTCCGGATCGCGCGCGCATGACCTCCTCGGTACAACCGTTTGCCGCATAACGGATCGTGCCGCCCGGCAAATCGCCGTTCAAACGGCCGTTTTCGACCGTCACGCCGTTTTCGCCTATCGTCACTGGCAGTACGCCGCTGACGCTGCCCAACACGTCCAATGCCTGCAAGTTTGCGAGCTCGGCCATTAACGGTAGCTGAACGGACTCCGGCCGCAACACGACCCGCAGCGTCCCGTCCGCCGAGCCAACCCTGGATGGGTCAAGCACAAACGGGTCCACGGCCACGCTGCCGCCCAGGGTTTGCATCAGGACACGGTCGATAGCGATGAGTTCGGAGGCAGCATCAACCGACAGATCCGCCTCGAGGTCGCGCACCGGAAAGCCGACGTCCAGCAGATCCAGCGATACGGAGACCTCTTGCGGTTCGGCCGGCGGCCACGCTGTCTCGGACGTAACGAGGCTGGCGCTCAGTCCCGCGAAGGCGATGTCCCGGTACCGTCCGTCAACGGCATGCAGCGACTGCGAAACCGAGACTTCGACATCGCCGTTGCGCCGTCGCAGAGCTTCGGCGTTGCCGCGCCAGGAACCGGCCACGAGATCCCATTCATTTGGCCATTGCTCCACAAGAGCGGACAGCGTCTGCACGGAAAAATCGAGGCGCGCATCGTCAACGGTCAACCGGGTCGCGGCGGTTCCCAGGTTGTGAGCGACCGAGATGTCCGCCGCAAGCGCGCTGCCGCTCGCGCCGACTTTAAGCTCCAGAGTAAGCTCGTCCGCATCTCGGCGGAACGTGCCGCGGCCTTCCGGAATGTCTATGGCATGGCCCAGCAGCCCCACGCCGACCGACGGTATTGCTAACTCGGCACGTATCGAATCAGGACCATCGATAGTCACGGCTCTCGCATGGACAGATAGCGCGGCCTCGAACTCCGCCGGACCCGTGACGTCGTTGACGTCTATGTAGGCCTCCGCGATGGTTGCAGTGAAGCTTCCGTCCCCGGCAAGCAACTCCAGGCCGCCGGCGCTCGCCGACAAGCCAATCCCGGGGCCAACCGTGACCGGTTCGAGGTCCGCGCGCAGCGTGCACCGGATGCCGGGCTTGCAGACGACATCGCGTACATGCAGCCCCAGGTCCGGAATCGTTGCATGACCAAGCTGAAGCCGGGCATCCGACACGGCCAGCTGCCAGTCCAGTGACGGGTAGCCGAATGTAACTTCGGCGGCCGAGGCCTCGAGTACGCTTATCCTCGCCGCCGTATCGCCGTCCGCCTGGTAGACCAGCTCGGCGGTCTCTCGCGGCGCAATCTTCGCCGCCGCCTCGATTCGCGGCGCCGCGCCAACCGGAACGCGAAGGGAGATCTCTCCGGCGAGCGCCGCGTTCAGCCGCGCGACCTCGGGCGGCAACAGGCCCGCACGGACCAGCGCGGGCAGCAGCCGTGCGGTGTCCAGACTGAGCGCCGCTTCGATCTCGTAGCCGTCCGCGGTGCGAAGCAGGGTCGGCAGCGCTTCGGCGGCAGGCTGTCCATTCACGCTCCGCACCTCAAGCCTGCTCGACGAGCGCTCCGCGTCAACAGCTGTGGTTTCGGCGTGGAGCCGGTAACCCTCGAGGCTCGCCGTGAGCGTCTGCTGCCGCTCGCCGGAGCGCCACTCTATGCCTGTAGCCTCGGGATACCCGCTTACCTGAAGACTGGACACGCCTATGCGCGTCCCCGGCAGGAGTTCGGGCAGAGCGATGATGCGATCGACGATGTCGACTACGTCCACGGCGGCGGAAATGTTTGCCTCGCTCGGCTCACTGTCGGGAACCTCGATTTCGATACGCTCGATGTCGATATCGAGCCCCGCGGCGCCGCGCATGCTGAGCGGCAGGCTCACGGATTCGATCAGAATGCGAATACCGTCGCCGCGCCGCAGCGTGATCGCCGCAAAATCGATGCGCTCCGCCTGAATAGAGCCCACCGACACATCGTCCACCTCGATCTCATAGGGCTCGAGAAATCCCGCCGCAAGCTTACGGGCGATGTCGTCGCGATACTGCGCCGCGATAATGACGGCGACCGCTGCAACGAGCACGATCACCGCCAGCAACAGGGCAAGAATTCGGGCGGCCTTCATCTATGTGTTTTCCGCTATGTCGTCTCCAACCGAACTGCAACAGACTAACGGGTCCATTGCCGTTGGGACAGCAGCGATGTCACTTTGCAGACTTATTCTACTCGCGCCACTCGGCCTCCTCGGCTGCGCGACGGACGACTCCTACGAACCGCTCGATGATTACGTCGAGGTTGAGGCGGTGACCATTCTCGATGCCCCATCCGCGGGTGCCGGCCGTTACGCACCCGAGTTCGCGGAACAGGTCGAACGCGGAGAATACCTGGTCGAGCTCCTGGGATGCGGCGCCTGCCACACCGACGGTGCGTTGGTCGGCGAAGCAAACCCCGCGCGCTCACTGGCCGGCTCGCGCATCGGTATTGCCTGGAGCAACCCGCTGGGTGAAAAAAATCCCGGAGTCGTGTATCCGTCGAACCTTACGTCCGACGTCGAGACCGGAATCGGCGGCTGGAGTGACGGGCAGATCGCAAACGCCATCCGCTTCGGTGCCGGAAGGCACGGTGCCGGCGGTATCCGCGTAATGCCCTGGCCCGGTTACGCGCAGCTAACCGACGACGACGTCACGGCAATGGTCGCTTATCTTCGCAGCATTGATCCCGTCACGCACCGCGTGCCGGACAACGTCGAACCGGGACGGCCCGCAAGCGAGGCTTTCGTCTACTTTGGCGTGTACCAGCGGCGCTGACACTCCGAACCGGTTAGCGGCTGTTTGCCGCCGGCTCGACTACTGTCCGCCCGGCCCCGCAGCGGCTAACGGTAACCAGTAGTACGTCCGGCCGTCGAACTCAAACCCTGTCCAGTCGCGCGGAATCGAACTGGCGCAGAAATCCTCGTCTTCGCTGCGGGTAAGGTAGCCTTTGCAAATCTTCACGCCACTGCGAAACTCCCATTCACCGGGGAACGGCCCGTCCCGGTCTGTCCGATTCGGCAGATCGCTGCGTTCGTAAGACCGTACCTCACGTAGATCAGACTCCCGTTCCAGGGCGCAGCCGCACAGCAAGGACAGCGCGAGCGCGCAGGTCGCAAACAGTGTCTTCACAACAGCCTCCATTGGTCTCATTCCCATACAAACGCTCGAAACGCCAATTCCGGGTCATCGCACGCGCCCGTCAACGCTGCTTTGTCAGCGCCCACTGTCCCAGCCGGCACTACTCCGCAGCCGCAGGCCCTTCTCCGAAGGTGGTCACGCCGTCCGGGATGACTTCCCAGCCCGCCTTCGAATCCACGTAAATATGCCGGTCTATCTCGATCCCCGGATCGCCGTTGATGCAGCCCAGCGTGACGCCATGCACGGTCCCGTTGTGAATTCCGCAAAGCGTGGAGCCACATCGGCTGCAAAACTGCATTCCGAACCCGTGCTGCCCAACGTACGACGTTAGCAGCTCTTCGCCACTAAGCCAGGTGAAGTCGGCCGGGTCGACAAGCGCATACGCTGAAGCCTGTGAACTGAATGCCTTCCTGCAGCGCGAACAGTGACACGATCGCGCATCACGAAGCGGCCCGGAAATGCGATAGCTGACATCCCCACAGAAACACTCGCCGGAAACAGTCACGTTGCCCTCCTTGTATCGATACAATCCGGCTAATTCACGAACGGGGGAGATTATCTGAGCTGCCGGACTCCCAGTCGTAAGCGTCTTTCGGCTGCAGAAGCACTACGCCAATCCTCGTTTCGGCGTTCACGACGATCCGGCCGGAGACAGCCGAATCCCGGTTGGCATAGAAGCTCTGCCGTTGAAAGGCCTCGTCCCACGTACCGAATTGACGGATGACAATCTCACGAAACGACTTCTTGTTTAGCTCATAAAGCCAATCGAGATCCTCGTCATCGATACTTCTCAGGGAGTACCGCATTGCTGTGCTTACCGCGGCTCCGACCGAGTGACTTACCGTAGCGGAATACGCCCCGACCCTGGCACCGCGGCACGGGTCACGGCAGACCGCTGTCCAGCCATGCAATCGCCGTATCGCGATCGTCGAATACACGCAGCGGGCGCGCGCGATTCATCGCGACAGTTTCCAGAAACTGTTGCTCTGCTCGCGTTGCCGCCCCTGTTACGACCGCCGTCCTGATCGAAGCCGGCCACTCCGCCCCGAAATCGAAGATCTCCAGCGTGGACGGCGCCGACACCTGCCGGGTTACGTCGACGAGAACCCGCCCTGCCCTGTACCGCCTGTACAGCCTTATGACGGCCTCGCGCGAGCTGTTCCAGTCATCAATGGTCACGTGGCCCCATGAATTCACATGGATGAGCTTCTGCTCCGGGTCGTAGCGAACTTCTTCCGGCAATGCCGGCCTCCAGCGGATAACGCAGCGTCGCCTCCAGTGTAGACTTGCCCGGCCAAAGAAGCACCACATGCAGTCAGTATTACCCAAATGGAAAGTTTAGGATTGTCGGGGCTGACCGCCGAGGCTATGCAGAAGATACAGCCGCAGCCGCGCGACTTTTTCCGCATCGAGATCGCCGAAAAATCCCCTCGCGTGCTCCGGCAGGTGCGCCATGGGATCGCCGTTTTCCTCGAATACGTACTGCTCGAACATGCGCTTCCAGCACTGCTTCTCATACTCGGGCAGTCCTTTGACGGACAGCATGGCGTGCAGCATGGTGAACATTGGCGTGAACATATGCGGCGCGGCATCGCGCCACCAGAAATTCATAAGCACGCCCAGATCGTCGAGCGACCGGACGTGATGAAACCACATGCTCGGGATGTAGATACCATCGCCAGGGTCGAGAACACCCGTCACGGCCGTGTCGAGCGCTGCCGCAAACTTCGGAAACCGCGTGAGATCCGGATCCTCGAGGTCGACCATGCTTACGGGCTGCCCGGCAAGCGTAATGTCGAGCGGTCCAAGATAGAGGTTATCGAGCTGCTCCGGCGGGAACAGCGTGAAACGCCGGCGACCACAGACAACGCCAGCCACGTTTTGCGGCAAATCGTAGTGCGTGGCGGTAACGCCCTGGTTACCGATCCACAGTGAGGATAACTGCTCGATCGAGGGATCGAGAAGAGGGTTGCAGTTGGCGGCGAGCAGAGCCTCGAGTTCGGCTTTCAGCGGAATCGCACCGGCATAGACCGACTCCCCCGAACCGCGCGCCGCGATGTCGTGCAGGCGCTCGAACAATTGCGTAAGCGTAAGTTCGATACGGTCGAAGTTGAGTCCTCGAAAGTCTTCGCTGTAAAAATAGCGTCCTTCGATCTCTTTCCCGCCCGCGAAAGCCTTGACGGCCTGACGCGGCGCAAACTCACAAATATAGCCGGCCAGCGCTTGCTCGCTCTCCCGAGCGGCCTTGACCAAAGGCCAGTCCGCGAACTGCTGCCGCAGGATTACCGGCTGCTGCAGAGGGGCGAGATCACACTGCAACTCCGCCGCCGACGCCGGCCCGCGCTCGGTCAAAGGTATCAGTCGATCGAATTCGGTTGCCGCCATATCGCGTCGATCTATTGCGTCGCCGCAATCTCCGGCGCAACGCGCCACAAATACTCACCCCTGCTCACAAACGCCTCCTCGGCCTCCTTGGCGACACCGGAACGCAGCGCCCTGCCCGAGAAGCGCACGACCTTATCTTTATCCCGAGATCAGAGATTCGAGATGCGCACGAAACCGCTCACCCGTCGCGGCATGTTCGAGCCCATAAGCCACGGTGGCCTGCAGGTACCCGAGCTTGCTGCCGCAATCGAACCGCGTGCCGGCGAAGGAATAGGCATACACCGGTTCTTCGGACAGCAGATCCGCGATTGCGTCCGTGAGCTGAATCTCACCACCGGCTCCGCGGCCTGTCGTTGCGAGCTTTTCGAAGATCTTGCTGTCCAACAGATACCGGCCGACAACGCCCTGATCGGAGGGTGCATCCTCTGGATCCGGTTTCTCAACGATGCCCGTGAGCCGTCGATCCGAGCCCTCAACTTCCACGATGCCATAGCTCGACGTATGCGCGCGCGGCACGGTCTCGGTCGCAACGATGCTTCCGCCATGCTCGCGATACCGCGCGGCCATCTGAGCGAGACAGCCTGGCGTACCCTGGATTAGATCGTCAGCCAGATGCACAAAAAAAGGTTCGTCGCCCACGGCAGGCCGGGCGCACAAGACCGCGTGACCGAGGCCCAGCGGTTCGCCCTGACGGATATAGATGCAGGTCACTCCGTCCGGAACGATGCCCTGAATCGACGCCAAAAGTTCGTCCTTTCCCGCCTGGGTAAGCGCCCGTTCCAGCTCCGGGTCGGTATCGAAATGATCTTCGATAGCACGCTTGGAACTGCCCGTCACGAATACCAGCTTGGTCGCTCCCGCCTCGATCGACTCCTCGACTGCGTACTGAATCAGCGGCTTGTCGACGATCGGCAGCATCTCTTTGGGGCTGGCTTTGGTGGCGGGCAGAAACCGGCTGCCTCGCCCGGCGACCGGAAACACTGCAGTACGGACAGAAGCACTCAACGATCATCTCCCTGATATAAGTCGGGCAGATGATAGCCAATTCGCCACAACAAATCGCCAAACAGATCGCCAAACAGATCGCCAAACAGATCGCCGCTACGAGCGACGTCCGTTCGCTAAAGCCTGTAAAACGGACCGCCGGCCGGCGCTTTACCGGCCGGCGGCCTCATGCCGGTGTGAGTGCTTACTTCTTGCTGCCGCTCTTGAGGCGGATATCGCCCCGATTGAGTTCCAGCGTACGGCCACCGATTCCGGAGACGAGCGTCAAGTCTTCGACCGTCTCGAACGGCCCGTGTTTCTCGCGGTATTCGACGATGGCGCGTGCTTTGGCGAGACCAATGCCCTTGAGCTCGGCCGAGATCGTTTCGGCATCCGCGGTGTTGATATTGACGGGGCCGGCGTAAGCGAGAAACGGCAGGCTCATGAGGCCGGCAGCCAGCAACAGTTTGATCGTATGCATGTAAGGCTCCTTGCAAAACAAAACAAGTAAAAGAACACAAGTAAGAGAAAACAAGCGAGAAAAGACATCCGTGTTTGCTTGCGACACGGATGAGAGCCTAGCCTTGCTCTGGCAGGAGCGCGCCCCTGGAAACAGGCCGTTTCATGAAGTTTTTGTGGCCGCAGGCGACGGCGGCCAGGGCGCTCCAGGAATTAGCGCGCCGTGATGTTGTGCTGCAGCACCGTATCGAACTGCACCCGCGATGCCGGCCGCTGGGTTTCCCAACTCCGGCAGCTTGGACACTGCCAGAGCAGGCGCTGGCTGGAAAAACCGCACTCCTGGCATTGATAGCGTGGCGTCGCAGCCGCTAGCCTGCCCAGGGCGCGTCGTACTTTCTCCAGAACGCCCGCTTTCGCCTCGGCTTCCGAACTGAGCTGCTGCAGATCCACAAACTCCGCAAGCGTCGGCTCGCTGAGCATATATTCTTCGACCGCCTTGTCGATGACCGCGATGCCGCCCAGGTCGTTGACGATGGCCGTATACGCCACCAGGGCACTCATGTCCGGGTCGTCATCGATCATCTTCGCGATGGCGCGGTCCAGTTCGTCGAGTTTCCCTTCCCGCGCGTAGATCGAGACGATTTCCGGCAGGGCTTCCGCGACGAGATAGGTGTGCTCGACGATGATGCGCTTGTACAGCGACAATGCCGTTTCGCTGTCATCGGTTTCGCGGGCGATGTGAGCGCGCGTAAGTGCACCACGCATCGTTCGCGGCCTGCCGGTCTGCGCCTGCTTCACGAACGTGCGCGCCGCCGCGTAGTCTTTCTCAGCCGCGGCGGACTCCGCCAGTTCACAGTAGTAGTGAGCGATTTGCAGCGCGAGCGAACGACCGCCGACCTGCTCGAGCTGTTGCCCCGCCTCGATCGCCTTTTGCCAGTCCTTCTCCTGCTCGTAAATGCGGCAGAGATTCTCCAGCGCCTGGACCTGATAGCGCGAGCCTTCCGCGAGACGCGCGAAAACCTTCTCCGCCCGGTCCAGAAGTCCGGCCGACTGATAGTCGCGGGCCAGCGAATACAGGGCCTGATCGCGCTGATCCGCCGCAAGATCAGGCCTCGCAATGATGTTCTGATGAATCCGGATCGCCCGGTCGACCTCGCCGCGGCGGCGAAACAGACTGCCGAGCGCAAAATGCGTCTCTATCGTCTTGTCGTCGACCCTGACCATTTCCAGGAAGTGTTCCAGAGCCTGATCGGTCTGCTCGTTCAGCAGGAAATTCAGGCCTTTCAGGTAGTCGATGTTCAGCGGCGGCGGCGCCTCCGCCTCGTCGCGCTCACCGAACCGGCCCATTGCCCAGCCGGCCGCGGCCAGCAGCAAGAACAGCCCCGCCAGCAGGAAGGTCGATTCAGTCGGCATCAGCTAGCGGAAGATTGCGCAGCGACGACACCTCGGTCTCGGACACTTTGAGAGAGCGTTTCAGCGAGCGCCTCTCGTTCATGAGACGCAGCGCGTAGAGCCCCATACAAACGACGCCAAACAGCCAGCCGAATACAAACGTCACGGTAAACGCCAGCGGCACGGACGCGGTCACGTCGGTAAAGACCAGGTGCACGTCAACCGTGCCTTTGTTGTGATACGTGAACACCAGCATCACGACAAAGATTGCCGCGATGAGTAGGAAAATAGCCGTGCGTCGGAACATGAGCGGTAACCAGCGCCCTCACGAATGAGCGTTAAAGTGTATTACAGAATACGGAGACGCACCCTCGAGATACGCATCCGCAAACGCTGCGCCTCAGCTCTTGATCGGAAACTGGCGGCTCGAGTTGACGCGCTCGCGCAGGTCTTTGCCGGGTTTGAAGTGCGGCACGTGTTTGCCGGCCAGCGCAACCGCTTCGCCGGTCTTGGGGTTGCGGCCAATACGCGGTTCCCTGAAGTGCAGAGAAAAACTGCCGAAACCGCGTATCTCGATCCGCTGGCCCTTCGCCAGCGAGTCACTCATTAAATCCAGTAGATGTTTGACCGCAAGTTCGACGTCTTTGGCCGGTAGGTGCTTCTGCTTGCGGGCGATGGCCTCAATGAGTTCTGATTTCGTCATAATCCTAATCTTTCTGGCTGAGCCACGTAACCCACCGATTCGTAAAGACAAATATAGCCCGGACCGGCCGGTCCGGGCTACTGTTTTTACGTAATTAGTTGCTTCCGCCGCCCATTTTTTCCTTCAGAAGCTCTCCAAGGGTGGTACCCACGGGGGCCGTGCCGGCGTCCGATTTGTAGTTACTCATGGCCTCAGCCTCCTCGTGGACTTCCTTCGCCTTGATCGAGAGGGCAACCGAACGGTTCTTCCGATCCACGTTGGTGAACTTGGCTTCGACCTCCTCGCCCACCTTGAGCACCGTGCGCGCGTCCTCCACACGCCCGCGCGCGAGTTCCGATGCACGCAGGCTGCCAATGACGCCGTCACCCAGATCGACGAGCGCACCGCGCGCATCAACCTCGGATACGGTCCCGGTCACAATCGAGTTCTTCGGATGCTCGGCCAGCCACGCTGACAGCGGATCCTTCTCGAGCTGCTTGACGCCCAGCGAAATGCGCTCACGCTCGGCATCGATCGCAAGTACGGCCGCTTCGATCTCCTGACCTTTCTTGTAATTGCGAACCGCCTCTTCGCCCGGCATGTCCCAGGAAATGTCCGACAGATGCACGAGACCGTCGATGCCGCCGTCGAGACCAATGAAGATACCGAAATCGGTGATCGACTTGATCTGGCCGGATACCTTTTCGTTGCGATTGAACGTCGCTGCGAACTCGGCCCACGGATTCGACTTGCACTGTTTGATACCGAGCGAAATACGACGGCGTTCTTCGTCGATTTCCAGCACCATAACCTCGACTTCCTCGCCAACCTGAACGACCCGCGACGGGTTGACGTTCTTGTTGGTCCAGTCCATCTCGGAGACGTGGACCAGCCCTTCGACGCCGTCTTCGATCTCGACGAAACAGCCGTAATCGGCAATGTTCGTGACCTTGCCGAACAGACGGGTTTGCGGCGGGTAGCGCCGCGCGAGATCTTTCCACGGATCGTCGCCAAGCTGCTTCATGCCCAGCGATACACGCTGCCGCTCACGGTCGAACTTGAGGATCTTGACGTCGATTTCGTCACCGACGTTCACGACTTCGGACGGGTGCTTGACGCGCTTCCACGCCATATCGGTAATGTGCAGGAGGCCGTCGATGCCGCCGAGATCCACGAACGCACCGTAATCGGTCAGATTCTTGACGATACCTTTAACCGTATTGCCTTCCTGCAGCTCCTTGAGAAGCTCCTCGCGTTCGGCAGAGTATTCCTGTTCGACTACAGCGCGACGTGAAACAACCACGTTGTTCCGGCGCTGGTCGAGCTTTATCACCTTGAATTCGAGGCTCTTGCCTTCGAGATATGCGGGATCGCGGACCGGACGTACGTCAACCAGCGAACCCGGCAGAAACGCCCGTACGCTGTCGATTTCGACGGTGAACCCGCCTTTCACGCGGCCGTTGATCACTCCTTCGACGACCTCGCCTTTCTCGAAAGCCTTCTCGAGCTCGATCCAGGTGCGCGCGCGAATCGCCTTTTCGCGTGACAGGCGTGTCTCGCCAAAGCCGTCTTCGACAGCGTCGAGCGCAACTTCAACTTCGTCGCCTACCGAGATCTCGCCTTCGCGAAGATCGCCGCGGAACTGGTCGATGGGGATAACAGCCTCGGACTTGAGGCCGGCACTTACCAGAACCACATCGTCGTTAATGGCGACAACCGTGCCGGTAATGATTGAGCCCGGCTTTATTTGTCGGCTGGCAAAACTTTCTTCAAATAGATCAGCAAAACTTTCAGACATTAGATAAAAACCTTGAGGACAGTCGGTTCGACCAACACTCCTCACCCATAGCGTCCTGAAAATCACTTCCTGTGACGGACGGTCATGACAAAAAAAAGACCGAACATCCTGTCCGATCCCACCAAAAACCTTTCGGGAATAACTACTCGAGGCCTGCGGCTTCTGCCATCCAGTCGAGCACGATTTGCGCTACGGCTTCGATTGACAGGCCCGAAGAATCCAGCCGCCTGGCGTCCTCCGCGGGCTTCAACGGCGCCACCTTGCGCTCCGAATCCCGCCGGTCACGGTCCTCGATGTCCCGTGAAAGGGCGGCAAGGCTAACATCAATACCCTTGTCTTTCAACTGCTTATGGCGCCTCCTCGCACGCTCTTCAGCGCTTGCGGTGAGGAAGACTTTGAGCCCTGCGTCCGGGAACACCTGGGTGCCCATATCGCGGCCGTCAGCGACGAGTCCGGGCGGCTTGCGGAACGCCCGTTGCCGCACCAGGAGCGCCTCCCGCACCGCCTCGAGCGCCGCAACGCGGGACGCGTGCGCCCCTGCCTCTTCCGAGCGGACCTCGCGGCTCACGTCGACGCCGTCGAGTTCGATACGCTCGCTGCCGTCGGCGGCGGAGGCAAACCAGACGTTCAGCTCACGCGCCATCCCGGCGAGCGCCGGCTCGTCGTCGAGTTCGATGTTGCGCCGCAACGCGGCCAACGCGACCAGCCGGTAAAGCGCTCCACTATCGAGCAGGCGCCAGCCCAGCTTCTCGGCCACCCGCCGGGCGATCGTACCCTTCCCCGAGCCGCTCGGGCCGTCGATGGCAATCACCGGGACGTCGTGCGCACTCATGTCGCCAGCACTTCGATGGACACGCCGAGGGACTCAAGGAGCGACGCATACCCCGGGAACGACGTGTCGACAGCAGCCACATCGCGCACGACGACGGGTTCGGCCGCCACGCTGCCCGCTACCGCCAGCGACATGGCCACCCGATGATCCCCCAGGCTGTCGACTTCGCCGCCCGTAATCCGGCCGCCTTCGACGATCGCGCCGTCCGGCGTTTCCTCGATGTTCGCACCGAGCGCCGAGAGCCCCTTGGCCATGGCCGCAATGCGATCGCTTTCCTTCACGCGAAGCTCGGCCAGGCCGGAAAACACAGTCCGGCCGCGCGCCGCGGCGGCCGCGACGAACAGCACGGGAAACTCGTCGATCGCGAGCGATACGAGCGCCGGGTCCACGACACCGCCGCTAAGCCGGCTTGAACGCACGCGAATGTCTGCAACGGGCTCTGCGCCGAGCGTTCTCTCGTTTTCCAGCTGCAGGTCGGCGCCCATGCCCTTGAGAATCTCGAGGACACCGGTGCGCGTTGGGTTTACGCCGACGTTGCGGATCAGCAGGTCGGCATCGGCCGCCAGGATGGCTGCGAGGATGACAAAGCTCGCCGACGACAGATCGGCCGGCACGGCCAGAGGACAGCCGCGGAGACGCTGACCGCCTTCGATACTGACGGCGCCCGGGCGACTGTCCAGACTGACGCCCATGGCGGCCAGCATGAGTTCCGTGTGATTGCGGGTAACGGCAGGTTCGGTCACCCGCGTGATGCCGCGAGCGTACAGCCCTGCAAGCAGCACCGCGGATTTGACCTGCGCACTGGCCACGGGGCTCGCATACTCGATTGCCGACAGCTCGCGACCGCCGGCAATTCGCAGCGGCGGTTTGCCTTCGTCGCTGTCGATCCCGGCGCCCATTGCGGTCAGCGGCTTGATAATGCGTCCCATCGGCCGTGCGGACAGCGAGGCATCGCCGCTCAGTACCGAGTCGAAAGCCTGTCCCGCCAGCAGGCCGGCCATGAGGCGCATTGCCGTGCCGGAGTTGCCGAGATCGAGCGTTTCCGCGGGTGCCGCGAGTCCGTCGCGGCCGGCACCCTCGACGCTAATTTCGGTATCCGAGTGCCGGTCGATCCGCACGCCCATTTGCCGCATCGCGGCCAGCGTGGCCAGACAGTCCTCTCCGGCCAGGAAACCGCTTATATCGGTGCGTCCCTCGGCAATGCCGCCGAACAGCAGTGCGCGATGCGACACCGACTTGTCACCGGGTACCGTAACGACGCCGCTGGACAGGCGGGACGGACTGACGACGTAGTGCATCGTCAACAGGACCTAACCAACCGCTTTCGGGTATGCGCCCAGCACTCGAAACAGGGAGCTGCTCTCTTCGAGTTCCGCGAGCGCATCGCTCACGACGGGGTCGGTCGCGTGTCCTTCCAGATCGATAAAAAACACGTAGTCCCAGTTCTTGCGTCGAGACGGGCGCGACTCGATTCGCGTCATGCTGACGCCCGACTCCGCGAGCGGTTTGAGCAGGCTGTAGAGCACCCCGGACCCGCCTGCCGTGTCGCTGGTCGATATCAGGATAGTGGTCTTGTCCCTGCCCGACGACGCCAGCAGGTCGCGGCCGATCACGAGAAAGCGCGTAGCGTTGTCGGCGCGATCCTCGATGTTGCTCACGAGCACCTTGAGGTCGTATACATCGGCGGCAACGTCCGGCCCGATTGCAGCCGTGCCCGCCTCGTCGCGCGCGCGGCGCGCCCCGGCCGCGTTGCTCGACATGCCGATCAATTCGACGTGCGGCAGGTATTCGCGCAGCCAGCCGCGACACTGCGCAAGCGATTGCTCGTGCGCACAGACGCGCTCGATGCCCGTCAGACCGGCCTCGTTGCCGAGCAGATGCTGCTCGATGCGCAGCTCGATCTCACCGCCGATCTTGAGCGGCGATGTCAGAAACATGTCAAGGGTGTTGTTCACCGAGCCTTCGGTGGAGTTCTCGATCGGCACGACGCCAAAATCCGCGGCCCCGCTCTCGACCTCCTGAAACACCTCGTCGATCGTGTGGAACGGCAGGGCGCGCACGGAATGGCCGAAGTGCTTGAACACGGCGTTTTGCGTAAACGTTCCCTCAGGCCCGAGAAAACCGACTTTCAGCGGCTCCTGCTGCGCCAGACAGGCCGACATGATCTCGCGGAACAGCCGCAGCATTTCTTCGTCGCGCAAGGGCCCGTCATTGCGCTCCAGCACCTGGCGCAGCACGTCGGCCTCGCGTTCGGGCCGATAGTAGTCCACCGCCGATTTGAGCTTGCCCTTGGACTCGCCGACGGCCTGTGCGAGACGCGCGCGGTCGCTAATGAGGCCTTGAATACGCGTGTCGATATCGTCGATACGACGACGAATGTCCGCAAGATCGGTCGCGCTAGTTCGCTTTTCGTCGCTGCTCATGGTCTTTGTCAGTTCAGTTCGGTCAGTTTGCCGCCGTCAGTCCGTCATTAGGCCGGCTCACCGAGATTCCGCACCATGAGCACACCCTCGATGCTGCGCAGCCGGTCTTCGAGTGCCGCCGTTATCGGGCCGTTGACGTCAACTATCGTATACGCCAGATCGCCGACCGACTTGTTGAGAAGATCCTCGATATTGAGATCCGCCTCTGCCAGGCAGGTTGAAATCTGCCCGACCATGTTGGGCACGTTGGCATTCGCGATAGTTACGCGGTGAGCATCCGTACGCGGCAACCGGCAGGCCGGGAAGTTGACCGAAAACTTTATGTTGCCGTTTTCGAGGTAGTCCTTGACGTTTTCCGCCACCATGACGGCGCAGTTCTCCTCGGCTTCCGCGGTCGAGGCTCCGAGATGCGGCAGCGTCACGGCTTTCGGATGAGCAATCAGTTCGGCGTCCGGAAAATCCGTGATGTAGGCGTGCAGCTTGCCGCTGTCCAGCGCCGCGATAGCCGCCGCGTCGTCGACGACTCCGCCGCGCGCAAAGTTGATCAGGGTCGCGCCGTCGTTGAGCAGCGCCAGACGATCCTGGTTGACCAGCGAGCGCGTGGCCTCGACGAGCGGCACATGGCAGCTAATCGCATCCGAACCCTGAAAAAGCTGATCGAGAGTCTCGGCCTGCGCCACGCCGGCCGACAGCTGCCAGGCCCTGCGAACCGTAATCTGCGGATCGAAGCCAATGACTTTCATGCCGAGGGCCAGCGCAGTGTTGGCAACTTCGACTCCGATGGCCCCCAAACCAATGACGCCAAGCGTGCGTCCCGGAAGCTCGAAGCCCACGAACTGCTTCTTGCCCGCCTCGACGGCCTTGTTGAGCGCATCGCCCGTGGCGGTGAGCTGCTTGACGTATTCCTGCGCCGGACAGATATTGCGCGCACCCAGCAGCAAGCCCGCTATGGCCAGTTCCTTCACGGCGTTGGCGTTGGCGCCCGGTGCGTTGAACACGGGTACGCCGCGCGCGGACATTTTCTCGATCGGGATGTTGTTGGTGCCGGCGCCGGCACGCCCGATGGCCGCGACTGTCTCCGGGATCTCCATGTCGTGCATCTTGTATGAGCGCAGCAAAATCGCGTCGGGGTGCGCGATTTCCGAGGCGACCTCATAGCGTTCCCGCGGCAAGCGCCGCAGACCCGCCACGGCGATATTGTTGAGCGTCAATACTTTATACATAACTCGAAATTATGCCTGTAAATTTTTGATTTTAATGAAAAACTGCGAACACTCACGCCTTCCGGCGTTCGAAATCCGCCATGAATTCGAGGAGCGCATCGACGGCCTGCGGAGCTACCGCATTGTAAATCGATGCGCGCATCCCGCCGACCGAACGATGCCCTTTCAGGTTCGTAAGCCCAGCCGCCCTGGACTCCTCGAGAAACGCGGCGTCGAGTTCGGCATCGGCGAGCACAAACGGCACGTTCATCCAGGAGCGCGCGTCGACTGCGACCGGATTGCTGTAGAAGTCGGAGGCGTCTATCGCCGCGTACAGCTTTTCGGCTTTGGCGCGATTGATCTTGCCCATCGCCTCCACACCGCCCTGGCCTTTCAGCCATTGGAAAACGAGATCGGCCACGTACCAGGCGAAGGTCGGCGGCGTATTGGTCATCGAATCGGACTCGGCGTAAGCCTTCCAGGTCATCAGATGCGCCGTGTTGGGCCGGGCTCGTTGCAGCAGTTCGTTACGGACAATGACGACCGTAATCCCCGCGGGACCAATGTTCTTCTGGGCGCCCGCGTAAATAACGCCGAAGCGGCTCACGTCGATGGGGCGCGAGAGTATGGTGCTCGACATATCCGCGACCAGCGGCGTATCCCCGCCGGGCACGAAATGAAATTCGACGCCGGCAATCGTCTCGTTCGGCGTGTAATGCAGGTACGCCGCATTGTCACTGCGCCGCCACGACGACTCATCGGGGATGTAGCTGAAGTTGCGGTCGGATGCATCCGCGGCGACGTTGACCGCACAGAACTTTTTCGCCTCGTTGGCTGCTTTCTTGCCCCAGCTGCCCGTGACGACATAGTCCACGGTATCCGAGGCCTCCGTGAGGTTCAGCGGCGCCATCGCCATCTGCATCGTCGCCCCGCCCTGCGGAAACAGCACGCTGTAGTCGTCCGGTATGCCGAGCAGTTCGCGCAGGGTCGCCTCGGCGCGCGCCGCCACCTCGACGAACTCCTTACTGCGGTGGCTCACCTCCATGACCGACATACCCGTGCCCTGCCAATCGGGAACATCGTTACGAATGCTGTCCAGCACTTCGGCCGGCAGCGCGGCCGGTCCGGCACTAAAATTGAAAACGCGAGACATGTCGCCTGAATCCTTGCAAGGGTTGGGGTTATGGAGTTTTGGTGCAGCGCAATACTGCGGGCGTATTGTTACGCGTAAGCCGGGCAAATGCACTAGTTGCAAGTGCATGAGTTCACGCAGCTAATCGGGCAACGTCCCGGCAGCCAGGGCGATTCGTGAAACTCCGCGCGGCAGCGGGGAGCCCGGGCCTTGGGCTCAGACCTCCTCGCCGTCCTCCGATTCATCTTCTATCGATTCGCCTTCCATCGATTCATCTTCTATCGATTCATCTTCCATCGATTCTATGCGCGCCAGCCCGACCAGCCGGTGCCCCTCCTCGACTCGAATTAGACGGACGCCCTGCGTATTGCGGCCCATTATCGAGATATCCCCGACCGGCGTACGCACCAGCGTGCCGTTGGAACTGATGAGCATCATTTCGTCGTCGTCGCCCACCTGGATCGCGCCCACCGTTCGGCCGTTGCGCTCCGTGGTCTGAATCGCAATTACGCCCTGCCCGCCGCGCCCCTGAACCGGGAAGTCCTCGACGGGCGTCCGCTTGCCGTAGCCGTTTTCGGTCGCCGTCAGAATCACGCCGTCTTCAACGATCGACAGGGCAATGACCTCGTGCTCTGCCGGCAGGCGAATGCCGCGCACGCCGGCCGCGCCGCGCCCCATGGGGCGGACATCCGCCTCGGAAAAGCGAATGCTCTTGCCCGAACTCGCGACCAGCAGGATATCGGCCTTGCCGTCAGTGATCGCCGCGTTGACGAGCACGTCGTCGCCGCGCAAATCGATGGCGATGATGCCGCTCGCCCTTGGGCGCGAGAACTGCGACAGCGGTGTTTTCTTCACCGTGCCGCCCGAGGTTGCCATGAATACGTAGCTCTCCTCGTCGAACTCCTTGATCGGCAGCACCGCGTTGATCCGCTCTCCGCTCTCGAGCGGCAGAAGATTCACGATCGGCTTGCCGCGCGATCCGCGGCTGGCCTGCGGCACCTGATACACCTTGAGCCAGTACATCTTGCCGCGGCTCGAGAAGCACAAAATCGTGTCGTGCGTGTTCGCGATGAACAGCTGGTCGACAAAATCCTCATCCTTAACCTTGGTGGCGGAGCGCCCGCGGCCGCCGCGCTTCTGCGCCTGATAGGCCTCGATCGGCTGCGCCTTGGCGTAACCGCCGTGCGACAGCGTAACGACAACGTCTTCCTGCGGAATCAGGTCTTCCACGGACAGATCGGAGTGATCCTGAACGATCTCCGTGCGGCGCTCGTCGCCGTAAGTTTCGCTGAGTTCCTCGAGTTCGGCGCGAATGACCGTAAGCAGTCGGTCAGGGTCCGCAAGAATCTCGGAAAGTTCTTTAATTTTCTCCAGTATATCTTTGTATTCTTTTATTATTTTGTCTTGCTCAAGGCCCGTCAGGCGATGCAGCCGCAGCTCGAGAATCGCTTGTGCCTGGACACCGGTCAGGAAATATTTGCCGTCCACGACGCCGCAACCTTCCTCGAGCGAATCCGGCCGCGTATCGGTGGCGCCGGCGCGTTCGATCATCGCCAGCACCGAACCGGGCTCCCAGCCGCGCGCCGTCAACGCCTCGCGTGCCTCGGCCGGCGACGGCGATGCCTTGATGAGTTCGATGACCTCGTCGATATTGGCCAGAGCAACGGCCTGTCCCTCCAGCACGTGGCCGCGATCGCGCGCCTTGCGCAGCTCGAAGATGGTGCGGCGGGTGACGACTTCGCGACGATGCGCAAGGAATGCCTCGAGTACCTGCTTGAGGTTCATGAGGCGCGGCTGCCCCTCGTGCAGGGCCACCATGTTGATGCCGAACACGCTTTGCATCGGCGTTTGCTTGTACAGGTTGTTCAGCACGACGTCCGGGGATTCGCCGCGTTTCAGCTCGATGACGATACGCATGCCGTCCTTGTCGGACTCATCGCGCAGCTCGCTGATACCTTCTATCTTCTTTTCCCGGACCAGATCGGCGATTTTCTCGATCAGCCGGGCCTTGTTCACCTGGTAGGGCAGTTCCGAGACGATGATCTTCTCGCGGCCGCGGCGGTCTTCCTCGATCTCCGTTCGCGCCCGGGTGTATACACGTCCGCGGCCCGTGCGGTAGGCCGCATAGATGCCCTGCGCGCCGTTGATGATCCCGGCGGTCGGAAAATCCGGGCCGGGAATGTGTTCCATGAGCTGAGGAACGTCGATCGACGGGTCTTCGATGAGCGCCAGGCAGGCGTTGATCACTTCGGTGAGATTGTGCGGCGGTATGTTGGTCGCCATACCGACGGCAATACCCGATGAGCCGTTGACCAGCAGATTCGGCAGGCGGGCCGGCATGACCGACGGCTCGCTCTCCGAACCGTCGTAGTTCTCGACGAAGTCGACCGTTTCCTTGTCGATGTCGGACAGCAATTCGTGCGCCAGCCGGGACATCCGCACCTCGGTGTAACGCATCGCCGCGGGCGCGTCGCCGTCCACGGAGCCGAAGTTGCCCTGGCCGTCGACCAGCAGGTAGCGCATCGAAAACGGCTGCGCCATGCGCACGATAGTGTCGTACACCGCGGAATCGCCGTGTGGATGGTATTTACCAATAACGTCACCCACGACACGGGCGGATTTCTTGTAGGGCTTGTTGTAGTCGTTGCCGAGCTCGCGCATGGCATACAGGACCCGCCGGTGCACGGGTTTGAGGCCGTCCCTGACATCGGGCAGGGCGCGTCCGACAATCACGCTCATCGCATAGTCGAGGTAGGACTGCTGCATCTCCTGCTCGAGACTGACGGACAGCAATTCCTGGGCAACTTCAGACATAAAAACTCACAATTCCTGACGGGAACGCCGCCTTGAAACGGCATTCTGCAAACTTATTCCGGTGGATTCTCTGACGCTATCTTGAGGTGGCAATACGTGTCTTTTCGGCCCGCCTGCCAGACCTTTTCCGCGAGCGCGATTCAAGCCGTAATTCTACCATAGGCAAGGCCGTTTCAGGAGTGTTTCGGCCCTCCCCCGGAGCCGCCGGCAGACCGCGCTGGCGGGTTCCCCGGGGCGCTGTATACTGCCCGATCGCACGCCCTGGCCTGCCTTACGCCCCTAACGTTTCCCGGACACCCCATGCAGCACTGCGACACCCTGATCACGCCCGAGTGGTGCGCGACCGTCGAAGAGCCCGCCGCCGTCTTCGAAGACCACGCCGTAGCGATAACGGACGGCAGAATCGTCGCGGTCCTGCCGCGAGCCGAAGCCGAGCAGCGCTTCACGCCGCGCCAGCGTGCCGACCGCCCCGGGCACCTCCTGATACCGGGCCTCGTCAACACTCACGCCCACGCCGCCATGACCTTGCTGCGGGGATTCGGCGACGACCTGCCGCTCGAAAGCTGGCTCGAAACGCGCATCTGGCCGGCCGAGCAACGCTGGGTGGGGCCCGAATTCGTCCGCGACGGCGCCGCGCTCGCGATTGCCGAGATGCTGCGCGGCGGCACGACCTGTTTTGCCGATCAGTACTTCTTCCCGGAGATCACGGCGCACACGGCTGTCGATCTGCACATGCGGGCGGTGATCGGGACCCCGGTCATCGACTTCAAGACCGAGTGGGCCGAGTCCGCGGACGAGTGCCTCGAAAAGGGCGCGACGCTGGTACACGATGCGTATGCGGATCACCCTCTGATCAGCAGCGCCTACGCACCGCACTCCACCTACACGCTCGGCGACGAATCGCTGCTGGCGCTGCGGGTCATGGCGGACCAGCTCGACATCCCGGTACAGATGCACCTGCACGAGACGGCGGCGGAAGTTCGCGACGCGGTAAGCAACACCGGGATGCGGCCGATCGAACGGCTAGCGAAACTGGGGCTCGTCAACCGCTCATTGCTGGCGGTACACGCCGTACACGTGAATGACGACGAGATAGCGCTGTTTGCGGACGCGGGCGTCACGATTGCACACTGCCCGCGCTCGAACCTGAAACTCGCCAGCGGCATTGCGCCCGTCGCCGCGTTTCTCGATGCTGGCCTCGACGTCGGCGTCGGCACGGACGGCCCGGCCTGCAACAACACGATGGACATGCTGCTCGAAGTCGAGACCGCGACGCTGCTCGCCAAAGTTGCCGCGGACGACGCAGCAGCGGTGCCCGCCGGCAAGGCTCTGTGGATGGCAACCGCCGGCGGCGCGGCCGCGCTTGGATTGAGCGGAGAGATTGGTACGATAAGCGCTGGCAAGTGGGCCGACCTCACTTGCGTCGATCTGTCAGCACTCAACAGCCAACCCG
>JBCBSC010000029.1:0-67459 GCA_039819385.1 Pseudomonadota bacterium | reverse complement strand
TTTATTTTTGCGCCGCAAAAATAAACCCGGCCCCTTTTTGGAAAATAAACCCGGCCCCTTTTCCACACGGCCCTTCTTCCAAAAAAAAGCCCGGCCGAAGCCGGGCTTTCCAGTCGTACGCGTCGTGACGCTTAGAAGTCGATCTTGAGACCAATGCGAATCTCGTAAACCGAATCTTCGGAAGAGATTACGTTGATGCTGCGGTCATCGAACTCGTTGTAGCGGTACACGCAGGAGCCGGCCGTGATGCAGGCCGTGCGCGATGCGTCGCCTTCGAGCGCCGTGGCGCCGTCAATGCCGTTTGCCAAGACGTCAGCGGCCGTCACGAGGTCAGCCTCGACAATGGCGTTCTGGCCATTGCTCGGGCCATCCCGGAACACTCCCCAGTCACTGTTCAGCAGGTTCAGGAAGTTGTCGACGTTTAGATACAGCTTGGCGCTGGCGCGATCGCCGAACAACGGCAGTTCCTGCTGGATACGCAGATCAGCCAGAGTATTCCAGGAAGCGCGACGCGAGTACGGCGCTTCGATGCCACCGCTGCCGCCGCCAATGTAGTTGAAGAACGCCTGCTGGTCGAAGCCGGTGGCGAACACGACGTTGGGATCGCTGGGGCCGCTCGGCAGATACAGCGGGCTGTTGTCGAACGCCGACTCACGCTGACCGGCGCGGCCGAACAGGGCGTTGTCGGTGCTGATGTTGAAGGTGTGCGAGTACGCGTCGCCGGAGATACGCTGGATGAACATGTCAAAGCGCGTATAGCTGCGGCCCGTGTTGAAGAAGTCACGTTCCCAGCCGAGGTTCAGCTTGAAAGCGTGCTCAACCTGGAAGGGTGAGGTTCTTGCCGACGGGTTGTTGCGATCGATGTCCTGAATTCCGCGCCAGTTGGAAATACCGCGCGACGAGGTGCCTTCGGCAACGACTTCTACATCCTGGAAAGCGTAGCTGATGTTGAAGTTGAAGCCGTTCTCGTAACGCTTGGCGAGACCAAGGGCAAAGACGTGGTTTTCGCCTTCGCCGTGGTTGGTCAGCTGCGTCAGGTTGTCGATACCCAGGTCCTGCAGGTCAGCGTAGATAATGCGGCCGTCGGGCGCCACGCCGGTCGGCTGGCTTGCAGCCAGATCGAGCTGCGCGCGGTTGCGCCAGAGGAAGCCGTCCTCGGTCTGCGTGTATAGGTACTGTGCCGTGGCGACGTAGCCGTCCCAGAACTCACGCTCGAGGCGCAGCGACAGTTTCCAGTCGGACGGAATGTCGAAGTCTTCGGCAATCACGTCGATCGGCAGCGGCGAGCCCGCGGCAACCTGGTCGATCAGAACCTGCGGAATCTGCGTCGGGTCTGCGCCGACCACGCCGTCCAGGCTTGCGAAGACCGCCGGCGTCTGGAAGGCGTTCGACGTCCAGACCTTCGGATCGCCGCCTGTGAAGCGGCCGAGACCACCCGTCAGGCTGGTACGATCGTCGACGTCCCAGCGGAAGCTGAAGCGCGGCAGAATGAGGTCTTTGCCGTCGAGGTTGGCACTGCTGTTCAGGCCGTAGGTATCCTGAATCGTCTGGCTGAACACCGGACGGTCGGACTGATCGAAGCGCTCGTAGCGCAGACCGAACGACACCTCGAAGTTCGACGTCAACTGGATCGAGTCCTGCACGAACAGCGTCCACTTGTCGTAACCCCAGCTCGAAGCCGCGTCGACCGCGTTGTTGCTGGTCGCGTTGTTGTACGACACGTCAGCCGTCTGAGCGATCAGGCCGGTTACGCCGTCGTATTCGAAGCGGCCGAGCGAGCTCTGCACGAACTGGTTGAAGAGTTCGAAATTCTCGTACTCGATACCCGCCGTTACGACGTGGTCGCCGACGAAGTAGTCCGCTTTCGCCATGACCTGCAGACGTTCGTCGTCGAAGTTGTTGGCATGCCGGAAACGGTCGCAGCCACCAATGATGTTGTCGAGGTCCGAGCTTGAGGTAAACAGGCCTTCCAGCGGGGTGCCCGCAACATCTGCGATTTCGACGTTGTCGATTTCAATCTGACCGACGACAAGACCGGCGCGGCAGTTCTGGCCGCGCGTGAAGTCCTTGAAGTTCGCGCGCACGGTCGTGGACAGCGAATCCGTCCAGTCCGAATAGAACTGCAGCGTGTAGGCATTGAGCTCTACCGGCGTGTCGTACCAGGCCGACTCGAAGGCCGTGTTGTTAACGCCTGACGTACCCGTCTCTTCAGTGCTCTGATACGTGAACGATGCACGGTGGTAGTCGGAGATGTTCCAGTCGAGTTTGACCAGCGCGCGCTCGGAGGTCTGCGGCGTACTGGCCGTGCTTGGGCGACCGCCCGGATCGTAACCGGTGTTCTGCTGCACAAGCGTGCGCAGCGCGTCGAAGAAGCCGGCCTCAATGCCGTCTTCGGCGTCGTCCTGGCTGAAGTCGACGGCATTGGCCGCTTCGAATTCGTCGTACGACACGAAGAAGAACAGCTTGTCCTTGATGATCGGACCGCCGAGTACGAAGCCGTATTCTTTGTCGTCCACTTCGCCGGGATTGAATTCCGAATCGCCGTCGAACTCGTCGCCGATCAGGCTGTCGTTGACGAAGTCGTAATAGGCCGAGCCGGTGAACTCGTTGGTGCCCGATTTGATCGTCAGGTTGACGAGACCGCCCGTAAAGCCCCCTGCCGAGACGTCGTAGTCAGCGGCGACGACGCTTGCGGATTCCACTGCGTCGAGGTTAACGGGAGAACGCGCGGTCGCGTATGTACTGGAACCCAGCCCGAAGTCGTCCTGCTGCAGCGAGCCGTCGATCGACAGGCCGTTAAAACGCGGGTTGATACCGGCGATGGACAGGTTGCCCGTGTTGCCGTTCGACTGCGCGAGCGGATCGCGCAGCAGCGTGCGGATGACGTCGCGGTCGGTCGCAGGCTGGTTGAGGATGTCCTCGCTCGAATAGGTCGAACCAATACCGTTCTTGATGTCTTGTATTGGCGTTGCCTCAGCCGTGACGACGACCTCGTCGATGGTTTCGCTCACGGCGGTGAGCTGAATGCCGAAAGGCGACTGACTGCCGGGTGCGAGGAAGATTTCGTCAACCTGCGCGCCGCGAAAACCGTCAGCGGCGACCGTAATCGTGTACGGGCCGCCTACGCGCAGCCCGGGCTGGAAAAAGCCGCCGGAATTGCCGGTCGTTGACGATCGGCGCGAGCCGGACGGCACGTGCGTAATAACCACCGTTGCGTTGGCAATCGGCGATCCTGAGTCATCAGTGACGGTGCCGCGGGCTTCCGACGACACGCTTTGCGCGGTAGCGACCGACGCAAGTGCGAGCGTCAGAAAAGCGGCAGCGAAACTGCTTTTCAGAAACTTCATGGACATTGGTTTTGAACCCCTGTTCTCTGTGTACAAAGCGGGTAGCCACCCGCGACCTCTAGTTATGTCGCGATAGACACGACGAGACTGTGTGACCTCAAAAAAAGACGTTGCCGCTTTACGTTTCTTTGTTGTTTTCGCGGCACTTCGCGGCGCTATCGCGCCTAAAAATTAAAAAGCCCAACCGCGTCACGAGATTCGTGGCGGCTGAGCAACGCTAAAGGTAAGCCAAGTTGGTTACAGTTTCATGTCGAATTTTGGTCGGTATCGTGTGCTGCGCAATCCGCTCGGCCGACCCTGTCGGGCGGGCAGAATAACGGCGCTGAGCGGAAAGTACAGGAATTTCGAGGATTCCTGCGCTAAGCCATTGTTAACAAATCAGAAACAATTTGACTTAACAGCGTGCTTACCCGCGCTCCCGGGAAGCTTGCCGAGCGGCGGCCTGTCCAGTCATTGGTGCGCTGTGTGCCGCACCCCATTCTTTCGGGAAGCTGTTGTGTAAATGCTACAAATCTTTGCGCAAACTGATCCGGCCGCTATCGGCATGCGATCAGCCTGTGTAAGCTCAGCGCGTTCTCATCGATTTGCGAGAGATAAGGCAGTGACGGTAAGCGACCAGCAACTCATAGATGCAGCGCTCATGGCTCGCGAAAGCGCCTACGGCGCGTACTCGGGGTACCGGGTCGGCGCGGCCCTGATCGATGAGGCGGGCCTCGTTCACGTTGGCTGCAACGTGGAGAACGAGAGTTATCCGCTCGGCGCCTGTGCGGAAACGGGTGCCATTTCGGCCATGGCCGTCTCGGGCGGCCGTCGCATCCGCACGCTGGTGGTCGCCGGCGGTTACAACGAACTCGGCACCTGCACACCCTGCGGTGCGTGCCGCCAGCGCATCGCGGAATTTGCGGATGACGATACCCGTATTCTCATGCTGGACGCTGCGGGCGCATGGTGCCAGCACGGCATCGATTCGCTGCTGCCGCTGTCTTTCAAACTACCCGGGCATTCAGACGGCTAGCAGCGCAGCGACGTCGACCTCGGTCGGCAATGACGGCTGAGCGCCTCTCCGGGTTGTCGCCAGCGCGCCGGCAGTGCACGCAAACTCCAGCGCGGCCGGCGCCGCCCAGCCCTCGGCGAGCTTGAGTGCAAGCGCGGCGGTAAACGTATCGCCCGCGCCCGTCGTATCGACGACCTCGACCGCGGGCGGCCGCGTCTCCGCAAGCAGCGTATCGCCGCGTACGAGCCTGGCGCCGTCCGCGCCGAAGGTCGTGGCGACGAGACCGCGCGCCGCCGACAGCGACTGACCGTACCAGCTTGCCTCCGACTCGTTGACCACGATGAGATCGGCGCGCTGCAGGACGCTGACGTCGATTTCTTTTGCAGGCGCCAGATTGACGCAGATAAAACCCGCGAAACTCTCGACCAGATCGACCAGCACGGCGGCCGGCGTTTCGAGCTGACTGATCGCGAGATCGGCCTGCGGGAAACCGGCGTCGGGCGAGCGCAGTTCCGCGTTTGCGCCGGGCGCCACGACAATCTGGTTTTCCCCGCCCGGCGTCACCGCGATCATGGCGAGGCCGGTCGGCGCCTCCGCAAACCGCTGCAGCAGCCCGAGATCGACGCCACCCTGATCCAGCAGCGCGAGCGCCTCGCCCGCATTGCCGTCTTCGCCGACCGCAGCCAAGAGCCGAACACGAGCGCCCAGCCGGCGCGCGGCCAGCGCCTGATTGGCACCTTTGCCGCCGGGGAAGCGCTCGAGCGTGGCGCCACTGATCGTTTCTCCAGGTAGCGGCAGACGGGCAACCCGCGCAGAGAGGTCGAGATTGACGGAACCCACTACAAGCACTTCACACATGCCTGAAAACCTTAGTCGAAGCGCGCCAGGCGCGCGCTCAGCAGCTCGTAAAAACCGTCCGCATCGACTTCGTAGGCCCAATGCGCGTTCGGCGGCCGGTCCGTCACGTGCCAGAAGTCAACGGCGGTGTGGCCGCGCGTCAACGCGGACTCCGTCTCCACGCTGACGTTGCACAGCTTACGCTTGAACAGGCCAGGTTCGAGCAGGTAAGCCACGGTGCACGGATCGTGCAGCGGCGCGCCTTCGCTACCGTACTTGGCGCTGTCGTGACGATGGAAAAAACTCAGCATACCCGCGGTCGCCGTGGCAACCGGATTCTCGAGCGCCGCAATACGGGCGACGCGCTCGCGCGTCGACAAGACCTGATGGGTCACGTCGAGCCCAAACGCCGTGATCGGCCGGCCGCAGCGAAACACGATATCCGCCGCGTGCGGATCGACCAGTATGTTGAACTCGGCGGAGGGCGTTCGATTGCCGCCTTCGCGCATTGCGCCGCCCATCAGCACGATCTCCCGAATGTGCGGCAGAATCCCGGGCTCGCGGCGAATAGCCGTGGCGACGTTGGTCAGCGGCCCGGTCGGTACGAGCGTGACCGAATCCGGCTCGGCTTTCAGCAGCGCATCGATGATAAAACTTACCGCATGCCCCGCGGACAGGGGCGTGCGGGGTTCCACGACTTCGATACCGTCGATACCCGTAGCGCCGTGGATCTCCTCCGCGGTCGCAAGCTCGAGCTCGAGCGGCCGGTTGCAGCCGGCAAACACCGGGATATCGTCGACGGCCGCTATGTCGCACATGAGCCGCGCATTGCGCTGCGTGAGCTCGAGCGGCACGTTACCCGCAACCGTCGTGATGCCGAGCAAGTCGAGCGCGTCGCGCGCGGCAAACGCGAGAAACAGGGCAACCGCGTCGTCCTGACCCGGATCGCAATCGATAATGATCTTGCGCGGCGCCATTTCAGAAGGTCAGCAGCAGACCCGCGAGCGCCGCACTCATGAGGTTCGACAGCGAGCCGGCTGCGACCGCCTTGATCCCGAAGCGGGCGATCAGCTCGCGCTTTTCGGGCACGAGTACGCCGAGTCCGCCGAGCAGTATGGCGATCGACGACAGATTGGCGAAACCGCACAGCGAGAAGGTTGCAATGGCGCGGGTGCGCTCACTCATGCCGGCCAGATACTCGTTGAGATTGGAGAAGGCCACGAACTCGTTGAGAATGAGCTTCTCGCCGAACAGCGCGCCGGCCGCCTGCGCCTCCGCCCACGGCACGCCGAGCAGGAACATGAGCGGCGAGAACAGCCAGCCGAGCAGCATCTCGAGCGTCAGCGTGGCGCCGAACCAGCCTGACACCATGCCGAGGAAACCGTTGAGCAGCGCGATCAGCGCAACAAACGCGACCAGCATCGCGCCTATGTTTACCGCCAGGCGCAATCCGTCTCCCGCACCGATGGCCGCGGCAAGAATCACATTCTCGTGCTTGCTGGAATCCATGACCAGCGCTTCCTTGCTCGCAGCGGTTTCCGGTGGATCGGGCATGATGATCTTGGCCATCAGGAGCCCGCCCGGTGCCGCCATGAAACTCGCGGCGAGAAGATACTCGAGCTGCGCGCCCATGAGAACGTAGGCCGCGAGTACCGTGCCCGAGACCGAGGCAAGTCCGGACGTCATGACCGCGAACATCTGGGCTTCCGTTAAACCTCTGAGATAAGGCTTCACAACCAGGGGCGCCTCGGTCTGCCCCACAAACATGTTGGCCGCCGCGTTCAGCGACTCGATCGTCCCGGTGCCTATGATCGCGCGCAGTCCGCGGCCGAAGAACTTCACGACGGCCTGCATAATGCCGATGTGATACAGCACCGACATGAGCGCCGAGAAGAAAATGATGATCGGCAGCACGTTCACGGCAAAGCTGAAACCGATGTTGTCCACATCGGCGAGCGATCCGAAGACCATGTCGATCCCGTCCTGTGAATAGCCGATGACGTTCAGGACGCCGCTGCTCAGCCAGTCGATCGCTTTCTGACCAGCCGGCAGGGAGAGTGTGAGCGCCGCAACGATCACCTGGAGCAGAAACGCCGCGCCGACGACACGCAGATTTATGGCCTTGCGGTTGGACGAAATGAGCACCGCAATAGCCAGGATGGCGACGATCCCGACGAGTCCTATTAACTTCCCTGACATGCTCCCCAACCCCTGCTTTTTATTGCTCGTTTTTGTTAGCGCTGTTGTCGTTCGACGGCTGTGGACGCAAACTGAGGCTCGAGAATACCCGATTGCCCCCTCACGCTGTGAGAATATCCACGATCGCATGACGATCCGGCGGACGCTCGTCAGAGGTCGTAACCGCCGCGCGCAAGCGTTGTTCCGCACGCGCCGCAGCTGCATCGTCAGCGGCATGAACAACAGCCAGCGGCCGCTCGGCGTCGAGCCTTTCGCCAATGGCCGCAAACGAATCCAGACCCACGGCAAGATCGAGGGCCTGGCCGACTTCGCGGCGGCCGCCGCCGAGCTCAATGACGGCGTTGCCCACCGCGCGTGTATCGACGCTCTCGAGAAAACCGTCGAGATGCACGGCGCGTGTCACCGGCGCCGCGGGCAGATGGTCCGCAAAACGCTCGATAAAATCCCGAGGGCCGCCCATTTCATGCACCATCCGGGCAAAGGTCTCAGCGGCGCGGCCGCTCGAGACCGCCTGCTGGCAGCGCTCACGCGCGCTGTCGCGGTCTCCCTCTACGCCGCTCAGGACAAGCATCTCCGCGCAAAGCGCAATGACGATGTCGTCGAGCCGGGATTCGCGTTCCTCGTCACGGAGATAACGTACGGCCTCTGCGATTTCGAGCGCGTTGCCCGCGCTATGACCAAGTACTTCGTTCATGTCGGTCAGCACGGCGCGGGTCGGCAGACCCGCCTCCGACGCCGTGCGGATAATACTGCTCGCAAGCGCGCGTGCTTCGGCTTCCGTCTTCATGAACGCACCGCTGCCGACCTTAACGTCCATGACCAGACTCTCGAGACCCGCGGCAATCTTTTTCGACAGGATGGACGCCGTAATCAGCGGAATCGACTCGACCGTACCCGTGATGTCGCGAATCGCGTAAAAGCGGCGATCCGCGGGCGCCAGATCGCTGGTTTGCCCAATGATCGAACAACCCGCCGCCTTCACGACGCGGCGGAAGGTCGCGAAGTCGGGCGTCGACTGATAACCCGGAATACTCTCGACCTTATCGGTCGTGCCGCCCGTGTGCCCGAGCCCGCGGCCCGAAATCATCGGCACGTACGCCCCGCAGGCGGCAACGATGGGCGCCAGCAGGAACGACACTTTGTCGCCGACGCCGCCCGTGGAGTGCTTGTCGACCGCGGGCCCGTCGAGGCCTTCGTCCGACCAGTCGAGCACGGTTCCCGAGTTCGCCATCGCGAGCGTCAGCCTGCCCGCCTCCTCGAAACTCATGGAGTTGAAAAAGATCGCCATGCCGAGCGCGGACACCTGCTCCGCGGGAATGCTCGAATCCTTGAGACCCGCAACCAGAAAGTCGATCTGCCCGGCGCTCAGCTCGCCCCCGTCGCGCTTCGTTCGGATTACGTCAGTAAACAGCATCTTCGGAGCCCGTCAGCACTATTCGAAGCCTCGCAGCGGCAAGTCCGGGCCGCGCTGCAGCCAGTTGTCCGCCGGATAGTGGCACTGACGATCGATGACGTGCAGCGTGTAGGCATGCCGCGACCGCGAAGAATTGTTCGCCGCGCTAAGATGCGGCGTACGTCCGGAGAAGATAACCAGCGAACCTTTACTCGCCGGCGCCGGCACCTTGAGGTGTTCGGGCCATGGCGTCGCGTCCAGCGCTTCGGTAACCGTGCTATCGCCCGAGGCCGTTCGCCGGTTGCGCTGACGCAGAGGCTGCCGATGCACGCCCGGAATGAACTCCATGCAGCCGTTCTCGGGCGTCGCGTCCTCGAGAGCAAACCAAAAGCCAATACAGGATTCAGGCTCGGTGTAGATAAACGTCGAGTCCTGATGGCATACGACCTCACCGCCGATATGCGGCGGCTTGAAAATATACATCGACTGGATGATGGCGGGATCGGCAACCCCGAGCCGGCGCACGACTTCACCAAGGTCGGGGGTACGGGAAAACGCATCGAACACGGAATCGAGATCGTGCAGCGCATGGCCGATTTTGTTCAGGCAGTCTATGCGCGGCGCTCGGAGAGAGCCGCCGTCGTCCCAGGCGTCGCGCTCGAAGAAAAAGCGTATCTTGTCGCCCGACTCGAGAAAGTAGCGGTCGCCGTGCTGAGTTTGTTCGGTGGTCGAAAACACGCTCTGGACGCTGGCCGGATCGAAGCCGTCGACCAGCTCCGCAGCTCGGCGGCGCAGCGCGTCACAGGCGTCCGGGGGCACAAAGTTTTCGAGTATCAGCACACCTGTGCGCGCGTAGTCCGCCAGCATTGTATCGCTGAGCACGCCGCCTTCCGGCGCGGGCCAAACAGGCAGCGTTGTTGAAGAAAACTTGAGCATGCGAAGCTGAACTGTAGAGGCGAACGCCCGCGACCGCAAACCGGGCCGCTGTTTTCAGGCCCCGGACACCGGCGGCGGCGCCAGTGATACACTACGCGCCGCGCTAATCGGCGTATCACCCGAGCAACGAGTACGACAAGCATGAACAGGACTCTCCCCGGTATTGCGTTACTCAGCGGCATCCTGCTGGGCTGCGGCGCCTCCGACGGCCAGGAAAACGGCATCGACCTGATCGTCTACGGCGATACGCTGGTCACGATGGACGAGGCAATGACGGTTATCGAAAACGGCGCGGTAGCAGTAGACGACGGCGTAATACTGGCCGTGGGCAGCGCAAGCGACATCGACGCCGCTTACGACGCGGAGGATACGCTGGACGGCAGCGGCCGCGTGCTCATGCCCGGTCTCGTCAACGGCCACTCGCATGCGGCCATGACGCTGCTGCGCGGCGTTGCCGACGATCTTGCTCTGATGGACTGGCTGCAGAACTATATCTTTCCGGCCGAGGTGCAGTTTGTCGATGCGGAGTTCGTTCGTATCGGGACCGAGCTTGCCTGCTGGGAAATGATCCGCGGCGGCACGACGAGTTTCGTCGACATGTACTACTACCCCGACACGATTGCGGAGGTCGTCGAATCCTGCGGCCTGCGCGCGCTCATCTCGGCCACCGTCATCGATCAGCGCAGCCCGGACGCGGAGAGCGCGGGTGATTCGCTCGACAAAGGCATGGGCTTCATCGGGCGCTGGAAAGACCGCCATCCGCGCATTAGTCCGATTTTCGGCCCGCACGCCAACTACACGCTAAACGCCGAGCAGCTCAAGGCGACGCGCGACGCGGCGCTGGAACTGGGCGTGCCGATCAGCATCCATTTATCCGAGTCGCCTTACGAACTGCAATATTCGAAAGACAACTACGGCAAGACCAGCATCGAGATGTTCGACGAGATAGGTTTTTTCGACGTGCCGGTGATTGCCGCGCACGTCGTCTGGCCGAGCGAAGACGAAATCCCGATCCTGGTGGAACGCAAGGTCGGCGTCATCCACAATCCCACGTCCAACATGAAGATCGCTTCCGGCATTTCTCCGGTTGCCGACATGCTGGCGGCCGGAGTCCGGCTGGGTCTGGGCACCGACGGCGCCGCGAGCAACAACGACCTGGACATGTGGGAGGAAATGCGCCTCGCCGCATTCCTGCAGAAAGTGGATCGCATGGATCCCGAAGCGCTGCCCGCGGCCGCCGTGCTGCGCATGGCGACGAGCGGCGGCGCCGAAGCGATCGGCCTGGGCGAGCTTACCGGCTCGCTCGAAGCGGGCAAGCGGGCCGACCTGATCCAGGTTGCGTTCGACGATGTCCATCACGTGCCGACCTACGACGTCGTTTCGCATCTCGTGTACGTCAGCGACGAGCAGGACGTGACCTCGGTCGTCGTCGACGGCGCGGTGCTGATGCGGGAACGCGAGCTGCTCACGATCGACACGGAGCGGGTCCGCGCGGAAGCCAATGCGCTGGCCGCCTCGATTCAGGCTGAACTCGAGCGGCGCAACCAATAGCGGAGAAAACCATATGCTGACGAAAGTCGTTGCAGTACTGGCGGGAATCGTCGCGGCCTTCGCGGCTATCGCAATCATCCAGAGCATTGGGCATGCAGTGATCCCGCCGCCCGCGGATCTGGACGTTAGCGACATCGAAGCGTTTCGCGAGTGGATGGCCACCCTGCCGGTCGCCGCCTTCCTGTTTGTGCTCGCCGCCTATTACGGCGGCGCGTTTCTGGGCTCGTTTGTTGCCGGCTGGATAGCCGGCCTGCGTTCGCTGATCTATCCCGCCATCGTGGGCGGACTGGTCCTCGCAGGCACGATCGCCAACCTCATGACCATCCCGCATCCGCTCTGGTTCTCGCTGCTGGCGCTGATCGGCATTCCGGTCTGCGCCTATTTCGGCGGCCGCCTGTCCCCGGTCCGCACTGCCGCGCCGTGATCGTCATTCAGGACCGCCTCGTCGGCAATCACTGCTACGGCTGTGGCAAAGACAATCCCAGCGGACTCAGGATAAAGAGCCACTGGGACGGCAGCGTGGCCGTGTGCCGGTACACGCCGCGCCCTGAGCAGTGCGCGGGGCCGACGAACTACCTTTACGGCGGCACGATCGCGAGCGTCATCGACTGTCATTCCGTGGGCACGGCGATTGCGCACTTCTACGCAAGCGAAAGCCGCGAAGTCGGCGAAGGCGCCGAGATCTGGTGCGTCACCGGCAAGCTGTCGGTCAGCTACCTGAAACCCACGCCGATCGACGCGCCGGTCGAAATGACGGCGCGCGTGGTCGAAAGCAGCGAGCGTAAGGCCGTGGTGCATACCTCGCTCGCGAGCGGCGGCACGGTCACGGCCGAGGCGCAAGTGATTGCCGTACGGGTGCCGGAGGACTGGCGCGCCGGCAGCGCATGAAAGCCCCTGCACGGGTCGAGACCGCACGCCTCGTCCTCGAAAAACCCCGCAGCGAAGACGCCGAACAAGTCTTCGAGCGCTACGCCGGAGACCCGCGAGTGGGCGAGTATCTGGCCTGGCCCATACATCGCTCGCTCGACGACACGCGCCAATTCCTGGCGTTCGCCGACGCGGAATGGCTGCAGTGGCCCGCGGGTCCGTACCTCATTTATCGCGACGGGCAATTGATCGGCAGTACCGGGCTTGCCTTCGAAAGCAGAAGCCGCGCGTCGACCGGCTACGTGCTCGCGGCCGATGCCTGGGGCCGCGGCTACGCCACGGAAGCCGTGCGCGCCATGCAGGCTCTCGCGGCAGAACTCGGCGTCAAACGGCTCTACGCCGGCGTACACCCCGATCATCGCGCGTCCGCGCACGTCCTCGAGAAGGCGGGCTTCCGGGACGACGGCATAGCCCAAGCTTGCGCCGAGTTCCCGAATCAGGCACCTGGCGTACTGCAGGATGTTAGGCTTTACGCCGTCGATCTTCGTTAGGGACGTTCCATGCGGGCAATCAGCCGTTGTTTACTCGTCGTTCTAGTGCTGTCTACGCTGACCGGCTGCGCCGGCCTGCGGCCGGGCTTCGAACCGCCCACGGTCAACGTGCAGGGTTTTCGCGCCGTGCCCTCGGAGCGCGGTATGCCGGCGTTCGAGATCGATCTTGCGGTCGCCAATCCCAACGCCGACGCGCTGAAGCTTGCGGGTATCGCCTACACAGTCAGCCTCGACGGCGATGAGGTGGTTACGGGTGTTGGTAACAAGCTCCCGGAAATACCGGCTTACGGTGCGGAAACCTTCACAGTTACGGCGCAGCTGGATCTTCTGGCGGGCGCGCAGTTCGTAAGTTCGCTGTTGCGCAGGAACACGGATCGTTTCGACTACGAGTTCGAAGCGAAGCTCGATCCAGGCCCCTTGATTCCCAGTATCCGCGTCAGGGACACGGGGACCGTTTCGCTCGACAACATACAGGGCTTCTAGCGGGCCGTTAGCACTAAGCGGGGTCGAGAAAACTCGTGCCGTAGTCCATAGGCTCCAGACTGAAGTAGGCGGCCAGGCTCTGGCCAATGTCGGCAAAACTCTCGCGTCTGCCGATCGGGCCCGGCGTAACGGCCGCGCCGCCGGCCAGCACCGGTATGTACTCGCGCGTGTGATCCGAGCCCGGCCAGCTCGGATCGCAGCCGTGATCGGCGGTAAGGATTAGTAAGTCGCCTTCCTGCATGCGCGCCTCGAGCTCCGGCAAGCGGGCGTCGAAATACTCGAGTGCGGCGGCGTAGCCTTCGACGTCGCGGCGATGCCCGTACAGCATGTCGAAATCGACGAAGTTGGTAAAGACGATGCTGTTGTCGGGCGCCGTATCCAGCGCTTCGAGCGTCGCGTCGAACAGCGCGGCGTTGCCGGTGGCCTTGACCTTCCTGGTGATGCCCTGGTGCGCGTAGATATCGGCGATCTTGCCAATGCTGATCACCTCACCGCCGCTCGCAACCAGCTTGTCGAGCACGGTCGGCGCGTGCGGCGGAGTTGTCAGATCGCGGCGATTGCCCGTGCGGACGTAAGTCTCGGGGCTGTCGCCCGTAAACGGCCGGGCAATCACCCGGCCAATTTTGTACTCGTCAACCAGCTCGCGCGCGATGGCGCAGAGTTCGTACAGGCGCTCGAGGCCAAAAGCCTCTTCGTGCGCGGCGATCTGAAACACGCTGTCGGCGGAGGTATAGACGATAGGCTTGCCCGTCCGCACGTGCTCCTCGCCGAGTTCCCGAATGATGGTGGTGCCGGAGGCATGACAGTTCCCCAGCACGCCGGGCAGCCCGGCGCGCTCGATCAGCGCCGCCAGCAATTCGGGCGGGAACGTATTCTCCCGTTGCTCGAAGTAGCCCCAGTCGAAGAGTACGGGCACGCCCGCGATTTCCCAGTGACCGCTCGGCGTATCCTTACCGCTGGAGAGTTCGGCCGCATAGCCGTAAGCCCCGGTCAGCGACTCCGCGGGCCCCGCGCCCATCGCGTACTCGCCGCTGGATTCGCGATGCGCCTCGAACAAGCCGAGCCGGGCAAGGTTCGGCAGTACCAGCGGACCGCGCTCCGCCGCCGCGGAGACGCGCGCTATGCTGCCCAGCGTGTCCGCCCCGACGTCGCCGAAACGTTCGGCGTCCGCGCTCGCGCCCACGCCGAACGAATCGAGTACCAGAACAATCGCTCGCTTCAAATCCGCACTCCCGCTCAAGCCAAAGTGAAAAACAATCCGGCCAAAGCCGCATTCATCAGGTTTACCAGTGTACCGCCAATCACTGCCTTTAGACCAAGTCTCGCTATATCGTGCCGCCGCTGCGGAATAACGGCGCCCAGCCCACCTAAGAGAATCGCAATGGACGCGAGATTGGAGAAACCGCATAACGCAAAGGTCACGACAAGCTGGGTATGCGGCGACAGATCCGCCTGCACCTCCATGAACGCCAGATAGGCGAAAAATTCGTTGATCACGAGTTTCTGACCAATCAGGCTGCCGGCGATAGCCGCCTCCTCCCAGGGCACACCCAGCAGAAAAGCAATCGGCGCAAACAGCTTGCCGAGCAGCCACTGCAGCGTCAGCGCGTCGAAACCGAACAGCCCGCCGAACCAGCCGAGCAAGCCGTTCAGCATGTAAATGAGCGCAACGAACGCAATCAGCATAGCGCCGACGCTCACCGCGACGTTGAGCCCGGTCATGGCGCCGTTGCCGATCGCCTCGAACACGTTGACCGGCTGGTCCTCTTCGGGCACGTCGTCCGCGGCCGCAAGTCCCGCCGGCACCTCGGTTTCGGGCAGCATGATCTTGGCCATCAGCAGCCCCCCGGGCGCAGCCATGAAACTCGCGGTGATGAGGTATTTGAGTTCGACCCCAAACGCCGCGTACGCCATCATTACGCCGCCGGCAATGGTTGCACAGCCGCCCGTCATGACCGCGAACAGCTCCGACTGCGTCATCTTCGCAAGATACGGCCGCACGACGAGCGGTGCGTCGGTATGGCCGACGAAGATATTCGAAGCCGCCGAGATAGATTCGGCTTCGCTGGTGCCGAGCAGCTTGTGCAGCCAGCCGCCCACCGTGCCGACAAACAGCGGCATGATCTTGAGGTAGTACAGGAGCGACATCAGCGCCGCAAAAAAGATAATGACCGGCAAGACGCTAAACGCGACGGTAACGCCTAGCGACGGTACGAGCTGCGGGCCGAACAGAAACTCTATGCCGGCGTTGCTGTAGTCGATGACGTGCTGGAACGCACGGACAACGGCATCCAGGGCGTCGCCCCCTTGGGGCACATAGAACACCAGCACTGCAACGAGGGTCTGCAGAACGAATGCGACGCCGACGGTGCGCAGCCGGATGGCCCTGACGTTGCTGGACAGCGCGAGCGCAATGAGCAGGATTGCGGCGATGCCGGCCAGAATAAGAAGACTTTGCATGGGGGTTCCGAGCCACGAGTAGCCCGGCCATCATAGCCAAATCAGCGCTCCGTCTCCCCCAGAAGGCTGTCGACGTCTTCCCGCACGACCCGCTCGGCTTTCTCGAAATCCTTTTTGAGATTGTCGAGCTCCTCTTCAAGCGGTCCCAGCATCGCGGGCCGCACGTCCAGCGCGGGCATCCGCAGCAGCGGCTCCACGTCGGCAACGGACGGCGGCCGTTCGGGCTCCTGACCGTTTAGTACGGCAATGATTACGAGCGCGGCTGCCGCTCCGGTCAGGCTGCTCATGAGCCAGAACCAGCCCGGCCGGGCACGCGCGGGCGACGCCGGTTCCGCGCTGTGCGCATTTTCGAGCGACGCCCGGATACGCTCCTCGAGCTCGGGCGAGATCTCTGCCCGTACGGCCGCCGCATCGCGCTTCAGTCGTTCCTCAAGAGTCTCCATAAGCTCGATCCTCCTTGTTTTCCGCTGCCCCGCCTAACTCGGCGGCAAGCGCCCTGCGGCCGCGCAGCAGGTTGACCTTGGTCCAGCTCTGACTACGCTCTAGCGCCGCGGCAATGTCGTTTACGCTCATGTCCTCGACGTAGCGCAGCCACATAGCGGTGTACACATCCTCGTTGAGAATGCGTTGCGCCGCGAGCCAGACGTTCTGCCTGGCCTGTTCGCCAATGCAGGCCTCCAGAGGGCCGCTGCCGTCGTCGATCGTGTCGACGGCTTCGCGTGTGTCGACTCGTGTCTGGCTGGCCGCGTTGCGAATCGCAATGCGGTACAGCCAGGTGCTGAAGCGCCACTCGGCCTTGTACGAATACAGATACCGGTAGGCGTTGACCAGCGTATCCTGCAGCGCGTCCTCGGCATCGGCGTAGCTCCGGCAGCGCGTCAGCAGAAAGCGGAACAGGCGTTCGCGATACGCCTCCACGAGCGCCGTAAAAGCCCCCGTCGAGCCGCCCCGCGCCTGTTCGATGAGTTCCGCTTCGCGCACTTGAGACTTGCCCCCGAGGGGTCCTGTCAGTCTTCGAGCGTGGCAATGACAATGGCAGGGTCCAGCGCTACGTTGACTTTGAGCACGGTATCGTCGACGTCGATCCGCGTATTCGCGAGTATGTCGCGGACGTGCGGCTCCATATCCTCGCTGAACGCCTGCAACGCCAGCACACCGCGGGCAACGTTCGCCAGAGCCTCGGCCTTCTCGCTGCTGACCGTCACCATCTGCGCTTCGACCGCAATGTTGCCGTCGGCATCGGCGACCAGCAGGGCTACCTGCTCCGCGTTCTTCAGGAAATTGGAATCCCAGCCGTCGTCATCGTCGCCGGCAAACTCGCCCGTTTGCGCACCCGCCTGCACCAGGCTGCGCTCGGCGCTGAGAACGAGCAGCGCGTTGCCGTGACCGCGCTGGCCCGGAACCCGTCCGCGCTGATCGAGAAGCGCCTGCATCTGCTCCGCGGACGAACTGATCAGCAGCATGTTCTTCTGCGCAAAACTGAAGTAGGCGCCGTCGTCCAGGTTGTCGACTTCGATCTTGCCGGAATCCGATTCGAACTCGCCGCGAACGAAATGGTACTCGCGGCCCTTGTGCTGGTAGCTCTCGAACTGCTCGGCATCGGCCGCCAGCGACATGAGCTTGTCCTTGCTGCTTGTCTCGATAGGCCCTTCCAGCACGAACGCCACTCCGGATTCGCCGCTGGAAAAAGCCGTCACGCGGTCCGCTTCGCGTGCGAAGTCGATGCCGAGGTCGTCGCGCAGGTCCTCGAAGACTTCCCGGTCCAGCCAGGCGTGCAGATCGCGCCCGCCTTCGGCCCGGCGCATCTCCTTGAGATCGGCGTGAAAGTACCAGCTCGAGTCTTCCGGGAAGTCGCCCGACGAAACACCGGCCGGGGACACACCCGGCAGCAACAGCGCGAGACACAGCACGAGAAAGTACAGTAACGGCACAGAGCGAAGAGATCGCATGATGAAATCCTTGTATAGCGTCTGGATACCCGCTTGTAGCGCCGTTACGGCGGTTTGGTTACACGCGGCCCGGAAAAAATTCACCCCAGCGGCTTTTTCCTCATGCGCGGCGCTGATCGGCGGCGTCAAGCGCGGACTGCGCGGGCGCGAGTCGGCTCACGACATACGCAAGCACGAGACCGACGGCGAAACCCGGGATCGCCTCGTACAGTCCCAACGCATGCTCCTTGATCAGCAGAACCCAAACGACGCTGGTCAGAAAGCCGCCCAGGATTCCCGCCAGCACGCCGCTCGCGCTCACCTTCGGGTCGTAGAGGATCATGAGTATCGCGGGACCAAACGCCGAACCCAGGCCGGACCAGGAAAACAGCACGAACCAGAAGATGAAGCGGGCTTCGGGCAGGGCAAAGGCAATCCCCAGCAAACCGATCATGACGGTGGCGAGCTTGCCCAGACGCGCCAGCTCCGCATCGGTGCGCGGGCTCTTCCGCAGCCGCTGCAGGCCGTCGCGCACAACGGCGGACGACGCCAGCAGAAGCAGCGAGTCGACCGTGGACATGATCGCCGACAGCACGACCACCAGCAGCACACCGGTCACGAACGGCGGAAACAGCTCGGACGCCATGAGCGGAAACACGGTCTCACGGTCGTCGAGCCCGGGGAACAGGGCGCGGCCCGCCATGCCCGCGAGCACGGCGCCCAGCGTGAACAGCAGCAGCACGACCACGGAGACGCTGCGCGCCTTGACGAGTTCCCGCTCGTCGCGGGCCGACATATAGCGCACGAGGAGCTGCGGTACGCCCAGGAAAGGCAGGCCGATCGCCACGAAACTCATGGCCACGACCCACTGGTTGACGCCGCCGTCCGCGAACAAGCGCAACAGATTCGGATCCTGCGCCCGCAGGGAATCGAGCACCGCCGACCAGCCGCCGGCGGCCTGTATCCCGACGATCGGCACGACGATCAGGCCCGCCAGCATGAGCACGCCCTGCAGTACGTCCGTGTAGGACACGGCCTTGTAACCGCCGACAAACGTGTAGCCAATGATCACGATGGAACTCACCAGCACCGCGTGGCCGTATTCCATCCCGACGAAGGTGGACAGCGCTTTGCCCGAGGCCACCATTTGCGCCGTCACGTAGGTCGTCACCATGATGAGGATGATCGCAACCGCGACAATCCGGATGAGATCCTGCTTTTCCTCGAAAGGCGCGGCCAGCACGTCGGGCACGGTAATCGCGTTTTCCCTGTCCGCCAGCCGCTTCAGGCGCCGCGAGATCAGCGTCCAGGACAGATAGATACCGACAATTTCGCCCAGCACGACCCACAGCGCCTGCACGCCGGTCGCATAGGCCATGCCGGTCAGTCCCAGGAGCAGCCAGGCACTCTCGCCCGTCGCATTAGTACTGAAGGCGACCACCCAGAACGGCAGCTTCTTGTCGGCGAGATACAGGCCGGACAGCGACGTCGTAGCGCGCCGGCTCCAGACGGCCAGCACGAACAGCACGAGCAGGTAGACGCCGAGGACCGCAAGCGTCGCCGGCATCGGATTACCGGGTCAGTCCGTAAGCGCGGGGCGTACTGTCGATCCCGGAACCGATCGGCGAACCCGGCGGCACCTTCACCTCGGGCAGCGCATCGGCGGCCGCCGGATCGCTCAGCACGCGCGCAATGCGTGCCTGGGCGAGCCTCACCCAGGCGCGCCGCTCCGCGTTGTCGGACACCGATTCCGCGAGCGAACCGTTAAGCGTCATGACCGTGTCGAGCGCCATCGCGGCGACGCCCGGATCGACCTCCGCGCTAACCGCAAGCCGCAGAAGACGGTCGAGCACGAGCAGGCTCGTCTGGCGCTTGATCGGAAAATCGCGCGCTCCGGGATCCGCATACCAGGTGACTTCCATGAGGCGCTCGAGCAGTTCTCCGAACGACGGCGAGCCGTTGCGGTTCATACGCGCCGCCCGCTCAGGGTCCAGCAGCACCTCGAGGGTCAGCTCCGCGGCCGCGGCCGCCGGCGCCAGCGGATCGAACACGCCGCCCGTGGCGCCACTGAACAGCTCGCGGGTTGCGGGATATCCGGGTGGCCGCGGCGGTATGTTCTCTACGATCGAATCCGGCAGGCGGAGCACGGCGGGGTCGAGAGTGCCGAGCAGCGCCTCCAGGGCCTGACGCTGGCGCGCGGTCGCCACGGGCGCCGGAGTTTCCTGGCCGTCTGCCCGGAGCGCGTAGTCGAAGTAAACTCCGCCAAGCAGTTTGCCGACCGCCTGTATCTGAAAGCGGTGCAGCAGATAAATCGGCACCAGCACTTCTTCCATGCTGGCAAGCGGACGGCCTTTGCGTATGTTGTTCTCCGAAAACCTTCCCAGCGCGTAGTCGCGCACGCGCAGCAGGTGCTGCAGTTCGACGATGGCGTCGTCGCCGTTGTCCCAGAGATTACCGTCGGGATGTGCGTCACCCACGCGGCGCGCGTCCTGATCGGCGACATACTTGAAGCCCGCATCGATGGTCTCCGCGAGGATTGCCTGTCGCGCGGCATCGCGATCCGTACCGTCCGGAAAATCCTGGTAGGCATACAGCACGGTGCGGATATCCCAGCTGCCGATCTGATCGTCGTAGGCATTGTCCAGACTAATGCCCGTCGCCGGGTCGAACCCGATCAGGGGGAACGGATAGTCCATGACCGAGGAGCGGTCCTGCGTGCTGGCCGCAAAATTGTGCTCGAAGCCCAGGGTATGCCCGATTTCGTGCGCCGAAAGCTGGCGAATCCGGGCGAGTGACATGTCGAGCATCGTGTCGGGCACGGCATCGCCGTCGTACGGGCCGAGCAGACCTTCGGCGATCATGTAGTCCTGGCGCACCCGCAGTGAGCCGAGCGACACGTGCCCCTTGATGATTTCCCCGGTGCGCGGATCGATCACCGAGTAGCCATAAGACCAGCCGCGCGTCGAACGGTGCACCCACTGGATCATGTTGTAGCGCACGTCCAGGGGGTCGGCGTCCTGCGGCAGCATCTCGACCCGAAACGCATCGCGATATCCCGCCGCCTCGAAGGCCTGGTTCCACCAGCGGGCGCCGTCGAGCAACGCGCTCCGGACAGGCTCCGGCGCGCCTGGATCGAGGTAATAGACGATTGGGTCGACGGCCTCGCTAAGCTCGGCCCCGGGATCTTTTTTCTCGAGCCGGTGGCGGATGCCGTAGTTCTGGGCCAGCTCGCTGCCAATGGGCGTAGCGTAGTCCGCAAAGCCGCCCTCGCCGTAGGTCAGCCCAATGACACCGGCGCGCGGATCGAACGGCAGCGGCTCGTAATTGTCGTCGGGCAGCCGCACGAACGAATGATGCATGTGCACGGACACGGCCGTCGGATCCGGCACGACGGTCGGCAGGTGTTCACCCGTGGCTTCGCCGGTCAGCGTAACGATCGCCTCGACTTCGCTGTTGTCGGGAAAGGCCTTCGTGCGCGGCAGGTAAATCATGCTGCGCGAGGCATCCGCTGCGTAGCTGCCTTCTTCGGTCTCGGCCAGCCGCGCAGCCATGCCGTGTGCGTCGCGAACGAAAAACGACGTGCCGTCGACCAGCACCTGACCGTCGCGTTCGTCGCTCACGTCGAAACCCCACAGTACCGAACGCGCAAAAGACTCTTGCACGGCCTGCTGCTCGGCGGGGTTGTCGCTGCCGGCCCGATAGTCCAGATTATCCGCCATGAGCAGCACCCGGGAGCCGCTTCTGACGAAGCGCGCCACGTGTGTATCGCCAAGCTGGCCGCGGTCCAGCCCGAGGTCGTTGGAGCCGACGCCGCGGGCCAGCGACGACTGATACAGGAACGGCTCGTCGAAACGCTCGATGCCGATGTAGAGGCGCCCCGAGGTTTCGTCCCAGTACAGATCGACGAACCCCTGCATTCTCTCGATGCTCGAGTCGGCCGCATCGGCGGCGGGCTCTGTCGGCGGTGCGTCCGCGCTGCACGCGCTGAGCAACAGGGCAAACGACAAATACAAACCGGGACGCATAGCCACTCCTTTGCTTGGGCCTGTCAACGCTTACCATCCTGCTCGAGTAATTCTTCCGGCGCTCCGGAGCGGGCGCCGTCAGACCGCATGGCGCGTGCGGCTGATACGGCCTGCGATCACGCCGCCCACGAGCAGCAGCAGCCCGATACCGAACAGATACTCAGGGTAACTGCGGGTGATGCCGCAATAGTAGATCAGCACGACGTTGACGAACTGAAACGTGTTGATGACCTTGCTCTCCCGCACGGCCATCTTCGGAAACCGCACGCGCGACACCATGGCTATCGCAAGCACGAACATGAGCACGGGCAGATAGATCTCGAGCGGCAGACTGGCGGCCAGGTCCGGATAGGTCAGCAGCACGAGCGCCATCGACGCGGTGACGCCGCCGCCCGCGGCCGTGATCGGAACGCCGGTGAACCAGCCCTTGACCGGCGTTTCGCTGGTCAGATTGAAGCGGGCCAGGCGCATGGCGCCAGCCAGAGCAAAGGTGCTGACGGCGGCGAGCAGCAGCCAGTAGTGGTTGCTGTTCGGCTCGATGCCCGCGACGCTAATGCCGAGATTGAGCACCAGTATGGCCGGCGCCACGCCAAACGAAACCAGATCCGCCATCGAGTCGAACTCGGCGCCGAAATCCGAAGTGGCTTTCAGGAGCCTGGCCGACAGTCCGTCCATTACGTCGAGCAGCCCGCACCAGACGATAATCCAGGCGGCGAGCACCAGATCGCCGGACTGGGTGGTCACAATCGACGCTATGCCGAGCAGGAGACTCAGCGAAGTAAACGCGTTGGGAACGGTATAGCGAATCAGATAGTTCAAATGCCGGCAAACCAGAGCGAGCGTAGCACGGCATTCTGCCACTACGCGCCCCGCTTCCGCCAGCCGAAAGCCAGTCCCGCCCGCCGCGGGCAAGACCGCCCTTGCCGATTTGCCGCGATCCGGACCGCCGCCAGGGCAGTTCTTCTTGCCGGGCCCTAGTTGCCCACCCGCAGGTTGATCGTGCTGCGCGAGCCGCGGACCTGCACGCCCATGGGCCCCGCCGGCACGGACAGCTGCAGCTGCGTTCCGTCGCGCACGACGTCGACGATTGCGTTGCCGCCCGCATCGTTCGTAAACGCGCGCAGCTCTGTGGCGCTGAATACCCGCTGGCCGTTGTACGCGACGATCTGGTCGCCGGGCTGCAAGCCGATGCGGCTCGCGGGGGACGATGCGTAGACGTTGGTGACCGTCATCCGCGTGGGCTGCCGCATCGCCTCGAGATAGCGTTCGTATTCCGCATCGCCTAAGTCCTGACGCAAGCGCCAGTCCAGATTGTTGTCGAGACTCCGGGAATCGAAACCCGCGCCTTCCTGCCGCGCCTCATGCTGCGACTGGATCAGATCCCACTGCAGCTCCGAGCGTTTTTCGAGGATTCGTTCCGCCTCGTCGACGGCAAAGCCGCCTTCCGTCAGGCGATCGAGCTGCCGTTGGCGAACGTTTGCCGCCCGGCTGACCGGGTCGCGATTGCTGCGCAGGTTGGCCCTGAGTTCTTCCGACCGCTCGCGCCGGGTCAGCAATTCGCCGACCTCGGACGCCAGCACGGCCGGACCGCGCGAATCGATGCGGTCGATTTCCTCGAGGAGGATCGTGATCTGCTCCTCGAGCACCAGCCGCGCGTCACGTTCTTCCGCAACCGTCCGCTCGAGCTCGGCCAGGCGCTCGGCGACGGGCGCCGTCTCGTCGAAATACACGGCAGCGGCTGCCGCCGATGTCCCGGGAGCAGATTCCGGCTCGCTCAGCGAGCCGGCGACCATTGCACCCGCCACAAAACCGCCGCTCAGGACCGTGAGCAGCATAGCGCCCAGTTTCAACATCGTTGCCTCCCAGGGCCTGTTGACCCTATGTAAATGACCCGCCTGCGCCATCGTTTCGAACGGCGGGCGGGCGCGAGGTTCAAACCGCGTTGGCGGCAAACCCCGGGCGGCAGGGCCGCTCGCCTTGCGGAGTGCCGCTAGTTCGCGAACTCGGCCCCGATCACCCGCACCGGGCAGCCGCCGCCCGTATACGGCGCAAGTCCCGTCGCAATGTTCGCGATCTGGCCCGGCGCAAGCTGGCCGCGATAAGCGTGGCTCCGCTCCCGTGAGCGGCCGTCGGCGCCCGTGAAACCCACGGCGACGCGAATGTTGCGCAGCGCCTCCGGCGCATCGTTGCGCACCTGCACGATGAGCTGCTGCTGACCGTCGGCGACGCAGTTGAACGGAATGTAGGCGGACGGATTGCCCGGCAGATCGAGGCGCGCGATGCGGCCGCGCGCCGCCGCGCCGTAGTCGCCCTGTTGACCGGCAAGCACCTTGTAGTGCTCGAGTGCCGTCGCGACGTCGCCGCGATCCTCGGCCAGCGTTCCCAGCGTGTAGTGTGCGGGCGCGGTCGGCATTAGCTCAAGGCTCGCTTCGAGATCGCGGCGCGCGCCGTCGAGCTCGCCCTGCTCCCTGCGCGCCATCCCGCGCTGTAAATGGTAATAGAAGAAATCCTCCCGCCGGTCGATCGCGCGCGTGTAGTTGGTTTCGGCCCAGGCGTAGTTTTTTTCCGTCAGACGAATATCGCCGCGCAGGCTGTGGAAGTGGGCTTCGTCAGGGAACAGGTCGAGCGCGCGATTGGCAAGGCTTAGCGCGCGCTCCCTGTCGCCGTCGGCCAGCGCCTGACGGCCCTCGTCATAGGCGTCGTAGGCCGGTTTTATCCGCCGCGTCTTGGCCAGCGCCCGCTCGTAGGGATCGACGCCCAGCTCGCCGCCCGCGGGTAAAGTGCTCGCCGTCTGCCGATTGGCCGCCACGCGTGACGGTGACGGCGGGTGCGAGGCAAACAGGCCGGACAGCCAGTCCTGCCGGCGGCCCTCGCTAAGCCGCACAAACGTCTCCTGCAGCGTAATCGCGCCGGTCGGGTCGTAGCCGGCTTTCGACATGTAGCGCATGCCGTACTTGTCCGATTCGAGCTCAGCGCCGCGGCCGTAGGCCGAGTTGATGAGCTGAGCCCCGGTCGCGGCGCCGCCGACCGCAAGGTTGCCGTACTGGCTGTCGCGCGCCACCACGGCGGTGGCCACGACCAGCACCTGCGACAGCATGGACCGGGTCATTTGCTGCGCGGAGTGCCGCGCCGCTGCGTGCACGACCTCATGCCCCAGCACGGCGGCCAGCTCGGCCTCCGAATCGAGCTCGGTCAGCAAGCCGCGGTTGATGGCGATCTTGCCGCCGGGCAGCGCCCAGGCGTTCGGCACCGAATTGTTGAGTACGACAAATTCGTACGGCAGCGGGTTTTCGGCGTACGCCGCAACCCGCGCGCCCACGCGCTGCACGTAGGCGGTCAGCTCCGGATCGACGTCGTATTCCCCGCCCTGTGACTGCTGCGTCGGGCCGTAAGCCTGCTCGCCCATGGCGATTTCCTGCTGCGGGCTAACGGTTATGAGCTGCCGTTCGCCCGTCACCGGGTTGACGGCGCAGCCCGTGAGGCTCAGCAGCAGCAGCAAACCCGCAAACCTGATTCTGTACATACCCGGTATTCCTACAATTTCCGCAACGGACCATGGATTATAGCGCGAGCGGCCAGAACGGCCGGCCAGGGCTGCCGACTGGACTGTCATACTCGTCCGGCATACTCTTGGGACGATATCGCGGTTCGGTCAGCCTTCGGGCGCCGCCGCCGCGGTCCGCAGCCCGACAAATACAACAAAAATCGGGCCGCAATCAATCTGGCAACACGCAAGAACACTCAACGCCTGCGGGACGACGCGTTGGGAATGCTCTGCGCAATACAAAAAAGGGGTAGGTTTATGGGAATTCTCGACTTCGTCAAGGACGTTGGACTCAAGCTGTTCGAAACCGACGCGGAAGCCGCCGACAACATCAAACAGCATCTGGAAATCAAAACCAGCGGTCTGTCGGATCTCGAGGTGGATTTCGACGATGGCGTTGCCACCGTCAAGGGCAAGGCGATCAACCAGGCGACCAAGGATCTGGCTGTCGCCATAGCCGGCAACGTCAAGGGTGTCGAGCGCGTGGACGCCGACGGGCTGGCGGTGCCGCCCCCGCCGCCCGAAGCGCCGGAACCGGAACCCGCCGCGGAGTACTACGAGATCGCGAGCGGCGATACGCTGGGCTCGATCGCCAAGCGCTTCTATGGCAGGGCATCGGCCTACATGAAGATCTACGAAGCCAATAAAGACATTATCGAGAATCCTGATCGCATCTATCCGGGTCAGAAAATCATCATTCCCAAAGACTAGGCGCAAGGAACCGGACGAATGGACTTACTAGCAATGCTCGCGGCGGCGGGCGGCGACAAAAGCGTCGCAACGGTTGGCAAACAGCTCGGGCTCGGCGGCGCCGAAACCGACAGCCTCCTGAAATCGGTAGCACCCGCGCTGCTGCGCGGTCTGCAGAACAAGACGCGCGACGACAGCGGCGTCGGCGCGCTGAAACGGGCGCTCGAATCCGGCAATCACCAGCGCTACATCGACGACCCTGCAAGCGTCGTGTCGGCCGATGCGGTCAGGGACGGTAACGGTATCCTTGGGCATATCTTCGGCAGCAAGGACGTGTCGCGCAACGTGGCCGCCAACGCGGCCGCCGAAACCGGTATCGATGCCGCGCTGATCAAGAAGGCACTGCCCATGCTGGCCGGACTCGCCATGGGCGCGCTGAACAAGAACTCGGACGGCGGCCGGAGCATTGGCGGCCAGGCAAACGCCAGCAGTCTCGGGCCGCTGGCCGGCGCGCTATTGGCGGGTGATGACGGCAAAGTTGGCGTGGATGACGTGCTGAACCTCGCCAAGAAGTTCTTCTGACCTAAAACAAAAAGGGGGTCGCGAAAAAGGGGCCGGGTTTATTTGTTCGAAAAAGGGGTCGGGTTTATTTTTGCGGCGCAAAAATAAACCCGGCCCCTTTTTCTAGACCCCTCTTTCTGCGGATCGCTCGAGGTCAGAACCCCCACTGGAAAGCGGCGGAGATACCGATTCCCGGCTTCTCTTCGAATATCGGAATGCCGTCAGCCTCGATGCTGATCGACTCGTCCAGCAGGTTCTGCGCCTTGAGCTGCAAGGTCATGCGGTCCGTCGGATACCAGAAGTAGGTCAGGTCCAGCGAGGTGAACGGCTGCTCGAACGTATCCGGGCGACCGAAACGGCCAAACGCGAACAGGCGTTCGCTGAACACATTGTAGATCAGCGAAGCCGTATGCCGGGAATCGGCCGAGTCGAAACCGATCATGAAGTTGACGACAGATTCCGACGCGCCCGACAGATCGCAGTTCGATGCAATGACGTTACCGTCCGCGTCGCGGTCTTCGCAACTCACGGATCCGCCGTTCGCGCCGACAACGAGATCCCGGCTCCACTGGTAGGTGGCGTTGCCCTGGATAAAGAACAGATCGCCCCAGCCACCGAGGAAACCGAGTTCCTTGAGGAACTCGACTTCGACGCCCTGCACCTCGGCGGACTCCGCGTTGAGGATTTCGCGAGCGAAGGTCGTATCCGAAGCCGGTATCTCGAAGAACTCGATCGGGTTGGTAATATCCTTCGAGAACAGCGTCACGGAGAAGGTGTCGCTATTCGCAAAGAACCACTCGGCGCGAAGGTCGATGTTCTCGACATCGGCCGGCCGCACGCCGGGGTTGCCGAAGGTCAGCGCGTCCGTAATCGGGTCTATGTAACTCGAATCGGTGATTTCGCGCAGATCGGGGCGCACGGCGGTCTCACTGTAGCCGAGACGAAGCTGGAAGGTATCCGCCCACAGCGAGCCCATGTAGGTAAGACCTACTGAAGGGTAGACCTTGTCATCCTGGAAAAATAGCGATTCCAGTTCTTCCTCGCGACCTTCGAAGTCGGCGTCGACCTGAGGACTGCCCAGCGAGAAGCCGTACGGGTTCCACGGCACCGAAACCTGACGATAGTCTTCCCAGCGGGCGCCGGCGACAAGCCGCCAGGTGTCGGCGATGGTCCAGTCGACCTGCCCGAAGGCGGCATCGGTCATCGTTGCCGCAAGATAGCTGTTGGTGTTCGCGCCCGTCCGGTTGAAGAAAAGATCGTTCTCGTATACCAGCGAGCCCGCTACCGGATTGCTCGGGTCCGGATTCGGGATCGTCGCAAAGATGTTCTCCTCCGAGAACACTTCGTCGAGGGGCCCCTGCAGCAGCGAAATATCCGACACGTCGCGGAAACCGATCGAGAACTGCGTCTGGCGGTAGGTGCGAGCCTTCTGGGTATGGCCGCCGCCGCCGGAGATCTCCACATAGGAGTTCGAAAACTCCACCGGCAGCATGACGCTGAAACCGTGGTCGCGCACGTCATCCGTCAGCTCGGTAAAACGATAGTCGCCGGCGTTCGAGCTTAGCGATACGTTTTCGCTGATCTTTGCGCCGTTTGCGTCGAAAAACGTATCCGCCGTAATGACTACGCGATTGGGGATGTCCGTCGTGGCCTCGGAATCGGAGTAGAACCATTCAAAGCGGGTCTCTTCCGGGATAAAGCCCAGGAAGTTCAGGAACGGCAGGCGTTCCTTGGTATCCGCGCCGAGATAGTGCGTACCACGTATCTGATTGGTCACCATCTCGCGTTCTTCCCATTCCAGACGGTAGTTCCGGAACCCGCGGCCACTCGACGCCAGGCGGTTTTCGTTGAAGAAATCGAAGATTTCGGTTTCGTCGTCAGTATCGCGCAGGAACAGGCTGGTCGTTTCGATCTCGTGATCGTTCAGAAACGAGGCGCCGAAGTTTGCCGATCCCGTGAGATTAATGTTCCGCGTCGTTTCCTGGCGGACACCGTTCTGCTCTTCGGGATCCCCGACGACGGCGTTCTGCGTCTCCCTCCAGCGCCAGTCGTTTTCGTAGGCAGCACCTATGGCGAAGCCGACTTCCCAATCGTTACCCAGCGCGAACTTGTTGCCGATGCTCGCGCGGACCTTGATGTCCGGCCCCGGATCCTTGCTCTCGATCGCGATGTTGCGATTCAGCTCGGCCGCAAACTGGCGGTTGATAGTCTCGGCCTGGAACAGTCGTTCTGTCGTACCGAGATTCGGGGCTGCATTGGCAACCTGATTTTCTATGTTGTTGAGCGCAAAATTACCCTGAAAACGGTCGAGACCCTGCACGAGCCCCTGCGACAGAGCCCGCGAGCCGTCGTCGCTGCCGTAACGGTCGTCTCCGCCGCCCGCGTAGGTGGCGACACTGCTCGGCACCTCGCTGTTGTAACCCGAACCGAACTCCAGGCGGACGGTAAACGCGTCGGGAATACCCTTGGTGCGAATGTCGACGGCGCCGCCGCCGAAGTTGGCCGAGATGCTTGGGTCGTAGGACTTCTGAACCTTGAGCGATTCGACGACCGAGGTCGGAAACACGTCGAGCGGGATTACGTTACGCGTAAGGTCCGGCGAAGGAATCTGCGCACCGTTCAGGGTAGCGCTCGAGTAGCGTTCGCCCAGGCCGCGGATGTAAATGAACTTGTCCTGTACGAGCGTCAGCCCCGGAACGCGGCGGAGCGCGGCTGCCACCGTGGAGTCGCCCAGCCGGCTAATCGTATCGGAGCCCAGCAAGTCGGTCGCGAACGCATCGTTCATGCGCTCGTTGACGAGTTGCTGACTCGAGCTGATGAAGCGCCCCAGAACTACAACCTCTTCGATTTGTTCTTCCGGGTTCTGCACCTCCGGCTCTGGAATGATCTCGGGTTGTTCTTCTTCCTGGGCTGCCGCGCCTGCCGGACCCAGCGCGAGAGCCAGCGCTACGGCCGCGGCGATCGGGTGCCTGCGGAGCTTGCCTGAAATTGTCATTATTTCTGTCCCGTCGAACCGGCCCCTGGGCGGGGCTCGGTGAAAAGCGAACGGCACTCGCTCCGGTCTTGTGGAACGAGTGCCGAACTCATAGCGTTGGCCTCAAACCTCAAGGCTTACTCGAACCAGAGCGCCTGCCCGCGGTTGTCGGGGCTGATGCCGTAGACCCACGGTGAGGTCCAGTCGTTGGTCGCTTCGACAGCGCCGAGGAAAGTCGGAGCCGTGCCGCCCACTTCGATCGCCGTCGGCTCCGTCAACGCCGCGGGAACCGCGCCGTCCACCGCCGAGCTCGCCCAAAGCGTTGAAAAGACGTTCTGATCACCGTCCAGCAGGGCCAGTTCGGGCGTCGTGTTTTCGGAGGCATCGATCGCCGTGCCGCTGGCAACCGTCGCGAACTGGCTGCTGTTCGCCTCCATCCACGCCCGCTCGCCGTTGAAGGTGCCAATCACCGCTCCGCGGTCAACCTCCTGGCAGGCCACGATGGCGGAATTGATCTGCATGATACCCGCGTCAGCTGCGGCAAGCGTTTCGTCGGACTGGAAGCGCAGGCAGTAGTTGTCGTCGGCGCCGGTGGGATCGTTGACACCGAACGACGAGATCAGCAGCGCGTTCTGGACGATCGGATAGATACCTTCGCGAAACCGCCAGCCCGCGCCCGGATCGTGTGTGCCCGGGAAGTTGGGCGACACGATGCAGGTCAGGTTGTTGATCACGGGGCGGCTGTTGAAGCCGTTGTCGACGATCTGCTGCAACGCGGCCAGATTGTTGTTGGCGGAGGAAAACGAATCGTAGCTGCCGACACCGTCTGCCTCGATGCAGTGGTTGCCGTTCTCTTCCTGCTGAATGACGAGGGCGTTGGTGAGGACGCCATCCCAGCCTTCGTCGATATCGATGCTGTCGTCACGTGCGTAGACGGCGACGAAGTTGGTGATGTCGAGCGAGCCGCCGAACATTTCGATGCCGTCGTCGAAGGTCGAATAGACCTGCAGGTTCTCGACCAGCGTGCCGCGGCCTACACCACCGAAGGAAATACCGTTCAGCTCGTCGCCGTTGCCGACCTGGGCACCCGTATGCTTGACGATCACGTAGCGCAGGCTGCCGGAATCGTCTTCGTTGTTGATCCCGCCGTACTGCGACTCGTCGTCGCCGGCCGAGCCTTCGGCTTCGATAGCGCACTCGGTTCCGCCGCCGAGAGCCAGATTCGGGTTCGTGCCGCTGTCACGATCCGTCGGGCCGCCAGCGTAGCGAGGCACGTCGTTATACTCGCACTTGTTGGAGATACCGAAGCCGTTGATGACGACGCCGCCCCACTGCTGCACGTCTTCCGGACCAACCGTGCCGTTGACGTCGGTCAGCGAGGTAAGCGTGATTGGCGCATCCGCCGTGCCGTTGGCGATAATCTGCGAACCCCGGTTGATGATCAGGAAGTTACGCTGATCGGTAAACGCAAGCGTTGTACCCGCCTCGATCGTCAGCGTCGGGCCGTCACCGCCTTCGAAAATGCCGTTGGCCGCGAGAGCGGCCTGCGTGCGGTAGGTTTCGCCGACGAACAGGCTGGTGTCGAAAATGTGCGCGCCGCCGTTCGGCAGCGCCCGCAGGAGAAGATCTTCGGTCAGGTTGTTGTTCGGGCCGACAAAAACGGAGTCGTACAGGCAGTTGCCGTTGCCGTCCTCCGTCCCCGATATGACCTGGCTGCCCACGGTGCGGTTGCCGCAGACGCTGCTCGGGCCACCGCTGCCGCCGTTGCCACCACCGTTATTGGTCGTGTTGCTGACGGTCGAAGGCGAAATATTGATGTCACCGCTGCCGCAGGCAGACAGCGCTGCGCCGGCCAGTAGTGCGGCAATCAGTTTAGTCGGGTTCATTATCCTCTCCAGACGTGAGTATGTTGTGCGTGAGCGTGCGCCGTGTCAGCGACGCAACATTCGTTTAAGGTTTGATTTCGGCGTTTGCAGTACACAAGTATCGCTACGGCTCTGTTGTCGTTGTTATGCCGCTGCCTGCGGTGCGAGGTCGCTCCCCCGGAGTTCGCCGGCATCCTCAGTGCGGGCAAGAGTAGGCTGGTTTTGTGGAACGCATGTGTCAGTTGTGTGACGGATTTATTACGGGCCGCACGGGCTCTGCAACGTTCCTGCTCTAGGGCTCGAGCGAAAAGCGATAGCCGCTGCCGCGCACGGTCTGCAGATAGGTCTCGTAGCCGAACGGCTCGAGCAGACTGCGCAGACGGCGAATGTGCACATCCACAGTCCGCGCGCCGACCGCCACTTCCCGATCCCACACGTGCACCAGTAGCTGCTTGCGGCTGAATACACGGTCTTGATTGCCCAGCAGGAACAGGAGCAGTCGGTACTCGCGCGGCGCGAGAGCAACCGACTTGCCGTCGACGGTAACCCGGTGCCCGACGTTGTTGATGCTAATGCCGCCCGCGGTGATCTCCTCGGCCAGCGACAGGTTCGCGGGGCGCCGCAAACAGGCGCTCACCCGAGCCCTTAGCTCATGCGTGTTAATGGGTTTACCGATGAAATCGTCCGCCCCGGAATCCAGCGCAGTCATGACGTCGGCGTTGTCGGCACAGACCGAAGTCATTAGAACGCGCATTGAACGAAGATCCTCCGAGCTCCTGACATCGGACAGCAGTTCTACGCCGGCCAGATCGGGCAGCGCAAAATCGCACACCATGAGATCGGGCCGCTTGCGCCGCACGAGTTCGAGCGCCGAGCCCGCATCTTCGGTCTCGCTGACCGTGTGTCCCAGCTCCCGCAGTTCGTGGGCCATCAGCCCGCGCGAGGTGGTATCAGCGTCGACGACGAGTATGGAAGCCAAGTTCATCTTGCCTTGCTCTTATTGTTGGATGGACAAAATCCCATAGCCGGTTTACAGCGCGTTTACGCGACTGTTGCTGTTGTGTTACGGGAAAATTACAGCGGGCTCCGCCGAATCTCTTGCGTACGGCACGGCGCCGAACGCCCGCCGGCAAAGCGATCCGGCAACGAGCCCGCTCTCACGTAGGGGTAACTGCATATGGTGCACAAGAGCCGTCTGCCGGACGATGCAAGGGTCTGTGGCGACGAGGAGACAGACAATGACGGCAGCCCGTGGAGCCAGACTCAGCGAGGTCGTCAAGTCGCTGCGCGAGGACCATCGTAACTTTGCGGTTCTCATTGAACTCGTCAGCGCCGAAGCGGCGTCGGCGCGGAGCGGCGGCGAGCCCGACTTCGAACTGCTTGCCGATATCATGCACTACATGTGCGGCTACTCGGATGTCGTGCACCACCCCACGGAAGACATTGTCTATGCGCTGCTGGCAGATGCCGGCGGCGAGTACTGTGAAGGTCTCGAGCGCGTCGAGGCGGAGCACCGTGAACTCGCGCTCGCGAGTCAGCAGCTCAAAGACGCCTGCGATGCCGCAAAATCCGGCGCCGTGCTACTACGCGAGCGTTTCGTCGACGAAACGCAGAAGTATGTGGAAAGACTCGGGCGGCATATCGCCTGGGAGGAACATGAGCTTTTCCCGCGCGCCGAGCGGCTCGCTTCAAGCACCATCGACGTAACGGCCGTCGCCGCGGACGATCCTTTATTCGGGCCGCGGCCCGACAGCACGTTTAGCCGCCTGCTCGTCCGGCTTCGCGAAGAAGCTGCGCAACGCTAGCGGGCACTCCGGGCAACCGCAGCGTCTTCCGATACCGGCTTAGGGGCCTGCCGCCGACCCTAGAGCACATCGGTCATTTCGTACTCATCCAGAGCCGCGCGAGCCTGCTCGATGCCGACCGCAGCCCCCCAGTGCCCCGAACCCGCCGCCAGATGCCTTAGCGGGGAAAGATCGGGTAACTCGATGTCATGCTCGCGCAACACACGCAGACAGCCTTGCACGTGTTGCAGCGGTCGATCTGAGTTTTTTCCGTACATATCGACCCAACCGACCTCCGAACAATCGTTTACCAGCGATAGGAAAGACGGCCGGGCCAACTCCGGGACCGACTCAAGAAGGCTCACTGGCACGTCCTTGTAGCGACCGACTATTGCCAGCGCGACCGCCTCCTGGTCCCAGTCGGGCAGACTTTCAGAGGTGGTGATGGAAAACAAATAGTGCACCATTCTCCGGACAGCGTCGTCGGATATCCTCCAATGAACGCAGAAAGCCCACAGGCAGACCGCCGCGTACGCCTGCAGCTGGCGAACATTGAGATCCTCGAGATACGAGATATCTCCCCTGGCTGTCTCGTCTGGCGTATTCAATCTGTTGGCTTGTACTCTTCGAGCCCCATGTCTTCAATAACGTATTCACAGGTTTCGCAGGGATCCCTGAGCTCGCCGTGACGTCCGTCCGGATTGTTTCCTCTTACGTATCTGGTTTCGATGGTAGCGCCTTCGGTGTCCCTACCCTTGTTCTTCGCTCTGGAGATCGCATTAATCTCCGCACATTGTGCACCAAAGCAGCTCTGCGGTGCGCGCGATACGGACTCCTGCACATCGGCATTGTTGACGCCGCCACTGTTTCTTCCGACGGTTACCGTGCCGTCCTGGTGTTTGATGACCGCGACCGTGTTTACCCCGGTCTCGCTGCGGGAGGACTGCGCGCGGTCGGCCAATCGCTGGCCCGGCGTGCTGGGAACGCTCAGTGCATCGGCGTTGTCGGCGCCGCCCGCGTTGCGCCCCGACCCGGAACCTGCGACCTCCGAGATCTTGCCGGTAATCCGGTCCTGAACGGACTCGGGCACGAGCCTCTCCGCGGCCTTTACAACCGGCCCCGCCATCGTCATGCCCGCCTCTACGGCAATTTCGACCTTGCGCTCGTCCAGCACTTCCGCTGCCGTCTTCTCCCCGCTTTGAATCTCGTCGTGGATCTCGATCGCGGTCTGGGCCGTTTCGTACACGCCATGCGCGGTTAACGCCCAACCAGCCACTTTCACAGCCCCCCAAATAACGGGAACCCAGAGGATCTCACCCGTCGGGTCGGTGTAGCTGAGCGGATTGTTCCAAACGTAGCTGTAGCGGTTGTAGCTTTGGGTGTTCAGGGGCGCCTGAATGTGCGGATCGGGGCTCAGGAAACGGCCCAACGTGGGCGAATACACGCGACCGTTCATGTGGATCAAGCCGACGCCGTCAAGATGTTCGTGATCGGTGAATCCCCGCGACGAGGCTTCGGGAGCGAACGACGGGCCTTTCGCAACGCCGCCCCAGTTCGCCTCCAGTCTCAAGCCCCATGGGCCGTAGCCCAACTTCTCCGCGCTACCGGTGTCTTTCGACCTCGCTACGACCGAATCGATGTGGTCCCGGTGTGTATACAGCTTGTAGGTCTCACCGGCAAGACCGCCGCGGGAGACGTACATCCCGAAGTCTCCGAGATAGTGAACCTGCTCCTGAACGCCGTTGTCGTCGACGTATTCGAAAACCCCGCCGACATAAACCGTGTTTCGGCCGGTATCGTCTTCGCGGGTCACACGACTGCGATGCGGGCCGTAGGCAATCTGGCTCCACTTGCCGCCGTTCGAGAAATAGGTCGGCTTGTTGAAAGCGCCGTAGTCGACCGTTTTGACGACACTGTTGCCGCTGTTTCTTGCAGCGATCATATTGCCGTTCGCGTCGTACTCGTAGCTCAGGCCATCAGCCTGCGTCACCGCATTGGGACCAGCGCCGTTCGCGCCGTATTGATAGCTTCCGCTGACGCCGGCCTTGGTCAGAATATTGCCGAGCACGTCATACGTAAAATCCTGAGACGAACTGCTGCAGCCGTTGAAGCGGGCCGCTACCAGCCTGTTGAGGTTGTCGTAACAGAAGTCCTGAGTCAGGCCGGCTACATAGTCTACACGCTGACGCAAGTTGCCGAGAAAGTCGAAGGTGTACTCGTGATCCTGAATCGTCACACCGGAACGATACGTTGAGATCCGTTCGACACGCCCCGTCGCGGGATCGTAGTCCCGCAGCGTCGTGGCGCCGTTGCCGAGCGCAAACTCGGTAATGTTCATGCGCGCGTCGGCTGTATTCGCCTCCCAGATCAGCTCGCCGGTAGCGGCTTCGGTGATCTTCGACAGGTGGCCGTAGCTGTTGTGCAGCCTCGCCATGAGATAGCCCGAAGGGTATGCGGTTCCGATCTGCCGATCGAGATCGTCGAAAAAGTACTCCAGTGTAAAGGACTGCCCGCCGATCGCAGTCTCGGTTTCGACAAGCCGGGACAGCGAATCGTACTCGCTCTCTTCGACATAGGTGGAGCCGTCGGAATTGAAGCCGGACACACGCCCGACCAGCCCGATTCCGTTTGCCTTGTTGTCGTAAGTCCACGAATGTGTCCGTTGCGCCGAACCTGCCGCGGCGGCATCGTCAATACGCGTCAGGAGCCGACCGAGCTTATCGTAAGCATTCTGGGTAACCTGACCTTCGGCATCGATCTCACGGGCTACGAGCCCCAGGGGGTTGTGCTCATAGGTTCTGAGCCCCGTATTGGGATCGACCAACGAGGTCTTCCGGCCGAGCACGTCGCGCCCGACCTGGGTAAGCGTGTCCGCCCGGTTATCAACCAGGGTGGTCAGCAGATCGCCGAAACCCGTGTAGGTGGATTCGACATGTGTACCGGCGTTGTCAACGCTGCGCATCACCCAGCCCACGCCATTCAGCACGCGCCGGTTGACCTGATTAAGGCGATTCGTAGTGATTTGCTCCAGACCATGATAGTCGTGTCGTTCCAGCGACCCGTCCGGAAACCCGGTAATCGTGATTCGATCAAGGACATCATATTGGTGAGACGTCACGAACTGCGAAACTCCGCCAGTGAACGGCTCCGACACCGATGCGAGATTTCCTCGCGCATCGTAGGTCTTGTGCGTATAAATGTATTCGCCATTCAGGCCGACGTTCTGCGTACCTACGTCACGGTCCAGACCGTCGAAGTAGATCCGCTGCGCGCTCTCACCGGGAACCTTCGTTTGCTGAAACCAGGCGGTAGCGCTCTCGAACGTCAGGCAGGCTGTGCAGACAGCGTAGTCGGTGAGAGTTTGAGTGTTATTGGGATGCGTAACGGATACTTCCCTGCCGAGGCTGTCATAGGCGTAGAGCGTGGTCAGGCCGTTGGCGTCAACGAAAGACTGAGCAAGACCGAATTCCGCGTTGAACAGTGCCGTCGTCACGTGCCCCAGGGCATTCGTAGTCACGACCCTCCGGTCACCGCCCGCCAGGAAGGTCTCGGCTGCTCGCGTATCGCGCGACACAAAATCAAGACCGTCGTTAGTGAGATTGTTCCAACTCTCGATCTCACGGCTGACAGAACCGTACTGGTTGTATTCGTAGCTCGTACTTAGACGCAGGCTCGGAATATCGGGCTCAACCGTCTTTGCAAGCAAGCGGCCCTGGTGCAATCCGCTACCGTAGTATGTATACGCAACGGTGCGTGTTTGCCCTGCGTCTAACGTATATGCGGACGTTCCCGTAGATGCCGTAACTTCCTCGCGCCCGACCAGACCGAGCAGCCAGCGGGTTCCGGTCTTGACACTGCCGACGTTGAGCAGTCTCTTTTCCTCGTGCACGACCGACTGATCGTCCACGGGAGAACTGGCGCAATTCAAGCTGCTCGAGTAAGGCAGCACACCGTCGGCATCATAGTTATCGACGGCATCACCGCCGTAGCCGCGCCAGTTCACGTCAGCCACGATCTTCGTCAAACCGATCGGAATCTGATTGCAGGTGAGGCTACCTGTCGCATACGCCCGAAAGCGCGTACTGCCTACATAGGTTGCGTTTAGATCCCACTTCTCCATGCTTGACTCGAAGATGTACGGGAAGAAGTGCGGGCTGTTGGCGCCACTGTCGATGTCGTCGGAGTAGACTCGTACTCTCCAGCGATTACGCTCATCGGAGAGGATCACAGCCTGATTGCCGCACGCCTCGTCGTTGCTGTCGACCGCGCAGGTCAGCTGCCGCGCAACCTTGCCCGAGACCTTGTACGCAGGCGTGGCTGCCTGCACGTATTCGGTAATGGTTCTCAGGCCTAATGGCTCGGTCGGGAAACGGCGCGTCTCTTCGACTTTCTCAAAACCGAGGCTCCCATAAGCCCGGCTATGCACACGATGATTGGTGTAGCGGTATGCCGTCGTATGCCGCGGTGTTCCGTGTTCGGTAACCGTCAGGTCCGTCACGGTGTGCGGCGCACTTCTCGCCGTCGGCTGGGTCTGGTCCGCCGCTGCCTGGAACCTGTCCCCCTCGAAGCCGCGGTAGCTAACGCGTTCGTTACGGGCCGCCGCAGTGATTGTCGTACCGGCACCCGCATTCTGCGTATACAGCTCGGTATTACGATTCACCGGTGCATAGTCTAACGACACGGATCGCGCCGCCCCCTCGTGAACGCCGACCATGCGAGCGCGTCTGGCGCCCACTTTGAAGCTTTCCCAGGCCCTCAGAAACCGTTCACCGTGGGACCCTTCGGTCCGGCTGTGTCCATCGACGAAGATCACTTCGTCCTGCTCCGTCACAAATGAGTCCGAGAGTTTTGTTAGCTCGCGTTCAGTGCTGTAGTCGAAGGGCTCTCTGTACATTATTCGCAGGGAACTGAAGCCCTGCCCGGCTGTATCCGGTTTCGATCGGGAGTACAGAACGCCGTGGATGTCCTCCTCCTGCGGACCCTGTGTTCGCTCTATTTCGATTTTGATATCCGAGCGGCCGTCGAAATTCAGATCGGCGGTTGACCACAGATACCGGCCGAAGAACGTCCCTGGATCGCCAACGGCCGGAGGGTAGTACGCCGAACCGCACAACGCTTTCTCGAGATTGATAGCATCGCTCCAGCGAAACGCAGGTTCGAAACCCGTACCGTTAGACAACGCCACGTACAGTCCGTCTTCCAGCAGGTAGGCGATATCCGTCGCTCCGTCGCCGTTGAAGTCGCCGAGTCGCGAAATCTTGTCAATCATGCTTTGCATGCCGGCGGCGCTCGGCGGGCACTCGTAACTGTAGTATGGCTGACTGTGATTGATGACCCTGGGGATCGAAGTGCTCGTCCAGCTCACCGGGGGAAGGAAACCGCTGCCGGTGTTGATTCCGACTTCGACCGGCCATTCGGGGAGGAACCCCACGATGTCGGGCAGGCCGTCGGCGTTGACGTCAGCGAGACGCTGCGACGCGTAGAGTTTTCTCCCGCCGAAGTCCGCGTAGTTGACTTTGCGGTGAGTTTGATAGTCCGTGGCCGTACCCCAGCGTTCGTAGGGCCCGAAGCCCGAACCCGTATTCACCGCCACATAGATGCCAGTCTCGCCGGAGTCCTGCAGCGATGCCACGGTCGGATCGTCGCTGACCGGCGTCGCCAGAAATACGTCGACCAGGCCGTCGCCGGTCATGTCGCGCAGCTCAACATGGAATGGAAAATTCTCGTTGTTCCACGTCTGCCCGTTGACGGTAATCGTAATCGGAGGTGCAATCTCCTCGATAGCTATTGAGTAACCGGACGACAGCTGTAGAGCGTTGCCGTTGCTTAGATAGGCCCTTATACCTTCACTGCGATAGGTAGAAGATATGTAATAGTCGTCGAGACCGTCGTTGTTAAAATCCATGACGCCGCCGTGGGCGGCGTCATAAACGGGCGGCGAACCAAGACCTACCCGGTTTATCGACTGACCTACGAAGATCGGCGAAGCGAACGCATCCATCTTCACATAGTGCTGGCACTGGTTCGTGGATTCGTTGCACTCCCACCACGCGAGTTCCTTGAGCCCGTCGCCGTCGAAGTCGCCGCTCGCCGTGCCGCCAGAGATTGCGCCGGAGTGCGTTATTCGGTAACCCGGCTCCGGCGTGCCCTGGATCCAGTAGGCGCCGCCGTTGAGATTGGCCGGATCAACCCATTGAGCATAGTTCACATCGTCTTCGATGAGATCGCTCGCCGTCGTCCCGTCTGCGATAAAGTCGTTGCTTGCCGCTGAAGTCCAGTCGAACGTCAGCGGAGATGCGCAACTGAGCGCGCTCGCGTAACACAGCCTCACTTCTGCCAGCCGGCTGGTCTGCGCCGGATCGTCGAGGACGGCGCCCGCATATGACTGCCCCTGCTGCTGATAGCTCAGATCGTAGCTTCGGACTCTCGCGCCGGCAGCGTAGACGACGATACTTTGCAGGCGCCTGTCGTTGTTCAGCAGGCGGCCCGCGACGAACTTGCGAATCGGATCGGGCCTGACAGCCGACTCGTACACAAACGAGACGGAATGATTGAGGTCGGTACCCGTTGACGGGTTAAGGGTGTAATCGATCGACTGTATGCGGTGCACGCCGGTTGTTGCGTTCTTCTCGTACGAGTACTGGACAAGATTGTCGGGCAGCGCCTTGACGCTGCTTATCGACCAGAACACGGTAGCCCCCGCGCCGTCCTCGCGCTCTGCGTTGTGCACGGCGGCGCCGCCGAAGGTCAACAGCTTGCCGTCCTTGCGCTCGACCTGCCAATACTCAGGGACGCGTTCGCTGCCACCGAAACGGCGAATCCGGCTGAATCGCTCGTCTTCGGTCCGGTACTCGCCGGCGACGATCTCTACGAGGCGCTCCCCATCGAGGCAGAACTTGTAAGCCTCGCCGTTACCGATCCCGCTGACGTAACCGTCGCGCATGAGATCCGCCGGACAGCGGTGGATGCTCGAGATGCCCTCGACGCTCCAACCCCAACCTGCAACTTCGTTGCGACGATTGCTGTTGTAACTCAAGGCCAGCGCTGGCTGAGCGCCGTTGATACCGGGCGGGACTTCGACCGGAATACGGTAGTTGAATGAGCCGTCGCGGCCGACAGTATGCACTCCACGGAGCTGCCCGCGATACTCAGAGGCCGTAACCGGCTCGTTGGTCGGGTCGACACCGGTAAAGGGCAGCGCGTTTTGTGCATTCTGATCGTCGTCGTTGATCGTGCCGGTACCTTGCCCATCAACGATCGTGACCGGACTGACGGCCCCCGACAGCACCACGTCGAAAGTCTCCGATGACTCTGCAAACGCGTCGTCGATCGTCGATACAATGACCGTCTTGCTGGTCTCGCTTGCTGCAAACGTGAGTCTGCCCGACTTCGCCAGAAAGTCGGCGCTGCTCGCCGAACCGCTGACAGTTTGATAATCGATACCGTAGGATGCGCTTGCCGACCCGCTCTTCGTGACCGTAAACGTGAGGTTGCCACCCTCGGTCACCGCTGCGTTGTTGATCGAGAACTGCGGATTTTCGATAGTGACTAGTACATCGGTACTCTCGAGCCAGCCGCCGCAGCCGTTGATATTGCAGCCCCGGACCCGGTATCGGTAAGTACCGCCAAGGCTTACCGACTCTGAATACTCGAAACGAAGTTCGGTAATGAAGGTACCGCCGGTGATGGGAACCCACGAGCCGCCGTTGTGCCGGCGAAGCATCTCCACGGACGTAGGTCGATCGAAATCATCGACATCGTCCTGATCCCATTTGACTTCGATAACGTACTGGCCGTTACCGCTGGTGGCAGGAATACGGGTGAATTCCGTCGCGGCTGGAGGCAATGGCGGATCGTCAGTAATGATAAGGCCGTAGCCGATACCGAGATCGACCGTCGCGCCGCCCGTTGGCGAATTCAGCGAGACGGAAAACCTTTCGGTATTTTCAGAAACCTGATCCTGAGTCGTGAGTATGACAATTTGCTTCGAAAGCTCCGTCGGCGCGAAGGTCAGCGTGCCGGATGCGCTCTGGAAATCGTTGTTGTCGGTCGTGTCGTGCGCGGTGGCGTAGTTAACGCTGTAGCTGCTGTTGGTCACGTGCGACTTTTCCACCGTGAAGGCGACACTGCCGCCTTCCGTGACGGCCCTCGAGTAATAGCCGGTCGAACTTGGGAACGTAAACGTCGGCGGCAGGTGGGAGATGTCGTTTACGGTTACCGTGATTTCCTGGCTGTCCCGCGGCGTTGCGTCTTCATCCGGATCTTCGGCATAGATGGCGCGCAGCTGGAATCGGTGGTCCCCGTTGGCGAGGTTGTTGAACGTATATTCCAGCAGTGAAGGCGATAGATTTCTGAAGCTCGAGAAGCTGCCGTCCGGCTTGCGGTGATAGATGTTCAAATGATGCAGTGGCTCCTGACGTCCCTCCACATCGTCAGTGGGCGATAACGGGTCCCAGGTGAGACGGACGTCGTTACCGGTCACCTGGCCGGTGAAGTTCTGTGGGATGCTGCCCAACGCGAGTACCGGCAGCAGAAGCAGGGATACACAAAGATTACGGACACCGTTACTCATGTCGTCAACTCTCTGAAAGTGAAACCGGAATACGCAAACCTGCGATGGTCTGCCTGGAAACTTCGGGGGAATTGAGGACTGGCGCTGACGCGGCCAGAACCCGTCAGTGGGGCGCTGCGGCATGCTTCGACGTTAATGGACGATGCAAACAGGTGGCGCTCCCGATACGATGTGGTTGACAATTATCATAATCAGTATTTGTTACCGATTATTTACGCGTATTGGGTGTTATGGACTTTTCAGGCGGCCGCGCAGTGACGCTGCATGAGTGTGCACGGCGTCGGGTATTCGCTGTTGCAATCGGCGCTCTAGAAGTACCAGGCGAACTGCAGGAACAGGCTCACACCGCTGGCAAGACTCCTTCCGGGCACTCCCGAGTCGATACCGCCGAACTCGGTGCCGGCCGGACCTAGCGGCATGCTCAGGGTACCGATGAAAATCGCGTCGTCGGAGAGACTCCCCTGCGCCGTGACTTGCAGCAGGGCGCTTGGATCCTGCAGATTGGTAAGGACGAGCGGCGTCAGCGTCCACAGCGGCGAAAGCTCGACCGTCAGCGTAGTCGCAAGATACTGGCGGCCCAGGGTAAACAGCTCGCTGCGCGCCAGCCGCGCCAACAGCTCGGGCTGCTCGGCCAGCACGTAGTCGCGATCCGCTCCGAACTCGCTGAAGTAATACTCGATGCCGCCCGTGACGTTTTTCGAGAACGCGGTCCAAGAGTAGTTGAGGCTGCTCACCAACTGTACGTAGTTGCGGCCGCCGGTTCTGGTCAGCACGAGATCGCCGCGCCAGATCGCGCCGCCAATACCTTGACTGCCGCCAAACCCAAGCACGGGGTCGCCGTAGTGCCGCGCCAGCAGGACGTCGTATTCTGATGCGCCGGCCAGGCCGTGATACTTAAAGGCAAGCGTTGCCTGATCGTTTTCTACCCGGCCCGTGAGCGGATCGCGGCGCAGCACCAGCGCCGCCTGCAGATCGTTGCCGTTGTCCTTGAGGAACTGTCCATACAGCATGTCGTCGCCGACCTTGAACTCCGTATCGATCGTCGCGGGATCGAAGGGATTGACGAGGTCCATGGGCGCGTAGAACAGACCGTTGCCCCAGGACAGCGCCTGCCTGCCGAAACGCAGCACCGTTTTCTCGCCGGTCCACGCCAGCGCGAGACGATCGAAGCGGGCCAGCGTAGCCGTTTTGCCCGAGTCGGACAGGACGGTGGTCAGATCGAACAGCCGCCGCTCGTCGTCGGGCAGCCGCGGCGGCAGAAAACCGAGTTCGGGCGGGAACCGCCGCGTGTACTCGATGCGCTCGCCATGCAGCGCAAACAACTGACCGCTGCCCTCCAGAGACCAGCCGCCGTCACGCCAGCGCAGATTGAGGCGAAGATCGCTCTCCAGATCCAGCGCCTCGCTGCCCGCGAGGTCGGCGATCAGGCTGTCGGAGGAAAAGCTGCTCGCCAGCAAACGGACTTTGACATGCCCGTCGAGTTCCGTATCGGCAGCCGGCGACGAGGACGCCGACGCCAGAAGCAACAGCGCAAACCGTTCAGGCCGTATGCTGCCGAATATCGTCAACGATCCTTCCGTCCAGCATTTTTATGAGGCGCCGCGCATAGCCCATGACACGCTGATCGTGCGTCGCGATGACAAAGGTAGTGCCGTGGTTGCGGTTGAGCGTCGTGAACAGATCGATCAGTTCGTCGGAGGTTTTTGAATCGAGGTTGGCGGTCGGCTCGTCCGCCAGCACGAGCGCGGGTTTCGACACGATCGCCCGGGCAACCGCAACCCGCTGCTGCTGCCCGCCCGACATCTCGGCCGGCCGCCGGTCGCCGAGCCCCTCGAGCCCAACCTCCCGAAGTATCTCCTCGGACTGGCGCCGCCGCTCGGCGGCCTGGGCGCCCTGAACCTGCATGACGAACTCGATATTCTCGCGCGCCGTCAGCACCGGAATCAGATTGTAGGCCTGGAACACGAAGCCGATGCGGTGCAGGCGCAGCCGGGCAAGCTCGGCCTTGGACAGCGTATCGATACGCTCGCCCGCAATGTAAATCTCGCCGCTCTCCGGCCGGTCGAGCCCGCCGATGGCATTCAGCAGCGTGGTCTTACCGCCGCCCGACGGGGCCGACAGGCAGACGAAATCCTTGGCCTCGATGTCGACGCTCACGTGATCCAGCGCCTTTATCGCCTGGTCGCCCTGGTGATAGGTCTTGCACAACTCTACGCAACGAACGGCGGTCATCTGCTTTACTCGATCTTGGTGATGGCTTCGATGGGATCGTAGCGGGAGGCCCGCCACGCCGGTGAAAGACTCGCGAGGAAACCCAGCACGAGGACGACCACGTTCGCCAGGACGACGTCGTACAGGCGCAAGTCCGGGGTTAGCCTGCTCGACGCACCCATCATTTCCATGCCTTCGGCCACTACGGAAAGATCGATACCGTCGCGCATGGCGTGAACGCTCGCCAGAGCCAGCAGGTTGCCGATCGCGAGACCTATCGCGAGCAGCAGCATGGACTCGATAATGATCTGCCACAGCACGGCGGCCGGGCGCATGCCCAGCGCCAGCATGACGCCGATCTCACGCACGCGCTCGAAGATCGACATGATCAGCGTGTTGACGAGACCGAAGGACAGCGCCAGAAAAATTACGACCACCCACACGAGAACAAAGCCGTCCATCACGGGCAGGAATGCGCCCAGGTAGGTATCGAGTTCCCGCCAGCCGTTGACGGCAACCGGGTCGCCCTGCATGAGGGTGCTCAGTTCGGCAAGCACGGGGGCGACGTCGCGAAAGTCGTCGCCCATGACGATCGCTTCGGTGACGCGATCCTCGACTTTAAGAAATCCCTGCGCCGTCCGTTTACCGGTCAGCACGAAGATCTCTTCGTACGACGGCAGATTGGCGCGATATACGCCGACGACTCGAAAACCGCGGTCGGCCAGCTCGTTGTCGGGATCCTGACTCATGACCACGACGCGTTTGCCCAGCCGGGTTTCGAGCTTATCCGCCAGTTTGCGGCCAATGACGATGCCGGGATCGTCAGCGTCGTCGAGAAAGCGGCCCTCTATCGCTTCGAGATCGACGAAAGTAAAATTCCGCTCACGCGCCGGATCGATGCCCAGCAGGGTTACGCCGCGCGTTTCGCGCTCGCTCGAAACGACGGCGGGCACCCGGATACGCGTCGACCACTCCTCGAAGCCGCCCGACGCCAGTCGCCGCTCGAGCTCGCTATCCGCCACGCTAATCAGGTTCGCAATGTTCGGATCGTCGCGATAGTCGGGATGATGTATCTGCGCATGTCCGGGCAGCACGCTCAAGCCGTCGCGCACCATCTCCGTAACCATACCTTGCGTCAGCGCGGTCATGAAGATCATGGCCCAGGCGCCGACGCCGACAGCGCCGAGCATGATCAGGGTGCGCCGCCGGTTGCGCCAGAGGTTGCGCCACGCGAGCTCCGCGGAAATACGGATTACGCCGCTCATCCCGCGGCTCGCATTGCCGCCACCGGCTCGAGGCGCCGCAGGCGCAGCGCGGGCCAGACGCTCGCCAGCAGGGTAAACGCGAACACCATTAGCGGCCCCGCGAACAACGACAGCGGCGTCACGGCAGGGTGAATTGCGCTGGGCAGGTTGAACTGCGCCGACATTTCCTCCATGCCCGGGTAGGTGAACCCGTTGAGCGAAAAGTACAGCGTCAGCAAACCGCCGAGCAGAGCGCCGAACAGAACGCCGAGCAGGCCCATCAGCGCCGACTCTAGCAGCACGAGGCGGCCGAGCCTGGCCGGTTCGAGCCCCAGCGCCAGAACGATGCCGAACTCGCGGGTTCGCTCGAGCACGGACATGAGCTGCGTGTTGACGACGCTAAACGCGACCAGCACGACGAGTATGAAATACATGAAGAAGGAACTGCCGATATCGGCCTGGATGGACTGCCGCAGAGCGGGCTCCAACTCGTTCCAGTCGAGCAGCACCAGCTCCGCTGGCACGAGGGTCTCAGTCGCGAGCATTGCAGCCGGGACGTCATCGAGCGTAGCGGCCGTAATCACTACGGCATGCGCGGCGTCGCCCATAAAAAACGTTTCCTGGAAAAACCGCAGCGGCAGCACGCTAATGCTGCGGTCAACGTCCGGAATGCCGCTGTCGAAGATCCCGACGACCGTAACTATCGCCGCCGCGAACGACCCGTCCAGCCCGCTACCGAACAAGGTAAGCTCGTCGCCGACGCCGAGCTTCAGATTCCTCGCCAGGACTTTGCCGATTACGATCTCCGCCGCCGCGCTGTCCGCAAGATAAAGCCCTTCCCTGACGAGCCCCGGCAGACTCGAAACGCCCGGTTCATACTGCGGCTCGACACCCATGACCGAAACGCCGTAAGTGCGCTCTTCGCTCGCCGCCATTGCAAACGCCGTCGCCCGCGCCGTGGCGTTCACGCCGTCGAGGCCGCGGACCCGCTCCGCAAGCGCGGCCGCATCGGCCACCGTCAGGCGCATCTTCGGGTTGTCGAGATAGTCGGGCGCCTGGATCTGCAGGTGTCCGGTAAACAGCTTGAGTCCGTTGTCGATCATGAGACCGTACATGCCAACCTGCATCGAGATCATGAACACCAGCAGTACGTTCGAAAACACCATCGCGCCCACAGTCAGCAGCGTCCGCTTCGGCTGCCGCCACAGATTGCGCCAGGCGAGCCTCCAGGTCACGGGCTCAGTCCCGGGGGTTGCGTAGATTGGAGAGGGTAAACACGCGGTCCGAAATATCGATTTCGTAGTCCGCGGAGAGCACCTCTATCTCGGTCCATTCTCCTGGCGCGTCGACCTTCTGCATGCGCTGCCTGAGCGCGAGCATCCGCCCGCCCATCTCGCCAATCTCGAGCGAACGCAGGGTTTTGACGAGCTGATTGTCCTGATCGTAGAAGCGATGCTCCGCAACTACGTAATCGTCGCGAATCAGCATGACCTCTTTGCCCCAGACGACGGCGGCATCTTCGAGCGGTATGGACTCGATTTCGAATATCGTCACGCCCTCTTCCTCCCGTCGGTCGAGCAGCGTGTGCGTGTACTGGTCGACAATGTCGTCGGCTCTCGCGACGTCCTTATTGGAGAAGTCGGAACCCATCCAGCTTTGGTTCATCATGGACGACGGAATTTTGATGACCCGGTTCACGCGCGGCGAAAACGTCCACATGCTGTCGTCGTCGGTCAGCGTCCCGTTGCCGCGGTCCTTGCTCGGTTCGAGGACTCTGACGAGCGATTGCTCATCGCCTTTGGTCCAGGCCCGCATGGTCATCGTCCGCTCCCAGTCGGGACGGCGAATGCTCATACGCATGTCGCTCCGGGACGAGACGCCACGCCACTGATCGATGGCGCTCTGCACGATTTGCCGTGCCTCCGTCTCCTCGGCTACTGCGGGCTGCGTCACCGGCCACAGGAGGGCCAGCGCCGAAAGCGCAGGCAGAACAATGACAGACCGCCGCAGGCGGAGCATAAGCGTACTCATGAACCTTCCCAATGAACGAGGGCTCGCGAATGAGCGGGCCCGTCAGTCTATGCGCAGCCCGCTTCGAATTCGACAGCCGCGACGCGGAGAGTTGCGGCTGGCGGTGCCGGCACTCGATCGAGCGTTGCAAACCCGGCCTTATGGAAGGGCGTATCCGGTCGGCCGCACGCGCGCAGACAGCGCGCGCGAGGTCACGCCTTTCGCAGTGAGCGTGTCCGCAACGAGGCTACTACTGTTCGAGGAACGCTGCGCGGCCTGTCGCAGCAACGGCGTAGCCGCTGCATGAACGGCTCGCCGCTGCAGAACCGGCAAGCCTTGTTCAGGCTTCGCCGTTGAGCGCGTCGCCAGCGGGAAGCTTGCTGCGATTGGTGACCATACGGTCGTGCAAGCCGGTAATACACTCGCTGCCCGTCTTGACGAACAGGAACGGCAGGAGTGCATGCACCGCACAGCAAAACGCCGCGCGCAGCATGGCCAGACTGAAACCCATCGCCGAGACAAAATGTTCGCCGTAGGTTTCGCCGACGGTTGCCGGGTGTTCGGTAAATCTTGCTTTAAGGCTCATGGAATTCCTCCGTACCGAGAGTATGCCCAGTCCGACGCCGTCCATTGTCCGAAAATATTGGCAATTTGCCGGCTTAAGCAGTACGTTTGTCTCGTTTTTTCGAAAAGAAAGAAACAAATGGACCAAAAAGACGCACTTATTCTCAACATCCTCCAGTCGGACGCCGGGCTGTCCATGAACGAGCTGGCCGAAAAGGCCGCCCTGTCCAAATCCGCCGTGTGGCGGCGCGTCCGCGATCTCGAGGAACGGGGCGTGATCCGCCAGCGGGTCGCCATTCTCGATCCGGAGGCGCTCGGTTTCGGGCTGACCGTGTTTGCCCTCGTCCGCACGAGTCAACACTCGGACGCCTGGTTCGCGCGCTTCGAGGCCGCGGTCGATTCCATCCCCGAAATCCTCGAATTTCACCGCATGAGCGGCGACGTGGACTACCTGTTACGGGTCATCGCGCGGGACATCGGCCACTACGATGAAATCTACAAGCGGCTGATCCGGGAAGTGGACTTCGCCGACATTAGCTCGACGTTTGTCATGGAAACGCTGAAGAGCGGCGTAGCGCTGCCCATAAACACGCCGCGGCCCAGGCCGGATAGGTGAAAATCGCAATGGCGCGGAGCTGTTAAGATCCTAGACTGGGAACTCAGGAATTCGGAGCACGGCAAGCACCACGGGAGTTGCACAATGTTTAGCATCGACGCGGTCATGAGCACGGACCTGGTAACGCTCGCGCCGGAAGCTTCGCTGGCCGACGCGCGCACGCTCATGCAGGAACACCGCATACATCATTTACCGGTCGTTGACGCCGACCGCGGTCTCTGCGGCCTGTTGACGCTCAGCGATCTGTTGCGCGCCAGCGATTCGTCGCTCAGAAACGCCGAAGAGCGCATTCACGCCAGCGAGATCAGCGTGAGCGACGTCATGGTGACGGAAGTCGCCACGGTGTCGGCGACGGCGAGCCTGCGCCAGGCCGCCCTGTTTCTCGAGAAGCACAGAATCGGCTGCCTGCCCGTCATGCAGGGTGACAAGCTGGCCGGCATCATCACGGACTCGGACTTCGTCGCGGTGGCCATCAACCTGCTCGAGCAACTCGAAGACACTGAACCGGACGATAGCGGTTTCGACGACGCCGACGTCGCCTGATTGGCTGGAGCGCACCGGGCGGCCCGCTAGCGCTCGTCGAGTTCGTGCTGCGCGTCGCGTTCGGAGCCTAAGAGGATCGCAATCCAGCGGGTTTCGTCGTCGCTTTCGAGCAGCAGCTTGACGGTCATGGTAAGCGGCACCGACAGCAGCATGCCGACCGGGCCGAACACCCAGTACCAGAAGACCAGCCCGACGAACACGATCAGCGGCGAAATGCCCACGCCGTAGCCCATGAGCCGCGGCTCGATAAAATTCCCGAAGCTGATATTGATGGCCACGAAACCGATCGTGACGCCCATTGCCTCCGCCGGGCCGAGCTGCACGAGCGCCAGCAGAACCGCCGGCACGGCCGCAATGATCGAACCGATCGTGGGCACGTAGTTCAGCAGGAACGCCAGCATTCCCCACAGCAGCGGAAAGTCCAGGCCAATCGACCAGGTCAGCAGCCAGGCCAGCAGCCCCGTTGCGGCACTCACGAGCGTCTTGATGCCGAGGTAGCGGCCGAGATTGACGAGAAACGCGCGCGGCCGCTCTAGCCCCGCTTCGTCCCTGCCGAACGCGGCGACGAACTTGGTTTTGAATTGCGACGCCTCGAGCAGGATGAAGATCACGGTGAAGAAGATCAGAAAAACCGACGTCAACACGCCGCGCATGGCGTTGAGAAACACGGTTACGAAGCTCATCACGCGACCCGGATTGATCAGATCGCCCAGGTCCTGGATCGACTCGTCGCCGTTCAGGTGCTCGGCCATGAACGCCAGCACGTCCGCCACGATGTTGTCCAGACGGGCCTGGTAGCCCGGCAGCGCTGCCGTGAAGTCGGCAATCGAACGCCCGACGACAGTACCGAGGACCGCCAGGATCAGCATCACGAGCAGCACGATCAAAAGCGCCGCCAGCACCGCCGGCACTCTGTGACGCTGCAGCCACAACATGGGCCGCACGGTCATTAGCGCAATGAACGCGGCGAGCAGGAAAGGCACGAGCAACGTCTTTGCGAACTGCAGGCCGTAGATGATTACAACGACGGCGGCCGCGATTACAATGGCGCTGTGTTTTCGGGTATGAACGGCGTTCATGCTTGGACTGCTGGCTTCGAGTCTACGGACAGCCGGACGAGGACAGACCCGGAATCATCGCACAATCGATCTTGCAATGACACGCGACCGTCGATCCGGTATTGCCGGCCGAACGCATTGCGCCGCAGCCGACAAGCGGCTGGCCGGGAGCGCAACGACTGTCTGTTTTAACCCGAACTACACACGAGGTTTATCCATGGCTGCCGTCGAATCAACCATGCTGCCGCTGGGCACCGAACTTCCCGCGTTCTCACTGACGGATCCGGACGGCAAGCGCCATTCCCCGGCGGAGGGACAGCGGGCCTACCTGGTAATGTTCATCTGCAATCACTGCCCGTTCGTGAAACACATTGCCGACGGTCTGGCTGCGCTGGGCCGCGACTACGCGGAAAGAGGGGTTGGGATTTTCGCCATCAACAGCAACGACACCGTGGCGTATCCGCAGGACGGCCTCGAGGCGATGCGGGCCGAAGCGAAAGCCCGCGGCTATGTCTTTGCATATTTGCTGGACGAAGATCAGTCCGTCGCCAAAGAATACCGCGCCGCGTGCACGCCTGACTTCTTCGTTTTCGACGCCGGGCAGCGCCTCGTTTATCGCGGCCAGTTCGATGACAGCCGGCCGTCGAACGATGCCCCGGTCACGGGCCACGACGTGCGTGCGGCGCTCGAGGCCGTATTGGCCGGCCACGCGCCGGTCACGGCGCAAACGCCGAGTATCGGCTGCAATATCAAATGGGCTCCGGGTAACGCTCCGGATTATTATGCTTAAGGGTTGCGCTCAAGCGCCCTCCGCACCCCGCGGCGTGTAGAGTTCGGCCTCTTCGGGCGTGAGCTGCTCGATCTTGAAGGTCCAGCGCGCCAGCGTGGAGCTTATCCTGAGCTGATAACGCCCGCCCTCTTCGAACAGCTGAACGCCGTTGCCTTTGTACTTGGTGCGCAGGATACGGCCCATGTGTTTGCCCGTGCGGGCTTCGATCAGCTGCACGTCGAGCGCGATCATCGTGTCGTAGTCGCCGTCCAGACGCCAGTCCAGTATCCACGGTCCTTCGACCTGAAACGATGCGGTTGTCGTGTTGCCGGTACCGCGAAACTCCTTGACGAGCTGCTTTGCGGCGCTCGTGCCCGCAATGAGGATGCCCAGCACACACGCGAGGAGCGCAATTGGTAGTTTACGAGCCATCGTTGGTTAACCCTCCAGCCGGGTAATTCCAGAACCGCTTCGACCGCGCGTTGTCGCATTGGTTGCAGTCTTGCGCGTGCGACGACTATAGGTTCGAGGCGGCGCCGCCGCAATATCGAAGGCTGTCGCGACGCCGCGCTTTCGCGCACACTTGCGGTCTCACCCGGACGGTTGTCGAACGAGTACCCAGCATCGACCGGCTGAGACGAATGAGCACCGAATCGCCATTACAGAGGCTGGAATGAGTACAGCGTTCGACCCGGAAATCCGCTGCGGGAACCTCACGCGCACGTTTGTCGAAGGCAGCCGCCAGCACAAGGTTCTGGCCGCGGTCGACTTGAGTATCCGCCGCGGCGAGTGCGTGGCGATCCGTGGCCGCAGCGGCTCGGGCAAGTCGACGCTGTTGAATCTGATTGCCGGAATCGACCGGCCGGACGCGGGCTATGTCGAGGTCGGCGGCACGCGGCTGACGGAACTCGATGAGCGCCAGCGGACGCTGTTTCGCCGCCGGCATATCGGCTTCGTCTACCAGGCCTTCAACCTGATACCCACCCTAAACGTCGCCGACAACGTGCGGCTGGTGCTGGAACTCAACGGCACGGCGCGGCGACGGTCGAACGAGCGTATCGCCTCGCTGCTCGACGCAGTTGGTCTTGGCGATCGCAGTCAGTCCTTTCCCGACGTCCTTTCCGGCGGCGAGCAGCAGCGCGTGGCCATCGCGCGCGCCCTTGCACACGAACCCACGGTCGTGCTCGCCGACGAACCCACGGGTAACCTCGACGACGCGGCCGCGGAACGCGTCGTGGAACTGCTGGACCGGCTCGTGCGGCAGCAGGGCGGTACGCTGCTGATCGCCACGCATAGCGCCAGGGTCGCGACTTTTTGCGATCGGACGCTGGCATTGCAGGGCGGGCATCTCGAGGCCGGCAGCCGGCGGCCGCATACCGCCGCCGGGCCCTGATGCGGACCGCCGCACGCGCAAGCACGGGCTTTCTCTGGCGCCACCCATGGCAACTGGCAATGGCCGTCATGGGCGTTTGCGCGGGAGTGGCGGTTATCGTCGCGGTCGATCTCGCCAACGAAAGCTCGCGGCTCGCGTTTCTCGAATCGCTCGACGCCGTAACCGGCGATGCCAGCCATCAGATCGTCGGCGGCCCCGGCGGCATTGACGAGACGCTGTACACGGCGCTGCGCACGGAAAACGGCATTGACGCCGCCGCGCCGGTCATCGAAGCGGACTTGAGGCTCGGCGAACGTACGCTCAACCTGCTCGGCGTGGACCTGTTCGCCGAGGGGACGCTGCGCTCTTACGAGTTCTCGGCGGACCCGGGGCCGGACAGCGGCGACAGCGTGTTCCGCCGCTTTCTGCTGGAGCCCGGAAGTATCGTCCTTTCGGAGCGCACGGCGCGCGAACTGTCGCTCGAGACCGGCGACGCGCTCGAAGTGTCGGTCAACGGACGCCGCCAGAGCGCGAGCCTGGTCGCGACCTTTGTCGACGAAGGGCGGCTCGGTGCGTTCCTGCTAACCGACATTGCCACCGCTCAGGAGTGGCTGCGGATGCCGGGCCGGATCAGCCGCATCGATCTCAAGCTCGACGCCGCCGCGAGCGACGCGCTGCGGCAGGAACTCCCGCCCGACACCAAGCTGTTGAATGCTGCCGGACGGACCCGCGCCACGCTGGAAATGAGCGATGCTTTCATGGTCAACCTCAAGGCCATGAGCCTGCTTGCGCTGCTCGTGGGGCTGTTCCTGATCTACAACAGCGCCAGTTTTACCGTGCTGCAGCGGCGGCGCATGTTCGGGGTCCTGCGCGCGCTCGGCGTTACGCGGCGACAGGTGTTTGCGCTGATCATGAGCGAGGCACTGGTGCTCGGCGCGGTCGCCGGCGTGCTGGGCGTGGCGCTCGGCATCTGGCTCGGCGAACAGCTCCTGTTTTTTGTCACGCGGTCCATCAACGATCTGTATTTCAGGGTGGCCGTAACCGACGTTGCCGTCAGCAACGCAACGCTCGCGAAGGGTCTCGCCGCGGGCCTGCTCGCGTCGCTCGCGGCCGCGGCGGTGCCGGCGCTGGAGGCGGCTGCCAACCCGCCCCGGCTCTCGATGCTGCGCTCGACGCTCGAACGGCGCGCAGGCGCGCTAATACCGGCGATGGCTGCAGCGGGCGTTCTCATACTGCTGCTCGCGGCGGCGACGCTTGCGCTGAGCGAGACCAGCCTGACCGCCGGCCTTACGGCCGTATTCCTCCTGATACTCGGCACCGCCCTGCTGATTCCCTGGTTTGTAGTGCGGACGACGGCCTTGCTGGCACCGCTGGCGGATCGCATCGGCGGCGTTGCCGCGCGCCTCGCGGTGGCGGGCATCGGCACGTCTCTGAGCCGCACGGGTGTCGCCATCATCGCGCTTGCGGTAGCGGTATCCGCAAGCATTGGCGTCAGCGTCATGGTGGACAGTTTTCGCGGCTCGGTCAGCCAGTGGCTCGACCGCACGCTGCAAGCCGACATATACGTCGGGCTGCCGGACGGCGGCCTCGACGCCGGGCTTGTGGCTGCGGCGGTTGCCCTGGACGAGGTCGTCGCCTATAGCACTGCCCGTCGCATACTGCTGGTTTCGGGCGAACGGCAGACACGGCTCAACGCGCTCAAGATGGCGCCGGACGCATACGGCGGCACCGAAATCCTCGATGCAAACCCGCGGGACGTCTGGCCGCGCTGGGAAACTCAGGATGCGGTGCTGGTCTCCGAGCCTTACGCCTGGCGCTACGGCCTGGCGGCCGGCGACGACCTGAGCCTGGCGACGGATCAGGGTGAGCGGGTGTTTCGTGTGCTTGCGGTGTATCAAAGCTACGATCTAAACGGCAGCGGCGTCATGCTCAGCCGACAGACCTACGACCGGCACTGGCGCGACGCAGGTATCGATTCGATTGGCCTGTACCTGACGGATGAGCGTGCGGCGGCCGCGACGATCCAGCGCATAGAACAACTCGGCACAGACTTCGGGCAGCAGGTATTCGTCAGTTCGAACGTCGATATTCGCGCGCTGTCGCTGTCGATATTCGATCGCACCTTTGTCATCACCGACATCCTGTACTGGCTGGCCATAGGCGTCGCGGTGATCGGCATACTGGGCGCGATGCTCGCGCTGCAGCTCGAGCGTAGCCGCGAACTCGGCCTCCTGCGCGCGCTCGGCATGACTCCGAGACAGCTTGCGGGGAGCATTACGCTGCAAACCGCGACGGCGGGGCTCATGAGCGGCCTCGCATCGATACCGCTCGGAATTGCGATGGCCTGGGTGTTGATCGACGTCATCAACCGCCGCGCTTTCGGCTGGAAGATCGCCATAGACATCGATCCGGGCTACATCGCCGCGGGTCTCATGCTTGCGCTCGGGGCTGCAGTCGCCGCCGGCTTGTACCCGGCCTGGCGCGCGGGCACGAGCGAACCGGCTTTGGCCATGCGCGAGGAGTAGACGGTTGCTCAGACTATTTTGCGTTTTGCTGGCAGCCGGTCTCGTGCACAGCGCGAGCGCGCAGGAAGCATCGAGGCTGGCGGAACTGCTCGGCAGCGGTGACAGAGCTTTCCCCCGGGTGACGACCGCGCGTGAATTCGATTTCCCGGCCGACCACGGGCCCCACCCTGAATACCGCAACGAATGGTGGTACGTCACCGGCAACCTGGACGACCCGGGCGGCCGACGCTTCGGCTTCGAATTGACCATCTTTCGTTTCGCACTGGCGCCAACGCCGCCCCGATCCGACTCCGCGTGGCGCAGCAACCAGGTCTACATTGCGCACCTCGCGCTGACCGATCCGGACGGCGAGCGCTTTCTGACCGCGGAAAAGGTATCGCGTGGCGCGGCCGGCCTGGCGGGCGCCGCCGCTGAGCCCTTTTCGGTGTGGGTGGACGACTGGCGCATAGAGGCGCAAACCGACAACCCGGATATCTGGCGGCTCACGGCCGCCAGCGACGAGTTCTCGCTGGCGCTCGAATTGCGGTCGGCCAAGCCGCCGGTCCTGAACGGCGACGCCGGCCTGTCCAGGAAATCGGACGAGGCCGGTAATGCCTCGTACTACTACTCGATGACCCGGCTCGAGACGGCCGGCGAGATTCGCCTGGACGGGCGCGTATTTTCCGTCAGCGGAGCGAGCTGGCTCGATCGGGAGTGGAGCAGCAGTGCGCTGGCCGCCGATCAGATCGGCTGGGACTGGTTCGCCCTGCAGCTCGACAACAATTACGAACTCATGTTCTACAGCCTGCGGCGGCGCGACGGCAGCCAGGACCCGAACAGCTCGGGCACGCTCACGGCAGCGGATGGCAGCGCGGTCAAACTCGGCGCCGACGCCCTGCGGCTCGACGTTCTCGATACCTGGGACTCGCCGGCGGGCGGGACTTACCCGGCCCGCTGGCGGATCGAGGTGCCGGACGAGGCGCTCGAACTCGAGATCGTGCCCGTTCTGGCCAACCAGGAGCTGTTTACCACGGTTCGCTACTGGGAAGGCGCCGTCGACGTGCGCGGCACGGCGCGCGGCAGGCCGGTCAGCGGGCGGGGTTATGTCGAATTGACCGGGTATGCGGAAGATGAAAACCCGCAGTGACGCGGGCCGGGGACGCGCCGCGCGGGCTGAAAAGCACCTGCCCGGAGAGCCTGGCGGGCCGCGCCCGCTGACGGCGCCTGAGCACTAACAGGCATAACTTACCCTATTATTCGAAAATACTGTCTCGCTATTGCCATATCCGTCCTATATAGTCTCGCGCAGGTTGAAGGTTCGCGCAGTATTTATGTATGCCCGTCCGACGCTTACCGTCAGGTCGACCGTTTAGACGTTCCATAAGTCGAAGCAACACTCAGCTAATCCGCCTCCCGCGGGCTCAAGGCCTGTGGCAGGTTTTTTTATCAGAAACACACAGGTAACAAACATGTCAACGACGACAGGAACCGTTAAATGGTTTGACGAAGCCAAGGGTTTTGGCTTCATTTCACAGGAATCCGGCCCCGACGTATTTGCGCACTTCAGTGCGATCAAGGCGGAAGGCTTCAAAACGCTGGCCGAAGGTCAGACGGTCGAATTCACGATCACTCAGGGCCAGAAAGGTCCGCAGGCGGAAAACATCATCATCGTCTGAGATCGATCGACAAACCGTTCGCGGACCTGCGTCCGCGAACAGAAAAACGGGGCCTTTGGCCCCGTTTTTTTTGCCCGCCGTTGCCGGCAGCGCTCGCTGAAAGCGCGGCAACCCACCAGGCGGCTCACCAGGCATTAGCGCGCCGCGGCTGACCGTCCCTGATCCCAGCTCGGCGTACCGGAAAAGTTTTCGACCAGAAAGTCGATAAAAGCCCGGACCCGGTACGACAGGTGGCGCGTCGGCGGATACACGGCGTAAGCGGGTGTTACTGGCCACGCATAGTCTTCCAGCAGGCTGACCAGGCGCCCGTCCGCGATTGCATCGCCCACGATGAAACTCGGCTGCATGGCGATACCCTGCCCTTCGACGGCCTGACGGGCGAGAAAATCGCCGCTCGATGCGCTCATGACAGGCGAGACGGTTACGGCAACGGTTTCACCGTCCGCGTCACGGCACACCCAGCGGCGCGGCTCCGGCAGGTTGCTGTAAATCAGACACCGGTGCCGCTCGAGTTCGGCAGGTGTTGCGGGTATACCGAAGCAGCTCAGGTAATCCGGCGCCGCAACCAACGCGGTCCTCGCGTCGAACAGACGCCGGGCAATCAGCGACGAGTCCTGCAGACGGCCTATACGCAGCGCGAGATCCGCCCCTTCCTCGAGCAGATCGACGCGCCGGTCGTTGAGATCGAGTTCGAAGCGAATGCCAGGATGCCGGCGCGAGAACTCGGCAATGGGCGCGCACATATGCCGCACACCGAAGGACAGCGGCAGAGCTACCTTCAGCGTGCCGCTCAGTTCGCCGTGCGACTGAGCGGCGGCGGCTTCCGCTTCGTCGAGATCCGCCAGAATTCGCGCGCTGCGCTCATAGAACCCACGGCCGGTATCCGTGAGATCGAGGCGCCGCGTGGTCCGCCGCAGCAGCTCGACGCCAAGCCGCGACTCCAGCGCGGACACGCGCCGGCTAATCGCCGACTTGGCGAGCCCCAGACGCTCGGCGGCGCGGGTAAAACTACCCGTCTCAACCACGGCCGCAAACGCCTCCAGATCATCCAGTCGATTCATGCTTTTGCGGCCTATTGTTGCTCAGGAGAGAACAATATTATCTCGATATCAATGTTTATCCCAATTCGATCAATAGTCATAGTTCGCCTACAACCAGGAGGTAGCTATGAACAACCACGCACTTTACGCAGCAACGGTTCTGAGACTTGCGCTCGGTACGATGTTTTTGGCCCACGGGCTGCTCAAGATTCTCGTCTTCGGCGTGCCGGGCACCGTCAGCTTTTTCGAATCCGTTGGTTTTCCCGGCTTACTCGCCTATCTCGTCACGGCAGCCGAGATCGGCGGCGGGCTCTTGCTGATCGCGGGCATCGCGGTGCGCGGCGTGGCGCTGACCTTGATTCCGGTGTTAATGGGCGCACTTTACGTGCACTTCGGTGCGGGCTGGGTATTCAGCAACGAGAACGGCGGCTGGGAGTATCCGGCTTTCCTGATCGCCGCAAGCATTGCGGTCGCGCTGCTCGGCCCCGGGCGTTTTGCGCTAAAACTGCCGATCTCGAGCGGTCTCCGGGCCTCTGACGCGAATACCGCTTGACCGATAAGTACGTTACCGGGCCGCGCTGCCGGCCCCTTGCCAACCCACAGGAAACGAGGAGACCAGCATGTATGACATCATTCGCTCCGATTCGCGCGGCGCAGCCGATCACGGATGGCTCAAGGCCAAACATACGTTTTCCTTCGCCGGATATCACAATCCGGCCATGATGGGCTTCGGCAAACTGCGCGTCGTCAACGAGGACCGTATCGCGGGCGGCCAGGGCTTCGGCACTCATCCTCATCAGGACATGGAGATTGTGACCTACCTGATCGAGGGCGCACTCGAGCACAAGGACAGCATGGGCAACGGCTCGATCATCCGGCCGGGCGAACTGCAAAGAATGTCGGCCGGAACCGGCGTATTGCACAGCGAGTACAACGCCTCCGACACCGATCCCGCGCATCTCTTGCAGATATGGATCCTGCCGGAGTCGGCGGGCATCGAGCCGGGCTATGAGCAAAAGCTGTTTACGGAGGACGAAAAACGCAATAACTTGCGGCTCGTGGGCTCGCGTGACGGCCGGAACGGCTCGCTGACGATTCATCAGGACCTAGACCTGTACGCCAGCGTGCTCGAACCGGGCCAAGCGCTCGAACATGTTTTTGCGTCAGGGCGAAAGGGCTTTCTGCAACTCATCAGCGGGAAACTCGAAGTCAACGGCGCGACGATAGCCGCGGGTGACGGCGTTGCGCTGCAGGCGGAGACGACGCTCGCGATAGAGAGCATTGGCAAAGCGGAGTTCCTGCTGTTCGACATGCAGTGAAGCCTGTAAACACACGTAGCCGGCGGCAGCCCGCGCCGCCGCTATTGAACGCAACAAGGTAGAAGCATTGACTCCAGCAAAAATCATTGCCTTTTCCGGCAGCGCCCGGGGCGCGTCGATCAACCAGAAACTGGCGGTTGCCGCGGCGGAGTACGCACGTGCCGCGGGGGCCGCCGTTACCCTTATCAACCTCCGCGACTATCCGATACCGTTGTTCGATCAGGACCTCGAGGCGGAATACGGCGAACCCGACAATGCCCGCGAACTCAAGGCACTGTTCGCCGAACACGACGGACTGTTGATCGCCTCGCCCGAATACAACGGCCTGCTGTCGCCGCTGCTCAAGAACACGCTCGACTGGCTCTCGCGGCGGGCCGGCGATGAAGCATCCATGCTTGCCTATCGCGGCAAGACCGCGGCGCTCCTGGCCAGTTCTTATGGCAGGCTCGGTGGACTGCGGGGCCTGCCGCATGCCCGTGCGCTGCTCACCAACCTGGGTGTCCTGACGGTGCCTGAGCAGGCAACCGTGGGCGGCGCTAAGGATGCGTTCGACGACGCCGGGCGGCTCGTCCGTCCTGCGGATGCGGCGCAGGTGGAGCGCGTGGCCCGAAGCCTCGTAGCCGCTATCGACGGGCGGCGCGCAGCCGGCAACGGCGGGACGGCCTAGAACTCAATCCCCCAAGGGCTTGCGTTACGGCTGCAATCCATCGGGCGATAGGTTCTATAATCCGCCGCATGCAAATCTCATTCGGATACAGGCTAGTGCTGTTGACGGTGCTGCTGCCTGCGCTCGCGGCAGGCCTTGCATTCGCCACGGCGCAGCACGACCGGGTTACCGTTACCGTGCATGCGGTACAAGGCACCGGCGAACGGAGCCCGCTGGAGGGCGCGAAGGTCAGGGTGCAGGGAGTCGTAACAGGCGACTTCCAGGACTACGGCGGCGAAAACCACGGCAAGCTGGGCGGTTTTTACATTGCGAGCCTCGAGCCCGACGACGACCCCGCAAGCTCCGAAGGCCTGTTTGTCTTCGAGAAAGGCCGCCGCCTGCTGGACGTCGTGCCTGGCCAGGTCGTCGAAGCCGAAGGCGTCGTCGCTGAACACTTCGGCGAAACGCAGCTCGCGGCAAGCGCCGTTCGCATACTGGGCAGCGCGGAGTACGAACCCGTTGTCCTCGAGTTTCCGCAAGCATCGCTGGAGCGCTTCGAAGGCATGCTGGTGCACATACCCGAGCGGCTCACGATTGCCGGCAACCGCAACCTGGGACGCTTCGGCGAGCTCAGGCTCAGCGCGGGCGGGCGGCCGTATCAGTTTACCAACCGCAATGCGCCCAGCCGGCGCGGGTATGCCGCAAGCGAAGTCGAACTGGAACGCTCGAGCCTGCTGCTCGACGACGGCCGGCGCCGCGAAAACCCGAAGCACGCGCGGTACGCAGTGGGTCCGGTGCCGCCGCGGGCCGGCAACAGCATTGCCGGGCTGACGGGCACGCTGCGCTGGTCGCGGGGCAGCGGCGGCAAGGGCGACGCGGCGTTTCGCCTCATGCCTACAGCCGGCGTCACAATCGACGCCACCAATCCACGCCCGCCACCGCCGGAGCGCAGGGGCAGCCTGCGCGTCGCGAGCTTCAACCTGCTGAACCTGTTCTCCGGACTCGCCACAGGCGAAGAGAACTGCGGTCCCGACGGCAAGCGCCGCTGCCGCGGTGCTGACAGTCCGCTGGAACTCGAACGCCAGCTGCAGAAAACCGTGGCTACGTTTGCGCAGCTGGATGCCGATATCGTCGGCATCATGGAAATAGAGAATAACGCCCGTGAATCGCTCCGCCTTTTACAGCGCGCACTCCGTGCCGACGGGCAAGACTTCGAATTTGTGGACGCCGGCGTCATTGGCCACGGTTCGATCAAAGTCGCATTCATGTACAGGCCGCAACGTGTGGCGCCCGCCGGTGAGTTTTCGCTGTTGACCCGCGCCGTGGACGGCCGCTTCGACGATCGCCGTAATCGTCCGGCTCTCGAGCAGACCTTTGTCGAGACCGCCAGCGGCGACAGAATCAGCGTCGTGGTCAATCACCTGAAATCGAAAGGTTCCGACTGTGACGACGCCAACGACCCGAACCGCGGCGACGGACAGGGCAACTGCAATCGCACGCGAACGCAGGCCGCCGCCGCCCTGGCCGAATGGTCCGGGCGCAGGGCGGACGCGAGCGCGGACGGCCATGCCCTGATTATCGGCGATCTCAACGCATACATGCGCGAAGACCCCGTTCGCGCCATCGAGCGCGGCGGTTTCGTCAACCTGCTCGATCGGGATATCGGCGACAAGGCCTATTCGTTTGTCTACGACGGCCGCGCGGGCGCTCTCGATTACGCACTCGCCTCACCCGCGCTTGCAAACAAAGTCAGACAGGTCGCGGAGTGGCATATCAACGCGGACGAACCGCCGCTGCTGGACTACAACCTCGACTTCGGACGTGACGCAACGCTGTTCGATGCGGGCGCTGCCTGGCGTTCGTCGGACCACGATCCGGTCATCGTCGACATTGATCTTGCGACGGATTCTACGCCGTAAAATCCACTTTGCCGAAGCGCGCATTTTGCGTCAGCGGCTCGATGGAGTGCAGGTAGTCGAGCCGCACGCGGCGCACGGAGTTGCCGTTCTGGAGCTTGAGATATTCGGCCTTGTCGCTGTCTATCTCGGTATCCACGGCCGTGCCAGTGAGGATCTCGCCGCTCACGGTCGCGATGCGCAAGCTGTAGCGGTACAGGCAGGCAATCTCGATGTAGTCGTACAGGTTACAGTCTATCGGGCTGTACGGCGTTGAAGAATCCACGCACATGCGGGCAGCATACCGGAACTGCGGAAACAACAAGAGGAGGAGGACCGGATGAGTCGCCACGGCAACACGAATCACGCGGCCACGAACCCTGCCGCGGCCATCGTTGCGGCGCTGTTAGCACTGTCGGGGTGTGGCGGACCCGCCGGCGACGCAGCCACGACGGTCGAAGACCGCATTCTGTTGCCGGCGCCGCTCAGCATGGACACACTCGATCGCGAGCGGCAAATCCGCGTGTACCTGCCGCCGGGCTACGGCGAATCCGAGCAGCGCTACCCCGTACTGTACCTGCACGACGGACAGAACCTGTTCGATGACGCGACGGCCTATGCCGGGGAATGGGGCGTCGACGAAACCCTGGACGCGCTGGCACGGGAAGGGCTCGCACTAATAGCGGTCGGCATCGACAACGGCGGGGAACGGCGCATGACCGAACTCAACCCCTGGTCCAATGACGAGTTCGGCGAAGGCGAAGGCGACGACTACCTCCGGTTTGTCGTCGACCGGGTCAAACCCTACGTCGACGAGCACTACAGAACGCGGCCCGGGCGCCTCGATACCGCCGTCATTGGCAGCTCCATGGGCGGCTTCATAAGCCACTACGCGATGCTCGAGTATTCGGCGGTATTCTCCAAAGCCGGACTGTTTTCGCCGTCTTACTGGATTGCAGAAGACATTTTCCCGCAAACCACGGAATCGCCGCCGCCGGCGGACGCACGCTTGTATCTTTTGGTCGGTGCACTTGAAGGCCCTGACATGCAGTCCGATACGGAGCGCATGGCCGCCTTGCTGATCGAGAACGGACACCCTGAAGAGTCGCTATCGCTTAACATAAGGCCCGACGGAGACCACAACGAGGCTTTCTGGCGCCGCGAGTTCGCCGCCGCCGTGCGCTGGCTGTTCGCACCGACGCCGTGACCCGTGGTTCCACGGCCGCAGGCGTTGCATTTCAGGTATTTCGCACTTACATTCTCGGGCCCGGTCCTAACCGGGTGAGGTTGGTTGTTTCTTTAGGTGGCGGGAAATGCGCACAGCATTGAATAACGGCAAGACAGGCTGGACAGGCGTGGGCGCCTGGCTTGGCGTGTTTGCCATCCTGCTGCTACAGGTGGAGTTCGCGGCGCACGCGCAAAGCGAGCATGAACTGCCGCTCGAAGCGGACTCGCACTGCGAGATATGCCTGAAGCTCGACAGCAGCGGCAACGCGCCTGTTAGCGCGGCCTCGAGCCTCGCAATTCCGGACTCGGCGACGGCACTTCGTCAGCCAGCCCTTACGCCGCTCCAGGCCGCCACTGAATACTCCCTGCCCGCCCGCGGCCCGCCTGCCGCCTGACAGTGATCGACGTGTAAGCCTCGCGATTCTTCGAATCGACAGGCTGCAAGCCGGGTAACGACCGTTACCTCGCTGGTATCGGGGCCTCAATCCGCTCGGGCAAACGCCACTAATAGAGCGGACCTGCCCCTCCCCGCTCCATCCATGTACAGGCAAAAACCATGAAATCACAGTTTTCCCTCGCGCTCGGAACAGCCCTGGCTCTGTCCGGCGCCCCAGGTATTGCGGACGAATCCGCCCCTGACGAACACCATCAACTCGATGAGATTATCGTCAGCGCCACGCCTCTGCCGCGCACTGTCGAAGCCCTTGCACAACCAACCGCCGTGCTGACCGGCGACGCACTGGCCCGCCGGCAGTCGAGCAGCATCGGGGAAACCCTGGCCGACGAGCTGGGTGTCAACTCGAGCTACTTCGGGCCGATTGCGTCCCGGCCCGTCATTCGCGGACAGTTCGGCGAGCGTATCGAAATGCTCAGCAACGGCCTCTCGGCACTCGACGCATCCGCGCTCAGCGAAGACCACGCGGTTAGCCTCGACAGCCTGCTTGCCGACCGCGTAGAGATCATTCGCGGCCCGGCGACCCTGTTGTACGGCAGCGGTTCGGCGGGCGGAGTGGTCAATATCGTCGACTCGAGGATTCACGATACCCCGCTTGCCACACCTTTCTCCGGTGCGCTTAGCCTCGGCACCGACTCGGCGATCGGCAAACGCTCCGGCGCCTTCAAGATCGACCTTGGCAACGAGAATGTCGCCGCGCACTTCGACTACATGCGCCGCGATACCGATAACGTCGAGGTACCGGGTTTTGTCGAATCCGCAAGGCTGCGCCAGCTCGAGGAACTCGAAGAACCGGGCGGCGAAGAAGAGGAAGGAGAAGAAGAATTCGGCGTCGTCGAAAACACCGACAGCGAAACCGAATCGGCCGCCGCGGCCATTACCTTTTTCGGCAGCGCCGGCCGCATAGGTTTCAGCGCCAGCCGCTTCGAAACCAACTACGGCATCCCGGGCGAACACGAGCACGCCGAAGAAGAGGAAATGCCCGGCGCGGAAGAGGAAGAAGAGGAAATCATCCGCATCGACATGGAGCAAACCCGCTATGACATAGACGGGGAACTGTATTTGTCGGGCTTCTTCGAATCGCTCAAATTCAAACTGGCGCTGAACGACTATCAGCATGTCGAACTCGAAGGGCCCGAAGTCGGCACGCTGTACGACAATCAGGGCACCGACGCCCGTTTCGAACTGACGCACCGGAAAATCGGCCTGTTCGAAGGCGCCATTGGCCTGCAGTACAAGCGGCTCGAGTTCGACGCAGTCGGAGAAGAGGCGTTTGTGCCTCAATCCGATACGGAGCAGCTCAGCGTGTTTGCTTTCGAAGAAGCCGTCCTGAGTCCCGCGCTGACGATCCAGGCCAGCGCCCGGATCGAGCGTCAGGAGATCAGTACGCCAGGTCAGCCCACGTACAGCGATACCGCCGCGGGCGCCGCCCTGGGCGCAATCTGGTCGCTGTCGGATGCACTGACTCTGTCCGGCAACCTGTCGGTCACCGAGCGCCATCCGAACTCCACCGAGCTGTATGCCAACGGCCCGCATCTTGCCGTGCAGCGCTTCGAGCGCGGTTCGGTCACGCTCGGCAACGGAGAGCTCGACAACGAACGCTCGCGCAATCTGGACCTTACGCTGCGCGGCGGACTCGACCGCGTGGAGTTCAGCCTGACCGCGTTCTTCAACGACGTCAGCGACTATGTTCTGCTGTCGCCGACCAATCTGATCGAGGACGAACTACAGGTATTCGACTTTGGCCAGACGGACGCCGAGCTGTATGGCTTCGAGGCGGAAGCGCTCGTCGAACTCTATGAGAACCTCGATTCGCACTTCCACATCCGGCTGTTTTCGGACGTGACGCGCGGCAAGGACACGGTAAGCAATGCCAACCTGCCGCGGATACCGCCGCTGCGCTATGGCCTGAGCCTGCACTATCGCATGGCGAACATCGACGCCATCGTCTCCGTGGTGCGCAATACCGAGCAGGACCGCGTCGCCGCCAACGAACTGATAACCGATGCCTACACGATGCTAAACGCCGAGCTCAGCTATCGCCTGCCGGAGCCCGCGGTGCTGCTGTTTCTCAAAGGCACCAACCTGGGCGACGAAGACGCCCGGCGCCACAGCTCACCGCTCAAGGACCTGATTCCGCTGCCGGGCCGTTCGGTCGTCGCGGGCGTGCGCTGGGACTTCTAGCTCTAGCGGGGACTGCTAGCGGTTCGACCCCGCGGGTCCGGCAATACTGCCGGGCCCGCTGTCGATCCGCGAACCTCGCAACCTAGTGATAGGTGCGCTCGCCGTCCTCTTTTTCGTCTTTCTCCTCGGCGGCGCTGTCACTGCGCGGCACGAGCTCGACGACGTTGTCGGCAGGCTCGGCTTGCGATTCGGCTGGTGACTCCGCAGCCGCATCTGCAGTATCCCGCTCCTCGTCCGCTTCCGCGTGTGCTTCGAGCACTTCGGCTTCGTCCGCCGCGCCTGGCTCGCCGTCTGCGACATCTGCCGCAACGAGGTCCGCGGCCTCCTCGGCTTCGAGCGCTGCGGTGTCCGCTGCATGTTCCGCATTTGCGTCGGACGATTCGTCATCGAGTGCTTGTGGGTCCGCCTCGTCCCGCTGCGTAAGCGCTGCCTCGCCCGGCAGAGGGAACAACAGCTCGCGGTCCATCGCCGCGGTGTCGCAAAGCTGCTCGGAGCCTTTTGCCAGATGCTCGTACAGCTCTTTGTATTGCTGGCCGAGCGCCTGAAAGCGGCCGGCGGTTTCGCCGAAGTGCTCGGTGACCTCGCGCCGATAGTCGTCAAGCGCAGTGCGCGCCTCCTCGATCTTCGCCTCGTCCACCGACTGGCCGAGCTTGGCCAGCCAGAAACCAATGCCGGCGCCTGCCAGCAGCAGGCCAATACCCAGTAGTGCCATGCCCAATGCGCCCATTCCGCCTCCTTAAGGTTTGCCCAAACCTTACTCATTCACTGCCGGGCCGAACGGCCCGGACGCAGCCAGTATAGCCTTGTTTCAGCCGGAAACCGCCGCTAGCCCGATTCGCCGTAGCCTTCCGGCAGGACCATGCCGAGGTTACGGACGAGAAAGGCCCAGCGATCCGCATAATCGTCGATAATCATTTCGGTCGGCGTGCCCGCACCGTGGCCGGCCCGGGTCTCGATTCGAATCAGGACCGGCGCCTTGCCGCCCTGAGCGTTCTGCAGCGCGGCCGCGTATTTGAAACTATGTCCCGGCACGACGCGATCGTCGGTATCGGCCGTCGTGACCAGCACCGCCGGGTATTCGGTTCCCGGGCTAATGTTGTGGTACGGCGAATACGCATACAGAGCCTCGAACTCTTCCGGATCGGCCGAGGACCCGTAGTCGTCAACCCAGAAACGCCCGGCCGTGAACTCCTGAAACCGCAGCATATCCATGACACCCACGGCGGGAATTGCCGCTGCGAACAGGTCCGGGCGCTGATTGGTTACCGCGCCGACCAGCAGACCGCCGTTGCTGCCGCCGAAAATGGCGAGCCGCTCGGGTGTCGTGTAGTCCTCTTCGACGAGGTACTCGGCCGCGGCGATGAAGTCGTCGAACACGTTCTGCTTGTTCAGACGCGTGCCGGCCTGATGCCAGTCCTTGCCGTACTCACCGCCGCCGCGAAGATTCGCAACGGCGTAAACTCCGCCCATTTCCATCCAGGCCATGCGGGTAATCGAAAACGACGGCGTTAGCGAGATATTGAAGCCCCCGTAGCCGAACAAGAGCGTCGGCGCGCTGCCGTCGAGCTTCACGTCCTTGTGGTGACTAATGAACATCGGCACGCGGGTGCCGTCCTTCGACTCGTAGAACACCTGCTCGACGACGTAGTCCTCGCTTGCAAAACTGACCTCGGGCTTGCGAAACACGGTCACTTCGCCCGTGCTGACGTCCAGCCGGTTCACGGTGGTCGGCGTATTGAAACTCGTATAGCTGAAGAAGGTCTCGGGATCGTCGGCCTTGCCGTCGAAACCGATCGCAGTGCCAATGCCCGGCAGGTCCACGCTACCGGCCGGCGTACCGTCGAGATCGAAGATTTTGACGACCGTCTGTGCATCCTGCATGTAGTCGGCGATGATCTTGCCGCCCACGAGACTCACGCCGTCGAGTACGTCTTCGGCTTCCGGAATGACTTCGCGCCAGGCATCGGGGTCCGGGGTATTGACGTCGATAGCGATCAACCGGTTCTTCGGCGCATCGCGATTCGTGCGGAAAAATACCTCGTCGCCGATCGAGCCGATCGCGGTGTAATCGTAGTCGAAACCCTCAATGATCATTCGGGGTTCCGCGTCGGCGGCCGTCAGATCCTGATGCACAATCTGATAGCGGTCGTCGGTGCCCTTCCAGACCGTAACGATCAGATGCCGTCCGTCCTCGCTGACGTTGGCGGCGAAGCCCCATTCCGGGTTATCCGGCCGCGCGTAAACCAGCGTGTCCTCGGACTGTTCCGTTCCGAGTTCGTGGAAATACACGGCCTGGTTCATGTTCAGAGCCTGAAACTTCTCGTCCTCGCTCGTTTCCGGATAGCGGCTGTAGTAGAAGCCGGAACCGTCGGCTGCCCAGCTCAGGCCAGTGAATTTGAGCCATTCCAGGTCGCTGCCGACCGTCTCGCCCGTGTCGACGCGGATTACCCGGGCCGTGCGCCAGTCCGAGCCGCCGTCCTGCACCGTAAACGCCACGTGCTCGCCGTCGGGACTCGGGTAGTAAGCGGCCAGGGCAACCGTGCCGTCCTCCGACCACGCGTTCGGA
>JBCBSC010000028.1:0-67815 GCA_039819385.1 Pseudomonadota bacterium | reverse complement strand
TCGTCGATCCGGTCGGCTATCTGGAGATGCTGCGCCTCGAGAAGTACTCGGCCCTGGTGCTGACCGACTCGGGCGGAGTGCAGAAGGAGGCGCAGCATCTCCAGATAGCCGACCGGATCGACGATATGCAGCCGCTTTGCGTTCGCAAAGTCGAGGCCCTCCCGGCTGAGCGCAGCACGCGTCCGGGGGTGCAGAGGCCAGACCAGGTCGTGCTTCGCCGAGAGCTCGTCGATGGCCTCGCACACGCTGGCGAGTCGTTGCGGGTCGTCGGTGTTTTCGGCCCTGTGCACGGTGACCAGGATATAGCCGCCGGCTGCCAGAGCCAGCTTGCCGAGAATGCCATCCGCGGAATCCAGCATGCTGCCGAAGTGCTGGGTTGCATCGAACATGACGTCGCCGACCGGAAAAATCCGGCGTTCGTCGAAACCTTCCTTCCGCAGGTTTTTCTCGGCGACCTGCGTCGGCGTAAACAACCAGCTCGAGATCTGATCGGTAAGAATCCGGTTCAGCTCTTCCGGCATGTGGTAGTTGCGGCTACGGAGACCTGCTTCGACGTGCGCTACCGGCACGTGCAGCTTGGCGGCAGCGAGGGCACCGGCGAGGGTAGAGTTCGTGTCGCCATAGACCAGCAATACGTCGGGTTTTTCGTCGACGATCACCTGCTCCACGTTGCCGAGCATCTCACCGGTCATCGCGCCGTGGGCACCGCCGCCTATACCCAGATTGTATTTGGGCTTCTCGATTCCGAGTTCGTCGAAGAACACGTCCGACATGTTGGCATCGAAGTGCTGGCCCGTGTGCACCATGACTTCGGAGCACCCGCTCGACTCGCGGATTGCTTTCGAGACGACGGCCGCCTTGATGAATTGCGGGCGTGCGCCGACAACGGTCAGTATCTTCATGTATCTGTCACCCTCGAATCAATCCGCGCGTCAGCGTAATGCATGGGCAAGCCGGCTAACGACCCGCTCCTGATCTTCGGCCGCAAGATAAGGGTGCATAGGCAAGCTCAGCACCTCTTCGGCGGCGCGCTCGGAAACCGGCACGCTCGCCGACGCGTCGACCACGGCGGGCTGCAGGTTCAGCGGCAGCGGATAGTGAACCGCCGTCGGAATCCCGTCGGCTTTCAAGGCCTGCTGAACGCGCTCGCGATCACGCACCCTCACGGTGTACTGGGCGAACACGCTGGTCCGATCGGCCTTGACCACCGGCGGCTCCAGATCGGCTGAGCCTGCCTGCTGCAGCAAGGCAGCGTAGCGGTCCGCGACGGCTTCCCGTTGCTCCGTTTCGGCATCGAACACGGACAGTTTCGCGAGCAGTATGGCTGCCTGCAGGGTATCCAGCCGGCTGTTTATGCCTACGCGAACGTGGTGGTAGCGGCGATCCTGCCCGTGCCGCGCAATCTGCCTGAGCACAACCGCAAGTTCCGCATCGTCGGTAAAAACGGCGCCGCCGTCACCGTAGCAACCCAATGGCTTGCTTGGAAAAAAACTGGTGCAGCCAATCCGCGTGAGGCCGCAGGAGCGACGCTCCCGGTACTGCGCGCCGAAACTCTGAGCGCCGTCCTCGATCACCGCCAGACCGTGTCGGGCCGCAACGGCATTGATTTCGTCGAAGTCCGCGCACTGGCCGTAGAGAGAAACGGGAATCAGCGCTTTTGTGCGCTCCGTAATCGCCGCCTCAAGTTTGCTCGCATCGACGTTGTAGGTCGCGGGTTCGATATCGACGAACACCGGCTTCGCTCCCAGTACCGCTACCGTTTCCGCCGTGGCAATGTAGCTGAAGGCAGGCGTGATCACTTCGTCGCCCGGACCGACGCCGAGCGCCATCAAGGCAACCTGCAGGGCATCGGTTCCGTTAGCTACGCTAATGCAGTGCCCCACGCCGACGTATGCCGCGAGGCGCTCTTCGAGTTCCCCCACCTCAGGCCCCATGATGAAACGGCCGTGCGCAAGGACGTTCCGAATACCTTCGTCGATCGAAGCCTGAGCGACACGATACTGTTCTTTGAGGTCGATGAATTCCATTGTCTCAGGCCCGATCCAGCACGCGGCATACTCCGTCTTTGAGCTGATATGTCTTGCCGGTGTGCACGCATGTGGCCTCACCGCTCCCTTCCAACGGCAGATCCAGCTGCTCACCGTACTCGCTCATCCAGCCGATCTGACGGCCGGGCACGCCAACCACGAGTGCGTAGGCAGGCACGTCTTTCGTCACCACGGAGCCGGCACCGACAAACGCGTGTTCACCGATACGCACGCCGCAAACAATCGTGCAGTTGGCGCCAAGGGTCGCTCCGTTTTCTACGAACGTATCGCGATACTCGTTTTTCCGCTCGACGAACGAACGCGGATTGTAGACGTTGGTAAACACCATACTCGGCCCGCAAAACACGCCGTCGCCGAGATACACGTTGTCATACACCGACACGTTGTTTTGAATCTTGCAGTCGTCCCCGATGGTCACCTTGTCGCCGACGAAGACGTTCTGCCCCAGCGACACGTTCTTGCCAATCACCGCACCGCCGCAAACATGCACAAAATGCCAGACCCGGGACCCGTCTCCGATTTTCGCACCGTCATCGACAATAGCCGATTCGTGAACGAATACCGTCACAGCGTAACCTTTTTGAGAAACGGGTGATATTCGCCCTTGAGGCCTATGGGCACCGAGTTGCGAATGGTCGAGACGGTACGAATTGCGACACGATTCTCGTCGAGACCGAAGCCGTTACCCGCAAGAATTTCTTTGTAGCTTTCGGTATGCAAATCGGTAAAGCCGCCCGAGAACTCGATCTCTTCGCCGTCACACGTGATCGAGCGGTAGGTTCGCTGGCCCGTCTCGCGAATGGGTTCCGGGACATCGTTGAGATCGATGGAAAGAAACCAGCGCACGCGCGCATGCTCGTATTCCAGAAAGCCGGACGCTTTCGTCTGGCTCGAGTAGTTTACGATGTTGGTCTGCGGGGCGCCGAAGACGAAGTGCAGCATGTCGTAGAAGTGCACGCCGATATTGGTCGCAATACCTCCGGACTTCTCCTGATCGCCCTTCCAGGACTGCAGGTACCACTGTCCACGCGACGTGATATAGGTCAACTCGACGTCGTGTTTGGTCTCTCGCGACTCCTGTTTGACCTTCTCGCGCAGCGCAATGATCGACGGATGCAGTCTGAGCTGCAGAATGGTGTGTATGCGCCGGCCCGTGTCTTCCTCGATGCTCTTCAAGCCGTCGATATTCCAGGGGTTCAGGACCAGCGGCTTCTCGCAGATCGCATCGGCATCGGAACGCAGGGCGAAGCGCATGTGCGAGTCGTGCAGGTAGTTCGGCGAACAGATCGACACGTAGTCGATATGATTGGCGGGGTCCTGACGCCGGCGCTTGTCGAGATGCCGGTCGAAACGCTCGAACTCGGTAAAGAAGTCGGAATCGGGAAAATAGCTGTCGAGCACCCCGACCGAATCGGCCTTGTCGAGAGCGGCTACGAGCACGTTGCCGGTCTCCTTGATGGCCTTCATGTGCCTGGGGGCTATGTAGCCGGCGGCTCCGACCATTGCAAACCTTTTCACTGTCATCTCCCAACTCCGGACATACTCGCTCACGGTGAGCGGACGGCCACCATAGCGAACAGCACCGTCAGAACTTCGGGCCGAATGGTAGCAGCTTCGCGGACGCCAAAGGTTGTGCCGGGATCTCGAATCCGGTCAAACCTGATGCTCGTCTTACTCCAAACTGTGCGCTTCGTCACACTGCGGATACCGCGCTGGCGCGGCCCGGCCTAAGCTTTCAGTTCGCGGACCGTTTGCAGGAGCCGCCGGGTCGAGGGATTGCTCTGATCGCCGCCCTCCCCGCCGCTCACGGCTGGCGCCAGCGCCGACGCCAGACGCTTGCCGAGCTCCACGCCCCATTGATCGAACGAGCCGATACCCCAGAGCACACCCTCCGCGAAAACCTTGTGCTCATAGAGCGCAATAAGCTGGCCGAGCACCTCGGGGCTCAGGGCTTCGAACACAATCGTATTGGACGGATTGTTGCCTTCGTGGCGGCGGTAAGCCTCAACCTCGGCGCCGTCGAAACCGTCCATGAGCGCCTCGCTCTGCGCCAGGCAGTTGGCAATCGCCAGGTCCTGCTGCGCCTGCCCCGCGCCCGAAGACTTCGCGGGCAGCAGGAAGTCGGCGGGAATGAGCCGCGTCCCCTGATGCAGCAGCTGATAAAAAGAGTGTTGGGCGTTGTTGCCGGGCTCTCCCCAAATGACCGCACCGGTCTCGCAGCGAACCGGCTTGCCGTCCAGCCGAACGGATTTCCCGTTCGACTCCATTTGCAACTGCTGCAGGTAGGCGGGAAAGCGCTGCAGGCGGTTATCGTAGGGCAGAACGGCGTGGGTCCCGGCGCCGAAGAAATTGTTGTACCAGTTACCGAGCATCGCGAGCACGATGGGCATGTTTTGTTCGGGCGGCGCCAGGCGAAAGTGCTGATCCATGATCCGGCCGCCGGCGAGCAGACGCGAGAAGGTGTCGAAACCCGCAACCAGCGCCAACGAAAGGCCCACTGCCGACCAGATCGAGTAGCGGCCGCCCACCCAGTCCCAAAACCCGAACCGGTAGTCCGGATGGATTCCGAATTCGTTCATTGCCGCATGGTTGGTCGAAGCCGCGACGAAGTGAGACTCGATTGCCCCGGCACCCAGGATCTCGGCCACCCACTGCCGGGCGGTGCGGGCATTGGTCATCGTCTCGAGCGTCGTAAACGTCTTCGAACAGACGACGAACAGCGTACGCTCGGGATCGAGCTCGTTCTGCAAGTCGGCGAGCTGAGTGCCGTCGACGTTAGACACGCTGTGCAAGCGTACACCGGGTTTCCAGCAGGTCCGCAGCGCCTTGCCCGCCATCACCGGTCCGAGATCCGAGCCGCCGATCCCGATATTGACTATCTCGGTAAAGCGCTTGCCCGTGCTCCCGACAATAGTCCCGGCATGCACCGCATCGACGTATTCCTCGATCCTTGTGAGAACCTTCCAGATGTCCCGCACGCCGGGAACTTCGAGTGCGACCTGGTCCGATATCTTCGCGCGAAGCGCCACGTGCAACACGGCGCGGTCTTCGCTTCGATTCAGGTGCTCACCGTTGAACATGGCCTCGACCGCTGACGGAATTCCCGACTCTTTCGCCAGACGGCCGAACAGCTTGAGCGTAGTATTGGTGACGTGGTTCTTCGAGTAGTCGAGCCTTAGATCGCCGGCCTCGAGGAACAGCCTCTCCGCCCGCTTCGAGTCCCTCGCGAACAGCGACTTGAGAGACCGCGTCCGCATATCGTCTTTATGGTGCGCCCTGAGCTTCTTCCAGGCCGGAAGGTCTGTCGGATATCTGACCGACAGCCGGCGCCCTGCATAGCCTTCAGGCACTGCGCTTTACGTCCACTTGGAAGTACTCCGAATACCAGCTAACGAATCGTTCAACACCCAATTCGATCGGCGTGTCAGGCTGATAGTCAACGTCGGCGACCAGGTCCTCGGTATCGGCCCAGGTGTCGGGCACATCGCCAGGCTGCATGGGCAACAGATTTTTCTCGGCTTTCCGGCCCAGATTCTGTTCCAGCAGCTCGATGAAATACATCAGGTCGACGGGCTTCTGGTTGCCGATATTGTAAATCCGATAAGGCGCCTGACTCGAGCGTGGATCCGGATTCTTGGGGTCCCAGTCCGGGTTCGCAGCCGCGGGATGATCCAGCGTGCGGATAACACCTTCGACGATATCGCCGACGTAGGTGAAATCGCGGCTGTGTTTACCGAAGTTGTAGACATCGATAGGCTCGCCGCGAACGATGCGGTCGGCAAACTTGATCGGCGCCATGTCCGGGCGACCCCAGGGACCGTACACCGTAAAAAACCGCAGGCCCGTCGTCGGAATACGATAGAGGTGCGAGTAGGTATGCGCCATCAGTTCGTTGGCTTTTTTGGTCGCGCCGTACAGCGCCAGCGGGTGATCGACGCTTTGCCGCGTGGAGAAAGGCATTGCGGTATTGGCGCCGTAGACCGAGCTCGACGACGCGTAGACCAGGTGCTCGATAGCATGCTGCCTCGAACCTTCAAGAATGTGCAGCGTCCCGACGATATTGCTGTCGATGTAGGTATGCGGGTTGTCGATCGAGTAGCGGACGCCGGCCTGCGCACCGAGGTGAACGACGCGCTGGAACGCTTCCTGCCGGAACAGCTCTTCAATCAGCTCCCGGTCGGCAAGATCCCCCCGAACGAGCTTGAACGCATCGTAAGCCGCTAACTCGGAAGCCCGGGCCTCCTTCAAGGAAGGATCGTAGTAGTCGTTGAAATTATCGATACCGACGACGGTATCCCCTCGCTCCAGCAGCGCCCGAGCCGTCAGCATGCCGATAAAACCGGCCGCACCCGTAACCAGGATTTTCAAAAGCTTGTCCTCAACTAACTAGAGGCGGTCATCGCTTTGCTCCGCCGGCAGCACATATTTGACATCGTAGACCAGCGATTCCTCTTTGCCGAATGCGCGAATCCCCTCGGCGCCCAACGCCTTGAACTCGCTGTGGGCAACAGCGATGACAACCACATCGTAACTGCCATGTTCAGGGGCTTCAGTGAGTTGGATACCGTAGGAACGCACGCTGTCCTCCGGATCAGCCCAGGGGTCGTACACGTCTACGTTTGCGCCATAAGTCTTGAGTTCGCCAATGATATCCACAACCTTGGAGTTACGCACATCCGGGCAGTCTTCCTTGAAGGCTATGCCGAGCATGAGAATCCGCGCTTCTGCCGGATTGATCGATTTCGACAGCATGAGCTTCACGATGCGCGAGGCCACGTACAGCGGCATCTTGTTGTTGATGCGCCGACAGGCAAGGATCATCTCGGGGTGGTAACCCAGATGCTGCGCCTTGAAAGTCAGGTAGTAGGGATCCACGCCGATACAGTGTCCGCCGACGAGTCCAGGACGAAACGGCAGGAAATTCCACTTCGTACCCGCCGCCTCCAGAACTTCCTCGGTATCGATGCCTACCCGCTCGAAGATCATTGCGAGTTCGTTGATGAGCGCTATGTTTGCGTCGCGCTGTGTGTTCTCAATGACCTTGGACGCCTCGGCAACTTTGATACTCGACGCAAGATGCGTACCCGCCGTAATGATGCTCGAATACACGTCGTCGATGAACTGCGCGGATTCGGGCGTCGAACCGGAAGTCACCTTGGGTATCTTCGTAAGAGGACGTTCCTTGTCGCCAGGATTGATGCGCTCAGGACTGTAGCCGAGATAGAAGTCTTCGTTGAGCTTCAGTCCGGAGGCACGCTCGATGATAGGCAGGCAGATTTCTTCCGTTGCCCCGGGGTATACCGTCGACTCGTAGATCACGATATCGCCGCGCGCAAGCACCGACGCAATGGTTTCGCTGGCGAATTTCAACGGTGAGAGGTTGGGCCGGTTGTCGGTACCGGTCGGCGTCGGCACGGTAACGATATAAAAATTGCACTCCGCCAGCGCCTCGGGCGTCGTCGTGAAACTGAGATGGGAGGCCCCGGCAAGCTCTTCGGACGAGGTTTCGAGCGTCGAATCGTTGCCCGCCTCCAACTCGGCGACACGTTCCTGATTTATGTCGAAGCCCACGGTCGGATATTTCCTGCCGAACTCCACGGCAAGCGGCAGGCCCACATAGCCCAGGCCTATGACACCTATACGAAGATTCTTTAGATCGAATTCCATTTTCGCTTTCCATCCCCGAAGCGCCGTGCGCTCGGGTTTCTGTAATCAGACTAGCCCAGGTACCACAGTGCGGCCATACCCGTAATACTCATCGTTACGGTATACGGCAGGGCCATGACGACCATGCGACCGTAAGACAAACGAATCAGCGGCGCCACTGCGGAGGTCAGCAAGAACAGGAAAGCCGCCTGACCATTGGGCGTCGCCACCGACGGAATGTTGGTACCCGTATTGATGGCAACGGCCAGCGCGTCAAACTGCTCGCGTGTCAGCGCTCCGGCCTGGAACATGTCCTCGACCTCGCCAATGTACACCGTCGCCACGAAGACATTGTCCGAGATCATCGACAGCAGGCCGTTGGCGGCATAGAACAGGGCCTCCTGGGTCTTGCCGTCGTAGGTCATGACCCAGTCGATGATGGGAATGAACAGCCGCTGGTCGGCAATGACCGCAACGATCGCGAAGAACACGACGAGCAGCGAGGTAAACGGCAGCGCCTCTTCGAACGCGTGGCCCAGGCGATGCTCTTCGGTAACGCCGTTGAGCGCCGTCGCCAGAACAATCACCATTAGGCCGACAATACCGGGTTCGGCTGCGTGACTGGCGAGCGCGATAACCAGCAGCAGCGCCACCACCGCCTGTATCACGATCATGGCGCGCTCAGCCTGGGTCCGCTTGGCCGTGGCCTCCGCATCGTAACTCTGCAGCACGTCGCGAACCTTGTCGGAGAGCCGGGCGCCATAGCCGAATACGCGGAACACCTCCAACAAAGTACAGGTGATAAGCCCGACGACCAGAACCGGCATCGAGATGTGCGCCATCTTCAGGAAAAACTCGACGAATTCCCAGTCCATCACCTCGGCGATGAGCAGGTTCTGCGGCTCGCCTACGAGCGTCGTTACGCCGCCCAGAGCGGTACCGACCGCCCCGTGCATCATGAGACTGCGTAAAAACGCCCGGAACTCCTCGAGATCGTCGCGGTGCAGCTCGATGACCTCATCGTCCGTCGACGCATCGTGATCGTGGTGGAACTGCTTGCCGGACGCGACTTTGTGATAGACCCCGTAGAAGCCGACCGCCACCGTAATGATTACGGCTGTAACCGTCAGCGCATCGAGAAACGCGGACAGGACCGCCGCCGTGAACGAAAAGATCAGCGACAGCAGCACCTTGGAGCGCACGCCCAGGAGGATCTTGGTGAAGGTGAACAGCAGCATTTCGCGGAGGAAATAAATGCCTGCAACCATGAACATCAGCAGCATGATCACCGGGAAGTTGTGCTCGGCTTCGACGAATACGTGCTCGGGCGAGGTTAGCCCGAGAATGATCGCCTCGATGGCGATCAGCCCGCCCGGTTGCAGCGGATAACACTTGAGCGCCATGGCCAGCGTAAAGATGAACTGGATAACGATTGCCCAGCCGGCGATAAACGGGTCGATCGCAACAATCACCGGGTTTACGGCAAGAAATGCGATGATCGTCCACTTGTACCAGGTGGGCGAATTGCCAAGAAAATTCGCCCGCATGGACGCTGCCATCGTTGTGGCCATTGAAACTCCTGCCAGATAAGGTCTTAAAGGATTTTTCTTATTGGACTGCGATTATTGCGGAATTCTACGAAATTTTGGACGGTTAAGATCACGAATTGCGACGAACGGTACAGTCCCGGGTCATTCGGTGCCCGCAGCAGGCCGTTCGTCCCACACGCAGTCACCGGCGTTGCGCAAGCGTGCCAGCAGCGATTCGTGCTCTCTCAACTCATCGGCATTGGCCCGGATAACCTTTAGGTCGAGCGTTGCAGACGCGCTTACGCGCTCGATCTGCACGGCATCGGCGGCGTCTTCCTTGGCCTCGGTATCGAGCAGCAGCGCGGTCTGGCCACCCGTCATCGCAAGATACACCCGCGCCAGCAGGTCTGCGTCGATCAGCGCCCCGTGCACGTCGCGTTTGGACGCGTCCACTTCATAACGTTTGCACAGTGCATCGAGACTGTTGCGTTGGCCAGGATGCATTTCCCGCGCCAGCAGCAGGGTATCGAGGACGCTTGCATGCTCGGTAACGGCAGGTTTCGGATGCCGCATCAGCTTGAGTTCGTGCTCGAGAAAGCCCACGTCGAACTCGGCGTTGTGGATCACCAGCTCGGCGTCGGCAATGAACTCCAGCAGCTCGTCTACAATCTCCGGAAAGCGGGGCTCGTTCTCGAGCGATGCACGGCTAATACCGTGCACTCGCTCGGCGCCCTCGTCGATATCCCGGTCGGGATTCAAAAAACGGTGAAACTCACGGCCGGTCAGGCGGCGGTCTACGAGTTCGACACAGCCTATCTCGATCACCCGATGACCCTGGGCGGTCGAGAGGCCTGTGGTTTCGGTATCGAGGGCGATTTGTCTCATGCCGTGCATTAAAGCACTGCTGGTTGCCGAACCCAAGCGTCCGAAAGGTCCGAAAAACTCGGTTAGAGCTCGTCGATCCCGAGATTGGCGAGCTCGTCCGCCTTTTCGTTACCCGGATTGCCCGCGTGTCCTTTGACCCATACCCAACGAATCCGGTGGCGGCCGGTCTCTGCGTCGAGCTCCTGCCAAAGGTCCTGGTTTTTCACGGGTTTCCTGGCCGCCGTCTTCCAGCCCCGGCGCTTCCAGTTGGGCAGCCAGCTGTTGATCCCGTCCATGACGTACTTGGAATCGGTGTGCAGCACGATGTCGCAGGGCTCACTGAGCGCCCGCAGCGCTTCGATCGCAGCGGTAAGCTCCATCCGGTTGTTGGTCGTCGACGCGTTGCCGCCGTGCAGCGTCTTCTGGTGCGCGCCCGCTTTCAGCAGCACCCCCCAACCGCCCGGCCCCGGGTTACCGCGGCACGCGCCGTCGGTATAGATCTCAACGATTTTGGTCAAAACGCGCTACGTTGCTGGCTCGGGTCGACGGCTCCGCAAGCCCGGCGACGAGCTTGGGCTTCCTGCTCCAGGAAGGCCGCACTGGCGTCAGCGTGCAGACCCGTTTTTGCGCGGCCAGCATGTAGCAGGCCGAGAGTTCCGGCCAGAAACGCTTGCCGAGGCGCTCCCAGCGCTGTGAGCTTGCACCGCGGTTGCCGGGCACGGGCCAGCGGAAGAAATAGCCGGTCATGCCGTGAATACGCATATCGAGCAGTTTGAGCCAGTCCCGCACGCGCCGGTCGGCGACCAGATGCTCGGCGCCCGGCGGCAGCGCGGCCGCCGGTATCAGCCTCCGGAGCCCCCAAAGACCGCCGGGGCGGAAACCGAGAATCACGAGATGCCCATGTGCATGCAAAACGCGGTCGACCTCCCGCAGCATGGCATGCGGCCGGTCGGAGAACTCCAGGGTATGCGGCAGCAGCACGCAATCCACAGACTCGCTTTCCACGGGCAGACGCCAGGGCTGTCCAATCACCGTGGGTACGGTCTGATGGGCCGTATCGGCGATCAGCAGCTTGCGCTGTGTCCTCGCGGAACGCAGGAAACCCTCGGCAGGCCCCCAGGCGCCTATCTGCAGGCACTGTTCGCCGAATATGCCCTCGAACACGTCCTCGACGAGCCTGGTCTCCTGCGCGAGCAGCGACTGGCCGAACGGCTGTGACAGCCAGTCGTCAACCGAGTCGGGAAATCGAAAAACTTCTGTCATTGCAGCATCTTGCCGAAGCGCTTCAGGGCCCACTATCGTCGTGTGATACAGACACTTGCACCGCAGCCGATCCCGGGTACGATACCGTCATGCCTGATTCCATAACGTCATTATTACAGAGAAGAGTATTGCAAAGAAATCGCCTGATTACAGCGGCAAGCGTCACTGTCTTGTGGCTTGCCGGACAAGCCTCCGCCGGTCACCTGCTTGACGGCGTCCCCGCTCAGCCGTTACTCGACGAAGCCTACCTGCTCGAGGAGCTGTCACCGGTGGCCATGGGCGGCCCGGTGCTCCTGCTGCCACCCGAGGTGGACACGAGCGGCCTGCTTGGAGAATTGCGGCAGAGCTTCTCCCTTAGCTACGAAGACAACTCCCGTACCGCCGCCGAGCGCCGCTGGTATGCGCGACACCCCGAATACCTGAGCCGCGTCCTCAACCGGGCGCAGCGCTACATGCCGCACATCGTAGCCGAACTGGAACGCCGCGGATTGCCAATGGAGCTGGCGCTGCTGCCCATCGTCGAATCCGCCTACGATCCGTTTGCCTACTCCCACGGCCGGGCAGCCGGGCTCTGGCAGATGATTCCCGGCACCGCGCGACGCTTCGGCATCAAGCAGAACTGGTGGTACGACGGCCGCCGTGACGTCGTCGACTCGACCCGCGCCGCGCTGGATTACCTCGAGTACCTGTACAAACTGCAGGACGGAGACTGGCTAAACGCGATTGCGTCGTACAACTCGGGCGAAGGCAACGTGCTGCGCGCGCGAAAAAGCAACCGCAAGGCGGGCAAACCTGAGGACTTCTGGAACCTCAAGCTGCCGCGCGAAACCAGGATGTACGTGCCGAAGCTGCTCGCACTGGTCGAGATCGTGAGCGATCCGGAAGCCTACGGCCTCGAACTGCCGACGATCGTCAACGAGCCGCAGTTTGTCGTCGCCGACGTAGGCTCGCAGCTCGATCTCGCGCTGGCAGCGGAGCTTGCCGGTATCGATGTCGACACGGTGTATGCCTACAACCCCGGCTACAACCGCTGGTCCACCGACCCGGACGGTCCTCACAGACTGGTGTTGCCCGTTGCAGCCGCTGCGGCGTTCTCCGGAGCCCTGGCAGGCGTCCCGCTCGCGGAGCGCGTTCGCTGGAATCGCCATAAGGTCCGCGCGGGGCAGGCCATCTCGGAAATTGCGGAGATGTATCACACCAGCGTTGCCGCGATCCGCGAGGCCAATAACCTGCGCGGCAACATCATTCGGGCGGGTCACCACTTGCTCATCCCCGTGGCGAGCAAGCCGCTGTCCGCCTACAGCCAGAGCGCTGACGCTCGTCTCGAGCGAAAACAGAACAGGCAGCGGGACGGCGAACGCGTCGAGCACGTCGTCACTCGCGGCGAGAGCTTTTGGACAATCAGCAGAAAGTACCGGGTCGGCACGCGGCAGCTTGCCGCGTGGAACGGCATGGCACCCGGCGACACGCTGTCTACGGGCAAGAAACTGGTGGTCTGGAGCCAGGCCGGAAGCCGCCCGGAAGCAAAACCCAGAACCTCCCCCACGTCCGCCTATGGCAGCACGACACGCCGGGTCAACTACACGGTCCGCCGCGGGGATTCACTGTACCTGATCGCGCAGCGCTTCCGCGTGTCGATCCAGCAAATAGCGAACTGGAACAGCATCGATATCAAACGCATTCTGAGACCGGGGCAGCGGCTTACGATGTACGTGGACGTTACAGCACAATCGAGCTAGTGCCGTTGAGCAGCTGACCCGCGTCGACGTTACGGCCCGGTCGAACTGGCAGCGCGTTGAAAAAGCCTCAATGCCCGGCGTAGGGTAGAATGCCCGGCATCGAGTCTTTACACCGTTGTCATAACAAGAAAAGGAACTGCCAATGGGCTTCATGGCCGGCAAAAAAGCGCTGATCGTCGGCGTAGCGAGCGACCGTTCCATTGCTACCGGCATTGCGGAAGCATTCGCACGCGAAGGCGCCGAACTCGCGTTCACCTACCAGAACGAGAAACTCAAGAAACGGGTGGACAAGCTGGCCGGGCGGCTGGGTTCGAGCCTGACTTACGAGCTGGATGTCGCCAGCGACGAGAACATTGCCGACGTGTTCGACGCGATCGCCAAAGACTGGGACGGCATCGATGTGCTGGTGCACTCAGTAGGCTTCGCGCCGCGCGATCAGCTGGATGGCACCTTCGTCGAGGCGGTCACACGGGACGGCTTCAACATCGCCCACGACATTTCCGCCTACAGCCTTGCGGCGCTGGCCAAGGCCGCGCTGCCGCTCATGGAAGGCCGCGATTCCTCCATACTCGCACTGTCCTACCTCGGCGCCGTGAAGGCCGTACCGCATTACAACGTCATGGGTCTGGCCAAGGCCAGTCTGGAAGCCTGTATTCGATTCCTGGCGGCCGATCTGGGCCCGCGCGGCATTCGCGTGAACGGTATTTCGGCCGGCGCAATCAAGACCCTCGCCGCTGCGGGTATCGGCGGACTGCGCAAGATGCTCGCACACATGGAGAAGGTCTCCCCGATCCGGCGCAACGTAACGATCGAAGACGTCGGCAACACGGCCGCTTTTCTGTGCTCCGACCTTGCCGCCGGCATCACTGGGGAGATCACCTACGTGGACGGTGGCTACAACATCATTGGCATGCATCTCGACGACGACTGAGCGACAACAATTTAGCGACAGCGGATTGAGCCGCGGGCGGTGCTGAGGAACTAGAGCAGCGCCCGATACTCCGCGAGATAGGCGTTGGCCATTGCGCTGGCGTCGTACCGTTTCGCTTTGACACGGTTGGCCCGGGACATTCTTTCGGAAGTTTCGGGATCCGAGAGGACCGCATCGAGGGACGCCAGCAGCGCGTCGCTGTCCCCCGGCGAGATCAGCAAACCGTTTACGCGATCTTCCACGATCTCCGTAATCCCTCCCGTGCGGGAAGCCACGATCGGCAAACCGAAATGCATCGCGTCGAGTAGCGAAGAACCCATCGCTTCGAAGTTCGAGGGAAACACGAACGCGGAAAAGCTGGCGAGGTAATCGCCCACGTTGTTAACGAAACCGGCAAAGCTCAGATTCCCGAGTCCGGCGGCCTCCGCCTTGAGCGACCCCTCGTCGCGGCCGTCGCCACAAAGCACAAACTGCCAGTCCGGATGTTCGACGGCCGCCCGCCGGGCTGCCGCAATGATCGTTCGCTGGCCCTTGTGGGCGTCGTCTAACGCTCCGACATGCCCAATCAGACGTTTTCCGGGATATTCGGCGCGCAGTGCGGCGACAACGTCCGCCGAAGCGTCCAGAGATGCGTGCGCGTCAGGAATGACGACTACGTCCAGATCCGGATGCCGCTCGCGAACGTTCCGGGCAACCGCCTGAGACACGCCCGTAAATCGTCCGGCCCAACTGTAGGCCAGCGTGCGCGGCAGTGACGGCCGCTGTGGATTGGGCACACGACGCGTCAGCACGTAAGGAACGCGGTGGAAAAGCTTCGCCAGCGCCGCCGCGTAAAAGGCCTGGCCTTCGTGCGCGTGCACAAGATCCGCGCCTCTGGCGGCCAGCGCCGCGCCGAAGGCTTTGCCGCTGACGGCAACGATGCGAAGACCGGGAATGTCGCCGCAGTGCCGTTCGAACAACAGGTTGCCCTTGCGGACGATCAGGCGCTGCCGCACGCCGCGCGCGGACAGATCGCGGATCAGCAGCTCCGCTTGCCTTTCACCACCGCGATAAGCACGCGCAAGATTGATGTGGCAGAGCAGCCGGCCGTCCAGCGGGTCACTCACGGGCCGGGTCAGGTCGAGTCCGCAATCGCAACGTTGGTCTTCTCCCCGGTCAGGCGCGCGACAATCGTTGCGGCGCAGCAGTCGCCCCAGATGTTGATGCTGGTTCTGCACATGTCGAGCAGCCTGTCGAACAGCATGAGCGCGCCAATCGCCTCGATGGGCAAGCCAATGGCCGTGAGGATGATCGCAATGGCCACAAGCGACGCCGAGGGCACGCCGGCGACGCCGATAGAAGTCAGCAGTGCGACGAGCACAATCGTGAATTGCACGCCGAGCGTCAGCTCGAGCCCGTAAGCCTGGGCTAGAAACAGCGCGGCTGCGCACTCGTAGAGCGCGGTGCCGTTCATGTTGACGGTCGCCCCGAGCGGCAGCACGAAACTCGACACCTTGTTGGACACGCCCACGTTGTTCTCGACGCTGTCGATCGTCACGGGCAGCGTCGCTGACGAGGACGCCGTCGAAAATGCCGTCAGCATGGCTGGCGACACGCCGCCGAGCACTGCGAACGGTCTGACCTTGCCGACGACCCTGAGCAGCAGCGGCAGGAACAGGAAGGCGTGAATCGCGAGCGCCAGAACGACACAGAACGCGAAATAGAACAGCGGTTCGGCCGCATCCAGACCCGCCGTTGCGACCGTCTCCGCAACCAGTCCAAACACGCCGATCGGCGCGAACAGCATAATGAATTCGGTCATTTTCATCATCACGTGAAACACGCCGTTCCAGAACTTGAACAGAGGCTCGGCATAGTCATGAGTCAGTTGGGTCATGAAGTAGCCGAACAGGAGTGCAAAAAATATGATGCCGAGCATCTGCCCGCTCGCGGCCGCATTGACGATGTTCTCGGGCACCATGCGCAGGAAGACCTGGGCGACGTCTCCTGCACCCCGCCCTTCGACGCGGTCCCTGATGCCCTCGACCGATCCGTCCAGGGCCAGCAGGTCCTTGGCGGGCTCTCCGTCTATGATTCCGGGCTGTATCGTGTTGACGACGAACAGGCCAATCATGATCGCAACGACGCTCGTCAACACGTAAAACAGCAGCGTCTTGCCGCCGAGCGAACCCAGATTGCCGCCGCTGCCAATGTTCGCGACGCCGACGATGATCGACGACAGGATGAGCGGCACGATGATCATCTTGAGCGCGTTCAGGAACATCGTGCCGATATAGTCGAACATCGACACGTAGCTCACACCCCACAGACCCGGGGTGTGGGTGGCGCTGGAAACGACGTTGATCGAGTAGCCGACGACGACCGCAAGTACGATCGCGATCAGTATCTGCCAATGCAGAGCGAGCTTGCGCATGCGTTTCCCCCGGCGCAGTCGCCAGGGCCGTTGACCCTGGTCGCAACCGCAATGTTGTTGTGGACCCTACTGCAAAAAGTCGGTAGCGGCCAGCGCGTCCTCGTTGATCACGACGTCCGCGTCTTCGCGCAGCTCGAGGAGAAACGCGCTGAAGTCCGCGAAACCTGCTTCCTGCGCCCGGAACAACTTGCCGGAATCGCGTTCGGCGAGCGGTATCGACTGCGGGCGGCCCGGCAGCACGGCGTCCAGGCTATAGACGGTATAACCGCCGGCGCTGTTGCGGACGATCTGCCGGATAGGCTGCATCTCGCTCGGTCGCCCGGCGGCGAACACGCTGTACAGAATCGTGCTGTCGACCGTCTGCTCCTGCCGGGACAACAGCAACGGTTCGCTGACCTCGGCTCCCGCGGCATCTGCAGCGCTGCGGAATTCAGCGCCCGCTTCCACGCCGGCCAGAAGCTCTTCGGCACGCGCGCGCAGCCGTCGCTCTGTCTCGGCCGCCGTCAAGATGCCGCGGATTTGCTCACGGACCTCGTCTAGGGCCTGGCGGCTGGCTTCGTTGTACTCGCTGACGCGCAGCACTACGGCGCGGTCGTTGTCGAGTTCGACCAGCTCCGACGTCGCTCCGCCGCTCAGCACGGCCTCCGAGAATATCGTATCGATCGCCACCTGATTCTGACCGAAGGGTTCACCGCCCGAGCGCGTAATGCCTGCCGCCGTGAGCACCTCAGCGCCGATCGCTTCCGCGGCCACTTGGATGTCCGAAGAGTCGAACAGCGCATTGCCGAGCTCGTTCTCGAGGGCGCGAAACGCCGCGTCGACATCGCGTTCGCGAATCTCGTTCGTAAGTTCGGCGCGCACTTGCTCGAGGGGCATCGCACCTTGTGTGAGCACGCCGTCCAGCTTGACCAGGTGATAACCGAAGTCCGTTCTGATGGGACCGTCTACCTCACCCTCGCCGATTGCGAAGACCGCCGCACCCAGCTCGGGCGGAAACTGCGAGCGCGGTAACGCGCCGAACGAACCGCCCTGCGCAGCCGTGCCGGGATCTTCGGAAAACTCGCTCGCCAGTTCAGCGAACGATTCGCCGGCGTTGATACGCGCCAGCAAGTCGCGCGCCGTGGCCTCGGCGACCACTTCGTCGTCGCCAAAGGTAATCAGGATATGCCGCGCCTCGCGCTGCTCGTCCTGCAGGTACCGGTACTTGTTTTCCTCGTAATAAATTGCGATTTCTTCTTCGCTGACTTCGATATCGGCGGCGACGTCGTCGCGGCTAATCATTACGTATTCGACGTCGGCCGATTCCGGTGTCTGAAACAGCGTCGGGTTTTCCTCGTAGTAGCCGGCGACAGCCTCGTCACCGATCTCTATGTCACCGGTCAGCAGCTCGGGAGAAAACGTGGCCGTCGTGACCAACCGTTGTTCAGCAATGAGATTAATGTAGCGACGGTACTCGGCCGGCGTCACGAACGCCGTAGCGGCAATCGCCAACTGGAGCTGCTGGCGGCGCAGGCCTCCGCGCTGGGAGAGTTCGAAATCGGCGTTGTTCAGACGATTCGCCTGCAGCACCGCGTTGTAGGCTTCACGATCGAACTGGCCGTCCGTCTGAAAATCCGGGATCGAGCGGATCGCCTCGATCACCTGTTCGTCGCCAATGCGGTAGCCATGCTCATTCAGATAGTTCTCGATGAGCTGCTCGTACACCAGGTTGTCCAGGATCGACCGCCGGACCTGCTGGCGCTGGGCGTCGCTCGCGGTCGCCAGCGACGGATTGTTCTGTACGAAATCCCGATACCGCGCTTCGAACAGGCCGAGGTTGATCTCCTCGCCGTCGACTTCCGCGGCGGAGCTGCCGCCAAAAAAACTGTAGTTGGCGCCAACGCCCACGAACACGAAGGGTATGGCGAGCAGGACGAGCACGACGAGCGCGAAGGTGCCCGTGAATTTTTCGCGGATATTCTGCAGCATGTTGGAGTTTTGTTTCTCGAGACGGCCGTGGATTCTAGCTGAGGCGGCAGTTTAGGCCAATAGCCAGGCCGCTGCTTGGCGCCGAATCCCGCGTGAATGAACCGCGGCGCGGCAATAAAAAAACCCGCTCCCCCAAGCTTTGAGGGAACGGGTTTTATCGTGGCGGAGTGGACGGGACTCGAACCCGCGACCCCCGGCGTGACAGGCCGGTATTCTAACCAACTGAACTACCACTCCGAACCTGGTGGGTGCTGACGGGATCGAACCGCCGACCCTCGCCTTGTAAGGGCGATGCTCTACCAGCTGAGCTAAGCACCCGTGATCCGGTCTTGCGAAGCCGAAAAGCCTCGCAGTTTCGGAACCGCTTAAGCGGCTGAAAGCCCCGCCAGTACTGGCTTTGAGGTGTTTCCGGTCTGCTCTCAGTCCCGAGGGGCGCGCTAGTTTACGGCATCCTTCAGGGCTTTGCCAGCCTTAAATCCGGGTACGTTACTGGCCGGAATCTGGATGGTTTCGCCGGTTCTCGGGTTGCGGCCGGCGCGCGCAGCCCGGGCCTTGACCGAGAACGTGCCGAAGCCGACCAGAGACACCGACCCGCCGTTGGCAAGTGTTGAGGTAATACTATCGAGAACTCCGTCGACCGCTTTGGTCGCGTCGGCCCGTGAGATACCCGCCGAGTCGGCAACCGCTTCGATTAATTCGCCTTTGTTCATATTTCACCTTGCAGATTGATGTAGGACGTCAGCACAAACGCGTGCCCAATGCAGCCCGCGTAAAGCCTGGCTGCCCGATCAATCCAGCGAGCTCCCCCAATGTCGCAATCCGCTGAATAACCGCCAGTGGCTCCGTGCATCCACGCGCGGCTGCGATGTTTATACCTACTGGCCCAAACACCGTCAAATATCCTAGCAACCACGCGGGTTTCAGGGAATCAATGCGGACGCACAACCTCGTCCGCCTTGGCCTCGTCTTTGCCGCTCTTGGACTCGTCGCCGGCGGCCTTGCCGGACTCGGTGGGAATCGGCATGTGGGACAACGCATGCTGCAGGACATCGTCGATCCATTTCACTGGAACTATGGTCAGCTTGTCCTTGATGTTCTTCGGAATTTCCGCAAGATCCTTCTCATTTTCCAGCGGGATCAGCACCTTGTCGATACCGCCGCGATGCGCCGCCAGCAGCTTTTCCTTGAGGCCGCCAATCGGCAAGACCTCACCTCGCAGCGTAATCTCCCCGGTCATCGCAACATCGGCCTTCACGGGAATGTCCGTCAGCGCGGATACCAGCGCCGTGCACATGCCAACTCCCGCACTGGGACCGTCCTTCGGCGTGGCTCCTTCCGGAACGTGTATATGCACGTCGAGCTTCTGGTGGAAGCTGTCATCGATGCCCAGCAGCGGCGCACGACTACGCACGACCGTCATGGCGGCCTGAATCGACTCGGTCATGACGTCGCCCAGCTGTCCTGTATGCGTGAGCTTGCCTTTACCGCCCACAACGGCCGCTTCGATCGTCAGAAGCTCACCGCCCGCTTCGGTCCAGGCGAGGCCGGTCACCTGCCCTACCTGATCGTTTTCCTCAGCGATTCCGAAACGGAAGCGACGGACGCCCAGGTACTTCTCGATCGTTTTCGGCGACACGGTAACGCGGGAATCGCGCGGCTTGAGCAGCAGCGACTTCACGACCTTGCGGCAGATTTTCGAGATCTCGCGCTCGAGGCCGCGCACGCCGGACTCGCGCGTGTAATAACGGATCACGTCGTAAACGGCCGCGTCGTAGATACGCAACTCGTTTTCCTTGAGACCGTTTTCTTTCATTTGTTTGGGGATCAGGTAACGCGTCGCAATCGCAAGCTTCTCGTCCTCGGTGTAACCCGGGATACGAATCACCTCCATGCGATCGAGCAGCGGCGCGGGGATGTTCAGGCTGTTGGCCGTGCACACGAACATGACGTCGGACAAGTCGAAATCCACTTCCAGGTAGTGGTCCGCAAAAGTCGAGTTCTGCTCGGGGTCGAGCACCTCGAGCAGCGCCGAGGACGGATCGCCGCGGAAGTCCATAGCCATCTTGTCGATCTCGTCGAGCAGAAACAGCGGATTACGCACGCCGGTCTTGCCGAGGTTCTGAATGATCTTGCCCGGCATGGAACCAATGTAAGTACGGCGATGGCCCCGGATCTCGGCCTCGTCGCGCACGCCGCCGAGCGACATGCGCACAAACTTGCGATTCGTCGCCCGGGCGATACTCTGGCCCAGCGAGGTCTTGCCCACACCCGGCGGACCGACCAGACACAGGATAGGCCCTTTGAGTTTCTTGACTCGCTGCTGCACGGCAAGGTATTCGAGAATCCGTTCTTTGACCTTGTCGAGGCCGTAGTGATCTTCCTCGAGCACTTCCTCGGCGCGCTTCAGATCTTTCAACACCTTGCTGCGTTTTTTCCAGGGCGCCTTGAGCAGCCAGTCGACATAGTTGCGAACGACCGTCGCTTCGGCCGACATGGGTGACATGAGCTTGAGCTTGTTCAGCTCGGAGGTCGCCTTTTCGCGAGCTTCCTTGGACATCCCGGCGTTCTCGATTTTCGCCTCGAGATCTGCGAGCTCGTTGGGCGCATCTTCCATCTCGCCGAGCTCTTTCTGAATGGCCTTCATCTGCTCATTCAAATAGTACTCGCGCTGGCTCTTCTCCATCTGCTGCTTGACGCGGCCGCGAATCCGTTTTTCGATCTGCAGTACGTCGATCTCGCCCTCGATGATGCCGAGGATCTGCTCCAGCCGCGATTTGACGTCCTGAATTTCGAGAATCCGCTGTTTCTCCGACAGCTTGAGCGCCATGTGCGCCGCGACGGTATCGGCCAGCCGGCCGGGTTCGTCGATGCCGGACAGCGACGTCAGGATCTCCGGCGGCACCTTCTTGTTCAGTTTTACGTACTGTTCGAACTGGGCAATGATCGAACGCACCAGCACGTCGATTTCGCGCTCGTCGTGCCGGTCGTCCTCCCTGAGCAGCGTAATCTCGGCGGAAAAATGATCGCCCACGGTGATGTGGTCGACGAGCACCCGCTCCCCGCCTTCGACGAGCACCTTGACAGTGCCGTCCGGGAGCTTGAGCAACTGCAGAATGCTCGCAAGCGTCCCGACTTCGTAGAGGTCGTTGGGCTGCGGATCGTCGAGGTCAGCGGCACGTTGAGCGATGAGCAGGATTTTCTTGCCGGAGGTCATGGCCTTGTCGAGCGCCACGATAGAACGGTCGCGCCCTACAAAGAGCGGGATCACCATATGCGGATACACAACCACGTCGCGCAACGGTAATACCGGCACGCCGGATTTATCGTTGGATTCGTCGACCACGGTTCCGATCAGATCTTCTTCAGACACCCGTTAAACCTCGTTTGGCAATTGACACACTTAGGTGTGTGCTGGATACAGTAAATCAAGGCCTTAAAGCACGCAGCGCGCTTGTGCCTTCACAATACGTGATTGACAGAGGAAAGTCTTCGACCTGGGACACGCCGGAGAGAGGCCGAGTCAGCCTTTATCGCAGCCCCTGCGGCTCGCACGCAACAGTTCGAAATCGGGCGTACGCGAAGACTCAATACGATGGCAGAAGCCGTCGGGCGCTCTAAACGGGCCGGGCTGTGCTCAATCCGCTACCAGGGGCCGTCCGATCCTGCACGAATCGAGTAACACTCAATCCGATGCCAGGCTCCATCTGATCCTATTCGAACCGCGCGGCACGCAACCCGGTACTAAGCCCCATCGGATCCGGTCGGACGCTGCGGCTGCTCAATGTTGACCGTCGGCGATTCATCGGATTCGTAGATCACGTAGGGTTTCGTTTCACCCGTCACCACGGCCTCGTCCACCACGACCTTCCTGGCGCTCGTTGCCGACGGCAAATCGTACATCGTGTCGAGCAGGACGTTCTCGAGTATGGTCCTCAAGCCGCGAGCGCCAGTCTTGCGCTCCATGGCTTTCTGCGCCACGGCGCGCAACGCATCCTCGCGAAACTCGAGTTCGACGCCTTCCATGTCGAACAGCTTGCGGTATTGCTTGGTCAGCGCATTCTTCGGCTCGAGCAGAATCTGTACCAGTGCGCCTTCGTCGAGTTCTTCGAGTGTCGCCACCACGGGCAGACGTCCGACGAACTCCGGAATCAGGCCGTAGCGGATCAGGTCCTCGGGCTCGACGTCGTGCAGAAGCTCGCCAATGGATTGTTCGTCCTCGCTTGTCTTGACGTCGGCAACAAAACCAATTCCGCTTTTTGTCGAACGGTTCTGAATAATCTTCTCGAGTCCCGCGAACGCCCCGCCGCAAATGAACAGGATATTGCCGGTATCTACCTGCAGGAATTCCTGCTGCGGATGCTTGCGGCCACCCTGCGGCGGCACGGACGCGATCGTGCCTTCGATCAGCTTGAGCAAAGCCTGCTGCACGCCCTCGCCCGACACGTCTCGGGTAATCGAAGGATTGTCCGACTTGCGCGATATCTTGTCGATTTCATCAATGTAAACAATGCCCGTCTGGGCTTTGTCGACATCGTAGTCGCACTTTTGCAGAAGCTTCTGAATGATGTTCTCGACATCTTCGCCGACATATCCTGCTTCGGTCAGCGTCGTTGCATCGGCAATCGTGAACGGCACGTTCAGGAGCCGCGCCAGAGTTTCCGCCAGCAGCGTCTTGCCGCAACCTGTCGGGCCAATGAGCAGGATGTTGCTCTTGGCCAGTTCGATGTCGTCTTTCGAGCGCTCATCGAGCCGGTCGTTTAGACGTTTGTAGTGATTGTAGACGGCAACCGACAGCACCTTTTTCGCGCGCTGCTGACCGATCACGTACTCATCGAGGACGTCCTTTATTTCCTGCGGCTTCGGCAGCTTGTCGTGACCGGCTTCGCTGGTATCTTCAAGCTCTTCACGAATTATGTCATTACAGAGCTCGACACACTCGTCACAAATGAATACGGAAGGGCCGGCGATCAGCTTGCGGACTTCGTGCTGGCTTTTGCCACAAAAAGAACAGTAGAGCAGCTTGCCGTCTTCGTTCTTGCTGCGGGAATCGTCGCTCATAAATTCGTGCTCACGTTCTTAAAATAAGGGGCGCATGGGCGCCCTAGACTGTATATAACATGCGACATGAAGGGGTGCAAAGCAGCAGGTCTCAAGTCAAAATGTGAGACCGGTAAGTTACTGAAAACTATGCAATCAGTCGCTTTCCGCTGTGCCCATTTCGGTGCGTGCTTCCAAAACCGTGTCGATCAGACCGTACTCCACCGCCGATTCCGCGCTCATGAAGCGGTCGCGCTCCAGGTCCTGTTCGACCTGCTCCACGGTCTGGCCGGTGTGCTTCGACATAATCGTGTTCAGCCGGTGCTTGAGTTCCAGCACCTCTTTGGCGTGAATGCTAATGTCGGTCACCTGCCCCTGAAATCCTGCGGAAGGCTGGTGAACCATGACCCGCGAGTGCGGCAGCGCAAAACGCTTACCCTTGGTGCCGCCAGCCAGTAAGGTTGCACCCATGCTGGCCGCCTGTCCCACGCAAATTGTCGAAACGTCGCAGTTCACGAATTGCATCGTGTCGTAAATCGACAGGCCCGCGGTTACCGCGCCACCAGGCGAGTTTATGTAAAGGTGTATGTCCTTGTCCGGGTTCTCGGACTCGAGAAAGAGGAGCTGCGCCACGACCAGATTGGCCATGTAGTCCTCGACCGGGCCGACGATAAATACGACACGTTCTTTCAGAAGGCGGGAGTAAATATCGTACGCCCGCTCGCCCCGCGCCGTCTGTTCGACAACCATCGGGACGAGATTCAATGCTGTTGCGGTCATGTGGGTATGCCTTAAAGTCTGTTATTGCCTGCTATGTTGACACGAACTAGCTTGACAGGAAAATGCGCGTTCAGGAATTCATGAATTTGTCGAAACTAAGCTTCTTTTCCTTGACGCTGCCGTTATCGAGCAGCCATTCGATGGCCATTTGCTCCAGCACCAGCGGCTCGACCTGCTGCAGGATCTGTGGATTGGACAGATAGACGTTGACCATGTCCTCCGCATTCTCGTACCCGGCGCACAATTCTTCGATATGGGTACGAACCCGGGCTTCGTCAAGCTCGATATTCTGATCCGCAATAAGCTGCCGCATTAGCAGCCCCAGACGGACTCGCTTGTCGGCCGCCTCCGCGAAGTTCTCGACGGGAGGCGCCTGGTCGTGGTCCTCGACACCCATCCGGCGCATTGCATCGTGTTGCATCTGATGCATTTCCTGCGCTTTGAGCGTTTGCGGTATCTCGATGGGGTTTTGCTCGAGCAGCCCCTGCATTACCTGCTCGCGCAGCTCGTTTTTGGTTTTTTGCTCCGCTTCGCGCCGCATGTTCTCGGTCACGTCCTGCCTGAGGCGTTCCAGCCCGCCTTCCTCCACGTTGAAGAGTTTTGCGAACTCGTCGTCGAGCTCCGGCAGCGACATTTCTTCCACGCTGTGGACCGTGGTCGCGAAGTCGACCTTCTTACCCTGCAAGTCCTCTGCGTGATAGTCCTTCGGAAACTTTACCTTGAAGCTTTTCTCGTCGCCGGCGGCAACGCCTGTAAGACCTTTTTCGAAATCCGGCAGCATTTGCCCCTGCCCCAGTACGACAGGCACGTTCGTGCCCTGACCGCCCTCGATAGGCTCGCCGTCGAGCGTGCCGGAAAAGTCGCAGTTCACGCGATCGCCGCTGGCGCTTTTCCTCTGCACGGCGTTCCACTCGGCCTTTTGCTCCCTGAGTTTCTCGAGCATCACCGCAAGATCGTCATCGCCTATCTCGACGACGGGCCGCTCCACCTTGATCTTGTCGAGGCCCGTAAGCTCGAATTCCGGCATCACCTCGAACGTCGCCACGTAGGCGAAGCTGTCTTTACCGTCTTCGGTTTCGATCTTCGGGCCGCCGGCCGGATTGAGCTTTTCCTGAGTGACAGCGTCGCTGTAGCTTTTTTGCATGAGCTCGCCCAGCACTTCCTCGCGAACCTGCTTGCCGTAGCGCTGACGCACGACCTTCGGGGGCACCTTACCCGGCCTGAAGCCCTTGATCTTGGCCGTCCGGCCAACGGACTTGAGCCGCGAATCCACTTCCTGCTCAATGCGCTCAGCCGGCAGTTCCACGCGCATCCGCCGTTCGAGGGCGCCGGTCGATTCAACAGTCACCTGCATGTCTATTTCCTTAAAGCTTCTTAGTTCGGGCCTTGGGCCCGTGTCTTGTCCAATGGGTTTGCCGGATTCACAGTTCGTGCCGAAGCGGCAAAAATCAAGGCCGCATCCTGCCGGCGACAGCGGCAGCTCCGCTGCGACCGTTGCATTTTTTTATGGTGCGAAAGGAGAGACTCGAACTCTCACGGGTTGCCCCACTGGAACCTAAATCCAGCGCGTCTACCAATTCCGCCACTTTCGCCTGACCGCTTTGCACTTAAATCGTAATGACCGACCGTAACGACCGCGGTCCAACGCCGGCACTCGAGTCACACTCAGCCAGCCATTATAGCGAAAGAACAGGCCGTGTAGGAGCCCGGCAGGGGCTCCGGCGGCGGGTATTTTTCCCTGTCCCCGAAGCCCCGGGACCGGTGCAAGCGCCGGCGAACGGGGCCTGGCGCCCGCTGGCCGGGCCTTAAGACCGGGCATTCAGTCCATGACCGGGCTCACAGCGGCACACAGCGGCGCCTGCTACGCTCGCAGGATTCGTTGAGCCCCGGGGATATTCGATGAAAGGCCGGATTCTGCTTTTCCTGTTTGCGCTGCCGTTTGCCGGCTTCGGCACCTGGATGCTGTATTCCATCGGCAGTGAGCTGCTCGCGGCAGCCGACATGCGCGACTGGCAGCCCGCCCAGGCCACGCTGCTGAGCGCCGGCTACAAGACGCATTCGGGCGACGACTCGAACACCTACGAAGCCTATGCGAGCTATACCTACCGCTATGCGGCTCAAAGCTATACGGGCAGCCGGGTCGGCATCGCCGACGGCGCCGACAACATTGGCGACTATCAACAGGATACGGGCAACCGTCTGTCGCGGGCTCTCGCCAGCAATCAGCCCATCACGGTTTTTGTAGACCCGTCGCAGCCCGCGCAATCCATCATCGACCCGCACCCGCGCTGGGGACTGATCGCCTTTAAGTCCGTATTCGTGCTGCTGTTCGGCGGAGTCGGTTACGGTCTTCTGATCGCGGGCTTTCTGTCGCCCAAAGCCAAGGATCCGGAGGCCGCGGAGTACCGCGACGCTCCCTGGCTTGTCAATGACGCCTGGCAGGGCGGCGAAATCCGCTCCGGCGCAAAGTCCGGCATGCGGGGAGCCTGGTTTTTCGCCGGGTTCTGGAATCTCATCTCGATGCCGCTGCCGTTCCTGCTGTATGGCGAGATCACGGAAAAACAGAACTACGCCGCCCTGCTCGGCCTGATTTTCCCCGTGGTGGGCCTCGGACTTCTTTACTGGGCGATCAAACTCACGCGCGAGTGGCGGCACTTCGGCGTAAGCCCGCTGACGCTCGACCCCTTTCCCGGCTCGATCGGCGGCCACGTGGGCGGCCACATCGAACTCAATACACCGTTCGACAGCACGGTGGATTACGAACTCACGCTGACCAACCTGCACAGCCGGATGACCGGGAGCGGCAAGAGCCGGAGCCGCCGCGAGTCGGCCAAGTGGCAGGACCGGCGTATTGCGCACGCTGAGCCGGGCGCCAAAGGCACGCGCCTCGCATTCCGTTTCGACGTGCCGGAAGGCTTGTCCGAATCGGATGCCAGCAAACAGGAGGACGCCTATACGATCTGGCGCCTGAGCGTCGTTGCCAACGTGGACGGACGGCAACTGGATCGGAACTGGGAACTGCCGGTGTACCCGACAGCTGCAAGGTCGCGGAACATCGATGAACGTCACGTCGAAGCGTCGCGGGTCGAACAAGCCGCCGTGGACGAGCGAAGCGTTCGGCAAAAAATCGCGGTCCGGCACACGGCAAGCGGCAAATCGCTGTACTACCCCATGGGCCGCAGCGCGGGCTCGGCACTGATCGGCATGCTGGTCGGCGGCATTTTTGCGGGGTCGGGCATATATCTGCTGATGGCGCAGGGCGCCTGGTTCATGGGCGGCATCTTCAGTCTCGTCGGATCGCTCATTGCGCTTGGCTGCGTGTACATGATCGGCAACTCGCTCGAGGTCTTTCAGGACGGCATGCATTTACACACTAAGCGCCGGCTGTTCGGTATTCCGGCCCGTAGAAACAGCATGCCTCGCGCCGCCTTCAGCCACTTCGATCGCAACAAGAGCATGACAACCCAGTCCGGCGGCAAACACACGATCGTATACACGATCAGCGCAGTCGATGCGTCGGGTCATACGCTAACCCTAGGCGAAGGCTTCCGCGGCCAGTCGGAAGCGGACGCGGCAACCCGCCTGATCGCGCTCGAACTGGGTTTGCCGCTGCCCGACCAGCCCTCCGCCAACGACTCGGACAACGACACGCTTGAGTACAACGCGCTTGCGGCCGACAATTGACGCCTGCAGACGTTTAAGGCGTGGAAAAACCAGTGAGCGACTCGAAGCAGGACCGGACCGGCGGGACCGGCATGGACGTATCGGATCTAAGGCGCTCCGTCGTCGACCGCGCGCTCAGGCGTGACGCGCTCGAAGCCGATCCTTTCAGGCAGTTCGAGATCTGGTTCAAGGCCGCCTGCGAACTCGACATACCCGACCCCAATGCCATGAGCATGACGTCGGTGGACGATCGGCAGCGGCCGTATTCGCGAACGGTGCTCCTCAAGTCTTTCGACATGCGCGGTTTCGTGTTCTACACGAACTACGAAAGCCGCAAGGCCCGCCATCTGGCGGACAACCCGGAGGTGGCGCTGCTGTTCTTCTGGCGAGAGCTCGGACAGCAGATCGGCATCCGCGGCACCGCCGAAAAGCTCAGCGCCGCCGACTCGCTCAAGTATTTCGCCAGCCGTCCGCGCGGCAGCCAGCTCGGCGCCTGGGTGTCGCCGCAATCGAGCGTGATCGACTCGCGAGCGCTGCTCAAGGCGCGGCTCGAGGAAATGAAGCGCAAGTTCGGCGAAGGCAAGATACCGCTGCCCTCCTTCTGGGGCGGTTACCGGATCGTGCCTCGCGAACTCGAATTCTGGCAGGGTCGGGACGACCGCCTGCACGATCGCTTCATGTACACGCGCAGCGGCAACGACTGGAAACTCGAGCGGCTCGCGCCCTGAGGGAGAACGCCCCTTAAGAGCCGCAGGCGACGCGAAGATTGCCGCGCGCCGCCTGCGTGTCGCCGGGCCGGACAGCTTACTCCGACAGGTTCGCTATGTAGCCCTTGCCGTACAGAATCTCGATCGTGGAACCGTCGAACGCATCATCGACGGGCTCCGAGCCGCCGCCCAGACAGCCTTCGAGGAAACCCTCCATCACCGCGTAGAAGGCCAGCCGGTTTTCCGGGCGGGCGAAACCGTGCCCCTCATCCGGAAAATTGACGTAGGTCACCGGCAGCTCGTTCGCCGACATAGCATCGACGAGCTGGTCGGATTCGAGCTTGGTCACGCGCGGATCGTTCTGCCCCTGGCCTACCAGCAGCGGAACGCTAATGTCGTCTACCCGGCTAATGGCCGAACGCGCCAGCATGTCCTCACGCTCCTCGGGCACGGCGGGATCGCCCACGTAGGTGTACCAAGTTCCCTCGAGGAACGGTTTCCAGTACTCGGGGAAACTCTCGATCAGGGTAGCGAGACTCGACGGCCCGACGATATCCACACCGCAGGCAAAGGTATCCGGCGTAAAGCTCACGCCGATCAGCGTTGCATAGCCGCCGTACGAACCGCCGGCAATTGCGACTTTGTCGGGATCCGCAACGCCTGCCTCCACTGCCCACTGCACACCGTCGATCAGGTCATCGTGCATCTTGCCCGCGAACTCTTTGATCGCCGCACGCGTGAATTCCTTGCCGAAGCCCGTCGAGCCCCGGTAGTTGACCGACAGAACGGCATAGCCGCGATTGGCCAGCCACTGATGCCAGGAACTGTAGCCGTAATTGTCGCGAGCCCACGGACCGCCATGTACGGCGAGCACCATGGGCAGCGCCTCCTCGGGACGCCCGTCGCCATCCGCGTCGCTACCCGCCGGCAGAGTGAGATAGGAGACCAGCGTGAGACCGTCACGCGATTCGATCTCGAGCGCCTGCATGGGCGCGAGCGTTTGCGTCGATAGCTCCGGCCGCTGCTCGAGCAGTTTGCCGACGGTGCGTGTATCCCGGTCGTACAGGTAGTACGCGCCGGAACGATCGGTCGCATCGTCGTGCACGATCCACTTCGACATGTCATCCGTCGCGCTGACGATGCTGAGAGACCCGCCCAGCGCCGAAGTGATCGCTTCGAGATCGCGCCCCGTCTCGTCGTCCATGGCATACCAGCTCGACTTGAGGTAGTCGACGTTGTACGCAATCGGTTCGTAGCTCGTATTGTCGACCAGCAAACCCGAGATATCGGCTTTGTCGCTCTCCGCCAGCACGGTCACATCGCCGGTTTCAATCGATACGCTGGTCAAGGCCACCTTGTCCCTGCCCCGGCTGTCCAGCATGTAGATGACGTCGTTAGCCTTGTTGAAGCCCAGACCCTGAGTATTCAGAAAATCCTCGGGAGGCACTACGGCAAACACTTCGCCTTCGAAATCGACGATTTCACCGCCGCCGCCCGGCGTGGTCTGAAAGCCGAAGCGCGGTTCCAGATTGTTGTCGATGAGCCAGCCCGCGTAGCCCGGGTTTTCCTTGAGCAATTCGCGCTCGCCGCTCGTGACGTCGACCAGATAGAGGTCGAAGATCTGCGGGTTCCGCTCGTTGGTCCCGACCACGATGTGATTCGGCCGATCCGACGACACGGCCTGGATCGTCGCGCGCGAACCCTCCGCGATGGGTGTCAGGTCAACGACGTCGCCACTCTCGACGTCCGCCGAGTACACGTGAAAGTTCTCGTCGCCGCCCTGATCCTGAATAAAGTAGACGTACTCGCTGTTGGGTGCCCAGAAATGTTGCTGAATACCCCTGTAGCTGTCGTTCGTCACGACCCGCGCGCTATCGAGATCGTCGGCCGGCGCGACCCAGACGTTCATGACGCCGTCGTTCGGCGCAAGCCAGCTTACCCAAGCCCCGTTCGGGCTAATACGCGCCTGCGTGCGATCCGGGTTGCCGAAAATCAGCGACCGCGGAATGAGATCGGCGGCCTTGGCCACGGGCGCCGCTGGCTCCGAAGCAGCGGTGTCGGGCTGCTCGGCGGGCTTGCCGCAGGCCGCCAGCAAAGCTGCCGAGACGACCAGGAGAAACAGTTTCTTCATGATGGAATCCCTTATTAGTTCATGGCGGAACGGACCGCGTATGGCCGCAAAGGATAGCGCATAGAGCTATCCCCGCTTAAGCTCTCTGATGCACGGAGCCCGCGAAGGGTTGCAAGCCAGGGTTCGTTTCAGGGGTCGTTTCAGGGGTCGTTTCGGCCCTGATTTACTCCCAGGCCACGTACTCTTTGGCCTCCGATGCCGCCTCCAGCAGCTCGACGAGGGGATACGCACGCGTCCCGAGCACCACCGCTTCCGGCGCGTCCCGGGCCTCGGTGGCCGGATCTTCCGCTGCGTCCGCATGCCGCGCGAGCCCGCGCTTGAGCGTATCGAGCGCATCGGCAACCGCCGCCGCGTCGATTGCCCCGGGCACGTTGCCGGTCCGGCCCATCAGCTTTAGCAAAGTGCCGGCAACGGCGTCGGTGTATATCAGCGACCCGTGCGCGGGCGTGCGAAAGGTAACCGGCATGCTGAACTCCAGAGTCAATGACCTGTTTGCCGTTCAGGCTGTCCGCCAAACGGCTTGCTGGCACGGAGTATAAACGCTAGTGCAGAGCGCCTGGTGACGGCGCGCGGACGTGCCGGCCTCAGCGCGACTGGCTGACCTCTGAATAGATCCCGCAAGGGTCGAACATCGACATCGTGTAGATCTCGAGATCGCCGCCCTGCGGCGAGGGCACGGTCCAGCGCGCGGGCGGGTTGACGATCCGCGCGCCGGCGGCCTTCGCGCGCTGGTGCGTCTCCTCCACGTCGTCGGCCTCCATTACCAGCACGGCATCGCCGCGGCGGAGCGTCGTACGCTCCCGGTGACCAGGGATTTCGGCAGGCTCGAAGCCTTCGTAGGCGAGAAATCCGAGCATGCCGATCTTCGGGTCGCGCGCTTCGAGCATAATCAGCCGCGCGTCCTGTCCGTCCGGCGCGCACGGCGGGAACCCCTCGCGGACCGCGAGGCGATTGTCGTACCAGACACTCCAGCCGAACACCTCGCGGTAGAAACGGCTCGCCCGCTCGGCATCGTCAACAACGAAGGTCGTGCGTTTCGTGAAGCCTGTGCTCATGCGCACTCCTGCTCATAACTTAGTCCAGGGCGACCTTAGTTCAGGGAGACGTACTTCAGGGCGAAGTCCTGAGCTTGAGACGCGATTCGGCAATGGTGGGCCCCCGGGGACTCGAACCCCGGACCAAGAGATTAAGAGTCTCCTGCTCTACCAACTGAGCTAGAGGCCCGCGCCGAATGGGAGGCGGAGTCTAGCAAAAAAAGCTCACTCGAACAGCCAGCGCATGCCCGCGCGATAAGCCGCCGGCGGCGCCGAGAAGTGGCCGTGGCCTGCAAGCGTTCGGGTCTCCAGCCGCCACGGTGGATCGGCGACGGCAGACCAGTGCGCAATCCAGCCGAGCGCGGGCTCGCGAAACCGCGGGTCGTCGGCGCTGCCGCTGGAGACAAAAAGATTGGCATCTCTTGCGGCGGGCGGCCGCGTTTCGAGAAAGAACTCGAGATTCCGGTGCAGCGCCGGATTGCTCGCAATGTAGCCCCAGAACAGCGCAGGCTTCGTCTGCGCCGCATACAGCACAAACTGACCGCCCAGCGACTGACCGAAGAGAATGCGCCGGTCTTGGTCCGCGCGATACCCGTCTTCGATCGCCGGTATCAACTCTGTCTCCAGGAACTTGCCGAAGTCGCCCGCGCCGCCCCAGAAATCGCGCTCTTCGCTGGGCGCCGTGAAGTCGTGGGATCGATTGTTGCCCTGCTGCCAGTCGTCGGTACCGTAAGAGATGCCTACCAGGATCACGGACGGGGTTTCCTCGCCAAAACGCAGATAGCGCTGATAGCCCCTGAGCAACGGGTACAGGGCACCGCCATCAAGAATGTAGACAACCGGATAGCGCTCCGGCGCCGTCTCATCGTAGTCGGCCGGCAGACCGACCAGCACGTGATACCGATGCTCCGCTTGCTCCGAAACGATCTCGTGGTGGATTGTTTGACCGAGGCCGTGCAGGCCGTCGGGTGTAACTGCTTCGCCAGCGGATAGCTGCGCGATGACAAGTAGACTCAGCAACATCGTTCACTCCCCCTCGCGAAGCTTAGTCCGTGCCGCGACGCTCAAGTTCAGGCGAGCGTAAGGCAAACCGCTCGCGAACCCAGAACTCGCCACCGAATTCGACGAGAAGACAGCAATCCTGTTTGGGATGGACGGCGGGAAGGTTTAAGTGAACCGAACGGTCAATGATGTTTCCGCAGAAACACACGGCGTGAATGTCAGCTCCTGCAAGATGACAAACAGACTCAATAACATCGATAACTTCCCCTTAACGAGACTTAGTCCGCACCGTCATACTCAAGTTCACGCGAGCATCTGCGAGGCTCGACGCGCCGGCGCCGCAATGGCGGCCTCGTGACGTGGTATTCGGACCTTGCACATGCTGAGATAGCCCCTAGGACCCTTCGACGGAGCAGACGATGGACCTTAGGCTAAGCGCAGAGACTCTCAGGCAGGAACGGCTACGCCGGGCATGGTCGCAGGAACAGCTTGCGGAAGTATCCGGGTTAAGCCTGAGAACCGTTCAGCGGCTCGAGCAAACCGGACATGCGTCCTTCGAATCCGCGCGGTCGCTGGCTGCCGTGTTCGCCGTGGATGTCGAACAGCTGCGCGCGCCCGCGCCCCGGCCGCAGCGCGCCGTTCGCCGCCCTGCTTTCGCCGCGCTCGGCGCCACGCTCGTGGCGTGTCTGGGCCTGGCTCTGGCAACCACCGGTGTCACGGAGCCCGTTCTTTTGGACTTTGACGTTGCGCGGACGAATGCGGCCAGCGGCGAGGAGGTCCGGCACATTGGCCGTATCCAAACCGAACGGGGTTCTCCGGCTGAAGTCGAGGTCGAGGGCCACCTGCGGCTGGTCGTGACACCCGTTGTCGAAGAGGACGGGCGCGTGCGCTTGTTTACGAAACTCTATGAGCTTGTGGACGGCGCCTACGTGTTGCTCGCGAAACCCGAACTCACTACAGAGTTCGACGAGGAGGCGGAAATCCTGATAGGGGTTGACGGCGGTAAAGTGTATCGCCTGGAATTAACACCCCAGGAAGTTTGACCGAATGAGTGGATGGATAAGCACAAACGGCATGAGCGGCGTCCAATGAGACAATCAACGAGGCCGCTTGAGTAACGGCACCGCGAACGTCGGAAGCCTGATAAGAGTAAGACCGGTTCGAACTCGTCATCGATCGCCGCCCCTTATTGTTGCTCAATCGAGTTTTTGTTAGACCACCAATCGAGAATTTCGGCGTTCACTCGCTGTTTAAAGTTCATGTCCATGCGAGACCGGCCTGATGGCCCCTCAGAAAAAAACGTGGTGTTGTGCGCATCTTCAAGCCTTGAAACGACGTCAGTCCACACGTAGTGGGGGATGTCGTAGCTCGTAGCCACGTCCACAAGCACCTGATCGGACTTCAATTGGCCGCGCTCCGACAGCGCGACTGCGGCTCTCGCACGAATCTCCCAATTCTCGTCAAGCAATAGGGACTCAAGGAGACCCCGTGAGTCGAACGACGGATTCGATCTAAGAAATTCTACAATCGATATCCGAACGCCCGTATTCTGGTTGGCTACGGAAAGTCCGCGTGCAATAGCTGAAATGGCTTCTCCAGTGCCTGTTTTCGCCAGCGCCGACAGACTGGCTTGCCTGACAGCGGGGCTCCCATCACTAAGCAAGACAGATTCGAGCGCGGGAATAGCGCGGGAATCCCTTGTTTCTGAGATCCCCCGCAGAACGCCGCCCCTGATCTTCATATTGGAGTTATTCAGTTCAGCCAACAGAACGTCTAACGCTTGCGGGTTTCCTGATTGGCCGAGAGCGAGCGCTGCTAGCAGGCGGGTCCTCAAATCCGCGTCTTCGTTCTGAAGTGTTGACGACAGATTGTCGAAAGACGTATCGAAACCTTTCTCCTCAAGCGCCAGCATCGCGTCGTAGCGCATCTCGCTTGCCAGCGTGTCCGCTTCAAAGGAACAGGCAAAGATCATTGTCAAAACCAGCGCTATTGATCTGTTCGGAGTTGTTTTGGCGTCCATTTTGTAATCCGTACTGGATTCCCTCGCTGTATACAGGCGACAGGCAAGACTTTGTGTGCAGCAAGTACCGCGACGCAGTTCATCAACCAAACCGCATTTGCGGCGCTTCAGATCGGTTGGAACCAATTACAGACTTGTGTTTAGGACAACTGCCTGGAGCCGTCAAGCTGACCTCAGAGTTGAGCCGAACAGTTAGACAAGAAAGACATATGTGGACAACGATCCTAGCACCGCGCAACGAATAACGATCCGCCGAAGCAACCGGCGCGCCTACTTTTCGGAGAACAGCTGACAAATTTGTACTGGGTGGTCCATTTTAGTGGCCGCTTCGATTGATATGACTAATCGCAATGACAGTGGCGTATCTAGCTTGGCAATCGCGCGCAGGGAGGCAACCGTTTTCCCGCGCCTTAAGACGGAGCAGATGGGGTCTATCCGGTTCGTCTCACGGCTTCTTCACTCTCCGGCTACGACACCCACCGGAAGAATGACCGACCGGGATCACATAAAACAAGGGATCCCGGTCGTCGTAAGCAGCGCCGCTCAACTTAACCGTAAATGAGGAAATTGGGGTGGACGATGGGACTCGAACCCGACCCAACGAGAACCGCCATACTTCCCGGCTACGACACCCTCCGGAAGAATGACCGACCGGGATCACATAAAACAAGGGATCCCGGTCGTCTTAAGCAGAGCGGCTCGGCTTAACCGCAAGTGAATAAATGGGGTGGACGATGGGACTCGAACCCACGACGACCGGGATCACAACCCGGGGCTCTACCAACTGAGCTACGCCCACCATTGAGACGTCTGATTTTACCCTAACCGGCATGTTCTGGCGCGCCCGGCAGGACTCGAACCTGCAACCGCCGGCTTAGAAGGCCGATGCTCTATCCGGTTGAGCTACGGGCGCTTCGAAACAGCTCGGCAACCCCTGGTCGGGGCAGACGGATTCGAACCGCCGACCCTCTGCTCCCAAAGCAGATGCGCTACCAGACTGCGCCATGCCCCGATTCCAGCGTTGCCGTCCCGCGGACTGGCGACTGTGCCGGGCCTCGCGGGGGCACGATAATACGGTTGACCCCAAGGCCAGTCAATGTAAATCAGGGACTTGTGGGAGCGCTTACTTCAGGCCGGAAGGCGCCTCTGGTATCGTCCCCGAGTCCTTGGGCTGTAATCGTATTATGACTATGAACTTCAAGTATCTGGCGATTTCGATGCTGGCGGCGCTGTCGCTCGCCGCATCCGCTGGCGCGTCCGACCGGGTGCCGCCACATCCGTACATCGAAATTGAGACCTCGGAGGGCAGAATACTCCTCGAACTCGATGGCCGGGAGGCCCCCGTCACTGTCGCTCACGTGCTGGCGCTGGTTGACGCAGGCTTTTACGACGGCCTGATTTTTCATCGGGTTATCGACGGTTTCATGATTCAGGGCGGCGGCTTTACAACCGGATTCAAGCTCAAGGAAGACGATCGGACGATTGCAAACGAATCCGGCAACGCACTCTCCAATCGGCGCGGCACGATCGCGATGGCGCGCACCTCCGACCCGCATACGGCCAACTCGCAGTTTTATATCAACGTCGCGGACAATCCGCAGCTCGACCCCAACAAGACGCCTGGCGCCGGACGCTGGGGCTACACGGTCTTTGGCATGGTCATCGAGGGCATGGACGTCGTCGACAAGATCGCCAGCGCCCCGACCGGTCCGCAGAAGGGCCAGCCGAATGCCCCGATCGTCCCGATTATCATCAAAAGCATGCAACGCTACACCTTCGAGTAGACCGGACGATGACCACACTGTTCATATCGGATCTGCATCTCGAAACCGACCGGCCCGACATAGGCGAGCAGTTTTTCGCCTTCGTCGACGGCGAAGCGCGGGACGCGGAAGCGCTGTACATACTGGGCGATCTGTTCGACGCCTGGGTCGGTGACGACGACCCCAATCCGCACTATGCCGATGTCAAAACGGCGCTTAGAACGCTGGTGGACAGCGGCGTGCCAGTGTACTTCATGCACGGCAACCGAGACTTCATGATCGGCGAGGATTTTGCCGCCGAGACGGGCGTAAAAATTCTTCCGGACCCGATCGCGGTCGACCTGTACGGCGATCACGTGCTGCTGTCGCACGGTGACGCGCTATGTACCGACGATTTCGAGTATCAGCAGATCCGGGTCATGACGCGCAAGCCGGAATGGCAGGCGACTATGCGCGCCAAGCCTCTGGAAGAGCGACTCATGATCGCCAGGGCCGCACGCGCCGAGAGTCAGGCACGAGGGCAGACGATCGACATGGACATCATGGACGTCAACGACAGAGCCGTGAAAAAGACCCTGCTCGATTACGGCGTGGACATTCTGCTGCACGGCCATACGCATCGGCCGAACGTGCATGAGGTCGATCTCGGCGAGCGCAAAGCTAAGCGCATCGTTCTGGGCGACTGGTACGACCAGGGCAGCGTTCTACGCTGGGACGACGACGGCCCCGTGCTGGAAGGCATGCCCCGGTAGGCGCGCGGGCACTCAATCGCCCGCTACGAAGCCGGCACCCCGGAATGGAAACGAAACTGCGAATCCGGCGCTACGATCAGCTCGGCCTCCAGCTGCTTGAGCTCGCCAACCCGCGTATCGAAGTCGGCATCGCTCACGGAACACTCCGCCCGCGCGAAGTGCAGGTAGTGTTCGAAGTGTCGAGCTTCGGAGGCTAGCAGACCCGCATAAAAACGGCCCAGCGGTTCGGGAAGCTCGGGTGCGACGCACGCAAAGCGCTCACAGGACCGCGCCTCGATCAGGGCGCCGACAATCAGCATATCCAGAAGTTTGAGCGGCTCCTCGGCGCGGACGGCCTGCCGCAGAACGCCGGCATAGCGTGACGCGCTCAGCCGCTCGAAGCACACGTCGAAGCTTTGCATGATCGTGCGCACCTGCTCGAAATGCCGGAGTTCCTCGCGCGCCAGCCGCGACATTCGCTGCGCGAGCGCAGCGCGTTCCGGATAGCGGTACAGGAAACCGAGCGCGGTTGACGCAGCCTTGAGTTCGCAATTGGCGTGATCGAGCAGCAGTTCCGGCACGCGCTCTTTGGCCTCCGCGACCCATGCATCCGGCGTGGGTGCAGCCAGAAACTCGGCCACGGCCTCAGGAATCCGAACGGCTACAACCATTCGATGATCTCTTCCGCGGAGCCGAGCCGGTTGGCGGGGTCCTTCGCGAGCATCATGTTGATCAGCGCCTGATGTTCCGCCAGCCGCAACGGCAGCAGGGGCACGGGGGCGTTCGCGTGCAGGTACACGATGCTCAGGGCCGAGTCGGCGCGGAAGGGTTTCTCGCCCGTCAGCATTTCGTAAAAAATGATGCCGAGACTGTAGATGTCCGAACGCTGATCGATACGCTTGGCATGCCCCTGCTCAGGGCTCATGTAGTAAGGCGTACCGAAAATCTCGCCGGTACCGGTAATCTCCAGTTTCAGCCGCATGCGTTTCGCCAGGCCGAAGTCGATCAAGGCGAGGCTGCCGTCCCGCCGCAGCATGATGTTGCCGGGCTTTAGATCGCGATGCAGTATGCCGACCTCGTGAATGCGGGCCATCGCGCTGGCGATCTGCCGCAGGTAATCGACCGCCTGCTGCCGCGGAATCCCTTCGGCGATACGCTGCTTGAGATCGCCGCCGTCGAGGTATTCCATGACGATGTGCGCGTGCGTGTCTCCGACGCCAAGGTCATGAATCCGCACGATATTCGGATGATCGAGATCGGCGATCAGCTCGTATTCCTGCAGAAAGCGATCGAACGCGCCGATACCGTCGCTGACCTCGGGCACCTGATTCAAAACCTTGAGGACCACCTGTTCGCCGTTCGCCACGCGTTCCGCGCGATACACGGCCGAGTGCGACGAAGAGCTGAGCTTTTCAATGAAGCGGTAGCCCCGGATCAGCGGGTGAATTCCCGTGCGCTCATCGCCCATGAACAACGAACCGGTTGACGCAACCTGCTCGCGCGCAACCAGGATATCGCTCAAGCGAATCGCAAGCGCGTCGTGGTTCAGGTTCTCGCGATCGAAAAAGCCGTCGGCGTCGGCTTTCAGTGCCGCCTGTTTTTCCCAGCGGTTGCCGAAATACACCACGGCGGGGAACGCCGCTCTGCGCGTAAAACGTCTGAGCACTTCCACCCCGTCCCGCTCGCCGTGTTCGTCGCCCAGCAGCACGATGTCGTTGCCGGCGCCGGAGAACTCGTCAGGGAGATGCCCGGCCGCCGTGGGATCGTAGGCGGAAATCACGGCATCCGGCCAGTGCGTCGTTACGTGGTGCATGAGCAGGCTGCGAAAATCCGCGGAGCCGTCGATGATCATGACCTTGACGCTCACGGCCCGGACACGGCGAAAGGGCCTGCTTACATGCCGACAACAGCGTCTGCGGCGCCGTCGTCTTCAGCGTACTTGCGATATCTTGCCGCGTCTTTTTGTTTGGCGGCGTCGTTCCGCCGGCGCTCGACCTCCAGCAGATACTCGGCCGTCACGTCACCCGTGATGTATTCGCCCGAGAAACAGGAAGTGTCGAACTCGGTGATCGCCGAGTTATCGTGCCGCACGGAGCGGATCAGCCCGTGCAAATCCTGATAGATCAGCCGATCGGCGCCAATGAGCTTCTCGATTTCCTCGACGGAGCGGCCGTTTGCAACGAGTTCGGAGGCCGCCGGCATATCGATGCCGTACACGTTCGGATAGCGCACCGGCGGCGCAGCCGATGCGAAGTAGACCTTGCGGGCACCGGCTTCACGAGCCAGCTTGATGATCTGCTGCGAGGTCGTGCCGCGGACGATGGAATCGTCCACCAGCAGTACGTTCTTGTTCTTGAACTCGAGCTCGATGGCGTTGAGCTTGCGCCGCACGGACTTCGCGCGCTCGGCCTGCCCGGGCATGATGAAGGTCCGGCCTATGTAGCGATTCTTGATGAATCCTTCGCGATACTTGACGCCCAGATGGTAAGCGACCTGCAGCGCCGAAGTGCAGCTCGTATCCGGGATCGGTATGACGACGTCGATGTCGTGATCGCGGAAGTCACGGACTATCTTGCCGGCCAGCTCCTCGCCCATGCGCAGGCGGGCCTTGTAAACCGACAGATCGTCGAGTATCGAATCCGGCCTTGCGAAGTAGACGTATTCGAAGATACACGGCGTGTGCCGGGTTACGCCCTGATAGTCCTGCTGGTGAAAAACGCCGCCGTTCTCGACGACGATCGTTTCACCCGGGCGCACGTCGCGCAGCCGTTCGAACTGCAGGCTGTCGAGCGCCACGCTTTCGGAGGCGACCATGTACTCATCGCCCTCCTCGACGCGGCGTCTGCCGAGTACCAGCGGGCGTATGCCGTTTGGATCGCGAAACGCGACGATGCCGAAACCGACGATCATAAGTACGACAGCGTAGCCGCCCGTACAGCGGCGATGCACGGCCTCGACCGCACCGAACACCTGCTCAGCCGTAGGGCTCCCGTTCGCCCGTACGTGCAGCTCGTGTGCAAACACGTTGAGCAGCACTTCGGAATCCGAATTGGTGTTCAGGTGGCGGCGGTCTTCGCGAATCAGGTGTTCCGTCAGCTCTTCGTAGTTGGTCAGATTGCCGTTGTGGGCGAGACAGATGCCGTAGGGAGAGTTGACATAAAACGGCTGCGCTTCGGAGGAGCGCGCGCCGCCGGCCGTGGGATAGCGAACGTGTCCCATGCCGACTTTGCCCTTCAATCGCAGCATATGCCGCGTCCGGAACACGTCGCTCACGAGACCGTTGTCGCGGCGCTTGTGCAGACCTTCCTCTTCGCTCCAGGTCACGATGCCGGCAGCGTCCTGACCGCGGTGCTGCATAACCGTAAGCGCATCGTAAAGCGCCTGATTCACAGGCCGCTGACTGACTATTCCGACGACGCCGCACATAGCTAACTCTCCATTCCGGCGGCGTTCTCGTCGACGCGCGTCACACCGGGTATTTCAATCGGCAGGGATTCGGCAGGCACATCCGGAACGATCAGATCGTAGCCGGCCGGAGCCATCTCCGCGATCCAGTCGGCAACCACCGCAAAATGAGGGATAAGGCTCGAGTTCAACCACCAGTCGTCGTTGTCGAAACCCGCGAACTGGCCGCCCAAAACCCCCACTGCCGTGAGCAGTATGCCGCGCAGGAGGCCGAACAAAGAGCCTGCGAAACGATCCAGTCCGCCAAGGACCGAAAACTTGATGAGTTTGGACAGCCCCCAGCCCAGCAAGCCGCCGAGCGAGAGGATAACGGCGAAAATCAGTATGCGCCCGAACCAGGTCTGCAGCTCCTGGCTCGACAGCCAGGAATCGGAGACGGTGCCAATGCTCGGGCCGAAGTAGAGCGACGCCCAAATGGCGAACAGCAGCGCCGCTATCGAGATCGCTTCTTTGACGAACCCGCGGATGAAGCCAACGATCACGGAGACGACGATGGCTAAGGCAATGATGATGTCGATGATCGGCATGCGGTGTGGTGATTGGGGCGAGTGCCGGTGCCTGCTGGGAGCGGCTTCGAATTCTACCAGAAGCGCATCGCATTGCACGGCGCTTGTGGTAGCGGTTCAGGGATGCGGCACGACCTGCCCGGTCTGGCCCGCCCTCTCGAGCCTTGCCGCCATGGTTTCGGCGCTCTGACGATCCCTCTGTGGTCCGATCCTGACACGATGCAGTTCGCCGTTGGCCGTATCGAGTTTACTCAGGAACGCCGCGAAACCCTGCTGCCGCAGCTCGGCCGCCAGGCGCTTCGCATTGGCCTGATTCGAAAAGCTGCCGAGTTGCACGGCGTACATTCCCGTACCCGAGCGCGAGGGTTGCGGAGCCGTCTCACTGGCCGCGGGCGCACTCGCCTCGGGCTCAGCCGCCTGCGGCAAGGCCGGCTCGTCGTTCGTCGCGGGAGCCGGCTGCGTCTCGGCAGTCTGCGTCGCGGCCGGTTCCGCAGCGGGCGACTCCGGCTCGGACGCCGGCGGCTCTGGCCGTGCGGCGTCGGACTGTACTGGCTCGGACTGCCCTGGCTCGGACCGCTCTTGGGTCGCGGTCGACGAAGGTACGGGCTCCGAGCGATCGCGGTCGAGCACTACCGTGCGAATACCGTCCTTGCTCTGACCGGGCAGCGTAATCCGTTCGCTAACGATGTTCGTATCGTCGGTGGAACCGTCGAGAAACACCGGCACGAGGAGGACCGCGGCCGCGACCAGCACGACGGCGCCAATAATGCGTTCTTTCAAAGCTCGTTCCATAAGAGGGATGGGAGCGCCGTAGAGGGGTCAGGAGTAAGCAATGCTAGTGAGCACGGGATTATAGCCCAAGCACCTGCTGTATCGGACCCACCGTGTGGAAGCTGCCGAGCACCAGTATTTCCGCCTCTGCGCCGACGCGCGCCCTCGCCTCGGCAACCGCCTGCTCTGGGCTCTCGGCAATCAGACACGGCGTATTGCACGCCGCCGCCAGCCGCCGGGCCAGTTCGGGGGCGGGAATAGCGCGCCGGGCAGAGGCCGAAACCGCGATCCACTCATCGACATGGGGCCGCAGCGAATCCGCGAAGGCTTCCACATCCTTGTCGTCGAGCATGCCGACGATGGCGATGCGGCGCACATCTGTCTGCTGTTCGAGAGTGAATGCAAGCGCCCGGGCCGCCGCTGGGTTGTGAGCAACGTCGAAGACCCAGCCATGGCTGTCGCGAAACCGCTGCGTACGCCCGGCCACGGCCAGCTCCGGCAGCACGGCATTGATTGCCCGGGCGTCGAGCAATGCTTCGAAACCGCTGACCTCCAGCAGGCACAGCACGCCCGCCGCGTTATCCAGCTGGAACTCTCCGGGCAGCGACGGCCGGAGTAGCCCCTCGATGCGGTGCCGGACGCCCGAATACGACCAGCGCCCCTCGTCGCCGGCATGCCAGGCAAAGTCGCGGCCAGCCGCATACAAGGCCGCGCCGGACTCCGCCGCGGCCGCATCGACGCTCTGCGGGCGATCCGGCTCCGCGTAGACCAGCGGTTTACCGGCTCGCAGGATGCCCGCCTTTTCAGCGCCGATCGCTTCGCGCGTATCGCCGAGCCACTCCTGATGATCGAGAGCTATGCTGGTGATCAGACCCGCGTCGGGCTCGATCGCGTTTACGGCATCCAGCCTGCCGCCGAGACCCACTTCGAGCACGACGGCATCGAGCTTGTGCTCGGCGAATACGATCATCGCCGCCAGCGTGCCGAACTCGAAGTACGTCAGCCGTATGTCGCCGCGCGCCTCGTCGATGCGCTGAAACGCAGCAACGATAGCCGCATCGCCGGCAGCCTGGCCGACGACCACGATGCGCTCGTTGTAGCGCTGCAAGTGAGGAGACGTATAAGCGCCAACCCGGTACCCGGCTCCGGCAAGCAGGCCCGCCAGCATGGCGACGGACGAGCCCTTGCCGTTGGTGCCGGCGATCGTCAATACGTGCCGCGGCAGCTCGAGGTCGAGACGCTCGTACACGGCGCCGACGCGATCCAGGCCCAGCTCGATTTCGCTCGGCGATACGGACTCGAGCCGCAGCAGCCAATCGGCCAGCGATACGGAGGCATCCTGCACGGTGTTCCGCTCAGGCAGACTTGAGCGGCGTTGGCCGGTGCTCGAACTTCGCCAGCAGATCGCCGATCTGATCGCGCAGCTCGCGGCGATCGACAATCATGTCAACCGCACCGTGATCCAGCAGGAACTCGCTGCGTTGAAAACCCTCGGGCAGCGTTTCCCGAACGGTCTGCTCGATCACGCGCGGCCCTGCAAAACCGATCAGCGCCCCGGGCTCTGCAATGTTGACGTCACCAAGCATAGCCAGGCTCGCTGACACACCGCCCGTTGTCGGATCGGTCAACACCGACACGTACGGCACTTTGCGTTCCGCAAGGCGCGCCAGAGCGGCCGAGGTCTTGGCCATCTGCAGCAAGGAGAACAGCGCCTCCTGCATCCGCGCGCCGCCGCTTGCGGAAAACGAGATCAACGGCATTTTGGTCTCGGCCGAGTGCTTCGCCGCGCGTGCGAAGCGCTCACCAACCACTGAGCCCATCGATCCGCCCATGAAGCGGAACTCGAATGCACAGCAGACGACGGGGCGGCCGAGCAGCGCCCCGGTCGCGCTGAGCAACGCGTCCTTTTCGCCGGTTTTTTTCTGTGCCTGCGACAGGCGATCCCGGTAGCGCTTGCTGTCTCTGAACTTGAGTGGGTCTTCGGGTTCCAGCACTGGACCCAGCTCCTGCATGGAGTCGGGATCCAGAAACGTCTCGAGCCGCTCGCGGGCGCCGATGCGCATGTGAAAATCGCACTTCGGACAAACCTTGAGGTTGCGCTCGAGCTCGTTTCTGTAAAGCTGCGCGTCGCAGCGTTCGCACTTGATCCAGACACCCTCGGGGACCGAACGCGTGCGTTTCTCCGTGCTGATACGCGACGGCATCAGTTTTTCGAACCAGCTCATGCGGAGAAGTGTACAGGCTCATGGGCCGGCGGCAAACGCAGCGGGTCCGGGTAGTCAACGCGCACGAGACTCAAGCCCTGCGGCGGCGCGGCAATACCTGCCGCCTTGCGGTCGCGGCTCTGCAGCACGTCGGCAGCCCAGCCGACCGCCGCCTCTCCCATGCCGATAGCTGCCAGCGTGCCCGTAATGTTGCGGACCATATGCTGCAGAAAAGCGTTTGCCGTGATCTCGAGCAGTACCCAGCTTCCCTCGCGCCGCACCTCTATCGAGTGCACGTTGCGGCGCGCCGTTGCAGCCTGGCAGCCCGCCGCGCGAAACGCCGAGAAGTCGTGTTCACCGAGCAGGGCCTGGGCGGCGTCGTGCATACGCACGGCGTCCAGCGGCGGATACAGCCACCAGGCGCGGTCCCGGTCCAGCGCCGAGCGCACGAGCCGGTTCAGAATTCGATAGCGATAGCTGCGCGAGGTCGCGTCGAAACGGGCGTGAAACTCGTCCGGAACGTCTTGCACCCAGGTCACGGCAATATCGTCAGGCAAATTGCTGTTGGCGCCCAGCAACCAGCCGCGGGCCGATCGCTGACTGCCGGTATCGAAGTGTGCAACCTGCGCCGTGGCGTGCACACGCGCGTCGGTACGCCCGGCACAGACGAGTTCCAGTTTGTGGTTGGCGACGATCGCCAGCGCCTCTTCGAGCCGCTGTTGCACGCCAAGTCCGGATTTCTGCCGTTGCCAGCCGTTGTAGGCGGTGCCGTCGTACTCGATACCGATCGCAAGCCGCACCGGAGCTTACCTACGCGGACAGAGTGCGGGCGGCGGACCGCTGGCCGCTAGTGTAGCCCGACGTAAATAATCGGCCGTGCACGCGAATTTTTGTGGCTGGCAACGCGCGGCGACGAGTCTTGTCGATGAGTAGCGGCACCGCTATTGCGAGGAGCCGCAACGCCGCCAGACGCGAAAAGGCGCCGCGCGCAGGGGCGATTGTTTACGACGGAGTGCACTAGGCCGGCAGCGAATCGAGGAGCGACTGAGCCTGCTGCCGCTGGCCCTCGTCACCTTCGTCGAGCACCTCTTCGAGGATGCTCCGCGCGCCGCCAGGATCGCCCATGTCGACGTAGGCCCGCGCGAGATCGAGCTTGGTCCCGACTTCGGTCATGGTCCGCGCGTCTTCCAGGTCGTCGTGGATATCGCCCGGCTCGAGCGACATGGTCGGCGACTCGCCGTCGTCCAGCGACGGGCGCGGCTGCTCGACGGTCGCGTCGTCGCGCGGCATGTCTACCGTGTCACCACCCGCGCTGACCTTGAGCGCCGCCGTCAGATCGTCGAGATCGAGATCGACGTCGGTGCTGGCGACCGGCAGCTCGCCCGTCTGGTCCACAGCGTTGTCCCCGTCGCCCGTGAATACGTCGGGCGGCAGCGCCTCGGTTTTCGCAAAATCGAAATCGCCGTCGGCGTCGTCGTCCAGCCCGGCTAGCAGCGTTGCATCGTCATCCCCCAGCGCCGCGCCGCCGAGCCCTGGCGCCAGCATGGTCGCATCGCCGTCACCGAGTTCAGCGTCTTGTCCGCCGGTTTGCACGACAAAGTCGTCGGGCAACACCTGGGTCTTGCCGGTTGCCGCAAGCAGGTCCTCGCCCAGCTCCGGCAGCACCGGAGCCATTTCCGCATTCACTCCCGTCTCGTCGGCTGCGAGCCGCATTGTGCCTGTTTGTCCCATCGCCCGGTCGAAATCTGCGGCATCGCCCAGACCGGTTTCGTCGGCTTCGCGGAGTGCGGTCTGAACGCCGGTGGCGTTGGGGTCCACCTCCAGGTTCTTGCCCGTAACATCGGCGCGCTCTTCCAGCGCCGGATTGATGCCGGTATCCGACAGGAGTTCGTTAGTGCCGGTAGCGTCGAGATCGTCCAGCGATGCGACCTCGGTTTCGGCCAGACCGTCTACGTCGAGGCCGAGATCGGCGAGGTCGATTTCGGCCGTTGCCGTCGAATCCACGGACCTGACGGTATCCGTATCTTCGATCGAAGGCAGCTGCGATGTCTCGTCCGCGTCCGCGAACGCCTCGCCGAGTGCCTGCGTTTCGCCCGTCGCGTCGTCCAGCGCCGGCATTTCCCGCGTGGGCTCACCGGTCATCGACGACTCGAGCGTTGGCGATTCGGCGGTCGATTCGAGATCGAGATCCAGCAGATTGGAGTCGTCGCTGCCGCCGTCCGCGTCGTCGAACAGGAAGTCCACGCCATCGTCCGAGGTCTCGACCGTTTGTGAAGTCGCACCCAGGTCGATGACATCGTCAGCACCGGCCTCGTCGCCGAACTCCATGTCGAGCGAGCCCGTCCCTCCGGATTCGTCACTGTCGAAAGAGAGATCCATTTCCCTGGTGGCCGCCGCGGTTCCGGCACCCGCGAACAACGCGTCGTCGGCCGCAATCTGCTGGCCCATGATGACGATCTTGTCCCACTCGGCGGACTCAACGCCGCCCACGACCGCTTTCAGGCGAGTCGCGGCCTCCACGAACGCATCCCGATTGCCCCAGACGAAGTAGATTTCGCACAGTTTGGACAGAAGATCCTGCCGGCCGGGGTCCGACTCGATAGCGCCGTTGATCAGGTCCGCCGCCTGATCGTAAAGGCCGTAAGCCATGTGGAAGTCAGCTTCGGCAATGGGATCGGACTGATCGAGGTTAATCGCCGTCTCGCTGCTGAAAGTATCCTCCAGCGAGCCGAATTGACCGGTCTCGTCGTCGCCGCCGTCCGCCGTTGCGGCGACAGCCGGCGTCGGCGTCTCGACGGTGTCGTCGGTCGCGGAGATCGCGGGCTCCTGTTCGACCACGACAAAAGCCTCGTCGCGATCCGGCGCACGGATCGATTCCGTGCCACCGCCCGCGCTCATTGCGCCGAGATCGTCCGAATCGAGCGGCTGCCACGAATCGGGATCGTCGTCGCCGCGGTTTCGGCGTATGAACCACGTGAGAATACCGAGCGCCAGCAGAACGGCGAGTCCTATTACGGCGTAAACGCTCGTCGCCCAGCCAATGATGCGGTCCACGAGCGACGGCTCGGGCGCGCGGACGGGAACCGCAGGCTCCTCAACCGCATCTTCCACGGCGGTGTCGTCGGTGGTCTCGCTGAAATCGGGGAACAATTCGCCATCCGTCGCGGGCTCGTCCTCGCCCGTGCCCTCGTCGACGAAGATGTCGTCCTCCGGCAGCGCATCGACAGGCGGCTCGTATACCTCACCGCGAATGCGCGCGAGTTCTTCGCGCAGCGATGCGAGTTCGTTGTCGCGAATCTCGATGAGCGACTGCTGCACGGGAACGCCTTCCGCCTCGATTTCGGCAATGCGGTCCAGCACCTGCTGCTCTCGTGTGAGCGGCTCGGCGTCGGCAACGCTGTCGGTACCGGAGTCGATCGCCGTCAGGTCTTCGTCCGGCGGTACGAGCTGCAGACTAGGCTGACTCGGCTGTTCGGGTTCCGGAGTCACGGGAACCGTGGGCGCCGGTGTGTAACCGCTGTCCCACTCGGCATGCTGGCGCTGCGCCTCCCTAAAGGCGTCACCGCGATCGATTCTGATTATTTCGTCGGCGCTCGGCATGCGCAGTGACGCACCGGCCCGCAGAATGTTGATATTGCCGCCGAACGCCGCGGGATTCGCCTCGAAAATCGCCAGCATCGTCTGGTTCATCGTCAAACGGCTGTCCGGACGCATGCGCGCGGCAAGCCCCCATAGCGTTTCCCCTCGCTGCACGACGTGATCGCCACCCGGCGTCGTCGCAAACGGGGCATCGTCCACCGTGCGTTCGGGCTCCGGTACCGGCGCGGGCGTAGCAGGCGCAGGGGTCGCCGGCGCAGGATCGGCCGGAGCCGGGGACACAGGCGCGGAACGGACGGGCGGCCGCGCAGGCTCAGGCTGCGGCGTGGCGCGCGGAGTCGGCTGACGTTCGATCTGGGCGCTGTCGCTAGTCTGACTGCGCTGCGGCGCAACGACCGCGGGTGCGGGCTGTGACGCAGCCGGCGGCGCAAAGGTTGGCGGATCGAGCAGCAGCGTGTACTCGCGCAACAGGCGTCCGCTGGGCCAGGTCGCCTCGATCAGGAAAGTAATGAACGGCTCGGTGATCGGCGAAGGCGACGAAACGCGGATGACGTTACCGTCGGCACGGCCGGTGCGAAAGATCTGAAACTGGATTTCGGACAGAAAGAACGGGCGATCGAGGCCGTAGCGGGAGAACGTAGCTTCGGAGGCAAGCGTTATCTTGAGATCGGCAACCTCTTCGGGAGACGCCGACAGCAGTTCGATTTCTGCCCTTAAGGGTTCGTTGAGAGCTGAATCAATACGTATCTCACCGAGACCCAGCGCAAACGCCTGAGACGACAGCAAGAGGGTAAACGCAAGCGAAAAACGAACGAATCGTCGCGGCATAAAAATTTTCTCCAACTCCCCAAAGATCCGACGGAGACGACTAGAACGCCTTTTTTCCCCGTTGGCTTATGGCAAATCCATTTGCCGCCGAACTATAGCTTATAAATGGTTTTTCGCCAATATTTCAGCAATTTGGACGCTATTTAGAGCCGCGCCCTTACGTATGTTATCGGCAACCACCCATAAATTGATTGCTTGTGGGTGAGATATGTCATCTCGAATCCTGCCTACATATACAGGGTCACGGCCGGAGCTTTCTGTGACGGCTGTCGGATATTCGCCGGTTTGCGTCCCGTCCAGCACTTCTATGCCCGGCGCGGACTCGAAAAGCCGCACCGCGTCGGCCGCACTGAGCTTATCCCGTGTTTCCACGTTGATTGCCTCTGAATGGCCAAAAAAGGCCGGAATTCGAACGGCGGTCGCATTCACGCGCACTTGCTCGTCGCCCAGGATCTTTTGCGTCTCCCAGACCATCTTCATTTCTTCTTTGGTATAGCGGTTGTCCTGAAACGCATCGATGTGCGGTACCGCGTTGAACGCGATCTGCTTTGCCTCGCCCTTGATTTCGAGCGGCCGGCCGTTCAGCAGCGCCGTCGTCTGCCGGACCAGTTCCTCGACCGCGCTGCGGCCCGCGCCCGAGACGGCCTGATAGGTCGCTACGTTGATCCGTTCGATGCCGGCCGCGTCGTAAATCGGCTTCAGCGCCACGAGCATCTGAATAGTGGAACAGTTCGGATTGGCGATGATGCCGCGGCCGGCATAGTCGCCGATTGCGTCCGGGTTCACCTCGGGTACGACCAGCGGGATATCGTCGTCGTAGCGAAACTGAGAGGTGTTGTCGATGACGACACAGCCGGCCGCGGCGGCCTTAGGCGCGTATTCCGCCGATACCGACGCGCCGGCCGAAAACAGGCCTATGTCCGCTTGCGAAAAATCGAACTCGGCGAGATTCTCGACGTCGAGCTCCCGATTGCCGAAGTTCACGGTTTTTCCGAGCGAGCGCTCGCTCGCCAGCGCGTACAGTTTGCCGACCGGGAATTGCCTTGCTGCGAGGATCTCGAGCATCGCTTCGCCAACCACACCGGTAGCTCCGACAACGGCGACATCAAATGTTTTCGACATGAGGGTATTTCCTGAGTAGTTCGCCCCGGCCGCACCGGTGCCTTGGATACTTACGCGGTAATGACCGGCGTTTCGGTGTTCACGTCCGCGTTCTGGGCGCGGTGCCGCAGATAGTGATCGATGAGGACCAGTGCCACCATGGCCTCCGCGATGGGTGTCGCCCGCAAACCGACACACGGATCGTGGCGCCCTTTGGTGACAATCTCGGTTTTCTGCCCCGACCTGTCGATCGTCTTGCCCGGCACGGAGATACTGCTGGTCGGTTTCAGCGCAATGCTGGCCAAAAGATCCTGGCCCGAAGAAATCCCGCCGAGCGTACCGCCGGCATCGTTCTTGCTGAAGCCGTCCGGGCCGATCTCGTCACGGTGCTGACTGCCGCGCTGCTCGACCGCGGCGAAGCCCGCGCCGAGTTCGACACCCTTGACGGCATTGATGCTCATGAGCCCCTTCGCAACGTCCGCTTCGAGTTTATCGAATACCGGCTCGCCCAGGCCGGGCGGCAAACCGGTGGCCAGTACGCTGATCTTGGCGCCGATCGAGTCGCCCTCCTCACGCAGCTGGTCCATGTAAGCGGCCAGCTCGTCGAGGCGTGCAGGGTCGGCGCAGAAAAACGGATTGTCGTCCACGATCGACAGATCCGGCGCATCCAGGCGCAGCGGGCCGAGCTGCGAGAGGTACCCCGTGATCGTAATCCCCAGACGCTCTTTCAAGTACTTGCGGGCGACCGCTCCGGCCGCCACGCGCATGCTGGTTTCGCGGGCGGATGAGCGGCCGCCGCCGCGATAGTCGCGGATTCCGTATTTCTGGTGATAGGTGTAGTCGGCGTGCCCGGGACGAAACTTGTCTTTGATGTCGCCGTAGTCTTTCGAGCGCTGATCGGTATTCTCGATCAGGAGCCCAATGGGCGTGCCTGTGGTACGCCCTTCGAAGACGCCCGAGAGAATCTTCACCTGATCTGGTTCGTTCCGCTGGGTCGTATGCCGCGACCGCCCGGGGCGGCGGCGATCGAGATCGTGCTGAATATCGGCCGCCTCGAGCGGCATGCCGGGCGGGCAGCCGTCGACAATGCAGCCGAGCGCCGGACCATGACTTTCGCCGAAGGTCGTTACGATAAAGTTTATTCCGAAACTGTTGCCGGACACGGCCCTGCCTGTCTGTTGTCTATCTTCAAGTGCGGCAGGTAGCGAGCCCCGCGCGGTCGAGCAGGAAGACGCCCTGCCCGCCGTGTTCGAACTCCAGCCAGACAAACGGCGTATCGGGGTACTGACTTTCGAGCGCCGGCTGACTGTTACCTACTTCGCACACGAGTATTCCATCATCGGCAAGAAAACGCGATGCATCTTTCAGAATACGATTCACGCAGCTCAGACCGTCCGCACCGGCGGCAAGCCCGAGTTCGGGCTCATGCCGGAATTCGGCAGAGCGCGCGTCCATGTCCTGCCGATCGACGTAGGGAGGATTGGAAACGATGAGATCGTAGCGCCGCTCCTCGAGAGCCGCGAACAGATCCGATTCGACCAGCCGCACGCGATCGCCCAGCGCGTAGCGCTCGACATTGAGCGCCGCGACCTCCAGAGCGTCGGCCGACAGATCTACCGCGTCCACGTGCGCCTCGGGAAACGCCAGCGCGAGCGCTATTGCGATACAGCCGCTTCCTGTGCCCATGTCGACGAGTCGCCGCGGCCCGACCGGGGCCCATGGCGCGAACCGCGCGGCAATGAGTTCCGCAAACGGAGAGCGCGGAACGAGCACGCGCTCATCCACGTAGAAGCGAAGCCCCGCGAACCACGCTTCGTTGAGTAGGTACGCCAGCGGAATCCGCTCCGCAATGCGCTTCGCCGCCAGGCGCTCGACTTCGGCGACGCTGCGGGCCTCGGCGCTCTGCGCGTAGACGAATTCGGGATCGGCGGTATGCTCGATCTCCAGCAAGGCGTACACCAGCCAGGCCGCCTCGTCGAGCGGGTTGTCGGTGCCATGGCCGTAGTCGAGCTGCGCCGCTGCGAAGCGTTCAGCGATGGAATCAATGAGTTGCCCGACCTGCATGGCGCGCAAATCTACCATGCCTCACGGGCATCCGGTCCGGTTTATTTGCGGTAGAATGCCCGTTGCCGCGGTCCCACCGGTCAAACGCGGGAAGAGAACCGAACCAAGCCCGCGTTGTGTCGGTCTCATGCATGAACCCTCACCCCCCAAACAAAGCGGATCGCCAAAATGAATCGAACACTGCTGGCCGTCATTCTCGTTGCAGCCCTGATCGCCGGAGCGTGGGTGGCGCTGGATTCGAAGCCAACGGCCGCCCCTCCACCGGAGCCGCGGGTTGCCACGGTACTCCCGGCGCCTCAGGCTCTGCCCGAGTTTACGCTCGTCGACCAAACGGGTGCCGACCGCAAGCGGGACTATCTCGAAGGTCAGTGGGACCTCCTGTTTTTCGGCTTCACGCACTGCCCCGACATCTGCCCGACGACGCTTGCGACACTGTCCAGTGCCCGTCAGGAACTCTCGAAGTCGATCGCCGGCGCGGCGCCCAGGATCGTCCTGGTCAGCGTCGACCCCGAGCGCGATACGCCCGAAAAGCTGGCTGAGTACATCGCCTACTTCGGCGAAGACAATCTGGCCCTGACCGGACCGGAAGCCGCCATTCGCGAACTGACGGAACCTTTGTTCGTATACTTCAGCAAAGTACCGCTGGAGAACGGTGACTACACCGTGGATCACTCCTCGGTGGTGCTGCTGGTCGATCCCGAGGGCCGTTTTCACGCCTTGTTCTCCGGTCCGCACAAGGCCGCGGACTTCGTTCACGACCTGCCCATCATAATGGGCAACTCGTGAAGCGGCTCGGCGCGGCCGCCGCGTTGCTGACGCTCGGGGCGTGTCAGCCTGGCGGGGAGGTTCCGCTGCTGATAAGCGATCTCGAGGTAACGCCGCCTCGCCCCGGCATGCAGATGAGTGCCGGCTACTTCAGCCTCCGCAACAACACGGCTAAGAGTATTGTCGTTACCCGCGTCGACAGTCCGCAGTTCGGCGCGGTCGAAATGCATGAGACAACCACGGTCGACGGTGTGTCGCGCATGCGCCCCATCGAATCGCTGCGCGTGGAACCGGGCGCAACGGTCACGCTCGAACGCGGCGGGAAACACCTGATGCTCATGCGCCCGGCCGACACCCTCGACACCGTCGTGCTGAACTTTTACGCCGACGAGACGCTGCTGCTAAGCGTCGCGGCGACGACAGGCCCTAGATGATCGACCGTCTGTTCGTCATTCTGCAGCACCTGCTGCCACGCTATGCGCTCACAGCGCTCGTCTACCGTCTTGCGCGGCTCCGAACGCCGCGCCTCAAGAACGCGATGATCCGGCAGTTCGTACGGCTCTACGATGTGGACCTGGCGGGCGTGCAACAGCCCGTGCCCGAAGGCTTCGCCACCTTCAACGACTTTTTTACCCGCGCGCTCGAGCCCGGGGCCCGACCGGTCTGCCGGGATGCCGCTGCCCTGGTGTCGCCGGTCGACGGCACGGTCAGCGCCGCCGGACACATCGAAGGCGATGCGGTATTTCAGGCCAAAGGCCGGCACTACAGCCTGGCGGATTTGCTGTTGCTCGATACTGCGCGCGCCCGCGGTTTTCACGGCGGCAACTTCGCGACGATTTACCTTGCGCCTTACAACTACCACCGCGTGCACGCGTTCATGGCGGGCGAACTCGACGTGCTGCACTACGTTCCGGGCGACCTTTTCAGCGTCAACTCCGCGACGGCCGCGCACGTACCGCGCCTGTTCGCCCGCAACGAACGTCTCGTCATGCATTTCGCTACCGAGCGGGGTCCGGCCGCCCTGGTTTTCGTCGGCGCACTAAACGTCGGCAGCATCAGCACGCCCTGGACCGGCGAAATCCGGCCCCGCCGCAGAGGCAGTGCCGAACAGCTCGATGCAGGCGATCGTCCGCGGCAAGTTGCCGCGGGCGACCTGCTCGGATGGTTCAACATGGGCTCCACGGTCATCCTCCTCCTGCCTGCCGGTACGGTCGAGTGGCAAGACGATCTCGCGCCGGGGACCCTGCTTCGCATGGGCGAGCAAATCGGCTCCGTAAAGGGCTAGTGTCCCGTTTGGTTAATTCGTTGACCAAACGGGGCACTAGGGCCTCGTAACGCTATGCACTGGCAGCCCAGTTCCGGTCCGGACACGGCCCGCCGGCGCGCCGAAAGGCTGGCCGTCGTCCGGCAGTTCTTCGCCGAGCGGGACGTGCTCGAAGTGGACGTTCCAGGCCTAAGCACGGCGGCCGGCTGCGATCCAAACATAGAGTCACTGCGGGTAACGACCAATCGCGGCAGACCGCTGTTCCTGCAGACTTCACCGGAGTTTGCTATGAAACGCCTGCTTGCGGGCGGCTACCCTGACATTTTTTGCATTGCGCGCGTGTTTCGCGACGGCGAAATCGGGAGAATGCACGAGCCCGAGTTCACCCTGGTGGAATGGTACCGGCAGGGTTTCGACCTCGCAGCGCTGGCTGCGGAGACCTGCGCGCTGATCGCCGGCGTACTCGAGCGGACCGGTCTGGGACGTACGACCGAAACGCTACGCTACGAGGATGCTTTTAAGCGACACGCCGGTATCGATCCGCTGCAAGACGGTATCGACCGGCTGGCGGAATGCGCGGCGGCAGACGCATCGCTGCGCCAGGCTCTCGGTGACGACCGCGATGCGTGGCTGGACCTCCTGCTCTGCAACCGGGTCGTCCCGGCATTCGACCAGGGGCATCTGACCGTGCTGAGTCACTATCCTGCGTCGCAAGCCGCGCTGGCGCGGCTCGATCCGGACGATGCGCGCTATGCGTTGCGCTTCGAAGTGTTTCTCGGCCGCGTCGAACTCGCCAACGGTTACGTCGAGCTGCTCGACGTAACCGAACAAAAACGCCGTTTTGCCCACGAACAAGCGCTCCGGGAGCGCCGCGGACAGCCTGTTTTGCCGATTGACCGGCGGCTGCTTGCGGCTCTGGAACATGGCCTGCCAGACTGCGCAGGTGTGGCGCTCGGGTTCGAACGGCTGCACATGCTCTACGAAGGCGTCGACGATATCGCCAGGGTTCTAACCTTAAGCTCGGGACAAGACCAATGAGTGACACGAATTACGCGCTGCTCGATTCGCAGCTCAGACAGGCATTCGGCGAAGAGCGCAACGCACTTGCCACAGCGGCGAATTTTGTCGCGGTTCTCTACCACGCACTCGACGACGTCAACTGGCTGGGGCTATACATCCTGCGCGGCGACGGACTGGTACTCGGTCCGTTTCAGGGTTTGGCCGCGGTACCGCGCATCGAAATGGGCAAAGGCGTCTGTGGAACGGCCGCGGCGACCCGCACAACGCAGCGGGTTCCCGACGTACATGCCTTTCCGGGCCACATAGCCTGCGATATTGCCTCGCGATCGGAGCTGGTCGTGCCGCTAACGAACGAGGCAGGGCTTGTTGGCGTCCTCGACATCGACAGCCCGCTGCTCGACCGCTTCAGCGCCGAGGATCAGGCCGGCGTCGAATCGCTGTGCAACACGTTTCTGGAGGCGCTCGCCGAGAGCGATACGTCTATTTGACCCGCGACACGTACTCGCGCGATCGCGTGTCCACGCGAATCACTTCGCCCTGATCGACGAACAGCGGCACACGGACGACGGCCCCGGTTGACAGCGTTGCGGGCTTTACGCCGCCGCTGGCCGTATCGCCTTTTACGCCGGGATCCGTTTCGGTGATCTCGAGCTCGACGAAGTTGGGCGCCTCGACAATGATCGGCGAGTTATTCCACAGCGTGATCTGACAAACGTCGCCATCCGAAATCCAGTCTTTTGCATCGCCCACGGCGGACGCATCGGCCGCATACTGCTCGAACGTATCGGGCAGCATGAAATGCCAGAACTCGCCGTCGGTGTAGAGATACTGCATCTCGGTATCCAGCACGTCGGCCGCCTCGACGCTTTCGCCCGACTTGAAAGTCTTGTCGACGGTCTTGCCGGTTCTCAGGTTCTTGATGCGAACCCGGTTGAAAGCCTGACCTTTGCCCGGTTTTACAAATTCGTTTTCAACGATCACGCACGGCGCCTGATCGATGAGAATGCGCAATCCGGAACGGAATTCGTTGGTGCTATAGCTCGCCATTGTGTGGGCCGGCGGTACCGGCTAACTCCTTTGTTCGGCACGCAGCGATTGCGCTCGGGAATCGTGCCGCTTGTTATGCATCGAGTGCTGCGGGGAAACGCGAAATCATACCGGAAGGCGGCACGAACCGCCAAAGCGGTATCCAAAGCCCGAACGACGACGGGGAAACTTGAAGCAAGTCACGCTTTTGACAACCAGTTCGGGGGCTCCGGGAAGCCCGGTGCTAAGCTCCTTTAAGGGAGATCCTACACGTGGCGGTTCGTGATTTACGCGGATCGAGAGGCAATTCTTAAGGACCCGACTTGAGCCCGCAGCAAAGCATTTCAATTGCCGTCCTGTCGAAGAACCAGGACGACGTAGCGCTGATAAACGGCACGCTCCGCGATGCGGGGCACGCTGCGCACTGTCATTGGGTCGGCCGTCCCGAAGCCCTGTATGACACGCTCGGTGAGCAGCAGATAGAACTGCTGATCCTGAATTGCGACAGTTACCCGGACTCCATCCGCTCCGTCATTAAGCAGAAAGACCGTTTCGATCCCGCGGTACAGGTTCTGGCCATTGCCCGGCAAGCCGACGAGCAGGTTATCCAGAAGGCAATGCAGCACGGCGCGTGCGACCTGGTATCGATCGGACTCAAACAGCGGCTGCAGACCGTGGTCTCCAGGGAGCTTCGCACGCTGCGGGTGGAACGCGCGCTGAATTCGACGCTGCAATCCGCTACCGAGTACCGCAAACAGGTCCGCGAGTACATGCGGACCTCAACCAGCGCCATCGCTCTGGTTGCTGAAGGAATCGTGACCGACGTCAACGGTGCCTGGCTGCAGCTGTTCAAGATCAAAAGCGTCGAAGACATCGAGGGTATGCCCGTGATGGACAGCTTCGATTCCGAACATCATGCCGCCATCAAGGGCGCGCTCGTCGCCACAACCGCCGGTAAGTGGGCGGACGGTGAAGTACTCAAGGCTCGCGGCTCGCACGAGAGCGGCGACGGCGAGGAGCTCAGGCTGAATTTCCGCAAGGTCGACATAGACGGCACGCCCGCCGTGCAGGTGCTGATCGTACCGCCGGCCAACACCAACGAGCCGACCAAGCTCGTGCACGATGCGCTGAAACGAGACCCGACGACTCTGCTGTTCCATCGCGCCCAGTTCATGGAGCGCCTCGTCAAGCGGCTAAAACGAAAGCCTCAGTCCGGATTACACGTCCTCGCCTACGTCAAGCCGGACAAGTTCGGCGAGCTGGCGAAAAAAATCGGCTACCTGGACTCCGAGGAGGTCCTCGGACAATTCGCGGAGGAAGTGCGCAAACGCCTGCATCCGCGCGATGTGGCCGGCCGCTTCGAAGGAACCTCGCTGATGGTTCTGCTCGAGCGCGGCAACGCCAACGACGCAGAGGTCTGGGGTAAACAGCTTGCGGCGCAGATTGAAAAATCCGCGTTCGAAATCGGCGAGACCTCCTGCCATCTCACCTGCACTGTCGGCGTATGCGCGGTATCCGATGTGTTCGGCAGCGTCGAGGAACTCGTGGCGGCGACTATCGGCGCCTGGCAGCTCGGCAAGCAAGCCGGCGGCAACACGGCCGTCCTCAACGACAAGGTCGATCAGGACACTCGACAGCGCGAGTTCGACGCCATCTGGATCAAGCACCTCAAATCGGCGCTCATGGACAATCGCTTCCGTCTTGCCTCCCTGCCCATCGCCGGACTGCGCAGCGATTCGGTCAAGATGTTCGACCTGCTGGTCCGCATGATCGACGAACAGGGCAATTCGGTTCTCCCCTCCGAGTTCCTGCCGGCGGCCGAACGCAACAACATGATGAAGAACATCGATCGCTGGATGTTGGTCGCCGCGATGGATTTTTGCGAGCGTAACGACGCAGACCGCGTGTTTGTGAGACTCTCCCGGCAATCGATACTCGACGGCACGACGTCCGCCTGGATACAGCAGGAACTGGAAAAGCGCTCGTTCGACTGTTCGCGGCTGGTCACGCAAATCCCGGAACGGGACGCGGCCAAGCACATTAAACAGACCAGAGCTTTGGTAGGTCAGCTACGCAGGCTCGGAGTTGCATTTGCAATCGAACACTACGGCGTGGACCAGGAACGCTTCCAGATCCTCGATCTGCTGAAACCCGACTACATCAAGATCGACGGAGAGTTGATGCACTCGCTCATGACGGATACGGCGATGCAGGAAAGTGTGCAAAAAATCGTAAGCGGCGCAAAAGAACGTGGCATCCGTACAATTGCGGAGCGGGTCGAAAACGCCAATGCCATGGCCGTGTTGTTCCAGCTCGGACTCGACTATATGCAGGGGCATTATGTTCACGAGCCCGAGGTTGTGCTCGAAGACCAGAATAGCGGGCGCCACACAACGCTTGAAGAGTTATCCACAGTCAGCGCCCCCTGAAACAGCCCGCTTGAGTGTGAACCCCGTCACATTCCGTAACCGGAACCAACCGCTACGCGCATCCCTCCCAACAAAATATACTGCGTGCACTGACTGGCACGACGACTACACCGTGCCATTCGTGCAAGGCAGAACACCGGGGTATGCGCGTGAAATCGAAAACAGCAGTGAGGCGTCACGGCCTTCCGATCATTCCAGCCATCGTCATTGCGGGAGGCAGCTTCAATCCGGCCGCCGCCCTCGAGCTTGGCGACATTCAGATTCAATCGCATCTCGGGCAACCGCTCCGCGCGAGTATTGCCTACGCGCTCGCCCCGAACGAAGCGATCGCCGATTACTGTGTCAGCCTGTCGCCGTCTCAGGGCGCCGACGGCATGCCTTCGCTCAACAACACACGGATTAGCGTCGCAAACGGCATTATTTCGCTAAACGGCAGTGCGCCGGTTCGGGAACCCCTGCTCTCCGCGCGCCTGTCGGTCAAGTGTCCGTATACACCGAATATTGCGCGGGAATACATGCTCTTTGTCGATCCGGCGCCGCTGCCGCAGCAGAGCACAGCCGTCTCGACGCGCCCGGCATCAACGGCACGCGCCCTGCCTGCGGCCGCACCGGTATCGAGCGCGACGAGCAGCCGGCAGCAAAGCCGGCCCGACAGCGCGGCACAGGCAACGCCGGTTAGCGGCAGCCGCTACCGGGTTCAGCCTGGAGACTCGCTGTCCGATATTGCGTCCCGGCTCCAGGACCGGCAGGTCGGCCTGTGGCAGGCCGTCAATGCCATTTTTGCCGCGAACCCGCAGGCCTTCATGGATAACGATCCTAACCGCCTGAAAGCCGGCAGCGTACTTACGATTCCGCTTGGTACGGCCCTCGGAGAGGTCGGCGCGGAGTTTGCGGCGGCCGCCGGTCCCTCGGCGAGCGAGCCTGCAGCACGTTCGGCCGGCGAGCCCGACGACACTGTCTATCTCGAGCCCGCGGGCGCGAACGGAACGTCGATGTTGACTGCCGGCAACGCTGACGCAACGGCCGAAACGCTCGGCTCGGACAATCCGTTTGTCGCCGCCGGCAGCATCGATACGGTGATCGATCCTGCACTCGTGCAGGCCGGGGCAGCGGCTGAAGCCGCCACACGAGCCCGCGCGATACCGATCACTCCCGCGCCGGAACCTGTCGTACAGACCGCTGAACCCGTGCGCACCGAAACGGCGCCGATCGCGCCGGCCGCGAGGACCGAAACGCGCCCCGCCACCGACAACGGCATCGTCTGGTGGACGCTTGGCGGTGCGCTGGCTCTGATCGCCGGCCTGTTCCTGTTCCGCCGACGGCAGACGCCTCTCGAGGCGCCAGTGATCGATCGGCGAGCTCCGCACCCGAGAGATCGTTTCGCCGAAGAAGACTCGATTGAAGTCGAAGTCATTAGCGCACCTGGCGAGCAATACGGCGAAAGTCCGGATTTCGATCTGACGGACGACTCCCCGACCGAAGAGAACCCGGCGCTCGACGCCGATCTCGTGGCCGGTGACGGCCTCTCGAAAGATCCTGCCGCGACTGAAGGCGATCTCGACATTGCTATCGACATTGCGGGAGCTCAAGCAGAGGACGACGATACGGCGGAGACCGACATCATCCCGCCGCTGTCGAACAACACCGCTTCGATACTCGAAAGCGAGGTTCTGCCCGAAGAGGACGAGTACGACATGTCTGTAATCGTCGATGCCACGAAGATGCCGCGCCCCGAGGACGCAACGCAGCGCGATCTCATGGCTGTCGTCATCGAAGACGGCGACGACGAATTGACCGACGACAGCTACACGCTGAACAAGGAAGTCGACTACCAGATTCTCGAGCAGGACTACGAAGACGAGCTCACGGCAACGCAGGCCCTGAATCTGGAAATCGAACGCGCGGCACGCGAACTCAGCGAGAGCGCCGACGATGCCGTTACCGTCGAATCGGAAACGCTGTCCGGCGACGAGACGACCGCGTTGCCGCTGGCGAGCGTCACGGAACTGGACCTTACGGCCAGCATGCCCGCCGGCAACGATGACGACTCGGCGCCTGCTGCCGATGCAACCGGCCTTACCGAAGAACTGACCGCGCGGCTGCCGCTAGGGGATGCCACGGAAGAGCTTCCGGCGGCCGACGCCGAGACCGCTGAGATCACCGCGAAGCTGCAAGTTAAAGCGGGTAAGCGCGGCGCCTAGCGGATCGCCTTATTCGCCGGCATCGAGCCGTTCGACCGCTCGCCAGCCTTTGGGCAACAGCCCGCCGCGCAGCGCGCGCTCGCCGTAATAAGGGTCCGAGTCGTCCCACTTGACGGTCATGGTGCGTTTGCCCGTGACGACGCGAAGATCGCAGCCTTCGGCCACCACGGCGGTCGCAACCAGCTTTTCTTCGCCCGCCTGGTACTTTTTGCCGGGAATGTTGATGAGCTTGATACCCTTACCTTTACCTAGCTCCGGCAGCTCATCCATCTCGAACATCAGCAGCCGGCCAAGCGAACTCACGGCAGCAACGAGACATTCGCGACCGGCGGGAACCGGCGCGGGCACAACCGCCCGGCCACCCGCGGGGACACGCAGCACGGCCTTGCCGGCCTTGTTCCGCGAGATCAGATCCTCGAGCTTCGCCACGAAACCGTAACCGGCATCGCTCGCAAGTACGTAGCGATCGTCCGGGCCGCCGATCATCGCACCGCAGAATGCGGACCCGTCCGGCGGCTTGAAACGGCCCGACAGCGGTTCTCCCTGACCGCGGGCCGACGGCAAGGTGTGGGCCATGACGCTGTACACCCTGCCGGTGCTATCGATAAACATCGCGAGCTGGTTGCTGCGCCCCTGCGCCGCCGCCAGGAAAGCGTCGCCGGATTTGTACGACAGCGCCTCCGGGTCTATCTCGTGTCCCTTCGCCGCGCGTGCAAAGCCTCTTTTCGACAAGACAATCGTTACCGGCTCGCTGGACACGAGCTCCGTCTCGTCTAGCGCCTGCGCAGCCTCGCGTTCCACAATCTCCGTTCGCCGCGCATCGCCGTAAGCCTCCGCATCCTCCAGTAATTCCTTCTTGATAAGGGTCTTCAGCCGCGCCGCGCTCTTCAGCGTTTTCTCGAGCACCTCGCGCTCTTCGTTGAGTTCGTCCTGCTCCCCGCGGATCTTCATTTCTTCGAGCTTGGCGAGGTTCCTGAGACGCAGATTGAGGATAGCTTCGGCCTGGATGTCGCTGAGCTTGAAACGTTTCATCAGGACCGGCTTCGGCTCGTCCTCACTGCGAATGATCGCGATGACCTCGTCGATGTTCAAATAGGCGGCGAGCAGGCCGTCCAGGATGTGCAGTCGATCGCGGACCAGCCCCAGGCGATGCTCGAGGCGGCGCCGCACCGTGTCCTTGCGAAACTTGAGCCATTCGCCAAGCATCTCGGCGAGGTTGAACAGTCGCGGCCGCCCGTTCAGGCCGATCACGTTCATGTTTACGCGCAGCGTTCGCTCGAGCGACGTCGTCGAAAACAGGTGCGACATGAGCTGATCCGCATCGACGCCGCGCTTCTTGTCGATGACCAGACGGGTTGGCTCCTCAAGATCCGATTCGTCGCGGATGTCCGTCGCCTGCGGCAGCTTCTTGCTGGTGATCTGCAGGGCAATCTGCTCCTGAATTTTCCGGCCGGATACCTGATACGGCAGTTGCGTAATCACGATATTGCCGTCCTCGACCCGGTACTTGGCGCGCACCCTGAGCGTGCCGTTACCCGTCGTATAAATCTCGCGGATATCGGCCGCGGGCGAAACGATTTCGCCGCCGGTCGGGAAGTCCGGCGCCCGGACGTGCTTCATCAGGTCGGCGACCGAGGCTTTCGGGTTGTCTATCAGGTGCACGAGCGCGCTGACGACCTCGTTCAGATTATGCGACGGCACGTCGGTTGACATGCCAACCGCAATCCCCGTGGTGCCGTTGAGCAGCAGGTTCGGCAGCCGCGCGGGCAGCAGCGCCGGCTCGTTCATCGTACCGTCGAAGTTGGGCACCCAATCGACGGTACCCTGCCCCAGCTCCTGCAACAGGCTCTTCGCATACGGCGTGAGCTTCGACTCCGTGTAGCGCATTGCGGCAAACGACTTGGGATCGTCGGTCGAACCCCAGTTGCCCTGACCGAGAACGATCGGGTAGCGATAGGAAAAGTCCTGCGCCATGAGCACCATGGCTTCGTAACAGGCCGAATCGCCGTGTGGATGAAACTTGCCGATGACGTCGCCGACCGTACGCGCCGATTTCTTGGGCTTGGAGGCTGCGGACAGGCCGAGTTCGCTCATCGCATAGACGATCCGGCGCTGCACGGGTTTCAGGCCGTCGCCGATCTGCGGCAGGGCACGATCGAGAATGACGTACATCGAATAGTCGAGATACGCTTTCTCGGTGTAGTCCTTGAGCGACTGCTGTTCTACGCCTTCGAGGTTTAGCGAGTTCTGCAAGACAGTGCCCTCGTTGTGGTCCCTTCAAGATTCAGCGAGTTCTGCAAGACAATGCCCTCGTTGTGATCCTTTCGAGATTCAATGAATTCTGCATAAGGTCAAACCTCGGCGAGATCGCCCTTGGTTTCGAGCCAGCTGCGGCGGTCTTTCGCGCGCTTCTTCGCCAGCAGCATGTCCAGCATCTGATCGGTTTTGTCCCGGCCGCTGATTGTCAGCTGCACGAGACGGCGGGTATCCCGGTTCATCGTCGTGTCCCGCAGCTGCTCCGGGTCCATCTCACCCAAACCCTTGAAGCGGGTCTCGGTCACCTTGCCTTTCTTCTTTTCCGCCTCGATACGATCGCGAATACCTTTGCGCTCGGAATCGTCGAGCGCGTAGTACACCTCTTTGCCAACGTCGATGCGGTACAAGGGCGGCATCGCGACATACACGTGGCCGGCCAGCACGAGTTCGCGGAAATGCCGCAGGAACAGCGCGCACAGCAGCGTTGCGATATGCAGCCCGTCGGAATCCGCGTCCGCCAGAATGCAGATCTTGTAATAGCGAAGATTGGAGAGATCCGCGCTGCCCGGGTCGATTCCGAGCGCGACGCTGATATCGTGCACTTCCTGCGATGCCAGAATTTCGCTGGAATCGACTTCCCAGGTATTCAGGATCTTACCGCGCAGCGGCATGATCGCCTGCGTCGCCCGGTCCCGCGCCTGCTTGGCCGAGCCGCCCGCCGAGTCGCCCTCCACGAGAAACAATTCGGAGAACTCGGGATCCTGTGACGTGCAATCCGCCAGTTTGCCCGGCAGCGCCGGCCCCGAAGTCACCTTCTTGCGAACGACCTTCTTGGCGGCCTTCAATCGACGCTGGGCTTTGCTGATCGCAAGCTGGGCTATCTGATCGCCCGTTTCGGGGTGCTGGTTGAGCCACAATGAAAAGTTGTCTTTGACGACGCCTGCAACGAACGCCGCGGACTCTCTGGACGACAGGCGTTCCTTCGTCTGTCCGGAGAACTGCGGATCCTCGAGTTTTGCGGACAGCACAAAATTCAGGCCGTCCCATACGTCTTCCGGCGCCAGCGACACCCCGCGCGGCAATAGCGACCGGAAATCCGCAAACTCGCGCAGCGCGTTGGTGAGCCCGGTCCGCAAGCCGTTGACGTGCGTGCCGCCCTGCGCTGTCGGAATCAGATTGACGTAGCTCTCGGTCACCTGCTGAGTTCCGTCCGCCGCCCAGACGAGCGCCCAGTCAACGGCCTCCGTGTTGCCGCTCATTGCGCCAGAGAACGGTTCTGCCGGCAGCATCTCTACCTCTCCGATCGCCTCGAGCAGGTATTCCTCCAGCCCGCCCGAGTAGCACCACTCGAACTTTTCCGCCGGCTTCTCGATCTTCAGGCGCACGGTCAGTCCCGGGCACAGCACCGCTTTGGCCTTGAGCGCATGCTGCAGGCGCCTGACCGAAAACTTCGCCGAGTCGAAATACTTGGCATCGGGCCAGAAGCGAATGGTCGTACCCGTGTTGGCCTTGCCCACCGTACCGACCGTTTCGAGCCTGCCGCGCTTCTTGCCGCCGGCGAAACTCATGTTGTATTCCTTGCCGCCGCGCCGTATCCAGACCTCGAGATTCTTCGACAGCGCGTTGACTACGGACACGCCGACACCGTGCAGGCCGCCGGAGTACTGGTAGTTCTTGTTGGAGAATTTGCCGCCGGCGTGCAGGCGGGTAAGGATTAGCTCGACGCCGGGGATTTTCTCCTTCGGGTGCTTGTCGACCGGCATGCCGCGACCGTCGTCGGCCACGCTCAGCGAGCCGTCGGCGTACACCGTGACTTCGATCTTCTTGCAATGCCCGGCGAGCGCTTCGTCGACGCTGTTGTCGACAACTTCGTGCGCAAGATGATTGGGCCGCGCCGTGTCGGTGTACATACCCGGCCGACGCCGCACGGGTTCGAGGCCGCTCAGGACCTCAATGTCCTTAGCGTCGTAACTTTTGCTCATTGATCAGGAATGCTCGCGATTGCCCAGAGAAGCATCGCGCGATTCTAGCCCGTTTGCCCGGGCCTTGCACAAGCCCCTAAACCTCGGCAGTCAGGTCAGATCGGCCACCAGGGATGCGCGGGTTGCATCCGCGACGGGCACAATCTCCACCCGCAAGTTCTCGTGATCGATGCCTGCAGCGAAACCGGCGCCCGACTTGAGGGCCGCCACCTGCTCCGCGGGAAACTCGAAGCGCATGAAGTGCACGGCCGAGGTCTTTTCGTCGTCGCTGCGGTCGAGATCCTCGTCCGCGATGGCGAATATGCGGTCGAAGTCTTCGACCTGCACATAGACACGGTCTTCGACGCCGCGAAGCTGCTTGAGCATCTGCTTGCGCTCTTCCACCTCGGGAAACTCGACCATAAACGTCGCCTTCCAGTTGCTGCCGTCGGGAATCAGCGGGTTGTAGGCGTCGAGTTCTTCGTTAATGCCGTCCGCTTCGAAAATGCGTTCGATCCTGAGCATTTCCTGAACCTGATACTGCATTGTGAGCCGGTCCTCGAAGTACAGCGCCGCGTTAGTGCCGAGATCGATGCGCCGATCTTTCTTGTGCGCGAGCACGCGATCGCGAAACTCGGAGCGTATGTCCGCATATTTTTCGAGGCTAAAGAGATCTTCACGGGTAAGTTTTTGAGATGCCGTCATAGTCCGTACGCCTTTCTCAGCAGGCTCAAGGGGTGGCCCGCGTCCTGATTGTCGATGTCCTGGGCAATCTGCTCTGCCGCCATGGGGCAGTCGCTGACGAAGTGCAGCGGCTCCAGCCGCTTTACCTTGTTGACGACCGGCCGCGCAATTTTCCTGGAAATCTCATGGAATTCTTTCTTGACCGCGTAGGTGCCGTCATGTCCCGAGCAGCGCTCGATGGCCTCGACCTCCGTTTCGGGCACGAGTTCGAGCAGATCGCGGGTCTTAAGCCCAAGGTTCTGTACGCGCAGATGGCAGGCAACCTGATATGAGACCTTGCCCAGCGGCTCCGCGAAGTCCGTTTTCAGCAACCCCTCCTTGTGCCGCAGCATGAGGTACTCGAAAGGATCGAACATTGCGTCGCGCACCTTGAGCACCTCCGCATCGTCCGGGAACATCAGCGGCAGCTCTTGCTTGTACATCAGGGTGCAGGAGGGAATCGGGGTCACGATATCCCATCCCTGGTCGACCAGGGCAGCCAGCACCGGAATGTTGACTTCCTTGGCCTTTTCAACGGACTCGAGATCGCCCAGTTCGAGCTTCGGCATCCCGCAGCAGGCTTCCTTTTCGGCGAGCGCGACGGGGATCTCGTTGTGTTCGAAGACGGCGACCAGATCCTCATCCATCTGCGGGCGGTTGCGGTTGCCGTAGCAGGTCGCATACAGCACGACCTTACCGCGAGTGCTCGACGTCGGCACCGCGTTCTCGCCGGCATTGCCAATCAGGTGTTTCAGCCGCGAGCGCGCCGGCTTGGAGTGATACTCGGGCACGGGCGCCTTGTGATGTATGCCCAGCGTAGCTTCCAGCGCTTTGCGGCCGGCATCGGACCGGTTCAGGGCATTTACCGTTTCCGCCACGACCGGAATTCCGGCGAGCTTGCCCACGGTGTCGGTCGCGCTGAGCGTCTTATCGCGAAACGACGCTCCTTCCTCGCGGAAACGCGTCGCTTTCGCGCGCAGCATGAGGTGCGGGAAGTCGATATTGAATTCGTGCGGCGGAACGTACGGGCACTTGCTCATGTAACACATGTCGCAGAGATAGCAGTGATCCACCACCTCCCAATAGGCCTTCTTCGGTACGCTGTCGAGCTCCATCGTGTCCGACTCGTCGATTGTGTCGAACAGCGTCGGAAAGGAATGACAGAGATTGAAGCAGCGGCGGCAGCCGTGGCATATGTCGAACACCCGTTCGAGTTCGTCGAACAGCTTGGCGTCGTCGTAGTATTCGTCCGACTTCCAATCGATGGGATGCCGGATGGGCGCCTCGAGGCTGCCTTCTCGTCGTGAACTCATAGTCGGAACTCAATGCAAGAAGCCAGGCGCGGGACGCCTGGCTTCTTCGTGCGCGTGCACTAATCGTCCAGCGTATCCAGCGCTTTCTGGAAACGATTCGCATGCGAGCGTTCCGCCTTTGCAAGGGTTTCGAACCAGTCGGCGATTTCGTCGAAGCCTTCGTCGCGCGCGGTTTTTGCCATACCCGGGTACATGTCCGTGTACTCGTGGGTTTCTCCGGCAATGGCCGCCTCGAGATTGGAAGAGGTAGAACCCATCGGCAAACCGGTAGCCGGATCGCCGACTTCCTCGAGGTATTCGAGGTGACCGTGTGCATGACCGGTTTCACCTTCCGCCGTGGAACGAAACACGGCGGCTACGTCGTTGTAACCTTCGACGTCCGCTTTCGCCGCGAAGTAGAGGTAACGACGATTGGCCTGCGATTCGCCGGCAAACGCATCTTTCAGGTTGGTTTCGGTTTTGCTGCCTTTGAGAGACATGATCGATCCTTTTGATGAGAATTGTTATCATTTAGAACGAGTCTAACGAACACAGACTCTAATTTTTATTGTTACATGAGTCAATTTGCCGTGCCGCCATAAAACGATCCGCGGATAAGGCCGCGCCGGGCATTGACCAATCTACGGTCGGCAGTTAGCGTACGCCCGAGCTTCGCAGGAATGTACCCGATGAACACCACTGTAAACCTTGAAAAGAGCTTGAGCAGCCTCGAAAAAATTGTCGACGAACTCGAATCGGGCGACCTGCCGCTGGAGAAAGCCATGCAGAAGTTCGAGGAAGGCATCAAGCTGACGCGCCGCTGCCAGACGGCCCTCAAGGACGCCGAACAGAAGGTTGAGATCCTCATGCAGGATGCCGACGGCGAACGCCTCGAAGCCGTCGACAACGACGACTAGGCGGGACGTCATCGCGCTGCCGGCGGCGATGCAAACGGCCTCAGTTCTTCCTTAGTATTTCGAGCAGCGCAACCACGGTCGATTCGACGCCGGCGGTTACGGATGGCTCAGGCGAAATTCTGAACAACGGCGAGTGATGGCTGGGTACGGGCTCGC
>JBCBSC010000027.1:0-70028 GCA_039819385.1 Pseudomonadota bacterium | reverse complement strand
GTGGACCTGTGAAAGACGTAGTCGCGCAAGCTGCTTGTAGCGTTCGTCAACGCGTCCGCCGAAAAATATGCGGCCGTAAAACTGCTGCATGACAAAGTCGAGCAGCTCGGGCGCCTGCGCGAACACCTCGACGAAGGTCGGTTCCCCGGTCAGTTCGTTAAGTGTGTTCCAGACCTGTTGCAAGTCCTCGGACATTGCCGCGGGTTCGATTCTCGTCAATGGTGTGCTGCTCATGCTGCCCCTTGCCTTAGCGCCTGACGTTGAAGTAGTCGGGAATACCGCCCGGCCATACATCTCCCCACTGGGCGTTGCCGCCGTCGACGGTAAGCACTTCGCCGGTAATGAACTTGGCCGACGGCGCGCTGAGATAAATGACCGCCTCCGCAATATCGAACGCATCGCCAAGCCGCTGCATCGGGTTGCTGTACGGGAACGTGCGCAGCGCTTCCTTGCTGTACACGTTAAAACCCTCGGTTTCGACGCTGCCCGGAGACACGCAGTTGACGCGGATGCTCAACGGCGCCCACTCGGTCGATACCGACTTGCTCAAACCGATCACGCCCGCGCGGGCCGCGCAGGTGTGCGCAACCTGCGGCATACCGCGATCGACGTTTGCGACGATCGTTACGATACTCCCTGGATGACCGTGCTTCTGCCACAGCCTCGCGGCGCGCTGCATCATGTACCAGGTACCGTTGAGATTGGTATCGATCACAGCGTTCCAGCCTTTGTCGCTGAAATCGATCGCGGCCTGCGGATACTGCCCGCCGCCGTTGTTGACGAGGATGTCGAGCTTGCCGAAACGCTCCCAGGTCGCGTTCATCAGGCGGCCGACGGCTTCCGGGTCGCGAATGGTCATTGCCTCGTAGGCGGCCTCTGCGCCGACCCGCTCGCCAATCGATTCGCAGGTCGCCTTGAGCTTGTCCTCGCGGCGGCCGCAAATCATGACGCGCGCGCCGAGTCGGGCCATCAGGAATGCCATTGCCTTGCCGAGGCCGGAGCCGCCGCCGGAAATCAGGGCGACCTTGTCTTTCAGCAAATCGTCGCGATACACCGTCGGCGCGGTCGCAAGCTCGTCATCGGACATTCCATAGTCGTCGTTGCGCAATGGAGTTCGTGTAGTTGCAAACGACATGGTCTTACCTCGTTGTGTCTTTGAGTCCGTAGATCGCAACGCTTGCCACGTTGCGATTCGGTACGCCACCCAGATTCTGGGCCAGCCCGACGCTCGGGCTTTCGAGCTGCCGGCCGCCGGCGCGACCGAGTAGCTGCAGATAAATTTCGTAGGCCATGCGCAGACCGCTGGCGCCGATAGGGTGCCCGAAGCACTTGAGCCCGCCGTCGATCTGGCAGGGAATCGCGCCGTCGTGGTCGTAGCGTCCGTCGAGCACATCGTCGATAGCTCTGCCCTCTTCGGAAACGCCCAGGTCTTCCATCAGCACCAGTTCGGTGACCGAAAAGCAGTCGTGGACTTCCATGAGATCGAGTTCGGCCCTGGGGTCCGCAATGCCTGCCTCTCGATACGCGCGTTCCGCGGCAATGCGGGTAGTCAGCGTGTGGCCGCCATCCCAGGCGTCGTTGCCGAGTTCGACGCCGTTGCTCGGCGCGAGCTGCAGCGCCTTGATGGCGACGGCGTCGGTCCGTCCGAGACCCCGCGCAACATCGGGCGTGCACACGATCGCGCAGGCGGCGCCGTCGCTGACGCCGCAGCAGTCGAGCACGCCGAGAGGGTACGCCACCGTTGCTGCGTTCAGGACATCGTCTTCGCTGATCGCGCGGCGCAGATGCGCCTTCGGGTTGTCCAGCGCGTTGCGGTGGCTCTTGACCGACACGTGCGCCATCGCACGCTTCAGGTCCTGCATGTCGCGCCGATGTACCGCCGAGTAAGCCGACGCAAGCTGCGCAAACGAACCCGGCGCCGTACTGTTCGGCAGCCAGAGGTCCTCGGTCGTGCCCTTGGTGCGCTCGGGAAGGCCGCCGAAACCCGTATCCTTGAGTTTCTCCACACCCATCGCCAGGGCAATGTCGGCCGCGCCGGAAGCAACGGCGTAGGTCGCTCCGCGCAGCGCCTCGGTGCCGGTCGCGCAGAGATTCTCGACGCGGGTAACCGGGATGTTCGGCAAGCGCAGCGCCTGCGACAGCGGCAAACCGGACTTGCCCGTGCTCTGCTCCTGGAAGAACACGCCAAGCCACGCGGCGTCGATGTCGTCTTTGCCGATACCGGCATCGACAACAGCCTCGCCAAAGGCCTCGAGCATGAGCTCCTCGGGCCCGGACTCCCAGCGTTCCCCGAAACGGCTGCAGCCCATGCCGAGAATGACTACCTTGTCGCGAATTCCCTCAGGCATGGTGCTAACAGGCCCTCATCGGCGCGGGCTTCCAGAAGTAGCGCCGAAAACCGCGACGCTCGTCCGTGTCCTTGATCCGGAACCGCATGCGTACGGGTAAGCCGACCTCGAGCTGCCCTGCCTCGACGTCGGTAAACTCCATCATTACGTTTGCGCCGTCTTCGAAGCCGACGTTGCCGAACACCAGCGGCGGCTTCGGCGTATACGCCAGCCAGTCCTCGGTGAACGAACGGACGCGGCCGGTCATCTCGGCCATGCGCTTGAGCGTCTGGGTGTCTTCTGCGGCGCAGCTGACACAAAGTTTCGTCGGCGGGAACTGCAGAGTGCCGCAGGCCGAGCATAGTCCGCCCTTGAAGCCCGTGATCGCCTCGTGCTTGCGCCAGAATGCCGATAACGCCGTACGATTATCCCGTTCGGCGCGGATTCCCGTCTCCAGTGGCAGCAGGCCACGCAGCGCCAGGTAACGCGTGTAGTTGTCCTCGTCAACGCCGCTGTCCAGGGCGCTCGAGAGGCCCGCGGTATCGGGTGCTCGATGCACCTTGAAGATCAGTACGTCGACGCCCTGGCCGAGACAGACCAGCGCGATGACTTCGTCTTTCCCGGCCGCCTCCAGTGCTTCTGTCAGGGCTAGCAGCGGCTGCGCCGCGCCGCAGAAGCCGGCGCGCCGCTCGAGGGCTGTGTCCGGCGAGGCAATACTCAATTGCGCCGCAAGTTGTTTCGCCGTCGACTGAGACAGTCCGCCCGGCGCCGAGATCGACAGCCGCGTAACTTTGTCGGCTTCGAGACCCGCCGACCGCAATGCCTCCTGCGCGGTCTCGACAACCTGCTGCCGGTAGCCCGCGTCTCTGGCCCAGCGCGGCTCCAGCGCGTATTCGAAACGTTCGCCGCTTGCGCGATAGTGATCGACAAAATCCTGCTGCAGACCCGCAGTGCCCACGAGCGATGCGATCGCTTGCCCCTTTCCGATGAGCATTGCTGCCGCACCATGGCCGAACTGCAGTTCCTGCGCACTCGCGGGTTTTGCATCGATGCAGTCTGACGCGAGCACAAGGTGATCTCCCCTGCCGCCGGTTCCGAGCGCCGCCTTGAGCGCTGTCGATCCGGCGCGCATGCTGCCGCCCGTATCGGTCACTTCTGCGGCGGTCGACAGGTCGAGCGCCTCGCGCACCACGCCCGCGTTCGAGCGATCGGCGAACGGCAATGAGGTCGACGCCAGCGTCAGCTGATCGATGCGCTGCGCCAGCTCAGCTTCAGGACCAACGTTTGGATTTGCGTTTAGACAAGCACGGCCCGCCTCAACGGCCATCGTCAGGGCGTCTTCGTCCCAGTTGCAGAAACTCCGCCGCTCCCCGGGCCCGGCTTTCCGCGTCGGTGCAAACCAGGCGTTTGCCGCCTGCACAACGGTTCGCGGCAAGCGCCCGTGAGGCAGATAGCTGCCCAGAGCGAGAATCCCGTGTCTCGAGTCGTTCACTAACGCTCCACGAACTCACTCAGCCGCGGCGCTACTTTCAGCGCCGGGTCGATACCGGCATCGCCAATCCTCCGGTCGAGTTCTTCGTGCCAGTGATAAATACGCCGCTCCTGATAGTTGAGCGAGATACCCTTGAAGCCCGGCGACTCGACCGACTCCTGAATCTGCGGCGCGAACTGCGTGTCTTCGTAAAGAATGCGCTCGAAGTTGTTGATGCGCGTTTCCCACAGCGGGTCCCGCTCTGCGTCGCCCCAGTCAGGTGCGAACCAGTGACACTCGATGCGCATGGTGTTGCTGCTGACGGGCCAGAACACGAGGAAGGGCATGCCGGTCGGTGCAACCGGCGTCACCAGATTCGGATACAGGTTGTACGACAGATTAAAACGCTGCGGCAGTTCGGTGACCGATGGGAACTCGGCCATCCCAAGGGTACCGGGATCGACCCAGTCATCGCGGCGATTGGGCGTCACCATGAGCGAATGGCCGTTGGGCCAAAGCACGATGTCGGTGCCGCGATGATCGAGGAAACGGTCCACCGTATCCTTGTGGATCGACTTCAGGTGATACACCTCGAGGAACGCGTCGAGCAGCACCTTGACGTTGCAGGCCACGTCGTAGCCGCGCGAATCGACGTGCCGGATCGTGTCGAGATCGAACTGCGCGAGGTGTTCCGGGATAGGACCAAGGTGTTCGAGCAGCGGCTCTGCTTCCGGGTCTTCGTTGATAAATACCCAGTTGCCCAGGCGCTCGCAGCGCACCGTAACCAGACCGTGCCGGCTGAAATCGAGACCGACAAAATCGCGCCGGTCGCGCAGATTGACGAGCTTCCCTTCGAGGTCGTAGGTCCAGCCGTGGTAACCGCAGACGAAGCCGCCGCGGGACTTGCCGCAGGCTTCCTTGACCAGCGGCCCGCCGCGATGGCGGCAGGTATTGTAGAAAGCGCGCACCTCGTCGTCCTTGCCGCGGACGATCAGGATAGGCGATCCGGTTTTCTTGAACAGGAGATAGCTGCCGCTCTCGGGCAGTTCGTCGACGTGACAGGCATACAGCCACGAGCGTTTCCACAACGCCGCGTCTTCGAGCGCCAAAAAACCGGGATCGATATAGCGGCCGCCCGGGATAGGCGGAAACGCCGGAAAACCGTCCGGCGGCGACTTTCTCTCACGCTGGTAATCCACATTGCGCTTGACGCGCTCAATGAAAGCGGTATCCATGACGTTTAGGACCTGTTCTTTTGGCCAATCCAGTATAGAGATGCCGCTGAGCAAAAGAAACAGTCATGACTGTTTTTTTATTCAGGCAACCTCCTTTTGCGGCAAATACTTACACGCGCAAACCGTTCCGCAGGAAACCACGCGCAACGCCGCTGCGACGCTGTGCCCTGCAACCGGGTCCTAAACGACGCCCCCTGCGCGAAACGCATCGATCTCGGCCGCGCTGTAGCCTACCGCCTCGAGAATCTCGCGGTTGTGCTGGCCGGGCGACGGCGGCGGCCGCTCGATCCCGCCGGGGGTGCGCGACAGCCTGAACGGCAGGTCGGCAACCGGCACATCGAGGCTGCGGCCCGGGTAGGCCACCTGTTTCAGCACGCCGAGCGCCTCGGTTTGCGGGTGCCGAAGCGCCTCGTTGAGAGTCAGGACGGGCCCGGCCGGTACGCCTGCCTGGGCGAGGCTTTCGAGCACGTCCTCGACACTCCGGTCCCGGCTCCACGTCTGCACCCGCTCACACAACCGGTCCCGCGCATCGCCACGCTTTATGTCGCTGTCGAAGTCCGGTTCGTCGAGCCAGTCCTCCGCGCCAATCACGGCCGCAATCCGGCGGAACAGGCCGTTGCCGACCACGTGTATTAGCACCTGACCGTCCGCGCACTCGAACACGTCGGACGGCCCGGACGTCTGCACCCGATTGCCCGTGGGCTCGCGGCCGACACCTAGCCCACCCTCCTCGATGAGGTGCGAATTGAATACCGCAAGCGCGGTGCCGAGTAACGAACCCTCGACCTGCTGGCCGCGGCCCGAGCGCTCACGCTCGAAAAGCGCTGCCAGCGTGCCGAACGCGGCCATAACCGCCGTCGAATAATCGACATACGGCGCCGCGGCTTTAGCAGGCCGGCCAGGCATGCCGGTCATGTACATGGCGCCCGACATGGCCTGTCCGACCCCGTCAAAACCGCCGCGATTGGCGTACGGCCCGTCGGTGCCGAACGCCGTCAGGGAAGTCAGGACCAGCCGGGGATTCAGTTCCGAAACCCTCGCATAGTCGAGCCCCTGCTTTTCTAGCGCCGCCGGCGGCAGATTGGCCACCAGCACGTCGGCCGACTCAATCAGCCGGTCGATAATCCCGCGGCTTTGTGCTGCGCGCAGATTCAGCGTAAGGCTGCGCTTGTTGCAGCCGGTCTGCATCAGGACGCTGCCCCCCGCATCTTTCCCGAGCGGGGCAATAAAGCGGTCCTCCCCGCCTCCGGGCCGTTCGATCCGGATCACATCGGCGCCCAGATATCCAAGCAGGGTTGCGCAATAAGGTCCGGCAACGTAGCGGCCGAAATCCAGTACACGAATACCGTTTAAGATGTGTTCCATGCGCAACCCGAAGTAGCGAGATAACAAAAAAACAGTCGCGACTGTTTTTTTCTAATGGCTAAGTCTAGTATAGACACAGGTTTCAACGAGCAGCAAAAGCCCATGGATTTCCAACTGACGCCCGAACAGCTCGAGCTCAAAGACACGGTGCGCCGCTATGCACGCGAAAAACTGCCGCCGATTGCCGAGCACATCGAAACGTCCGGCGAACCGCCCAGCCACGAGCTGATCCGCGAGTTCGCCGACATGGGCTTCCTGGGCGTCAACATACCCGAGGAGTTCGGCGGCCTTGGACTGGGCAACCTGGAGGCACTCATTGTCATCGAGGAAGTCGCAAAAATTTCGGCGGCCGTGGCCTTCCCGATCTTCGAGTCCTGTGTGGGCCCGGTGCGCGCTATCGAGCGCTTCGGGTCCGACGAACTCCGCGCGAAAATCGTGCCTGCGGTTTGCAGCGGTGACCTTGTCGTCGCCATTGCGATGTCCGAGCCGGCCGCGGGCTCAGCGCTGACGGATCTTTCTACGCGCGGCGTTATCGACGGCGATCGATGTGTCATCAACGGCAGCAAGCGCTGGTGTTCCGGCGGCGGACATGCGGACGGCTACCTCGTATATACAAGGCTGTCCGACGACCCGGGTGCGAAAGGCATCGGCGCGGTGTACGTGGAGAAAGACACGCCGGGCTTAAGCTTCGGCGAACAGGAAAACCTCATGGGTTTTCGCGGCGTGCCCTCCTCCGATCTGTACTTCGACAATGTCAGCGTACCGGCGGGCAATGTCGTCCTGCCGGCCGGCGGCTTCAAGAAGCTCATGACTGCCTTCGATCTCGAACGCTGCGGCAACGCGACGATGGGGCTTGCGCAGGCCAGCGGCGCGCTGGAAGACGCCATCGACTATGTGCAGGAGCGCAAGCAGTTCGGTAAACCCATTGTCGATTTTCAGGCCGTGCAGCTCAAACTCGCAGAGATGCAGATGCAGGTCGAAGCCGCGCGTCTCCTGATCTACCGCGCCGCCTGCAACGCACAGCAGGGCATGCCGTCCATGCTCGATTCGTCGGTCGCCAAGTGTTATGCGAACGAGATCGCGCGGACCGTGACCGGCACCGCGGTCCAGCTGCTCGGCGGCTACGGCTACTCCCGCGAATACCCCATGGAGCGCCGCATGCGTGACGGCTGGGGCTGGGGCATCGCGGGCGGCTCGATCGACATTCAGAAGATCAACATTGCGTCGGCGCTGGTCGGGCGCCGTTTCAATCAGCGCGCTTAAGACCAGGGTTTATCCACCGCATGCATGCCATCGGACCCATCATGCAAAACGGGTTTGTCGTTTCGGACTGGCGCGAAGCGGCCGAACACTGGGCGCAGGCGCTCGGTACGGGGCCGTTTTTTGTCGTGGAGCACATCGAGTTTGCGGAGTGCCGCTACCGTGGCGAGCCAAGCAATATCGATATGAGCGTAGCGATTGCGTACGCGGGCGACTTCCAGATCGAACTCGTGCAGCAGCACAACGACGCAGCCTCGATCTATCGGGACTTTCTCGAAAACAACGCGCCCGGTCTGCAGCACGTGGGCGCGCTGACGGAAGATCTCGACCGCGCGCTGGACGCCAACGATCTGCGCGGGCGCATAGTGCAGGATGGAACGACTTCGAGCGGCCAGCGCTTCGCCTATGTCGATACGGTAATGCACAACGGCACGATGCTTGAAATCGTCGAAACCGACGCGAGCATGCTGAAGAGTTTCGATTACATGAAGAACGCCGCGCGGAACTGGGACGGCAAGACCGCGATACGCGGCTAAGCCTTCCCCTCAACATCGTCCGACGGCAGATCGACCAGCACCCGCTCGTCGAGAATCGTCACTGGGAAGCTTCGAATTGGACCGGACGCAGGCATGCCGAGCGCGCGGCCGTCACGAATGTCGAAACAGGCGCCGTGCAGCGGGCACATGAGACGCACACCGCGCAGGCGGCCTTCGTCGAAACGTGCAAACGCGTGCGAACACAAATTCTCGACGGCGTGGATCTCGCCTTTGACGCTCGCCAGCAATACCTGCAATTCGCCGTGCTGCCGCACGATAAAACCTTTTGCGGGAAGTTCTTCAGTCCCTGCAAGGTCGACACGCTGCGCGTCGCTCATACATTCTCCCGGTGCCGCCCGTAGCGGCCATTAACGCGGTCAGAACAAGAATGAATAAAAAAACAGTCATGCTTGTTTATTTTTATCGGCCGATGCTAACATGACCGTTCGAAGGGAGGGAATTGCCATGATGACGTTTCTGGCCAAGATGAAGGTCAAAGAAGGTCGTGAAGAGGACTTCGTGCGCCTCGCCAAAACGCTCACCGAGAAGGTTCGCGCCAACGAGTCCGATACACTCGCTTACGAGTTCTTCAAGCTGCGCGACGAAGAGCGCGGTTACGCCGTCTACGAACAGTTCTCCTCCGAGGACGCGGAACAGGCGCATCAGAATACACCGTATTTCGCGGAGCTCGCGCCCGATCTGATCGACTGTCTCGACGGCACCTACATTCGTACTTACCTCGATCCGCTCGATTAGCAGGCGTCAGGCCATGAGCGTCGATCTCTCCTCCGTCAGGATACAGGCAACCACGCTCGGCGATCTCCTGCTGCTCGCCGCCGACCAATATCCGGATACGGCCGCCGTCGTACTGCCCGACAAGCGCGTGAGCTACGGCGAACTGGCCGAACGCGCAATGCTGAAAGCGCGTGCCCTGCGTGCGCTCGGCATAGGCCCGGGCGATCACGTCGGCCTGCTGCTGCCGACCAGCATGGACTTCGTCGAAACGCTGTTCGGTATCGCGATGCTCGGCGCGGTAACGGTGCCCATCAATGCACGCTACATGCCGCCGGAACTGGCCTACGTCATCGACAACGCCGATCTCGTCGCCGTGCTGACCACGGACGAGTTCGACGAGGCTGTGAACTTCGTGGAACGCCTGCACGCCGCGCTGCCTGAACTCGAGTCGGCCACCGACCCGATGGCGCTGCAACTGAATGCGGCGCCGAAACTTCGTAACGTTGTCGTCGCCGGCAACACGCAGGCCGCGGGCATGCTGACGCAGACCGAATTCGATGCGCTTGCCGGGCGTACGCCCGAAGACGACGTGCATCTCCGGCGGCTGCAGACGCGCCTCGGCAGCACTTGCCTGATTCTCTACACGTCGGGCACGACAGCCAATCCGAAAGGCTGCATGATCAGCCATGAGGCGATGGTGCGTAACAGCATGGCGCTCGCCGATCGCTACGAACTCGGCGCCGACGACAGCTTCTGGTCGCCGCTGCCGATGTTTCACATCGCCGCCATCCTGCCGCTCGCCGCTTCCGCCGCGCGCGGCAGCACCTATGTTACGACGCCGCATTTCAAGGCGGGAGAAGCGCTCGAGATGCTCGAAGCCGAGAAGGTCACCTGCACTTATCCCTGCTTCTGGACCATCATGGGGGATCTCATCAACCATGAGAATTTCGAGAAGGCCGATCTGTCCCGAATACGGCTCATGAACGCCAACTTTGCGGTGCAGCCCGCGGTCGTCGGCGAGACGATGGAAAAGGCGATGCCGAAGACCGTGTATGTCGGCACCTTCGGCATGACCGAAACGGCGGGCACCGTGACGACCAGCGCGCTCGATCACACGCGCGAGCAGCGTTTCACGCGGCTTGGTGTGCCGCTCGCGGGCCTGGAGATCAAAGCCGTAGACGAAGACGGCCGGGAACTCTCCAGCGGGGAGCGCGGCGAGGCCCTGATCCGCGGCTATAGCCTGTTTACCGAGTATTACAAGGCGCCGGAAAAGACGGCCGAGGCGCTGGACGAGGACGGCTGGTTCCACTCCGGCGACATGATTTCGATCGACGAAGACGGTCAGGTCATGTTTCACGGCCGCATCAAGGACATGCTGAAAGTCGGCGGTGAAAACGTCGCGGCCGTCGAGATCGAAACCTATCTGCAAACGCACGAAGCCGTGAAACTCGCTCAGGTCGTCGGAATTCCCGATCCGCGCCTGCAGGAGATTCCCGCGGCGTTTGTCGAACTCAAAGAGGGCCACTCGCTCGGCGAAGAGGAACTGATCGCATTTTGCAAGGGCAAGATCGCGGGCTTCAAGGTTCCGAGGCATGTACGCTTCGTTAACGAATGGCCACAATCTTCAACCAAGATCCAGAAATTCCGGCTGCGAGACAGCATTGTCGAGGAACTCGGCCTAAGCTGAGTTCGACCGAAACACTCGAGGTAACAGCATGACCGTATTCATCGCCACGCTCACCGTCAAAGACGCCAAGGCAGCGGATTTCGAAACGCTGCAGACCGAGCTGTCCAAACTCACGCATGAAAACGAGCCCGACACCTTCGTGTACGACGTCATCAAGCACCGCGAGAAACCCGGAACCTATGTCGTGTACGCGCGCTTCAAGGACGAGGCAGCTTTCGATCATCACATGCAAACCGAATTCCACGACCGGCTCGTGCCGCCGATCATGGAATGCCTCGACGGCGAAATGATTCTCGAGTTTTTCGACCACGTCGCCTGAGAGAAAACAAGGGTCCGAAAAAAGGGGCCGGGTTTATTTATCTGCGAGACAGATGACAAATAAACCTGCCCTCTTTCTCAAATAAATAAACCCGGCCCCTTTTTTCACGGCCCCTTTTTTCGGCGGCCACAAACGGCTTTTAGCCATCTGTTATATTGCGCGGCATGAAATCGCTCATGCCGCTTGCGCTTCTCGCACCGCTTCTTCTCGCCGCCTGCTCGGACGAGCAGCCGGCCGGTCCTTCCGCCCAAACCGCCCGTGCCTACCTCGCCGAGCGCGCCGCCCGGGTCACAGTCATTCGCGACGACTTCGGCGTGCCGCACATCTATGCAGAAACCGACGCGGACGCTGTGTTCGGCATGCTCTATGCCCAGGCGGAAGACGATTTCCCGCGGGTCGAACGCAACTACATCTGGGCTATCGGCCGCCTGGCCGAAGTCGAAGGCGAAGCCGCCCTGATGAGCGATTTGCGCGCACACCTGTACATGACCGGCGACGAAGCAAGAGCTGCTTACGCGTCCGCGCCAGACTGGCTCAAGGAACTCTGCATTGCGTTTGCGGACGGCCTCAACTGGTACCTGATGGCGAACCCCGAAGTCCAGCCGAGACTCATCGATCACTTCGAGCCGTGGATGCCCATGTACTTTTTCGAAGGCTCCATCGGCGGCGACATCGAGCAGATTCCGCTCGACGGCATCGAGGCGTTCTACGGCGGCGACGAGCCGCGCGACGTCATTGCCTCGGCTCGGCCGCCGGACACCGAAGAGCCGGCAGGTTCCAACGGTTTCGCGATTTCGGGCGAACTGACGGCGAGCGGCAGCCCGCTACTACTCATCAATCCACACACCTCGTTCTATTTCCGACCGGAGATTCATGTCGTCTCCGAGGAAGGACTAAACGCTTACGGCGCCGTAACCTGGGGCCAGTTTTTTGTCTACCAGGGCTTTAACGAACACACCGGCTGGATGCACACCTCGACCTACGTCGATTTCCTCGACGAGTTCGTACAGGACATCGTCGACGACGACGGCACGCTGAAGTACCGCTACGGCGACGAACTGCGCAATCTCGAAATCAGCGAGGTCACGCTGAGATACAAAAATGGCGAGGCTTACGACGAACGCAGTTTTCTTTTGTACCGCACGCATCACGGCCCGATCACGCACATGCTCGACGGCCGCTGGGTCGCGACAAAGATCAACTGGGACCCTGTAAACGCGCTGATTCAGTCGTTCATGCGAACCAAGCAGAAGGACTACGCAGGCTTTCGCGAGACGATGAACATTCGCACGAACTCGTCGAACAACACGGTGTTTGCCGATTCGTCCGGCAATATCGCCTACTTCCACGGCAACTTCGTACCGCGCCGCGATCCCGCATTCGACTATTCGAAACCCGTCGACGGCTCGAACCCCGCGACCGACTGGCAGGGTTTGCACACGGTCGACGAAACGGTCACCTTACTAAATCCGGCAAACGGCTGGCTGCAGAACAGCAACTCGACACCGTTTACCGCCGCGCTCGAATTCAGTCCGAAGCGCGAAGACTATCCCGTTTACATGGCGCCCGACGCCGAGAATTATCGCGGCATCCACGCCGTCGAGGTACTGACGGGCATCGAGGACGTAACGCTCGATAGCCTGATCGAGCTTGCTTACGATCCGTATCTGCCCGCGTTTGCGCGGCTGGCTCCCGCGCTAATCGAAGCCTACGACAAGCAGCCCGACGACAGTCTTCACGAAGCGATAAGCCTGTTACGGGACTGGGACTATCGCGTACGCGCCGATTCGGTTGCCATGACGCTGATGCATTTTTACGCCACGCGCTTGCAGGAAAATATACAACTCCCGGAAGACCTTAAGAACGGCTCCCGCATGAGCCGTCTGGAATATGTTGGCATCGACGCTCCCGCCGACAAGCGGCTGCGGATGTTCGCCGAAACGATTGCCGAACTTCAAGGCGATTTCGGCAGCTGGCGGATGCCCTGGGCAGAGGTTAACCGCTTCCAGCGCCTGACGGGCGACATCGATTTGCCGTTCGACGACGACAAACCCTCGCTTGGCGTGAGCATGGCCTCCGGCCGCTGGGGTGCGCTCGCCGCGTTCGGGTCGAGACGCGAAGACGGCACAAAGAAACTCTACGGCTACCGCGGCAACAGCTTTGTCGCCGCCGTCGAGTTCGGTGACAAAGTCACAGCCAAGTCGCTGCTCGCCGGCGGCCAGAGCGGCGACCCGGAGTCCACGCATTTCGACGATCAAGCTGAGCGCTACGTGAGTCGCGACTTTAAGGAAGTGGCGTTCTATCGAGAGGACGTCGAGACCCGCGCGTTGTCGGTCTATCAGCCGGGTCTCTAGCCAAAAAGGGGCCGGGTTTATTTATCTGAAAAAGCAGATAAATAAACCCGGCCCCTTTTTGGGTCCCTTTTTGCTTCGCTATTTCCGTGCCCTTAGTAGTAACGTAATCGCGGCGCTACATACGCCCAGCAGTGCTACTGCGGCAACAACCTTGATAAGGGTAGAGGACGCAAACTCCGGCGAAATGACGCCGAAGATTGCCAGCAAACCCAGCAGACCCAGAAACAGCACGACGAATACGCCACAAATAACGGCAATCTGGCGCATGTCTTTCTCCCGACAGAACGAACGGCTTGAGTTTACCCCAGCCGCGCCGCGATCCACTGTGACGCAAGTTCGCCAATCGACGCCAGCACACGCGCGTCCTCGGGGCGCATCCGGTTGTAATGCGCATCGGCTTCTACATAGGCCGCGACCACAAACAGGCGGCCGGCAACCCAGACGGTCGCAACGTCGTTGCTCCGGTTCGGCATCGACGGCGCAATACCCGTCCCGGTTTTGTCGCCGACGCGCCACTCCCCGGGCATACCGGCGCGCAACTTGTTCAACCCGGTGCGCGTCGCAACCAGCCAGCCTTCCAGCCGTTGCCGCGACCTCGCCGACAGGTACTGGTCGTCGAGCAAAGCTGCCACGGAGCGAGCCATCGCCCGGGGCATGGTCGTATCCCGCTCTTCGCCGGGCAGTACGAGATTCAGCTCGGGTTCGTAGCGATCGAGTCGCGTGTCGGTATCACCCAGCGCCCGTAACCGCCGGGTAAGGCCCTCCGGCCCGTCCAGCAGTTTGAGCAACAGGTTAGCCGCCACGTTATCGCTGCGTACCTGCGCGGCCTCCGCCAGCTCGAGCACGGTCATGCCCTCGCCGCCCAGGCGCGGCTTCGTGACGGGCGCATGCGGCACGAGATCGTCCTCGCTGAATACAATACGTCGATCGGCCTGCAACTCACCGTCGTCGATGGCCCTCAATATCAAGGCCGCGAGCGGCAGCTTGAACGTCGAGCACATGCCGAAGCGCTCGTTCTCCCGGTAACCGAGCGCAGCCCCGGTCCCGGCGTCGAGCATACCCACGCCGATACGACCGCCGGATGCCTGCTCCAGCGCAGCGATATCGTCGGTCGTGCCTGCACGGCTCGGCACTTTGCCAGCCGCGGCAAGTGCCGCAAGACTCTTGAGAACCCACCTGCGATCGATCATTGGTCAGTCCGCCTCCACGGGCCAGGCAGCGCTCACTCGCTGACCGTGACGCCTTTCCAGAAGGCCACGCGTCCCTTGATCTGACTGGCAGCCTCTTTCGGCTCGGCGTAGTACCAGGCGGCGTTGTCGTTGGTCTGGCCGTCTACCTGTAGCGAATAATAGTTCGCCGTGCCTTTCCACGGGCAGACGCTGGTATGTCCAGACTCGACGAGCACCGAGGCATCGACCGACTCGGGCGGGAAATAGTGATTGTTCTCGACGACAAGCGTGTCGTCCGATTCGGCAATGAGTTTGCCGTTCCAATGGGCTTTCATCGGATCTCCTTAACCAAAGGGTTCTGCATGCGTCTAGCTCGCGGCCGCGAGCGGCAGCACGCTCGTGTGTTTGGTCTCGGAAAGCACGATACTCGAATTGACCTCCTGAATCCCGGGCAATTGCGAGAGCTTCTCGAAGAAAAACTGCTCGTAGGCTTTTATATCCTCGGTAACGATGCGCAGCAGGTAATCGACGTTACCGAGCAGCACGTAGCAATCGAGCACCTCCGGGAAACTCTCCACGGCCGCGGAGAAGTCCGTCAGGTTGCTGCGCCCGTGCGAAGTCAGTTTGACATGCGCGAATACCATCGTATTCAGCCCGACTTTTTCCCGGTCCAGCCGGACGCTCTGCTCACGGATCACGCCCTGATCGCGGAGCGACTGAATGCGCCGCCAGCAGGCCGACTGGGACAGCCCGATCCGCTCGCCGATTGCGGTCGCGTTAATGCCCGGCTCCGACTGCAAAATGTCCAGAATCCGACGATCTATGTGATCGAGATCGATTACGTGCATAATTCTTCCGAAAAGCTACCCGTGAATAAATAAATTATGCACACAATACGCGTTTTTACAAAGAATTAGCAACAAAAAACCCGTGTTTTGAGCTTATATTATGGCGCCATCAGAAAGCCCGGACAGCACTGCAGGATGCCAATGAGCGTTTTCGAGCACACCGAATTCGACCATCACGAAGGTGTTCACTACTTCGAAGACGCTAAAACGGGTTTGCGGGCGATTATCGCGGTGCACTCAACGGCACTCGGTCCCGCCGCCGGCGGCTGTCGTTTCTGGCAATACGAGCAAAGCGACCACGCGGTCACCGATGTGCTCCGCCTGTCCCGCGGCATGACCTACAAGAACGCCGTGGCCGGCCTGTCCTTCGGCGGCGGCAAGGCCGTTATCCTCAAGACACCGGAGCTCGACGGGACGCCCGACCTGTTCCGGGCGTTCGGCTGCGCGGTCGACTCGCTCGGCGGTTGCTACGTAACTGCCGAAGACGTCGGCGTCTCCGTGGAGGACATGCGGCACGTCAACGAGAGTACGCGTTTCGTTTCCGGCTTGCCGCAAACCGGTTCTTCCGCGGGCGGCGATCCGTCGCCGTGGACGGCGCTCGGGGTGTTTCTCGGACTCGAGGCTGCCGTACAGAAACGACTCGAACGCGATTCGCTAGAGGGACTTAGGGTTGCCATTCAGGGCGTCGGCCACGTCGGGCTGCACCTTGGCCGGCTGCTGCACGCAGCCGGAGCAGTGCTTACGGTCGCCGACGTCAACCGGCGCAATCTCGATGCCGCCACCGCGGCGTTTCCGGCGACGGTCGCGGCACCCCAGGACGTCCTGTTTGCAGACGTCGACGTACTGGCGCCGTGTGCGCTGGGCAACGTCCTGAACACGGGCACGATTCCCCGCATCAAGGCCAAAGTCATTGCCGGCGCCGCAAACAACCAGCTTAGCGTCGAGGCCGACGGAGACCGCCTCGCCGAACGCGGAATTCTCTACGCGCCCGATTACGTGATTAACGCCGGCGGCATTATTTCCGTTGCACACGAGTTCTTCGAGAAGGGCTCGGAAGACGAAGTCAGAGCCGACGTCGGCCGCATACCCGGCCGCCTCACGGAGATCTTCGTCGAAGCCGCCCAGACGTCGACAGCCACCAACCGCGTTGCGGACGAACTGGCGCGACGCATCGTCGCGGCAGCCGGCAGCGCTTGATCCAATGCCGGTCGCGTGTAGCGGCCGGCCGGTAAAACTTGAGGGATGACAGATCATGGCAAAAGAGTCACGCCTGCATATTCCGCGGCCCACCGCCCGCCCGGGTGAGGAACCGGACTTCGGTTATCTGAATCTAAGTCCGGCGGGCGCTGTCGACAAGCCCGGCATCGACGCGCGCGTCCGCGACATCGAGCACCTGAGCAGCGAACTCATACGCGTGCTCGACGACGATCACACGGCCAAAGGACCCTGGAATCCCAACCTCGACGCCGCCGAGCTGCAGGTTGCGCTGCGCTGGATGCTGCTGAACCGCGTCTTCGACGAACGCATGTGGCAAATCCAGCGGCAGGGCCGGATTTCCTTCTACATGGAAGCGCTCGGCGAGGAAGCGATTTCGATCGGCCAGGCGATGGCGCTGCGGCACGGCGACATGTGTTTTCCGTCCTACCGCAACCAGGGCCTGTTCATGTACCGCGGGGTCAAGCTCGTCGACATGATGTGCCAGTGCCTGTCCAACACGCGCGACATGTGCCAGGGCCGCCAGCTGCCGGTGATGTACCACAGCAAGAGCGGCAACGTGTTTTCGATATCCGGCAACCTTGCCACGCAGTATCCGCACGCGGTCGGCTGGGCGATGGCCTCCGCGATCAAGGGCGAAGATCATGTCGCGGCCACCTGGGTAGGCGACGGCTCCACGGCGGAAGCGGACTTCTACCACGCGCTGACGTTTGCGGCCGTATACCAGGCACCGGTCATACTCAACGTCGTCAACAACCAGTGGGCAATCTCGACGTTTCAGGGCACGGCCGGCGGCGAACGCCGCCCGTTTGCGGCGCGCGGCCTGGGCCTCGGCATGCCGGGCCTAAGGGTTGACGGCAACGACCTGCTGGCGATCTATTCCGCCACGCTGTGGGCCGCGGACCGCGCCCGGCGCGGCGGCGGTCCGACCCTGATCGAACACGTCACCTATCGCGGCGGCGCCCACTCGACCAGCGACGACCCGACCAAGTACCGGCCGAAGGACGAGTGGCATCAATTTCCGCTTGGCGATCCGATCGAGCGCCTGAAGCAGCACCTCATCGCCGAAGGCCACTGGTCGGAGGCGAAACACGAAGCGCTGATCGAGGAACTCAAGGCCGAAGTGCTGGTCGCCTGGAAAGAGGCCCAGCGCTACGGCACCATGACCGAAGGTCCGTGGCTCGACCCGGCCACCATGTTCGACGATGTATATGCCGATCCGCCGAAGCGTCTGGAGTCGCAGCGGCGGCGCATGCTCGAAACCCAGCGTATCAACACGAACGAGGGTGAAGGCTAATGGCGCAGATGAACATGATCGAGGCGATTCGCTCGGCACACGACATCGTCATGGACCGCGATCCCAACGTCGTTGTGCTCGGCGAAGACGTCGGCTACTTCGGCGGCGTGTTTCGCTGCACCGACGGACTCCAGCGCAAGTACGGCGAACACCGCGTCATCGATGCACCGATTGCGGAAGGCGGCATTATCGGGGCCGCCATCGGCATGGGCGTCAACGGCTTGAGGCCCGTTGCCGAAATCCAGTTCGCCGACTACATCTACCCGGGTTTCGACCAGATCGTCTCGGAACTCGGACGCCTGCGCTACCGCACTTGCGGCGAGTTCTTTTCGCCGGTCACGATTCGCACGCCCTGCGGCGGCGGCATACGCGGCGGCCAGACCCACTCGCAGTCTCCCGAGGGCATCTTCACCCACGTCAGCGGCATCAAGGTCGTCATGCCGTCGAACCCGTACGACGCCAAAGGGCTGCTGATCAGCGCCATCGAGTCGGACGATCCGGTCATCTTCTTCGAGCCGAAACGTATCTATAACGGCCCCTTCGACGGCGACCCGGAAAAACCGGCCGTGTCCTGGAGCGCGCATCCGAAGGGCGAAGTGCCCGAGGGTTACTACACCGTGCCGCTCGGCGAAGCCGAAGTTGCACGGCATGGCGACGAACTGACGATCGTCACCTACGGCACGCTGGTGCACGTCGCCGTGGCCGCCGCGGAACTGACGGGCGTGGATGCCGAGGTGATCGACGTACGTTCGCTGTCCCCCCTCGACGTTACGACGCTCGCCGACTCGGTCAGGAAAACCGGGCGCTGCCTGATCGCTCACGAGGCCACGCGCTTCGGCGGCTACGGGGCCGAACTTGCGGCGACTCTGCAGAAGGAATGCTTTTATCATCTCGAAGCGCCGATCGGCCGCGTTGCGGGCTGGGACACGCCCTACCCGCACGCGTTCGAATGGCAGTACTTCCCGGGACAACAGCGCATGGCCGCCGGCATTCGCAAAGTCATGGAGGCAGAATGAGCGAACATATATTCAAGCTACCCGACCTTGGCGAAGGCACGGTCGAATCCGAAATCGGCGAGTGGTTCATCAAGGTTGGCGACGAGGTCAAAGAGGAAGACGTCGTCGGCACCATGATGACGGACAAAGCCGCGGTGGAGTTGTCGTCACCCGTATCCGGCCGCGTCATCCGGCTGGCCGGCGAACCTGGCGACATCGTGGCCGTCGGCGCGCCGCTGGTCGTTTTCGAAACGGAAGCAGGTGCCGCGCCTGCGCCGGCCGAGGCGAAACCGGCGCCGCAAGCCGCTCCTGCCGCCGAACCGCCCGTCGCAAATCGGGCCGCTGCGAAACAACCGGCAACGACGCGCGTCATTACCTCCCCGGCCATCCGTCGGCGCGCAAAAGAAATGGCGGTCGACCTTAGCCACATCGAGGGCTCGGGACCCGGCGGCCGCATTACGCGCGCCGACTTCGATGCTTACGCCAACGGCGGTTCGCCGTCCGCGCAAGGCGGCCGGAGGCGTAAGGACACCGTGCGCGAAATAAAGGTCATTGGCCTGCGCCGCGTGATCGCGGAGCGCATGGCGGAAGCGACGCGGGAAATCCCGCATTTCTCCTACGTGGAAGAACTCGACATCACCGAGCTCGAAGCACTGCGGCAGCATCTGAATCGGCAGAATCCGGAACAGCGGCTGACGCTGCTGCCGTTCTTAGGTGTAGCACTGGTGCGCGTGCTCAGAGAATTCCCGCAGTGCAACGCAACCTACGATAAGGCCCGCAAGCTGCTGCTGCAGCACGACGCCGTGCATCTCGGGGTAGCAACGCAAACGCCCGACGGGCTAAAGGTGCCGGTGGTCCGCCACGCCGAGACGATGAGCCTAAGGACGCTGGCAGCCGAGATTCGCCGCGTTGCCGATGCGGCTCGCGACAACAGCGCGAAAAAGAGCGAACTGAGCGGCTCGACGATTACGATCACTAGCCTCGGCAAGCTCGGCGGAATTGCATCCACGCCGGTCATCAATCTGCCCGAAGTCGGTATCGTGGGCGTCAACCGCGCCGTAGAGCGGCCGGTCGTGCATAACGGCCAGATCGCGGTCAGGCTCATGATGAATCTCTCGTCGTCCTTCGATCACCGGTTTGTGGACGGCTACGACGCGGCGCAGATGATTCAAAGAGTCCGCGAGCTATTCGAGCATCCGGCGACGCTGTTTATCGACTAGCAGTTTTTGCGCGTTCGAGGCTATTCGTCGACCGCCTGAAACTGGTACATCGCTTCCACGATGGGTGACAGCGGCTCCCCGTAGCGGCCGAACCATTGCTGATACAGGCGCCTGATCTGCGCTCCGCGGTAAACGCCGGCCAGCGCACGGTCGGCGACCAGGCGAAACTCCGTGTCGCCGCGCCGCGTCATCATTGCGTACGGCTCGAAAGACAGTGCGCGCTTGGTCATCAGATAATCGCCGGCCTTGCCGGGATCGCGAAAGATCTGGCCCAGCAGCATCGCGCGATCCGATGCATACGCATCGACTTCGCCCGCATCGAGCAGCGCCATGCCGTCGTCATGGGTAGCGACGAACCGGACCTTGATTCGCATGTCGTTGTAATCGGCAAAGCGTCGCAGGACGTCTTCGGTAGTGGTGCCTCTGACAGCAGCGATGGTCTGATCGCTCAGTTCGTCGATACTGTTGATGGGCGCTTGCTTTCGCGACAGAATCGCGGCACCCGTAATGAAGGTCATCAACGTAAAATCCACGCGTTCGCGCCGGGACAGGGTAACGGTGGTCGCGCCGCACTCGATGTCGACGTCACCGTTCTCGATAGCCGCCAGGCGCTCCGGCATTGAATTCAGCGGTATGAATTCAAGCTCGAGATCCTCGAGTTCGAGTTGCTTGCGAACCGCGGCCGCGATGTAGCGGCAAAGATCGATCGAATAGCCGACCGCGGCGCCCTCGGCGTCGTCAAAAGACAGCGGTGCGGCGTCCGGCACGTAGCCGATGCGAAACGTACCGCTTTCGGCGATTCTTTCGAGCGTCGTCGACGCCGTGTCTGCTTGTGACGGCGGTACGAACGCAAGCATGAACAGCGCTATCAGCGGCAAACGCAGCATACGCTTCTCTCCCCTTTAGAAACCGATCCTTTAGAAACCGAGGGAAACTGCAAACCAGTGCAGATTCCTGAACTTAGTACGCAAACCCCGCGATCGGTTCCGAAGGCCTGCACGCAAATCGAGTCTCGCAGGATGCCCAGGGCTTGTCCAGATTGCAGAAAGTCGCCATGAACGCTAGGTTTCCGCCGCCGCGATCTCGGCCAGCAAAGCCGAGGCACTCACGAAAGCAGCCTCGATCCGACCCCTGATCCACCAGTCTCCCGCGACGCCGAGACCGCGCCGGCGGTCGAAGAAACAGCGCGGTCCCGACTGTTTGGGGAGATTCGCGAACCGCCAGCGATGAACGTCGCAATGCGCCGCGGCATGGCCGTCGATGCCGCTGACCCGGTGGACCTCGCTGAGCATGTGCTCGATCACGGCGTCTTTCGATCGCTCCATATTGGCCTCCGCCCAGCGGTTGGTGGCGTGCACGACGACGGTTGCCGCCGCGTTGCGGCCCGGCTTGCTGCTGTTTACCGATATCCAGCTCACGTCCGCTTCGCGCACGAGCGCAGCATCGAAACCGGTAGCGGGCGTCTCGCCGAAACCGAGCATCAACGCATAACAGCCCAGCATGCTGCGGTCCCCGACTACGTCGGCAAGACCCGGCTGTTCGCCGACGAGCCGCAAGGTCTGTACGAGCGGCGCCGTGACCAACAGCATGTCGTAGGTGCCCGGCAGTGGCGCGGAGATCCCGTCGATACCACCGCGTAGCGACCAACCGGCTGCACTGTGCGTGACTTCAGTAACGGTGGTCTCGAGATGTACGTCCAGACCTGCCGCAAGCGCTCTGCCTATGGCGTTCATGCGCGGCACGCCGACGTAGTGCGGATACTCGTCGCTCCAGCGGCGCGTCGCGGTTACCTCCGGGCCCGACAGCTCGGCGAACCGCGCCGGCCAGGCCGCCACCTGCCCCGCATCTATCAGCGGTTTGAGAAAATCGCGGAACGCGGCGGTTCGCGTCGTAAAAAACTGCGCGCCGTGATCGAACTCGTAGTCGCCCGCATACCGGGTCGCCATGCGGCCGCCGCAGCCGCGGGATTTCTCGAACAGCGTAACTGCGTGCGCGTCACGAAGCCCGTGAGCGAGCACAAGGCCCGTGAGCCCCGCGCCAATGACCGCTATTCTGGCCATGCCTGTCCCAGCCCCAGCAATAATGCCAAGAGTACAATAGCCGTAATGCGCTGGCGTAACCGCCAGTAGTCCAGGTCCAGGCCGCCGGCTGCGAATACCTGACGATCCGCCAGCAGCAGAGCGCTGAATACGGCAATCTGCGTAAGCAGCGCGACACCGAGCGGCGCGGCCAGCGCGGTAAGCCACGTGACCAGCAGCAGGGCATTGCTCACCAGCAACAGCGGCAAGCCGGTCCGTCCCGGGCTCCGAAGCTCGCTCGCCCACAGCGTGCCCGCCAGAAAACTCGAGATCGCAAGCCCATAACTGAGCAGGATATCCGCAACCAGTATCTCCTCCTTGCGGCCGACGGCGCCGAGACGCTCGATACCCGCATACGGAAGCAGCGCACAGGCGAGAAAAGGCAAGGCGCCCGCGTAGGTCAGAAACTTGATGAGGCGCAAATTTTGCACGGCGAGTGGGTCAGGGAATTAACCGAACGGGACACTAGCACAGGGCCGTTGCCCGTGGCGATTCTCCCGGAGCGGGCGACGCCGAACGCCGATACCAAGTGTTACAAAAGGACGCTGGGCTTTCGCGGCCCGGCATACGATCATTTGCCGGTACTCTGCTGTCGGATTACTCTCCTCGTAACCGTTCAGAAACCTGCTCTACCACTGGAGTCCCCCATGAAACAGCTTGTTGGTCCACTAGTCGGAATGATCGCCGTTGCCGCTGCCGGCGTTGCGCTGGCTGACGATACCGCGCTGCTCGATTACGATTTCCGCCGCCTCGCCTCCGAGGAAACCATCAACCTCAAGGACGAGTTCAGCGGCGACGTCGTGCTGCTCGTCAACACCGCGTCGAAGTGCGGTAACACACCGCAGTACGACGGGCTCGAAAAGCTGTATCAGGAATACGGCGAACGCGGCTTTACCGTCGTCGGCGTGCCGTCGAACGACTTCCTCGGCCAGGAACCCGGCACTGAAGAGGAAATTCAGGAATTCTGCCGGCTGACCTACAAGGTCAAGTTCCCGATGCTCGAAAAAACCGGCGTCAAGAAAGGCCGGGCGCACCCCATGTTCGACGCGCTCGCAGCTGAGTCCGGGACGCACCCGACCTGGAATTTCCACAAGTTTCTTATCGGCCGTGACGGCAAGCTGATTGCGGAGTTCAGTCCGCGGACGAAACCCTACGACGACAAGGTTGTCGCTGCCATCGAGAGTGCGCTCGACGCGTCGTAGCAAACGGCAGGCACCCGGAAGCCCGTGCATCGAAAGCCGCATCTGCCGAAGAAAGTCTGTGCGGCCTGCAGCCGCCCGTTTAGCTGGCGCCGCAAGTGGGCGGGCTGCTGGGAGGCCGTGCGATATTGCTCCGAGCGCTGCCGTCGCCGGCGGCGGACCGTCACATAGACGAAACATAAGACTCACGCGCCCTGCATGCCCGAAGGTCCCGAAATCCGGCTGGCGGCCGACGAGATCGCCAAGGTCCTGCTCGACGAGACCGTGGTCGAACTGGAGTTCGGGCTGCCGCGGCTCAAGCGCTTCGTCAAACCGCTGAAGGGACGAGTCGTCACGGCCGTCGACACGCGCGGCAAGGCAATGCTGACGCGCTTCGACAACGGGTTGACGCTGTACAGCCACAACCAGCTTTACGGCCGCTGGTACACGGCGAAACGGCCCGCTCTGCCCGACACGGGGCGGAGCCTGCGGGTCGCGCTGCACACGCAAACACACAGCGCGCTGCTGTACAGCGCGTCGGACATCGAAGTCCTCACGCCGCAGCAGCTCGAGCGGCATCCGTTCCTGAACCGCGTCGGGCCGGACATACTCGACCGCGGCCTTACTACCGACGACGTCGCAAAGCGCTTGCTCGATCCGCGTTTTCGCAATCGCAGTCTCGGCAGCCTGTATCTCGACCAGGCTTTCCTGGCGGGCAACGGCAACTACCTGCGCTCGGAAACGCTGCACGTTGCCAGGGTCCACCCGGCCGCCAAACCGTCGCAACTCGATGCGCGAAGGCTACGCGAGCTGGCGCGGCTTACCCTGACGATCAGCCGCCGTTCCTATCGCACGCGTGGTATTACGGTTGTACCCGAGATCGACAAGACTTTGCGTGCAAAAGGCCTGCCCTTCGAACGCCGTCGTTTTTACGTCTTCGGACGCGCGGGACAACCCTGCCGTACCTGCCGGCAGAAGATCAGGATAACGACGGTCGGCAGCCGCCGGCTGTATCTCTGCCCACGCTGCCAGCCAAGGCGGTAACGCAGCCTCCCGGCTAGGCCCTGGAGTGCGGCCGGTGTGGCGCGCGAAAGTGATTGAATAGCGACACGAGCAGCACTGCTAGCGCGGACCACAGGGCAATCCGCCAATAACTCAGACCGGCGCGCGTGATCGCAAACTCCTCGACATAGATCGTTTCGCAGGCGCCGTCGCCTGTGTCCTTGCGCGTCGTGCTGGTACCGCGCTCGCCGCCGCCACCCGTGCCGTAGCTTGCCAGCCAGCCCGCCACGCGAATCTGATCGCCGATCCTGAGATCCAGCACGGCGTCGCGAATCCCCGGCCGGTCGCTGATCAAATGGTTGTTCGACAGTGCGTACAGGTCGAATGCATTCCAGGCGGCGCGATCTCTCGTGTGCACGTTGCAGGTAAAAATGCCGTTCCAGAACTTGAGCTTGCGCAATAGCGCGGGATCCGCGTTGCTGCCCCAGACCACACACACGTCGAGCATGTTCAGGTGATCGCCGGACCGTTTGTGCATCCGGCTGTTGCCGTCGTGATGGCGGTAGGACACGACCAGCCCCTCGAGGACATAGCTGTACTGCGGTCTTACCCGATAGGCAGTGTCCTCGTACAGGACTTCGAAGGGCCGCTTGCGGGTTGGGCTTTGCACTGGCTCCTCGGCAGCCCCGGGCGTCAGCTCGATATTCGACGGAATGGCATTCCGGTTCCAGAACGCAATGACGAGCACAAGGCTGCTGAGTACAATGATAATGCTGTTGAGTTTCAAGGCTTTATACCGACAATTTGCGGCAGGATACGCGTAACGCCGCTCTTCGCCACACGAACGGCATCGCAGTTTTGCTACATTAAGGTCGATTATTGGAATTCGCAGCCCAGCTTCAGATTTTCGCACAAGGACATTGAGTTACGCAGCCATGGCCGATCGAACCCGCAATCCGTGGATCATGCTGACGAGTATTGCCGTAGCGGTGCTTACGATAGTCTTCGCCTGGTACCTCGCCGAGCAGCACAAGCCCGTGGACCCGGCCAGCCAGGCGGCGCTCGACGAGCAAATGCTGCTCGCGACGGAAACCCTGCAGGACCAGCTGACAGCGGACATCGACGAGCGGCAGCTCACCCTGGAGAGAGAGCGCGCGGAATCCGAGACGGGGCTCGGACTGTACGGCTTGTGCGCGACTTGGGTGGAGTTTCACGCCAATCACCCGAGCGAGTCCTCGCGTGCGAACCGCGACCGCGCCTGCGGCGAATACCGTCAGTTCGTAGCAAGCGGCGACATACCCGACCGGGAGGACGACCCAGCACCCTGAGCGGCACCTGAGCGGCACGGTGCGCGCAATGTGGGCACGGCTTGTTCGCGATAAGGGCGCGTCTATTGGTCGGAAGCGGGCGCCAGAAACGCAGCCGAGAACTCGGCGTAATAGGTCGACTGCCCCGCCACTACGGCGAGCCTCAAGACGCCGTCCGCCGCGACGGGCTCAGCGACGGGCAGACTCCACGACAAGCCCTCGCCATCGGTCCGCGTCAGGCCGCGGGGCTCGGACAGCGTCGCGGCGGACTTGCCGAGCGCCAGACTGGCCGCGCTCAGCGCGTGCCGCGACTCGAGTTGCAGCGTCGGCATGGCGCCCCCGTCCAGGCGTTCGAGCGTCAGTTGAAAGTCGTTGTTGTGCAGATCGCAGCGGCCGCTGGCATAGCGGCAGTTCGAGCGCGCCACAAGCGGATAGGCCGCGCCGGCTTTGGCCTCGTGCGGCTGTTCTCCAACAAATCGGTCCACCGCCATCCAGCTCAACACGGCAAGCACCGGAGCCACCAGCATCGCGACAACAACGTGTTTATTCGTCCACATCGACCTTGCCCTGTATCCTTCGGTTCAAGTGTAGCAGTCGGCTTTGCGCTAGCGGCCGGGGCAATGGCCCTGGGAAAACGGTCTAGGGGCCTCGAATGAGACCCCTCGACGCATCTGGCGAAAGCGAAGTTTTTCGGCTAATGCGATACCGCGGTGCCCGCACCCGCTGGAACGCGGATGTCCTCTACCAGCGTCATGATGTGTTCCGGCGGCGCCGCCGTCATTCGGCTGACCGCAAACGCCACCCCGAAGTTGAACAGCGCGCCCACCGCACCGAAGGCGTTCGGCTCTATGCCGAGGAACCAGTTCTCGGGCATGCCGCCCAGAAACGAGGTGCTCTGCACGAACATGATGCCCTTGTGCTGAAACACATAGAACAGCGTAACGCTAATGCCCGCAACCATGCCGGCGATCGCGCCCTCCTTGTTCATGCGCTTGTAGAAGATGCCCATCATGAGCGCCGGGAAGATCGACGAGGCGGCCAGCCCGAACGCGAGCGCTACGGTGCCAGCCGCAAAGTCCGGCGGATTGAAGCCGAGATAGCCGGCCACGGCAATCGCGCCCGCCATCGCCAGTCGGCTCGCCATGAGTTCCTGCTTTTCCGTAATGTCGGGCCGGAACACGCCCTTCAACAAGTCGTGCGAAATGGCGCTCGATATCGCCAGCAGCAAACCGGCGGCCGTTGACAGCGCCGCCGCGAGACCGCCCGCCGCAACGAGTGCGATAACCCAGTTCGGCAGGTTGGCAATCTCGGGGTTGGCGAGAACCATGATGTCGCGATCGACCTTGGTCATCTCGTTGGTGTCCGCATCCGACGTGTACTGGATGCGGCCGTCGCCGTTCTTGTCTTCGAAGCCGAGCAGGCCCGTCTGCTCCCAGTTCTTGATCCACTGCGGACGTTCGTCATAGACCATGTACTCACCGGGAGTGGGCTCGATGGTGGACATGAGATTGAGACGCGCCATTGCGGCTACGGACGGCGCCGTCGTGTACAGAATCGCAATGAACACGAGTGCCCAGCCGGCCGAGCTGCGCGCGTCCTTGACCTTCGGCACCGTAAAGAAGCGGATGATGACGTGCGGCAAACCGGCCGTCCCGATCATGAGCGACATCGTGTACATGAACATATTCGTGGCGCTAAGCCTGAAGTTGGTCGTGTATTCCGCAAAGCCGGTATCGCGCAGTACCTGATCGAGCCGGTCGAGCAGAAACACGTCGCTGCCCGCCATCGTGGAGCCCAGCCCAAGCTGCGGGATGGGATTGCCCGTCAGGTTCAGCGAGATGAAGATTGCCGGGATGGTGTAGGCGAGAATCAGCACGCAGTACTGGGCAATCTGCGTGTAGGTTATGCCTTTCATGCCGCCCATGACCGCATAGAAGAATACGATTGCCATGCCGATGGACAGGCCGACGTTGTAGTCGACTTCGAGGAAGCGCGAGAAAGCGACGCCAATACCTTTCATCTGACCGATGACATACGTCACCGACGCGATGATCAGGCAGATAACCGCGACAATGCGTGCGGCCTTCGAATAGTACCGATCGCCAATGAACTCCGGCACGGTGAACTTGCCGAACTTGCGCAGGTAAGGCGCCAGCAGCATTGCGAGCAGCACGTAGCCGCCGGTCCAGCCCATGAGGAATACGGAGCCGCCGTAGCCCATGAACGCGATCAGCCCGGCCATCGAGATAAACGACGCCGCGGACATCCAGTCGGCCGCCGTCGCCATGCCGTTGGCGACCGGGTTGATGCCGCCGCCCGCCACATAGAACTCTTTGGTCGAGCCGGCGCGCGCCCAGATTGCGATGCCGATGTACAGCGCGAAGGTAAAGCCGACAACGAGATAGGTAAGTGATTGCAGTGTCATGACCCGCCCCTACTCTTCTTCTACGCCGTGTTCGCGATCGAGCTTGCCCATGCGGTTGGCATAGAAAAAGATCAGTGCGACGAAGACGTAGATCGACCCTTGCTGCGCAAACCAGAAGCCGAGCTTGTAGCCGCCGATCTGAATGTTGTTGAGCGGCTCGACGAGAATGATGCCGAACAGGTATGAGCAGACAAACCAGATCACCATACAAATGGCGACCAGCTTTAGATTGGCGCTCCAGTAGCTCGCGTTATTGGACATGGGTCCCCCCTCTTCTTGTGATGGCGAATAGGCCCAGTCGCAATCTAGCAAAGCGCCGCTGCCGTACAGTACCGACTTTAGTCGTACAAGGCGCGCTGCGAGGGCTCAACGCGCAGGCAAATTTGAATATTTTTTGTCTTTTAATTCAAATATTTAAATAATATAGCTCGAGTAAGTCTGTAGCGATTCCGGTTCGCCCGCCTAAGACCAAGGTAGTAGACTCGGCCCACGTAACGGGTCCGCTTAAGGGACCTAAGCCGAGGAGGAGATACGTTTGATCGACTGGTGGACTCTGCTGCTGCTGTCCGTCCTGTACGTGGGCATCCTGTTCGCCGTCGCGCGCTGGGGCGATAAGGTCGGGGCGAAGCGTCTGCCGGCGAAGCTGCGGGTCGTGATCTACAGCCTTGCGCTGGGTGTGTATTGCACGTCGTGGACGTTCTATGGCGCCGTCGGCAGCGCGGCCACCAACGGCTGGCTGTACCTGCCCATTTATCTCGGCCCGATGCTGGTCTTCGTTTTCGGCTGGGGTGTCATTACCCGCATGGTCGCGATCAGCAAGCGCCAGAACCTGACCTCGATTGCCGACTTTATCGCCGCACGCTACGGCAAGGCACGCAGTCTTGCCGTGCTCGTGACCGTGATTGCGACGGTTGGCTCCGTTCCCTATATTGCGCTGCAGCTAAAAGCCATCGTCGCGGGCTTCGATATCGTGTCCAATTACGGTACCAGCGGCAACAGCGGTATCGACACGGCGCTCATCGGTGCCTCGGCGCTGGCACTGTTCGCCATTCTGTTCGGCACCCGCAAGATCGACGTTACCGAACACCACGATGGCATGATGCTTGCGATCGCATTCGAATCGCTGATCAAGCTGCTCGCGTTTATTGCGGTGGGGCTCTTCGCTCTCTTCCTGCTGGGCTCCGGCCAGGACACGGCACCTGACGTATCGATGCAAGTCGACAACACCTTCAGCGTCGCGAGCCTGCCCGATACCTTCGTTACGCAGCTCGTACTCGCCGGCGCCGCGATACTGTGCTTGCCGAGACAGTTCCACGTGATGGTCGTGGAGGCCCGCCGGGACGCGAACATTGGCTCGGCGCGCTGGATGTTTCCGCTGTACCTGGCTTTGTTCAGCGTGTTTGTCATCCCGATCACGCTTGCCGGACTGCGGACGCTCTCGACCGGCAGCTTCAGCGCGGACAGCTTCGTACTTGCGCTGCCGCTTACGGCCGGCTACGACTGGCTCACGCTGCTCGCCTTCCTCGGCGGCTTTTCGGCGGCAACCGGGATGGCCATCGTGGCCTGCGTTGCGCTGTCTACCATGATCTCCAACGAGATCATCATGCCGCTGCTGCTCAAACTGCGGGCGGAACGGAATGGAGAAGAAGACGACCAGCAGCGCGACTATTCCCGCCTGCTGCTGAACATACGGCGCGTCTCGATCGGCGGTATCGCCGCCATGGCCTATGTCTACTACGCAATCACGGACGAATCCGCGGCGCTCGCCTCCATCGGGCTGCTTTCGTTTGCCGCCGCCGCCCAGTTTGCGCCACTCATGCTGTTCGGTATGTACTGGCCCCGCGCAACCTGGCACGGGGCGCTTACGGGACTTGGCCTTGGCTTCGTGCTGTGGGCGTATACCCTGTTCCTGCCGACACTGGCGCGTGCCGGCGCCTTCTCCAAAGACTTCCTGGACAACGGCCTGTTCGGTTTCTCGTGGCTGCGCCCGGAAGCGCTGCTGTTCGATCTGAACGCCCACGCCCTGACGCATGGCGTCGCTTGGTCACTGGGTACGAACGTCCTCGCGCTGATTGTCGTATCCCTGCTCAGCCGTCAGTCGCTGGTCGAAAAAATCCAGGCCCGCGTGTTTTCCACGCCGCCCACGCCGGCTGGCCGGGCGCTCATTGCCGATGCCGACACCGAAATTCAGACTTCGGACCTGATGGCACTCGCCGAACGTTTCCTCGGCGAACAGCACGCACGCCTGTCCTTCGCCGACTTCGCGGCCGCCGAAAAGCTGCCGCTAAACCCTGCGGCAACGGCCGACCGGCAACTCGTGCAGTTCACCGAACGGCTGCTGGCCGGCGCGATCGGCGCCGCCTCGGCCCGCGTGGTCATGACCACCGCACTGCGCAGGACCGGCATGGACATTGGCGATGTCGTCACGCTGCTCGACGAAACCTCACACGCCATCCGCTTCAACCGGCAGCTGCTTGAAGCGACGCTCGAGAACATTACCCAGGGTGTGAGCGTCGTCGACTCCTCGCAGCAGATCATCGGCTGGAATCAGCGCTATGAAGAGTTGATGGGGTATCCGGCGGGCATGGTGCACGTCGGTCAGCCCATTGCCGAACTCATTCGTTACAACGCCGAGCGCGGCCGTTTCGGCGATCGCAACGCCGAGCGTGAAGTGGCCAAGCGGCTGGCGCACCTGAAGAGCGGCACGCCCTACGTATACCAAAGCGCATTCGACGACGGCAAGGTCGTCGAGATCCGCGGCCAGCCAATGCCGGACGGTGGCTATGTAACGACGTTTACGGACATTACCGAATTCAAGGCGCAGGAAGCAGCGCTGGTCGATGCGAAGCTGTCGCTCGAACGACGCGTCGCGGATCGTACCGCTGAGCTCGAGGATGCGATGACGCTGCTGCACGAAGCGAAGAAAGAGGCGGAAGACGCAAATGCATCGAAAACGAAGTTCCTCGCGGCCGCCGCGCACGATCTGCTGCAGCCGCTAAACGCAACGAAACTGTTTGCCGCACTGCTGCACGAAGACCGCAAGCAGCTCGCGCCGGAACAGAGTCGCCTTGTCGAACGCCTGCAAACCGGCCTCGGCTCGGTCGAAGACCTGCTCAGCGCGCTGCTCGATATTTCGCGCCTCGATACGGCGGCGCCGGAGCCTGAGCCGAAGGCTGTTGCGGTCAGTGAGCTGTTTGCCGCGCTGAAGCTACAGTTTGCCGAGGCATTCGAGGAAGACGGTCTGGAGCTGCGGATCGTCGACACACGGTACTGGGTACGCTCCGATCCGGCGCTACTACGCCGCATCCTGCAGAATTTCCTTAGCAACGCGCGGCGCTACACCGATAGCGGCGGTGTGCTGCTCGGCTGCCGCCGCCGCGGCCATAATCGGCTGGCGCTGCAGGTCGTCGATACCGGTGCGGGCATTGCGCCCGCCGACCGCGAACGCATCTTCGAGGAATTCCAGCGGCTCGCCGGCAGCGACAAAAGCGCGAGACGCGGTTTGGGACTTGGCCTCGCCATTGTACGGCGGATCGCGAGGCTTCTGGAGCACCCGGTAAGCATGCGCTCCGAACCAGGACGCGGCAGTTGTTTCGAGGTACTGGTGCCGCTCACCGCAGCAGAACAGAACACCCTGGCCGTACCGCAAACAACACAGCAAGCACCCTCCTCGCTCGTCGGCGAGCATATTCTTTGTATCGACAACGAGGCAGAGATTCTGGTGGCAATGGCCGGGCTGCTGACCAAGTGGGGCGCATTGCCGCTCACGGCGACCGACCAGCGTGAGGCACTGGCTGCCTGCCATAAACTACGGCAAGACCGACAGCGCCGGCCGTCGCTGCTGCTGGTCGACTATCACCTCGACAACGGCGTCATTGGTCTCGACGTCATCGATGCCGTCCGCAAACTGGTTGGCCGGCCGGTTCCTGCATTGATCCTTACCGCGGACCATACCGACGAAGTAAATGACGAAATCCGGCAGCGCGGGTTTGCCTTGTTGCGCAAGCCGGTTAAGCCAGCGGCGCTAAGGGCGCAGATTACGAGTTTGCTGGGGCGCCGTGAGGTGGCTTGAGACGAGCCTCCCACAACACCGCCCTTTCACGGCAGTGACAGGGGCTAAATTCAGTTCAGGTATTCGGTCTCAATTCCAGTTCCAGGCGCATTCCCACGGCACTCGCGGCCCGCTTCAGTGTCTCCAACGTTACGCTTTCATTGTCGGGATCGAGCAGACGGTCAAGCTGGGAGCGGCTGGTTTTCATCCGCTTGGCCATCCGCGCCTTGGAGATATTCTGCGCTTTCATAGCTGCTTCCAGCTTGTAGGCCAACACCGACTTAATCGCGTGATTTTTTGCGTCTTCATAGACCCCGTCTTCCCTCAGCAGGCTCTCAAGAGTCGATCCGGTTCTTGGGTTTTTGCTTCTCGGATTCTTACTGGCCATTTCGCTCATGCTCCTTCATTCGGCGGCTCGCGAGTTTCAGATCTTTTTGCGGCGTAGTCTGCGACTTCTTTATAAAACCATGCAGCAACACCATGTCCTTTTCCGAAACGTAAAAGAACACTCTGGCAATCTGCTTGCCGGGCAGGTTGCTGCGGACTTCAAACAACCCTGCATAGTTCACGATCGATTTACAGAGCGGTTCGCCGCAAGGCCAGCCAAACTCCACGGCCATGACGTCCTGACCGGCAACCTTCCGGTCTTCCGCCCGGAGTCCTAGAAGCCAATCCCGCGCGGGTTCGCGGCCGCTTGGCAACCGGAAGAACTTAGCGGCGATGACTTTTTCCGGTACCTTTACGTTGAAATGTACCAAAATTGGTGCATAAGGTCACCAAGAACGTATTCCTGCCCTTGCGTCATGTACTTCTCTGCCTAAGAACGAACGCGCTGAGGCTACGAAGTACGTCGGAATGCTCACGGAAGCGAGTCGAGAAACTGCTTTGTTTCACGCCTTATGCCAAGAGTCGGGAAATCTGGGGTCAAACCGAGATTCTTCAGCGATGGAGCCACCAGGTCAGTCTGGAAACCTCGGTTCGACCCTTAGATATCGCGACCCCTGGTATCATGGCGGAAGCTACCGACCAAGATCTATCTTGGACACGAATTTGGCCATATTGGGCGAAAACTAGCTCGAAACCGGGCCGAAGTCTCATTACAATTCACCGTATTGCGCCCCTGCGAGTACGTGCCTCACTGATTGGAGTGTCTCGGAAACCAGGGGCTTCCTATTTCTGGGGGTTATTCGCTGAAAACCGCCGTCCTAATCGATCTCGCCTACGCAATCCATCGCTATCGCAAACTAAAACAGGCGGAGGGCGAGGCTCATCACGATCCGGACACAGTGGCAAAGCGCCTGTGGGATACGGCTATAAAGCACGTCAATCCGGAGCGCAGCGGCGAGAACCGACTATATCGGATCTTCTGCTATGACTGCCCACCCTACGACCGCGGTTCCCACAACCCTCTGAACAACCGCTATGTCGACTTCGCGCGATCAGAACAAGCCCGGTGGCGAAGCGACCTACATGCCAAGCTCCTGTCGATGCGCTCCGTAGCACTGCGGCGCGGAACCATTCTGGCCGAGCGCGGATGGGTGATCTGCCCGGAGAAAACCAGGGGGGTTGATGCGAGGCGAGATAAGCATCGAGGATCTGGAAGCGGATGATCTGGAGTTTCTGCTGAAGCAGAAACAAGTGGATATGAAAGTCGGCATGGACATTGCGGCACTTGCCTACAAGCGTCTGGTCGACCGAATCGTATTGATCGCAGGAGATGCCGACTTCGTGCCAGCAGCAAAGCTGGCACGACGCGAGGGCATCGACTTCGTGTTGGACCCGCTCTGGAACAACGTGCCACCCAGCCTCTCTGAGCATATTGACGGGATCAAGTGTTTCTGGCTGCAGCAACGCCCGAAGCGGACCAAGAGGCGCTAGTACCTTCCGAATCGATTCAAAGAACCCAAGCGTTAAGTGCGTTCGGTGAAACCGTCACAACATCGTCGCCGTTTCCGGTACGAGACAAAGCAGCCGCACGAGACTTCGCGCGGCTGCTTTCCTAACGAACCAAGCTAAGTAAAAGCCTAACTCCTCCCTTTACGCCGTTCGAGCGCAAGACCCACGCCGGCCTCCTTCAACGTGCGATTGATCGCCGACAAATCGCTCTTCTCGGGATCAAGGCGCGCAATCAGCGCCAGCAGCGATTCGCATTCGTCGATGCCCATGCGCTGAAACTCGTGAATGATGCTGCAGTCGACCTTGTCCGGAATACAGTGCAGCGATCCGCCTTCCTCCGGCTCCACGCAATACTCGGCCTGCCCCGTCGCCAGCGGCAGCGACGCTTGCGTCTGGTCGCTGATTCCTCCGCCCGCGGTGAAGTAGGTCGCACGATTCTGCGGAGTAAGCAACACGTGAACCGGGTGCTCGGACTGCGGCTTGGAGCAATACGGATAACTCGGATGCTCGCAGTCGAAAACAGCGGGCAGGCGGATTCTCACGTAACCGCGGACTTCGAAGTTCGGCATGGTTATCGGCGTGGGATCCCCTGGCACCGGCCCGAATACGCTGGGGAGAACGGCAACGATGGCCGTCCCGTTCGGCGGGATGGGCACCGGACCCGTACTGGGGCGGAAAACGTTAGTGTTTGCCGGATCGATCAGTATGCCCTGCGCGTTGTCGGTGCCCGGAGGCGTATCGACGAAAACGACCGTGTTGCCGTCGAGATCGCGCTCAGCACCGATCGGCTGTGAAATCACAAAATCGAGAGCGAACTGGAGCAGCTTGTCTTCAAGGTTCGTGATCTCGAGAAAGTAGCCTTGCAGCACGCTGTCGACCGGCCCGGTGTCCGGGGGGTCGGCAGGCGACTGAGGCTTGAAGATCAATTCGAAATGGGAAACTTCCATGGTGTACCTCCATAGTCTTGCCGTAGATGATTCGAGCGCTTACAGGTATTCAGGATCGTGTGTTGATCGGTCGATCAAAGGCTTCGCCGGGTCGGGGACAAGAACTCACCCTCGCCTGACGAGACAGCCCGGATACAGCTGGAACGGTTGTGATAGCGGCCGCTCCGGCAGCCGAGGCCGGATATACAAATGCCTTACACTTCTGGAAGCGTAGTAGCGCGGAGAATGACCTCATTCGGTCGTTTTCTTTAGCGCTCGCACAAGAAATGGGAACGAAGAAACCAGGGTAGAACCGCAACACCGAGCGGGAGTCGGCATGCACACCGCCGCATCAGTTCACAGGGACGCAACAAGTTTGTTTCGAAGCGACTCGACGAAAACTCTGGTCTTGCGCGGCAGATAAGCACGTGCTGGGTAAACCGCGTGTACGGGAAAACTCTTGAGTTCGAAATCCGGCAGCAACTGCCGGACGGCGCCCGACTCCAATGCGGCGCTGAAAGCCCACCGCGGTCCTAAGTGGATTCCGGCTCCGTCGGTCACCAGCCGTTCGATGGATCGCACGTTGTTCACGACAAGACGACCGGAAAGCCGAGCGTGCTGAATACGCGATCCATCCGCGAACTCGATATCGTTACGTGCCTGTCTGGCCGTATAGAACACGAATTCGTGACCCGCAAGATCGTCGGGAGTCCGTGGAATCGCTCGCCCCTCAAGGTAACCCGGCGCTGCAACAAGCACTCTCGAAGCATCGCCGACATGTACCGCAACCAGACTCGAATCCGGCAGTTCACCGATTCTTACCGCAACGTCGATGCCCTGCTCCACGAGATCGACGAAACCGCTTCCCAGCAGTATCTCCACGATCATCTCGGGCGCTGTAACCTGTATCGAGCGTAACACCGGCACAACGAACTCAGCGCCAAAATCGACCGGCGCGCTTACCCGAAACGCGCCGCTCAATAAGCCGACTTTGTTCGATACTTCTTCTTCCAGCGCCTGTTTGTCGTCGAGCAGGCGAGTAAGCCCCTCATAGTAACGCTGGCCGAGTTCCGTCGGGCGGGTTTGCCGCGTTGACCGGTGCAGCAGCCGCACACTGAGCCGGTCCTCGAGCGCCGATATCTTGCGGCTCACGGACGATGGCTCGATCTCAAGCTGCTCGGCGGCTTTCTTGAAACTCCCCGCCTGCACTACCTGAACGAACAATTCTTCGGCTGTTGGCGACATAAATGCTAAAAACGCAATTAAAAAAATGATTTTGAGATATTACTTGATCCTGTAGCACGAGGGTATCGTTCGCCCATAAACCGACCAAGCCGATCGAAGTATCGGTCTATTCACCAAACGGATAAGGAGAGCGAGTAATGTCCAAATACGATTTAAAAGGCAAAGTGGCCGTTATCGGTGCAGGCGCGAAAAACCTTGGAGGACTCATTAGCCGGCAACTCGGCCAGGAGGGTGCGAAGATCGCCGTGCACTACCACAGCGACGGCTCGCGAGCCGAGGCCGAAGCCACCGTGCAGGCGGTCAGGGACTCCGGCAGCGATGCGTTCGCAAGTCAGGGAGACTTGTCAAAACCTGGCGTAGTGGCAGCGTTGTTCGAGGAAACCAAAGACATATTCGGCGGCGTAGACGTCGCGATCAATACGGTGGGCAGCGTGCTGAGGAAACCGATTGTCGAGACGACCGAAGAGGAATACGACTCGATGTTCGACATTAACTCCAAGGCAGCCTATTTCTTCATCAAAGAAGCCGGAAAAAACCTGAACGACGGTGGCAAGCTCATCACGATAGTCACCTCGCTGCTCGCGGCGTTTACCGACGGCTACTCCACCTATGCAGGCGGCAAAGCGCCGGTCGAGCACTTCACCCGAGCGGCCGCCAAGGAGTTCGGTCAGCGCGGTATCTCGGTAACCGCTATTGGCCCGGGGCCGATGGATACGCCGTTTTTCTACGGCGAGGAGACCCCGGAACGGGTGGAGTTTCACAAGTCGCAGGGCATGGGCAATCAGCTGACCCGGATTGAAGATATCGCACCCATCGTGAAGTTCCTGGTCACCGACGGCTGGTGGATCACGGGCCAAACGATATTCGCCAACGGAGGTTACACGACGCGCTAGCCGCATCGGGCCGGGAGGGCGCGTGCCGATTCGCAGCGCCCTCCCGCAACTTGTTCGCTTGCAGGAAGAAATCCTTAGATGCACACACTTCTAATCATCGCGGGCGGCATTGTCGCCCTCGCCGTAGTCGTCGCAATAGGGAGCCGGTTCGGTTCGGAGCGCCGCGCATCCATGGCTCGCGCGACGACGATCTTCATACCCATCTGGTTAGGCGCGGCACTTGCCAACATGTACGTCGGCGTCGTTCAGGCCGGATACACCGTGCTTCAGGAGCTACCGTTCCTGATAGTGGTGTTCGGCGTGCCCGCGGCGCTGGCACTGTTGCTTCGCGGCTGGTTAACGCGGCGTTGAATATCGGCTGCGGTCATGGTACGAAACACGATCAGGGTGAATCCGACCTACGGGACGTTGCCTTGCGAGAGGCTATAACATCCGTTAGTGGCTGAAGACTGTCTTTCGCCGGCTCAATCGAACAGAGAGCACACGCATGCCCGCCGTTCTCAACACACTGCTCGTCGTAGTTGCCATTGCGGCGTTTGCGTCGTTGTTTACCGGTGCCGGATTCCTCGTCTGGCTGTTGCCGGGCGGATTGCCGCTCGGCAACGCGTTGACGGCGATTGGGCTCTGTGCAGCTGGCGCGGCGGCGATTCGGCTTAGTCCGCGTGGAAGCTTCCTCAGAGCACTCTCTATGTTCGCTCTCGGCAGTTCATTGTTGTGGCTGCCCGTATCCATCGTCCTCGCCGGCAACCTGGAACTCAACTTCAGCGGGCATCGGGGCAGTGTGTGGATCTGGATGAGCATCGCCAATTTCGCCACCGTCCTCTCCGCCCTCGTCTGGGCACTTGTTCGGTCGGCGCTGACCCGTAACTCGTCGAGAAACCCAGCCTCCTAGTGCATTGCGAAACCTTCGCTGCCGCGCGTTGTCGTATCCCGTCCAACCTGACTAACCCCGCACAGCCGACAGCAGGAGACGAGCAAGTGTCACCCATCACGCAGGGAATCATCTTCGGCACGGCATTGGGCGCGGCGCTCGGTGCCGCGATGGACAACGTCGGCACCGGCATCGCTATCGGCATTGCCGTCGGAGTGGCAATAGGCGCATCCCGGGAGAAGAAAGACAACTAGACCTGGCATTACGCAGAATCGCCTCACCCGGCATATACACGCTGTGGTATCCCCGCATAGCTTCGGAGTTACTACCCAGGCACTCTCCAGCCTGATCCACAAGGTATCAATGCCTTATAATACAAGGGTGAAGCAAAAGCGGGCATACCTCGACCTCGGCCGGCGGTTCGACAACAGCCAGGCAAGCCTGTCGGCTACCGGGCCGCTGATCTGTTTCGTGCTAATACTCGCATTCGTACTGCTGTTTCGCCTGATCACGATTCTTCACGGCGTAGCCGCACGCTGCGTCGAAAACGACGAGTTCTGGTACACAGCGGTGAACGGAAACTGGCCGCTGTTCGGCTCGCTGTTCCTGGTGTTTTTCCTGCTGTTCGCGTGGAACGCTCTGCTCGCGGTGGACAACTGGAAACGCTCCACCGGGACGAAAGTAGTGCTCATCGCGAATGCTATCGCACTGGCGACGACGCTCTACGTTTTTGTACCGCTGCATGACCGCGCCTACTACGAATACCACGCGAGGAACGGATACTACTCGGACATCCGATTTGGACTGCCCTGGAGACAGGCACGATCCGTAATCAGCGAGAACCCCTGCACAACGATGAAACGTTTTGCGGGGCGTTGGCAAGTCGTCGATCGGTACGTCGGACGGTGGGGTTTCGACATCCCTGCCGTCCGGATCGAGCTCACGCCGTGGGGCACTTTCACCGCCTACGATTATCCGGCAAGCGATACATTTTCAGGCAACTGGCGCCCGCCTCACCGCTGGCGATACGCGGAAGACCAGCGCTGGCACGACGGAAGGATTTTTGCCGAACACTTCGATGCACGCTGGGATTTCGATCTGCAGCAGGAAACCCTAATCCTGACTACGCCCGAACAGTTCAGCGAAGTGGAGCGGTCGACCGTCGTCCTGCAACGAATAGATTCGAAATAGCAGGACTGGTCAGCCCGCTTCGCGGACAACTTCCAGAAACGCCGACCCGTAACGCTCGAGCTTGGTTTGCCCTACACCCGATATGGCCAACAGCGCATCCGGCGTTTGCGGCTTGTCGGCCGTCATTTGCAGCAGCGTAGCGTCGTGAAAAATGACGTACGGCGGCACATCGTTCTCATCCGCCAGCCGTTTGCGGCAGGCGCGCAGCGCCTCCCACAAATCCCGGTCTTCGTCCGCAACGGACTCCGCTTTGGCCGACTTCGCTTTGGCCGGCTTACGGCTCACGAGCAAATCGCGGCGCAGGGGCAGCTCGATCTCTCCACGCAGCAGCGGCCGGCTCTTGTCGCTGAGTTTTAGCGCGCCGTAACCGCCCGTATCCACGGACAGCAGCCCGAGCACCAGAAGCTGGCGCAGGATCGAGCGCCACTGCTGCTGGCCGAGTTCCTCACCAATGCCGTAAACGCTCAAATCCGCGTGGCCGTGCTGGCGCACCTTGTCGGTATCCTTACCCAGCAGCACGTCGATGACGTGCACCGCGCCGAAGCGCTGTCCGGTGCGGTACACGGCGGAAAGAATCTTCTGCGCGGCCTCCGTGCCGTCGAATACGTCAGGCGGCGTCAGGCACACGTCGCAGTTGCCGCAGTCCTCGTCCAGCGTATCCCCGAAGTATTCGAGCAGAGAGCGCCGCCGGCAGGCGGTCACCTCGCACCAGCCAAGCAGCGCGTCGAGCTTCACCCGCTCGCGGCGCTTGAATTCTTCGTCCGCCACGGACTCGTCGACCATTTGCCGCAGGCGCACGACATCCTGCAATCCGTACACCATCCATGCCACCGACGGTTCGCCGTCGCGGCCGGCGCGGCCCGTTTCCTGGTAGTACGCCTCCATGCTCTTCGGCAGGTCCAGATGCGCGACAAAGCGCACGTCGGGCTTGTCGATGCCCATGCCGAAAGCCACCGTTGCCACGATCACCACGCTGTCGTCGTTCAGAAAACGGCGCTGGTGTTCCGCCCGGGTGTCAGAATCGAGCCCTGCGTGGTAAGGCAGCGCATCGAAACCCTTTTCCTTTAGCCAGCCCGCGGTGGTCTCCGTTTTCTTGCGCGACATGCAGTAGACGATGCCGGGCTCATCCCGATGCGCCGACACAAACTCGAGGAGCTGGCGCCGTGCGTCGAGCTTGCCCTGCACCACGTAGCGAATATTGGGCCGGTCGAAACCGGCGATGAAGCGCTCCGGATCGTTCAGCGCAAGGCGCTCGACAATCTCGGCGCGGGCCTGCGCGGTCGCCGTTGCCGTCAACGCCATGCGCGGCACGCCGGGGAAATGCTCCGCCAGCTCACCCAGCAGCAGGTAGTCCTCACGAAAGTCGTGCCCCCACTGGGAAACGCAGTGCGCCTCGTCGACGGCGATCAGCGAGACCCGGCAGCTTTTCAGGCGCTCGAGCGTGTGCGCCTGCATCAGTCGCTCCGGCGCGACGTACAGGAGTTTGAGCCTCCCGCTATGCAGACGCTCGAAGACCTGCCGCTGCTGTTCGCCGCTTAGAGTCGAATTGAGAAACGCCGCCTCGATGCCCAATTGTTCGAGGGCTGCAACCTGATCCTGCATGAGCGCGATCAGCGGCGAGACGACCAGCGCCGTGCCGTCGCGGAGCAATGCGGGGATCTGGTAACAGATCGACTTGCCGCCGCCGGTCGGCTGCAAGACCAGCGCATCGCGGCCGCGCATCGCGGCGGCAATTACCGCCTCCTGATGCCCCCGGAAATCGGGATAACCGAACACATCGTTTAATACACTCCGGGCGGTCTCTGGCATCGCGCGAGTATACCGGTGAGTGTCGGCACGGCACTAGAGCGTGTTTTTGCGGCCATCAGCGCGAAAGCCGGGCGAAAACCCAAAAATCTCGATCCCGCGGCATTCGCTAGGAATCTTTCGACGCGGGCAGCCGTTCCTGCACACGTGCGACGAGCCGCGCGGCGTCCATATCGAGCACAGTGACCCGGTCGCCGACGGCAGGCAGGTTTGCCGCATCTCCATCCAGCACAGCCCTCCAGCTCTCACCTTCGATACGGATTCGCCCTTCGGGTTTTCGATGCCCAGTAGTTTTCGCGAACGCGGCAATCACTTTTGCGTCGCTGCCAACCGCCGTCTCGGCCCCCGAAACTATCCCGCCCCGGTTTTTCACGGAGAAGATCTCACGCCATTCGAGGAACCAATAGAAGACGCCAGCGACGAGAACCGCTATTACGATCGCAGACGAAATCTCCAGCAATGGAAGCTCCTGTAAGGCATGGCGCGTCAGCCGCGAACGTGCAGCAATAATCCGACGGCTACCCTGCGTCTCCTTCCGCAAGCGCCGGCTCCGCAACGCCGAGCTGCTGCACGGCGAGCACGGCCTGGGTGCGGTTGGTAACGCCCATCTTGCGCAGAATCGCGGTGACGTGCGCCTTGATCGTCGCCTCGGATACGCCGAGCTTGTAAGCAATCTGCTTGTTCAGCAAACCTTCGCCCAGCATCATGAGGACGCGGAACTGATGCGGCGTGAGCGTACTCAGGTTCTCCGCAACGCCCGCTTCCCCGGCATCCAGGTCGCCGCCGTCCGCATCGACGCCGTCCGGCAGCCAGACCTCGCCGTCCAGCACGGCACGAATGCCTGCCTCGATGTCGCTTATGGAGGACGACTTGGGAATATAGCCGCTCGCAGCATGCCTGAGCGAGCGCCGCATCACGGCAGGGTCGTCGATAGCCGAGACCACGATCGTCGGCAGCGCGGCGTGGTTCTTGCGGATCCACGCCAGCGCCGAAAAACCGCTTACCCCGGGCATATTGAGATCGAGCAGCAGCAGATCGGCGTCGGCATTTGCCTCGACGACCTCCTGCAGCGACTCGAGACTTTCTGCCTCGATGATCGCCGCGTCCGACAGCACCTTACCGACCGCGTGGATCAGCGCCTCGCGGAACAGCGGATGATCGTCGGCAACAATAACCTTACTGCTGTTTACGCTCTCCACGGGCTCTTACGGTCTCCTGACGGTTCATTGTTGACGATTTGCTGCCAATGCCTTATCGCTAACGATTCATGCGGTTTTCGATCAGATCGTCGACGACCGAAGGATCGGCGAGCGTCGAGGTGTCGCCAAGATTACCGTATTCGTTCTCCGCGATCTTGCGCAGTATCCGCCGCATGATCTTGCCGGAACGGGTCTTCGGCAGCCCGGGCGCCCACTGGATCAGGTCCGGTGTCGCGATCGGGCCAATTTCCTTGCGCACCCAGGTACGCAGTTCCTTGAGCAGGTCGTCACTCGGCGATTCGCCCTCCATGAGCGTCACGTAGACATAAATACCCTGCCCTTTGATGTCGTGAGGATAACCTACGACAGCGGCTTCGGCGACGGCCTCGTGGGACACCAGTGCGCTCTCGACCTCCGCCGTTCCCATGCGGTGACCCGAGACGTTAAGCACGTCGTCGACGCGGCCCGTTATCCAGTAATAACCGTCTGCATCGCGATGCGCGCCGTCACCCGTGAAGTAGCTGCCCTCGAAGGTCGAGAAATACGTGTCGACAAAACGCTGATGGTCGCCGTATACGGTACGCATCTGGCCGGGCCAGCTATCGCACAGGATCAGATTACCCGACGCCTCGCCCTCCTGGACGACGCCGTCGCTGTCCACGATCGCTGGCTGCACGCCGAACAAGGGCCGGCTGGCGCTGCCGGGCTTGAGGTCGGTCGCGCCTGGCAAGGGGCTAATCAGCGCCCCGCCCGTTTCGGTCTGCCACCAGGTATCGACTATCGGGCAGCGGCTGTCGCCCACGACGCGGTAGTACCACTCCCAGGCCTCAGGGTTGATCGGCTCGCCGACCGAACCCAGCAGGCGCAGGCTCTTGCGCGAAGTGCGCTGCACGGGCTCGTCGCCTTCGCGCATAAGCGCGCGTATCGCCGTGGGCGCCGTGTAGAGTATGTTGACCTCGTGTTTGTCGCACACCTGCCAAAGTCGGCTGGCATCGGGATAGGTGGGCACACCTTCGAACATGAGCGAGATAGCGCCGTTTGCAAGCGGACCGTACACAATATAGGAGTGACCGGTTACCCAGCCCACATCGGCCGTGCACCAGTACACCTCGCCCGGCTCGTAGTTGAAGATGTACCTGAAGGTCAGCGCCACATACACGAGATAACCGCCCGTGGTGTGCAGCACGCCTTTCGGCGTTCCGGTAGAGCCCGAGGTGTACAGGATGAACAGCGGGTCCTCCGCGTTCATGGGCTCGACCGGGCAATCGTCCCCGACGGTCTTCTCCAGGTCGTGCAGCCAGACGTCGCGGCCTTCGGTCCAGTCGATATCGCCGCCGGTGTTCCTGACGACCAGCACTTTCTCGAGCGTAGTGACACCGTCGATTTCCGCGGCGCGGTCGACGTTTGCCTTGAGCGGCACGGAACGCCCGCCGCGCAGCCCCTCGTCCGCCGTAATCACGACGGTCGATTCGCAATCGACGATCCGGCCGGCGAGCGCCTCCGGCGAAAAGCCGCCAAACACCACGGAGTGCACGGCGCCAATGCGCGCGCAGGCCAGCATCGCAACGGCCGCCTCTGGAATCATGGGCATGTAGATAGTGACCCGGTCGCCTTTGCCCACGCCGATCGCCTTGAGCGAATTGGCAAACCGGCAGACGCGTCCGTGCAGCTCACGGTAGCTGATCTCGAGATCCTTTTCCGGATCGTCGCCTTCCCAGATGATCGCGGTCTGATCGCCGCGCGTTTCGAGGTGCCGGTCCACGCAGTTGTGGCAGACGTTGAGGATGCCGTCCTCGAACCAGCGGATATGCAGGTCGTCGCGCGCGAAGGAGACGTCCTTTACTTTCGAGAACGGTTCGATCCAGTCGACTATCGCCGCCTGCTCGGCCCAGAATGCCTCGGGCTCCTCCAGCGAGCGGCGGTACATGGCCATGTACCCCTCCTCATCCAGCAGGCCGTGTTCGCGATAGTAGTCGTTCACCGGGTGTATCTGGACTTCGCTCATGCTCGCCCCCCTCTTGGCGCTGTATTTGCTGCGGCGTCTTCCTCGTCCACCTCGCCGCCGGTATTCCCGCACTGTAAGAAAACGCTACGGACCAGCGGTATTAGACCTTGGTCTAGGTGAGGCGCAGATTCGACTTTTGGCTAATGGCAACCCGCCTGGACCTCGCCGAGTATTCGCAGCAGGGACCAATTCGCCTTGGGGGGCAAGCCGATGAATACAAGCAAGTCGATGACCAGAATCGCCAGTACGACCGCCAGGACAAGCATAAGAGCGGCCGTAGCCATTGCGCTCGCCACCAGCTCGTGCTCCGCGGCAGCCGCGACCAACGAGGAACTCGAAGCGCGCATCGCACAGCTCGAGGCAGTGATCGCCGAACTCGTCGCCGGAGAAAAAGAGCAAGAGTCGGAACCCCAGCTCGTGCAGCTCGAACGGCCCGAGACCAAGTGGCCGACCCTGTCGGACGACGACGGCTCGAGCACGAGATACAGTTTCGGCGGCTACATCAAGGTAGATGCGATGTTCAGCGACCTCAGCGCAGGCGATCTTGCGCCCAGCAGCGCCGGCACACAGTTTTACATCCCCGGAACGATCCCGGTCGGCGACGCCGAAGGCGAAGGTCCCGACGCCGCCGTCCAGGCCCGCGAAACGCGCCTGAGCTTCAAGAGCGAGCACACGCTTGCCAGCGGCAAGCAGGCATCGACCTACATCGAGCTGGACTTCTTCCTGAGCGGCTTCGGCAACGAGCGCGTCAGCAACTCCTACGCCCCGCGCATGCGGCATGCCTACCTGACCTACGACAAGTGGCTGATCGGCCAGACCTGGACCACGTTCCAGGACGTCGGCGCACTGCCCGAAAACCTCGACTTCGTCGGTCCCGCCGAGTCCACGGTGTTCAACCGGCAAGGGATGATCCGTTACACGCACGGCGCACTCGAACTCGCCATCGAGAACCCTGAGACGACGCTCACGCCAAACGGCGGCGGCGCCCGGATCGTCAGCGACGACGGTCCGCTGCCGGACTTTGCCGCCCGCTATACGTTCAAGCTCGCCAACGGCTACATCAAAGCCGCCGGACTCCTGCGCAGCCTCGACTACGATATCGGCGGCCAGGACGACAGCACGGTTGGCTACGGGCTGTCCGTTTCCGGCAAACACAACTTCGGACGCGACGATTTCCGCTGGATGGCGACAACGGGCTCGGGCATGGGCCGCTATATTGGCCTCAATACGTCGAACGGCGGCGTACTCGACTCCGCGGGCAACATCGAGGCCATCGATCAGTTCGGGATCTTCGGCTCCTACCGGCACTTCTGGAACGACAACTGGCGCTCCAATCTCACGCTCAGCTATCTCAGCAACGATAATCCCGTGGACCTGACCGGCGACGGCGTCACCAAAGAGGCCTACAGTGTGCATCTCAACCTGCTGTACTCGCCCTACCCGAGAATGACGGTCGGCGGCGAACTCATCTACGCACAGCGCGAAACCGAATCCGGCGCAGACGGCGATCTGACCCGGCTGCTGGTGTCGGCGAAATACGCGTTCTGAGCGCAGCCCCGGCTGACCGCGCCCGAGGCTATAAATGAGTACCCGCGGGCGCTAATAGGTCCTACACTTTCGGTATGAACGAAATCCCGGAAATCGAGCGTTTTCTCGCCGCGCTGCCCGGCTTCGACGCGCTGAACGAGCGGCAGATCGGGATTGCCGCAAGAGCCGTAAAGGTGGCGTATTACCCGAAGCAGAGCGACATCCTCGTCATCGGTCATCGCAATGCAGAGCTCAACATCGTCCGCAGCGGCGCCGTCGAGCTACGTGACGAACAGGACAATCTGGTTGCGCGCGCCACGGAGGGCGACTGCTTCGGCTTCCCGTCGCTCATGAACGACGCGCCCGTGCGCAATCATTCGAAAGCCCTGGAAGACGCACTGATCTACCACCTCGAGGGCAGCGCGTTCGCGGAACTGCGCCGCGGCAGCACCGAGTTCGACACGCACTTCGTGCGTGCCCTGTCGGACCGCCTGACGCAGCGGCCGCAGACGGCATCGCTGCGCGGCGCGGCCGGCCAGAACGTTGGCGAACTCGTTGCCAGGCCGCCCGTCACGATCGACGCCGCCGTCAGCATCCGGGAGACCGCCGAGAGCATGGTTGCAAATCGCGTGTCCGCCATGCTGATTACCGAACGCGGCAAGATCGTCGGTATCGTCACGGACCGCGACATCCGCAGTCGCGTCGTCGCGGACAACCGTCCCGTCGAGCAAAGCGTATCGAACATCATGACTGCATCGCCGATCAGCCTCGACGCGGAGGCCCATGCGTACGAGGCTGCGCTCCTGATGATGCAGAGCAATATTCATCACTTGCCGATCACCCGCGACGACACGCCGATCGGCATGGTGTCGCGCAGCGACTTCATGCGGCTCGAAACCGAACATCCGCTTTACCTGGTCAGCGATCTGGGCAAACAAAGCTCGGCGGACGGGCTCGTGGCCGTTTGTCGGCGCCTCCCCGGGCTCATTGCCGGGCAGATCGAATCGGACGCCAACGGGGAACAGCTCGGCAAGTTCATTACGACAATTACCGATACCGTAACCCGACAGCTCATACGGATTGCAGAAACGGAACTCGGTCCGCCGCCCTGCGATTACGCGTGGCTCGCACTGGGCTCGCAGGGCAGACACGAGCAGTCCGCAAAAAGCGATCAGGACAATGCGCTCGTGCTCGAGGATTCCGCGAGCAGCGAGGACAAGGAGTACTTCGGACGGCTGGCCGCGATCGTCAACGACGGGCTCGACGCCTGCGGCTACGTGTACTGCCCCGGCGACGTCATGGCGCGAAACCCCGAGTGGTGTCAGCCCGTATCCCAATGGCGCGGGTACTTTCACCGCTGGATAACGGTGCCCGAAGAAAAGGCGCTCATGCACGCCAACATCTTCTTCGATCTGCGCGCGGTGCACGGGAACACCCGGCTCGTCGATCAGCTCAAGGACAGCATTCGCAAGAGCGCCCGCGACAATACGATCTTTCTCGCGCTAATGTCGAAGAACGCGATGAATTTTCAGCCGCCGCTGGGGTTCTTCCGCCAGTTTGTGCTCGAACGCTCCGGCGAACACAAGAACACGCTCGATCTGAAGCTGCACGGCATCATGCCGATCGTCGAGATCGCGCGCATACGCTGCCTCGCCGCCGGCGAGCTCAGAATCGGTACGCGCAACCGCCTCAATGCGGCCGCGCAGGCCGGCGAACTGACGGCGGCGGACGCCGCGAACCTGATCGACGCGCTCGACTTCATCGAGAAACTCAGGCTCGAACATCAGAGCCGGCAAATGCACGAAGGCGAAGACCCCGACAACCATCTGTCGCCAGACGAGTTATCGCCCCTTGCGCGGCAAAATCTAAAGGCGGCCTTTGCGCAGGTGCGCGTCAGTCAGTCGGCATTGCTGAACCGCTTCCACATAACATGAAGCTGCTGGCCGCAGCGCTCTACAGGCGTTGGCTCAGGCGCCGCGACTATGCCGAACCCATGCAGTCGCTGCTCTCCTCCCCGCTGCCGGCCAATAAGCCGTTCAGAGACAGCGAGCTCGTCAGTCTGGACATCGAAACGACCGGGCTCGATCCAGCCACCGCGGAAGTCCTGAGTATCGGCTGGGTGCTGGTACGGCATAACCGGGTTGCAATGGACTCGGCCAAACGCTGCATCGTGCAGCCGGAAACCGCGGTTGGCGACAGCGCGGCCGTGCACGGTCTGACCGATACGGTCTGCGCCGGCGGACTGCCGCTCAGGCAAGTACTTGATCAGGTCGTTACCGCGCTCGCGGGCCGTTCGCTGCTGGTACATCACGCCGGCCTCGACAAGCGCCTGCTCGACCGCGTCTGCAGGCGTCATTACGGTGCGCCCCTCGCCGTCCCCGTCGTCGACACGCTCGCGCTGGAGCTGCGGCGCCGACGGCGGCGTGCGCAAAGCAGCAAAGGCGACGCGCTGCGGCTCGTGCGGCTGCGCGAGCATTACAAACTCCCCTATTACGCCGGACACGACTGCCTTGCCGATGCGCTTGCCACGGCCGAGCTGCTGCTGGCAATGATCGCGACGCACGGCTCGGCCTCGTCAACCCGGCTTGCCGAGCTGCTGTGAGGCAGCGGTTAAAGTAATCCCCGCCAGAGCCGATACCCGGCTTATGGAAAAGAGCACACACATTGGCGACACCGTTCGCATTCGCCGCCCGCCGAAAGTCGTCACTGACGAGCTCGGGCACAACGTCTGGATGAGCGGTCTCGAGCCGGTCGAACTGGAACTCGAAGGCGACGGAACGATAAGTTTCAATCCGTACGACACGGCTGCCGGCAGGCGCTGGAGCAGGAAAGTCCGCGCACTGCTCGGCGACTGAGCAGCCGCCAAAAACATTCGTCCAGTGACGCCCGGAGGGGGTCGTCACCTCGCCCTTTGCTGGTGCGAGAAAAATTATCGAGAAAAAACAGCGGCTAGCGGCAACAGGCAACACTCTGCTGGCAGTGCGGGTCACAAACTGACACGCAATCGTCTCTTATGACAGACAGGTTTCGGGCCCGGTATCTGTGAATCCGGTCACGGCGGTTTTTGTGACGCAGGTTCATGATGCGCACTATCGCGGTCCCGTCACTCATCCCGCTTGAAGGAGCAAGTCATGAGCCATCCGTACGACATGGGCGACAAGAAGAAAGCGTCAATTCTCGGCCCGACGCTCAAGTTCAAAGGCGAACTCACGGCCAACGAAGACCTCGTTATTCAAGGCCAGGTCGAGGGGTCGATCAAACACACATCGAACCTCACCGTAGGCGAGGAAGGCAAGCTGAAGGCGAACGTCGAGGCAGACCACATCTCCATCGAAGGTTCGGTGCGCGGCGATATCCAGGGGCAGACTTCGGTCGTCGTCCGGGAAAGCGCCAACGTCGACGGCAACATCTTCAGCCCGACCGTTACGCTGCGCGAAGGTGCGACCTTCAACGGCAAGATAGATATGTCTGGCAAGGCGCGTTCGCAGCAGGACGGTTCGCACAAGTCAGGCAAGCAGCACAAGGGCACCGCATCGAAGAGCGGCGGTGAGGATAATTCGGCTACTGCAAACGCGGATGCCGATAAGAAACGTTCAGCCGGTGCCGCCTGAACATGTTGAGGAGATTTGGCATGAGTGACACTGAAATCATGAAGGCGCCCCGCTTCGATAACGACAAGGACGAAGCCCACACCGAATCGCAGGTCATCCAGTTTTCGGACGTGCCGGATTCGGTGCGGCGGAATCAGGACAGCAGCGACAGCCCGGTCTCGGTGATCGGCGAATCGCTGCACTTCAAGGGCGAACTCTCCGCCGGCGAAGACCTGATCATCGAAGGCACGGTCGAGGGCACGATCAATCAGGGCAAGTGCTGCCTGACGCTCAGGCCCAACGGCAAGATCATCGCCAACGTCAACGCCACGAAGATTTTCGTCGAGGGCAACGTCGACGGCGACCTGCACGCAACCGTTAGCGTAACGGTCCGCAAGTCGGGTGTGGTCGCGGGCAACATCGTCGCACCGACCATAGCAATCGAAGAAGGCGCGACCTTCAACGGTTCGATCGAAATGCGGAACCCTTCTGGCAGCAAATAGACCGGCCCGCAGGCAGTTCTCAGGAGACCCGCCTTGCGCGGGTCTTTTTTTGCCTGCGATCTTAAAAAATGGGGCCGGGTTTATTTTATCCGGACGAGATAGATCTGAGCCATTTCCGCGCCACAAAAATAAACCTGGCCCCTTTTTGAAAATAAACCCGGCCCCTTTTCTGTTCTGTGACCCCTTATCTGGCCGCAATTCCTGCCTCTGTCCCAAACAAGCTTGCTGAGTTTCTTTGATTTCGCCGGATGAAGTCGCTGCGGGTGGAGAACTGGATCGACTCGCTCTAGACTGACGTTTCACACCGTGCTCGCAGTCGAGCCGAGAATCGCGGCAAACGCGAACCTACAAAAGTGACGGTGCACCATGCTGCAAGAACTCATCACGAGCGGTCGCATCGTCGACATCATGCTCGCTTTTGTCGTCCTCGAGGTCGCGTTGCTACTCGGCTACCGTCAGATCACCGGACGGGGCATAGCCCCACGCTGGCTGCTGATCAACATAGGGGCTGGCGGTAGCCTCATGCTGGCGCTGCGCGCCGTGTTCGTCGAGGCTGACTGGAAGATCGTGGCCGCCTGTCTGATTGCGGCGCTCGTCTTCCACGTCGCCGATCTGGCACAGCGCTGGCGCGGCGCGCCCTCGCCCGACTGAATCGCTAAGCCGAAGCGGCTGACCGCCCGAGCCGCTGACGCGCCCGCGTGATCTTCGCCTGGTGATACAGCAGCACGCCAACACCGAGCACGGTCGGGGTCGCCCAAACGACCGGATTGAAGGCATAAGCCGGCAGCAGATTGACCGCGCCAAACGCCAGGAACGCCGTGTAAACCGAAATCCCGGCGCCCACGAGACCGCGGGTATGCTGAATTAACCACTCGTTGACCGGCGGCGCCGACTGCAGGATGAAGCGGGTATTGAGGACCGCCGCGGTCAGGCCCACTACGGCAATACCCATCATTAGCGGCTGGCCGAGCAGATAGCCCTGCACGGCGCAGTTCGCAGCCGCGGCAAAAGTCAGCAGTTGCAGCAGCAGATTCGGCGCATTCAGATTGCGCTCGTGCTGACGCTTGTTGCGGATACACAGCAGGCCGTACCAGGCCAGCATGATCGTCATGACCGCGAGATACAGCATCATCCAGCCGAATACGCCACGCACCAGCGCCGCGTCGTCCCAGAACGGGTGCGTTTCGAGCGGTGAATGCAGGGTACACAGGCTAATGCCGATCGCAATACTTCCCGTTATCAGCATGGAGTACGCGAATACCTTGCCCCAGCGCTTGTGGGTCGCGGAGCCTTTCCTGCCGACCACGGGCACCCACATGCAGATCAGACCGATGCTGCCGGACACGATGTGCAAAGCGATCAAAATCTCGAACAGATGTGTAACCATGTGTAAACGCCGCCGCTATTTCGGCTTGCCGCTGTAGCCCTCCTGCCAGTGTCCATCTTATACTACGAAGCCAGTGTCATGCCCGCATTACAGCAGCCACAAGGATCCTTTTGAGCACTAGCGAAAAAGCGCATGCCGTCGTGATCGGCAGCGGCTTTGGCGGTCTGGCCGCCGCGGTACGACTCGGCGCCCGGGGCTATCGGGTTACGGTCTGCGAGAAGCTCGACAAGCCGGGCGGCCGGGCCTACGTGTATGAACAGGACGGCTTCGTATTCGACGCCGGACCCACGATTGTCACGGCGCCGTTTTTGCTCGAGGAACTCTGGGAACTGTGCGGCCGCGAGATGTCCGACGACATCGACCTGCGGGAGATCAATCCGTACTACCGCATCCGCTTCGACGACGGCGAGCACTTCGACTACAGCGGCGATCACGAGGCGATGAAAGCAGAGATCGCCCGCTTCAACCCGGACGACGTCGAAGGCTACGAGCGCTTCCTGAAGGCGAGCTCGATGCTCTACGACGTCGGCTTCGATCAGCTCCTGAATCTTTCCTTCGACACCTTCGGCAAGATGCTGCGGGTCCTGCCCGAGCTCGTGCGCGCCCAGTTTTACCGCTCGGTCTACAGCCTGGTCGCGCGCTATATAAAACACCCCAAACTGCGCCGCGTATTCAGCTTCCATCCGCTGCTCGTCGGCGGCAATCCGTTTCGCACCACTGCCGTGTACGCGCTCATTGCCCAGCTCGAACGCAAGCACGGCGTGCACTTCGCCATGGGCGGCACAGGCAGCCTGATCAAAGGACTCGTCAAGCTGATCGCAGCGCAGGGCAACACGGTGCGCTGCAGCGCCGCAGTGAAGCGAATCTCCGTCGACAACGGCCGCGCGACCGGCGTCGAGCTGGAATCGGGAGAGAGCCTCAAAGCCGACGTGGTGGTGTCCAACGCGGACTCAGCCTCGACCTACCGTTATCTGGTGCCCGAAGGCAGCAGCAAGCGCTGGTCCAGACGCAAGCTCGCCCGCGCGCGCTATTCAATGAGCCTGTTCGTCTGGTACTTCGGCACGGACAAGCAGTACACCGACGTTCCACACCACATGATTCTGCTTGGCCCGCGTTACCGGGAGCTGCTGCGCGACATCTTCGACAGCAAGAAACTGGCGGACGATTTCAGCCTGTATCTGCATCGGCCCACGGCCACCGACGTATCGCTCGCTCCGCCGGGCTGCGATGCCTTCTATGTGCTGTCACCCGTGCCGCACCTCGACGGCGATACGGACTGGAACGACGCCGCAGAGCGTTACCGGCAACGAATCGCGGCGGCGCTCGAAGCAACGGTACTCCCGGAACTCAGTCAGCACACGGTCACGTCGCGCCTGCTAACCCCGGTTGACTTCCGCGAGCGCCTGTTCTCATACAAAGGCGCGGCGTTTGGGCTCGAACCCGTGCTGACCCAGACAGCCTGGTTCCGGCCGCACAATCGCAGCGAGGACATAGAAGGTCTGTATCTGGTTGGCGCCGGCACCCATCCCGGCGCCGGCATGCCCGGCGTGATCTCCAGTGCGAAAGTGCTGGACACCGTCGTACCAGACCCGCGCCGGGCCGCTTAAAAGTCCAGATCCTTGCGAACCGCGTCGGCGGCAATCCGGCCCGACAAGGCGGCCATCGGCACTCCGGGACCCGGATGTACGCTGCCGCCCGCCAGGTAAAGACCCTCCAGTTTCGACCGGGAGCCCGAGCGGCGAAAAGAGCCGAACATGCCGTGCGTGGGCCAGCCGTATATTGCGCCGTCGCTCTCGGGAAACCGCGCGGCAAAGTCCGCCGGTGAAAACCGGCGTGCGTTCGCTGCGCCGAGATCGATCGTCAGCCCTGCCCGGCCGAGCAGGCGTTCGACGTTGTTCTGTGCGTCCAGCAGCGCGGCTTCGGACAGCGCCTGCGGCGGCGCGTTAGCCAATACGAACAACCGCTCTGCGCCGTTCGGGACGGCGCTCTCGTCGCCACGATCCTGCGCACAGACGTAGGTTGTCGGCGACGCGCAGATGGAATTTTGCGAGAACAGTGCGGCAAACTCGGCAGGGTAGTCTTCGCCGAAGAACACGGTGTGATGATCGAGCGAAAAACCGTCGACGTCCGCCTCGACGCTCCAGGTCAGCGCGGACAGCGACCGTGGCTCGCCGCGGCGCCGCGGCAATGCGGCGCACGCGGCATCGCCCAGCGTGCCGCGCGTCAGCGCCTGCGCATCGCCGTTAAAGACGACCGCGTCAGCTTCTATGCAGTCGCCGCCGCCGGTCACGACACCGGTCACGCGGCCATTGCGTACCCGTAGCTCCGCCGCGGCGGTCTCGTAGCGCAACTCAGCCCCGGCACGACGCGCCACCCGGTCGAGACACTCCGCAAGCCGCTGCATGCCGCCGTCCACGTAGTGCACGCCTTCCCGCTCGACGTGTGCGATCAGCATGAGCGTTGCCGGAGCGGCAAACGGCGAAGAACCGCAATAGGTTGCGTAGCGCGCGAACAGCTGCCGCAAACGCCGGTCGCGGAAATAGCGGCCCAGCTCGTTCCACAGGCTCCTAAACGGCCGGGTGGCATACAGCCGCGGTAAACCTTTGAGTCCGAGCGCAAGACTTAAGCCCAGCGGTCCGGGACGCTCGCGCCGCATGAACGTATCGAGCAACGTAGCGTAGATGCGCCCGGAATCGCGGGCGAAACGCCGGTAGGCTGCCGCTTCATCAGCACCCGCAAACGCGGCGATTGCCGCCACCGATGCATCGACGTCGGAGAACAGATCGAGGCGTGCACCATCGGTCCAGACGTGCCTGGCAAGTCTCGCTGCCCGGTGCAGCGTCAACTCATCCTCGAGCGACGTGCCGGCGCTCGCCAGCAGCGCGTCGAATACCCAGCGCATCGTAAACACGGTGGGACCGGAATCGATCGACACGCCGCCCGACGCGAGTTCGCGCATTTTACCGCCGGGCACAGCAGCCTGCTCCAGTAGCGTAAGCTTGCAGCCGCTCGCAGCAAGCTCGATCGCCGCCGCGAGCCCGCCCATACCGGCACCGATAACGACGACCCTGGGTGCCTTGCTCACTCGCCGCCTTTCCGGCGCCGCACGCGCACCCGAATATCTTCGGCCGGCCGGGTCGTTAGCCGCGCGACGGGACGAACCGCCTGGGGATCGCGAATTTCAAAGTCGTAACGCCGCAGCAGCCGCGCCAGGATCAGCCCGCTCTCCACGGTGGCGAACGCGGCGCCGATACAGACGCGCGGACCGAGCCCAAACGACATCAGCACGCCCTTGTCGTCGTGCCCGCCCGCCTCGAAACGATCCGGATCGAAGCGGTCGGGATTGCGCCAAAGCAGCGCGTTGCGGTGCGCCGTCCATGGCGAGATCATGATCATCGCTCCCTTCTTCACGCGGTACTTGCCAATGCGGGTCGCCTCTGCGGCAACCCGGGGGATAAAAGTGATAGGCGGGTACAGTCTGAGCGTCTCGCGAAACACGTTACGCACGTAGCCCATTTGCTTCACTTCCTGGATGCTCACGGCACCCTCGCCCGCGCACTCGGCGATCTCCGCGCGGGCGCGGTCCCGTAGGTCCTCGCGCTGAGACAACGCAAAAAAAGCCCAGGTCAGTGCGCTGGCGGTAGTCTCGTGTCCCGCCAGGAAAAACACGCCGAGCTGATCGATCAACTCTTCACGCGTGAATCCCTCACCGGTTTCCGCATCTCTGGCCGCAATCACGGCCGCTACAATATCGTCCAGTTCGCTGCCGTCGGCTCCGAGACGCGGATCGACGAGATCGCCGATGTGCCGGCGTATGCGTTCGCAGGCCGCCAGCACGGCCGCGGGTTGTTTTACGTCAGCCCAGGGCTTGCCGACTATCAGCTGCCACAAATCGACGCTTGCCACGCTGGTTTCGAACTCCGTAAAAGAATCGCACACGTCGCGGGCGGTCTGCGATTCCAGTGAGCGGGAAAAAATCGTCCGGCAAATGACGTCGGCCGTTAGCTCGCTCATGGCGTGATCGAGGGAAAACTCCTCGCCCGTGGCCGCTCGCCTGTCGAGTTCTTTCTCGTAGTCGTCGACCGCGGCCTGCATCGACGCGTAGGCAGTGTTGATACGCAGCTGCGAGAATGCGGGATCGATCATGGCGCGCTGCCGCCGCCAGCGCTCTCCGCTCGAGACGAAGATGGAATCGCCGACCAGCGGCTCGAGAGCCCCCACCATGAGGTCGTTTTTGGGGAAGATCTCCAGCGGGTCGGTCAGAACCTCGCGGGCGATCGCAGGATCGTTGATCAACAGGATGGAGCGCCGCGAATAGCCGAGGTAGGTATAGGGTTCTTGATACGCGTCGATCGGCACGAGGCTCAGGAGGTCGCCGTCCCCCTGACGCAGAACGCGCAGCAAAGAACGTATCGGGGTTTTCGGCAGCGGCGCAGGCGGACGATACAGCTCCGTCATGCTTCTGCCCTGCTGTCTGACGCATACTCCACGCTGCGAAGTATACGCATTTGGCCGCTCGCAAGCCGATGCAGGTATTATTCGGGCATGCTCGGGAACCCGGACTAGCGAATGCAGAAGCAGTGCGTCGTATTGACGCTCGGTCGCCTGCCCGTCGCGCTGGATCTGGCGAGAAGCTTTTCGGCCATGGGCTTTCGCGTGGTGGTCGCCGAGCCCTTCGGCATGCATCTTTGCCGCATGTCGAAAGCCGTTGACCGCAGCATCCGGGTTGCCGATCCCAGCCGGGACCCCGAGCGCTACCTCGACGAACTCGCCGCGGCCGTCCTTGAGGAGTCGGCAGCGCTTGTCGTTCCCGTATCCGAGGAAACCCTGCGGGTCGCTCTGCTTAAGGATCGCCTGCCGGAATCCGTCGAGGTGTTTGCGGCCGACAGCAAGACACTGCTGCAGGTACACGACAAATACCGCTTTGCAAAAACGGCGCGTGAACTGGGGCTCGATGCGCCGCTGAGTTTTCTGCCGCGGGAAGGCGCGCAGATTCCGCCCGAGGCGGGCTCCCGGCTGGTGGTGAAACCGCGGCATGCCTGTTCCGGCCGCGGCGTACGCTATGTCGACGCCCGGACCATCGGCGACGCGCCCGGCAGCGTTGCGGCGGACGAATTGGTTCAGGCGCGCATCGACGGCAGGGAAGTCTCGAGCTTTGCGGTGGTGCGGCGCGGCCGCGTACTTGCCCTGTCGATCTACGAAGGGACGATTCTAAGCGGCAGTGTCGCCGTGGGTTTTCGCTCGATACCGGCGCTGCCTGAAGTTTCCGGCTGGGTTGAGCGCTTCGTCGAGGCGGTCGACTTTACGGGTTTTGTTGCTTTCGACTTCATCATCGACGGCGGCGGACGTGCTTACGCGATCGAGTGCAATCCTCGCGCGACGAGCGGCATTCACTTTGTACCGACAGCACAGCTCGCCGGTCTTGTGACCTCCGGAGAGGCTGCGAGCCCGGGTACCGGCGGGCCCATCGCCCTGACCGAATCATGGTCCGGCTTTACGGCGCTGCTCGGCAAGCTCGCGCAGCCGCGGCAGTTTCACCGGGTACTCCGCGAACTGCGGTCAGCCAGAGACGTCACCTGGTCCCGGCGCGACCCCTGGCCGTTTCTGCTAATGCCCGTCAATACCGCGCCTATACTCTGGCGCGCCCTGCGCCGCCGCGCGACGTTTGCTGAAGTCGCCGTGAGCGACCTCGAGTGGCGGAGCGGCAACGAAGAGGCTATCGAGGACGCGCCGGCGGCGTAACCCGACATGATCAGCATAGAAGTACTCCCGCAACCCGGTGCCGAGCTGATCGGCCTGATCGAATCGGTGCCTTTCGGCGACGAGGGTTTGAGCTACCGCCGCGCGGACGTCGGCCGCTTGTTGCGCAACGCAGACAGGCCAGTCTGTTTTTGCGCACGTGACGAAGACAGCGGTGCTATACGCGGAAGCTACGTACTTACACTCTCCAAAGCCTTGCTCGACGGCCGGCCCGTACGCTCCTGCTATCGCGGACTGCTCGCCGTGGACGAGACAGTGCGCGGCACCGGCGTTGGCCGCCGTCTCGTCGACCGTGCATTCGACTGGCTCGCGGAAGAAAGCCGGCGCGACGACTCCGCTCTGCTGTCCTGGGGCCTGATCGAAGAACGCAACCTGGCGTCCCGGCGGCTGCTCGAAGCGCGCGGCGCAGAGGAACTCAGGTTCCTGCAGACGCAGCTCGTCTATCGGCAATGGCCGCGGGACTCGGCGGCTGTCATCGAGCTCGACGAGTCGCAAAAACACGCTTACGACGCACAAAGACTCTCCGCCGCCAAAGGTCTGGCGCTGACCGCAGGCTCGGCGCTGCCCGTCTTCGGGCTCATGTCGGGCGATGAGCTTGTCGCGGCGGCGCGCGTAGGCGTGCAGGAGCTGGACCTGGGGGAAGGCGGCCGCACAGCCCGCTTCCTGCACAGGCATGCTTACAGCCGCTTCGCGGTGCTGGGCAAACGTTATAACCGGAGAGCGTTTCGCTACCTGAGTATTCACGACCCGCTGGTTCGCGCGGAACGGGGATCCGCCTGGCGTGAGTTCCTGTCGGCGCTGCTGGCACGACACGAGCTGCACATGGCCATGTTTACGCTCGACACCGAAAGCCAGGCCGCGGAGACGCTCGACGAAGCGGGGGTGACCGGGCGCTTTGCCAAGGCGACGCGCAGCCGGCTTGCGCTGTCCGCAAACGCATTCAACGGTCCGGACGACTGGCGGGACCGCATCCGGAACACGCCCGTTCTGGGCGGTCCGGTGCTGTAGCAGAACGACCTGAGTCAGAGACCGGGGTATTAGAGAGAGCCGGGCAAGACGAGTCCGAATTGCCCGGCCCGAACTCTTAAGGAGCGGCTCCCAGCGAGGGATACGCCGACACGGCATCTGCGCCGCCCAGCGGTTTGTTGACCCCTTGATGACAGGTTGCGCAGTAAGCCTTGGGCGCGTCGCCCAGCTCCTCGCCAAGGCGGTTCTCCGGATACTCAGGACCCAGCGGTATCAGGTAGTTGGCATTCAGATCCCGGACCATGTTCAGCCCGTGATGCGCCGTTATCCGCTGCGGCGTGCTTTGCTCCCAGTTCTGGAAAGCGCGCGTGTTGTGACAAAAGGTGCAGTTTACGCCGAGTGACTGCGACCAGCTCGTCATCAGTCCGTAGGTGTATTCGGCATCCTTGATCGACAGGCCCAGCTCCGGACCGGAGAACGCTTCGGCGGAGGCAAGGCGTATCGGCGCGTTACCCTCGGTCTTCGTCAGGAAGTCCGTGTAGGCGTCGGACGGAAGGCTCGTGTAACCAACCATGGCGTTCGGCATATTCTGCCCGTCCCGCCAGCCCGCGAAGTTCAGGTTGCCGAAAGCGGACATGCCTTCCGAGAACCAGATGTACTCCGGTACGTTGTTACCCCGATGGCAGGTATAACAATTGACCCCGTTGCCGCCCACGTGATCCGACCAGGACTCGTTGATGTGCTGAGTCATCTCGATCATCCGCCGGGAAACCACCTTGGTATAGACATCGTCGCTGGCGAGGTTCGCCGGATTGTGGCAATAGTTGCAGCCTTGCTCGGGCGACACCCAGGCCGTCATCGAAGTCATGAGCCGCGTGAACTGCGCGACTGAAAGATCGCCCAGCACCTGCACGTTCTGATAGACCTCGCCCGCCTTCGGCCCGGAGGCCGGCGCGGCCGGCAGCGCGGCTGGATAACCCTGCTCCGCCTCCGGCGCGCGCGGGTTGCTCACGTCGACCATCGCGGTGCCGCGATAGCCGGACTGCTCGGTCTCTATGGGTGGGCGCTCACAAGCCGTCAACAGCGTGCCCATTGCGGCCAGTACGATCACTTTGTGTGTTGTCGTCATCATCGTCATGCCCCTCACGGTGCGGCCCCTGGATCAACCCCACTGGACTGATCGGGATACACCGGAACAAAACCATGCTCCAGACCCCACTGGTACCAGTTGTCGACGACCGTGCCTGTTAGAAGGATGCCAATACCGCCGGTCAGAGTCGTGAGAACGGCGAACCACCAGGCCCAGCGGTGAATGGATTCGAAGGTGGCGTTGAAACCCATGGTCCAACGCCAGAACAATGCCCCTCGCTCAGCCGCGGTGCCCCGGTCGACGATCTGTTCGATTTCGCGATGCGAGCCGTAGTTGCCCGACGCAATGATAGTAGCGCCGTGCATGGCGAACAGCAGCACGGAACCGTACAGAAACGTGATCGACAGCATATGGAACGGGTTGTAAAGCAGATTCCCGTAACGCAGCGAGAACGCGGTCGTCCAGTCGAGGTGCGGGAAAATTCCGAACGGAACGGCTTCGCTCCAGCTCCCCATCAGAACCGGCCGGATGAAACCGAGTACCAGGTACAACCAGATTGCCGAGGCAAAAGCCCAGGCGACGTGGGTGCCCAGACCAAGCTCGGTCGCTCGCCGGTACATCCTGACCCACCAGAGCATTATCGACAGCGTGAGGAAAGCGCCTGCAAGCAGCCACCAGCCACCCTGGTTGAGCGGCGGAATCCGCAAGCCCCATTCGGGCCCCGGCGGCTCGAGCGCGAGCCAGGGCAGTAAACGAAAGAACTGCACCGGATCCCAGCCTACTGAAGCCCACATGTTCAGCCCGATAATCTCGAACGCGGCGATGCCGAACAGTAACGACAAGAGGCCCGTCGTACCAAGGTACGTCGGGCCTACCTGTGCTTCACCGAAAATCCCCAACAGTCTCGAGAAGCGTGCTTTCGTACGGTCCCAGATACCCTCCGGCAGGGGGACGCCCATGTCCGCCTCGCCGTGCACCTGGACCCGATTGAATATGTTTTGATATGTAGCCATAGCGACTTCCCCTTAGCTCCAGATGGGCAGCGATAGCCACCAGTTCCACCATTCCGGCCAGCCGCGAGTCCAGAACGGGCCGCTAATGATGATGCAGATGGCGCTCCAGAACCCGGCATTCAGAGCGAGGAACAGCCCGAGCCGGTGGATACCCAGCGAGCCAATGGAGTAGGCGATCGTGTCACGGAAAAAACTGTTCTCGTGATACGCACCTTTCACGGTGTCGCCTTTCTTATGCGGGTTCGTTGCAGAAAGGATGGCACCGCCGTGCAATCCGAGCGCGAGAACGGTCGTAAAGAAGAAAGTTACCGCGATCATGTGCGCCGGGTTGTAATGAAAGTGCAGATACTGGTAGCCGGTATTCGATACCCAGTCGAGATGACTCATGATCCCGTAGGGAAAACCGTGTCCCCACGCGCCCATCAGCACCGGCCTGATAATGACAAGGCTAATGTAAGCGAATACGGCGACGCCGAACGCGATAGGCACGTGATAATTCATGCCGAGTTTGCGGCTGATCTCAGCCTGGCGCAGCGCCCAGGAGACGAAAGCGCCCACGGCGCAGATTGTAATCAGCTGCCACAATCCGCCTTCGCTGATCGGCGCGAAACCCAAACCGTAACTTATGTCGGGCGGCGCAATATTGATTTGCCAGATGTTCCAGGTCGGACCCGTGGCAATACCGTAGAAGATGAGTGTCGTTCCCAACAGCGCGAAAAACGCGGTCGTGACACCGAAGAATCCGACGTAGAAAGGCCCGACCCAAAAGTCGAACAAATCCCCCCCGATTAACGTGCCACCACGCACCCGATATTTTTTTTCAAAGCTCAGCATGGACATGTCGATACCTCAAATGCCGAAAGCACAAACGCCGATCCTGGGCTGCGTGAGGGCGTCCCCTCACGAAACCCGGAACCGGTGAAGCGGCTAGCGCTTCACAACTAGCGTCCAGCTACCAAGACTTCTTCGTCTTTGGTTTGAACCGCAGCCGTTGCCCCTGGGGGCGCTTCGGACAGCCACTGCCCGTAACGCGGCGTGCTTAGCTGTACGAAGTGATTCACCAGCACCATGAAGAACGCGAATGCAAGCACTGCGATCAGTCCACGGCGTGGATCTACCATTAGCCAAATTCTCCACATAGCTAGGTACTCCTATTCAGTTAATTCAGAACGATTGAGCTAGAACCAGGGCCGCCACATCCAGATCAGGATGTGCGCTACCAGGGTCAATGCAACAAAGCCCAATGTCCCTTGCATGAAGTACTTGTGGAACTCTTTGGCCTCCCTTGATGTTAGACCTGAAGCAGATCTGTTTTCGTCAGACATGGTTTTTTACTCCTCAACACAAAAGTCGACTTGGTTGTGGTCGCCGCGAAACCCTCGCGACACGGGTTGCCTGCACGCACGAAGCTTGCAGACAAAACTCAAAAATCATTGCGAGAACACGGTGCCGGCTATCGTCGCTGATATGCTGTTCGCCTCGGCGATCGCGGAACCGTAGCCAGTTCGGCCGCTTGCGGGCCAGGGGCGCCAGCGCCACCCGGACAGCCGCGCGACAACCGCTACAGGCAGCAGTACGGTAAAGCACACCATCCAGACGAAACGGCATGACCAGACCTCGTCTTTCCTAAGGCCGTGCGTAAGTCGGTTTCCTGTACTCATCGTGTTGTCTCTCCACGCGTTCCGTGTTGGTTGTTCGGTATTCTTATTGTTGTTTATCGCTCTTTCTTCCGATGCATCAAACGCATCCGTCACCATCGCTCTCTTCTTCCGTTCAGGCCGCCCGTCCCTGCTTGCCGTCGCCAATCACGTCTCTGACAAGCTCGAGACTCACCTCATCGACGCCGAGGCTTCGTGCCTTCAGTTCAATAGCGTCGCGCATCTGCCGTGCCGCGGATATCCGAATAAGTACTGGCTTTTCTGCGACAATTGCGTCCAGTTTTTCCTGCGCTTCACCCGTCCAGCGAAGTTCGTAGTCGACGTTCGCCGGCGTGCTTTCGATATCGTCGAGTTGCGTACCGAGCGGTAGAATGTTGAATAGCGCGTCGAACAGCGCATTGCAGACTTCTTGCACGACGTAAGTCGCGCCGCCGTAACCCATGAACGGCGTTCCCGTATGCCGCCGGATGATCGACCCGGGGAACGACGCCGGGATGTACTGCGCCGGCGAGCCCGTTTCGGCCAGGTACATGCGCTCGTTGTAGCTGCCGAAAACGACGAGCGGGTTGTGCTCCTTCAGAGCCTGCCGCACCGCTTCGTTATCCGTCTTGCTGCCGACCTTGCGCTGCACGACGACGGGACACGGCATTCCAAGATCGGTTTCCAGAAAGCGTTTCAAACCGCGGGCGTAGGTCTCGCCGGCGACGATTGCAACGTTGGCCGTGCCGAAAAAGTCCTGGGTCACGGAGCGCCAGAGATCCCACAGCGGCTTGATCGTCGTGTGCTTTTCCCTCTCGATGAAAGGCTGCGGATCCAGTTCGAGCAACTCGCCGAGTTCCTCGAGAAAACTCGTTGTGCTCGACAAACCGATCGGCGCCTGAAGATAAGGCCGCTCCAGGCCTTCGCAAAGTTTGCGGCCGAACTCCCGGTACATGCAGACGTTGACGTCGGCGTTAGCCAGTTGCCTGACGTCTTTCAGATCGGAACCCAACGGAAAGGTAAGATTGATCTCGGCCCCGATACCCTCGATCAGGCGCTTTATCTCAGCCAGATCGGACGGCATGTTGAAGGTGCCGTAGGCCGGGCCGATAATGTTGACCCGTGGCTTCTCGCCTTCCTTGCGCGGCCGCCTCGGCGGTACCTTGCCTTTCTTGGGTCCGTACTCGGTCCACAGCCAATATATGGCGCGGTCCGCGCTTTGCCACTGGTCTTCATCAATGGTACGCGGCAGAAAACGCTTGATCTTCGTTCCCTCCGGGGTTACACCGCCGCCGATCATTTCGGCGATCGAGCCCGTAACCACGACGCTCGGTACGTTGGGATCGAGCGTGCCGTGCGCGCGCTTCATCGCCTCTTCGGTACCGGTCTGACCCAGCTCCTCCTCGCCGAGCCCGGTCACGACGATCGGCAGCTCGTGCGGCGGCAGTGCATCGGTGTAATGCAGCACGGACGTCACGGGCAGGTTTTCGCAACCCACCGGTCCGTCGATGATGACCTGCATCCCCTTGATCGCGGAGAAAACGTAGACGCTGCCCCAGTATCCGCCCGCCCGGTCGTGGTCGAGAACCAGCATCAGGCCGTCTCCCCGGTTGCGGCCGGGGCATCCTGCCAAACGCCGCTGGTCGGGCCGCTGCCCACGCCCTCGAAGAAAGCCTGCATTGTGTCGAAACGCTGTTTCTGGCCAAGCGCGGCGTTAATCACCTGAGCCAGAGAACCAGGACCCGGCACACCCATTAGCGGCCGCGCCGAAATCAGGTTCGTGAAGTAGAGTGCGGGCGTGGAGGCTTCTTTGGCCTTCTGCACTACTGGCGTCGTCCCGATCGCGAGATCGGGTTGATACTCCTCGAACGCGGCAAGATCTTCTTCGAGCGACGCGCGATAGTTGACCTCGACGCCTTTCGAAGCGAGCCATTCGCGGTCGGGGTCCGACCATGGCGTCTTCGGACAGGCGGTGCCTACATAGCGTACGTCGGCGCCGCTTTCCACCAGCATCCTCGCCACGAGCAGCTCGGAACCTTCGTAACCCGAAAGCGTAATGCGTCCCTTGATCGGCGCGCCTGCGACGGCGCCGGCGATAACCGGCAAGAAGCGGTTCTTGGCGCGATCGATGAGGCTCTGCGAAACTCCGGCCGCCTTGCCGACCGCTTCGAGCCACGCGGCGGTGCCGTGCTGGCCGACGGGAGCCGAACCGACAATCCGCCGTCCGGCTGCCTCGAACTCGCGAATCGAAGCCGTGTAAAAAGGATGAATGGCAGCCGCGACCGGGCTGTCGAGCGCGGCGTACAGCTCGCGCCACTCGCGCGTCGGAACAACCGGCCCCGCGGCGAGACCAAGCGGTTCGAGAAGCTGCGCAATACTGACCGGATCGGCCGGGAACATTTCGCCAAGCAAGGCAACCGTGGGCAGATCCTTGCGATCGTTCGGCGCGCGCACCGGGCCGGCCTCGGCCTCCCCGCGCGCATAGGCGAGCATCGCTCCGGCAAGTATGTCTTTCGCCTCGGCGTGCGTGGGAACTCCGAAGCCCGGCACGTCGATACCGATGATCCGCACACCGTTGATTTCGTCGGGCAACATTTTCAGCGGCACGCCCGACGCCGTCGGTACACACAGGTTCGTCACGACGATTGCGTCGTAGTGTTCCGGATCCGCCATCTCGTGTACGGCGTCCCGGATGTCCTCGTACAGCTTACCGGTAACCAGCGTTTCGGAATTGAACGGAACATAGCCGACGGAGCGGCGTGCTCCGTAAAAATGCGAGGTAAAGGTCAGGCCGTAGACACAGCAGGCAGACCCCGAAAGTATGGTAGCGGTGCGCCGCATGCGCAGTCCGACGCGCAGCGAGCCGAAGGCCGGACACATACTCTGCGGCTGATCGTGCGGGCCGGTCGGATAGTCTTTCGAATAGCGTTCGAGCACGTCACCCTTGCCGGCCTTGACCGCTGCTTCGCGCAATTCCTCGCGCGAATTGCAAACACCAGCCACCTCCCCCGGGGGAGCCGCTCCAAGTGTTTTATCGCTGTCTGTCATTTCCCGAGATGCCGTATTTATAATCGTCTAATCTGGCAGCGCGCAGGGCTTATCCGTTGCAGCCTTGTTTGCTATGCGTCGTCGTACACCACTTCGAGGGAAGGCTTCTCTACGTAAGCCTTGCCGTTCATATCCGAAAGCGTCGCCGGTATCAGCGGCGCCGCCTTGCCGTCGTCGTCGCTATCGAACAGCGCGAGAAGACCGTCCTGCTCGAGCGGCGTCGGCAGCAGCGGCGGCGCGTTGGCGACACCGTCGCCGAGTTCCTCGAACAACGGCGCCCACTGGCCGCCCGGTACGCCGACAATTTCGTAGTTGGCGCTCTTGCGGCGAATATCGTCGTCGGCGGGTATCGCCGCGAGCACCGGTATACCGACGGACTCCGCGAAAGCCTGAGCCTCGCCCGTTCCGTCGTCCTTGTTGATCACCATTCCAGCTACGCCGACGTTGCCGCCGAGCTTGCGGAAGTACTGCACGGCCGAACAAACGTTGTTGGCTACGTACAGCGACTGCAGGTCGTTCGAACCGACTACGATGACTTTCTGGCACATGTCCCGCGCTATCGGTAAGCCGAAGCCGCCGCAGACCACGTCGCCCAGGAAATCGAGAAGGACGTAGTCGAAGTCCCAATCGTGAAAACCGAGTTTTTCGAGCAGCTCGAAACCGTGGATGATGCCGCGGCCGCCACAGCCCCGGCCCACCTCCGGACCGCCCAGCTCCATTGCGAACACACCGTCGCGCATGAAGCAGACGTCGCCGATTTCAACCTCCTCCCCGGACGCTTTCTTTGCCGAAGAGGTCTCGATAATCGTAGGGCAGCTCCTGCCGCCGAACAGCAGCGAGGTTGTATCGCTCTTGGGATCGCAGCCGATCAGCAGCACTTTCTTGCCCTGCTGCGCCATCATGTAAGACAGATTCGACAGCGTGAAACTCTTGCCGATGCCGCCCTTGCCGTAAATGGCGATGACCTGGGTTTCCTTGGCGGGTTCGGCCGTGGATACCGGATCGGGCTCGATCGCCGCCTCGCGGCGCAAACGATCGCGCTGCTCGATCTGTGCATCTATCCGATGTTCTTTGGGTTTGGAGCGATCGAGCATTCAGCTATTCCTCCAGTCAAGCACCATCTTCAGACAGTCGGGGTCGGAGAACGCAACCGGGTACGCCTGTTCCGCCTCGGATGCCGGCAACTTGTGACTGATCAGGTTATCGAGATCGAGCGCGCCGCTATCGACCAGCGACTTGACGGACAGCAGGTCGTCCGGCAGCCACTCGGCCACGACGCGAAACTGTGCCTCGCGCATGAATGCGGGAGGAAAGGTGAACGACAGCGGATCCGAGTAGAAACCGGCAAGCACCACCTCGCCGTTACGTGCAAGCCGCTGGATCAGCGTGTCGAGTATTCGCGGATCGCCGCTGGCGTCCATGATGCGTCCGTAGTCGCGACTCTCGTCGGCTGCGGGATCCATTACCTCGTAACCCAGCGCACCGGTCGAACGCTGGGTATTGGTCTCCCACACCGTGGGCTTGCGCGCGCCGAGAGCGACGGTTAGCCGCGCGATCAAACGTCCGAGGACTCCGTGACCGACGATCAGGTCAGGCAGCGCGAGTTCCTTGCCGTGATGTAAAGCGTGGTATGCCGTCGCGGCCAGCGCAAACAGAATGGCGTTCTCATTAAGCTGCGTGGCGACCGGAACCAGCTTGCCTTCCTTGACTACGAGGCGCGACGCCGCACCGCCGAACAGCCCGCGGATATCGCCGAAACAGCGCGCGCCCGTTACGAACACACGATCGCCGGTTTTGAAACGTTCGCTGTTGCCGCTGTCGGCCACTCGACCGACCGTCTCGTAGCCCGGCACCAGCGGATAGCCCATGCCGGGAAACGACGGCATCTGACCGTGATACAGCAGCTTTTCGGTGCCCGTGCTTATGCCCGTCCACTCGACGTCGACGAGCAATTCGCCCGCACCGGGCGGTGTCAGTGACAGCTCGCGGAGCTCCAGCGCTCCAGGCTCCCGAAAGACGACGGCCTGCGCGGAAACGGGGCCGGACTGCCCCGACGATGTCTGCTGTTTAGACATAGAGTGTCAGTTTACCCTGACTCTCTTGAATGTCAACATGTATTGACAGATGCAACGTAGGTACTTTCAGTCATCGCGTTGCGAGGAGCACCCCCGCGATCATAGGCACCTGCGTGCGGCGCCGGCGGACCCGTCGAAAACCCGCCGAATGCAGCATTTCGGCGAGCCTGCCGGGCGTTCTGGGCTGGCCGCTGCCCATGGCCAGCAGATAGATTTGAAAGTAGGCGCTAACGAGCCGCCCGGAGCGCCCTTTGCCCGCCATGGGCTCGGCGACGAGCAGCGTTCCGCCGCGCCTCAGGGCCCTGTGGGCAGAGGCCAGGAGCGCCATGACGCGGTCGTCGTCGTGGTCGTGCAGGATGCGGATTAGCGACACGAGATCGAAGCCGTCGGGGAGCGGTCCGGCCGTCGCATCGGCGGCAAATACATCGATGCGGTTCTCGAGTCCCGCACGCTTTACGGCCTCCCGTGCCAGGGCGGCAACGGGCGGCAGGTCAGCAAGGGCCACGTCGAGATTCGGCCAGCGCTTCGCCGCCGCCATCGAAAACGCGCCGACGCCACCGCCGATATCGAGCAGGCTGCGGTACGCCTTGAGCGGAACGGCATCCAGAATCTGCCCGGCAAGCATTGCCTGCGATACGGCCATGAGCTCGCTGTACTCACGCGCGGCGCTTGCGTCAACGTCACCGCCATCCGGGCTCCCGGCATAAGCCCAGAGCTTCGCCATGTTGGTGCCGGTGGGCGGCCCACGAAAGAGATCGACAGGCCGAAGCAAGTCTTCGTAGAGGAGTGCGTGATGCCGCACCATCGCCAGCACGCCGGGATTGTCGATGAGCGCTGCGCCGTGCCTGCCGAGCGCAACCTTGTCGTCAGGACGGCACTCGAGCAGCTCCAATGCCGCCGCGGCCGAGAACAGGTGTCGCGCCCGCCCGGGCGGCAGCGACAGCTCGACGCAGAGCGCGTCGATGCGCTCAGGACCGCTCTTAAGCCGCTCGAACAACTCGAGCTGCACACAGGCGGCGAGGATCTGGCTGTGGATAAAACCGCCACACAGCGCAAACAGATCGTTTGCCTGGGCACGCGCAAACTGTTGAAAAAAAGGCAACTTTTGAGCAATTTCGCGAAACCTTGCGCTACCGAGCACACGGTTCCGCCAGTCGGCCAGAGTGAAACTCGCCGCGAACCTCGCCATTGGGACGGCCTCCGTAACCTGCTAAGTCGCGCTCAAGCGGCGCGGCGGGCGTTTAGCGCGTTATTTAGCAGGCGTGATGCCTCGTGGTGAATCATCATCTTGAGACGATGCTTGCCACGGCAGTCGGGCACGGCCTCGACGGCCGCCTCGATGCGCTGCCGAAGCAGATCGGTGGCCGCCTTGACGCCCATTTCGCGGACGGCGCTTGGCCTGTCCAGGCGGTCGTCCTGGCCGACCGGCTTGCCGATCAGGGCAGGATCGCCAACGCGATCCATCAGGTCGTCCGCTATTTGGTAGGCGGAACCAATTACCTCGCCAAGCTCGCCCCACGAAGAATCGTGATCGCCCGCCGCGGCCGCGCCGGCGAGCGTGGCGGCGCGAAACAAGACGCCGGTTTTCGCACGCTGGTATTCGTCGAGCGGCACCGCGGGCTCGCACTCCCAGGCCTGACCGGCAACGATGCCGTGCGGCGCGCCGACCGCTTCGCTGACGATCGAGAGCAACTGCGCGGATCGCCGGGGCGCCGAGGCAGCGGTCTTCGCGATAGCCTGAAAAGCCAGCACGATAAGCGCGTCGCCCGTCATGAGCGCGAGCGCCTCGCCAAACGCAACGTGAACCGCCGGCTTGCCGCGCCGCAAGGGCGCGTCGTCGAAGCAAGGCATGTCATCGTGCACCAGCGATGCGCAATGCAACAGCTCGATACTGGACAGGGCTGTCGCGATCAGTTCCTCGCGAACACCGCCGTGCGCCGCGGCAACCGCCAGGCAGAGGCGCGGGCGAATCCGATGCCCACCCGGAAAAACCGCGTAGCGCATGGCCTCCGCCAGACGCGGCGGACATGGCGATGCCGTGCCGGCCGCCATAACCGCCTCCAAAGCATGCTCTATGAGCGCAGCGGCGGCTGAGCCCGACTCCGGGCTCTCCATTTTGTCAACTATGCTTGTCATTTGTAACTGTCAGTTAGATTAGACAGTATGATCTGTCACGTCAACCGGCAAAGATGTGCCCGAGCCGCATCGATGCCATCATTCCCTGCCGCCGCCGTGTGACATAAGCCATGCCCGAAATCGAGACCGCCGCCAGTTCGCCATCCGGCCCGCCCGTAGGTTTTGCCGCCCCCGTCCCTCCCTCCGGTTATCGCTGGTGGTACCTGGACGGGCTTAGCGATGACGGCCGCTACGGATTTGTCATCATTGCGTTTGTGGGCTCGGTGTTTTCGCCTTACTACTTCAGCGCGCGGCAGCGCGGGGCGACCCCGGCGGAGGACTACACGGCGATCAATGTCTGTCTCTACAAGCCCGGCGGCGATCGGTGGTCAATGACGGAACGCTCGAGCAAGTCCTTGTCGCGCGACAGCACGCACTTTCAAGTCGCCGCGAGCCGGCTCGAGTGGCGGGGCGATACGCTGGAAACGGTCATCGACGAACGCTCCGCGCCCTTTGGCCGCCGGCTCCGCGGCAGCATTCGTCTAGTGCCGCAGGTAATCAACGAACGTCGTTTCGAACTCGACCGCGACGGGCGGCACGGCTGGCAGCCCGTCGCGCCGGTAGCCCGCGTCGAACTTCGCTTCGAACATCCCGATTTGAATTTCAGCGGTCACGGCTATCTCGACAGTAACGACGGCAGCCGCATGCTCGAACTCGATTTTGCCTACTGGAACTGGAGCCGTTCGACCGCGGACCTGCAGACGACGGTCTATTACGTTGCCGAACACCCTGGCGGCCATTCGAAAGCTCTGGCGCTGCGTTTCAGCGAACGCGCAGGTTGCGATGAGGTAGCTCTGCCCGCCGCGCAGCCATTGCGGAGGTCCGGCTGGCGGATCGACCGGGTCGCGAGAGACGACGCGCCGCTAGCAATCGTGCGGGACCTGGAAGACACGCCTTTTTACTCTCGCACTCTGCTCGAGACAGGCGGCGGCCCTGCGCGCTTCTGCATGCACGAAAGCCTCGACATGCGTCGCTTCAAGCAAGCATGGGTCCGCACGCTGCTGCCGTTTCGCATGCCGCGGCGTGGCTAGTGGGCTGCTTGACAAATCCCTACGCTTTCAGCGGGCGCTGCCGGTTCGCTGGTGTATGCCCCTTTGGGGTGCAAGGCACGTCGCGCCGGCAATGGCGAGCCCTTGGCAAGCGGCGTAACG
>JBCBSC010000026.1:0-70516 GCA_039819385.1 Pseudomonadota bacterium | reverse complement strand
GCTCACTGAGTATCTGGATGGATAAACGTAGCCGAAGACGGCGCAGCGCGAAGCGGCCGAAAACGACTTGCAGTATGGATTGGATCTTCTTCGTGGCCGCTCAATTATTGCCGTAAGCCCGGGGCGTACTGGTTCTGGTGATGTCGTCGTTCTCCGGGCGTTCGTGATGTTGCCAGTAACCCGATGCGTCCTCACCGCGGCAAACGATGGCCTCCACACCCCGCGCCCACTCGTCGTCGACAATTCTTACCTCGGGCGGACAGTAGCGCAGCGTCAGCCCGCAGCGCCGCCGCTTGCTGCGGTTGGCCCGCGATCCGTGAATGAGCATATCGGCGTGCAGCGAGAACTGGCCTGCCTTGAGTTCGTCCACCACGGGCGTCCCCATCTTCTCGGCATTCGCGGTCTGTTGATGAAACACGGAATCACGCTCTGTTGCTTCCAGCGGCAAGTGGCCCTTGTCATGCGTTCCGGGGATCCACAGCATTGCCGAGTTGTCTTCGTCCGCATCGTCGATCGCGAGCCACACCGTCACGGTGCGGGCCGGGTCAAGGCTCCAGAACGATGCATCCTGGTGCCAGGGTACGTATTCCTGACTGCCGGCAGGCTTCGACAGGACTGCGGTCGCCCAACAGATGATGTTCGGCCCAACGATATCCTCGACATAGTCCAGCAGGCGCGGATCGGTAGCGATGTCCCACAGTCCGGACAGGCGGGCCTGGTAGCAGTTGATGCCAAAAGCTCCGTCGGGCCCCATGTCGTCCAGGAGTTTGTCGAAGTAGGTTCGTAGCCCGGCGACTTCCTCGGAAGAGTAGGCGTCGAACGGCGCGATATAGCCGAGGCGGTTGTACTGCTCGATCTGCTCGGCCGTGAGCTTGGCCGGCGTGGCGTTTGCCACGGGCGTGAAGGATAAGTCCAGTTTGTCTTTCGGCACGATTCCGCTCCATTGCTGAGCGTAGAATAAATGCGCTATTTTTGCTTTCATACGCATTTAGTTGACTTTTTTTTCGCTTTTTTTGATTATTGCCGGTCAGGTAAGCGGTGGTGCGCCCGAGATGGACGTGTGCGAGTTCTCGATCGACGATTTTCTGAGTGAGGGTGAGTTTTTTCACTTCGCGCGTAAGACCCTGGACCCCAGGAAACCGAAGTTCCTGCACCGGCACGATTTCCACGAAGTGTTCCTCGTCACCCATGGAGCGACCGAACACTGGCTGGGCGAGCGCATGTCCCGGCTAGAGAAGGGGAGCCTGGTATTCGTTCGCCCGGGCGACAGCCACGCATTGCAGGCGGCTCGCGGGGAGCGTAACGACATCGTCAACGTGTCGTTTCGTTCGGATATTGCGGAGCATCTCGGCCAGCGGTACTCGGCTGATTTGAACGGCCGCTTCTTCTGGCATGGCCGCACGGAACCCGATCGGTATCAGCTGAGCGGACCCCGTTTCGAGCGGGCCGTCAATCTGTCGAACGAGTTACAGACGTCGAAGAACTCGCTCGCCGGAATCGAGGAATACCTTCTGGCGCTGTTCACCCGCGTCGTAGAGCATGTTGTGGCGGTCGACGAATCGGCGCCGGGCTGGCTGCTTGCCGCCAGCGCCGCGGCGAAACGGCCCGAGGTGTTTCGCCAGGGCGCGGCGGGTTTCGTCAGAGCCGCCGGGAGGGGTCACGAACACGTCTGCCGAATGGCGCGCAAGCACCTTGGCGTGTCGCCCTCAGCGTACGTCAACAAGATCAGGATGGAACACGCAGCGCTCATGCTGGCCGGCAGCGACCTCACGATCAACGATATTTCCAGCGAGTGCGGCATAGAAAACCTGAGCTATTTCTACAAGGTTTTCCAGCGCCAGTACGGCACAACGCCCCGCCAGTACCGTATACATCACCAGAAGAACCCGCTACGCGCCAGCTAGCAGCACTTGGTCCGGATCTTAGAAACAAGCACAGGATAGCGTCGTAAACCGCATGCCCAAACGTAAGCCTAAAGACAAAAACCGCAGTCCGGACCTGCCGCACAACTGGATCGAGCGCCATATCGAACGCCTGGCGGCTTTTCGTATCCACGATCCGATTCCCCTGGACAGCTGGGAGTACAAGCGCTCGAGACTCGTCGGGCCGGCAAGCTATGAGCCGATCGACCGGGACTGGGGCGGCATCGGAGTCGGAGACACCTGGGGCGGACCGGATACGACCGCACACTTTCGGCGCAGTCTGGTCGTCCCCGAAAGCCATGCCGGCGACAACGCCTACCTCGACATCGATATGGACGGCGGTGAGACGCAGCTCAGCATCAATGGAAGGCTTTGGCAGGGCCTCGATCATTTTCGCAATCTCGTACCGTTGGGAGAGCAGGCCGTAGCCGGTGCCGAGCTGTTGCTCGAAATGGAAGCCTTCACCATCAGCTACCCTTACGACCGGCGGCGTAACGACGAACGCGACTACCACACGTTCGAGCGCGCAAACCTCGTGTTGCGCGATCCGCTAATCGAGGCCTGTCTGTTCGACATCTCCATCGTCTTCGACGCCTACATGCACTGCTGGGAGACGGATGCAGAGCTCGAGATCGAGGGTTTTCTGCTGCGGCATCTGGAAGATGCCTGCCGCGTCCTCGGCCCGCAATTCAGATCTCGGGAAGAAGCCCGCGCCGCCGCCGAAAACGCGAGTGAGTTATTACGCGAGCGCGTTCTCAACAACCGTCACTACCGGCGCGAAGGCACGATCAACGCTTTGGCTCACTCGCACCTGGACATCGTCTATCTCTGGCCGATAAGAGAAACCTTTCGAAAAAACGGACGTACAACCAGCAACGCGCTGAGTCTGCTTCGTGAATACCCGGACTATATCTATACCCAAAGTCAGCCGTACCTGTACGAAAAGCTCAAAGAGCACTATCCGGCGCTGTTCGACGAAGTGAAGTCGATGGTTGACGCGGGACGCTGGGAGACGGTCGGCGCCATGTACGTGGAGCCCGACGGAAACCTGCTGGGCCCGGAGAGCTGGGTGCGGCAGATCCTGTTCGGCAAGCGTTTCCTGCGCGAGGAACTGGGCGTCGACTCGCGCATCTGCTGGCTGCCTGACGTGTTCGGCGTAATGCACACGTTGCCGCAGATTCTGAAAAAAGGCGGGATCGACTACTTCCTGACCGCAAAACTCAACATCTGGAACGACACCAATGTGTTTCCGTACGACTCGTTCCGCTGGCGCGGGCCCGATGGCAGCGAGGTGATCGCCCACTTCCCGCCTACCCATTTTGCGCAGGACTTCAACTACGGCAATCTGCACAGGCACTGGGAAGACTATCGCGAGAAACACGTTGCGAAAGAAAATCTCTTCATTTACGGATGGGGCGACGGCGGCGGGGGTCCAACGCGGAGAATGGTGGAGCACAGCCGGCGCGCCCGCGAGCTTCCCGGACTGCCGAAGGTCGCCGTTTCGAAAGCCGAGCCCTTCTTCGATCGTTTGGCGGACCAGCGGGATGCGCTGCCCGTCTGGGACGACGAGCTGTACATGGAAGGGCATCGCGGTACCTACACCTCCAAAGCCGACCTCAAGAAAAGCAATCGCAAGGCCGAGCTGCTCTATCGGGACGTCGAGATACTGAGCAGTCTCGCGTCCGTGTTCGGCGGTCCGAGAATCCAGGAGCGGCTGAACGAAGGGTGGAAACTGCTGTTGCTGAACCAGTTTCACGACACCTTGCCGGGTACGCACGTTGCGGAAGCCGTTGCGGATACCGAGCGAGACTACGACGAGGTGTTTGCGCTCGGCTACCGGATTCGCGGCGAGCTGTTCGAGTACTTGACCAGCCGTCTCGCGGAACCCGCGGACCTGCTGGTATTCAACACGCTCGGCGAGCGCGAGTCTCTCGTCTGCGTGGAAGGTTTCGAGAACGTATCCGGCGTGCGGCTGCCGACCGGCGAGCGGCTGGCGGTGCAGCGTGACGGCGGGCAGGTGTTTTTCCGGGCCACACTGCCGTCGATGGGCTGGCTGTCCTTGAGTGTCGAGCAGGGCCAGATGCCTGAGGAAAACCCGACAGCGGCGTTCGACGAAGAGGGGATCGATACCAACTTCTATCGAATTACTTTCGATGACCATGGCAACCTCTCCCGGCTCTACGACAAGGCAAACGACCGTGAGGTGTTGAGCGGCTCCGGCAACGCGTTTCAGGTATTCGAAGACGACCCCGGAGAAAAGTTCGCTGCCTGGGATATTGCGTATCATCTCGAGGAATACGGTCATCCCGTGCGTCAGACGAGCCCCTGGCGGATGCTGGCCAACGGTCCGCTTTTCGCGCGCTTCGGAAGCACCTTTAGCGTGCTCAACAGCACGATCGAACAGGAGATGGTGTTGTACGCCCACGATGCGCGTGTCGACTTCCACACCCGGGTCGACTGGCAGGATGCGAAGAAACTGCTCAAAGTCGCGTTCCCTCTAAACGTCCGTACGCGCACGGCGACGTACGATCTGCCGTTCGGACATATTGAGCGGCCAACCCATCGCAATACCGGATGGGAGCAGGCCAAGTTCGAGGTTTCAGGGCACAAATGGGCGGACATGTCGGAGGGCGACTACGGAGTGGCGCTGCTCAACGACTGCAAGTACGGCTACGATGCGCACGACAACGTGCTTCGCCTTTCTCTCGTACGCAGCCCGGTGTTTCCGTCTCCGGCAAGCGACATAGGCGAACACCGTTTCTCTTATGCGCTGCTGCCGCACGCCGGAGGCTGGCGTCAGGCAAACGTCGACAAGGCCGGCTATGCGTTCAATTGCCCCGCGCCGGCCGCACGTTGTGACCCGGAGCAGGAACGGAGCAAAGCAGGGCTGCCGTCAACCTATTCGCTGGTGCGGTCGGACACCGATACGGCTCTGATCGAAGTCGTCAAGCAGGCCGAAGACGGCAATGGACTGATCCTGCGAGCGTTCGACAGCCACGGCAGCCACAATCCAGTCGGATTCTCTTTTGCGGAGACTGCGGGAAGGGTCGAAGAAACGGACCTGCTCGAGGAGCAAGCGCGCCCGATCGCCTGCGCCGACGGCGTATCGCTTCGCTTCTCGCCTTACGAGGTCAAAACGCTGCGGCTGGAGCTGGTTCGCAGGCAACAGACCGACGACGCAGATCCACGGCAAGCGCCGTAGCCGGACCGGTCAGGCGGATCGTCCGTAGCGGTCTTCGTAACGCCGAATGTCGTCTTCCGACAGGACCTCCCCGGTCTGCACCTCGACGAAGCGCATGAGCGTGTCGCCGATATTCGCGATGCGGTGCCGCGCGCCAACGGGAATGAACGCAGTCTCGTTGGCGCGTCGCTCGATAACCTCGTCATCGATCGTTACCTGGGCGACGCCGTCCAACACAATCCAGTGTTCGGCGCGGTGCTCGTGCGACTGCAGGGACAGGATCTCGCCGGGCTTCACTGCGATTTCCTTCACTACGTAACCATCGCCGCTGGACAGCACGGTCCAACGGCCCCAGGGCCGGTCGTCCGACGCGCCGGTTGCGTATTCGTTTATTCGGGTTTCCGCCACTGCCTGCTCCTATTCGTACAAGAAACACGAAGCCTGATGACGATCCTTGCCGACGTCATACAGTTCCGGATTGTCTTTCTCACAGCGCGGCATGCGCTGCGGGCAGCGCTGATAGAAGCGACAGCCGGTCGCCGCGGCCGTGCGAAATGCTTCCTCGGCCGGCAGTTCGACTTCGCCGGGCCACGGATCGTTAGGGTCGGGTTTGGGCACGGACTCGATCAGCAGCTGCACATACGGGTGCTTCGGGTTCGAGATGACGTCCACGGCTTTGCCGTGCTCAGCCACCGTGCCCTGATACAGCAGGATGATCTGGTCGCCGATCTGGTAGGCGGTAGACAGATCGTGAGTGACGTAGAGGAAGCTTATGCCGTGTTCGTCGCGCAGCTTCATCATGACGTCGAGAATCGAGGCGCGCAGCGACGCGTCAACCATGGAAACGGGCTCGTCGGCAACAATGAACTTCGGCTTGAGCATGGTCGCCCGTGCGATCATGATGCGTTGTCTTTGTCCGCCGGACAGCTGATGCGGGTATTTGCGCAGCACGTCGTCGCCGCGCAGCCCAACCGCGTTTAACGCCTCTTCGATCATGTTGCGCGCCGCCGGCTTGCTGTCAGCAAGCTTGTAGTTGTTGACGACCATGTCGAAGACGTGCTGAATGCGGTAGAACGGGTTGTACACCCCGAACGGATCCTGGAATACGGCCTGCACGTGCCGGTGGTAGTCGCGCTTCTGCCGCTCGCTGAATTTCCAGATATCGACCCCCTGGAACAGTATCCTGCCCCGCGTCGGCGGACTCGAGCGCAACAGCAGTTCGCCGAGCGTCGACTTTCCGGATCCCGATTCGCCCGCAATCGTTATGATGCGCGCGGGTTTCTCGGGGATCGTGAAGCTATAGTGACTCAGCGCGACCAGACCGGTGTCCTCCGGCCCGTAGATCTTTGAGACCTCGTCTATCTCAAACAGATGCTCGGACATAGTTTCCGTTCTCGTCTTTTTTCCAGAGATGGCACGCCACGGACTGACCCGGTCTGACCTCCGTCAGTGCCGGCCTGCTTTCGGCGCATTTGGCCATTGCATACGGACACCGCAATCTGAAGATGCAGCCGGTTGGGGGATTGCGGGGATCGTGGGTAATGCCCTCGGTGATACGCATCGCTTTGCGTTCGGTCAGGGTCGGGACCGAGTCGATGAGTATTTCGCTGTAAGGATGTGCCGGTGTGGCAAACATATCCTGCACACCTGCGATTTCCACGAGCTGTCCTCCGTACATTACGGCCAGGCGATCGACGACCTGCGCCATAAGGCCCATGTCATGACCAATCATGATGAAAGACACGTTCAACTCGTTCTTGATCCTGAGCATCGTCTGGGCAACGACACGCTGTACGACCACATCGAGCGCGCTGGTTGCTTCGTCGGCGACAATGACCTTCGGATCGAGAGCAATACTCATAGCGATACAGGCGCGCTGCTTCATGCCGCCCGAGAGCTCGTGCGGATACATCGAGTAAATGCGCGCCGGCAAACCCACCATGCGGAGCAAGCCGTATATCCGGTCTTGCAGTACCTGCTGCGGCTGCCGCCCCTCGTGCGTTTCGACGACGTCAGCGATCTGCGCGCTAATGGTCATTGTCGGATTCAGGGAATTCATTGCGCCTTGCGGTATCAGCGCGAGCTTTTGCCAGCGGAGTTTTCGCATTGCTTCGTCGGCAAGTTGCAGAATGTCGTCACCGTCCAGAATCACCCGCCCGGAGACGATGCGCCCCGGGGAGCCGACGGTTCGCAACACACCGGACGTTGCGGTCGATTTTCCGGAGCCCGATTCGCCGACCAGCCCCAGGATTTCTCCGCTACGGACTTCGAAGCTGACGCCGTCGCAGGCTTTTACGTCTCCCTCGGACGTAGCGTAGTAAACGCGGAGGTCGTCAACCTTCAATACGGTTTCGTCGTTCTGCATGCCCGCTTACACCTTCCGCAGCCGCGGGTTCGACACCTCGTCGAGCCCAAGGTTGATCATTAGCAGCCCAATGAACATCGTCGCGAGCAAACCCGTCGGAATACCCCACCACCACCACATGTTTCTGAGCAGTGCGGCGGAGTCGATTGCCTCATAAATCACCCGGCCCAGGGTAGGGACGCGCTGCGGCCCGAGGCCCAGCGTTTCGAGGCCGACAGCAGTGACGATGGCGGTCGTCACGATGGCGATGAAACTGCCGAAGAGGTACGGCACGAGATTCGGCAGCATCTCCTTGAACATGATGTCGAACGTGGAGGCTCCTGACAGCCGCGCCATGCGTACGTAGCCGGATTCGCGCATGGACAGCACCTGCGCGCGTATGAGTCGCGTCGGCGACTGCCACATGAAACCGGACAGCAAGACGCCCATCATGACGATACCGACCTCACCGATCGAGGTCTGGAAAACGATCAGCACCATGAGCGGCGGAATCGTGATCATGACGTCGGCGAGGACGCGGATGACGTCGTCCGTACGTCCGCCAATGAAGCCGGCCGAGAACCCGAGCACGATGCCGGTTGCCATGCCGATCAGCGAGGCAATGACGCCGATGAACAGCGTATTCGGTGCGCCGACGATCAGCAGTGCGAGTACGTCCCTGCCGCTGCTTTGGGTGCCGAGCGGATGCGCCGCAACGCCGGTTTCGCCGCGCAGGTTTTCGAAACCGAGCGGAGGCAGGTTTAGCGGTGCGGAGCCAATGTAGACCAGGTCGGGGTTCCAGAGCAGGCGCCCCGCGAGACCGAACAGCAGTATCCCGAGCAGGATGCCGGCGCCCGTCATGAGTTTCGGATTCATCCACGGCGAGTCGAATCGCTTGAGGCGCTTCGCGCGCTGCCGCGCGGCTTTTTCGTCAGTCGTCGCCATTAGCGCCCTCCGCCGTGCCGGATTCGAGGATCGATCAAGGGATAGATGAGATCGACGATCAGGACCGACGCCGCGGTCATTAGTATCACGATGTAGCTTGCGCCCTGGATGACGGCGAAATCCTGGTTGAGGATCGCGTCGTAGATCAGCTTGCCCATGCCGTTATAGGAGAAGATGCGCTCGACGAGGATCTGTCCCGTAACCAGCAGGCCGATCTTCAACGCAAACGCCGTGACCTGCGGCAGGATCGCGTTGCGGATCATGTAGCGGTAGAGGATGTAGCGCGGTCGCAAACCCTTGGCTTTGGCGAGCTGCACATAGTCCTCGCTCTGCACGGTGGTCATCAGGCCGCGCATGCCCAGTGCCCAGAAACCGAAGGTGACGACGACAATCGACAGTGCCGGCAGGATGCCGTACTCGATGACGCTCAGAATAAACTCCCAGTTCCAGCCCGGCGTCACGAGCAGTCCGTAAGAGCCGGTTAGCGGCAGCCACTCGAGCTGCGCGGAAAACAGCCACATGAGGAGCAGGCCCGATAGGATAGGGGGTATCGACGTGAAGATCATCGCCGCCGGGATGGCGACTTTCCAGATTTTCGGCGTATTGTCCCATGCCATGTAGGCGCCGGCGGCGTTGCCGATGACAAATGCAATGATGACCGAAAACATCATGAGGCCCAGCGTCCAGGGCATGGCGCCGGCAAGCATGTGAGATACGGGCGTCGGGAAGTTCGCGACCGATACGCCGAAGTCGAAAACCATGAGGTTCTTCAGGTAAACGACGTATTGTTTCCACAAGGGTTCGTTGAGGCCGAAGCGCTCGCGCAGATCGAAAAGGACCTGATCGGCGTTCTCGACAAAGCCGGCACCGGCCGCCATCCGGCCCAGCATGGCCTCGGCGGGGTCTACGGGCGACAGTCGTGGAATCAGCCAGATGACACTCGCCGCGATGAGTACGGTGAGAAAAAACGTCAACAGACGATTGCCGATGTAGGCAATGGGGATAGAATTTTTTCTGCCGGCGGCCATCTGTTTCTTATCCGTTCTTATTGTGCCTTGCGGAGTTCGTGAATCATCAGGTGCGTACTGTTCCACCAGTGCATCGGATGGACGTAGAAATTGTCGGCGCTGGGCCAGCCTTGCCAGTACGTGCTGTTGAATGACAGGACCTTGGCCGCCTGTACCAGCGGGATGAACGGCGTCTCGGCATCGAGGTAGGCGTAAGCCTCGGCAACCTGAGCAGGAATAGTCGGGTCGCCCAGCGACAGCACGCCGATCTGATTGACGATCTCGGTGTAGCGATCGGTTGCCGCCGTATTCCAGCGGCCTGTGTTGTTGTAACCGGGCGCGCGCTCGCCGATCGGAGCGATCGCATTGTTTGTGTAACGGCTCATCGAGGCCCACGGCTCATTGACGGAACCGCAGGACAGCCAGGAGTAGCTCATCTCGAAGTCGCCGAGCGGAATCACCTCACCCCAGAAGACGCCGTCTTCGATGGGCACGCTGCGCGCGTCGATGCCCGCGCGCTGCAGCTGCTCGACGAGCAGATCGACAGTCCCCGTGGTCTCGGCTGAGGCCGTGTTGGCGAGTATCTTCGCCTCGAGCGCTTGACCGTCTTTTTCGTAGACGCCGTCATCGTTGAGTGAGTAGCCCGCCGCTTCGATCAACGCTTGTCCGGCCGCAACGTCGGCGGTAACGGGAAGCTCGAATCCCGCGGTAACGACCGCGTCGATAAACGGCTGCATCGCGCCGTACTGAACGAACAGGGTTTTCGACGGCACCGTCGAGCCTTCGTAGACGATATCGACGATCTGCTGCCTGTCGATCACGTGCGCCACGGCCTTACGCATGTCCGGATCGTCCCAAGGCGCCAACGTCGTATTGATTTCGAGCTGCCTCGGGCAAGGGTCGGTCCAGCTAAACGGAAAGCCGTCGTGCCAGGCTCTGACGTTTGGGTTGCGGGCACGAATGGCCTCGAAAATGCCCAGCGAAAGGTGCTGCGCGGCGTCGAGTTGATTGCGGCTCAGAAGCTGCGCCCGGTTTTCCTGTCCGCCGGACTCGATCCATATTAGCCGCTTCGGTTCCGGGAGCTTGCGAAAACCCGTTGTTAGGCCCCACCATTCGTCATTGCGATCCCAGATCGCGCGCTGCGAGGTCGCGGATTGCAGTACGTAGGGGCCCGTACCGATTGGCGGGTCGAATTCGAAACTGCCGACGTCTTCGCCTTTCCAGACGTGTTCGGGCATGACGAGAAACGAGCTGAAGTTGAGAACACCGAAGTTCTCGATGTGAAAACTCGGGTTTGGCTTGTTTAGTCGAAACTCCACCCGATGGCTGCCAAGTTTCCTGACCGACGATACCTGGCTCTGAAACCGAATGGCTTCGCGGGCGCTGACGGCATCGGAGTTAATGACCATCTCCGCCGTAAAAACGACGTCATCGGCGTCGAAGGCCTCGCCGTCCGACCATCTGACGCCTTCCCGCAGCGTTAGCGTCCAGATGTCGTGCGTGTCGTTGCCTTCGATACGGAGGCCCAGCCACGGCTCGAGGTCTCCGTTCGCATAGTTGAGTATGAACAGGGGCTCCCACATGGCCTGGTGTGCGCCGTGCAGCCGTTTTACACCCGGCGTGAGCCAGTTGAAATTGCCTGGATTGCGTATTGTGCGGTCGAGGTCGAAGATCACCGTGTCTTCGCGTGCGATGCGTTCGGTCGGAGCCGACGGGTCCCGGTAGGGAATAAAGAACAACGATGCGGCAAACAGCGCCAGAGTACCCAGCCACAGGATTCGCTTGCCGTTGCCCGACATCTAGGCGCCCGGACCCAGCGGCTTTCTGCGCATGTTACGAAGCGGTCTGCACATACACGGTTTCCGCCTCAGCCGTAGCGCTCGACCCGAAGGTCGGCCTGCGCCTTGTGACCCGCAAATCCCTCGAGCGCACAAAGCCGGGAGCAGTATTCACCGATTTCCTTGCTGGCGGCTGCATCGACGCGCTGGTAAGTGCAGGTCTTGATGAACTTGCCCACCCAAAGGCCGCCCGTATATCTCGCAGCCTTGCCGGTCGGCAAGGTGTGATTCGTGCCGATGACCTTGTCGCCGTACGCCACGTTGGTTTCCGGGCCCAGAAACATTGCGCCGAAGTTCCTCAAGTTCTGTAGAAAATAGTCAGGGTCGCGGGTAATGATCTCGACGTGCTCAAAGGCGAGTTCGTTGCTTACTTCGGCCATTTCGGCATCGCTTTCACAGAGGATGATCTGCCCGTAGTCTTCCCAGGCCTTGCCGGCGATCTCGGCAGTCTCCAGTGATTCGAGCTGGCGTGCAATTTCCGCGGGCAGATCTTCAGCGAGTTTTTTCGACGTGGTAACGAGAACGGAGGGCGAGTTGTAGCCGTGTTCGGCTTGCCCCAGCAAATCGGTTGCGGCCATCTCGACGTCGCAAGTCTCATCGGCGACCACTACGGTTTCGGTAGGACCGGCGAGCAGGTCGATACCGACACGGCCGAAGACCTGGCGCTTCGCTTCCGCGACGAATGCATTGCCTGGGCCAACGATCATGTCGACCGGAGTGATGCTTTCGGTACCGATCGCCATCGCCGCAATCGCCTGGACGCCGCCCAGGGAATAGATTTCGTCGGCCCCGGCGAGATGCATGGCGGCGACGACCGCCGCATTCGGCTTGCCTTCGAAGGGCGGCGACGTGGCGATGACGCGCGGCACGCCGGCTACTTTGGCCGTCACCACCCCCATGTGTGCGGAGGCGACCAACGGATATTTGCCGCCGGGCACATAGCAGCCGACCGAGTCCACGGGGATATTCTTGTGGCCGAGAAAAACACCTGGGCGGGTCTCGACCTCAATATCCTTGAGCGCATCTTTCTGCGCTTCGGCAAAAGCCCGGATCTGCTGCTGCGCGAAGCGGATGTCGTCAAGATCACGCGGCGCAAGCGTAGCGATACAGTCCTGGATTTCTTCGTGACCGAGGAGAAAGCTCTCGGGCGCCCAGTGGTCGAATTTCTTCGAGTACTCGCGCACCACGACGTCTCCACGCTCCTCGACGGCTGAGAGGATATCCTCGACGATTCTACGGATTTTTTGTTGATCCTCCTTTTTTTGTTGTAGAGATACGCCGCTTTTTAACGTGATTGCCATGAGATGTTTTCCCGCCGCCCGCCTGAATCGGGCTGATTGTGGATGATCCTGAGCTGAAGCTGCCTGGATGCCTCGAGCGCCGTTTAGCATACCCTGTCTTGCCAGTTTGGCAATCATAATGCCTCATAAAATTGAGGTAAAGAAATCATAACTACTCTGAGGTTCTTGTTGGAGGGTTTGTGAAAATTATGTGAAAATTCCATATAAATTAACAGTTTATGTTGCTAATAGTTAGCTAATAAATCGGCAATGATAAATACATGTCAATAATTACATCATTTAATTTCATTTTGTTTGACTTTCAAAAGCTATGGAGTTTAGACTCGTGAGCGAAAATAGATCAGCAAAGGCAGGGGGCGCCGCAGGGCCAGCAATGATCGGCGGACTGGATCACATCAACGTGGAAACGACCGACCTCGACTCCAGCATCCGCTTTTACGAGCAGGTGCTGGGTCTGACCGTCGGCTGGCGGCCGTCATTCGACGTGCCCGGGGCGTGGATGTACGTGAACGACGATCCCATCGTTCATCTGGTTCTTCGAGACGAGGTCAACGACGGACCGACGGGCGCGATACATCACGTGGCCCTCAAGGCATCGGGTTATGCGGAAGCTCGCCGCCGGCTGGAAGCCGAGGGGCTCACCTTCGATGTGAAGGTCGTGCCGGATTTAAGCGTTACCCAGGTATTCGTGGACGATCCGAACGGCGTCAAGCTCGAACTGAATTTTTACGAGGACTCTGTCAGCTAATCAGAGCAAAAAATTTACATTACGCAAAACACGGTCAAGGGGGCGGAAAGCAAATGAATCAACTCAAAACGATGTCCGTATCGTTCAGGGCGGCAGGCCTTGTGTCGGCAGCGATCCTGTTGTGTACAGGCACGACACTGGCACAGGAGTCGACCGAGGAGCCTCGCAACGAGCTCGAAGAAATTGTGGTTACCGGCACGACCCGGGCAGGTGTCACAGTGCTTGAATCTTCCGTCGCGATTACGGCGATCAGTGAGGAAGATCTTGTCAGGGACGTGCCGTTTGGGCTCGTCGATACCTTGAAGGCGGTGCCCGGATTGTTCGTCCAGGAGTCCGGCGGTCAGACGTCGAACAGCATTGGCGTTCGCGGCCTGCCGTCGACCGCGCAGCTCGCTTTCATTAGCGTCCAGGAGGACGGCCTCCCGGTGAACTACGAGCGCTATACCGTTGATGCCGTACAGCGCTACAGCATTGGGATCGAACGCGTCGAAGTAACGCGCGGCGGTACGTCCGGTGTGCTGGCGCCCAACGGCGCCGGTGCGATCGTTAACTACATCAACAAGAAAGGCACCCAGGATCCCGAGGGTACGCTAAGACTCTCCTTGTCGGACTTCGACAACGTGCGCACGGATTTTTTCTACGGCGGCCCGTTGTCGGACGACTGGACCGTTGCGCTGAGCGGATACTATATGTATGGCGATACGCCGCGCGAAAACGAGTTCAACGGCGAGCGCGGCGGCCAGGTCCGCGTGAACCTCACCCGTGAACTCGAACGCGGCGAGCTGAATATCTCCTACAAGAAAGTCGACGAGCAGAACTCGTTTGTCTTACCGCTGCCCGTAGCCCGTGACCCGAACAGCGGTGAACTCAGCGAGATTCCGGGTTTCGATCTGAATCACGGCAACGTAGCGGGCTTCGATAACTCGCGAACCCGCATATTGTTCGCCAACGGCGAGGTGCTCGAACAAAACATCGTCGACGGCGCCGACGCCCAGGCAGACGTGTTTATCGTGGACTTCGACTGGGATTTCGGCAACGACTGGTTTCTGCAGCATGCAAGCCGGGTCAGCGATCTGCAGCGTCTTTTCAATGCGCATTTTACGGGATCGGCGGGCAGCATTAGCATCCTGCCGGCTGAGGTGTACCTGACGGACGATTCGATCGATTTTGTCGGCGCCGGCTACGGCACGGTCGGCGATTTCTATGCCGCGAATCCCGGCACCTCCCGCTGCTTTCAGTACGTAACGACAAAAGAGCTGCTATGTGCGGGTGATCCAGCCCTGGACAACCTCAACGGCAACGGCCTGGCGCAGATACTGAACTCGCTGCGTGAGCCGATTGAGCGCCGGCAGTTTATCAGCGACACACGTCTGACCTGGGAGACCGAAAACAACAGCCTCTCGTTCGGTGCGCTGTTCATCGATCTCGATCACAACCGGGCCCTGGCATCCAGCCTGTTCATGAGCGAAGTGACGTCGGACAGCCCGCAGGTTCTCGATATCGTTGCCGTTGATGCAAACGGCGACGTGCAGGCTTTCCTGAGCGACGGCGGCGTCGTCAAACACGGTCAGTGGCGGGGTGACGACGATGTACAGGTCAACTCGCTCTCGCTCTACATCAACGACGAATTCCAGGTCAACGACCGGCTGCGCATCGATGCCGGTCTGCGCTGGGAAGACGTCGAGTATCAGGCGGTTTCGCTCACGGGTCTGGGCGACCGCGTACCGGTTGCCGGTGCGCTGGACCAGAACGGCGACGACGTCGACAACATACTCGCGAACAACTTTGCGAACCGGCTCAAGGGCAACGGCGGGACGGCCAGGCGCACGGTCAATTACGACGACATCTCGTGGACGATCGGTTTCAACTACATGATCACCGACAACATCGCGACTTACGGCCGCTACGCGGAGGGATATCAGACGCCGCGCGCAGACCGTCTCGGTGATCTCATTTTGAACACCCCCGACGGCCCGACCGACACACCGTTGAACGAGGTCGAGCTGGCCGAACTGGGTGTGCGTTACTCGGGCGATACGATCGCGGCGTCGGCGACGCTGTACAGCACGTCCTTTCCGAGCCTGCTGACAGGCGGGTTCGGATTCGACTCCGGCGGCACGCAGGTCATCAACCAGGCGGAGCTGGACGTTGTCGGCATCGAATTCGACTTGTCGTGGAGCCCGACCGACTGGCTCAACCTGCAGCTTGCGGGTGTGGTTCAGGACGGCGAGCTCGACAACTTCAACACGCCGGCGGGCGCGGCTTTCAACGGTAATAAGGTTGCTCGTACACCTGACGAACAGTTCCGCTTCATCGGCAACATCTACGCCACCGACCGTCTGACGATATTCGGCGACTACCACTGGCTGGGTGAGCGCTACGGTGCGAACGACAACGTGGTTCGTTTCGAATCCTGCGGCAACCTCGGCCTGGGCGCTTCTTACGCGGCGACGGATCAGATTACGTTTCAGCTGAAAGGCAAGAACATCACCGATGAGGTTTGTTACACGGAAGGCAATCCGCGTGCAACCGTCGTGCAGAACCTTCTGCAGTTGGGTTATGCCCGACCCATTGCCGGAGCAACGTACATCGTCTCGGCGCAGTTCGACTTCTTCTGACCCCCCCTGGTGAAGCGTCGGTGCTTCATCAGCGCTGTCCCGGCCCCGCGCAGGGTCGGGACGGCGGTTCTTTGACTGACGGAGTCTTCGCCGTGCAGCGGGGCGGTGCCGCTACCCAAGCTCAAGCCGGATAAGTAGTGAACGACACAACGCACAAGAATACTGTCAAAAATCGCCTCAAGTCGGGCAAGGCCACGTGCGGCGCATTCCTGCAGATGAACAGCCATGTGTCGGCAGAGATCCTGTCGCAGGCAGGTTTCGACTGGCTGATCGTGGATATGGAGCACGCGCCCGTGGATCTCGACGGCCTGTTACGGCAGCTGCAGGCGATCGGCTGTGCCGGCAGGTGCGTACCGTTCGTGCGGGCACCCTGGAACGATCCCGTGGCGATCAAGCGCATTCTCGATACCGGCGCACAGGGCATCGTCATTCCGTACGTCAATACGCGCGAAGAAGCCGAAGCTGCGGTATCGGCCTGCCTGTTTCCGCCGGACGGCACGCGCGGCGCCGCCATGAGTCCGCGTGCCGCACGCTACGGCATGAGTTCGAGCGGCTACTTCGCCAAGGCAAACGCGGAAATCGTCGTGATCGTGAGCGTCGAAACCGAACAGGCTGTGAACAATCTCGACGAGATACTGGCTGTCGAAGGCATCGATGGGATATTCATCGGACCGATGGATCTTGCGATCAGCCTTGGCCGCAAGAACGTCGACTGCGATCACGTGCGTGAGGCGATATCGAGAATTGAGGCCAAGGTGCTGGCGTCGGACAAGTTTCTCGGTACCGTTGCGACCGACCGGGAGAAGGCCGTCGCCTGCTACGAACGGGGTTACCAGTGGCTCATTCTAATGCAGGACGGCGTTACGCTTGCTCTGCAGGCGGCGGAGGCCGTTCGCCGTTTTCGAGACGAAACCGCGGACTGAGCAATGCTTCTTCAGCGAGCCGTTGCCGCACTCAATAGACGTTTTCCGACAGATAGATTTCGACGCGCGGTTGCCGGACGCTAAGTTCGATGCTTTCCTGCTTCTTATGGCGGACGAGAAGTTCGACGGCGCTGTAGACTTCATGACGGATATCCTGATTGATAATCACGTCGATCGTATTGTCGATCAGGTAGCTTCGTGTCAGTTCGCTGAGTTCGTGCGCGATGAACACGATGTCGGTCGCTCGCCCCGAACTCCTCAGCGCTTTCGCGATTCCGTCCGTTGCGCCGGCGGTGTTGTAAATACTGATCAGATCGGCCTGCTCTTCGATAATCCTCGCGGCCTCGGAAAAGGACACGTCGTTGTCGTACTGAGGGCCAGGCATGTCGATGACGTTGAATCGGGAGAATTGCTCGCGAATCATGCTCTTGAAGCCTGCCTCCCGTTCCTCGTGGCCGCGGTAGCTCGGGCGTCCCGGAAACAGGGCGATCGAACCCCCGGTTTTGCCGCCAAGGAATCGCCCCATGAGCAACGCTGCGGTGCGGCCCGCGGCGCGATTGTCGAGGCCAACGTAGGCAAGTCTTCGGGAGCGGGACAAATCGGAAACGAGGCTCACGACTCCGACGCCCTGTTTCGAGAGTGTATCGACGGACTCGCGAACGATCGGGTGGTCGAGTGCGACAAAAGCGATGCCGTCGGTGTCCGCGCCGATTTCCAGCAGCTTGGCGGCGAGTACCTCGGGCTCGAGGCCGTTTACCATATGCGAGTGAACGCGGGAATTCAGCCGCGCGAATGCGAATTTGGAATTCTCGATTTCTCGCGAGAACCCGTCGAAATACCCGGTCTTCAGGATGGGAAAAACAAAATCGAATTTGTAGATGATTTTGCCGTCGGATTCGGTGGCCGGTCCGATGAAGTAATTCGTGTTGAAGACGGCACGGTAGACGCGTTCTGCCGTACTTTTCTTGACGTTTCCCCGTTCGTTGAGAACCCGGTCGACCGTGGCGCGGCTCACACCGGCTTTCTGTGCGACATCGTCGAGGGTAACTTTCATCTGCTGTTTTCTGTAAGGCGCGTTTTGCTTCAAATCGATGCTGATTTTACCACAGACAGCCGAGGCACCGACCGGCGGCGGTCGTGCTTCGGCGAAACACCATACGAGGGATAACTAATGTCACATCGTCTTGAAGGGCAGGTTGCCCTGGTAACCGGTGCAGGCAGGGGTATCGGCCGCGGTTGCGCCGAGGCTCTTGCTGCACGCGGGGCAAGAGTAATCGCCGTCGCACGCTCAGGGTCGGACTTGAAAGAACTCGTCGAGAACGGCGACGGCAAGATCGAAGCCTGGAAGCAGGACGTGAGGTCCGAAGAACTCCTCGAGCGTATTGCCGGGATCGGGGAGCTGAGTATCCTGGTCAACAATGCCGGAAGCAACCGGCCACAGCCGTTCCTGGACGTGGACACCGAGTCGCTCGATGCTGTCGTCGAGTTGAATATCCGGTCTGCGTTTCGCGTGGCGCAGGCGGCTGCAAGGATAATGGCCCGACGGTCCATTCGCGGTGCGATCGTGCAAATGTCGTCTCAAATGGGGCATATCGGCTCGCAGAATCGCGCGGTCTACTGCATGACCAAACATGCGATCGAGGGGCTGACCAAAGCAATGGCGATAGAACTTGCGGCGCTCGGAATACGTGTCAACTCGGTCGCGCCGACTTTTGTCGAGACGCCGCTGACCCGGCCTATGTTGGAGCAGTCCGAGTTCCGTGACTTCGTACTGAGTCGAATCCCCATGGGCCGGCTGGCAACGATCGACGAGGTTGTCGCCGCCGTGCTTTACCTTGTCTCGCCGGATGCCGGCATGGTGACCGGGCACAGCCTGCGGGTTGACGGCGGGTGGACTGCTCAATAGCCCGGTTCCTGCCGTTCTCGGCCAGCCACAGGTCAGTAATTTGGCAACAAGCGCGACAAGATCTGACACTCGGGCAACATCACCTGGTGCACCATAGAACGATGATCTGCTTGAGGGTTTGGCTCGAGGTTTCGCCGCGAGAGCGGTGTGTCGAGCGGGCTGATTCCCGGCCGTGTGTATTGAGTCGGTTCAATTCGACCGGCCACCACGATGTCAAGAAAGCCGTCAATCGATCGGTTAGTGGATCCTCAGGCGTGCCCTTCAGTCAGCCGGACTTCACGTTCGCGCGCGTTCAGGGATTATCGCTTGAGCGGTAACCAAATGTTCACGTGATGTTTGCTGGCGAATGGCTTAGGTTAGTGTGGCAGGAAGCAACGAGGAAAAGCCGTGCGATCAATCAATGTCTACCTTGCCGGTCTCGCGTTGGCGGCGCTCGGCCTTACCGTCGCACTCGCCTTTGCGCACAAGCGGATTGCCTCGCTCGAGGCGCAAGTCGCAGATCTCGACGGCAAGGTCATCGCCGTAACGCTACCCGTCGAGGATCTGCGCACGGATATCTCGTCCATTTACGAAGAGCTGGACAGTCTGTCCGGGCAAAACGCCGGCGGCGGGCAAGGCGGTTCACGCGGCACCACCGATGCGCGCACGCAGACGGCCTCTGTACGACGCCAAGAATCCATCAGCCGCCGGCCGGCAGACAACCGCATAGTGATCCCTGGTTACGCACTACGGGACCCGGATAGCGCCGCGGTATCGGTACCCCACGGCGCCAAGGTGCCTGAAAACCGCAGTTTCAACGGCGCCAGCGACGAAGACGGATAATCGACGTGATCGTGAATCGTGTGAACCCCGGCTGCGTCCTGCTGGCTTTTTCGGGCTTATTGTTGTGGGAAGCCGTTGGAGCGGGGCCGCAGCACGACCACGGCGACCCACCGGCCGCGCAGCACTTGAACGACCACGGCGATCCGTCGCTCGCAGAGCACATGCTGCTGCCAATATTCGATATTCTGGATTGCACGGGACAGGGCTTTCTTGAAGCCGGCGAGGTCGATGAACACTTTCCCAACCTGTTTGGTTATCACGATATCGATCGTGACCGCCGCCTGACGTTGACCGAGTTTCAGCACAAGACGGATAAGCAAAAGCAGCTCTTGGACGAGCGGCTCTTCAGGCAGATGGACCGCGATCGGGACAACTTCGTCAGCACTCGCGAGTATCGCGACACGCTGATCGACATCATTCAATCCGTCGACGCGGACGGCGACGGGGAGACGACGATGGCCGAACTCGTCGCCGAGTCGGAGACCGCCACTCTTCCGGAAGCCGCTGGCGGCGCAAAAGCGGCCGGCGATGACTGACGTTCGGGTTACGGGTCTGTTTCCCGTGCCCCTGATGATCGTAAGCGAAGCCTTGCCGCAGCGGCTCGTCGACGGCTTGCTGGCTGACTTCGCAGCCGCACCGACGGCGACCAATTCGCAATCGAATCAGCTGTCGCATACGAACGTCGTCGAGGCGGATGCGACCGACAATTTCAGGCAGGTTGCCGTGACCGCTACGCCACACGTTGTAGAGTTCGGCAAATTGCTGTTTGGTGAAGAGCTCGAATGGATCATCAAGGAGATGTGGATGAACCGGCTCGAGTCCGGCGGACAGCAATCGGTCCATTCTCACGCCAACAGCTTCATTTCCGGCGTTGTCTATCTAAATGAGACCGACCCTTCGACGCGAACGGTGTTTTACCGCGGCATGGGCGGACGGGATTTTGTGCTGGCGAACGAACACCCCGGCACGAAGACGGGTCCGTACAACGCGCAAAAATGGGCGGTTCCCCAACCGGCGCCCGGTGACATGGTGCTGTTTCCTTCGTACATGCTGCACGAGGTTCCGCAGAATGCCGGTGACACGAGGTTTTCGCTCGCCTTCAATGTGGTACCCACGCGTCTGCGCAGCTACGACTACGAACTCCACCTGTCATCCGAGCGAGCCTGAGCAGTCTCGTCAGACAGCGGGTGTCAGGACGGTATAGGCACCGAACACCAGGCCAACCGCGGCGATCCAGCTGCCCACGGCGCGTACGGCAACGCTGCCCCATTGCATCTCGCGCGAGACAAAGTGACTGACCGCGGAAACGAGCGCAATGACCGCATAACCCGCAATCACGACGCCCGACACGTAGAGCAGTAAAGCGCCTCCTTCGAGTTCGCGCGTGCCGTTAGCATAGCCGTGACTGAGCCCAATGATTACGGCGAGCCCTAGAAACCAGGGCCGGGGCAGGCGCGCGGCGAAGGCAATCAGTGCGCCGAGCAGTATGAAAGACGCAAGGTTCATTGCGGCGACGACATCGGACTCGGGCAGGAAGGAGGCCGTGAGCGTGCCAACGCCCACGGCGAGGGGGAACACTGCGAGCGCCCAGCGCGATGCGTCCGACTTCAGCATTCCGGCAAGCAGCCCAAGCCCCAACCAGGGAACGACATGTTGTAACGATGTCAGCGGATGCAGGATACCGCTGTAGAGTTCGCCGAAGCGGTTCGATACCAGATGCGCTGCGGCGATTTCCGGCAGCGCCACGCCGGCCAGCGAGACCAAAAACAGCGCTGCTGTTCTCAAGAGACTACCCCGAGCTGCAGAGCCAGTGTAAACGAGCCGACCATCAGCACCGCCAGTCCGCAGGCCTGCACAGCGCGCTGACCCGCAGGCCAGCGCATTAGCGTGCCAACCAGAATGCCGGCCAAATGCAGCAATCCTGTCGCCGTCACGAAACCGACGCCGTAGGCGAGTGGATTGATCGCCGACGGGATCTCCGTGCCGTGAGCGTGACCATGGAAGACGGCGAATACGCTGACGATGGCGGCCGCTGCTGCGATTGGCAGGCGAAGCTTGAAAAGAACCAGCGCGCCCAGCGCAATCGCGGACACCGCGATGCCGATTTCAACGCCCGGTATCTCAATGCCGATCATCCCGAGCAGGGCGCCGAGCGCCATCACAACAGGGAACGCAACCGGCAACAACCAGATCGCCGGCTGGCGTAAAACGGCGCCCCAAAGCCCAACGGCAACCATTGCCACGAGGTGATCAAGGCCCAGTACGGGGTGTAACAGGCCGCTGACCAATCCGCCGGCAACACCCGTTTCCGAATGCGCCAGGGCAGCCCGGCTGATCGTCATGAGCAAGAGAGCGATGCTGGCGACGAGCCAATACTTTTGGTTTTTCAAGGGTTTTCTCACTTGGGGTCAGGCTGTCAACGGCGACAAAATCGCGCCAAAACGATCGAGGAACCAGAACGCCGCGAGACTACCCATGGCATAAACCGCGACGGCTTCCGTCCAGCGGGGCAGCACCACCTTGAGTTCGCGGTGGGCCCATCCGATGGCAATGATGAGGAACACGAAGGCCAGCTGGCCAAGTTCGACGCCAACGTTGAAAAACAGCAGTGCGGCGGGCAGGTTTTCCGCCGGCAGGCCGATCGACGTCAGCGCGCCTGCAAATCCAAAGCCGTGCAGCAGCCCGAAGCCGAAGGCGACCGCCCATGGATAGCGCGAACTCAAGCCCTCCCGGCCTTGCCGCAGTTTCAATACTTCGATCGCGACAAAAACGATGCTCAACGCAATGGCTGCATTGACCGCCGTTTCGCGAACGCCGACCCAGCCGAAGGTCGCCGCCGCCAGCGTAATGCTGTGCGCTATCGTAAACGCCGTGATGGTCTTGACCAGCATCCAGCGATTACTGACGAGCAGCATGAGACCCAGAACGAACAGCAGATGATCGAAGCCGAGCAGAATGTGCTCGAACCCCAGTGGAATGTAGGCCGCTGCAAGAGCCCCGAGCGGCAGCACGCCGGTGGCCGACAGGCTCACCTCCGGCGCAGCCGCCGTCAGCGTAAAACTCGTGCGCTGGCCGTCCAGCAGCGCCAGTCGGACAACGGTTGCCGAATAGCGCTCGCCGAGCTTTTCCATGCTTAGCGTTCCCGTGAGTCCGCGCTCGCCGCAGCTGACTTTGGGGGACTCGACGACGCAGTGCTCGGGATAGACCGGTGTGGGTGCATCGAGGTTATAGGCTGAGGAGTAGGTCCAACGCTCGACAAATACCCCGGTTTGTATTTCCCGCAAGTCGAGTCTGGCGATCGGCGTGTCGTGAGCCAGGGCCGAACCGACGGTAAGGCAGCCGAGAATGACGCTCAGGAGAACGCAGATTGTTCGTATTGTCATCGGGCGCCGGCCTGAGACAAAGTGGTCTTCAGATCCAGGTTTTCGCGAACGGTGGCAGTTTCGATATCGTAGCTGACCTGGTATTGGTCGACGATGGCGCCCAGCGCAGCGGCTAACTCCTTCTTACGTTCCTGATCCTGCCAATCCTGTGCAACGGTTCCTCGTATATTGTCGAAAACCGCCGCCTGGCCGGCAAGTACGCCGGTGATTCGAGCCAGATGCCAACCGTAGTCGGACTCGACGGCAACCCAATTCGTCCGCTCTGCGGCCAGGAGTCGTTTTCCACCGTCGTCGCCGAATACGGCACTCAGGTTGGCGGCGGGGCGGCGAGGGTAGCGCCTGTAACTGGATGCGTAGTCATCGGGCACGTCGGCCGTACCCAGGTCTGCGGCGAGTGCCGCCGCGGCGGCTGCGTCGTTGCCAATCAGAAACTGTTCGAAATCATACAGATCGGGTCGGTCGTAAGCGCTTCGGTTTTCCTGAAACCAGGCTTCGAGCGACGGCTCGTCCGGTGCTGTTACGGTGATGTTGCCGAACAGAATGTCCCGGAGCTTCAGGATGAGGCGCTGACGAATCATCTCGTCGCCACGGTCGAGTCCCATGCTGCGCGCTTCGCGATAGAGAATTTCGTTCTGCGCCCATTTTATCATCAGAGCTTCCATTTCGGCCTGATCGGGCGGTCGCCCCTGGCCTTCCTCGAATATGCTGGCCAATTCCTCGAAACGCTGGTCGTCGATTTCGACCCGGCTGGGGTCGTCGGTGTTTACCAGCACGTAGCGGTCAACGGCCAGGACGGCCAGACCCAACACAAAAAAGTGAAACAGCGGTTCCCGAAGGAACCGAGGCAAGTCGGTTTTCATTTCGACAGTGTTACCTTGACGTTAATTCTTGTTTTCGTTCGCCAACGCGTTTGGCGAATTGAATACCGCTAACCTAAACGCCGAACATCACCGTTTTCTTACAATGCGAAGTCTTGATCGGCTGTAGCCGCCGTTGCTTCATAACACGACCGTAATCTTGCTCTAGCGTAAAGTTTACCTAAGAGTCATCCACGCTACATAACGACGCGCGATCCTTGTGCCCGGTTAAAACAAATAACCTTTCTTGCACAGGAGCTCGTACCCAATGAAAGTGTTTAGGGGAAGAAAAACGGCGCTATCCAGCGCGATTGCTGTCGGACTAGCCAGCTGGGCCGCAGCGCCACCCGCGGAAGCGGCCGATGAGGAACCGGGAGAATACCTGACCGGAGACTTTCACAACCATACGACCTGTTCCGACGGCTCGACGTCGGTCAAAACGTTGACCCGCGAGTCGCTCGGGTATCTGGACTGGTTCATCCACGTCGGCCACAGCGGCAGCGGTTCCCGCGACTGCCGCATCGACGACTTCATTGGTCTTAACCGGGACAGCGAATTCAACCGGGGCCTTTGGGTAAACAGTATCGGCGCCGAGAACATCAAGGGCGACTTCAGGGATTCCGGCGTGCGCACCGGTAATCGTGTGCAAAACATGTGGCGCTGGCAGAGCCTGCAGGAATTCAACTTCCAGCCTCTCGTCACGGAACGCGAAGCACCCGGCAACGAAGAAAAGGAAGCGTTCCTTGGCCTCGAGTGGGTAGTCCCGGGCCACGAGCACAGCAGCAACGCCGTCGTCACAGGCCAGTACGGCGAAAATGCCAACGCCAACGCAATGGCACAGTTCGAATACTGTTTCGCCCGGAACTCGGACGACACCAGTCAGGGCGGCGGACAAGGCTGGACCTGCGAACTGACCGAAGCGTCCAATGCCAAGTTGATCGAACTCTTTGACGGCCGGCCCGAAGAAGGCGTTGCGGACTACAACTCGACACTGGTTGGCGGGATCAACATCGACGATGCCGGTGAGCACGTCAAGTCGGTTGCCGCCATGCTATGGCTGCAGGACAAAGGCTACGCCGATGACAGCTTCTCCGTGCAGGCTCACGTCGAACGCCAGGGCGCCTTCATTCCGGACGACGACGAAGGTTACAACGTCGAACATATGCGCGACGCTCATACGGTAGCCCCGGAGATCAGCTTCGGCTTCGAAAGCCAGCCCGGTCACCAGGCGCAGTTCAGCCGTGGCTCGTACAATGCCGGACGACCGACCTCCGGCCTGTATACCTTTGGCGGTACCGGTTGCTACGCAGGCGCCGAAGCAGCCAGGCCCGGCCTCGACTTCGACGGCAACCCGCTGAATCCGGCGGATTTCCCAGCCCTCGGTATCTCAGCCACCCAGGATCCCAACAAGGTAACGCTCTGCCGCCCGGGCGTTCGCACCATGTGGGACGCAATGCTGTCGGAAGGTCGCCGATTCTGGTTCTTCGCGAGCTCCGACTGGCACAACCGAGGTGCGTTCGGTCCGCTCGATTTCGAATCGACCAACGACTTCTGGCCCGGCGAATACCAGGAGCAGTACACCTACGTCGTCGACCGGCCTGACCGGGATCCGGCTCAGGACATTGTTGACGGACTCCGTTCCGGCAACAGCTATGCGGTGCAGGGGCAGCTCATCGATCAGTTCAACTTTGAAGTCTGCTATCGCCGGAAGTGCGCAAAGATGGGTGAGTCGATTACGGTTCCGAAAGGAGAAATCGTTCGCGTCAACATGCGGATTCGGGACCCCAAGGGCAAGAACAACAGCCCTTACTTCTTCAACAACCCGTCGCTTATGCAAATCGGTATCGAGCAGCCGCTCGATCAGCCGGAGCTTGCCCACGTGGATCTGATTTCGGGTCAGGTCTTCGAGCAGATCAGCGTTGACGATCCGGAGTACTACAACCCTCTAGCACCGGAAACGACGGTAATCGAGCATACCTGGGACAAGTTCTACCTGCGTCCGAGCCGTCGGGGTGTTTCGCGCCTGACTTACTACATGGTGGTTTCCGAAGACAGCTACCTGCGAGTGCGGGGCAGCAATATTCCGGCCGGTACGCCGAACGAACGCGACATGTACGGCAACCCGCTTCCGGATAATCTCACGGACAACATCCCGTGTGATGATGCCGCCTGTCCGCCGCACATTGGTGGAACGCTCAATGCCGACGTCGAGGCTTGGGCGGATATCTGGTTCTATTCGAACCCGATTTTCATCGACATCGCGGGTAAAGCGGGAACCAAGTACGTCGCAAGCAACTAGTATGCTTATCGGGTAGTACCCAGCCCGGCGGGCGAAAGTCCGCCGGGCCTTTTTTTTGCCTTTCTAGCGCGAGAATTTGATTTCGTAGCCGAAACTCTTGAGGCGCGAAGGAATTGCATTGAGGGCCAGGGTCATCCGCTGCTGGCCCTGATTGGGCGGCACGCCATGCAGCAGGTGACTGGGATACAGCACCAGATCCCCCGGTTGCACCTCGGGCACAACCCATCGCTCAGCCGTGAAATCGCTAGCCATGTCGTCCCGGCCATCGTGCCGGAAGACGAACTCGCCAGTCCCAACCTGACGTTGGAACAGCGTTCGGGAAGACGCATCCTGATGTGTCAGGTAGACGATTCCCGACATGAAACTGTTTGCGTGCGTATGCATGAACTGCGACCCGCCGTGTTCCAGTACGTTGAGCCACATTTCTTTGACCCGCCAGTCGAGCTGGTCGCCGAACATCAGCATGCCGAATTTTTGAATATCGTCGACAACGGCTGCGCTAACGTCGCGGAACACCTCGTCGCCGTCCGGATCGACCATCTCGGTATGCGACAGCAGATCGGTACCGGCATTACTGTCTTTTCGCCCGGCCAGCGCCCGGCGCTTCAGCCGTTCGACAAGCTGGTTGTCTAAGGCCTTCTCTTTTAGCAGCAACGGTGTCGGGAATAGTCCGATCACTTTGCTCATTACTCTTCTCCTTTATCGGACGGGCGTTGTCTCGCCCGCGGCGGGATCGTCAGGGTGAGTCCGCGAACAGCCGGCGTCGCAAGGCAGCCGCTTCTCCGCGGCTCGGCGCAATGGCCTCCAGGTCAAGCAGCAGTTGCCTCGACACATCGGGCCGGGTTGCCGCCAGCTCCCGCGCGAGTTCCAGCAGCGGCCGATAAGCCGGAACGAAGTCTTCGCTGAGCAGCAGCACGTTCAACAGGGGTTCGCGAATCTGTGTCAGCATCAGCTGTGGGTCATCGCTGGGCCGCACGCCGACCCCGGCGGCAAGGAATTCATTGCGGGCGTGCCAGTAGTCTTCCAGGCGCGACGCGAACTCCGATGGCTGCGGAGCACCGGCGTCAATCAGCGCCTCGGTTGTTGTCTCGAGTTGAGCAAGCATCGACAGCAATCGCGTGTAGGCTGGCTCCGGACCGCCGTACACAAACCCCGGCGCCTGGTAGGAGACGACCGGCAGATCGTCGGTATTCAAAGTGGCGTTCTGCGCGAACGCTTGCAGCGCCTCGGGGCCCGCGATAAACCCTCCGAGCAACGCAAAATCCGTATTCAACCGCAACGCATTGAGCTCGTCGATGAGTCCGGCGTCGCCAACGCGATCGACGAGGTAGCCTCGATAGTAGCGAGGCGTCTCGGATTTCCAGCCGACCAGACCGATAATGGGCTGACCCAGGCTGAAGTGCGCCAGATGTGCCTGGGCGTCCGGAAAGACGGTCTGGAAGCTGCGGATGATGCTTGCAAGGGTCTCCAGATCGAGTTGGAAGAGCGGTAGCCACTGGCAAAACAGCCCGCGCTCGGCAAGCCGCGCCTGCACTGCTTCGAAGTGTTCTACTGTATAGAGCGATCCCGCACCGTCACGCGACGGGTGGAAAACGTCCGCAATGACGACGTCGTACTGGGTGTCGTCGGCACGAACGAAGCGCCGCGCGTCCGACACGCGAATATTCGGTTCGAGCGTTTCGAAGTTCGGGACAAAATACTCCACGGTAGACGTCACTTCGGGCACGAGCTCCACGGCGAGGGCGTCCAGTCCACGATGCGCCGCCGTTGCCGCGAATGTCGATCCGGTGCCCAGACCGAGAAAGAGCGCGGATTCCGGATCGGGATGCAGCAGCAGGGGAATGTGGGTCTGCCGGCGATCCGAAAAAACGCTGGCGGAGCTCCCCATCGAGTAATGATTATTGACCTTCAGGAAGCGAACGCCGGCGGCGTCCTCGACCACGGCCACCGACGCCATGATGCCATCGCTATAGCTCAGCACGCGGCCGCCGTCCGGAATGCTTACGAAGCGTAAGCCGGGCAGAAACAGGCCGAGCAGCACGGCCGCGATGGCAGGCAGAATCGCTGTCGCCGAAATCCAGTGCTTTCGCTTCGGGAGCAATAGCAGGTATGCCAACGCGATCAACAGCAACACTATTTTGCCGCCGGCCAACGGTAACAGCACAACGCCGAAAACCACCGGCGCGGCGGCGCCAAAGAAAGTGTTGATGGCAACCGCGCGGCCAACACCAATTGTGTCGCGGGCCGCCTGGGCAAGATGAGCAAACAACGCACCCATGACCACGGTGGGTAGCAGAAGCACCGATGCGGCGACGAGCAGCTCGCCCGCGACCGCGGGGCCGTAGCCATTGCCGAGCCACCGCGTCAGTGCGAAGTGAACGGAGTCGCTCACGTACAGTACCGCCAGGCCGAGCAGGCAGGCGGCGGCCAGTGCCCCCAGGAGCCTGGCGAACGTACCTTCGTAGTCGTCCCGGGGTGAGGATTGCTGGTACAACGCAGCTCCGAGTGCCGTGCCCAACAGGAAGACTGAGAGCAGACTTGCGAACGTGTACACCGTATTTTCGAGCACCTGGCTCAAAACGCGGATCACGACAACCTCGTAACCGATGCCGAGAAAGCCCGTTAGCGCGAGCGTGGCCGTCAGTCGGGATGCGGCGGGCGCGCCGTTCGGCTGTGCGTCGATGCCCGGAACGTCGGCGGGACTCTTTCGGGTCATCAACAAGATCGCGATCGCACAGAGGAAGTTGACAGCGGCCAGTGTGAACAGCGTTGCGGTAAAACCCAACGCCGGTGCGAGCAGAAACGTTGCCGTCAGCGTGCCTGCAACGGCGCCCATGGTATTTGCCGCATACAAGCCGCCGACCCGCCAGCCGTCTCGCTGGCGTCCTGAAAGAACGCGCTCCATTGCGGGCAGCGTGGCACCCATCGCCGCTGTTGCCGGCAGCAGCAGCAGCAGGGCGGCCGAAAAGACGGCGCTCCACTGAGTCAGAAGCGTTGGCTCGATCCCCAGCCAAACTGGAAATCGATCGTTGAACCACGGCACCAGGCCAATGAGGACGAGCGCCCAGCCACCAATGACGACCTCAAGACCCGCGTACCAGTAGTGGGGTTTCGCACTCTGCCGAATCCTGCTGTCGAGCAGCCAGGCGCCCACGGCCAGCCCGACAAAAAAGGCAGCGATGACTGCCAGCACGGCGACGATCTCATGGCCGAGCGAGACCGCGAGCATCTTGGTCCAGACCATTTCGTAGCCGAGGCCGGCGAATCCGGACAGCAACATGAGGGCGTAAAAAGCCTGGCGTTCGGTAGCTTGTTGGAGAGAATTCGGCGCCGCCGTTATCGGCGGCGCATCGTCGGCTGCACGCTCCACTGGTGTCCCCCGGTACTGGGCTAGAGATTCTTATAGGTTTCGACGAGCATGACCGTCCGACGTGACGATTTCTTTACGGACGGTGTCTGAAACCTGCCTCAGTACGGGTTGCAGCCGCTTTGCAGTTCGCCGCTGCGGCGTTGCTGCAGGACGCTAGGACGCTAGCGCCAGATGTAATTGAACGACAGGCGCAGGGACCGTGGCTCCAGCGGATGGGAGTGCACATCCGCTACTCCGGCAGACGGTTCGCCGGGTAAGCGCGAGCTGTAGAAGTAGGCGATGTCGGCATCGTCCGAATCGCTCAGGTTAAACGCGTCCAGGCGATATTCCGCGTTGCCGCGGCGGTAACCCAGACCGACATTGAGCAATGACGAGGCCTCCATCCGGACCGAATTGTCTTCGATCAGCGGTGCACCGCCCAGCCAGCGAAATCTCACCGCCGCAAACAGCCCGTTCTCCCAGGCCGCGTTCAGGCCCAGCGCAAGCGTTTCCTCGATGGCGCCGGGTATTTCCCGGCTATCGCCGGCAACCTGCCGAAATCGGGCATCCACCTGCGATGCCGTTGCATTGACTGCCAGCCATTCGTTGAATTGCCAGAAAACCTCTGCTTCGACACCGTGCCTCGACGTAGCGGCATTCGGCTCCGTCGTGCCGGCGTCTCCGGTAAACACCAGCTCGGAATCGAGATCGATCTGAAACAGCACAATAGCGGCCTTGAAAGCGGGATTGGGCTCGAAACGCAAGCCCAGTTCCGCACCTTCCGAGGCGGCAATGGCATCCACCGGCGATGCCGGCTCCCCGGAGCCTGGATCGATCTGAAGCGTTGCACCACGCACGTCATTGGAATGAAAACCGCGTCCCCAGCTTGCGTAGAACTCCGCTGCCTCGACAAACTGCCAGGCCACGCTCAGACTCGGACTCAGCTGCGACGTATTTCCGGTCCCGCTGTTTGCCGAGCGCAGTGCGCGAACGTCCCAGCTCAGCCGATCCACCCGCAGCCCGCTCTGCAAACGCCAGTTCTTTGGCAAGTCGACCCTCGAATCTATCCAGACGCTTTGCTGCCAAAGCTCGACCGTGTCTTCGCGCACGCTTGCGTTACGGCGACGATCCTCGGTCAGAAAGAGTCCAACGTTATCGATATCGTCCATGCGGAGATCAGCACCCAGACGGACCGCAAGCGAGGGCCAGCCGCGATCGAAGTCAATATCGAGCGACCGGCTTTCGATGCGCGCGCCGTAAACCCGCCGCTCGTCCACCTGCTCGAACTCGTCGCCGGTGTCCGGTTGCTCGAGAAAGTACGTAAAATTCGAGAACAGCGAAAAATCGTAATCGACGAAATACACGGTCGCGTCGAAGTCGCGAAAAGCCGCATTGGCCGTGAGCCCGGCCCGACGCGTGTTCCCGCCAAGGTCATCGTCGAGCGTGCCCAGCCGATCGACGAGACCCGATGCAACGGCACGCCGGGGTATCTGATCGGTCGAGTCCCAGCTCGACTCGTAAAAGTCCGCTGCTACGCTGAAACGTCGGCCGTCGTCATCGCGAGACCAGGCCGCATGAAACTTGTTCTGCTCGAGATCTTCGGGCTGTGTCCACGGGCCGTCGTAGCGCGTGAGCGCCAGCGCACCGGTCCAGACACCACCCGCCGTTTCAGCGGATCCGGCCGCAAAAACGCGTCGATAGTCATACTCCCCGAGCGAAACGCCCATCGTCGGCGATTCGAACCGACTGCGCCGATTGAAATCGACGCTGGCCGCCGAACTGAAGTCGCCAAAATCCGCGGCGTAAGGCCCGCGATGATACTCCGCCGTCTCGATGAGTTCCGGAATGATGAAATTCAGGTCCAGGTAACCCTGGCCGTGTCCATGCGTGCCGAAATTGATCGGAACGCCATCCACCCGAACCGAAAAGTCCGTGCCGTGATCGAGATTGAAACCGCGAACGAAGTACTGATTCGCTTTACCCGTGCCGGAATGCTGTGTCGCTATCATGCCGGGTACCGCTTCAACCAGCTCTCCCACGCGCATCAACGGCGGAAGCCGGATATCGTCGTAGCCAACGACTCCCTCGGAGGCGGTTGACGCTTCGCCGATCAACGACCTGGCGCGACCGTAGACAACTACCTCCGCCAGCTCAACATCGGCGTTCTCCGAGTCCGACGGATTGTTGTGCGCCTGTCCGCCATTCGCCGTTAGCAGCGCGACGGCAATCGAAGCGATTTTGAGAGGATGAATGGTAAAGCTCGCCATGCGCGTTGCACCGAAGTATGTGGGTTGGACAAAAACACTATTACTTTGAGGCTAACGGTTCCTTATGACACGTCTATGGCGGCACGGTAAAGATTTCATGTTTTCTTGCGGGTCAGCGGCGAACGCGCGCAAATCCTCTCGTAGCTTTTGGAACCGATTTCATTTATCCGACCGACAGCTGTCGAACTGCGGGACGTTCAGGCCCATAAGCGGATGTCGATGCTGACGGCGCTCCCGCGAGCCCGCAACTACCTCGGTGAGTACCGATGTATCGTACTCCGTTCGATACTCCCACTCGGTCCAGTCTTGCCCCCGGTCCCAGGTGCTAAAGACATAGCCTTCGAGTGGACGAAGGGTGGACCGCTCAATAGGCCATACCTGCGCGGACTTGGTTTGCATCGGTTTTCAAGTGCTTTTTGCTCCGGGGGCCAAACGAAGGTTCACGAAGCGCACATTCCGGCAATGTGCGCATATTGGCGCTGCACTTGCCGAAGGCACGCCAAGCCTTGTCGCGATGCGGGTGATCGACAGCAAGGCCAGACACCAGGGGCGAGCCGTTTCCGGCTTCGCCACGAACGGCGCCCGGGTTCTTGCTGCCGGAAGAAAACTACAATTTCCAATAAGTTATGATGGTTCGAAAGTCCGACTAGCGGAAAAAAGCCGGCCAAACGTCTACTGATGTGGCCAGTAAGTCCTTGGGGGGATGCGTGCAGGCAACAGAGAATCACGAGCGCCTGGGCGGAGTTTTCATATCCATTCGGCGTCAGCTATCGCGGATCGTCGCGAGAATCGTGCCGCCGAAGGATATCGAGGACATCGTACAGGAGACCTATGTCCGCGTTTGTCAGTCGACGGGCGGCAAGGAGATTCGATCGCCCAAGTCTTTTATGGTGCAAACCGCGAAAAACCTCGCGTTCGATCATATCCGGCGTCACGAGCATCGCTTTGCAAGCAGTGTCGAGGACGATCTGAACAAGGGCTATGGCGAAGCGGATCAGGGGTTCAACGCGCCGTACGAAGAAACCGTGTCGGACGAGGAATTCGGAGAGTTTTGCGAAGCGGTGCGTCTATTGCCGCTGCAGTGTCGTCGCGTGTTCGTTTTGAAGAAAGTGTATGGATATAGCCAACGAGAAATCGCCAAGGAACTTGGCATTAGCGAAAGCACGGCCGAAAAACATGTGTCGCTCGGCGTGCGTCGATGTACGGAATACATGATGACAAAAGCGGAGCGGAGTACAGGGCGGAGTTCAGCGGCCTCGAGAAGTCGCAACGAGCCCGGGAGGCGCCAATGAGTAAAGTCAGAAGTATTCGCTCTAGAGAGCAGCGTCTAGAGGAAGCGAGCGACTGGATTGCCAGGCTCGATCGCACTCTCACCGAAGACGAAGAGAAAAGACTCGAGGAATGGTTGCGCGCCGATCCCAGGAACGAGGAAACCCTAAGCACCGTGCTGCGCGTATGGAACAAGGCCGAGTCGCTCGGCCGGCTGTCCGCATTGTTTCCGAAGCCCGTAACGCGAAGCGGGCGGGACCAGCCGTTGCTTTGGGCGGCGGCCGCGGCCGTTACGGTCGTGACGGTGTTGTCCGCTGCGTGGGTGTTTAGCAACGACGCTGCGCAACCTTTGGAGAACTCCGCCCCGCCACTGGTTGCAGATCGGAATCCGCGAGTATTCGAAACGGCGATCGGCGAGCGAGAGGATGTCACTCTGCCGGATGGCTCGATCGTGACGCTGAACACCAATTCTCTACTCGAAATCGCGTTCGATCAGGAGCAAAGGCGGAACGTACTGCATCGTGGTGAGGCAAGTTTTACCGTTGCGCACGATCCAGACCGGCCTTTTGCCGTGCACGCCAGCGATAACGTCGTTACGGCAGTCGGCACGGTATTTCACCTCGAGATTACCAACGACGATCATGTCGAACTGGTGGTTACCGACGGCAAGGTCATTGTCGACACGCCGCTGGCACAACGGCCCTCTCCAAGCACCGCAGCACCAATACTGGTATCCGCTGGCGAGGAGGCTACTCTTGGCGACGCGCGGCCGGTCGTTCGGCCGATCGACCCAGGGGACGTGCAGTTACGGCTGTCGTGGCATCAGGACAAGCTCGTTTTCCGCGGCGAGACCATGGAGCAGGTGGAACACGAAATCCGGCGCTACACCAACATCGAGTTCGTCTATCTCGATGACAGTATCCGCCAGGAATCCGTCGGCGGACTGGTTCTGGACGGCGACGTCAACGGGTTTCTCAAGGGTCTGGACGCAAGTTTCGACATTCAGTACCAACACATCGGCGAAAGCAGAGTACTGTTAAGCAGAAAATAATCTTCACTTGATGGTGTAGCGGGGGGCAACACAACATCAATTCAACAAATCCGAATCGGCATTGGCGGAAAAACCAGTTTGAAACGTCACCCGGAGGCACGCGAAATTTTTGTGCCGCCCCGGAAGGCGAAGAAAACGGCTGGGTCGCGAAGTTCTGCGTTCTGGTTTTGCTGATAACGACAGGTTTAGTCACAACGCCAACCCTGGCCGACGATGCGGCTGACGGTTTGGATTCCGAGCAGCAAGTTTCTTTCAATATTCCTCGGCAGCGAGCGGATATTTCCCTCATCCAGTTTGCGGAACAAGCTGGCATGACGTTCATCTTCCCTTTCGAAAAAGCGAAAGAGGAGACGGCGAACGAAGTGGTAGGGGATTACACGCGTAGCGATGCAATAGAACTGTTACTGGCAGGTACGGGTCTCGCGGCCATGCATGTCAATAACGGAAATCTGGCGATCACTACGGGCAATAGCGAATTGCCCGAGGGGGATGAAGAAGCGATGAACACCACTGCCGTCAAAAAAACAGGGCTTGCCGGTCTGGTTGCCGCGTTGTTCGCGGCGCCGAGCGTCGAGGCTCAGGAAAACATCAGCCGCAACACGATCGAAGAAATCGTGGTTACCGCAACGAAGCGTTCGACCAACATACAGGACACGCCGCTGGCGATCTCCGCATTCGGGCAGGCGACACTGGATGCGAATCACGTGGTTTCGCTCATGAACCTCAAGGGTCTCGTGCCGAACCTGCAGTTCTTCGAAAACGGCGACCACGCCGTGCCGCTGATCTTCATTCGCGGCCTCGGTACGAGGAACCAGACGGAAGCCGGCGACCAGGGTATAGCCTTCTATTCCGACGGCGTATTCGCGGCACGATCGCAAGGTACTACGGTCATGATGTACGACCTGGATCGCGTAGAGGTGCTGCGCGGTCCTCAGGGCACGCTGTTCGGGCGCAACTCGACGGGCGGCGCCGTTTCTCTGCATTCGGCCAAACCGAACCAGGAGGGATTCGATGCCAATGGCGAACTCGCCGTCGGCGATGAATCCATGCTCAGGCTTCGCGGTATGGTGAATATTCCGGTCACGGACACCTGGGCGATTCGCGTTGCCGGAGCAAAGGAAGAGCGCGACGGCGAAACGGCCTTTACGCCTGGCAATGCGTTCGAGACGAATCGGCCCTACGGAACGGTCGATTTGAGCTCCTATCGGGTCAGCTCTCTGCTGACACCGAGCGACAATCTCAGCTGGTATCTGGCAATCGAGAATTTCCGCAACAAGGGTACCGGCGATGTCCCGAGCGTCGACTTCAAGAACCGGGTGAACAATGCGACCGCGCCGGGAAACCTCGATCTCGATTCGGATAATATCCGCACGCGGCTGGACTATGACTTCGAGAGCGGCTACTCGCTGAGTTACATTGGCGGATACTCCGAATTTGATCAGAGTCAGCTGTACGGTAACGGCGTGCAGGGCGACGTTCGCAACACGGTGTTTTCGACCTACGAAGCGACTCAGCACGAACTGCAGTTATTGAGTCCGGGCGACGCAAGCTTTACATGGACGGCCGGCCTGTTTTTCTTCGAGGAAGACAACAGCATTCGTTTCGACATTCCACACGGCAGCTGGGGTTTTACGCCACAGGATAGTCCGGCTGGCGTGCTGTCGACCTTCGTGCAGCCCAGTCGCAGTCTCGAATCGCAGAGCGCGTACGCGCAGGGTACGTACAGCTTCACGGACGCCGTTCGTCTGACGGCCGGCGCCCGGTATATCGACGATAGACGCGAAGATGTCGGTGGCCGATCGATTGACTGCACTTTCCCCTTGAGCGGACCGCTGCCGGCGACAATCGCAGCGCAGGCGGCAGACTTGAACGGCGGACAGGGCTGCTACTTTCGTCAGTACAACGACATGGTCGGCGAATGGGACAACACGACCTGGCTAGTACGGGGCGAATACGATCTCAGTGACTCGACCTTGCTGTTTATTTCCCACGGCACGGGTTGGAAATCCGGCGTTCTGCAGGACGGCCTGGGCTACGCGGCGCTGGACGACGGCAACGGCAACCTGAATTTTGCGCTGAACAATTCGCTGCTGCAGGACCCGGAAGAGGTCGAGAGTACGGAGATCGGGATCAAGATGTCGGCGCCCAACTGGCGGCTTAACGCGAATATTTTCCACATGGACTTTACGGACATGCAGGTGACGGGTGCAGTCATCGATCCCGTGACCCAGCGATCGACGCTGGTGAACACGAATGCCGGCGGCGCGACGATCCAGGGTCTGGAAGTGGAGGGGAGCGCGAGCCTGTTCGGCGGGGCCGGGCAGCTGAGTGCAACATTTGCCTATCTGGATGCCACCTACGACGAATTCCTCGGCAACGAGAGTAACTTCGGCAATGCGAACGGACGAATCTGGAACCCCTGCGGTACCGGTATCGATCCCAGCGGCGCCTGTCTCGACAATGTCTTCGATTTCGCGGGCAACAGCCTGCCGTATGCCCCGGAGTATCAGCTGACGCTGATCTACAGCCACGAAATCCAGCTGGCGGGCGGCTCCAGTCTCGTGCCCCGGGTCAGAGCAAGTCACTATGACGATTCGTTCCTCGGCTGGGAGAACCGCGGCGACAGGCCCGCGGGAACGCTGGGTCCAACGGATCCGGGTGAGGCGGACTTCGACCGGCAGCCGGCTTATACGATCGTAGACGTGAGCCTGACTTATTACCCGCCGAACAACCGCTGGAGCGCTGAGGCGTTCGTCACCAACGCGACGGATGAGGCGGTGAAAATGGAATTCTTCTGCTGCTCGAACCAGACCGCTTATGGCTGGGGCGCGCGCCGTCGGGGCGGAGTTCGACTGACGTATGAGTTCAACTAGCGTTCCCATGACGGCGGCCCGCCCACAACCCGCGTTGCTCGCCTGTTGCGTTTGCCTGCAACTGGCGGCGTGCGGCGGCGGGGGTGGAGCGCCGGCATCGCCCCCCGATGCCAGCGTTCCGCCACCGTCTTTGCAGTTTTCGAACATCACGAACAGCAGCGGCATAAGCTTCGTTTACGGCATGACGGGAGGCATCGCAACGATGCCCGAAACCTTTGGCGGTGGAGTCGCGAGCGGCGATTTCGATGAGGATGGCGACATCGATCTCTTTGTCGTCCGCGGCAACATTGGACCAAACCTGCTGTACAGGAATGAGGGCGGCAATCGTTTTACGGAGGTGGCGGCAGCGGCCGGCGTTGCGGAGACGAATCCCGCGGGCGGTGCGTATCGGCACAGCGGCCCGACCTTTGCCGACATGGACGGCGATGGCGATCTCGATCTGTTTGTCGGAGGCCTCGAGGGCGACCCAAACGTCGTATTCCGCAACAACGGTGACGGGACGTTCGAGGACGTGACGGCGACGTCCGGCCTGGATGCCATGACGGCTTCGAACACCATCTCCGCCGCCTTTGGTGACTACGATCTGGACGGCGATCTGGATCTTATGCTGGCTCACTGGGGCAGCGCCAGGCCGCCGGACGGCGTTGGCGGGCACGGCGACACGGAATCGCTTTGGCAGAACGACAGCGATGCCAGCGGTATTCGCTTCACGACGGTTAGCGAAGCCGCCGGCATCGCATCCTCGATCATTGCCCGGCGCGGCGGTCTGGACGGCTTCGGCGCCACCTCGCTGGACTACGATTATTCCTTTTCGCCAACGTTTGCACGCATGGACGCGGATCTGTATCCGGACATATTGAGCGTCGCCGATTTCAACAACACCCGGCTGTTCATGAGCGACGGTGGTCAGGGTGGCTCGGTCGATTTTACCGATATGTCGGACAACAGCGTGTTGATCGATCGCAACGGCATGGGCTCGGCCGTCGGCGACTACGACAACGACGGCGATCTGGACTGGTTCGTTACCGGGATATTCGGCGTGGCGGAAACGGTCGGCAACCGCCTTTACGAAAACGACGGCAGCGGACGATTGCAGGATGTGACCGTCGTCGCCGGCGTTGCCGACGGCGGCTGGGGCTGGGCGGCGTGTTTCGCCGACTTCAATCTGGACGGCCATCTCGACATATTTCATACCAACGGCTGGAATAGCCTGAATCCTGTGGACGACTTCGAGAACGACCAGAGCCGGCTGTTTATCGCGCAGGGCGACGGTACCTTCGTCGATGAGGCCGATCCCCGTGGGATGAGTGACATTCAGCAGGGCCGCGGCGTGGTTTGCGCCGATTTCGACAACGACGGCGACGTCGACATATTCATGACCAATCGCGGCGCGCAGAATTCGGGCGCTCTCTGGCGTAACGAAGACCCGGGGAACGCCAACAATTCACTCAAGGTGCGGCTGGTCGGCCTGCCGCCGAACACGTCCGCGGCTAACGCGAGGATCATCGTCACCGTCGGCGGCAACGCGCAGATGCGCGAAATTACGCTGGGTAACAATTTCACCTCGCAAAACCCTACTGAGCAGGTCTTTGGCCTGGGTACGGCAACAGTTGCAGACACCGTGAGTGTCGAGTGGCCGGATGGGACGTCGCAAAGCTATCAAAACGTTCCCGGCGGGCTTGCCGTCTACAATCAGAACTAGCGTCTCTCGGCGTTCTCTCAGCAGCCTGTCGTGCGCCGCGGAAGCGGTCGTTCCGGTGCTATAACGCGGCGTTGGCAAAGCGCTCAGTCGGCGTTTCCAGCGAGTTCGATGACGCGCAAGATCGCTCGCGCGTGGCCGCCGACCATATCGTCGGTCGGAAAAACGTCGAGCCTCGAGTCCGGCGCGATACCAATGTCTTCCCAATGCCTGCCTTCGTGGTCGAGATAGACTTCGTTCGACAAACCCAGCGTCCAGCCATTCGGCAGGCGTTTCTCCAGGATATCTGACAAGGCGCCGCGCGTGACCCCGCCAACGTGTGTCACATTCGGCAGCGCGCGCATCGACATGGCAAGCGTTTCGCCGCCGCTAACGGTGACATCGCTGGTCATCAGGTAGACAGGCCCGGTAAACCGCTTTCCGTCTGACGGATGCAGCCACAGCTGCGTTTGATACGGCGCGGACGCATCGGCAGCGTGCTTGGCGTAGATTTTGGCGGGCGCATCGGCGAAGCGGCTGGCGATCTGGCGGCTAATAAAATCATAGCCGCCGTGATTGAAGCTTGCATCGACAATCACTGCCGAGACACCCGCGTCTTCGAAACGGGTGAGGGCACTATCGAGTATCCGGTCCAGCGCAGCGATATCCGCGGTCGGATCTTCGAATCCTGCCTCGGAGTATCCGCCCACGGTAATCATCGCGAAATAGCCGACGTCGTTGGCGGCAAGACCGTATTGGATACGGTCGTTTGCCGCGATGGTGCCGGTGCCGCCGAGCACTGTGTCGGGTATTGATTCCAGCCACAGCGCTCCGCGGAACGCGCGTTTGGCCTCTTGTTCGTCAAGGCCGCCTTCGGCGCCTTCTGCAATGGCGTGCAAATATGATGGTCCCTGATCGGGACTGACCTTGATGCTTGCGCCGGTGATCTCGGCCTTCAGGCTAAGATGCGCATCGTCCAGATCGCGCAACATGTGAGCGAACAGGTCGAAGAGTTGCCTGTCCGTCATATCGGACGCGACTTTGCCCCGCGCCGCGGCAACCTCGGCTTCCCAATCGACACCGTGCAGATCGAAAAATGCGTAATGCTGGCGCATCAGCCTGACGAAACTATCGAAGTTGCCCTGCGGGGTATCGGGAGGCGGCGTGGCGCAGCGGGCTGGCACGCCCTCGAGGCGCGTTAGCTGATACGTATGTTGTTCGACTGCGGCGCCCACATGCAGCGTGTTGCCGTCTTCGCTGAGCAAAGCCGAGTCGACGTAGTCCATGAAGCTCGAGTCGTCCTCGGTATAGGGCAGGCAGAGTTCCTCGGTAACGTGGTACGCGCTGAGTCCGTCCTCGCTCAATACGACGACAAGACCGTAACCGTTGGATTTCCATACGCCGAGCATTGGTTCTGTGGGTCCCGCGAATGGAGCGAGCTCGGTGATCGGGACATTGCCGGGCAACGGCGTCGCGCCGGCGGCAAGCGTAAGGGAAAGGGTGGTGCCGGCAAGGAAGGGCATGAGGCGCATAAGGGAAGACTCCTGGGTCTCAAAAATCGGTGCATATTTTTAGCAATAAAGCCCTGGCGGGTTTCGGCTATTTTCGGCAGCATTACGGTCACAATCGCCGGAAAACGCACATCAGATGAAGAATTTCGCCAGCACGACCGAAACGACCCTCGATGACTTCGACCGGGCCATCCTCCGCATAGTCCAATCGGACAATCAGCGGAGCCACGCCAGCATTGGGGAAGAGGTGGATCTGTCCGCCTCGGCGGTACGGCGCAGACTAGCGCGGCTGCGTAAGGTGGGGGTGATTACGCGCGATGTATCGATTGTCGAAGCTGCGAAGCTTGGTGAGACCCTCGTGCTTACCGTCTCGTTTAGGGAGGAGAGTCCCGAAATCTACACCGCGTTTGAGCTTCAGATGCAAGCGCTTCCCGAAGTGCGTCAGTGCTATCACATTGCGGGCGACAGCGATTACATGCTCATCGTGCATGTGCCGTCGCTCGAGTTTTATGAGAACTGGGCAAAGGAACAGTTCATGAACAACGAGGCTGTCCGGCGTTACGACACGATCGTCGTGTGGTCTTGCAAGAAGTTTGACACGGCTGTTCCGGTCTAAACCGCTCACCGAACTCCGTTTCAGGTTAAGGGCCCGTCTCCGAGAGGGGCCCGGATGTGCAGCGGGGCGGCTGCGACTCCCAAGCCGATTCAGGCTTTCTTCGGAAAACCGAAGCGCTTGGTCATGATCTTGTCGAGCAATCGCGTAGGCAGCAGTCGCGGCAGCGTCCACATGGTTAGCCTGTCCGCGACGATTGCATAACGCCACTTGGGGGCATCGTTATGCAGGATATCGAGCAACAGGCGGCCGAGCCGTTCCGGCGGCATGCCGCGCTCGCCCGTTACTTTCGACAAGTGGAGCACTCTGTCGAAAACGGCGTGGTAATCGGTATTGCGGTATTGCTCTGTATCGGTGTCGTCGGCTTTGTCCCAGATCGGCGTCTTGATCGAACCGGGTCCCACGATCACGACGTCGATGCCGTACATCAGGAGCTCTCTGCGCAGGCTGTGGGAGTAGGCCTCCAGCGCGTGTTTGGACATCGTGTAGGGACCAAACAAGGGCGCGGACACCTTGCCGGCCACCGAGCTCATGTTGACGATCTTTCCCGGCTTGCCGCCTAGCGACTTGTCGGCCCCGAGCAGCGGGATGAAGGCTTGCGAAACGCGCGCCAGACCGAACACGTTGACGGCGAACTGAAACCTGAGTTCGTCCATCGGTATGTGTTGCAAAGGCCCGGTCACGGCAATGCCGGCGTTGTTGATCAGCCCTTTGAGGGTTCGGCCGTCCAGCAGCTCCCGCACCTTCGCCGCGGAGCGGTCGATTGCCTCGTCGTCGGTGACGTCGAAGACCAGGGCCGTAAACGCATTCGGATACTCGCTCGTCAACCGCTCCGCATCGGCAGCCTTGCGGACGCTGCCGAAGACTTGCCAGCCGTCTTCCAGAAATACTCTTGCTGCCGCGTAGCCAATGCCGGTGGACGCGCCGGTAATCACAATGCTCTTCTCTTTGCTGGCCGACACTTGGCTGCTCCTTGTGAGTTGGTGTTCGGTGAGTTGGTGTTCGGTGAGTTGGTATTCGGTGAGTAGATGTTCGCAGGTGGCTGATGGCCGAGGGCGTCGCCACAGGGTTTGCCGGTTGCCCGCGGCCTTTGTCGCCGGATCGTCGTTACAACTGACGCGCAACACGGCGTAATGACAAGAAGATACTGCCCTGCCTCCCGGGAGATGCTATCACTGAATGACTAACTATTCCCCGACTTGAGAGTCGGAAGGAACAGGCCACAATGCATGTCCACAGACGCCATTGCCTTACCTTACGGCGCTCGTTCATGTGGTCGCTGTCAGCGTCGCTGTTTGTGTAACATCAGCGTAGTTCGCGGCGCCTCAGTCCCGAGCCAATGTCATTCACGGGGAATACTTCGTGATATTCGACCCGAGTACACTCGAGCCCGTCGAGCTTGTTCCGATAGCCCACTGACTCCGTGATTCGAGCGCACGGTAAAAAAACGCGTATCGGCGATCCTGATGCTAAAATAGAGAGTGATCGCCGGTTACCTGGACCAAGCGTTTTAGATCTGATCATCAGGGGATTGATATGCCCGTATTCAGTGAAACACTTCGGCGTAAGCCGCCGACGCCGTTTTGTGCACGCTTGCTGCCAATAGTCCTGCTTGTTGTCGTGACTATTGGCGTTGCCGGACCGGCTAGTGCCTCTGCGGGATGTGACGGCTTGGACGATCCGACTACCGCAACGCCCGGCAAACTCTTCGATTCGGCAAGTCGATGCGATTCGATGCCCGATGCCGTGTTTCTGCTGACGATCGGACAGATTCGAGCGATTACCGATCTTTCCGCGTTCCCGGCAAAGTCGGAAGCGGACGAAGCGTTGATCGGGAAACTCTACGAGCGCATGTACTATCGGATGGGCGGCTCCGGTCCGGACGAGTTGTATCGGGACGATGCGCTTTACGACGAACTGATCGACCGGATTCGCAACTGGCGACCGACGGATCTACCGGGCTACGAACCCGGCTGGGAATACTCGTCGACGCCGAGTTATCAGGAGTATTACCGGAAAGTCGAGGAGGCCAAAGCGTTTCGGCTACAGCAACTGGCCAGCTACTATGCATTGGTGTCCGATGACGAGTACTTCGAGCTTAAAGTCCAGGCGGATGAGATTCTCAAGCGCAACGACAACACCCTCGTCAATGGCTCTCCCGACGATGACAGGTATTCGGAGCTTGCCCGGGCAATGAACGAGGTCAAGCGCCGCATACGGGATGACAATTAACGCCCAGCCGCAAGCCTCCCTTCGCACGCAGCGATCCACCGCGTCACATTCTGTCTCGGGGCAAGATCGAAGCCACCCTCTCCGGCAACTCGCGTATACGCCAGCAACGCAATATCCGCGATACTAAACGCGCGCCCGTCGAACCATGCCACACCGTCGAGTCGCTGCTCCATCAGGTCGAGAGCGGCCTCGCCCCGTTCCACGCGCCAGGGCTCGCGTGCTGCCGCGGCTTTGCCGAGAAACAGCATCTGAAACCTGCACACCGCAACATAGGGCTCATGACTGTACTGTTCCCAGAACAGCCACTCGTCGATCTTCGCCTGCAGGTAGGGATCGCCCGGTAGCAGATCGCTACCGGCCGCGAGATAACGAATGATCGCATTCGACTGCACCAGCGTCCGTCCGTCCTCGAACTGAACGGCAGGCACCTGGCCCTGCGGGTTGATCGCGCGAAAGCTGTCGGTGCGCGACTCGCCCTGCATGATGTCGATCTCGATCCACTCGTAGGGGAGGCCAAGGTAGTCCGCCGTGTAGCTCACTTTGAGGCAGTTCCCTGAACGGGCGTTGCCGTAGATCTTCACGTTTCGGCCTTGAGCATTTTGGTCTCCGTCGCGGGCACCGAGCCTTGCCGTTCATCCGCTTCCGGCTGAGGTTTCGCGTTTGCGCGGCCTTCGCTCAGTACGAACAGGTTACCCGCCAGAACGAGTCCCGTGCCGATAACAATCGTGGCGTCGATCCGCAGGCCCTCGAAGAGCGTGGACAGAATCAGCGCGACTACCGGAAACATCACCATACTATAGCCGGCCCGGTGCGCGCCGATTCGACCCAGCAGGGTCAGGTACGCACCGAAGGCGACGATCGAGCCGAATACCGACAGGTACACCAGCGACACTACGTACCCTGGCGACCATTCGAAGGTAAACGAATGACCGGCGTAGAGGGCAAAGCCGGTATTGAAGACAGCGCCGTACAGCATGCCCCACGCATTCGACTGCAGGACGGGCAGACCCGCCTTCTGCGCGCCCTGCGACGCCATGTTGCCGAACGACGCGACCAGCGCTCCGCCGACCGCCAGCAGCGAGCCGATTAGCACGCTGTCGCTCAGCGACAAGTCGCCGATCTGCGGCAGGAACAGCGTCAGTATGCCGGCGACGCCGAGCAGTGCGCCGAACACTACGCGCCGCCCCGCCCGAACGCCGAAGATAAGCCGCGCATTGACGATGTTCATCCAGACGAGCGTCGAGAAGGCAATCGCGGTTAGTGCCGACGTGACGAATAGCTGCGCGCGGTAAGCCAGCACGTAGTTGAAGCCGAACAGCAGTACTCCGAGCATCGCGAACCAGAGATGCTCGCGAGCGCGGAAACGCAGCTTGAGCCCCTTGAAGCGGCACCAGCCGAACAGCAGCAACGCAGCCGACGCATAGCGGTAGACCAGCGACACCTCCGGGGCGACCTCGCCGAGCTGAAACTCGATCGCAAACCAGGTCGAGCCCCAGATGAGCACCGTAACGACGTACAGGAAGCGGTTGCTCACGGCCGGTCCTCGCAATCGAACTCGTGCATGGCCTGGGAAAAGGTCCGGGCCCGCAGGTTGCGATAGTGGTGCAGGTGGTTGACTGCGTGCACCAGGGCTTCCGGGACCACCCGCCACCAGGGCGTTCGCACCTCGCACGACTCGAGCGAGACATCGTCGCAGTACGCGATATCGCAGGCATTTGCGTGGCAGTGTTGCATTGGTTTGTCCTCCCGTATTCCGCTGCTTTTGGCGAACGTGGGCTTGACTTTACTCGGGTTTTGTATCTATAACAGATACAGTTTTTCAAAAACACGACCTGTACAGTTATGCTCTCCATCGATCAGTGCGACACCTGCGATACTCCCTTTCTTTATCAGCAAGTTGTTGATTCAATTCTAGAAAATATCGATACGGGCGCGCTTCGGCCGGGCGACCGGCTGCCCTCCCTGCGCCGCATGAGCCAGGCGGCCGGGGTTAGCATTCCAACCGTGCGCCAGGCGTACATCGAGCTCGAAAAACAACGCCGCGTCGAGTCGCGGCCGCAGTCGGGTTTTTACGTGCGATCGTCACGAGCCAACCGCCTGGTGCGCAAGACGGAGACCTCCGCCGCCGATCCGGTCGAGCTGTCGTGCCGGTCGTTGATGAAGCGCATCTACGACGGTATTAACGACCCGGACCTCGTGCCGCTGGGCATCGCGAATCCAACCATGGCAAAACCCGCCGCGAAGAGTCTGCATCGCGCAATGAAGCGCGTCATTGCCCGGGCCTCGGAACGCTGTATCGGTTACTCACCTACGCTGGGCGAGCCGGCGCTACGCCGGCAGATTGCATTCCACTACCTCGACACAACGGGTGTAACGGTCGATCCTGAGCACATCGCGATTACCAACGGCGGCCAGGAAGCGCTGTTGCTTGCACTCAGCGCCGTGGCGTCGCACGGCGACGTAATTGCGGTCGAAACGCCCACGTATCACGGCTTGCTCGAACTAATCGACAGCCTGGGGATGCTCGCGATCGAGGTTGAAACCTGTCCCGAGGAAGGCATCACGATTACGGAGCTCGAACGAACGCTGAAAACGCATCCGGTCAAAGCCTGCATGCTGTCGACAACGCTCGGCAACCCGCTCGGCGTGACGATGCCGGACGTCGACCGGCAGCGATTGGTTGACCTGCTGGCCGAGCACGATGTCGTGCTGATCGAAGACGACGTCTACGGCGACCTGCGTTTCGACGGCCGGCGGCCCATGCCGGCCCAGTTTCTCGACAGTGGGGCACAGGTCATTACCTGCGGCTCGTTCTCGAAAACAGCCGCGCCCGGCTATCGTATCGGCTGGCTCGTCAGCCGCCACTACAGCGAACGGATCGAACACCTGAAGCGCGCATTCTCGTGTACGTCCGGCTTGCTGCAACAACTCACGCTCGCGGAGTTCATGGCGACCGGCGACTACGCGCGTTATCTGAAGACGCTCAGGACTGCATTGAAGTACAACGCCGAACGCATGACCGGTCTGGTTGCGGAATACTTTCCGCGCGAGACGCGCGTCTCGAAACCTGCGGGTGGATCGGTGTTGTGGCTGGAACTGCCGACGCGCGTGGACTCGGAGCAGCTGTTCGACGAAGCTATCGGGGCCGGGATCAGTATTACGCCGGGCCACATTTTCTCCCCCTGTGCCCGCTACACCAACTTCATTCGCCTGAGTTACGGTCACCCGTGGAGCGAGCGAACGGAGGGTGCCATTCGCTGGCTGGGAGAGAGGGTTTCCGATCTGTCCGGCTAGCCGCTGTCAAGGCCGCTGTTAAAGCCGCCGTCATACGATGGTTGCCCGATCCGTCTGCACACTCGTATCGGCCGCTACCATTGGTTTTTCCTTCGGACGAACACGCATTCGCAGGTTGAATATCCAGCGTTGCCAGTACCAACCCGCCTTGCGCATGAATCGCCGCGCGGCCACCGGCCAGGCCTTGCGAGACTTGTTGCGGCCGACGATCGTCGTATCGACGCTGAGAACCGAGGGCGCCACGGTATACGGAGCCAACGCATACATCGGCTGTCTGTGTTCCCAGAACTTCTTCGTAAAAACGTCAACCGGCGCATCGATTTTTCGAGTTGCTTCCACGAACCGTTCCGCTACGCCCGGTGACAGGCAATAACACATCAGCCCGTGTGGCGTCTTCGTATATCGTTTCAGGTCAAACTCGCCGAGCGATGCCACCTGAACCGCTTTTGCCCGGAGAGTCGTCTGCAATCGCAGAAATCCAATGTTCGAGATTACGTCGTTGGCACACCGCAGGGCGCGTGCGAACTTTGGAAGTACATTGAAGTCATCTTCCATAATCATGATTGGCTCGTCGAGCTCGACGCAGCGTTTCCACAGCTCTCTGTGGCTCGCAAAGCAGCCTATTTCGCCAACGACGGCGAGGCGGCCGGTGTTCAGCAAGAAGCCCGCGTCGTCGAAGCCCTCGAATTTGCACTCGCGAATGGCATCGTCGCCGCGAATAGCATCAAAGAATTCGAATGCCACACCGGCTTCATCGAGCTGCCGTTTCGCGGCACCGCGACGCTCAACCGCATCGGGTAAGCTGATCACAAATACTTTCATTGCGCCTCCGCCTGAAAATGGGCCCTGAATCAATTGGGCGATATAGACGTTAGACGTCAGGCCGGCACAGAATCGGTCGCGGCATCGGGAGCCGGCTCAGAACTCCCAGAGAAAACCGATCGCGGGGAGCAGCGGCAACCAGTAGTCCCTGGAGCTCTCGAGTGCTGTCTCGCCGCTATCGTTCACCGCGATGTCCCAGTCGATACAGCACGTGTTGCGGCGATTGAGGGCATTGGAAACCTCGATAAACGCACTTAGAGAACCGCGGCGAACATCGAAGTGCCGGTTCACTCTCAAGTCCACGCTGGTATAGGTACCGAGTCTCAATGCGTTACGCGGGCCGGTTACGGCGACCAGCGGCCGCTCTTCCTCGCCGGCGAGCGGATTGTCGATCAGCGCAAGGCCCGTGGTTCGCCAACCGGAGTGTGCGTTGGCGGCGATCGACAGCTCCCATTGCTTACCTGACCAGCTCAAGCCGGCATTAAACGAGTGACGCTGGTCCCATATCCGCGGTTCGTCGCGCCCTTCGATTCTGTCCTGCACCCTGGACAGAGTATAGGAAGACCACCAGGACAGGTTGCCGCGAGAGCCGTTCAGCGAAAGCTCGAGCCCGGTGGAGCTTGCGCGACTCGGCTCCAGTCTGATGCGGTCGGCCTGTAACTCGGGGATCGGTGCCAGCGGATCGAACAGGTTTTCGAAGCGCGGCCGCATGTCGCGCATGCGTTTGTGAAACGCTTCGACGCGCAGCTCGAGGGTTGGGCTCAACCGGTACTGGATTCCGCCAATCAGTTGATCGGCGCGCTGCGCCGGCCAGTAGTTGGACAGTCCATCCTCGACCTGCAGCTCGTGTATGCCCTGCGACTGGTGATAGCGTCCCCAGCTAATTCGCAAATCGAGTTTGTCGCTCCACTGCTTGAGCAGGCCGATCCTCGGACTCAGCTGCGAGTCGGAGGCAAGACCCGTGTAGGTCTGATCGTCCCAGCGCAAACCCCATTGCAACACCAGAGTCGGCGACAGTTTCCAGCGGTCCGCCAGATAAGCGGAGTAGCTGCCGCCGCTCGGTGCGGCCGTGACGCGGCGCGCAACGGCGGAAGCCTGACCGGCAAACAGCGCGGAAAGCCCGTTGTATTCGGCGCGGCCGCTGTAGTCGAAGGTCGCTTCGCTATTGTATGCGGCAAATCCCCATTGCAATGCATGAGTGCCGTTTGGCCGAAAGGTCCAGTCCTGTCGAAACCCGACTTCGGTGAGATCCCGGTTGTCGCTTACCTGCGCGACGACTTTCTCGGCATCGCCGGTGGAGCCGAGGCGAAGATTGTCGTACCCCGTGTAAGAGACCGCAGTACGACTGGTGAGACGATTCGACCAGCGGGTCGAGAACTGCAGCCAGGCTTGTAAGCTCTTCGTATCGCTCCCTACCTCCTCCCGTTCGGCCGGGTCGGTTTCGAGCACAATCGTGACTGCGTCATCGGCATACAGGGCGTTAGCCGTCACCGTAGTGTTATTGCCCAGGCTGAACTGCAGCTCGGAAAACACGTCGTAGTAGGCGGGCTGACCGAATTTGCTTTGAATGACCTTGTCGAGGTTGCCGCGGCGCGCTGATAACAACCACTCTGTATCGTTGCGACTGCCGCTCAACAGGAGCGAGGTATTGAATACGCTGATTCCGATCTCGGTATGCCGCGGTACGTCCCGGTCGGCGGACTCCAACACTACGACGCCGCTCATTCGGTCGCCGAACCGGACCGGGAAGCCGCCCGTATAGATCTCTACACCGTCGATTGCCCGCGCATCGATCGTGCTGAAGATATTCTGATAGTCGCGAACGTGAAACGGGGCGAACAGCCGCTGCCCGTTAAGGATGATGCCGACTTCGTTCAGCTCGCCGCCGCGAAAGTGTGCCCGCGCGGATGCGCCGCTGGCGGCAACTCCGGGAAGTCTTTGAGTGATGCGAATCGGATCGCTGCCAACGTCGGGCATATTTTCGACCGACTGCCGGCCAATCCGGATGCTGGATGCGGGAGTGCTACCCACGACTTCATAGCGGCTTGCCGAAACGGTGATATTCTCCAGCACGTCTTCGTCGGCTGCCGCAACGACGGGATTCGATGGCGCCTCGTGAGGGTCGTCGGCCCGGACAACGACAAAAATGCCTTCGACGGCCTCGAGCGTCAGTTTGTGCGGCTTGAGGATCTCGAGGATCCTGTTCATCGTCCCCGCCGCGACAGGCTCCACGGTGACGCGGAGTTCCGGCAGCACCAGCGCAGTGCTGTACGCTACCGGACTGCCTTGTTCACGAAACTCCTCCAGCACCTCGATGACGGGCCTGCCGAAATACGGCGCAGCCGCGTGCGCAGCGACCGTAAGGATCGCCGTCAGCATAGTGGCGGCCGTCGATATTCGTAACTTCAAATTTACCTAAGGCCCTCTCTGGCTGATAACAATCACTCCGTCAACCTGCTCGATAGTGAGCTGGGCCGCTGCCGCACCGACCCGCAGCAGTACCATCGGCTCACCGTCCTCGACGCCCGTGAGCGACTCGTGCGCGGCTTCTTCTGCCGCAGCGTCTTCGAACCGGTATCGCAGTCCGGTCTCCCGGCATACCCACTCGAGGAGGTCGTAAAACGTCTTGCCCTCCATGTCTACGGTGGGTGCAACGGTTTCTACCCATCGCCACTCGGCGCTGTGCGTTGCGAGCTTGGTAACCAATGGCGCGCGATCGCCGTGCAGTACAACCTGTTCGCCGACGCCGGCAAGAGCTTCGTAATACAGGCCGGTGATCGCTACCTGTCCTTCACGGACACTCACTCTCAGCAGATCCGTCTCGCTGATATCCGTCATGTATTGTGTGCCCACGTGACGGACGTCTCCATAATCGGTATGGATTACAAGCGATGAACCATTGGCAATGCTGGAACGCGAGTCGTAGTAGACACGGCCGGACTGCAGCTCGATTTGATCGTCGGCAAGAAATCGAAGCGTTGTATTTTCATCCACTCGTAACGAGCCGCCGCCGTACCATGCAAGGCCCAAACTGGAGCCACTGCCGGTTACTATCGTCTGGCCGCTGCGAATGATCTGTTGGTCGCTCACGCGTTCGAGTGTGCGGTCATTGCGCAATAAACCGGACTCGCCCGTCGATTTGCTGATCGACGCAACCTCGACAACGGCCATGTTCTCCGGAACGGAGTTTATCGACACCAGCGTTGTCGCCGTCACCACGACGGCCGCCGCGGCGGCGACCCGCCACCGCCGACGGCGTCGGGTCACGCCTTGCCACTCAGACATGACAGCCATTCTGGCCCGGGCTGTTACGTCCGCAGGCGGCGCGGGCCGAGGTTCCGCCTGCGCGAGCAGTCGTTCAACCGCGTCGTCCGCGTTCGGCTCGGGACTTTTTTTACCCTCGGTCATGATTGCGTCGCTCTATTCGTCGGTGTTTCCATTGCCTCCGTCAGAGTTCGATAGACTTCGGCAAAGGCGCGTTTCGCCCGCGCGATCAGTGATTGGGCGGCTTCACGACCTACGCCCAGCCGCTTTGCGATCTCGAGGACTGAGTGACCCTCGATGTATTTCCACTCGAGCACGTCGCCGTACCTTGCCGGCAGCCGGTCCATGGCAACCTGAATCAACCTGATCGACTCCGTGCGCCGATAGCTCGCTTCGGGCGTATCACCCAGCGGTGCCGACAGGGAGTCGACGACCGCCTGCACCTCGGGAAAATCCTCCGTAAGAACGATATGCGTGGTGCGCCGGTTGTTTTTTTTTAGCCAGTCGCTCATCTCGTTACGGCATATTGCGCATAGCCAGGTAAACATTGCAGCCTCGGCCTTGTAGGTTGAGAGTTTGCGGACGGCGCGCGTCAATGTCGTTTGCGCGATGTCCTGCGCAGCCTCCCGGTCTCCGTCGAGCCTGGACATCGCGAACCGGTAGAGACGCGAGTAGTTTTCCTCGAAAAAGCGGTCGAACGCCTTGCTGTCGCCTGCCAGCAAGCGCTTCACGAGCTTTCTGTCGTCCAGATATACGGCCATTACCGCTCGTCTCGTTGATCCCTGCCCAGTTGGACGGGGTTGTGCCTGGAAATCGGTCGGACTTGGCAGCCAAGATAGCCATTATGCGCCCGGCAACCGGATGCTGCACCGGAGTATTCGCATAGTCCCTGTCGGCGTAGCGGCCTGTCGAACATAAGATAGCGAGGACATCCGCAGTCGAGAGCGGGTTCCTGTCGCTCCGACGACAGACCGAAAAACGTCCGGTTTCCGTCTGGCTTCCCAGGTAAAAACCGGAGACACGGCATGCCGTCAACATGCCGAAGAACTCGAGTGGCCAGGCTGCCGATACATGCCGCAGCGGCGGGCGTCATCGGCATGGCGTGACGGGGACGAGGCCGGCATTCTGCTGCCGTTTGCGCCAACGGTCGGCGACATCATTCGGCAGGAAGTGTCTTTCGCCAACGCAGAAGATGCGATCGAAATACTTGCTATCGACGGAAGTGAGACGGTACCTGCAGCCAGCTGCCACGGCGCCTGTCCGGCGACCCTGGATTTTTCGCCACTGGATCCGGGTGTCGAGGAGAACAAGTATTACGCACCGGGCATCGGCAAAATCCACGAGGTTGATCTCGAAACCGGGACACGCGTCGAGTTGGTTGGCACCGCGGTTACACCTTAAAGGCGTCATCCGGCGGCCCAAGCGCGGCGCGTGAGCGGTGCCGGCGCACTTTGACGTCGTGTAACCTCTGAGTGTATCTGAACGTCCAAAGCACGTTGCGGCAGATCGTGGTCGTCCCGACCGTTGGCTGCAGTCGGCGTCGCCGTGTGCGACGATAGCCGCGGGTCGGTTTACTACTACAAAGAAGATTCAGGGGAAATCCGGTCGACCTTGCAACCATCGCCATTGTTGGCGGACTGTTTCTTGCCTACGCGCTGCTCTCCGGACGGCTCGAAGGGACGGTCCTTACCGCACCGCTGATATTCGTCGTGGCCGGCTTTCTGGCGGGTAGCGGCGGCTTCGGCGTTGCCAACATCGATGTTGGCCACTCGGCGACTCATGTCGTCGCGGAGCTGACGCTAATCCTCGTCCTGTTCGCGGATGCAGCGCGAATCGATCTCAATCGGGTTTGGAGGGACCACAATCTGCCTCTGCGGACGCTGCTGATCGGTTTGCCGCTCACGATCGCGGCAGGAACGTGGGTCGCAACCCTAATATTTCCGGCATTCGGCGTCTGGGAAGCGGCCCTGCTCGCCGCTCTGCTCGCGCCAACCGACGCGGCACTTGGCCAGTCGGTCGTCTCCGCGAAAGCGGTTCCCATAAGGATTCGGCAGTCGATCAACATCGAGAGCGGCCTCAACGACGGTATTGCGTTGCCGGCCGTACTGCTGTTAGCGGCGCTTGCCGGCGCTGCCCACGATGCGAACGAGACCGGCGGCTGGCTGCAGTTCGGGCTGCTGCAGGTTACGCTCGGGCCGCTCGCGGGCGCAGTCATTGGCCATGCCGGCGCCCGACTGATCGATGCCGCTGCCGAGCGCGGTTGGGCGACGACGGCTTTCCAGGGTGTCGGCATTCTGTCACTGGCCGTGCTCGCGTACGTTCTCGCAGAGATGATCGGCGGCAACGGCTTTATATCCGCGTTCGTCGCCGGCACGCTGTTCGGTAACTGCATACGCCACGAATGCAGCTATCTCTTCGAGTTCATGGAGAGCGAAGGTCAGTTGCTGATGCTGACCACGTTTCTCGTATTCGGCGCGGCGCTCCTGCCCGAGGGGCTGGCTCACGTTAACGCTGCGGTTGTCATCTACGCCGTGCTGAGCCTGACGGCGATTCGGATGCTGCCGATCGCGCTATCGCTGCTGGGGTCGGGAATCCGTCTCCGGACCTATTTGTTCCTAGGCTGGTTCGGTCCGCGCGGACTGGCGTCGATCCTCTTCGTACTGCTTGTCCTCGACAAAGCCGAGGTTCCGCACCACGCGGAAATACTGGCCACCACGGTGATTACGGTCGCGTTGAGCGTGCTGCTGCACGGAGTTTCCGCCGCGCCGCTCGCGCGCGCCTACGGGCAACTTGCCGATCGCATAGGTGAGTGCGAAGAGGGTAAAGTCGTATCGGACATGCCACTAAGAGAAGGCATGGCACGCAATCACAAACCGGAGTTGTAATTCATGAAAGCACTGCCGATAGTGTCCCTCGATAGCCTCGAGGATCGCGTACCCGCCTATGCGCTGGTCGCCAACGTCGATCTCGTCGTCATTCGCTACGACGACAACGTCAGCGTGCTGTATGGGCGCTGCGCCCATCGCGGCGCGCTAATGTCGGACGGCCACATCGACGGCGAAAACCTCATTTGCGGTGTGCACGGCTGGGACTACCGCTTGGATACCGGCGTCAGCGAGTACGACAATTCCGAAACGCTGCCGAAGTTCGAGGCCTGGATCGAGGACGGTCAGGTTGTCGTCGACGAGGACGAGATTGCCGCCTGGGTCAAGGAGCATCCGCAGCCGTACAAGCGCGACGGTTATCAGGGGCTGTACCAGGATCCGACCGGCACCGCCGATGAGCCGCACGTCAAATTCATCCGCAAGCTTGCGGACGAGGGCCTGAGCAAACTTGGCCATCACGGCCCGGCTTCCGCCATGGGCGTGCCGCGCGACAGCCTGCCGAAATGGGACGACCTGCAGTTTGTCGTCGGTCAGCTGCACAAGCTGCCGCTGCTCGACGACGAGCCGGTCGGTACCGACATCGTCATTGGGCCCAACGCGGAGAAGCCGCTAAAGCTCGATATTCCGCTGTTCGTCTCGGACATGAGCTTCGGTGCGCTGTCCGAAGAAGCAAAAGTTGCGCTGTCGAAGGGCGCCGAACTTGCGGGTACGGGCATCTGCTCCGGCGAGGGCGGCATGCTGCCCGAAGAGCAGGCGGCAAATTCGCGCTACTTCTACGAACTGGCGTCCGCGCGTTTCGGATTCTCCTGGGACAAGGTGCAGAAGACGCAGGCGTTTCACTTCAAGGGCGGGCAGGGCGCCAAAACCGGTACCGGCGGGCACCTGCCCGGCAACAAGGTGCAGGGCAAGATCGCCGAGGTGCGCGAACTGAACGAAGGCGAGGCCGCCATATCGCCGGCGCGGTTTCCGGAATGGGACAGCCTGAGCCAGTTTCGCGATTTTGCAGCCGAGGTTCGCGAGCGGACGGGCGGTATCCCGGTTGGTTTCAAGCTGTCGGCGCAGCACATCGAGAAAGACATCGACGCCGCGCTCGAGGTGGGCGTGGACTACATTATTCTCGACGGCCGCGGCGGCGGCACCGGCGCGGCACCGCTGATTTTTCGCGACAACATTTCGGTGCCGACGATCCCGGCGCTCGCACGGGCGCGCAGGCACCTGGACTCCAGCGACGCCGACGGCGTCACGCTAATTGCTACGGGCGGGTTGCGCGTCCCGGCGGATTTCGCAAAGGCCATGGCACTGGGCGCTGACGGTATTGCCGTATCCAACGCCGCGATCCAGGCGATCGGCTGTCTCGGCATGCGTGCGTGCCACACGAACAACTGTCCGGTCGGCATTGCAACGCAGAAAGCCGAGCTTCGCTCCCGCCTGCCGGTCGAGGTCGCGGCGGAACGCCTGGCGAGGTATTTCGAGGCCGCAGTGGATCTCATGGCGGTCGTCGCGCGTGCCGCCGGGCACCGGCATTTGTCCGACTTTAACGCAGACGATCTGACCTCCTTCAAGGCTGATATGTGCCAGCTTACGGGCGTTGCTTACGGCGGCGTGTCGGCTATTCGTTAAAGAGTCTTTCGATCATGCGCAGGTTTCCCGAACTCGACATCGACACGATTCGCGCGACCCGCGATGCGCTGCATGCTTACGCCCGCGTTCCCGGCGATCTTCTCAAGCTGCAACGGCCCCGCAGAAAACACTGGTGGCATGCCAGTCTCAGGCCGTCGCTCACGGGACTGACCACGGACGTGATCCACGGCCGCGTCGATTACGAGATCGAGCTGAATCTTAGAGACAGCGCCTTCTGCGCCCGCACTGCGACGGGCGGGCAGCTGCACGAAGCGCTGCACGGACAGCCGGCGGCGGAGCTCGCGCTCAAGCTTTCGAATTTCCTCGAGTCCGAGGGCGCGACGGGACGCGATGCCGCTGCCGGTGCGGCCGACCGCTTCCCGGACTACTCGCAGTATGCCGCGGCAAAGCTTGGACAGGCATTCAGTGCCGCGGCCGGCGCGATGGCCGGCTTTCGTGCCGGCATCCGGGAAGAAACCAGCCCGATACAGCTCTGGCCGCATCATTTCGACCTGTCGATGATCTGGCTGCCGGGCGCGAAGATCCCCGGCGAGGATCCCGCTGACGAAGAGCATTCGGATAAGCAGATGAACTTCGGTTTCGTGTTCGGCGACGAGGGCATCGACGAGCCGTACTTTTACGTGACGGCGCACCCGCTCCCCGAGGAACTGACGGCCGTCGAGCTGCCGGCCGGCACGGTGTGGAAGAGCGACGGATTCAGTGGCGCCGTCCTCTTGTACAAAGATCTCCTTGCGATGGACGACCCGGCTGCTTACCTGCAGGGTTTGTGGTCGAGGCTGTATGCAGCGGGCCGGGTGTACCTCAAAACCGACGAAACACGGGAACGGGCATGAAAGATGAACAGGAGTTGGGCTGGCAGCGCGCAACCGATTGTAGGAATTCAGGCACGGCGGCCCGAACGGTCATAGTGTGGTGGAGAGTAGTTGTTCCAGCTTGATCTGGTCCGCCACGAAGCCGCGGATTCCTTCCGCCAGCTTTTCCGTCGCCATCGCATTGCTGTTCAGTTGGAAGCGGAAATCGGCCTCGCCGTCGAAGTCGCAGTCGGTATAGCCCGAGGAGTCCGACGGATGAAGAACCCGCGGCAGCTCGCTCGTTTCGGCTGCCAATTCTTCAAGCAGCGCGGGGGCAATCGTAAGCCGATCGCAGCCTGCCAGCGCACGGATTTCGTCGGCGTTGCGAAAGCTCGCGCCCATTACGACCGTGTCGAAACCTTTTGCTTTGAACAGTCGATAGATATTCCGTACCGATAAGACGCCAGGATCGTCTTCCGGCGCATAGCTCTCCCTCGCCTCCGTTTTCTTGTACCAATCCAGAATGCGTCCAACGAACGGGGAGATCAGAAACGCGCCGGCGCGCGCGGCGGCGACGGCCTGCACGTCGGAGAACAGCAGGGTGAGATTGCAGTTGATCCCTTCGCGCTCGAGACTTGTCGCCGCCTCGATACCTTCCCAGGTCGAAGCAAGTTTGATGAGAATTCGCTCCCGCTCGATACCGGTTTCGGCGTAATAGCCGACAAGACGTTGGGCCTGGGCAACCGAGGCTTTGCTGTCGAACGACAAACGTGCGTCAACTTCGGTCGATACCCGGCCTGGCACGATCCGCAGAATCTCGCAGCCGATCCCCACTGCGAATCGGTCGCTCAATTCGTGCACGCTGTCGGTTCGTCCGGCAAGTCTGTTTATGAGTTCCGCATACTGCGGCAAGCGCGCGGCTTTGAGCAGCAGCGAAGGATTGGTCGTCGCATCGACTGGCCGGTAGCGGGCGATTGCCTCGATGTCGCCCGTGTCCGCGACGATTTCGGTCATTGCGCGAAGCTGGTCGAGTTGATTCATGTGGAGTGCTCCCTGCTGTGTGTCATTCGGCTGATGATAGTGTCAGTTGAAGTACTTGGTTGTAAACGTTTACTCTATTCCAGTGGTACGGAGCATTTATCTGAATGGCATTCCAGGCTCGCGAGGATGTCTCCGCTAATGCCTAAGGTGCTGCGATCATCCTTGATGATTCGGATACTGAGTGCTGTAATTCTTTTAAAACAGTGTGTTATATCAGGTTTTCCGTTGCGGCCGCACTGCGTGAAGCGCGTTCAACGGGCTGGCGCCGGCAGGTCGTACTGGCCGTTTCTCCCATCTTGACTTTGTAAACGTTTACAACGATACTTCTTGGCCAATATGGGATGAGTATCAAGACAAATCCGATGTGGGGGGAATCTACAGATGAATAACCAAGAGTTCGTTACAAAACTCTTATCGATAGCGGTCGCTGCCGCGCTGCTCGCGCCAACGGCTGCGGCTGTTGCCCAGGATGACAACACGCTCGAGGAGATTGTCGTCGTCGGTATTCGCGGGTCGTTGACCAACGCCGCGCAGATAAAGCGCAACGAGTCCGGCGTGGTTGACGCTATCACGGCCGAGGACATCGGCAAGTTTCCGGACGCCAATCTGGCGGAATCGTTACAGCGCATCACTGGCGTCTCGATCGATCGCCAGAACAACGAAGGTAACCAGATATCCGTCCGCGGGCTGGGGCCGAACTTCAACATGGTTACGCTCAACGGGCGCCAGATGCCCGTGACATCCTCTCCCGAGCAGGAAAGCATTGCATCGGCAACCCAAAGCCGCGCGTTCAACTTCGCCGAAATCGCCTCCGAGTCCGTGACGGGTGTCAACGTCTACAAGACGGCGCGACCAAACGTGCCCTCCGGTGGTATTGGCGCGACCGTGGACATTCGAACCGCACGGCCTTTCGACTTCAAGGAGACGACGATCTTCGCCAGTGTGGCCGGCGTCCACGATTCTTCAGTAGAGGTGGGCGACTCGGTAACGCCTGAAATCGGCGGCCTTTTCTCAACCACGGTAGCGGACGGCAAAGTGGGACTGCTGGCCAACTTTTCTTATTCGAAGCGCGATTTCAGCGAGCTGTCCACGCATACTGACGGCTGGTTGAGGGATGAGCCCAAGGGCTTGCCGACCGACAACGACGGACCTTATGAATTCTGGTGTAACGATCCGAGTTCGTCCTGCGGCAACGCGCCCTATGTCTATCGGCCGGTCACGCAGATATCCGAGATCCAGCACAACGAGCGCACCCGCACCAACGCCCAGTTCGTCGCACAATTTGCGCCGACCGATGATGTAGTCGTCACCCTGGACTACGTGTTGTCGCGATTCGATCGAGATCAGGACCGGTATCAAACGGGTTTATTCGGTGTCGTTGCGCCCGGTGTCTTCAATACGGCGCTGACGGACAACTTCACCGTTGCCAGCGCCAGCCGGACCAACACGGCGGCCGACGCGATCGTCTACGAAAACAAGCTCGTCATCGAGAACGATTCGTTCGGCCTGAACATCGACTGGCAGCTTGGCGACAATCTGAGTTTTACGCTCGACGCGCACTCATCCGAGGCCGTGAGTCAGCCGGACGGCGAGATCAACGACAATACGCAGCTGTTGCAGGGCCCGCTCGGCATCAACTTCGATCTCGTCTATTCGCCGGGCGGCGTGAATATCGTAGTCGACGACTCGGGCGCGTTCCGCGGCGAAGACCAGTTCGGCGGCGGCACTCCGCGGCCCGGTGTCACGGAGTTTCAGGATGTTGACGGGTTTTCTCCGCTGGGTTCGGTGATTCGTAACATCGCCATAGAAAACAGCGTCGATCAGTTCCAGTTCGAAGCCAACTGGGACTACGACGACGTCGTGTTGACCGCGGGCGTGTCCTACACGGACTATCAGGTGGAAACCAACGCGATCTCGAGCGGTTTCGTATTCCAGAATCTGGATGACTGCAACGGCTGCAGCGAAGCTCTGTCGCGCAGCATCATCAATGCGCCCAGCGGCTTCGACGTCGTGAACCAGTTTCCCGTCAACGCCCTGGTGGAGTCTACGTTTCCCATCCAGATCAGCGATATCGTGGCGGCGAATCCCCCTACGTTCTTCGGCGCCTCCGAGGAATCGCTAGCCGTTTACTTCAACCTGCAGACCGATCTGGAAGTGGGCGGTCTCCCGGCGAGGATCTCCGCCGGTTTTCGCTACGAAGACACTGACGTGACTGGGTCCGCGTTTCAGACTTTCCCTGCATCGCTAACGATTACCACCTCTACGGAGGGAGTGGTCAACTTCGATCCGGGCGCGGTCCCGGAGTTTTTCGAGATCGAGGGTGGCTACGAAATTTTTCTGCCGTCGTTCGATTTCCAGATCGAACCGGCCGACGACCTTATCGCGCGCTTGTCTTACGGCAAATCGATTGCCCGTCCGGATCTAAACGCGCTGCGGCCCATTACGACGGTTAGTGACTATCGGCCGGGTACCAGTACGGCCAGCGGAGGCAATCCCGACCTCAATCCTTACAATGCCGACAACTTCGATCTGGCGCTCGAGTGGTACTACAGCGAAGGCAGCTACGCATCCGTTACTTTCTTCTACAAGCAGGTGAACGACTACATTGCGACCGACGTCGTGACCGACGTCATTCTCGATTCGAACGGCAATCCGCTGCTGGACCCCCAAGGCCGCTTCGATCCCACCGTCATTCCCAACGTCGCGGTAACGGGCCAGCCGGGCGACCCGGAGGCCGTTTTCACGATTTCACGGCCGCTCAACTCAGCGGAGCGCTCGGTCGACGGTTGGGAGTTCGCCATTCAGCACCTGTTCGCGGATAGCGGTTTCGGAATGCAGGCCAACTACACGATAGTGTCCAGCGACGCCGAGTACGATCCCGGCAACTTTCAGCAGCAGGCGATCCTGATCGGGCTGAGCGATTCCTACAACGTGGTCGGGTTTTTCGAAAACGAGCTGTTCTCGATTCGCCTGGCGGCCAATTGGCGTGACGAGTTCCTGTTCGCCGAAAACCAGCTGAGAGCGACCAACGAGCCGGTCTTTTTCGAGGACTATCTGCAGCTCGACCTGAGCACTTCGTATGCGCTTACCGACAATCTGTTGCTGGTATTCGAGGCCCTGAATCTGACGGGCGAAGATCAGGTTCAGCGCGGCCGCTACGAGGACCAGTTCTTGTTTGAGAACGACCAGGATCCGCGCTTTACGCTGGGCATCAGGGGCGAGTTCTAGGGCTCCGTCGCCGCGCAATGAACACTGCAGAACTCAAGAGCAGTTTCGACAGAGACGGCTATGTCGTCATCGACAACTTCTTTGACGATGCAGTCATGAATCGCCTGGACGGACTCATTCGTAACTACTACGGCGACAACCCTGAGTTTTCGCACAGCGGCGAGTTTCTCGACAAGGCCCGGACCGAAGTGGTTCCCTGGTTTCCGCAGCGGGAGAGCGTTACGGACTTCGATGTCGTCGAGAACGACGACCGATTGCGTGAGCTAAGCGCGGCAATCCTGGGTGCCGGCTGGAAGACGCAGTACTGCATGGTCATGTTTTCGAAGCAGGGTACGGCGGGCCAGGCCTGGCATCAGGACTGTCCGCCCGACGATCCTCGGCAACACAACTTGAACCGGCTCGTGTACACGAGTGACATCACCGACGAGATCGGCGGGCAGACGGTTGTCGTGCCCGGGTCGCACAAGCGCGGGCTACTGTCGACCGGCGATCCGACAGGGGAGTTTGGCGACCAGCTTGTATTGCGGCCCAAAAAGGGCACGCTGGTGCTGTTGCACGGGCATACGTGGCACCGCGTCCTGCCCATCAAGGGCGCGTACCGTTTTTCGATCAACTTTCGGTCGGCGCCGAAGGGGACGCCGGACGATATCACTGACGTCTGCGTGTACCGGAACATGCGTTACCGATTCTCGACGTCCAGAGTCATCGAAGAGCGGGTAGGTTAGAAACACTTCCGAATGCGGTCCATACAGGATTGAAACTGCAGGCTGGCGGCAAGCGGCACGGTGTCCGATTCCAGCTTTCCCGCCGCCAGATCGTCGTTGACGGCATCGATCTGGTAGTCGAAGCCGATTGTCGAGCGGCCATCGTGAAAGCGATCGACCATGTCGTCGAGAACCCACAGCTGGCACTCGCTGGCGCGCCAGAAGTCGGGAATGGCCACGTAGCCGGCGTCGCCTATGACAAAGGCCCAGTTTTGCAGCTTGGTACGGAAAGAAGTGCCGATTGTGGCGACAAAATCGTCGTATTCGAGCGTCGCGACCACGTGATCTTCGACACCGTTTGGCGCGTGGCGCGAGACGGCGTTAACTCTTACCGGCTCGCGATCGGCGAACAGCGTGCTTAGTGCAACAGGATAAACGCCCATATCCAGCAAACAGCCTCCCCCAAGCTCGGGGTTGTACGATCGACCGGACTCGTCATAGACCTGCGGGTACCCGAAATCGGCCTGAATCTGCACCAGCTTGCCAATGCGTCCCGCGTCGACCCATTCCCGGGCCTTGCGGATTGCCGGGAGAAACCAGGTCCACATTGCTTCCATGAGGTAAGCGGAATGCTCCGACGCGGTCAGAGCGAGTTGCCGGCACTCCTTGGAGTTCACCGTAATCGGTTTTTCGCACAGTACTGCCTTGCCGGCGCGAAGTGCGTCACCGGCGTTCCGAAGATGAAACGTATGCGGCGTCGCTACATACACGGCGTCGACCTTGGGGTCCGAATAGAGCGCTTGATAGCCCTCGTGTGCCGACGGGATTCCGTATTTGTCGGCAAACCCTTGCGCGGCTCTCCCGCTGCGGGCCGCAACCGCTTGAACGACTCCGTTCTTCGTTGCCGGCATGTCTTGTGCAAACGTCTGAGCAATGCGGCCCGCGCCAACGATGCCCCAGCGTATTTTCTGTGTTGGACGATTCATTCTCATTCCGTTCGCCCCCCTAGCTCTTTTTCCAGTTCCTCCAGAGTCTTGCCGCGGGTCTCCGGCATTAGCCATGTGAGCAGCACGAGGAACAGCAGCGCGAACGCAGCGAAGACGATGAAAGTACCGGCGCTGCCGAGGATCGCGAGCTCCCAGGGAAAAATAAACTGGACCAACGACGATACGCCGCTATTGACGACGCCCATTAACGCCATACAAACGCCGCGGATGCGGTTGGGAAAAATCTCGGAAAACAATACCCACATGACGGGACCCAGCGAGAATGCGAACGACGCGACGAAACCCATGATGCCAACCAGAACAAGCGTCGAGTTCATGACGACCGCCGACTGTATGATTGCGGCTTCGTTGGCTTTCAAAGCGGTTCGGCCTATCGCGTCTTCGACGGCGGCCTTGAATGCGATGTCGTTCTCGAAGCGAACGCCGGAGATGGACTCCAGCGCGGCAAGATCGCCACTCGTCGAAATCGACGAAGCCGCTTCAGCCGGTAACTCGTAGTATGCCGTGTGAAAACCGTAGGCCGAAATCGACATGCTGATCGCTACCCCCGCAAGGCCCGCCAGCATTAGCGGTTTCCGGCCCAGCCGATCGATCAGCAGCATCGCGAGAACCGTAAACACGACGTTGATAATGCCCACGTAGGTCGCCTGCGCGAACGCGGCGTTTGTGCCGACGCCGCTCTGTTCGAAGATAGTAGGCGCATAAAAGAACACGACGTTGATGCCGCTGCTTTGTTGCGCGATACCGGCGATCAGGCCAACCACCAGCACCATGCGCAGCTCGGGGCGAAACATGTCTCTGACTTTCTCGCCCAAGCGGCTGGTCGCTTCCTTCGAGCTATCCTTGATGCTTTCTAGCAGGCCTTCTATCTGTTCCGCGGGGGCGATCCGCTGCATGATTTGGCGGGCTTGTTCGACCTTGCCCTGCAGCACGAGGTAGCGCGGACTTTCCGGCGCCATGAGCATGAAGAAAAAGTAGGCCGCCGCGGGCAGGGCCTCGAGGCCGAGCATCCAGCGCCATGCGTGTTGCTCAAGGCCCAGGGCATTCGAGAACGCCGAGCCGGACTGACTTGCGCCGAGGATAAAGTAGTTGGCGAAGTACGCGGCCGAGAAGCCGATAACGATGTTGAGCTGGTTGATGGAAACCATGCGGCCGCGCAGGCGGGCGGGCGCGAGTTCGGCGATATAGATCGGGGCGAGCATTAGGGTGCCGAAGGCGAGCCCGCCGATAAACCTCGCAATGACCAGTGTGAGCGCGTCCGGAGCGAAAGCGGACGCGACCGCGGAGATCGTATACAGCAGGGCGAGGGCGAGCATCACGCGCTTGCGCCCTACGTAGTCGGCAACCGGACCAACGGTGAGGGCTGCAATCATGGCGCCGAAACTCGGCGCGCTAACCACCGTTCCGACCCACCAGTCGCTAAGACCGAACTCGGTCGTAACGAAGCCAACCACACCGGATATCACCGCAGCGTCGAAGCCGAACAGAAAGCCGCCCAGCGAAATAACCGCCGCGTAAAATACCGCAGTGCGATCGGTTTTTATCATTCTTCGTTTTTCCAGTTCTCGATAGCTGCGTTAAAGCGCTTCGCAATCTCCGGGTTCGTTTCCAGGCGGCTGTCGCCCCAGTAGCCGTTTGCGTAGGGCGGCCCCCACATAGCCTGCGAATCCCAGTCGACGTTAATGTAGGCTAAAGCGTGGATGACGTCGCGGTGTTTTTTCATGTATGCGAACAGCGGGGCGAACCAGTAGTCCCAGATTTCGTCATCCGTCATCGAAGTTCGGCCGGATGCCGCTGCACCGTCCCATAGCGGGCTGTGATTGGCCGTAAATCGCTCGTTCAGGTCCATCGCCTGCGGTGATGCCTCGGCAATCATGAGTGGCTTACCTTTTTCCCTCGCAAGCATTAGCACTTCGTCCGCCAACTCGCCGGGCGTCAGGGGCGTGAAGTTCGACTGCGGCACAATTGATCGTTCATCCGGATTCATGAACCAGGATAAAGCCAGCCAATCGACGTAGTCGTCGCCGGGATACCACTGAGCGATGTTTTCGCGGCCGCCATCGATGATCTCATCGACTCCGGCCGCACTCGCCTGGAGTACGTACTCAACATTCTCAGCACCCTCGGCTCGCAGAACATCGACGATACGCCGATACGCCGCAACGTATTTATCGTGATCCCAGTAGCCGTGATTCCATGCGCCGTCGAACTCGTAGCCAATGCGCAGGTAGATGCGGCCATCGACCAGACCGGCAAAACGGGCCAGCTGTCTGATCTCCGCATCGTGAGCGCCGTCGACAACACGCTGCAATCCTCCAGGGTGTTCGTTTTCGGTAATGGACAGGCCAATCGCAATATCGCGAGTGCCGAATTCGGTGGCCGTCCTGTAGGCGCTTACGGATCCCGCGCCCCATGACATCTCGAAATCGAGCGGCTCACCGTTGGCGTCAATACCCAGACCGCCAAAATTGCCCGGTTTCAGCAAATTGTATAGATCCAGGTAGGCCGTGAGCCCGTCCGGTCTGATGCAGCAATCGCTGGCCATGTATCCGCGTATCGCGTCGAGGTCCTGGCCGACGATCAGAATCCTGGTCGCGACGGCTGTCCTTTGCCCGTTATCGGGCCGTGAGTCCATGTTCGCGGTGGACTCGACGCCGACGCAGCCAAAAGCCAGCGATGCCATTGTCAGAACGAACAAACGATGTGCAAACCCGCGCTCTCTGTCTCGATATCCCATTGCTACATAAGCCTCTGTATTTAATATATTTTATGTATTTCCAGCAGAGTTCCACTTGTCACTGTAAACGTTTACAATAGCGCAATCAAGGTGGCCGCTCCGATGTGCGTTCACCGTTTTTTGTGCGTTGGGTTTAGCTTATGAGCTGCGAATTCGAGTTGGACTCGGCGGAGCTCGAACCCTTATTGCGTCCCGGGTTTATTTTCGGCATGGCTACCGCCGCGTATCAGATCGAGGGCGCGGCGTCCGAAGACGGCCGCAGTGACTCCGTCTGGGACGTGTTCTGCCGGCAGCGGGGCAATATTCGAAACGGCGATTCGGGCGATATCGCCTGTGACCATTATCACCGCTGGCAACAGGATGTGTCGCTGCTATCCGATCTTGGCGTCGATGCCTACCGATTCTCCATTAGCTGGTCTCGGGTATTGCCGGAAGACTCGGCGGGCATGAATCAAAAAGGGATGGCTTTCTACTGCCGTCTGGTGGACGAACTGCTGTCCGCGGGCATTCGGCCGTTGGTCACACTGCACCACTGGGATCTGCCGCAATACCTGCAGGAACAGGGAGGCTGGACGCAGCGCCGCACGGCTTACCGCTTTGCCGAATTCGCGGAGCTCGTTGCGACGCAGTTCGCCAAGACCGTCGATTTCTATACGACGATCAACGAACCCTGGTGCGTGGCCTTTCTCGGTCATCGGCTGGGCGTGCACGCGCCCGGAATTCGGCAAGACGCGGCGGCGTTTGCCGCCGCGCATCATCTGCTGCTCGGGCACGGCATGGCTGTGCGCGAGCTGCGAAGCTCTGCGCCGCACGCCGAGGTGGGTATCGTATTGAACGGCGGTCCGTCACACCCCGCGTCGCCTTCGGACGAGGACGCGGCAGCGGCGCTCCTGGCCGAGAGTGAACAAATACACCTGTTTACCGATGCCGTGCTCCTGGGGGAGTATCCGGAGGCGTTGGCCGGGAAAATCGCATCTTGTCTGCAAGCGGGAGATCTGGACGTCATTGCCGAGCGCTGTGACTATCTTGGCTGGAACTACTACACGCGCAATGTCGTCAGGGCCGCCGCGCGCGGAACGTTCGAGTTGCTGCCCTCCAATGAATTCCCGGTCACGGATATGGGCTGGGAAGTGTATCCGGAGGGGCTGCGCGAAGTGCTGGAAAGTCTGGATCGCCGCTACGATCTGCCCCCGCTGTACGTCACCGAAAACGGCTCCGCGTTTCCGGACGCGGTTGTCCGCGGGACTGTGAACGACGTAGACCGCATAGCGTATTTGCAAAGTCACCTGCGTATCGTTGCGGACCTCGTGAGAGAAGGCTTCGACATTCGGGGATACATCTGCTGGAGTTTGATGGATAACTTCGAGTGGGCAGAAGGCTATTCGAAGCGCTTTGGCCTGGTCCATGTAGACTACGAAACCCAGGAACGCATCGTGAAAGACAGTGGCAGAGCGTTTGCACGACTAATGTCCTGCAAAGCAGATTTCTGATCGGCGAGCCGGGAGAAGCAGCGCAATGGCAGGCACGACCATAAGGAACCCGATACTGCGCGGGTTCAATCCCGATCCGTCCATCTGCAGAGTCGGGGACGATTACTACATCGCCGTTTCGACCTTCGAATGGTATCCCGGCGTACAAATTTACCAATCACGGGATTTGGCGTCGTGGCGGCTGGTTTCCCGGCCGTTGAATCGCAAAAGCCTGCTGGACATGCGCGGCGCACCGGACTCGTGCGGCGTCTGGGCGCCGTGTCTCAGTTTTTTCGATGGCCGGTTCTGGCTTTGCTATACCGACGTTCGGCGATTCGATGGAAACTTCAAGGACACCCACAACTACCTGACGACCTGCGCGACTATCGACGGGAACTGGACCGATCCCGTCTACCTGAATTCAAGCGGCTTCGATCCGTCCCTGTTTCACGACGACGATGGCCGCAAGTGGTACGTCAACATGATCTGGGATCATCGTCCCGACAGAAGCTTCTTCCACGGCATCGTGTTGCAGGAGTTTTCTCCGGATGCGCAAAAACTGATCGGCGAACCTGCGCTGATCTTTCGCGGTACCGAACTCGATTACACGGAAGCGCCGCATATCTACAGACACGGGGATTACTACTACCTGATTACCGCGGAGGGTGGGACTGGCTATGGCCACGCCGTCTCGATGGCGCGCTCGGAAACGATCGACGGAGTTTACGAAGCCGATCCCGCGGGACCCGTCCTTACGGCAAGGACTCATCTGGACTGGCCGCTGCAGCGGAACGGCCATGGAGACATAGTCGAAGCCGCCGACGGATCGTTCTTTCTCGTACATCTGTGCGGGCGGCCTCTGGCCGATACTCGGCGATGCCCTCTGGGCCGGGAAACCGCGATCCAGAGACTGAGGCTTACGGAGGAAGGGTGGTTTCGCCTCAGCACCGGGGGGCACCTTCCGGATGAGGAGATCGAGGGGATCGATACGGCGACCGAGCATCCGGGCGAACAGCTTCAACATGACGGTTTCGATTTGCCGGAACTCGACGGCGCCTATCAGTGGCTGCGCACGCCATACCCCGAGACACTGTTTAGCTTGACGGAAAACCCCGGCCACCTCCGAATATACGGAAGGGAGTCGCCCGGCAGTCTATACGAGCAGGCGCTTGTCGCGCGGCGGCAAACGGACTTCAGATTCGAGGCAACGACGGCTACCGACTTTTCTCCGCAGAGTTTCCAGCAGCTTGCGGGTCTGATCTGCTACTACAACTCCTGCAAGTTCCACTATCTCTACATTTCAGCCGACGATCGAATCGGCAGACACATTGGCGTCATGAGCTGCGAGGCGGATCGTACGCTCGCGGTCACCTATCCCATTCAGAACCGGCGCATCCGCCTGCCTGACAGCGGCAAGGTCTGGTTGCGCGCCCGTGTCGACAACGCCGAACTTACGTTTGCTTGGTCACTGAATGGGACCGATTGGGCGGAAGTCCCCGTGACTCTGGATCAAAGCCTTTTGTCCGATGAGGCTGGAATGGCGGGTGCAGAGCAGTTTACCGGGGCGTTTGTCGGCATGTGCTGCAACGACCTGACCGGCGCGCGGATGGCCGCCGATTTTGCTTTCTTCAGCTACCTCGGCAAAGACTGACGTTCGGACAGGAGCCTAGCTGGCCGGCGCAGCCACCGATTGGCGAATCACGAGCTTGTGAGGAACGATTTCCGGCGCGCTGCTGGCGCCGTTGCCCGCTTCGATCCGGCGGCACAGGCGATACATGACGCGTTCGCCGATTTCCTCCGCCGGTTGACTGACCGTGGTGAGCGGCGGGTCGGTAACCTCGGCGTAACGGATGTCGTCAAAGCCGACGATCGATATGTCTTTCGGCACAATCAAGCCGGACGACTTCACTTCGTGCAGGCAGCCGATCGCCATTTCATCGTTGGCGCAGAATACGGCGGTGGGGCGGTGGCTGTGATTCATCAGGTTGCGTGTCGCCTTGCGCGCCCCCGAAATCGACAGCTTTCCTTCGACGACCCAGCCCGCTTCGATGGGCAGCTTCGCCTGTTTCATTGCGGTCCGGTAGCCAAGCTCGCGGTCTTTGGTCAACAGCGACGATTCCTCGCCGTATATCATCCCAATGCGCGTGTGGCCCTGGGAGATGAGATAGTTGGTTGCCTCTTTCGCGGCGGCAACGTTGTCGATATGTACGCTGGGAAAGTCGGCGAGTTCGGGAGAGACCGTTTCACAGCCGATGACGATCGGCAGCAGACGCTTGCTCTTGGCCGACAGAATTTCAGTGCCGAACGGCGACATGCTTGCGAGCAGAATAATGCCGTCCGTTTGATTGGAAACCAGCATGGCGCCGATTTCATCCGCGGTCATTGTGTTGAGCTGCGTCTCCTCGATCAGCACCGAGAAGCCTTTGGCCCTGGCCGCGGCCCGGATGCCGCGCATGACCGCCGTGAAGAAGGGATCGCCTACCGACGGCAACACAACCATGACGAGGTTGGTGCGGCCACGGCGAAAACTCTGCGCAAGTCTATTCGGCGAATAGCCCGTCTTCAGAATCGCATCCTGCACCTTGAGGCGGGTCTTCTCGGTGACTTTTTCCGGATTGTTGATGCAGCGTGAAACCGTCGCGATCGACACGTTGGCTAGCTTGGCAACTTCTTTGATGGATACGTCCGGCATGTCTTCAGCTTCGGTTACTTGTTTCGTCTGGCTCGGCCTTGGTCTGCGCAGCAGTCTCAAACCGGCTAAGGCACACGGTTGCCATGAGGCAGTTAAACAGAAATCGCCGGAAATATAACAACACAAGCCCGACTGGAAATGATGTAAACGTTTACACTATGATATTCGAAGTCACCTCAGGGGAAAAGGGCATCTTTTGAACGGCAGTGCATCGAGACGCACGATCGAAACCGCGACCATTGGCGCGCCGGACGGACTGCGTGTAACGCTCGTGAATCTGGGGGCGTCGATTCAGCGAATTCAGGTTCCGCTGCGGCAGGGTCTTGTGGATGCGGTGCTCGGTTACAAAAATCATGAGGACTACCGCTACGACGAAGCTTTCATGGGTTCCACGCTGGGTCCGTTTGCGAACCGGATTCGCGGTGCGCGATTCGAGCTGGACAATCGGACTTACAACCTGGACAAGAACGACAGGCCGGCGGGTAACTGTTTGCACGGCGGGAGCAGAGGGTTTCATCGGCGCTTCTGGGACATGCACGAACAGGCGAACGCGTTGTCGTTGAGACTCGACTGCAGGGTCCTTGAGGAAGAAACGGGGTTTCCCGGAAATCAGGAAATAACCGTTATTTATCAGATTATTAACAAGCTGTGTCTGCAGATGGACTACTGGGGGCAGTCCGATAAAGCGACAGTTCTCAGCATGGCAAACCACGCCTACTTCAATCTCGACCGGCGACACGGCAACATCGACTCGCATTGCCTGTGTATCGACTCCGATCTGTTCACGCCAACAGATGACAGCGCCATTCCCACGGGAGAAATCCGGACCGTGACGGCCAGCGACGTCGATCTACGCAGGCCGGGCGCCATAAGTGAGCGACGCTTCGACGACACTTTTGTCCTGCGCAACGGTGACGGCGGGCTCCGTAAAGCTGCCGAGCTGCATTCTCCGGACAGCGGTTTGCGGCTGCGCGTGTACACCACCCAGCCGGCATTACAGCTGTACACCGGGGACAAACTGGACAGCCCGTTTCGGCCGCGGCAGGGCGTTTGTCTGGAAGCCCAGGCGTTCCCCGATGCGCCGAACCAGCCGGGTTTTCCCTCCGCGCGATTGTCCGCCGGCGAGACATATCACCAGCGAACAGTGTACGAGTTCCTGCCCTAGAGCCCTTGTTCTACAACGTTTCTCGACGCTCTCATGCCATCCTGATTGTAAATCGACTGCGATTGAGTCAAAATGTAAACGTTTTCTTTTTCGCTCAACGAAGGACCTCAGTGCACATGCCCACCGTTCTCGGCATCGATCTCGGCACCCAGAGCGTCAAAGTCGTTTTCTACGATTTCGACGACCGCGAAATCGTCGCGGTCGAAAGCGCGCCGCTGGATCTGTACCAGACGGAGACCGGGCTGGCCGAGCAGCAGGCGCACTGGTGGGTCAACGCCTTGCGGCAAGCCTTACAGCAGGTTGGCAAGGGCGTGCGTCAAAGCGTCGCAGCCGTCGGCGTTTCCGGACAGCAGCACGGTTTTGTTCCGCTGGACAAGTCGGGCGAGGTTCAGGCGCCGGTGAAACTCTGGTGCGATACCTCGACCGGCGCTGAATGCGCAGCGGTCATGCAGGCGTTCGGCGGCGTCGATGCGTGTATCGAGGAGGTCGGCAACCCGATTCTGCCGGGCTACACCGCCTCCAAGATACGCTGGTTTCGCGATACCCATCCAGGCCCCTATGCACAAATGGATTGCATACTGTTGCCGCACGACTATCTGAACTTCTTTCTCACGGGCGAACGCTGCATGGAAGCCGGAGACGCTTCCGGCACGGGTTGTCTCGACATTCGAACGCGCGGCTGGTCCACGAAGATGCTCGACGCAGTCGATCCCGATCGCGACCTGCTGGAGTGTCTTCCCGACGTTCGGATCGAAAACGAAGCCATAGGAACGTTGCTGCCGTCGGTTGCGAAGGAACTCGCCTTACCCCCTGGCGTTCCGGTCTCGATCGGCGGCGGC
>JBCBSC010000025.1:0-71344 GCA_039819385.1 Pseudomonadota bacterium | reverse complement strand
CGGTCCGTTCGAGGAGGGCCGCAGGTCTACGGGAAAAATGACCTACCCGGGTTACGAGCACTACCCGTGGGTGGCAACGGTCGAGCGGATGGAGCACGAGAAGCTGTTCTCCTTTCGCTGGCATGACTTCGATGAGAAATCCAGTGTCGACGTCTTGCAACAACCCACGACTCTGGTCGAATTCCGGCTCGAGGCCACATCGGACGGTACCCGGTTGACCATCACAGAGTCCGGATTCGCGTCCATAGCAAATCCACGCCGCCTCGAGGTGCTTCGCGACAACACCGAAGGCTGGAACATTCAGGCCCAGAGTCTTTCTGCTTATGTCTCCGCGTCGCGCTGAGTTGATCCCGGCCGGTGCCGCCCCTGTATTCGCCGCACTCGGTGACCGGACGCGCTTGTCGCTCTTGTCTCGCCTGCAGGACGGACAGGCTCGTTCCGTCATCCAGTTGACCGCCGGCACGGGACTTACCCGGCAAGGCGTGAGAAAGCATCTCGGCGTGCTGGAGGACGTGGGACTGGTGACGCGCGAACGCGTGGGCCGCGAAAGCAGATTCCTGTACCGGCCGTCCGGCATCGACACGGTAAGACGCCACCTGGAGCGCGCCTCGGCGCAGTGGGACGACAATCTGGCTCGATTGAGAAACGTCGTCGAAAGTACCTGAAGGCGACGGCCTGGAACGCTAACTCGCCGGTTTCTTGACGAAGTCCGTCAGACTCTTGTCAAACACGACGGCAAGCATGACCAGCACTGCCATGACCCCGTGCGAGACGATCAGGATGTTTCCCCCGATGTCGAACGCCGGCCCTTCGATACGCTCGACAATGCTTTCGACCAGCAGGTTGTCCACACAACAGGGATCGGTGGCGAACTTGGCAATCTCCTGGTTGGCGAGGTGCACAAACTCCAGCAGGTTCCTGGTCAACAGGTAGTTGATCGCCGCAAACCCGAAGTAAATAAGCAGAGTTGCCGCCTTTTCCGTACGCTTGAGCGGTCTGTCCACGTAGACAATGCCGCCGAACAGCGCCATGTGAATTGTGATGAACAGGCCCCACTGCAGATCTGCCCGGTTGGCCGTGGCCGTGGCGATATCGAATAGCTCGTAGACGCTCATACTCTGCCCTGCGGCTTACCGTGGAGAGTCGTCAGTGTAAGGCGGCTACCGGCACGCGTTCAATCGGACGGCAGCGATCCTGGGCCTGAATACCCGAGTTGTCGCTCCCGGGTTGCCGGGATACTCAGCCGCTCCCGCGCCGTGCCTCGAGCGCCGCGCGAACCTCGTGCGCTTTCTCCTCGGTAATCGAGTAGCTCGCAATGGTCCAGATTGCGATCGCGGACGCAAGACAAGGCAGCATGGCATCGAAGAAGCGCATTAGCCGTATTGCTTCCGGCGTCTGGTTACCGCCCAGTTCGACATCGAAACCCGTGGCGACTAGCAGCAGTCCGCCGCCGAAGAGCGCCACCGACTGACCGAGCTTGACGACCCACCAGAAGATTGAGCCGTACATGCCTTCGCGGCGTTCGTGCGTTTCGAGTTCGTCGCAGTCGACGACATCGCAGATCATCGACGGCATTAGCGTGAACAGTCCGGCAAAGCCAAATGCCATGAGTGGCGCCGGGATCAGCACGAGCCAGGGATTGTCCGGCGTGTAGCAAAACCACTTCAACGCATAGCCAATCATCGAGACGCCGGTCGATACGAAAAACGCCCGGCGTTTACCGATCCGGGTTGCAAGCCAGGTGACAAAGGCGATCACGAGGAGTCCGGACACGGCTTGCAGCAAGCCGGAATGGCCGACAAACGCGCCGCCCTGTTTCGCGTCGCCGCCGAACACGTAGTAAATGATGACGTAGGACTGGAACGCGGCAATCAGGATGAAGCCGTTAAATACCAGAAACGTGGCAATACAAAGCTTGCGGAAGGGTTTGAACTTGAGCGTAAGCAGGAAACCGCTGAGAAACGACTTGGTGTTTCTCGCGATCGCGCGGCCGAGCGATTCGGCGGGGGCGCCGGGATCGGCATCCTCCGCGGTGTGCTTGAAGCGCTCGCGCAGGAAGACGGCCGGCATTATGCCGAGTACGATCACCACGACGCCAATGCCGATCGCAAGATACGAGGCGCCCTGCACTTCGTTCTCGAAACTCGACGCATACATGATGGCGAGGAAGTAGGGCGAGATCATGTAGGCAATGTTGCCAATGAAGTTCTGCACGCCCATCAGTCGCGTGCGCTCGTGGTAGTCCGGCGTCAGTTCGTAACCGAGCGCAACCCAGGGCGTCGCATAGACCGTGTATGCGAGATAGAAGATCAGCGAGCCGCCGAGGAAGTACCAGAAATAGTAGCTGTCGCTCTTGCCGAGCGGCAGCTGCCATAGCAGCGCAAAGATGATGCCCACCGAAATGGCGCCGACAAACAGGTAAGGACGCCGCCGGCCCCAGCGTGAGCGGGTGTTGTCAGATACGTAGCCCATCAGCGGATCGGTGATGGCGTCCATGAGACGGGGCAGGGCGCCCAGAGTACCGACCAGCGCGGGACTCAGGCCCAGCCCCAGGTTCAGTACGATGACCATGCCGCCGATCGCGGCGGCCAGAGTATTGTTGACGAACGCGCCGAGCCCGTAGACCAGCTTCAGGTGAAACGGTATACGATCTTCGGGCGCTGTCGCGTAGTGCGTAGCTCCGCTCATTATTGTTTTGCCTTATTCCCCCCGGCGTAGCGCCGTAAAAACATCATCCGGCAAATTGACAGCGCTGTCAAACATTGCTAAAAGCACCGGACCGGATGGTAGTTAGCAACTGGGTTGCCCGCTACCGCTTCGTTCCGGGATCACCGTCCCGTCAAACATCGCCTGCGGTAAGACGATTGCCGCGGGCCGCGGACTGTTGTGGAGTAGCGTCATGAACAGCCTGAGTAGCAAGCCGGTCCAGCGGCGAGGGGCCGTTGAGCAACGCGTCGCCGGCCTGCTGGGGGAAATGACCCTTGCCGAGAAAATCGGCCAGATGAGTCAGGTGAATGTTGGCGACAGCTACATTCACGATTATCTCCGCGAAGGCATCCAGGCCGGCCGGGTCGGCTCGGTCCTGAACGAGGTCAACGTCGAGGTCGTCAACGAGCTGCAGCGGATTGCGGTGGAGGAGAGCCGTCTGGGCATACCGCTGCTCGTTGGCCGGGACGTCATACACGGATTCAAGACCGTCATGCCGATTCCTTTCGCCCAGGCGGCGAGTTGGAATCCGGACACTGTACGGGAAGGCGCCCGTGTCGCAGCGCGGGAAGCGGCTCGCTCAGGCGTCAACTGGACGTTTGCGCCAATGATCGATATCGCGCGCGATCCGCGGTGGGGGCGGATCGCCGAAAGCCTCGGCGAGGATTCGTTTCTTGCGTCCGCACTCGGCGTCGCAATGGTGGACGGCTTTCAGGGCGAAGATCTGTCGAGCGCGGAGTCGATTGCGGCTTGCGGCAAACACTTCGCGGGCTACGGAGCGGCGGAAAGCGGCCGCGACTACGCTACCACGAATGTCCCCGAGAACGAGATGCGCAACGTCTACCTGCGCCCGTTCAAGGCCGTAGTCGATGCCGGCGTTGCGAGTCTCATGACGTCGTTCAGCGATATCGACGGCGTGCCTGCAACAGCCAACGAACACCTGCTGCGGCACATCCTGCGCGGCGAATGGGGCTTCGATGGGCTCGTCGTGAGCGACTGGGATTCCGTGCGGCAGCTGTGCATTCACGGCCTGACCGCCGACGATCGGGATGCCGCCTGGGAGGCGGCGCGAGCGGGCGTCGATATGGAAATGCACGGCGATGCATACCTGAGTCACCTGGAAAGCCTGGTCGGCGAGGGGCGTATCGACCCGGCCGTAATTGATACGGCAGCCGGCAACATACTCAGAATCAAGTTCCGCCTGGGACTTTTCGAGCAGCCGTACACCAATCCGGACGGCCTGCCGCCGCACGGCGACGGGGCGGCTCTCGCCACCGCGAAGCAAGCGGCGCTCGAAGGCGCCGTGCTGCTCAGCAACGAGCAAGGCGTACTGCCGCTCGACGCCGGCCGGCTCGAGTCGATCGCCGTCATTGGGCCGCTGGCCGACGCCCCGTGCGAGCAACTCGGTACCTGGATCTTCGACGGCGATCCCGAGCTGAGTGTAACGCCGCTGCGGGCGCTGGAGTCGCTGCTCGGTGACTCGGTCACGATCCGCTATGTGCCGGCACTCGAAACCACGCGCAGCCGGGATACTTCGCATTTCGACGATGCTGTCCGGGCGGCATCCGAGTCGGACGCCGTCGTGCTGTTCCTCGGCGAAGAGGCAATACTTTCGGGCGAGGCTCATTCGCGGGCGGATATCGATCTGCCGGGTGCGCAGGCGGAACTCGTACGCCGCGCGCGGGAAGCCGGCAAACCCACGGTCGCCGTCGTCGTGGCGGGCCGCCCCCTTACCCTGTCCAATATCGTCGAGCAGACTGACGCCATCCTGTTCACCGGTCACCCGGGCACTATGGGCGGGCCGGCCATCGCGGATCTGCTGTTCGGTATCGCCGCGCCGGCGGGAAAACTGCCCGCAAGCTTGCCGCGTATGGTTGGACAGATCCCGATTTACTACTGCCAGAAGAACACCGGCAAACCTCCGACCCCGGATACCGTCGTTCTCATCGACGATATCGATCCGCATGCGGACCAGCTGTCGACCGGCTTGACCGCCTACCATCTCGACGCCGGGTACACGCCGCTGTTCGCATTCGGCCACGGCCTGTCTTATACGACCTTTGTATACGGGAACATCCGCGCGAGCCGCCCGAGTATCCGCATGGGTGAGTCTTTGACGATCGGCGCGGATCTTTTGAACAGCGGCGACCGCGCAGCAGTCGAAGTGGCGCAGCTTTACGTTCGTGATCTCGTGGGCAGCGTGACCCGGCCCGTGCGGGAGCTCAAGGGCTTTCGGCGCATCCACCTCGAACCCGGCGAGCAGGTTCGCGTGGAGTTTCAAATCCATACCGACGAGCTGGCGTTCTTCGGCCGCGACAATCGCCTGCGGGCGGAACCGGGCGAGTTCCACGCCTGGATCGGCGGCAGCTCGACGGCACAGCTCATGACGACGTTTAGCATCGTCGATTAAACGCTAGGCGGGTAGTTGCAAAGCACTTGCATTGCAAACGCCAACAACCCTGGAGAGGCAGATGAAAAAAGCACTTGCAACGATACTGATCGTGTCCCTGCTCGGCGCGGGATGCTCAGGTAAATCGACGGACCAATCCCAGTCGACAAAGCCGCAATCGACAGAGCTGTCGCAATCGCCGGATCAGCTTATTGTCGGCGAACTCCTGGCCGGTGAAGTCATGGCCGTTGCCTACTCCGGCTACCGCGAGAACCAGCATCCCGATCGTGGCGCGGGCGCCGTCAACCCGAGCGATGCCGAAATCCTCGAGGACCTCCAGATCCTCGTCGAGCACGATTTTGGCCTGATCCGGCTGTACGACACCGGCGAGAATTCGGTAACTACGCTACGCCTCATTCGCGAGCACGAGCTGCCGGTACGCGTGCTGCTCGGCATCTGGCTCCGCGCCGAAATCAGCAACCACGAAGGCTGTCCGTGGCTGGACGAGCCAATACCGGACGATCAGCTCGCCGCAAACGTCATAGCCAATGCGGAAGAGGTTCAGCGCGGGATCGATCTGGCGCAGGAGTTCGGGGACATCGTCGTCGCCGTCAACGTCGGTAACGAAGCGTTAGTCGAATGGAACGATCACATGGTGCCGCTCGAGCAGGTCATCGACTACGTGCGAACGGTCAAGGCGGCGATCGATCAGCCCGTAACCGTGGCGGACAACTACGAGTGGTGGATCAGGGACGGCGCGCCGCTTGCGGCGGAAGTCGACTTCATTGGCGTGCACACTTACCCGGTATGGGAGAACAAGGGTATCGACGAGGGGCTTTCCTACACCGTCGAGAACCTCGCCGGTGTGCGCGCAGCGCTACCCGGCAAACCGATCGCCGTTCTGGAGGCCGGCTGGGCGACAACCGCTACCGAGTTTGCGGACCTCGCGGGCGAGGCGGAGCAGCTGCGCTACTATCACGAGCTCTCGAACTGGGCGGAATCCATGAACATGACCGTGTTTTTCTTCGAGGCTTTCGACGAACCCTGGAAAGGCGATCCCAACAATCCCGACGGCGCCGAGAAACACTGGGGTCTCTTCTACGTCGATCGTACGCCCAAGACCGTCATGCAGCGCGGCGACCCGTAGTGGCGAAGACCTCCGTTTCACTGCGCGGGCTGCGTACCTTCTGCGCCGCGGCAAAACACGAGAACTTCAGCACCGCGGCCGACGAGCTTTTCATTACGCCGTCTGCCGTGAGTCATCAGATAAAGCGCCTCGAAGAAGAACTCGATCAGCGCCTGTTCGATCGGCAAGCCCGGGAACTCAGGCTCACGGCCGCGGGGCAGTCGCTGTACACGGAGGTTAATCCACTCATCGAACAAATCGATGCGATTGTCGGCTCGTACCGCAGGGATGCAGCCCGTATTTCCGTGCGCATGTCGGTGCAGCCGTTCTTCGCCAGCGAGTATTTTGTGCCTCGCCTCGGGGAGTTCACGGCCAACAACCCGGAGATCGACATTCAGGTATCGGCGAGTGACGAAAGCGCCGAGAGCCTGCCGGCGGATGCCGATCTTTCGATACGCCTGTTCCGATCGCCGCCGAAAGGCGTGGAGTCGCGGCTCCTGTTTCCTCTGCGGCTGGTGCCGGCCGGCTCGAAGGCGCTGGCCAAATCGCTACGCGTGAAGGACGGCCGCATCGTGAGCGAGTTGCCCATCATCATTCACGAGTCGCATCCGAAGGCCTGGAAGCACTGGAGCAAGCGCGCAGGGCTGGGTTTGCCCAAGGACAGCCAGGTCACACGCCTCGATTCGATGATTGCCGTGGTTCGCGCCGCGGAGCAGGGCATAGGCGCGGCGCTCGTGCCCATCCCGCTGGCGGAGCAGTGGTTTCGCCAGGGAACCATAACCCGCCTGTTCGACAACGAATTGGTCACCGGCGTGAGCTATTACCTGATCTGGCAGCAGGAGTTTGCGGCCGATACCGGCGCCGATCGCCTGCGGAGCTGGATACTGGAGCGATTCTCCGACGCCTGAGGAAGGCCCGCCGGCGGGCATCCGGAAGCCGGCCGAGCGTGCTGTCCGGCCGGCCCGGGACGCGACCCGGTGTCGCGCCGAATCGCGGTCAAACCGGCTGTTGAGTTTTTCTCATCGCAGATTTGAATTTTCTTCCGTTGTGAAATCCGCGGGGCGACCCTATCTTGCGAACGTAGGCTGGAAACCCAGCCCGCTAGGACCCCCTTCGACACTGGAGATTGAAGATGTCTGCCAAAACCTATTCCGCACGCGATCCGTTTGCGTTTAGCCTGGGCGGAATGGCGTCGATCAACGCGTACGCCTTCGTACCGGCTATCGCAGACAATGTCCTGACTTCCGCTCCCGAGAGCACGCCAAATGAGGACCCCCCGTCCCGGGGCACCCGGATTCGGCGGTTCGAGGACCTTCTGGCCCGGTATTTTGCACCCGGCTGCTGCGGAACCGCCTAGCTTCGGGCCCGAACAGACTGAGCTGGCCGGCGTCGGCAAGACCCTCGCCTTCGTGCCGGCGATTCCCGCTCCCCCCCCGGGAGGCCGCGCAAGCAAGCGACGGTCTATAGTCGAGCTTATAACGGTGTCCTGCCGCAGGCGATGATTCGACAGTCAATTTGACAGCGCTGTCAACGTCTGATCTACTGGCCGTCAGTAAAGAGCAGTTTCTGAACTGCCACTTGATTCGTTACCGGGGGGAACACGAATGCTTCGTTCACGAAGTCTGCTGCGCTCCGCAGCTCCTTTAGCGCTTGTCTGCTTCTTGTCAGCCTGTACCGACAACGGCCGGGAACCGCTGCTTTCCGACGTTCAGACTATCGATATCCCCGCGGCGGACACCACTACCCGCACCAACGTCAATATTGCAAACCCGACGCTGGACGTGCCGCAGACCTTCCCGGTTGCCGACGGCGACCTGCTGACGCTGGTCTGGAGCGATGAGTTCGACGGCGCAGCGCTCGACCCCGAAGTCTGGTTTTTCGAAACCGGTGACGGCAGTCAGTACGGCATTCCGGGCTGGGGCAACAACGAGCAGCAGTACTACCTGCCCGACAACGCCCGGCTCGAGGGCGGCAGGCTCATCATAACGGCGAAGCGGGAAACCGTTGACGAGTTTGGATTCACATCGGCGAGGATCACGACGCAGGACCGCTTTGCCGTCCGGTACGGGCGCATCGAGGCGAGGATGAAGCTGCCGGCCGGACAGGGCCTCTGGCCTGCGTTCTGGATGCTTCCCCAGGACGACGAGCAGGGCTCGCCGCCCGCACAGGGCATCTATGGCGGATTCTCGCAAAGCGGCGAAATCGACATCATGGAAGCCGTCAATCTGGGCGGCAACCCTGGTGCCGCCGGCCTTGGTGGCGGCAACGAGATTTTCGGCACTATTCACTTCGGAGGAGAGTTTCCCGCGAACCGGTTTTCGACGGTGGAGTACGTCGCATCGGAGAGCCTGACCGAGCAATTCAATAATTTTGCGGTCGAGTGGGACGAATTCGAAATCCGCTGGTACTTCAACGGAATTCTGTTTGCCACGCAAAACTCCTGGTTCTCCGACGCCGCGCCTTTCCCGGCCCCCTTCGATCAGCCGTTCGAGATTATTCTGAACCTGGCGGTCGGCGGAACGCTGCCTGGTTCGCCGGACGGATCGACGCCGCTTCCCGCAACGATGGAAGTCGAATACGTCCGGGTTTATTCGGGCGAGGCGCCCCCGGTCACACCGGCCGATCCAGGGACGATTCCCGACGCCGTCGTGTATGCATCCGATCCTGCCGTGATGGAAGATCTGGCGTTCCCGGGGCTCGATACTTTCGGTTCGGGCGCCACGTTTGATGCCGACTTCACGGCGGATGCCGATTTCAGCCCGGCCTTCCGCGTCGCCAGCGGCAACGCGTTCGGCGGCGAAGACGTGGGCTTTGTCGCCTTTGTAGGGTACGCCGCCGGATTCGCTTCGGGCTTCGATAATCTGGAGTTCAAGGTGAAGGGCTTGCCGAACGACGAGATCGAGGCGAAGTTCTTCGCGCCGGATGCCGGCAACGTCTACAACGTCACCACCTACTCCGGATCGACCGAGCTCGGCAACGGCTGGTACCAGCTATCGATACCGATGAGCGACTTCGGCGATGCCGCAGCCATTGCCGCTTACACGGGTTTCCTGCTGGGCCCGCTGGGCGACCAGGGCGCCCCGTTTGCATTCCTTCTGACCGACATTGGTTTCAGCGGGATGAGTGGCAATCCGCCGCCGCCGCCGTTCGATTCGGGTCTGCTGACGAACGGCGACTTCGAGTCGGGCGCGAGCCCGTGGCTTGCGGGCGTGACCAACCCGATCGGTGCGGCGAACGTAATCGACGACGGCGGCAACAACGTGTTCTTCGTCGACGTGATGACGGCGGGCAATGCGTTCGACGTGAACCTGAGCCAGCAGCTGGCGATCACGCCGGACGAGACCTACACGCTGACGTTCATGGCGCGCTCCAACGTGATGCGTTCGATAGTGGCCGGCATTGGTCTCTCGGGCGGCTCGTTTGCGAACGCGGTGGATACCGTAAACCTGACCACGGCGTGGCAGGAGTTCACGCTGGAGCTGACGGCAGCCGGATTTGGCGATGCGACCAGCCGGGTGCTGTTCGACATGGGCGCCGAGGTGGGCGAGGTGTACATCGACGACGTGTCGCTGGTGGTCTCGACCGGCGGCGGCGGTGGAGGTGGCACCGGCGATCTTGCGGTCAACGGCGATTTCGAGACAGGCGACTTCACGGACTGGCAACAGTTCGTCAACTCCGGCCTGCAGATGATCTCGAACGACACGCCGGCTGACGGCGGCATGTTCTCGGCGGCGATCAGCGGCAATACGGCGCCGGGCGCCGGCGGCACGACGGAGATCAAGCAGGCGAACCTGGGGGCCGGCACGCTGGCCCTGGGCGACGTGCTGACGATCACGTTTGACGTCAAGGGTACGTTTGGTCCGGGCGGGCAGCTAAACGTACTGAGCTTTACGGAGTTCGGCGGCGGCGGTGCCGACCTGAGCAACCAGACGGTGATTGCAGGCGGGGTGGACGACTGGACCACGCAGAGCTACGACGTCACGCTGAGCGGGGCGGACGCCAGCGGCGGCTTTTCGCTGGCCTTCAACGCGGTGTGCGGGGCGGTGGCCGGCTGCGTTGCCGATGTCTTCATCGACAACGTCTCCATCGAGACCAACTAGCGGTGGATAAGGCGATGATCGGGCAGTGCTTCGGTGTTCCTCAAGCAAACAAATACAGAAAAAGAGTGGTCGCTATGGCGGGATTAAGCTTGTCAAAACCTATCAAGTCAATCGCGGGTTTCCTTGCGCTTGCACTGGTATTTTCTCTGCCGCAAGCAGGCTACGCGCAAGTTGACGAGGTCACGACCTACAAGGACGAAGACGGCTGGAAGATCCTCGTGAACGGCGAAGACTATTTCATCAAGGGAATGGTCTGGAGCTACTCGCCGCGAGGGCAGAACTACAGCTACAACCTGTTCGGCCAGTCGGACGACTTCATCCGCAAGGTCCTCGACTACGATTTCGGCCTGATGAAAGCGGCCGGAATCAACACGATCAGAAGCTTCACGATGCTGCCGCCCGAGTGGGTCGAGTACGTCTACCGCGAGCACGGCATCATGACCGTCATCAACCCGCTGATGGGCCGCTACGGCTACAACATCGGCGGCAAGTGGGTACCGTTTACGGACTATTCCGATCCGCTGACGCGCGAGACTCTAATCCGCGACATGGCGGACTTCGTGCGGCGCTACAAGGACACGCCCGGCGTACTGATGTTTGCCTTCGGCAACGAGAGCAACTACGGACTATCGTGGTCCAGCTTCGAGATCGAAAACCTGCCGGTCGGCGAGCAGAACACGGCCAAGGCACGCTACCTGTACAGCCTCTACGAAGAGGTCATTCTGGCAGGCAAGGAGCTCGCGCCCGATCACCTGTTCTCGATTGTCAACGGCGACATCCAGTACATCGATCTGATCGAAGAGCTCGTGCCTTCGCTCGACGTACTGGGCAGCAACGTGTACCGCGGCTCGGGCTTCACGGATCTCTGGGCGCGCGTCGACGAGCAGCTGGATCTGCCGGTCACGTTCTTCGAATTCGGCAGCGACGCGTTCAACGCCCGCAGCTTCCAGGAGGATCAGGCCTCACAGGCGCTCATCCTCAAAGAGCAGTGGCGCGAGATGTACAACAAGTCTTACGGCAACGGTGAGGAAGGTAACGCCGTCGGCGCGTTCGTGTTCGAGTGGCGCGACGAGTGGTGGAAATACCTGCAGACCGAGAACCTGAATACTCAGGACACCAACGCGTCGTGGTCCAACCAGGCTTATCTGTTCGACTGGGCAGAGGGCCAGAACAACATGAACGAGGAGTGGTTCGGCGTTGTGGCCCTAGGCCTGCCGAACGCGGATGGCGTGTACACGGCGCGGCCGAGAATGGCGTACAACGTACTCGCCGAAGTCTTCAGCATCGATCCGTACGCGACCAGCAAGAACGACATCAACGCGCGCTTCGCCAGCATGAACATGCCAATGTTCGAGCTCCAGGGCGAGGTGGCGAAGCTCAAGGCCGACGCTTACGAAGACGACCGGAAGCTCAAGTTTACGGGCGGCCGCTTCCAGGGCGAGTTCGTAACCCGGGGCAACGAGCAGGACATTACCGAAGACGGCGAGAACGGCGTCGAGTTTTCCGACGGCCAGATGATCTTCCTCGACTTTGCGTTCAAGCCGAACGAGAACCTGCAGGGCCAGATGTCGGTTAACGTGCTCGGCAACGTCGCGCGCAAGCGGGCGCTCGAATTCACCTACGGCGACCGCGGTCTGCCGCTCACGATCCAGGCGCAAACCGCACCGGAAGTGATCGTCACTCCCGGTCAGTTCGAGGAACGCGAAATCACCTTCGAAGACCGGGAGCGCGTCGAAATCTACGACTTCGAAGCGACCTATCAGGGCGAAGACTTCGACGTTACGGCCTTCTACCATACGCCACGCTTCCACTGGGGTTTCGAGGGCGATTTCTTCGGTCTGGTGGCCGAGACGACCGACATACTCGGCCAGGACATCTGGAACGCGAAGGCGCCGAGCGGCGTCGAGATCCAGGGCAAGAACAAATGGGGCAACATGCGGCTTGTGGCCGGTCCCGAAATCTACTGGGGCGCCAACCCGAAGTTTGTCTTCAAGTACGACTTCAAACTCGCCAGGTTCGAGTGGACCTTCATCCACTCGGAGGACGTCTCACGTCTGGGTGAGGGCGCAAACGCCACCGAGGCGACGGTGCGGGAGTCGCGCCAGACGACGCTGTATGCCAAGCGCGAGTTCGCGAACGGTATGGAGCTCGAGCTCGGCGGCATCATCTCGGCGACGGAGCGTGTCGACGAAACCTTCGACCGGGTTGACGATGCCGGCAATATCTACCTCGACGAGATCGAATTCGAAGACACCCTCGGCTTCAAGGCCAAGCTGTCGTTCCCGCTGTTCGGGGCGCAGACTTACGTATCGGCGCATCATGCGGGACTCGTCGCCGAAGGCGGCGTGCACCACACGGTCTACGGTGTGACGGATCCGAGCAAGCTGCCGTACACGGGCCTGGGCAACCGGCGTGAGTACGAGGCCGGCATGCAGATGTTCTTCGGCAATCTCATGGTGTTCCCGCGCGTGCTGTACCGCGACAACCTCGTGGATGCGAATCCGTTAATCGAGCCTTCGATATCCGGCGGCATCCTGAGTCCGGGCACCAACCCGCGCAACCGCGACGCCGATCCGTTTGCCGTCCTCAACAATCGCGAGGCGCGCTCGGCGGAACTCTATATCACCTGGGACCCCACCGGCGCGACGCCATTCTACGACTGGGACAACGAGTGGCGTGAAGATGCGCGCTTTGCCTTCAACTTCGGCGGCACCTACACCGAGTTCCCGACTTTCACGGACTCCGAGCAGTTCTTCTTCGAACCGACAGGGGCGAACGCACCCTTCGGAGTCGGCCTCCCGGAAGAGGACGTCTGGGCCCTGTCGAGCCGGATGATTTTCAACACGAAGAACAACACCAAGTTCATCGTGCGGGCGATCCGCGGTTTCGAGCAGTCCACGGGCGACCCGAACGGCGGCACCCGCGACTACTGGCAGCTGCACGGCAGAGCGATCTGGGGCAACGGCCGGCATTCGCTTAGCGGCTACTATATGAAAGACGCCTGGGGGCCCTACGATTTCTTCCGGCAGTTCAACGTCACGTTCCCGGAACAGGTCAAGCTCGATTACTCGCTGTGGCTTGGGGCGGGCTTGAACGGTATTTCGGATGCCAATGCAGAGCAGAATGCAACCAAGATCGGCATTCGCGCTCTGTATCGGACAAGCGACGAGAACTCGCCGGATGACGAGTTCCTGGACGGCGCCAACGACTATACTTTCCTCACAGTCCTTTATTTCACCTATCAGTTTTAGGCCGAGGGTTTAAGATGATGAGAAACATGAATCGAAACGCGACTCAATCAGCTTGGGCCAAGACATTACGTACTGTGCTGCTGGGCGGTTTGTTATTGGGTCTCGCTGCTTGTAACGAAGAACGCGATGCCGGCGACGGCGAGTTGATCAACGAAATTGTTCTGCCGACAGACGTCGTGCTGAACTTCTACTGCGCGGATGTCGGTGTTTATCCGGAGACCTGCGTTCTGGACGATCCGGAGAACCCGTTCTCCACCACGACGATCATCGAGTTCGACGTCAATAACCCGGATGCCGACAACAAGTTCGACCTCTTCAACTCCCTCCCGGCCGGTCCGAACGGCGCCAAGGCAAGGTTCTACTTCTGGGCAACGGCGCTGGCGCAGCGCGGGTCCGGAGAGAATCAGTTCTATACGGCACTGGCGCTGCATGAACTCTTCGATGCGAACAGCAACGCAGTCTCCAAAGACGAACTTGTTCGGGAGCAGGCGCTCAGGGCGTATCGTTCCTTGCTGCAAAACTTCTTCGGTTCGGTAACCGTGTTTACCTGCTGTCCGGGGGCAAGCCCCACGGGCGAGCCCGTGCCGTTTTCGGTGCCGCTCAACGAGCTGACCGCGGACAACCTGTACCGCACCGACGCCACCGGCTTCATGCGCCTGGTGGAGGGCGATCCCATCCTCGTGCTCGAGCTGCTGCTCGACTGGGGTTTTTCTTACCAGCCCGCAAATCCGCCCAACTTTGACGACGGTATCGTATCGGTCAACGACGGCTGATGCGCTGCGCCTTGTTCCGTAGAGGCACTGGACTGGCGAAGGCCCTGCTCGTCGCGGGGCCTTTGCTGTTTGCGGCAGACGCCATGGCCGAGGCCATCCCCGTCGAACTGAAGAAAACCGAGCGCGGCTGGCAGCTGCTGCGCGGCGGCGAGCCGTATTTCATTCGCGGCGCCGGGGGCACACATTCTCTGCAGGCCCTGGCGGCGGCCGGCGCCAACTCGATACGCACCTGGGACGCCGAAAAGGTGCGCGGCGACGACGATGTCGGTGTACTTCTGGACGAGGCCCACGCTCTGGGCATGACCGTCACCGTGGGCATCTGGCTGGGTCACGAGCGGCATGGCTTCGATTACAGCGACCCTCAGCAGATTGCGTCGCAAATGCAACGGGCGCGCGGTTTCGTGCAGCGCTACAAGGATCATCCGGCGCTGCTCCTGTGGGGCATTGGCAACGAAATGGAGGGCTTCGAGGAGGGTGACAATCCGGCCGTCTGGGAGGCCGTCAACGACATTGCCGCGATGGTCAAACGGCTCGATCCGAAGCACCCGACCATGACCGTCACCACCTTCGTGCACGGCGAACGCATCGAGTACGTGCACCGGCAGAGTCCCGCCATCGATATTCACGGCGTCAACGCTTACGGAGGCGCGTTTGCCGTACACGAGCGGCTGCGTGCCGGCGGCGGCAGCAAACCGTTTGTTCTGACCGAGTTCGGTCCTTTGGGGCCCTGGGAGACGCCGAAGACCGACTGGGGTGCGCCTTACGAACAAACCAGCACGGAGAAGGCCGAGTTCTACGGCCGCAGCTACCGGCAGGGCATTGCAGAGGCCGCAGACCTGGCGCTCGGTTCTTACGCCTTTCTGTGGGGCAACAAAATGGAGGCGACCGGCACGTGGTTCGGCATGTTCCTCGATGACGGCGCCAGGCTGGGCGCCGTAGATGTCATGACCGAGCTGTGGTCGGGCAGCCCGCCGGCCGATCTGGCGCCAGTCGTAACCCCGCTGACGATCGACGGACAGGCGACGCTCGATCCGGCGAGCGAGCTGCAAGCGCATGTCGAAGCCGCCGATCCCGAAGGCGAACCGTTGCGGGCTCGCTGGGTGTTACGGCCTGAATCGGGCGAGATCCTGACGGGTGGGGACTTCCGCCCCGAAATGCCGGCAATCGACGGTGCCGTCCTCGAGAGCGGCGTGGACGGCGCGCGCGTGAGAATGCCCGACGAACCCGGTCCGTACCGGCTGTTCTACACCGTCTACGACACCGCCGGGAACGCCGCGACGGCAAATCTGCCGCTGCTGGTGAAAGGCGACCTAGGCCCACGCCTGCCCGTCGCCGTATACGACGAAGGTTTCGAGAACATGCCCTGGGTGCCGTCCGGATGGATGGGCGGTACAGAGCAGCTCACGCTCGACGGTCGGGCCACGCAGGAGGTTCATGCGGGACAGCACAGCATCCGGATGCGCTACGAAGGGCCGTTCGGGTGGGCAGGCGTCGCCTGGCAGCATCCGGCGAATAACTGGGGCGATCAGGACGGCGGTTTCGATCTGACGGGCGCATCGGCTCTCGAACTCTGGGCGCGCGGCGAATACGGCGGCGAAAAGGTAAATTTCGGCGTCGGGCTGCTCGAGCAGGACAAGGCTCATCCCGACTCCGTCATCGCCAAACTGGACGGCATCGTTCTGACCCGCGACTGGCGCCGGTACCGGGTGCCCCTGAAAGGGCGAGACCTGTCCTCGATAAAAACCGGTTTTGTCGTCACGCTTACCGGGCGCCAGACGCCGGTTACGATCTATCTCGACGGAATCCGCTACATACGTTAGTAGCGGACGAAGCGGAAGCCGTAAGATCCGAGCCGGACCGTTGAGACCGGTTAAGCCCTGCCGGGTGCGGGTCCTGTCGATTCGCGGATCTCAAGCGTGGCGGGGACTACCTCGATGCCCGGCTCGAGCGTGACGCCGCCGCGCTCACCGATGAGTGCAACTGCGGCCCTTTCGGCCATCTCGGGCAACGGCTGGCGCACCGTCGTCAGTGCGGGCGATATCTGGCGCGCAAGCGAACTGTCGTCGAAACCCGCGACCGACAGCTGTGCGGGCACGTCGATACCGAGACGGTTGGCGACGCGAATAACGCCGGCCGCCATATCGTCGTTCGCGGCAAAAATCGCGGTCGGCGGATTAGCGAGCTGCAACAGGTCTTCGGCGCGAGACGCGCCGGAGCCGATCGAGTTATCGCCGATCGCCACGAGGCCTTCGGCGTATGGCAGTCCGGCCTGTTTCAGACCGTCCTTGTAGCCTTTGTGGCGGTTGGCAACGGCTTTGTGTTTGGAATGCCCCGTAATGTACGCAATACGCTCATGACCCTGAGACGCCAGATAGCGGGTCATTTCGGCAGCGATCTCGCGATCGTTGGTGGCGACCGAGAATTCCCCGACGCTCCTGACGCCGGGAGATAGCCGCACGAACGGGGTGTTCGTCGCGGCGATCGGATTGATGATCCGCGGCATATTCGACAGCGGCGCCGCAATGACGATGCCGTCCGGCCGGGTTCGCTCTATGAGGCCCGTCAGCTCGCCCTTGACTTCGCGATTGCGGTAGTTGCAAGGATGAATCAGGAGCTCGTAGTTTGCCGTCCTGCAGGCCGTCAGCGCGCCCTGCTGCATACGGATGATGTAACCCGAGCTCGGCGTTTCGTACATGCTGGGATCGTCATACACGAGCACGATCAGATGCGAGCGGTGACTGGCGAGGTTGCGCGCCGAGATATTCGGCCGGTAGTTCAACCGCGTGATCGCCTCCTCGACCCGCTCCCGGGTCGCCTCACGGACGTTGGGCTCGCGGTTGACGACGCGGGAGACCGTCTTGATCGACACCTTCGCAAGGTCGGCGACGTCGTCGATAGTGACTTTGGCCATTTATCTCCCGCAGTTTGCTGTATTGCCGTTCCCGGAGCCGAAGACTAGCGACTGAAGGAAAACGCTGTCAATCAGATAAGCGCTCGGTCCGCATAAAGTTTTTTCATCACGAGCTTGGGGGTTCGGTCTACGTTGAACAGACCCCAGTGCTTTTCGGGTTCGAGCGGATCCGCCGATCCTTTCCACGGTTCGTCGAATGCCTCGAAGACGAAGGTCAGTATTTTCTCGGCCGTCGTCCATTCCAGCAGCTCCTCATAGTAGTGCGCCTGGAGTTCTTCGTTGGCGTTGTGCGGTTCTATGCCGCGTCCGTTCGCGGCCGTCGTCCAGCCGGCCTCGGTGATCACGACGGTCTTGCCGGGACAGCGCTCGACCACCGAATGAAAGTTTTCCTTGGTGTAATCGAGCGCGTCATGGATCGATCGATACTCCCAGGCCGGATACGTGTGCAGGGAGATAAAATCGAGTTCGTCGGCGAGCGGGGCGAGCTTGTAGGTCCAGGGCACGTAGTTCTCGCAAAACGTCACGGGCTGCCGGATTTCCTGCTTCACTTCGCGAACGTATCCGATCAGGCTTTCGACCGGCACCATGTGGTCGGTCCACTCGACCGTTGCTTCGTTGCCGACGGATGCCGAAAACACAATCGTATCGAACTCGCCGGCGAGCGCGATCAGCCGGCGGACCTCCCGGGCGTTGGCCTGTTTGTTCGCATACAGCACGTCGTCGCTGAAGTCGGCGCCCCAGGGGCAGTGCGGGTTGCTCATCTCCGCGGCCATGTCGAGGCCGAGCATGACCTGGAGATTGAGGCCCTCGTTGCGGATGACGTCGAGAACGCGTTCGGCGTGCGGGCTGCAGTCGTAGAGACGCAGATAACGCCAGTTCTCGTTGAGGATCAGCAGATCCTCGCGAATCTGTTCGTAGGACGGGTAGCTTTGCGCGTGCGGACTCTGGCCGTCCCGATAGCCGGAATAGCAAATGGCGTTGCCGTGCTCAAACTGCATGATGGAAATATCCGCTGTCGACTGTCATAGCTGTCTAGAAATACTTGGCTGCGCCGTCTTTGTCCCATAGGCCCCAGAAGGCACCGACATCGCCTTCCGCAGCAACCTTCCAGGCTTCGTCGAACGAGGAAAACCAGAAGATCTCTATGCCTTCTTCTTCGGCCCAGCGGTAACTGTCGATGAAATACTTGACGGCGTTTTCGACGGAGGGTACCGCACCGCCTTCGGCCGTGCCGATATCCGGCCAACCCGTCTCGCTAATGATGACTTTCTTGCCGTTCCCTGCCTGCTGAGCCCGGCGGTACATTTCTTTCATGTACAGCAGCGCGTGCTCGGCCGGGCAGCCCTCCCAGAACGGATAGCAGTTGGCGAGAATGACGTCGCAGGCGTCGGCTATTGCCGGGTGGTCGTTGAACTCGAAGTACGCGTCCACGTAGCCGACCGGCACGCCGGGCGCCGCCTGTTTTGCCCGCTGAATGTAATCGAGAATCTCGTCCTCCGAGAGGTCGCCACGCAGCAGCACTTCGTTACCCACGCCCAGGATGTCGGCGTTTCCGGCCCTGGCAACCTCGATTGCATTGTCGAGTTCGATTTCGTTCTGTTCCCGGTTGCCGTCGAGCCAGACGCCAACCAGCGTTTTCAGTCCCGCGCCTTTCGCGATTGCCGGAATGAGCTGGTTGCCCTCGCTGCAGGAAAAGGTCCGAATCCACTGTGTGTACGGGCTAATCACCGCAAGGCGAGCGGATATCTGCCGAGCGCCGACCTCCGTACCGGGACCCTGGCCCTCCATGTAAGGGCTGAAAGAGATGCCGTGAATTTTTGCCTCGAGTATTTGTCGCAAGAGCGCCCGGAGTTCGTCCAGCGGCATGTTTGCGGCGTCGATGCCTGCGAGCGACAGCCGGCGTTGATAGAGTTGCGACATTGCCAGTCCTTATTCCGAAAAGAGCAGGTCGCGCGGCAGCGACACGTCGAGGCGGCGGATACGGCCGCTGCGTCCGAAGATCTCTGCGCAGTATTCCGCCGGCAGTTCGAGCGACGCAAGAGCGGGCGTTTGCCCCTCGTCGAGCGTTATCGCAATCGCCGGCGCGGCTGCCGCGCCCAACGTGTAGACGATCGGTACCTGGCACCAGGTAAACGCCAGCCCTTCGCGCGGAACCTCGATTTGCTGCCACTGACCCTCGACGTCGAGATACGGCAGGGAACGCGGTTCGGTCACAAACTCACGCCGCCGCAGCAGGCGTGGGACGAAGCGTACTGCTCCCGCCGATACCTGTACTCCGAGTTCGCCGAAGCGTGTCAGGATCTCTTCCTTGACCTGGCCCGTCATGCCGGGCTGCCGGGCGCCGGAGTGTTTCGGCGTGTGCGAATAAGGATCGGTGGGAAACGCCCCGAATTCGGTCGGTGTCTTGTTGAAGCCGATGCCCTGACGCACCCGATAATAGAGCGCTCCGAGCCGCTCGAGCGTGGCGGCATTGGCGTTGGCGTCGGCGGCGAGGAAAAAATTCTCCTGTACGGCGAGCAGCAGCTTCGAAACCATGTGCCAGTAGACGCAGCCGAGCCCTTCGAATCCAAACATTGTGCCGGATCGTCCGGTGAACGCCTGATGATTGAAAACCTCTTCGTAAAGTTCGCTCACGGCTTCACGCGCGGCAGCGACGTCCTCACTGTAGCTCGCGTCCAGTTCATCCAGCCGCGCTTGCAGGCCGCCGCGGTTGATGAACTCGGGGTTGAAGCGGTAATGGCCGTCGGCATCGCGCAGCACGACACTCGTGTCGCCGGCATCGAATAGCCGCCGAAGCAGCGGTATCGCGTCGATCTGTTGTGGAGGAATGCGGTTCTTTTCGAGAAAAGTCGGCAGTTCCCTGTCCGGATAGAGCATGAAACTCTCCTGATCCGCACGATATACGCTGCTCTCGAAAAGCGCGTCGAGTACGCCAACGGCCTCTTCGCCGCTTATCGAGCCGGAGCTCAGCACCGAAACCTGCCCTTCGAGCATGGCGTAGAGCCGCTCGATGTGGATGCCGTGGTTTTTTTGCTCGAGCAGGTTGTACGCGTGATACAGCCCGTCTTCCCTGCGGTTGCTGGCGATACAGTGATCGATCGCAATCAGGGCATTGGTGAGCATTGCCCGGATGCTGCCGACGGGCAAATCGACTTTGCCGGAGAAACCCTCCTGCCGGTACACGGTTTCTCGATAGCGGCTCGCTGCCTCTCCGAGTTCGGTCATGGACTCGAGACGTTCGGCCGGGCTAACCGGGCCTGCGCCCAGCAACGGGGCGACTCTGGCGAGCGCGGTGCCGGTTTCCGCCAGCCATTGGGCAACCTCGGCCGAGATTTCGGCGCCGCCGTTCTCGTCCGCGAGGAGTTCTTCGAGAAAGCGGATGTGGCGGCGCAGATAGTAGAGCGTCACCATCGACAGTCCCTGGCCGACCAGGGCGTTGTTGGCATCGTTCCACTCCGGGCGCTGGGTATTCATCCAGATGCCGCCGTCGATCACGAGATTGCACAGCTTGCAGAGCAGCGGCACCAGCAGTTTTTCCAGGAGATTGACCTGGTATACCTGCCCCCCGGCATCGAGCAGCAGTTTGCCGTCGGCGCCGAGCGTTTCGAGCCGCTGCTCGATACGCTCCGCCAGGTCCTCGTCGTAGTCGACCGTGCTTTTCGGGTCCTCGAGGAGGGCGGTAAACGGCCGGATCCTGTACGGTACGTTGGCGTAGCTGAATACGGGCAGATGCAGCAGCTCACTGAGCCGCTGCGGATGAAAGCGTATCGACTGCTCCAGCAGCTTCTGCAAATAGATGATCTGATGATCGCCCCAGTAACCGATATAGCTCCATGGATCCTCGGGGTCTTCAACCTCCCAGTCGATCCCTTCTTTCGTGATCCGGTAAGGGTTGTAGCCGTCCGCCGTCGAGGCGCTGACGAACTTCGCGATCATGCTCTCGACAAACTCCGGAAAGCTGAACGCGAGCGCCTCCCAGTTCTGAAAGATATCCCGCCAGTTGCCCGCATAGGACAGTAGCGCGTTGCCCTGTGCATCGCGCAGGCGAATCGCGAACTGGTTCCAGGGCCGGCTCGGGTCTCCGTGCCGGCGGCCGAACGTGATGGGCAGATATTCGCGGCAGAGGCGCTGGAGCTGCCGGTCCCCGGATTTTCGCACCGTTGCGAGCAGAGCGTCCGCCGTCAGCAGCTCCGGCAGGCCGTCGAGCATGCAGCGGTTGCGCTCGTATACCGCCGAGTTGAAGGATTTTATCGTCTGTCTGAGATCGCGCGCGCTGATTCGGTACTGGTCGAAAAACACGCCGCCGCGCAGGATGTTGAACAGCACGTTGGCGTAGTGATGGGCCGTGACCGCTTCCTCGGCCGTTGCCTGGAAGGCGTCGCCGCTCGCCATGATTCGCGCAAGTTTGTCCGAGCCTCCGGCAATCGATTGACGGACTGCCTCGCCAAGCAAGTCGGGGGTGGCGAGTTCGCTGCGAAGCGCCACGACTTCGGCCTGGGTTTGCTCGGTATTGACGACGATTTGCCAAGCTTTGGATGCGTTTGCCGCCAGCCGCAGCGCGGTATTGACGATAAACGCGCCGCGGATACCCCGCCGCAGGGCTTCCTCGCGCAGCTCGAGCCCGCGCCTGAACCGCTGCAGCTGCTCCGAGCAAATCAGCACACCGGGTTTATCGAGGCCAAGACAGTAGGCAACGTTGGCCTTCAGGGACTCGGACGGTTCGGCACGATCCGTAATGCCCGAGTACAGGGTAAACAGGGCGAGCCCGGAGTTCGCGTCGAACTCGGTCCATTTGTACGCGTCGACAAGATTGCTCGTGTTGGTCTGCGCAAAGCGCGGCGTTCCTGCGGGCAGTATGTTTTGCAGGCCGTCGAGTACTTCGACACTGACTGTGCGTGTGCCGAGGTTCACGAGCTCGCAGTCGCGTACGAATCCATGGCGGTCGCTGGTCATCCAGGTGTAGCGAAAAGCGAGTGCCAGATCGTGATTGATCTCCTCGAAACAGAGCTTGTTGCCGAGCACGTTCTTGTACAGGTTGCGGGTCTTGCGGTAGCGACCGTTCTGCGTCGTGCCGAACGGGTCCCAGTCGTGCCATGTCTCGTCGATGAGAACCCGGAGCAGGGTCAGGCTGCCCGTATGCGTCGCCGAGTCGTGGATCTTGTCGACGGTGACGTAGGGAAACAGCGCGGTCTCGGGAGAAACGCGCCCCGCCGTCAAGCCGCCGGTAGAAGAAACGAACAGCCAGTGATCGTCGTTGGAGGTGACGCTCGTGAAGAACGGCGGCATCCGGTCGACGTTGCGAACGGCGTAGTAGCGCTCGCCGAGCAAGTCGACAAACTCGCCCGTGACGTCGGCATGCGTTTTGCTCCCCGTTTCGAGGACCGGTACCGTTGAGTTTTCTAAAGCCATAGATCTCACTTCGTCAGTAGCAGCGTGCCGAACAGGCCTGCGTCTATCCAACCGCGATCCTTCGGTCCGGAGGGCACAGTTTCCGAGCCGACGAAGTTCTCTCGCAGATCACTGCCGTCGTTGTCGCAGTACGCGAGCATTAGTCCCATGATCTTGCCGTGCTCGAGTTTCTCCGGGCGGTTGTCCGCGGAGCCGTCCACATAAGTGTCGCCGTAGATGTCGATCGCCACTTCCCAGACGATGTGCCTGCCTTCCTGGCGCCAGCGGCTGTCGACGTGATGCGAGTAGTCCCGCGCCTGCCTGTCGGTGCCGATGTCCACCGCGCGATTGTCGAGCGACAGGTGATAAGCGAACGCATTGTGATTGAACTGGTGGTTGCCGCCGGAATGGTCCTCGTCGATGAAAATTTCGAAGCAGTCGTCGTCCCAGTACTGCACCAGCGGGTCCCGGTGACTGTCGAACAGAATGTCGTCGACAAATTCGCCAAGCAGATAAATCCGGTCTTCGGTCCAGACGACCTTGTAGCGGCCGGAGAAATCTTCCGGGGTGAATTCCGGGCCGAGCCAGCGCTGGTCGATAGCCCGCCATTCGGCGTCGGCCCAGGCGTCGTCGTCCGCGCTGCCGTCGATCACGGGCGCGACCGCGGCGAATGGCGCGGAATACTCGCTCCTGCCTTCGACGTGTGCGGCGCTGCTCGCCGCCGGGCCGGGCAGCGCAGCCAGCACCAACAGACTCAAAAATCCGGCGATCATTTTAGGCACGGAATACTCCCCCCTGGCAGCGCTACACGCGCTGCGCCGGCTTAGCCGCACGCGGCCGCCGGATTTTTCCTTATCGGGTAAGCGCCTGCTTGTGGATTCAGACGCTACCCGCTCTCTGTGCTATTGTAATTGGATCTGACAGCGCTGTCATTAGTATCGAACGCGATTTGCTCAAACCACGGAAGCCCATTATGACCACAAAAATATTCCCCCGGTTTCTGCTTGCGGCAGGCGGACTCGCGCTGCTTGTTGCGCCGCAATACGCCGCAGCGGCGGAAACCGTCTGGGCGGTCAACGTCGGCGGACCTGCGTATACGGGGATCGACGGAACCGTTTACGAGGAGGACGTGCCCGCGCACGGCGGAACAACCCGCGGGATGTCCACCGTCAAAGGATCTCAGGACCCGCTGCTCTATCGGGATTTCCGCGAAGGCGATATCCGCGTCGACCACCCGCTGACGGAAGGCCGCTACGACGTGACGCTGCACTTCGCCGAGCCGGATGACGTGGGTGGCGGTGAGCGGCTGTTCGATACGTACCTCGAAGACCGCCTGGTGATCGACGATCTCGACATCATGGCGTCGCGTGACGGCAAAATCGAATCCGCACTGACGGTGACAATTCCCGGCGTGGAGGTCCGCGACGGGGCGTTGTCCCTGCGCTTCGATGCGTCTGTGGGTCAGCCCGTTCTGAGTGCGCTCGTCGTACGGCGGCTGCACGAGCCGGACTCCGCCTGGCAGCTCGCCTGGGCCGACGAATTCGACGGCGACAGGCTGGATGAGAGCAAGTGGAGTTTCAACGTCTGGCCGGCCCGCAAGGTCAACGACGAAGATCAGGCTTATACGTCGCGCGAGAAAAACCTAAGGCTCGAAAACGGCCAGCTAATAATCGAAGCGCACCGCGAGGACTACGAGGGCGCCCGCTATACGTCAGCGCGAATCCATTCCGGCGGCAAGGGCGACTTTTTGTACGGCCGTTTCGAGATCCGCGCGAAGCTGCCGCAGGGCAAGGGCACCTGGCCGGCCGCCTGGATGCTGCCGAGCGACCCGTTTCGCTATGCCACTCGCTGTTCGGCCGGAGAGGAGTGGCAGGGCAGCGCAACCTGCGATGCCTGGCCCAACTCCGGTGAGATCGACATCCTCGAGCACGTCGGCTATCAGATGGGGCACGTGCACGGCACCGTGCACAACGAAGCCTACTACTGGCTAAAATGGGAGCAGCGCAAGGGCAGGATTCTCGTTCCGGGCGTGCACGAGGATTTTCACGTGTACGCGGCCGAGTGGACGCCCGAGCGGATCGACATGTACGTCGACGATACGCTGTATTTTTCTTATCTCAACGAACACGACGGCTGGCGTTCGTGGCCTTACGACCACCCATTCAATCTAATCCTGAACGTCGCCGTGGGCGGCATGTGGGGCCGGGCCGGCGGCGGTATCGACGACAGTGTGTTTCCGCAACGTCTGCTCGTGGACTACGTGCGGGTGTACAGCCGTGCCGAGTAGCGCTTGCTGCGGCGAGGGTTAGAGGCTGTTGTCGAGAATCCTCTGTTTGATGCGCTCGAATTCTTCCTCCGTCACGTAGCCCGCATCCTTGAGCTCTCCAAGCGTTCGTAGCTGCTCGAGGGCGAGCGAAAGCCCGGCTGCGCCCGCGTCGTTCGGCTGTGACCGTTCGCTGCGCGGCGCCGTGGCTGACGGCTGCGAGCCGGTGGGCGTTCCTGCGGGCTCCGGGTTGTCCGGAGCCGGCGTTCGCGCCATCGCGGCTTCCGCTTCGAGTGCGCGCTCCTCTTCTGCGCGCCGCACAGCCTCTGCCTGAATACGCTGATTGGCGAGTCGGGCACGTTCGGCTGCGGCGGCGCCAGGGTCCTGTGCAGGTGACGTCGCCGGTGTGAGAGCCAGCGCGAGCGCAAGTCCTAAGGATTTCGAGATAACGCTCTTCATACAAGTGTCCTTGTCGCCGCCCGCCGTATTCTGACAGCGTGCTTTCGGCTGCCTTCGAAGTATTTCATTCTAGAGCGGCAGCGTGCTTTGCGCTACCGGGCGGCCTCGGTCCGGCACGCACGGCCGGCGTGGCCGGTCTGCTCATGACGGCAAGGCGGGCGTGTGCGATCCTTTGCAAAAGCGAAACTCACGTCGTTGTTTTGCCTTCTCGTGCTAGAAGTCCCAGGAGGGATCATATGCAGCTTCGCCGAAACGTATTGCTCATCGCCGCCTGCCTGACGGCGGCCTTTTCCGGATCAGCTGCGTTCGCTGGCGGAGAGCTGGGCCTGAACAAGGTCTGGTCGCGCATGGCCGACATATACGGAGAACCCGGCTCCGTCGAAACGGCGGAGTTTTCCCCCGACAGCGCCTACATAGTCACGGGATCGAAATTCGATTTCACGGTGCGGATGTTCCATACCAGCGACGGTGTCCAGGTCTGGAGGCGCGAGCTGCCCGATGAGATAGAGCGCGTTGCGTTCACGCGCGACGGCAACTATGTCGTTGCAGGGTCGGAGGATTTCATGATGCGCGTGCTGAGCGCCGCCGACGGCGACACCGTGTTCGAGTTCGCTCACCAAAACGGTATCGATGCGATTGCGGCGTCGAACGACGGACGATTCATGGTGACTGGCCAGGAGCGCTTCGAGGGCATTGGTCCGGGCCGTGTGTTCGATACGAAGAGCTGGGACATCGTTGCCACGGTTGAGCATCCGGGCACGCTGAACGAGCTGGATTTCTCGCATGACGACCGGTACATGGCGTCGGTGGGCGACAAGTCGGCACGCATCTGGCGGGTTGGCGACTGGACGCTGCATCGCGAGATGACACTCGATGCCGAGCCGATATTCGGCAATCTCGATCATATTTACATCAACTGCAAATTCAGCCCGGACGGCAAGCTCCTCGCTGTGGGCGGCACGCATGGCTTCGTGTACCTGTTCGACGTCGAAAGCGGTGATCTCGTGCGGCGTTTCAACAAGAGCGGTCAGAAAACCGAGACTGTCGAATGGACGCTCGACGGCCGCTATCTGCTGGTGGCGGGCCACGGTACGACCATCGACTTCTATCGCACGGAGCAGCTTCTGGACGACGGCATCGACAACGATGCGCTGCCGTATGCCTTACGGGCTCCGGTTACCGACGCGCTGGAGTACATGGAGTTCAACGCCGCCGGAACGCTGCTGACGACGGCGCATCAGGACGGGACTGTGCAGCTCTGGACGTTCATGTCGGACGATCCCACGATCAACGCGCGTCGTCATCACGAGATTCGCGAACAGCAGAAACGCTCTGCCGAAGAGCGCGCAAGGCGGTAACCGTCGCGCGGACGAAAAAGGGCGCCCGTGAGGCGCCCCCTGATCGGTTTCGGCGAGTGTTGCCCTAGAGCCTGCCCGCCGGAACGTCTTTGATCGTCGGCCAGTTGCCTTCGGCCTTCACGATGTTCCCCGGGATCGCCTTGCGCCAGGTTTCGTACACGTCGAGATTCTTGTTGACGTACAGGCGTCCTTCGACGATCTCGAAGGCTTTGCCGTCCACGAGAAACTTCTTGCCGAAGGCCGTGCCGAGCGCGCAGTAGCCGCCGTAAGCCGGCGCGTACTTTGCTGGATTCGCGCGGAAGCGATCGCGGTTTTCAGCGCTGGCGAAGCGATAAACGGCGCCGTCGTACTGCGCGGAATATTCGGCGCTTCCCAGCACCGGCTTGCCGTCGGTGAAATAGGCCACTGCGTCGTGGCCTGCAAGAATCACGTCGTTTTCGTCGGTAGCCGTAGCCACGTCCGCGAAGGCCGGGAAGGCCGTTCCGACGAGGATTAGGGTGGCCGCGAGGTAGTGGGTGATTTGTCGTTTCAGATTCATAGTGTTCATTCTCCGCTTATGTCGGGATTGGCGGGTCGCCAATCGTTGAGATGCACTTTAGAGGACCGGGGAAGACATAAATATGCTATTTTCGGCAAAATATATGTCCAAAAAGCCTAATCATGTCTGATCCCTTAAGCAGCCTGCTGCGGCGGCTTCGCTTTTCCGCTGACGTGTTTTTTCGCGCGGAGTACTGCGGGCGCTGGGCCGTGGACACCTCGGGCAGCCGGCACGTGCCATTTCATCTGCTTGTCGCCGGGGAGGGCTGGTTGCACGAGGATGCCGGGCCAAGCCGCTTGCTCGAGGGCGATCTGGTGCTGTTCCCGCGCGACCGGCCGCATCTCCTGTCGGGGAGCGATAGCAGCCCGCAGGACGATGTCGTCAATCAGCCCCCAATGCCCGCGTCAGCGGGTCCCGCCACGCGCCTGATTTGCGGCTATTTCCGCCTCGACCGGCCGGCAGCGGAACCGCTCCTCGACAGCCTGCCGAGCACTCTGGTGGCGCATCTGGGCGCGACCGAAGACGCGGAGCTGGCCGAACTCACGCGCTGGTGGATTCGCGAAGCGGCGCGTGCGGATTTGGGCGGCGACCTGGCTGTGGATCGTTTGGCGGAGCTCGTATTCATTCAGATGCTGCGCGCCGAGAGTGCGGCTGGCCGCTTGTCGGGGCTCGTCGCAGCTTTGTCTCATCCGCGAATCGGGCCGGTACTGGCCGGGATTCATCAGGATCCCGGGGGGCGCCATGACATAGGGACGATGGCGCAGCGCGCGCGCTTGAGCAGAAGCGCGTTCGCGACCCGATTCAGGGCCGTCGTCGGCCGGCGTCCCGGCGAATACGTTCGCCACTGGCGTATGCATGCAGCCGCCGCACGCCTCCAGGAGACCGACGATCCGATCGACACCATTGGTGTCGAGTGCGGCTATGAATCCGGCGCTGCGTTTCGCAAAGCGTTCCGTGCCTTCTTCAATGAGCCGCCAGCGCGCTATCGGCGGCGCTCCGTTGAAGCCGGGGCTGGCCCGGATGCCGCCAGACTCGGTAATTCGTAACGCGCGAACTCGCGTACTGCCTTCGGTCAGGTTCGCTGGTTTGTTCTGAGGCCGAGCAGGATCGCCGCGGCGATGAGGCTGGTTCCGGCCGCTCTGTCCACCCAGGCTTTGTAGCGGCTGCGGAGCCTTTGCGCGAGCCAGCTGGCGCTCTTGCCGTACGCGGCGAGAAAACACCCGTCGATGACGATATAGGTTGCGCCGAGGACCGCAATCTGCGGCGCGAGTGCATGCTCCGGATTTAGAAATTGCGGAAACAGCGCGGCGAAAAACACGACGGCTTTTGGATTGGCGGCCGAGGTTACGAAGCCGCGGAACCAGAGCCTTCGCAACGACGCAGGAGGAGCGCCGGGGGTATCGCCATTCCGTTTGAACGACGCCAGGATCTGCCGAACGCCGACCCACACCAGGTATGCGACGCCCGCCCATTTTACGAACGCGAAGCCGTAGCGCGACGCGGATACGATCGCGGCCAGTCCCAGCCCGGCCAGCAGTATCTGTATTGCGTTCGCGGACAAGTCGCCGGCGGCCGTGGCCAGCGACCGATGGAAGCCGTTTGACATGCTCGCCGACAGCATCAGCAAGTGGCTGGGCCCGGGCGTGCTCATGAATACCAGCACGGTGCTGACGTAGAGCAGCCAGGTATCTGTGGTCATGCCAGTGTTTCCCTGAGGCGCGGACGCTTCCGGCGCCAGCTTATCATTCGATATCGGCGGCCGCGCGAACGGCAACGGCCAGCCAGGCGGTCAGGCCCTCGCCGTGCTTGTCGATGTTGTCGCGAAACCGCTCGTCGCTCTCCCACATTGCGGCGAGCTGGGCATGCGCCTCGGGAGAGAGATCGTAGAACCAGCGGCAGACGTGCTGGCGGTGGCGTTCGGCAAGCGCTATCGCCGGGCCGCTGTCCGGCGGCGTTGCCGCCTGCATGACCGCCGCGGCATCGGACCAGATGCCGTTCAGTTCCGCCTTGATCTCCCGCCACTGCGCTTCCGTGTAGTCCTTCGTTCGCCGGGCGCTTTGGGTGTATGCCTCGGTGCCGCCCCAGCGCTCGCGGGTTTCGTCAGCGTATTCCTCAGGGTGGAAGCCGTCGAAGATTGCTGCGAAGTCGATGTTCCGCCGCGGACCGTCCAGGCCGTTCAGGGTCAGATCGATCGCGGCGATCATGTCGTTGGTTTCGTTGAGTCGCTCGAGCAGAAGCGCTCTCTGCTTACGGAGGCTCCTGGCGTAGTCGAAGTCAGGATCGTCCAGCGAACGGCGAATCTCCTCGAGCGGCAGCCCAAGCGAACGGCCGATCAGCACCTGCTGCAGCCGCAGCAGATCGTCGTCGTCGTACAGCCGGTATCCGGCGGCCGTTCGCCTGGCCGGAGAGAGCAATCGGATCTCGTCGTAGTAGTGGAGCGTGCGGATCGATACGCCCGTCATCCGTGCGACGTCTTTCACATGATAGTCTTTTGCAGCGGTCATCACTTTGTCTCGTGCGTTGGCAATGACGCGATTCTGCGGCCTGACGTGACTGTAGGGTCAACAGGCAGAAAGCTCTGCAGTGAGTTCGACTCGCTAAAGACTCGTACGCGGCCTGCCAGCAAAGTGCCGCATTCGCTCGAATACGTCGACGCCAAACTGCCGCAACATGTCGATGATGTCGATGGGCACCCAGTTTTCGGCGACCAGTCCGTCCTCGCAGCGGTAAAAGTCCATGACACGCATGTCCACATGCTTACCGGTCGGCGGCAAGCCCAGCCAGTCGGGGCCGGTATGCGTCGCCGTTACGCTCGGCCAGCCGCCCGTGACGACGTAATCGCCGTCGCCGGTTTCCGCGAAGTGATGTGCGGTCTTGCGATCGGGGAACGCCCGCAGGAACGGGATCTGATGGTGCGCGCGAAAACCGTCGAGGCCGCGCGACGTGCCGATGCCCGAGGGTCCGTACCAGAGAAAATCCTGTTTCCAGTACTTCTCGTGATCCATGCTTTCGATGTCTCTACCGTCGAACTTGAGCAGACCCCCGTGCATCCGTTTGACGAGGCGGAGCGTTGCCGCGCCGGCTTCTGCATCGACGCGGTCAGTTTGCACGCCGTCGTTCGTTGCGGGGGCCGGCCATAAGTGCTCCGCGCCCAGCGACGGCGCCACGGGCCGGCAGCCGGCCTGGTCCATCAGGTTCAGCATATCGGCGATCACCCAGGATTCGCGGATCAGGCCGTCCTGAAGATGATGGACTTCGCCATAGCGAAGATGCACGACGCCGTGTGTGGGCGGGATGCCGTGCAGCGGCTTTTCGAAATTGCCCTGAATATGCCCAAGCAGGGCGACGACGTCACTGCCTTCGTACTCGCCCGCGATCACAATGTTGTCGCGGCGCTCCGCATCCGGCAGCGCCGTCAGCAATGGTTGCCAGAGCTCGTTCGCGACGGCTTCCCGGCCGCGCAGCTCGTTGACGGGATGGTAGGCGTGTACCAGCGCGTCCGCGGCGTATACCGCGTCCGTCGATCCGGAGAGTTCAGCGCCGCCTGCGGCGGCGAGTGCCACGAGCCGACGATGAAGGGAAATCTTGTTGCGGATGAATCGTTCGCTTGCGTTCATGAGATTGCACTATGAGGTATTCGAGTAAACAAAGAAAACGGCCGGCACGCCGATGCGTGCGCGGACCTTAAGCTTCGAGGTGGCGTTTCTGTCGCAGGCGTTGGGTCCTGTCAGGCGGCCCTGGACTTGTAGCGGGCCACGCGGAGATCGGCCTGCGCCTTGTGCCCCGCGAAACCCTCCAGTGCGCACAGGCGCGAACAGTATTCGCCAACCAGCGCGCTCGCCTCCGGCGACACGCGCTGATAGGTGCAGGTCTTGAGGAATTTGCCGACCCACAGCCCGCCCGTGTAACGCGCGGCAAGTTTGGTCGGCAAGGTATGGTTTGTGCCGATGACTTTGTCGCCGTACGCGACATTGGTTTCCGGTCCGAGGAACAGGGCGCCGTAGTTGGTCATGTTGTCGAGAAAATAGTCCGGGTCGCTCGTCATGACCTGCACGTGCTCGCTCGCGATACGGTCGGCTTCCGCGAGCATCTCTTCTTCGCTGTCGCACAGGATGATCTGGCCGTAGTCGCGCCAGGCAGCTCCGGCGACCTCCGCGGTTTCGAGCGTCTTCAGCTGTTTCTCGATTTCGCGCTGAGTATCGGCAACGAGCTGCTCCGAATTGGTGAGCAGGATGGCCGGGGAGTTGGGGCCGTGCTCGGCCTGACCCAGCAGATCGGTTGCGGCCATCTCGCCGTCGCAGCTGTCGTCCGCAATAATGAGCGTCTCGGTCGGGCCGGCAAACAGGTCGATGCCGACGCGGCCGTAGAGCTGTCGTTTCGCTTCCGCGACAAACGCGTTGCCCGGACCCACCAGCATGTCGACGGGACTAATGCTCTCGGTGCCCAGTGCCATCGCCGCCACCGCCTGCACGCCGCCGAGGCAATAGATTTCGTCTGCACCGGCCATGTGCATAGCCGCCACGATGGCATCGTGGGGGCCGCCGCTGTGCGGGGGTGCGCAGGCGATGACGCGCTCCACGCCGGCGACCTTCGCGGTGAGCACGCTCATATGCGCGCTGGCCACCATGGGATACTTGCCGCCCGGGATATAACAGCCGACGCTGTTTACCGGGATGTTCTTGTGTCCCAGGAAGACGCCCGGCAGCGTCTCTTCCTCAACGTCCTTGAGCGCCGCTCTCTGAATCTCGGCGAACTTTCGAATCTGCGCCTGCGCAAATTCGATGTCCTTTATCGTCTGCTGCGGCAGGCGTTCGGCGCAGGCCGTGATTTCGTCACCGCTCAAACGAAAGCGCTCGGGTGACCACTTGTCGAACTTCTCCGACAATTCGCGCACGGCCGCATCGCCACGCGTTTCAATGTCTTGCAATATGCTCTCGACGGTCGCTTTGACCTTGGCATTCATACCGGCAGCAGCCTCTGCGCTGATGCCGGACTTGATTGTCTTTATCACCGTTGCTTCCTCGCGGGTGTTTTTGGGTTCGGACTCTGAAATCGAATGGTCAGCTCAAGAGCGCGGCCGGCTTCGGTCGATCGCTGCCGCGTACTACCCAGGCCTCCGCGGTTTCCGGGCTTTCGTTGGAAAACGAGCGCGGCAAGCCTATGGGTATCGTCAGCGTATCGCCGGGCCCGAGCGTTACGCGCTGCTTGTCGAATTCGACGGTTAGCAGGCCCCGATGCATAAGGATCACTTCCCGTTCCTGGCGGCGGTGGCGACGCGTTGCAACGCCGCTTTGCGCTGCAATGTGCCGCAGGTGGAAGCCGTGCGGCCAGTGCATCTTGCCTGCGGCGATGCCCTCGTCCGGGTTTGCCGAGCCAATTACGGCGGATTCGCGCAGCCCGGCCGCCGTCATCGCGGCTTCGTCGGCGTCCAGCTCCGGCGCGGTCACGATACATTCGGCCAGTTCGGCGGCGCTCATACGCCGTAAGCGCTCGACGTCCGCCTCCGTCGTGGGCCGCATTGGCTGTTTGTCCGCCGGCACACGTTCGCCGCGCGTCGTATCGACCAGGCTGCCGTCGTCGAGCAGTACCAGTCCATACTCCGCGGCGTATTCGAATACGTACGGCGCCCAGGTGACGTGCCCAGGGTCGTCGCCACCCAGCACCGCAAACATAAACCCGGGCTCTTCGCCCACGTTCTTGAAGCCGCGAAATACGTGTACGGGAATCGAGATGATGTCGCCCTGCCGAAGCACGACCTCTCCGTCCTCCCGGTTCGGACCCAGGTAGAACGCCCAGGTGCCCGAGTGAATCATGAAGACCTCGGCGGTCTCGTGGCTGTGCTGCGAGTTGACGCAGTTTGGCGGCTGCCGGGCGCCGCCAATGTTGAAGCCGTGCGGCACGCTAATGTGCACGTGCTGGTCCGGATTTTCGGCCACGCCGGGTCCAATGATTGTAAAGTTCTCCTTTTCCGCGCTGCCCGGCGTTCGGGTGTCGATGAACGCGGTGGTGCACGGGCGGAGCTCGTTGTAGCGGACGAGGCACTGATCGAGTAAGACGGCGGCGTTGCCCGCGTTGGATGCGGTTTCAGCCATAGTTGGCGGTTTCCTGATTGCGCGTTGACACGGCTTTTACGGCGAATGTACTTCGAATGCAAGTTCTATTCAAGGAGCTGGCGCAAGAACTCTGCAAGAGGCCATTCATTTCAGGAATTTTCCATAGATTAAGGGCTGCATTCGAAGTACACTCGCCGCGCTTTTTACGTCGGGCGAAGTTTGGGAGCGAATCATGACGGCAGGAGATGGGGGAGCCTACGGGGCTGACGACGATATCGTCGACTACATTCTCGGTATTACCTTCGAAATCTGGGAGCAGAAGGGCGTCGATCTGATCCGCCAGTATTACGGCCGTGACTGTGTCATCTGGGGAATGGACGGTATTACGCGCGGTGCGCAGGCTGTGGTCGACGCTACACGCGCAACGCTCACTGGATTTCCCGATCGGCGGCTGCTTGGCGAAAACGTGGTCTGGTCCGGATCCCGCGATACCGGGTACTACACCTCGCACCGTCTTCTGAGTGTCGCCACCAACACCGGTTCGACGGCATACGGTCCCGCAACCGGCCGGCCGCTCCGGATGACGAATATTGCCGATTGTGTCATCGAAGAAGGCGTCATCACCCGCGAGTGGTTGCTGCGCGACAACATGGTGCTCGCCACGCAGCTCGGCGCCGATCCGCTGACCGCGGCTCGCGGCATGGCGGAGCGCAGGAACGGCGAGCATAAGGCCTGGCTGCTTGGCGAGGCCGATAGAGTGGCCAGGGTCAGCACTCCCGATCGCGGAACCGCCAGCCCGCGCAGAGATCCGAACGGCTTCGCATGGAACGTGCTCGGCAGTGTCTGGCGCGACGACCGTGCCCTTTTCGACTCGGCGTATGCGCCCTATGCCTACCTCCATCGCTCGCCGCTGCTCGAGATTTCCGGCCGCGACGCAATCTACGAGTATTATCGGTCGCTGCGCGCGGTGCTGGGCGGCCTGCGCTTCAGCGTGGATCACGTCGCAAGCCAGCCGTTCGCCGAAAACGGCGTGGATATCGCCGTGCGCTGGACAGTTGCGGGCGAGCACGCGGCCGATTTCCATGGCGTAGCGGCCAGCGGCAAGCCGCTGTTTGTTCTCGGCGCTACGCATTGGCGCTGTATCGACGATCGTATCGCCTCCGAGGTGACGGTTTTCGACGAGCTGGCACTGCTGAGTCAGACGCAGGCCGGCTAATGTGCGCTGCCGTCCGCCGTATCGTTGACGCGCATCACCATCTATGGGATCTGGCAGCGTGCAACTATCCCTGGCTAATGGCGAAAGGAGAAAAGCGCTTCTTCGGCGATCCCGCGCCAATCCAGAAGAACTACCTCGTCGAGGATCTGCGGTCCGATGCTGCGCCGCTTGTGCTGTCGGGTTCCGTGCACGTTCAGGTGGGCGTTTCGCCGGGCGACGAGCTTGCGGAATCGCGTTGGCTCAATGCCCAGGCTCAGGCGACCGGCTTACCCAGCGCAATCGTAGCCGCCTGCAATCTGGAGGGAGACGATCTCGAGGCGGCGCTGGATGCGCAGCAGCAACTGGCTCCGGTGCGGGGCGTGCGCCAGATCATTGGCCGCGCCGACGCCGAAGACCGCGTTACAGGCAGTGGCCGCCTGCTCGACGATCCCCGCTGGCGCGCGGCATTGCCCTTGCTGGTCGAGCGATCTTTATCTTTCGATCTGCAGCTTACGCCCGCGCTGACGCAGCGGGTGGCCGAGGTGTTCGGCGACGTTCCCGATCTGCGGCTCGCGCTTTGCCATTGCGGTTCGCCTTGGGACCAGACCGGCGAGGGCCTGCGTAGTTGGCGCCGCGGCCTCGAGGCCATTGCAGAGCTGCCGAACGCCGTGTGCAAGCTGTCTGGACTCGGCATGTTCGATCACGCATGGAGCGCGGCCAGCGTGCGCCCGCTGCTGGAAGCCTGTCTCGACGTGTTCGGCGCCGACCGCTGTCTGTTTGGCTCGAATTTTCCGGTCGATAAACTGCACGGCTCGTATGCAGCTATCGTCGCCGCGCTCGACGCGGTGCTGCAAGGCGCGCCGGAGTCCGACAAGGCGAGCGTTTACGAAGGCAACGCCCGGCGCTTTTACAGGTTTTGATCCAGCCGAATTCCGGCGCGGCTACGATCCGGTTCGAGACGGGACACTAGGTCTTGACGCTGCTAACCAGCCTGGCGGCCCCGCCCAGAATAAAACTCTGATCCGAACTCAGCAGGAACAGGCTCGCGCCGGCCTTTATCCAGCGCGGGATCTCGTCGGTGTTTGGTGTGAACATGCCAACCGTGGCGCCGGCTCTTGCGCCGGTGTTGCAGATATCGCCCACCGTATCGGCGACTGCATCGTCGCCAGCCGTTTTTCCCATAGCAACAGCGAGATCGGTACGCCCTATGAACAGCGCGTCCACGCCGTCGACGGCCGCAATGTCGGCAACCTCGGGCAGTGCCGCCAGGTCCTCGATCTGAACGACGACACTCGTATGTTTAGCGCTGTCGGCCAGATGATCCTGCATGGTTTTTGTCGCATAGCGGGCCGCGCGCGGTGAGCCCGCGAAACCGCGGCCGCCTTCGCCGAAGCGGGTTGCCTTGACGATGCGCGCGGCCTGAACCGCCGACGTAACGTGCGGTACGACGATCCCGCTGGCGCCGGCATCGAGCGCGTTGCGGATGTCGGCCGGAGAGTCGCTGCCGATGCGCACCAGCGACGGCATGTCCGCGGCGCGAAGCGCGGCAACCACGCTGTCGGTTTCGAGCCGGCCGAACGGCGCGTGTTCGGCGTCGATACAGACGACGTCGAGCGCGCTCAGGCCCAGCACTTCGGCGATTATCGGCGACGGCGTTTTCAGGAACGTGCCCGCCAGCGTAGCCCGCTCGAGCAGGCGGGTGCGAAAGGTTTCACAACGGCCGCTCATGCGCCGTTCCAGAGTTTGCGGCTCGCGATGGCCGCGCCTTCGGCCATGCTTGCAAGCTTCGCGTAGACGATGTCTTCGTCAACCGCGCCAAACCCGGCGAAGGTCGAGAAGCCGCAGTCCGTGCCCGCAATGACGCGTTCGCGGCCGACGATGTCGGCGAAGCGGCAAATTCGCTCCGCGACGAGTTTCGGATGTTCGATGAAATTGGTGGTCGAATCGATAACGCCGGGAACGAGAACGAGATCGTCGGGCAGCGCGGCCTCGGCGAAGACCTCCCACTCGTGTGCGTGCCGTGGATTGGACGATTCGAACAACAGCGCGCCGACGTTTGCCCTGCAGGCAATCGGCAGCACCATCTCCATGGGTGCATCGTGATGATGCGGGCCTTCGTAGTTACCCCAGCAGACGTGCAGGCGGACCTGCTCCTTCGGGATGCCCTCGAGCGCGCGATTGAGCGCGTCAACGTGCAGCGACGCGAGCCGCTCGTATTCGCCGTCGCTCTTGTCCTTGAACAGCATGTGCCGGCCAAGACCAAGGTCCGGCGAATCGAGCTGCAGTACCAGGCCGGCTTCGACTATGGCCCGATACTCCGCCGCCATCGCCCCAGCGAGGGCCTCGAGATAGGCCTCGTGCGAGGGGTAATGCCGGTTGGGCTGAAACAGCGCAATGACGCCGGGCGATGCCGCGTTCATGAATCCCTCGACGGGCGGATGCTGCCGCATGGCCGCCGCCATGTTGGCGAGATCCTCGTTGACGGGGTCCATGTCCTTGACGGCTATGTCGCCGACGCAGCACGGCCGACGATAGCTCGGCGTGCCGCCGGACGCTGCCTGACGCTTTAGAAAACCCGGAAACTCCTCGAGGTCGCTGGGTGGCTTGCGTTCGCTGTCGCCGTCGAAGCCGCTGATTCGATCCTTGATGTAGGTGGCGTAAGATATCTTGCTCATCTCGCCGTCGCTGACGACGTCGACGCCGGCCTCCTTCTGGCGCCTGAGCACGTCGCTGACGGCGGCGGCTATCGTCTCGGCTGCGTCGGCCACGTCCTTGCCCTGCTCCAGTCCGAACACGACGTCGGTGACTGCCTGCGAGCGCGGCAGGCTGCCGACGTGGGTCGTTAGAATTCTCGTGCTGCTGATTTGCATCCTGTGTTCTCCAGGCTATTGGGCGAGCAACTCGCGCGTGATATCAGTGACCCGTTCGGGTTGCTCGAGCGACGATAAGTGGCCGCAATCGTCGAGGACGTGCAGCGTAGCACCGCGTATCCGCTCTGCCATCAGTTCGTGATATTCGACGGGGCACAGCCGGTCCTCCGCGCCGCAAACGATCGCGGTCGGACAATCGATGCTCGATAGCGTGGCGACGCTGTCGGCGCGGTCTCTGAGTGCAATGGACTGCCGTTCGAAGCTGGTCGCGCCGAGTTCGAGCGCCATCTCTAGTATGCCGTCGAGCAGGCTCTGATTGTCGCGATTGGCTGCTGCGAGATAGGCGGGTTTGAGCGCGTCGATCGCGATCGTACGCAAACCGCCGCGCAGAACCTCGGCTATTTGCCCGACGCGCATCGAGCGGCGCTCCGCCGAATCCGGATGCGGGTTGGTATTCAGCAGGCAAAGATGTGTGATGCGTTCGGGAGCCTGACGCCAGATTTCGAAGGCCAGTATGCCGCCCATTGACAGTCCGAGTACCGCAAAGCGCGGCGGTGCGCTGCCGAGTGCGCGTTGCGCCATCGCGGCAAAGTTGTCGTCGGAGCTGGTGTCGGCGAGCATCACCGGCAGGTTCAGAGCGTCGATCTGCGCCCGGAACAGGCGCTCGTCGCACATCATTCCCGGTAACAGCAGTAGCGCTTCGGCGGGCATGCTGCCGGATCACTGATCGCTTGTGTCCAGAAGCCGCGCCGATCCTCCGCGTATCCGTTCCCCTGAAAAGACCCGCTGCTCCGCCGAGAGCGACGTATTGCCGATTCGATCGATCAGCATCGCAACCGCGGCTTCGGTCATGCGGCCGACCGGTTGCCGAACCGTCGTGACGTCATACGCGGCGAAACGGGCAGGGCCCACGCCGTCAAACCCGACCACGGAAACGTCGCCGGGCACCTCGAGGCCAAAGGCTACACGCGCGCTGTCGATGCAGCCTATCGCCATGGCATCGTTGGCCGCGACCACCGCGTCCGGCGGCTCGCCGAGTTCGCGCATGATCTCCGCAAACGCCGCGCGTCCGCTTGCCGAACTGTAGTCGCCGCGGACCAGTTTCACATCGCGTATGCCGAGTTCGTCGAGTCGCTGCAACGCGCCGCGGGTTCGCTCTGTGCTCACCGGAGAGTCTTCCGGGCCCGTGACGATTGCGAAGCGCCGATGGCCGGCATCGAACAACTCACTGACGAGCCAGCGTTCTCCCTCCGCCTGATCGCAGCGTACCGAGTTGGCAAGCGTATCCGGAACCGTGCGGTTATACAGAATCACCGGAATACCGGCGTTTTCGATCGTGCGAAACTGCTGCGGCGACAGCATTGCCGCGGTAACGAGTCCATCGACCCGGTACTGCAGCACCTGCTCGAGCATCTGATCGATATCCCCCTCATGTTCGAGCGCGAACAGCAGCACGCGAATACCGTGTTCGGAGAATCGCTGCGTGAGCTGCACGAGAAACTCCGGATAGTACAGATTGGTTTGCTGCGAAATCACGACCGCAACCATGTTGGAGCGCTGCGTAATCAGACCGCGTGCAATGGCGTTCGGTCGATAGCCGAGCTTGTTGGCCGCGGTGAGCACCCGGTCGCGCATTTCCTTCGAGGCGCTGGCTCCCTGCTGGAAGACGCGCGATACGGCGCTTTGCGAAACGCCGGCGAGTTCGGCAACGTCATACGACGTGGCGCGCCGGTGAGAGCCGGAATCGTTGTTACTGGCAGACTTGGCGGGTTTGTTCACAAACGGATTCCCAGTGTGCGGGGTGTTGCCCCGTTCTTTCCTTCGCCAAGGATGCTAGGCAATATTGCATGCGCATTCAAACCGGAGGGCTCATGGCCGCGAGTTTAGAGGGACAGACAGCGCTGGTTACAGGCGCGGGGCGCGGTATCGGGCGCGGATGCGCGGAAGCGCTGGCAGGCGAGGGCGCCAGGGTGTTTGCGGTCGCGCGGTCCGAGACGGATCTCGCGGAGCTTGCCTTGCATCCCTCGGGGTTGATCGAGGCCTGGCCCGCCGACGTTACCGACGAGGAGTTTTACGCGCGCGTCGAGGCGACCGACGGGCTCGATATACTCGTCAACAACGCGGGTGGAAATCGTCCACAGGCTTTTGCGGACGTGGATTCGGAGTCGCTCGACTTTGTTCTCGCACTCAACGTTCGGGCCGCTTTCCGGGTCTCTCAGGCCGCGGTAAGGTCGATGCTAAGGCACGGCGGCGGGGGTACGGTCGTCCACATGTCCTCGCAAATGGGCCATGTCGGGTCGCCGCTGCGCAGCGTCTATTGCATGAGCAAACACGCCATAGAGGGCCTGACCAAAGCCATGGCGGTAGAGTTGGCGCCGGAGGGTATTCGCGTTAACTCGGTTGCGCCGACCTTCGTCGAAACCCCGCTGACCAGGCCGATGCTCGACGATCCGAAATTCCGCGAATTTGTGCTCGGTATGATTCCGGCCGCACGCCTCGCCGAGATCGGCGACATCGTGGCCGCTGTGCTGTACCTCGTATCTCCCGGTGCGCGAATGGTGACGGGGCACAGTTTACGCGTCGACGGAGGCTGGACCGCGCACTAGTTTGGGCTTGTGGTCAGAATCGTACTTCGGCTGACGCTCTCGGAGACCGCACGCCCAATACCCTGCTCGTATTGCATTCGAAGTACCCGAGAGCCTAAAAAAAATCATTAAATAACAGTTAGTTATCATTAGAATGAGGCTATTTGTCGCCTTCTAGTGGCTGCTATTTGCATTCGAAGTACAGTTGCAGTTAAATACCAACAGGAGACGCACGCGCGGCCGAAAGGGTAATGGCGGCGACGTCGTCCCGGAATCATGGCGTCCATTCCCCGGGGGGAGAACACAATGTTCATTCGATCTTCGATACTCATGCTCTGCAGTTTCGCTGCGCTGCCGCTGTTGCCGGCCGTTGCCGAGGCGCAGGAGCGATCCGCCGGCATACTGGAGGAGATTACGGTTACCGCACAGCGCCGGGAGCAGAGCCTGCAGGATGTCTCGGTGGCCGTAACCGCCGTAAGCGGGCGCGATCTCATGGCGCTTGGTATCAACGACCTGACGAGGCTCGATACGCTTGCGCCCGGCCTGCAGTTCGGTCAGTCGGGCAACGATCCGCGTCCCGCCATGCGCGGCGCCCGTACTCAGCAGGTAGAGGCCAACGACGTTGCTGTTGCGTTCTACACGGACGGTATCTACCGGCCGCGGCACGGTCAGGCGCTGGCGGGTTTTGTGGATGTCGATCGCGTCGAGGTTTTGCGTGGTCCGCAGGGCACGCTGTTCGGCCGCAACTCCCTGGGCGGTCTGATTCACGTGATTAGCCGCAAACCGTCGACGGAAGCGACCGACTACGGCTTTGCGCTTACGGCGGGCGACTTCTCGCAGATCCGCGGCGAAGGCTATTTCAACGTTCCGTTCAGCGACACGGTTGCGCTGCGTGTGGCGGGCGTGCGCGAGACGCGCGATCCGTTCGTCGAGAATACGGTGCTTGGCGACGACGGCGGGCTCAAGGACGCGGACACCAGCTATATTCGCGCGCAGCTTTCGGTTGCGCCGAGCGATACGTTCGATTTCACGCTGCGCGCCGAACAGTGGAACGACGACTCGAATGGCAACGGCGACTTTGGCTACAAGGTGCTCGGTGTTCCGGTCAACCCGGTAACGGGCCTGACCAACGGCACGACGGGCGTACTCGAGCCGCGGATCGGCCGGTCATCGGCATGCGCAGGCACCTGCGGCCGATTCGGCGCAGGGCTCGACGGCACCGCCGCCCCAACCATCGACGATCCGTACACGATTTCGCGCGATTCGCGGCCGATTCGTGACGTCGAAGAAACGACGCTCGCCGCGGAAGCCAGTTTCTCGTTCCCCGGCATTGCCGACGTCAAGGTCACGCTGGCCTACATGGACTACGCGGAGCTGCGGCTCGCCGATGCCGACCTGTCGGCTTTCAACACGCTGCAGGCGGGCAACGATATTGCATCCGAGACGACCAGCCAGGAAATACAGTTCACCTCGAACGGGGACGGCAATCTCGAGTGGGTAGCGGGTATTTACCTGTTTCAGGAAGATCTCGAGAATGCGTTTCTCTGGCAGGATATCTCGTCCACGGTCGACAACGTGCCCGACCAGGAGATCAATCTGTGGGCGCCGTGGATGAATCAGATTCGCCTCGATACGAGTTCGCTGGCGGTTTACGCACAGACAACGTACTCGATTAGCGATACGTTCCGCCTGATCGGCGGCCTGCGGTACACGGACGACGAGCGCGACTGGGACATCTTCGGACAGGATGCCGATCAGTCGGCGCCGAACTTCACGGTGCTCGAAGTGGATAACGCATCCGGCGACTGGGATAAAGTCACCTGGAAAGGCGGCGCGGAGTGGGACGTAAACGACCGTTCGATGGCGTACTTCACGGTGTCCACGGGCTTCCTGGCGGGGAACGCGCAGGGTGCCTTCAACGGCGACGGCAGCTACGACGAGCAGACCGTCACGGCCTATGAGGTCGGCAGCAAGAACGTTCTGGCCGACGGCGCGCTCGTTCTGAACCTCTCGCTGTACCACAACGAGTACGAAGATCTGCTGTCGACGCGCTTCGAGGATGTGGGCGGAACCACGCTGGCATTCTCGGACAACGCAGGCGAAATCACGGCAACCGGGCTCGAGGTCGAAGCCGACTGGGTACCGAGCGACGTGTTCCGCATTAGCGCCAATGCGGCGTTCCAGAACGCCGAATACGGCGACTTCATTACGCCCAACGTGTTTCAGGAAGGCGGCCAGACGATCAACGGCATCGACAATCTGTTCGACCTGAACGGCGAGCAGGTGCAGCTCTCACCGGACCTGACGCTGACGCTGGTCGGTAGCTACGACTTCAATCTCAGCGGCGGATCGTTGATTCGTCCGGCCGTGACGTTCTACTACTCCGACGACTATCGTGCGGACGACGGCCTGTTTTTCTTTGCCGAGCAGGATTCGTTCACGAAATCGGATCTAAGCGTAAGCTGGATTTCAGCGGACCAGTCCTGGATCGTCAGGGGATTCGTGAACAACATCGAGGACGAGGCAACGCTGACCAAGGTAACGCGCTACGGCGGCGACGTCGCGATAGCGGACTTCGCAGCGCCTCGCACCTGGGGCGTGCAGCTTAGTTATAACTATTAGTATTGGCCGCGGACGCAACTGTTCTTGCAGGCGTCGTCTGCGGCTGTTGATCGACACCAGCGACAAAAGTAAAACCAAGATAATAGAACGACAATAATAAAAGAGGTCGGGATGACCCGGATAGCCGGACGGCGTAAGCACGCTGTCCGGCTTTGTCCTCTGAAGCCCTGTGCAAATACCCGAGGAAGATCTTGTGTCCGGAACTAGGAGCGCCGCGCCCGGTATCGATCTGGACACCTGGCACCGGAAAGGTTACCTCGTGATCGAGCGCTTCTTCCCGGAAGCCGAAATAGCGTCTCTGCGGGAGCTGACGGATACGATCGTCGCCGAGGGCCGCACGCTCGAGAGGAGTGACGAACGCTTCGATATCGCCCGCGATGGCGCAATGACTCACGTCCGCCGCATCAAGCATCCCGATGCGTTGCACGAGGGCTTTCGCCAGATAGCCCGCCACTCGCGGATCGTCGCAGTTCTCGAAGGTTTGTTTGCTCAGGGCGTTCGCCTCGAAGTGGGCAAGATCAATCTTAAACTGCCGAACGAAGGAGGCGAGATTGCGTGGCATCAGGACTATGCATTTTCGCCGCTGACAAACGACAGTAGTGCCGCCGTAGGAATTTTTGTCGACGACGTAACCGAGGACAACGGTCCGTTGATGCTGGTGCCGGGTTCCCACCGCTGGCCGCTAATGTCACATCATCAGCATGGACGCTTCGTAGGCAGGGTCACCGAGCAGGACCCGGTTTCCAGGGGCTGGCCTGTGGAGGCGGTAACGGCGCCCGCCGGCTCGATTTCCATACATCACTGTCGCACCCTGCACGCGTCTGCGGAAAACCGATCGGCTCACGCGCGGCGAATATACTTCAACCAGTATCATGCCGCGGATGCGTGGCCCTATCTCGGCGTTCGTGACCTGGAGTGGTGGACGGATCGTTTGTTGTCCGGCGAAGAGTCGTTCGCGCCGCGGATCGTCGAGACGGACGTCACGCTGCCCCTGCCGGTCCAGTCACACAGCTCCATCTTCGATCTGCAGGCGGCGGATTCCAATCCGCCGAATTCGAATCTGAGCAAGCAGGTGACGTGACTTTGGACAATTTCGGAGCGCTAAACTGGTCGATACTTGTCGTCTACATCCTCGCAAACCTGCTGCTTGGCTTTGTGCTGAGCAAACGCGTCGAGTCGGCGGAGGACTTTTATCTGGGGCGGCGGGAGACGCCCTGGTGGGCCATCGGCATTTCGGTCGTCGCGACGTACGTCAGCGCGCTGTCGTTTCTCGGCGGCCCGGCCTGGTCGTATACCGAGGGCATGTCGGTCGTTTTGATCCACATGAACTACCCGCTCGTTATCGTGCTGGTCATTACGCTGTTCCTGCCGTTTTTCTACAACAGCGGCTGTGCGTCGATCTACGAGTATCAGGAGCGCCGCTTCGGCCCCACGTCGCGGTCGGTGATCTCGGTCATTTTCCTGGTCTCGCACAGCTTCGGCACAGCCGCGATCCTGTATGCAACCTCGCTCGTGCTGCAGTTCATTACCGGTATCGACGTCGTGACGGCTATTGTGGTCGTGACGATAATCGCGCTGGTCTACACGACCATGGGCGGAATAACGGCGGTCATCTGGACCGACGTTATACAGGCGTTCGTGCTGCTGGCGGGCGCCGGAATCGTCTTCTATGCTCTTCTGACCCAGCTTCCCGCGCCGCTTGGCGAAGTGCTGTCGCAGCTCAAGGCGGCGGGCAAGACCGATCCGCTCGACTTCAGCGTCGACGTCACGAAAACGACGACCGTCTGGGCGGGGATTTTCGCCATGACGATCTACCATGTGACCGTCTACGGCGTTAACCAGATGATGGCGCAGCGAACGCTGGCGGCAAAAACGATAGGCGATGCGAAGAAGTCTTACCTGCTGATGGGCTTCATTTCGCCGTGGATATACTTCGCGTTCATCTTTTTGGGGATATTGCTGTTCGCCTATTACGAGGGCCGCGAGTTCGACAACGGCAATACGATCATCCTGCAGTTCGCGGCGGACTACGGGCTGCCCGGGCTCATGGGCATCATTGCGGCCGCGGTCATGGCGGCGTCCATGTCGACGCTCGACAGCTCGTTCAATTCAATGGCGACCGTCACGACCGTCGACTTCTATCAGAAGTACTTCCGCAAGAACGAGTCCGAGGCGCATTATCTAAACGCATCGAGAATGTTTACGCTAATGTGGGCATTCATCATCGTGTTTCCCGCGATCCTGTTCTCGCAATCGGAAGGTTCAATACTCGAAACCTTGAGCAAGGTGGGCTCCTACTTCGTCGGCGCCAAGCTTGCCATGTACGGTCTCGGGTTCTTCTCGAAGCACACCAGCGAGCGCGGACTGCTCATTGGCGTTGCCGTCGGTTTTGTCGTGCTCTGGATTGTGGCGGCCAATACCCAGATCGCCTGGCCGTGGTACTGCCTGATCGGCGCCGGCGTAAACATCCTGGTTTCCGTGCCGGCCAGCATCCTGCTCGACGGCCGCCAGGCTGAATGGTCGGATTACAGTATTCCCGGTCAGTTCAGGCTATATGCGGAGCAGAAGCTGCCGCAGAAAGCTGACGGCTGGTACGTCGTGCCCGGTAAGCTCGACGGCGTCAGCAAACTGCTGCTGGTCTACTTTGTCGCCTGCATGCTGGCGCTTTATCTTTTCAATCGCCTGATTTAGACCGAGATTTCGATACCCGCCTCGGCGAACACATCGACGTCGAGCTGCAACAGCATGTCGATTACATCCACGAATACCCAGTTTTCGACCAGCCGATCGCCGGCGCGCCGCCAGATGTCCGCGACCCGGACAGTAAACATCTGGCCGCTGGCGGCAACACCGAGCCAGTCGTTAGCCAGGAAGCCGCCGTGTGACGGCCAGCCGCCGGACGCCACGTAGTTACCGTCGGCGAAGCGCGCGTAGTGTCCGGATACCTTACTGTCGAGTTCGGCATCGCCGGAGCGAATGTACGTGTTCCGTACGCGGCCGCGTTCGAAGACCGCTTCGTAGGGCAGCTGAAAGCGGGCGAAACCGTCGACGCCTATGAAGCTGCCGTAGCCCGACGGTCCGTACCAAACCATGTTGGGGTGCCAGTAGGGGCGCCAGGCCTGATCGTCGGTATACAGCCGGGACAGCATGTCGTCGACCATCTGCAGACTCTTCGCCGAACTCTCCGCCGAGCTGGGTGTAAGGACAATGCCGTCGGCAGTCGCGGGTCCCGGGACAAATCCCTCATAGCCGCCGCTTGGCGGTAAGACCCAGATTCCGATCTGCCGCAACAAGTCCTGCATGTCGAAGTACAGGTAGGACTCCACCGAACGTCCGTCCTGCATGCGGTGATACTCGACGTAGTGCAGCCAGACCATGTCCTTGCTCGGCGGAATGCCCAGCCAGGCTTCGTCGAACCAGCCTGCGTAGTGGCCGTGGCTGACCACCCATTCGGTGTCCTGATACTCGCCCCCGAACAGCATGTCGCTGCGCCGGTGCAGGTGCCGAAACGCCCGCTGCATGGGTTCCAGAATGCGCGCCCCGAACTCCTCGCCCGACAGCGTGTTGATCGGCTGCACGACGTGTACCGCGGCTTCGGGAGACAGGAATTCGCGCAGCGCGGCTGCGAGCGCGTCCGGCTCCGCCTCCGCGTAGCGGTCGACGAGGGTTTTGTAGCGTTCTTTGTTGGACTGCGTAGTGTTGCTCGCGATACCCACGATTTACGCCCGTCGGTGCTTTTGTAATGCCCGGTTGCGTTCGAGCACGTCGAGTCCCTGCTGCTTGAGGAAGTACAGATGGTCGATGAAGATCCAGTTTTCCGCCAGCTTGTCGCCGTCGCGCCGGTAGATGTCGACGACGCGCATCTCGACCGTGTCGCCGTGTGCCGGCATTCCGAGATAGCTGCCGACCGGCTGCATCGTGAGGTTTGGCCAGCCGAACCAGCCCGCGTAATCGCCTTCGGCGAAGCAGCATACGTGCCCCTGGAAGTCGACGTTGGCAAGCCCCGCGCGAAACGGCCCCTGATGCTGATCCTGGTAACGGCTGATCGTGTAGGTGGCGCCAATACCCGCCGGGCCGAACCACAGCATGTCGTCGTGCCAGGTGCGCGCCAGCTCCTCGTCCGGCGACTGGAATCCTTCGGCGTTTACCAGGTCGTCTTTCATGGCGTTGACGAGCTCGAGCGACTTGCGGGATTCCGCCGGGTCCTGCGGTTCGTACAGCAGGCCGTCGTGCGTGCGCGGTCCCGGCGTCAGAATTTCGACGCCCGTGGACTCCGGCAGCGGGTTTAGCCCCGCCTGTCGCATGACGCTCAGAATGTCGCAGAACAGCGCCGTTTCGACGATCTTGCCGTCGGCTATCCGATGAAAATCGCAATAGCGCAGGAACGCGAGCTTGCCCGTGGGCGGGATGTCGAGCCATGGCTCGTCGAACAACCCCATCAGGTGTCCCATGCTGCACACCCATTCCGACTCGCCGTCGATTGTGTTGGTGCCGGCCATGAAGACATCCTGCCGTCGCTGCAGCCGCTTGAACGACTTGAGCAGCGGCTGCCAAAACGTATCGACGACGGCGTCGGCGCCATGCTGTTCGTAAAACGGATGCATGCCGCGCCAGTGATAATCGTCGGCAACGTATTCGCGAAGAACCTGTGCAAAGGCCTCGGGGGCTGCGGTTTCCATTGCCGCATAGAACTGTCTGACGAGCCGCTTGCCGTCCTGGTAGTCGCCCATGTCAGCTTTCCTTCCGCGCGGCGGTAATCTGCATTTTCAAATCCAGCTCGTTGAAGAGCATCCATTCGCGCTGTATCCGGCCGTCGCGGATCTCGTGCTGGGTGATACCCCAGATGGTGACCGGCTTACCGGTGGCCGGCCCGTAGAGGCCGTCTCCCGCATGGGTTGCCTCGGCGCTCCAGCGCTCGGAGACCAGGAAACCGTCGTCGCCGTTGCCCATCCAGTAAACCTCGTCCACCGCGAGCGTCAGGTCGGGAAAGGCCGTGAGCAGGCTTTCGATCAGCTCGCGGTAGCCGGCAGCGCCCGAAAATCTGCGGTTCGTCGCGCCCTCGAACTCGAAATCGTCGGCATAGGCGTCGTCCAGCGCAGCGTAGTCCTGACAGTTCCAGAGGCGGTCGAGCTGCCGCCTGACAAACGCGTCGACGTCGAAGCCGTCTACGGGCTCGGCGATCGAGATCGGTTTTGCGGGCCGGCCCGCCGCGCGCAGCTGATCCCAGATCTCGCGGCTTCTCGGCCAGCCCGCGGGGGCTGTACTGACAAGCTTTGCCGTCATTGCATCGAGGTCCAGGCCGAGCTGCTCGAGCATTTCCGAGGTGTTGTACAGCACGTGCTCCAGATAGATCTCGTTGTTCAGCGCAACGCAGTTGGCAATGACGAGAACATCCACGGTTTTGTTCGTTGCAGGACCGTACTTGCTGTCGCCGTCGTTGGTTCCGCGGATGAGCGTGCGGTGTGAAGTGTGGAAACCGACCTCGTCGTTGCCGGCCCAGACGATCTCGTCGGCAACGAGTTCGATATCCGAAAACGCACCGGTCGTATGGTGCGTGTCGGCAATGATCTTCTGGCAGCCGCGCTGCAGTCCGTAGTCGTCGAAGACGTGCGAGTCGTCGCTATACGTCTGCGCGATATATTCAACGTCGCGATCCTCCCAGATCCGGTGGGTTATGCGCACGATGTAGTCGACGATGTTGCGGTAGGTCGTCTCGAAACCGCGTAAGGACTGGCTTGGACCGAAGTCGTCCGGTATGCGCTTTTCGTTGGCCGTGCCGCGACCCGTGTAGCGGGCGAGGGAGATGTCGTGGTTTGTCGGCATGTGCTCGCGGCGCAGCGGTTCGGTAAGCTGTTTCGACTTCGAAGTCATTGCGTACTGCCTTGTAAGTGTATGATTTAATTATTTTTAGAGATAATCGTGCTAGTATACGCATCAACATCCAAGAATAAAATGCATTCGCAGTCAATTCGGCGGAAAAGCGAGAGGGGGGAGCATGGGTGACTTCGGTACGCTCAACTGGATCATTGTCGGTGCCTATGTCGTCGGTAACTTGCTGCTCGGATTTGTACTGAGCAACCGCGTACAGACTGCCGATCACTTTTTCCTGGGCCAGCGCACGACGCCTTGGTGGGCAATAGGCATTTCGGTCGTTGCGACCTATGTCGGCGCGCTGGCGTTCCTCGGCGGACCTGCATGGGCGTACAACGAAGGTTTCTCCGTAGTCTTCATACATATCAACTACCCTATCGCCATTGCGATTACGGTAACCCTGTTCCTGCCGTTTTTTTACGCGAGCGGCAACGCCTCCATTTTCGACTACCTCGAGCGCCGTTTCGGGCTGACCTCGCGCACGGTCATGTCGGGAATCTTTCTGTTCGGCAACATCGCCTATTCGGGAATCATGCTGTACACGACAGCGCTGGTGCTCGAGTTCATTACGGGCATCGACGTGGTTACCGCTATCGTCATTGTCGGCATGGTGGCGCTCATCTACACGGTGCTCGGCGGTATTGCCGCGGTGATCTGGACCGACGTCATACAGAGTGCGATTCTGTTCGTCGGTGCATTTATCATCCTGTTCATGCTGCTCGGCGTGCTTCCCGAGGGTTTGACCGCGGCGCTCGCCGACCTCAAGGCCGCCGGTCGAACCAACCCCTTCGACTACTCGATCGATCCGGCAAAAGTAGCGACTATCTGGACCGGCGTGGTCGCGATGTCCGTCTATCATGTCGTCGTCTACGGGGTTAACCAGATGATGGTGCAGAGAACGCTGGCGGCAAGGTCCATAGGCGATGCGAAGAAGGCCTACCTGATGATGGGTTACCTGGCGTTTCCGATATTCGCGCTGTTCTTCGGCATCGGCCTGCTGTTCTACAGTCACTACGAAGGCCGGGTCTTCGAGAACGACAACCTGATCGTGCTCGAGTTTGTGGCGGCGATCGGGGTGCCCGGCCTCATGGGAATCGTCACGGCGGCGATTGTTGCAGCAGCGATGTCCAGTCTCGACTCGAGCCTGAACTCCATGGCGACGGTCACCACGCTCGATTTCTATCAGAAGTTCTTCAGGCGCGAAGGGAGTCCCGAACACTACCTTGCCGCTTCCCGCTGGTTCACCGTGATGTGGGCGTTTGCGATCATCGTACCCGCCATCCTGTTCACCAGGAGCGACGGATCGGTGCTCGAAGTGCTGAGCAAAGTAGGTTCGTTTTTCGTTGGGGCGAAACTGGCGATGTTCGGTTTGGGTTTCTTCTCCAAGCATACGAGCGAGCGTGGACTGATCGTCGGCGTGGTCGCCGGTTTTCTCTTTCTCGCGTACATCGAGTATTTCCAGAATATTGCCTGGCCCTGGTACTGCCCGCTGGGCGGCCTCGTATCGGTTGCCGTAGCCTGGCTCGCAAGCGTACTGCTGGACGGCTTTCAGGACAGTCATTCGCCTTATACCGTGCGCGGGCAGAGCGACCGCTACGAAGCGGAGGGCAAGCCGCTCAAACAGGACGGCTGGTACGTCGTGGCGGGGCGGGTCGACAGGGCGAGCTACTGGTTGCTTGCCTATTTTGTGGTCTGTATCGGCGCGCTCTGGCTGTTCGAGGCCATGATTTGACCTAAATCCGCCGCGCGAGCTTGGCGCAGGGCACGCGGTCTGTGCTTCAATCCGGGGTAAGCTGTTTACTCAAGGATGTGAGGCGTATGTCGATTCGATCCCTGGCGATCTGGTTCCCGTTAATTCTGCTGTTCGTGCTGCCGCCGGCTGTTCAGGCCGCGCCGGAAACGGAAGCTGCGCAGAAGGCCGTGCTGGTTACGGGTGCGAGCTCCGGAATTGGCAGGAATATCGCTGAGCGGCTCGCGCGTGAGGGCTTCCTCGTGTACGCGGGCGCACGCAAGGACGAAGATCTGCAAGAGCTCGGGGCGATCGACAACGTCGAATCGCTGCGCCTCGACGTAACCGCTCAGGACGATATCGATGCTGCCGTGAAGACCGTGCGCCGTGCCGGGCGCGGCTTGTATGCGGTCGTGAATAACGCGGGTGTCGCCGTGTTCGCGCCTATGCAGGAGGTCAGCGAGAAGGACATACTCTGGCTGCATAACGTCAACGTCCTCGGGCCCTACCGCGTTAACAACGCATTCATGCCTCTGCTCGTCGAAAGCGGCGGCCGCACGCTTACGATCGGCTCTATCTCGGGATTCATCTCCGGCGCCCGCTCGGGCGCCTACTCGATGAGCAAGTTTGCGGTCGAAGCGTACACCGACGCGCTTGCGGAGGAACTTGCGGATTCCGGCGTTAGTGTCAGCGTGATCGAGCCCGGCGGGTACCGCTCCAAGATTCGTGAAAAAGTCACGCTGCACACGCTGATCGGCGGCGTTGCCGATGAGGGCCGCCTGACCCCGGAACAGCGCAAGGCTCTGGAGTCGACGCGCGAGCGCAACGCTGCGCTCAAGGAGCCTGACGAAGTATCGTCGGCGGTCCTGCACGCCCTGACGGCCGCACGGCCCAAGCTTCGCTACATGGTGGTGCCGAACCCGGAGCAGGCGGACGCGACGCTGCGCGCCGCGCTCGGCAGGGTAGTCCAGCTCAACGCCGAGCAGGAATACAGCTACAGCCGCGAACAGCTCGTCGCTCTGCTCGACGAGCTGCTGGCCGCGCCATGAGTCCGCTGCCACAGGTCGGAAATAAATAAAAAGGCCGAATCCCTGCGGATCCGGCCCTTCCATGTCGACGTGCCTGTGTGGGAGCTTTGTCTGTTTACGCAGCCCGGTCGGCGCTTTCCGGACTGGCATGCGCCTCCGCGTGCACCGCGTCGACCAGCTGAGGCGGCAGCTTGAGGAGACCGGCAAGACGCTTGAGGTAAGTCTGGCCTTCGTAGGTCAGTTCGTCGATAGCCAGCAGCGATGCGGCGTAGACCTCGACGGCAATTGCCGGTTCGTGAGCGCCCGCGACGATTTCGGTAACCGGCCTGGGCTGACGCAGTTCGTCAAACAGAGCCGCTTTGTCTTCGTTGCTCAAGGGAAGCTGTTCCGCGTGCTCGAAAATCCGCATGTGCTCCGCGCTGTCGATGTGTCCGTCCGACATTGCTGCAGTGATCATCGCGCGGATGATCAGCAGACTGTTGCCGCCGGCGTAACGTGCGTCCACGTGTTCGACGTCGAAGCCCTGGCGCGGCAGATTTTGCCATGCAGCCTGGGTTTGCGTCGTAGCCTGCTGGCCTTGCCTGTCCTGATAATTTCGGTACGCATTCCACGCGAGTCCGCCAATCGCGGCAACTCCGCCGAGTTTCAGCAAGGAAGTAGCGGTTTTCCGCCCCTTCTTGCTGGTCAATGCGCTTGTGAGGGCACCTCCAGCGACGCCGCCGGCCAGTCCGGCTGCAACGCCACTTTGGGTCAAGCCCGAAAGAACCTTGTTGAAGTCGACCATTGGATTTCCTCCTGAATAAGGCCAAACAGTATGCGGCTGGCAGATACTTCGGAAAATCGGAAAAAACGGTCACAAAACTTCGGTTTTATCGATCTATTGCCGTGCCCTGCCTGTGTCTGAAAGCCTCTTGTAAATACAGGGTTTCGAACGAATGACGCTACTGTGACCGTTTCGGGCGTCCGGTAACCGAAGCGTCAACGGCCGATTACGCGGCTGTCATGCGGAAACTCCATTCTCCGCGCCAGGGAGTTAAGGGCCGGCTTAGCGACGCGGCCGCCAATCAAAGGGGAATCAATCGTGATCTACAGAACTGCTGCGCTGGGCGCCGTCATGGCTGCCGGCGCTCTGCCGTTTTCCGCTCCTGTATTCGCTCAGTCGCCGGGCGCGGATCAGGTCGAGGAAATCATCGTTTTCGGCACTGCGCGCAACCGCGTGGAGTCCATAAGCCAGAAACGCGACGCTGACCGTATTATCGAAGCGCTCGGTACGGACGAGCTGGGGCAGCTGCCCGACAAGAATGTCGGCGAGGCGCTGAATCGCGCGCCGGGCGTCTCGATGCTGGTGGAGAAGGGCGAGGGTCGCTATGTGCAAATACGCGGCGTCCGCCCCGAGCTCAACAACGTGACGCTGAACGGCATGGCGCTGGGTTCGCCCGAAGCGGAAGGCGGCGGTCGTGTAACGCCGTTCGACGTACTTTCGTCGAGCCTTCTGAGCGCCGTGCAGGTGATCAAGACGCCGACGCCGGACATGGATGGGCAAGGTATCGGGGGGACCGTCAACGTCGAGACCCGCATGCCGTTCGACAATCCCGCGCAGCTCTACGGCTACGCGACCGCGCGCATGGGCTACGAGGAAATCCGCCCGCGCGACGAGTCGTTCGGCGGCGAGGATCCCATGGGGATAGACGGTTTGCTGTCGGGCAAGAACGAGAGCGGCACCGTTGGCTGGCTGTTCGGCGGTACCTACTCGTCTCGCGAGTATGTCGCCCAGGGCCTGTTCCAGGACGACTGGCGGGATGTCGGCGGCGCCTCGCTGCCCGAAGAGGTCAAGAACAACTACTATTTGATCGGCCGCGATCGGATCAACGTGTCTGCCGCCCTCGAGTTTCGGCCCGACGAATTCTCCAGCTACTTCTTGCGCAGCTTCTATGCCAACTGGGACGAGTTTCAGCACCGTAACCGTTTTCAGCAGTCGCTGACGGGCAACATCGTCGCTCAGACTGCGGACAGCGGCAGCGCCGACGGCAACCGGGTATCGGCGAATATTCGCCTCGAGGAGGTCGAGAAGACGCTGCTGTCGTTGACGGCGGGCGGGGAAAACCTGATCGGCGAGCGCCTGTTGCTGGAATACGAGGCGCAGTTCAATCAGAATGAGATTGCCGAGCCTTACTCTTTCTGGGAGTTTCGCTCGGGCGGCGACTTCGGTCCCGACACCTGGTCAACAGGCGGTAACGGCGTTGTCACCGTCACGCCCGACGCGGCGGGGCCGGATCGTCAGAACCCGGACCTCATCGATTTCCGCCGGGTCCGCTTCCAGGACCGCGACCTCAGCGAAGACACGATCATCGCCGGCGCGGACCTGACCTGGGATTTTGCGGATGCCTATATCAAGACCGGCGTCAAAGCGAGCCGCACCGAGCGTGAGAACGACTACACCCGCAGCCGCTTCGACGGTGGTGCGGACGACCTGACCCTTGGCTCGGACCCGGGGTTTACGAGCGGCGGTTTCGTCAACGACACGCCGGCCGGCAATGCCCCGAATATCTGGATGAACGTAGACGCGATGAATCGCTTCTTCGCCGATCCGGCGAATGCGGGATTCTTCGAGCTCAACGAAGGCGATACGTTTGCGTCGGATTTCTCCGGTGACTATGACATCACCGAGAGCATTTACGCGGCTTACGTGATGGCGGCCCGGGAGTTCGGCGCGCTCAGCATCACCGGCGGCGTACGCGTCGAACTGACGGACGTGGACTCGAGCGGCTTCCTGCGCAATGCGGGCGAAGCGGAGCGGGTCGGCGCCAGCGGCGACTACACCTCGGTGTTGCCGTCACTCATCGCTAACTGGCGGCTCTCCCCGGAGTTTGTGCTTCGCGGGGCAGTCACGCGGGCCCTGGGACGTCCGAACTACGACGATGTCGCGCCGCGCGCCAACTACGTCGAGGAGGCTGGCGAAGGCCGCCTATCGATCGGCAATCCGGCGCTCGAAGCCAGGCATTCGTGGAACCTCGATCTGTCGGCCGAGTGGTATCCGAACGAGCTGACCCAGCTCTCGCTGGCGGTGTTCTATAAAGATATCGACAACGAGTTCGTGAGCCGTACGGAACGTCTTGTCGGTCAGGCCGATATTGACGGCGCCGTCGCCGCGCTCGGGCTTGCCGGCGGCATCGACACGTCCGTTCTCGATGAGCTCATCGTTTCACGGGTCGAAAACGGCGAGGCATCCGAGCTGCTCGGCGCCGAGGTTTCCGCGCAGACGCAGTTCGACATGCTGCCGGCGCCCTTCGACGGTTTTGGCGCCGCCGCATCAGTGACCATTATCGACGCCGAAGTGGATATCGAGCGCGACGGTCTCAACGAAACGCTGCCGCTGCCCGGTCAGGCGGAATCGACCTACAACCTGTCGCTGTTTTATCAAAAGGGGCCGATCGACGCGGCGCTGTCCTACGCGTACAACGACAGCTTCCTCACCGATATCAACGGCAGCCGCGAAGAGGATCTGGATCAGGGAGAGTTCGGCCGCTGGGACGCGCGGATTTCCTATTCGTTCAGCGAAAACATTCGCGTGTTCTTCGAGGGCGTCAACCTCAACGACGAGCCGACCAGCGAGTTCCAGGGCGGCCGCGAACGGCAGAACACGGAGTTCGAATACGTCGGCCGGTCGTATTATCTGGGTGCGTCGTTCGGCTTCTGAGGTCTTGTCCGCCGCGGCGCCGAGACGCCCGGCAGTCTCTAACCGGCGTCAGGCTGCGCTTCGGGCAGAGCAGCCTGAAACGCCGGCAGCGTGAGGCAGTGTGTATCCACGGCAACCAGCTTCGGGAACGGCGCCACGTCGACGTCGAAGCGGCGGGCGTTGTACATCTGCGGCACGAGAAACACGTCGGCGGCCGTCAGCGCGTCGCCGAACACGTAAGGTCCCGTCGAACAGGTCTGCTCGAGCGCCGCGAACGCTTCGTGTATCCAGTGGGCATACCACTGCTGCACGGCGGCGCCGTCCTGCGCCAGCGGTCCTTTCAGGTAGTTGAGCACCCGGAGGTTGTTCAGCGGATGAACGTCGCAGGCTATTGCTGCCGCAAACGCGCGCACGCTTGCACGCGTTCCAGGGTCTTCGGGCAATAGCCTGGGCTCGGCGTAAGTTTCGTCGAGATACTCGACAATAGCCTGTGACTGCGCAATGCCCAGCTCGCCGTCTTCGAGAAAAGGCACCAGCATCTGCGGGTTGCGGGCGGCGTATTCCGGCTCTCGGTGATCCGGGTTTTCGCCGGCGAGATTCACCGCGACCGTGCGATATTCGAGGCCCTTGACGTTTAGCGCAAGGCGGACCCGATACGCGGCCGTCGAGCGCCAGTAGCTGTACAGCGTTATGGCCATCCCGAATTAAGGCCCCGTGTACTTTTCCACGACCTGGTCGATCGCGCCGAAGATGGATTCGCCCTGGCTATCGAGCATTTCGATGCGTATCCGATCTCCGAACTGCATGAACGGCGTGGACGGTTTGCCGTCCTGGATGGTTTCGATAGTCCGCAGTTCGGCAAGGCAGGAATAACCAACCCCCCCTTCGGCTATGGTCTTGCCCGGCCCGCCGTCGAGTTTGTTCGAAACCGTGCCCGAGCCAATCACCGTGCCGGCGCCGAGAGGGCGCGTTTTCGCGGCGTGCGCAATCAGCGCACCGAAATCGAAGGTCATGTCGATCCCGGCATCCGGTCTGCCGAACGGTTTGCCGTTGAGAGTCGAGAGCAGCGGCAGATGCAGTTTGCCGTCTTTCCAGGCGTCACCCAGCTCGTCAGGCGTGACGGCAACCGGCGAGAACGCACTGGAGGGTTTCGACTGGAAAAAACCGAAGCCTTTCGCGAGCTCCGCCGGAATGAGGTTTCTGAGCGAGACGTCGTTGACCAGCATGATCAGCCGAACGTGTTGCGCGGCGTCGGCCGCGTTTACGCCCATTGGCACGTCGCCCGTGACGACCGTGATCTCGGCTTCGAAGTCGATGCCCCAGGCTTCGTCGGCGGCGAGCACCGGGTCTTCGGGTCCGATGAAACTGTCCGAGCCGCCCTGATACATGAGCGGGTCGGTCCAGAAACTCTCGGGCATCTCGGCCCCGCGCGCGCGCCGCACCAGTTCGACGTGGTTGACGTAGGCGCTGCCGTCCGCCCATTGATAGGCGCGCGGCAGCGGCGCGGCGCACTCCGCCGGATCGAATTCCCTGCCCGAAATCTCGAGATCGGCCTCGAGTTTCTCGACTTCGGGCGCGAGGAGCTCCCAGTTGTCGAGCAAAGTCTGCAGTGTGGGTGCTGCCATACCGGCCGGCAAGTAGCGCTTGAGGTCCCGCGAGACGACGACAAGATCGCCGTCGCGGCCGGATTTGAGTGACGCAAGCTTCATTCGTCGATCGCTCCCGTAAATTCGAGTTCGTGCAGCCACGCCGCGTGGCGCGGGGCGCGCTTGGTTTTGCTCCACTCTTCGAGCATCGCCGGCGCAACCCGCTTCAGTTCCGCCATTTGTTCGGCGGTCTGCGTGTTCGCGACCAGCTCCAGCCGATGACCGTTGGGATCGAAGAAGTAGATGGACTGGAAGATGCCGTGGTTGGTTGGGCCGAGAACCTCGATGCCTTCGCCTTCGATATGGGCTTTTGCAGCGAGCAGTTCGTCGTAGGACGCCACTTCGAACGCTATGTGCTGCACCCATTCCGGCGTGTTTCTGTCCCGGTCCATGGCGTCGCGCGTCGGCAGCTCGAAAAAGGCCAGGACGTTACCCATGCCGGCATCGAGAAATACGTGCATGTAGGGATCAGGCTCCTTGGTGGAGGGTACCTGATCCTCGGCGAACGCAACCGTAAATTCCATGTTGAGAACGCGCTGATAAAACTCGACGGTCTCCTTGGCGTCCCTGCAACGGTACGCTACGTGATGAATGCGTTTGAGGTGCATGCTCGATCCTTAATCGTCAATACCCGACATCGTCAATACCCGATCGGGTTCCGCTCAGCTTTCCGCCGCAACGCTTTCCGTAGAGACAACCCCGCGGGCAACCTGATCGCGCTCGATGGACTCGAACAGCGCCTTGAAGTTGCCTTCGCCGAAACCTTCGTCGCGTTTGCGCTGAATGAATTCGAAGAAGGTCGGGCCAACCATGTTAGCGGAAAAAATCTGCAGCAGTAGCCGGGGATCGTCGTTCTCGGTGCTGCCGTCCAGCAGAATGCCCCGCGCCTGCATTTCATCCACCGGTTCGCCGTGACCCGGCAGCCGCTCCGCGAGCATTTCGTAGTAGGCAGCGGGCGGGGGCGTCATGAACTCGATACCGCGCGCCTGGAGGCGATCCCAGCAGGCATACAGATCGTCGCAGGATAGCGCGATGTGCTGAATGCCTTCGCCGTTGAAGGCCATCAGGAATTCCTCGATCTGTCCCGTGCCCTGCGAGGCCTCTTCGTTCAGCGGAATACGGATCTTGTTGTCCGGAGCGGTCATGGCCTTGGAGAACAGACCCGTGTATTCGCCTTTGATGTCGAAGTAACGGATTTCACGGAAGTTGAACAGGTGCTCGTAGAAGTCGGCCCAGAAGCCCATGCGTCCGCGGTAGACATTGTGCGTCAGGTGATCGATTTCGTAGAAGCCCGCGCCTTCCGGGTGCCGGTCTACGCCGTCTTCGAATTCGAAATCGATGTCGTAGATCGTGCTGCCCTCTTCGTAGCGGTCGATCAGGTACAGAGGTGCGCCGCCAATGCCTTTGATCGCCGGCAGGCGGAGTTCCATGGGCCCTACCGGAATTTCGATCGGCTGGGCGCCGAGCTCGAGCGCGCGTGAGTAAGCCGCGTGCGCATCGCGAACGCGAAACGCCATGCCGCAGGCGGAAGGGCCGTGTTCCTGGGCGAAGTAGGCGGCGTGGCTGCGGGGTTCGCGGTTGAGGATGAAGTTGATGCCGCCTTGGCGATACAGCGTGACGTCTTTCGACCGGTGCTTTGCCACGCGGGTAAAGCCGAGCAGATCGAAGGTTTTTTCGATCACCGCGGGATCCGGAGCCGCAAACTCCACAAACTCGAAGCCGTCGAGCCCCATTGGGTTGGTTGTATCGCTCATCGTTGCTTACCCCTTAGTTTTGTTTACAGGAGCTGCCGCAGCCTGTGGCCCCTTAGGGCGCCAAACCACATAGTTTGAATCCAAATACGTGCGGTTTCTGCTCAAGAGTATCTATATAATTCGTTTCAATAGTATAAAAAGGTCAATTAGAGCCCTGAAATGAGCAAAACGCCCATCAAGTTGAACCGCTCCGATCGCCGCCTGCTAAACGCGCTGCAAAGCGACGCCGGTCAGAGCCAAAGCGATCTGGCCGAGCTGGCCGGCATGTCGCGTAGTTCCGTGGCGCGGCGCATCCGCGAGTTCGAATCGACGGGGCTCATCGAGCGCCAGGTTGCGGTCCTGAATCCAAGGACGGCCGGCTTCAACATCGAAGTGCAGCTTGCGGTTGCGATGGTGGAGCACACCGATGAGAACCGCCGTTCGTTCGAAGCGCATGTCGGCCGGCTCGAGGCAGTTCTGGAATGCTTTTCGGTATCGGGGGATCGCGACTACATCCTGCAGGTAATTGTGCCAGATATGGAGGCTTATACGGACTTCCTGAACACGCGCATTCTTTCCCACCCGGCGGTCGGCTCCGCGAGTTCGACGTTTGTGCTCAAGCGGGTCAAGTACACGACCAAGCTGCCCTTGGATCAGTTGGTATGAGTTCCAGCGTCGCGCCGAATCGAACATGATCGTGCTTGACCTCGAGTTCGTGTGCCATCCTGCCCGGCGGCTCCTGGCGATGCCAAATGCGGACTTCGAAACCGCGCCGTAACGTCGCCAGCCCCCCGGCGGCGCTCATGGCTATGTGATGCCGGTCACAGTCCTCGCATTCCCCGGCAATGTGACATTTTTGCTACAAAATTTGCCGGAACCGCCTACATTTCGTCTCGAATGCTGTTGTATTCGACGTCGAAAGTCGCAATGCGATTTCAGGCCCTGGAAAAACGTGCTCCAGTTCACGGCCGGTACGCAACCTGACTGGTACTCCCTTACACCGGAAGTAAAAGAAACGAGGCCGGGTGGAGGGAGAGATGAAGACTTTTCTATGTTTAACCGCTGCGCTGTTCACAGTCGCCTGCGCGCCGATAAAGACCCTCGACGAACTCGAGGCCGAGGCCCTGCAGAGCGGTGACTGGACGCTGGTCGAGCAGCGCGAGAGGCTAATAGCAAAACGCAACGCGCGGCGGCCTCCGTCATGTCCCACGGGACAGCTCAGCTACTGCGAAAAAAACATTGGCATCCTCAAGTGTCAATGCCTGTCCCAAGCAGCCGCCGGCGACGTATTCGCGAGCCGCTAGCAGGCGCGATTCGCGAATCTCCGGATCTTTACGGAGACGTTCGTGATGCGAGTAGCGCGATGGACTGCCGGATCATCGTGAGTTCCGAACCTCTGAGGACCGCGGCGGGTTCGGCGGAACAGAACAGCAAATGCCAGGCGGAGGCTGCTGCCGGCGGCAGGGTCACCCGGACGTCCTCAGTCGATCCGTTAACCACTATGGCGAGTTGCTCGCGCCGTTCGGCGCCGCCGTCCCGCTCCAGCAGCACAATCTTGCTGCTGCCGTGATGCCACTCGTGTTCTTCCATCGGATTTGCGTCGGGGCCTAGCCAGCGAATGCTGACGCGGCCGGTCGGCGTATCCAGGCCTTCGTGAATGTAGTCGGCGAGCTTGAGGAGCGGCAGCTCACGCCGCAGCCACAGGAGTTCCCGGACCTGATCGGTAAATGCCGGATCGTCGTCGAGCCCGCTCCAGTCGATCCAGCCGATCTCGTTGTCCTGCGCGTAGGCGTTGTTGTTACCGCCCTGGCCGTTGCCGAACTCGTCACCCGCAAGCAGCATGGGCGTGCCTTGCGACAGCAGCAGCGTCGCCAGCAGATTCAGGCGATGCCGGCGGCGCAGAGCCTGAAGACTCTCATCGTCGCTCGGCCCCTCCACACCGTAGTTGCAGCTGTAGTTGGCGGCGTGCCCGTCGCGATTGTCTTCGCCGTTCGCTTCGTTATGCCGGCGCTCGTAGCTGACGACGTCGCGCACCGTAAAACCGTCGTGCGCGGATACCAGGTTCACGCTGGCGTAGGGCAGCCGGGACTCTCTGTCGAAAATATCGGCGGAGCCGTGCAGCCGTCGGGCAAAGTCGCCGCTCATGCCGGCATCGCCGCGCCAGAAGCGGCGCACGTCGTCGCGGAAGCGGTCGTTCCACTCGGCCCAGCGGCCGGGAAATTGGCCGAGCTGATAGCCGCCCGGACCGGGGTCCCAGGGTTCCGCGATCATCTTCTTCGCGGCCAGCGCGGGGTCGTTCGCGATCGCGTTGAGTAGCGGATGCCGCGAGCTGAAGCCGTCCGCATGCCGGCCGAGTATCGGCGCCAGATCGAAACGAAACCCGTCGACGCCCATCGTGATCGCCCAGTGCCTGAGGCTGTCCAGCACGATGCGCTGCACGGCGGGATGGTCGGCGTTTAGCGTGTTGCCCGTTCCCGTGTCGTTGATGTAATCCGAGGGCGAATCCGGTTCCGTGCGGTAGTAGGCGAGGTTGTCGAAGCCGCGAAACGACAGCGTGGGGCCGCGGCCGTCGCCTTCTCCCGTATGGTTGAACGCGACGTCCAGTATTACTTCGAGTCCGGCATCGTGGATAGCGCGCACCATCTCGCGAAACTCGCCGTTGGGGTCGTTGCCCGCGAGCCGCGGCATCGGCGCCATGAACGCGAGCGAGTTGTAGCCCCAGAAATTTCGCAAACCCTGTCTGTCGAGATGATGCTCGTCGATCCAGGCCATGACCGGCATGAGTTCTACACTCGTCACGCCGAGCGCCTTGAGATGCCCGAGCACATCCCGCTGTGTCATGCCGCTGAAGCGGCCGCGGTTTTGTTCGTCGAGCGCCGGGTGCCGCATCGTGTAGCCCCGGACGTTGGTCTCGTAAAAAATAGTGTCGGGCCACGGGATACGCGGTCCGGGCGGGAGCGGCTCGAACGCGCCGCGGACAACGCAGCGGGGCACATGCGCCGCGCTGTCGGCGTTGTTTCTCTCGAGCGGCGAAGTCTCCGCCACATGGCTGAATACCGATTCGTGCCAGCGGAATTCGCCGCGTAACTCGCGGGCGTAGGGGTCTATCAGCAACTTGGCCGGGTTGAAGCGCAAACCCCGTTCCGGCGCCCATTCGCCGTGCGCACGGAAGCCGTAAAGCTGCCCCGCCGGCGCTCCGGGCAGATACCCGTGATGCACGCCGTCGTCGAGCCCCGGCAGGCGATGGCGCGAAGTTTCGCGGCCGTCACTGGCAAACAGGCAGAGTTCGATGTACTCGGCGGCGCCGGCCCAAACCGCAAACGAGGCTCCGCCTTCGTCGGCAACCGCCCCGAGCGTCGCCGGATTTCCTGCTTCCATCTTCGCGGCCTTCAGGTTTTCAGTTCGATTTCGTCGAGCTTCCAGATGTCGCGATTGTAGTCGCGCATGGTGCGATCGGTGGAGAACCGGCCCGAGCTCGCACTGTTGAGAATGCTCATCCTCGTCCAGCCCGGGATATCGCGATACGCCCGGTCCGCTTCCCGCTGCGCGTCTACGAAGCTGCGAAAATCGGCAGCCGTCATCCAGGGGTCGGCAGCCTCGCGGATCGAGGCGAGGACCGGGTCCATTACGCCTGGCTCGAAGCGGCAGAAGTGTCCCGACTCGAGCAGCCCCATGACCCGTTCGAAGTCCGGGTCGTTTGCGATGATGCCGTTGGGATCGTAATGGCCGCGCTGCTCGCGTATCTCGTCGACGGTCAGACCGAACAGGAAGAAGTTCTCCTCACCCACGGCCTCGCGGATCTCCACGTTGGCGCCGTCGAGCGTGCCAATGGTGACCGCGCCGTTCATCATGAACTTCATGTTGCCCGTGCCTGAAGCTTCCTTGCCGGCGGTCGAAATCTGTTCGGACAGGTCGGCCGCGGGGCAGATCAGCTCCATGGCGGAGACGTTGTAGTCCGGGTAGAAAATCAGCCGCAGCCGGTCCTCCATGGCCGGGTCGCTGTTGATGACCCGCGCCACGTTGTTGATGGTCTTGATGACGTTTTTCGCCATTACGTAGCCCGGCGCCGCTTTGCCGCCAATGATGATAGCGCGCGGATTCAGGTCTTCGCCGTCGCCGCGGCGAATCAGGTCATAGAGATGCACGGCGTGCAGCACGTTTAGCAACTGCCGCTTGTATTCGTGAATACGCTTCACCTGCACGTCGAACAGCATCGTAGGCGGTACTTCGATGCCGGTCCTGGCCTGCAGATCACGCGCAAGCCGCGCTTTGTTCTTGAGTTTCACCTGCCGCCACTGCTGCTGAAAGTTTTCGTCGCCGGCAAACCCGGCAAGTCCCTCGAGCTGCTCGAGGTCCGTCACCCAGCCGTCGCCGAGCTTGCTGTCTATGAGTCTGGCAAGACCCGGGTTACAGGCGGCAAGCCAGCGCCGCTGCGTAACGCCGTTGGTCTTGTTGTTGAATTTTTCGGGCCACAGCTCGGCGAAGTCGCGAAACAGGCCTTCCGTGAGCAGCCTGGAGTGCAGCGCCGCGACGCCGTTTACCGAGTAGCTGCCGACGATGGCGAGATACGCCATGCGGATCATTGGCTCCGAGCCTTCCTGGATTAGCGACATGCGCTGAATGCGGTCGTTGTCGCCCGGCCAGCGCTGACTGATCTCGGCAATGAAGCGTGCGTTGATCTCGTAGATGATGTCGAGCAGCCGGGGCAGCAGGCGGCGGAACATCGACACGGGCCACAGTTCGAGCGCTTCCGGCAGCAGCGTGTGATTCGTGTAGGCCATGCTGCGGCGCGTGATGTCCCAGGCCTGGTCCCAGGTCAGGTAGTAGTCGTCTATCAGCAGGCGCATGAGTTCGGCGACCGCAATCGCCGGATGCGTATCGTTTAGCTGTATGCAGTTCTTCTCCGCGAAGCGGCTGAAATCCGTTTCGTATTCTTCGCGATAGTAGCGAATCGTATCCTGCAGGCTTGCCGAGGCGAGAAAGTACTGCTGCCGAAGCCTGAGCTCCTGGCCGTTCTCGGTTTCGGCATTGGGGTACAGCACCATCGTGATGTTTTCGGCGTTGTTCTTGGCCGCAACCGCATCGGCGTAGCTACCCTGATTGAACTCGTCCAGATCGAAAGCATCCGTTGCGGCGGCCGACCACAGCCTGAGCGTGTTTACTATCTCGTTGCGGTAACCCGGCACCGGTATGTCGAACGGGATCGCGAGCACGTCGTGCGTGTCCCGCCACTCGTAGCGCAGATTGCCCGAGGCATCCGCGTAGCTCGTCGTGTGACCGCCGAAGCGCACGGTCCGGGCAAGTTCGATACGCTCGATTTCCCACGGGAAACCTTCACGCAGCCACGCGTCCGGCTCTTCGATCTGATAGCCGTCCGCGATGCGCTGATGAAACATGCCGTACTGATAGCGTATCCCGTAGCCCACGACCGGCAGCTTGAGCGTCGCGCAGCTATCGAGGAAACAGGCGGCGAGCCGGCCGAGGCCGCCGTTACCGAGGCCCGCGTCGCACTCGCGCTCGTACACTTCCTCGAGTTCGATGCCGAGCCTGCTGAGCGCCTCGCCCGTTTCGTCCTCGATGCCGAGGTTCAGCAGCGCGTTTTGCAGCAGCCGTCCCATGAGGAATTCGAGCGACATGTACGCGCAGCGTCGATTGTCCTTGCGTTCGACGGCCATGCGCGTTCTGGCCCAGCGCTCCATGAGCCGGTCTCGGGCCGCGTACACGACCGCCTGATACAGAAACGGCGAGCGGGTGCGAATCGTGCGCCGCCCCAGCATCCTGCCGAAGTAGTGCGTGAAGTCTTTTAGAATGGCGTCGGCATCCATTGGCAGATCGGGCGCCTGCAGGAGTTCGATATCGCCTATCCCTGCGGTTTTGTCAGATCGTGCAGCCATGCTTTCTCCTTGATGTGCGTCAGCGCGCACGGCCAATAATAATCGTTGCGAGCGGCGGAACCGACAGGCGAATCGAGTAAGGCCTGCCGTGCGCGGCAGCCGTTTCGGCCTGCACGGGCGCGTTGCGGATGCCCGAGCCGCCGTAGCGCTCGTCGTCGCTGTTCAGAAGTTCGCGGTAGCGACCGTCCTCGGGCACGCCGAGCCGATAGTCCTGCCGCACCACCGGCGTGAAGTTCGATACGCAAATCGCGAACCCGCCGTGGTGGTCGCGGCGCAGCCAGGCGAGGATGCTGTTGTCGCGGTCCTCCCAGTCCAGCCATTCGAAGCCGTCTTCGCTGAAGTCGCGTTCGTACAGCGCCGGCGTTTCGCGGTAGACCGCGTTCAGGTCCCGCAGCAGGGACTGAATGCCGCGATGCGGTGCGAACTCCAGCAAATGCCAGTCGAGCGAGCGGTCGTGACTCCATTCCTGCGCCTGCGCGATATCGTTGCCCATGAACAAGAGCTTCTTGCCCGGATGCGCGAACATGTTCGTGTAGTAGGCGCGGAGGTTGGCGAAACGCTGCCAGTCGTCGCCCGGCATACGTCCGAGTATCGAGCGTTTGCCGTGTACGACCTCGTCGTGTGACAGCGGCAGGACGAAGTTTTCGGTGAACGCGTAGACGAGTCCGAAGGTCATCTTGTCGTGGTGGTACTTGCGATGAATGCTGTCTTCGCTCATGTACAGGAGCGTGTCGTTCATCCACCCCATGTTCCACTTGTAGGTGAAGCCCAGGCCGCCCTGATCGACAGGCCGCGAAACGGCGGGCCAAGCGGTCGATTCCTCGGCGTAAGATACCGCGCCGTGCGCGTGCACTTCGGTGTTGAAACGTTTGAGGAATTCGACGGCCTCGAGGTTTTCGTTGCCGCCGTGTTCGTTGGGGATCCATTCGTCCGCTTCGCGGGAATAGTCGAGGTACAGCATCGACGCGACCGCGTCGACGCGGATGCCGTCGATGTGGTATTCGTCGATCCAGAACAGCGCGCTGCCGATCAGATAGTTGACGACCTCGCGGCGGCCGAAGTTGAAGATCAGCGTGCCCCAGTCCGCGTGCTCGCCCTTGCGCGGATCCGCGTGTTCGTACAGCGCCGTGCCGTCGAAACGGCGCAGTCCGTGTTCGTCGCGCGGAAAGTGCGCGGGTACCCAGTCTACGATGACGCCAATCCCGGCTTTGTGGCAGGCGTCGATCAGAAATCTGAAATCGTCGGGCTCGCCGAAGCGCTGGGTGGGGGAGAACAGGCCAATGGGCTGATAGCCCCAGGAGCCGTCGAACGGATGCTCGCTGACGGGCAGCAGCTCGATATGCGTATAGCCGAGGTCGCGCACGTAGTCTACGAGTTCCACGGCGAGCTCGCGGTAGCTCAAGTAGCGATTGTTGTCTTCCACCCGCCTGCGCCACGAGCCCAGGTGCACTTCGTAGATACTGACTGGCGCGTCGAGACGCGGGGCCGACGTTCTGCGCTGCATCCAGCTCTCGTCGCGCCACTCGTAGCGGCTCGAATACACGATGGAGGCGTTGCCGGGCGGCGCTTCGTGATAACGGCCGTATGGGTCGGCTTTGAGCGGCAGCAGCCTCCCGTCCGCGTCGAGCAGCTCGAATTTGTAGCGGGCTCCGTGGCCGACGCCGGGTAAGAAAATCTCCCAGATTCCGTTTGCCGGATGCAGCCGCATGCTGTGCACCCGGCCGTCCCAGTCGTTGAAGTCCCCGACGACGCTGGCGCGCGACGCATTCGGCGCCCAGACGGCGAACCGTGTGCCGTGAATGCCGGAGACGAGTTTGATCGTCGCGCCGAGCTTGTCGTATACCTGCTTGTCCGTGCCTTCTCCCAGCAGATAGAGATCGATGTCGCCGAGCGTCGGTGCAAAGCGGTACGGGTCCTCGACGAGTTCGGTGCTGCCGTCGCCGCGCGTGAGCTTCAGGAGATAACGCCGCTTGTTCGGCGGCATGATCCCGACAAACAGGCCGTATGGATGCACGCGCTGCGAGCCGCCGAGCACCTCTCCGTTCGTGGCAACGAGTTCCACCTTGCTTGCCTTCGGCTGAAAGCAGCGAACCAGACGTGCCTGTTTGTTGCGGTGCAGACCGAGCAGCGCAAAAGGATTGCCGTGACGGCCTTCTACGAGCGCATCGACGGCCGCGGCGTGCAGCTCGAGGTCCTTTTCGATCAGCTCATGATCGATCAGCTCAAGCGAATTCATACAGTTGCCTCATGTAGTCTGCCGCCGCGCGGTCCCAGTCGAAACGTTGCTGTTCCGCGCGCTGTACCAGCCCGGCCCATTTGATCGGGTTGCCGGCACGAAACTCCAGCGCGCGATCCACGCAGCGGACAAACGCCCCTGCCTGCTCGGCGGGCGCGCCGCCATGAAAAACGAAACCCGTCTCGCCGTCCGCCACCGTGTCGGACAGTCCGCCGACTCCGTGCACGACGCAGGGCTGGCCATCGCGCATCGCCAGCATTTGACTGATCCCGCAGGGCTCGAAACTCGACGGCATCAGGAACAGGTCACCGCCACGATAAAGCGGCCCTGCAGCCGTTTCCGAGTAACCGTTCATGAATACGAAATTTGCATGCCGCCTCGCAACCTCGGCCACTGCGGCTTCGAGATCTGCTTCGCCGCTGCCGACCAGGATCAGGACGCCCTGCTTGCCCATGTTCTCGAGGATGGCGTCGAGCGCTGTCGGGTAGCGGTCGCCGTGCGTGTCGGCTACCGGTTCGAGCAGCAGGCTTGCCTTCTGCGCGACCAGCCGCCCGATACTCGTCAGGACGTGCAGCGGCCGGCGTTTCGGCAGGTCGGCAATGCGCTCCAGCGCGAGCTGGTGTAATGCCGCGAGCGGCGAGCCTTCGGGAAGGCCGGCCAGCCAGCCTTCCGCCTGCTTTCTCAGAGTGCTCAGGACACGCTGCCAGCCCGGCACGGGCTGCCGCGTGGCAGGATATTCGCAGCCGTTGAGAATCCCCGAGAGCTGCGTCTTCAGCGCGATTGCCTGCAGGTCTTCTTCGAGTCCCTCACCGCCGAAGAAGCCGCGCCCGGGATCGCTGGGGCGGCAGATCTCGCGTGCATAGCTGGGCGAAACCGTGTTGACGGCGTCCGCGGCGCGTATCGCAAACGCCATCGGGTTAAGGCAGTCCGCAATGTGCGGATCCGCGAGCGGCGCTTCGTCGATCTCGAGATCGGGAAACCAGGTTTCCAGCGACGAGGCGTCGCCGCGAAACGGCCGCTGCCCCTGATAGGCGAGATTGTGAATGGAGAAGACCGTGCGAATGCTCTTGAGCGCGGCCGCCGCCGGGTCGAACTCGCGGCGCAGCAGATAAAAGGCAGCATGCCAGTCGTGCAGGTGAACCAGCGCGGGCAGGGGATCCTGCGACAGCACCCACGCCGCCGCGGCGCTGCCGAGAAACGCAAACTTGCCCGCATCGGTCGCGTAAGGTCTGTCGGCGCCGTCGTCGTGGTAAACGAGGCCAGGGGTGGTCGGCGCGAACAAGCCGTGATCGAGGACAATCTGTGTGACCTGCTTGCCGTTTTGCGCATACACGTCGACCTCGTGCACATGCCCGGCAAACGGAACGTCTACCGTTCCCTGGCGGGTCATTCCCTCGAGTTCGTGCAATGTGCCGTAGGACGGCGTCACGACGCTCACCCGGCAATTCCGCCTCGCGATCGCGGGCGGCAGGTCGCGCAGGACGTCCGCGACGCCGCCCACCTTGCCGCCGGGCAGGGCGCCGTTCTCGGATGCCAGAAAGATGACGTGCGGACTATCGATCGTAAACGTCCGGGGTTCTAACGTGTGAAATGCAGCTGCTGGCCGAGCATGTCGGGTGTAATCAGGGTAATGCCGTTGTCGGTTACCCGGAAGCCGCGGGCGCGGTCGGCATCGGGATCGATACCGATTTCCGTGTCTGCCTCGATGACGGCGCCGCGGTCGATAATCGCCCGGTGAATACGGCAGCGCTCGCCAATGTCAACATCGGGCAGGATCAGCGAGTCGGTCACCTCGCTGTACGAATGTACGCGGCAGCGAGAGAACAGCAGCGAGTTACGCACGCTTGCGCCTGAAATGACGCAGCCGCCGGAGACCATTGACTGGATTGCCTCGCCGCGCCGTTCCTGTTCGTCGAACACGAACTTGGCGGGCGGCGACTGCCACTGGTGGGTGTAGATCGGCCAGTCCTTGTCGTACAGGTTGAGCTGCGGTGTTACGGATACCAGCTCCATGTTTGCCTCCCAGAACGCGTCGAGCGTACCAACGTCGCGCCAGTAGGCCTGTTCGCCCGTCTCCGGGTCGCGAAACGGGTAGGCATAGACCCGGTAGTCCTTGATGATCGAGGGAATCACGTTCTTGCCGAAGTCGTGCTGGGTGTCCGGCGTGTCCGCGTCCTTGATGCACTGCTCGTAAAGAAACTCCGTGTTGAAAATGTAGTTGCCCATCGAGGCCAGGCACACCCCGGGTTTGCCCGGTATTGCCGCGGGCTCTTGCGGCTTTTCCTGAAATTCGAGGACGCGGCCCTCCGAATCCACCTTGATCACGCCTAGCTGGCCCGCTGCCTCCTCGATCGGTACCTCGATACAGCAGACGGTCATATCGGCCTCGAACTCGCTGTGCGCGGCAAGAAAGTGTCCGTAGTCCATCTTGTAGATGTGATCGCCCGCAAGGATCAGGACAAATTTCGGATCGTGCGTGCGGATGATGTCGAGATTCTGATACACGGCGTCGGCGGTGCCGCGATACCATTCGCCGCCCACTCGCTGCGAGGCCGGCAGGATCTCGATGAATTCGCGCTGCGAAGCCTGAAACAGCGACCAGCCGTGGACGAGGTGCCGGATCAGCGAGTGCGCTTTGTACTGGGTCAGCACGCCGATTCGCCGGACGCCGGAATTGACGCAGTTCGACAGCGCGAAGTCGATGATGCGGAACTTGCCGCCGAAGTACAGTGCCGGTTTGGCCCGCCAGTCGGTCAGTTCGCGGAGCCGCGAACCCTGTCCGCCGGCGAGTATCAGGGCCAGCGTTTCGCGGGTCAGACGGCTGACGTATCGGGCGTCGTCCATGGACTTGGCGGTAATCATTGCGGCCTGGCTCCTGCATTGTCGCTACGGTGACTCAATGGCGGCCTGTCACTGGATCGCCGCCCTCAAGACCCTCAAGCGTCAATCAGACGGCGCGCCCGGATTCCCGCACCATTGAGGCTACATTGTCGCAGACTTCCGCGGACAATTGGGTCTCGAGAACGCGCCAGCGCCAGTTATCGCTCGACGTGCCCGGCGTGTTAACCCTGGCTTCGGAGCCCAAACCCAGGAAATCCTGCATAGGCGCGATGGCGAGCAGGGACGGTGCAGAAAACGCCGCTTTTATGAGATCGAGGTGCACACTTTCGGCGCTCCCGCCGGTCATCTTGAGCACCGTTTCCTGGGTCTGGAGGATTTCTTCCCCGGACCGCATGTCGTTGGGGCTGCCGCGGAACCAGCCAATTGTCGTGTCGTTGTCGTGAGTGCCCGTGTAGCAGACGGTATTCGGCCGCACGGCACCCAGCGAGAAGCCCGGATCGGTGACGTCGAACTGCAGGACGACCATGCCGGGTATCTCGTGCCTGTCCCGCAGCGCTTCCACGGCCGGCGTAATGAGGCCCAAATCTTCGGCGACGATCGGCAGGTTACCCAGCGCATCGCGCATCGCATCGAAAATGGCGTCGTTCGGACCCGGTTCCCACTGGCCGTTGCGCGCCGTGGCGGACTCGGCGGGGATGGCCCAGTACGCTTCGAAGCCGCGGAAGTGATCGATGCGGACGAGATCGGCAAGCTCCGCCGAGGCGCGCATTCGCTCGATCCACCACGCGTAGCCCGTGGCGGCATGGTTTTCCCAGGCGTACAGTGGATTGCCCCAAAGCTGGCCGTCTTCCGAGAAGTAGTCGGGCGGCACGCCCGCCACGCTGTCCGGCCGGCCGTCGCTGTCGACTCTCAGCAGATTGCGGTTTGCCCACGCATCGGCGCTGTCGAGCGCAATGCAAATGGGCATGTCGCCGAACAGCTCGACTCCGTTGGCATGCGCGTAGGCGCGCAGAACCTGCCACTGCGAGTGAAACCAGTACTGGATGACCTTGATGGCGCGAATTTCCTGCGCGGTGCTCGAGGCGAGTTCGGCAAGTGCGCCAGGATCGCGATGTACGTACTCGGGCTGCCACTCGGGCCAGGGCCGCTCGCCGTGGCGGGTTTTGAGAATGCGGAACAGCGCGTAGTCGTGCAGCCAGCGGGCGTCGTTCTGCTGCAGAAAATCGCCGAAACCCGTCAGCGAGGCCCGGTCGGCGCGTTCCGTGTAGCGGTCCGCGGCGAGCTTCAGGATGCGGTTCTTAACCGGTATTACGGCGCCGTAGTCCGTGTAGCGCTCCGGCATCGTCGTCAGCTCCTCGACCTCGTCTTCGCTGAGAAAGCCCTCGGCGATCAAGGTGTCGATGTCGATGAGCATCTCGTTGCCGGCGAAGCTCGACAAAGGCTGATACGGAGAATCGCCATAGGCCGTCGGGCCCAGCGGCAGGAATTGCCAGACCGAAAGCTCCATTTTCCGCAGCGTGTCGACGAAGTTGCGGGCTTCGCGGCCGATCTCGCCGATTCCGTAGCGCCCCGGCAGTGACGTTATGTGCAGCGACACACCCGCGCGGCGTTGCGGTTTGAGCACCTGATGCGGCGAAATTTCGAGCGTGGACGCTTCCGATACCATGCGGCTGAACCCTAAGAGCAAGAGCGCCGAAGCCCTGGCGCTCCATCTGTTGTGACAATGGTTTGTAGACGAAAGCCCTGCGCAGTACGGCGGCAGCGGAACGCGCTCACCAGACGGAAGCAGGGCTGCGCCGGAAGTATACTAGCGCGCGCCCTGCCTTCGATCCCCCCGGACCCTCTTTCGTATTGCGAAGGTATCAGCGTGTTCCTTGGCCGCAAGGCAATGTATACGTATTCAGGCAATGAATACGTATGCAGTCCATTGCCCGCGGATTTGCGCTTGTGCTGGACCATTTGGTTTCCCCCCGCTTGGTCTGAACTTGTTGTGTATGCCGGGCATCTTATGAACGGCGCTATCGGCGGGCAATGGACTGCATACGTATTCAGGCAATGAATACGTATACATTGCCTTGCGGCCAAGGAAGACGCCGATGTCGG
>JBCBSC010000024.1:0-76467 GCA_039819385.1 Pseudomonadota bacterium | reverse complement strand
CGGCAGCCAGCACGCCCTGCAGGCCGCCGAACTGCTTGAGCAGCTCGCGGCGGCGCTTCGGACCCAGACCCGGGATCTCCTCCAGGCGCGATGTACGCCGCGCCTTGCCGCGCCGCTGCCGGTGCCCGGTGATTGCAAAGCGATGCGCTTCGTCGCGCAGCTGCTGGATCAGCAGCAAGGCGGGAGAATCGGGAGACAGCGTCATCGGCACCGGGTCGTCGGGCAAAAACAGCCGCTCGGAGCCCGGCCTGCGCGCCCGGCCCTTGGCCACGGCCACGAGCTTCAGCCAGTCGAGTTCAAGCCCGGCCAGCACCTTCACAGCCTCCTTCAGCTGTCCCTTGCCGCCGTCCACGAACAGCACGTCCGGCATGGGCACTTCCCCTTTCTTGACGCGGGCATATCGTCGCGTAAGCGCCTCGGCCATTGCCGCGTAGTCGTCGCCCGCAGACTCCGGTTTGAGATTGAAACGCCGGTAGTCGCTTTTGAGCGGCCCCGCCTGGTTGAACACCACGCAGGACGCGACTGTCGCCTCGCCCGAGGTATGACTCACGTCGAAGCACTCCAGCCGGGCGGGCGGCTCCTCGAGCCCGAGCAGTTCGCCGAGCGCCGCAAATTGCTTGCGAATCGTAGCGTTGCTCGCAGCCCTGAGGCTCAGGCCCTGCTCGGCATTGGTCTCAGCCAGCTTCAACCAGCGCAGCCGATCGCCGCGAACCCGCGAACGGATCGCAACCTTGCGGCCCGATTTCTGCGACAGCTCGGCAGCAATGAGATCGGCATCCTCAATGTCGCCGTCGAGAACGATCTCGGCCGGCGCGTCGCGGCCGAGGTAGTACTGCCCCACGAAGCCGTTCAGGAGTTTGTGCCGGTCCGTTTCGCCCGGCAGTTTCGGAAAGTGATCGCGACTGCCAATGACCGCTCCGCCGCGGATGAACAGCACGGTCACGCAGTGCATCGCGCCGTTCGAGGCAAATCCGAGCACGTCGAGATCGGCGCCGTCGCTGCGCGTGACGAGCTGCCTCGCCTCGACTTTGTTGAGACGTTTGATCTGGTCCCGGAATCGCGCCGCCTGCTCGAAATCGAGATTCTTCGAGGCTTCCTCCATGCGTTCGGCGAAGCTCTCGATGACCGCCTGATTCTTGCCTTCGAGAAACTGAATCGCGGCTTCGATGTCGCGGCGGTATTCGCCCTCGGAGATCAGGCCCACGCACGGCGCCGTGCAGCGCTTGATCTGATACTGCAGGCACGGCCGCGTGCGGTTGCGAAAGAACGATTCGTTGCAGTTGCGAATCATGAACAGCTTTTGCAGTTCGGCCAGCGTCTGCCGCACCGCCCCTGCGCTCGGGTACGGACCGAAGTATTTGCCCTTGCCCTTGCGGGCGCCGCGGTGGAAGCGGAGCCGCGGATAGGCCTGATCGGTCGAGGCGTAGATGAACGGGTAGCTCTTGTCGTCGCGCAGCACGACGTTGTAGCGCGGCCGGTCCTGCTTGATCAGGGTGTGCTCGAGCAGCAGCGCCTCGGCCTCGGTATTGGTAACCGTCACCTCGACTTTTGCCACCTGCGCCACCATTGCCGCGGTCTTGGCTTCGTTGACGCTTTTCTGGAAATACGTCGCAACGCGCTTCTTCAAATCGCGCGCTTTGCCAACGTAGATGACCTTGTGAGCGTCGTCGAGCATGCGATACACGCCCGGCCGGTGCGTCAGCGTGCGCAGGAAAGCGTCGAGATCGAACTCAGTGTCGCTCATCGCGCGTTCCTACAGCAGCCCCTTTGCCGTTCTGAAAACCGATTCGAACATCTCCCGGGTAAGCCGTCCCGTGTTCGTGTTGTACCGGCTGCAGTGATAGGAATCCAGCAGCTTCACGCGGCCCAGGTCGTGCAGCGCTTCGTGCGCGAATTTGTAGTCGGCCTGGCGCAGGCTCAACGCCCTGATAATGGCCTTGTGGGCAATACCGCCAAGGGCAATCACGACCGAGCCGTCCGCGAGCGTGGCCAACTCGTTGGCGAGAAACACGTTGCAGGTGTTCACCTCCGCGGCAACCGGCTTGTTGTCCGGCGGCAGGCACTTGACTGCGTTGCTGATCCGGCAGTTAGTGAGGGCAAGGTCGTCGTCCGCGGCCAGCGACTCGCTGTGCGACGCGAAGCCGAACTGATGCAGAACCTCGTACAGCATGATGCCGGCATGATCGCCGGTGAACGGACGGCCGCTGCGGTTCGCACCGTGCATGCCCGGTGCAAGGCCGACGATCAGCAGCTTCGCCGCGGCATCGCCGAACGGCGGCACCGGCCCGCAATAGTAATCCGGGTAGCGTTCCTGGATTTCGTCCAGGAACGACGCCAGGCGCGGACAAGCCCGGCAGTCTCTGTCGAAAACGGCGGCCGTATCAGTCATTCATGTGGCGTACGACCGCCTCGCCGAAGCCGCGCGTGCCGACGAGCGTGGCGCCCGGAATGAGCTGCTCGAGCACCTCGTGGACGTCTTTCTTTTCGTTCGGATCGCGTTTGACCGGTTGATGAATGGCCTCCCGCAGTTTCGCCAGGTCGAAGGTCAGCTCTTTTGCCGCAATCGTTCGGGCGACGCCGGTCATGATGTTGTCGGCCGCCTCGGTCCAGCCGATGTAGCGAAGCATCATCTCCGCGGACAGGATCAGCGAACCCGGATTGACCTGGTCCTTGCCGGCAAAACCCGGCGCGGTGCCGTGGGTCGCCTCGAACACGGCGACGGCGTCGCCGATATTGGCGCCCGGCGCAATGCCGATGCCGCCGACCTGCGCGGCGAGCGCATCCGAAATGTAGTCGCCGTTGAGATTCAGCGTGGCGATCACGTCGTAGTCTTCCGGCTTCATGAGAATCTGCTGCAGGAAGTTGTCCGCGATGACATCCTTGATAACGATCTCGTTGCCGGTCTTCGGATTCTTGAACGCAAGCCAGGGACCGCCGTCTTTCTCCGTCGCGCCGAATTCCACCCGGGCCATCTCATAGCCCCAGTGGCAGAAAGCGCCCTCGGTGAACTTCATGATGTTGCCCTTGTGCACCAGCGTGACCGAGCCGTAATCCCGGTCTATGCAGTACTGAATGGCCTTGCGAACGAGACGCTCCGAGCCTTCGCGGGAGACGGGCTTGATACCGATTCCCGAACTCGACGGAAAGCGGATTTTGGTCACTCCCAGCTCGGATTGCAGGAAGTGGATCAGCTTCTGCACTTCCTCGGAACCCGTCGGGTATTCGATCCCCGCGTAGATGTCCTCGGTATTCTCGCGAAACACGGTCATGTCGACGAGATCGCTTTGTTTCATGGGCGTCGACACGCCCGGGAAGTACCGGATCGGCCGGACGCAGGCATACAAATCCATCGTTTGCCGTATCGATACGTTGAGCGAGCGTATGCCGCCGCCGATCGGCGTCGCGAGCGGCCCCTTGATAGACACGAGGTACGTCCTCAACGCGTGCAGAGTCTCGTCCGGCAGGTACATGGCGGCGCCGTAGATTTCGGAGGCCCGCTGGCCGGCGTAGACCTGCATCCACTGGATTTCCCGCTCCTGGCCGTAGGCTTTACTGACGGCCGCTTTCACGACGTCCAGCATCACCGGCGTGACATCGATACCAATGCCGTCGCCTTCGACAAACGGAATGATCGGCTTGTCGGGCACGTTTAGCGTGTGATCGGCATTCGCCGTAATCGCCTCGCCGCCGGCGGGCACCTCAATATGGTCGTAGTGCATGACGTCTCTCGGAATGGGCGGGCACGGTGCGCCCGCAATCGGCGTGCATTGTACTCGCCCACCGGTAGACCTCAACCGCGAATGGCGCGACAGACGGCGGCAACTTTTGTAGGCTGCCGCGATGCCGCTACTGCTGTTCAACAAGCCTTTCAGGGTTCTGTCGCAATTCTCGGGCGGGGACGGCAAGGCCACACTGGGCGACTGGATTAACGTACCGGGCGTCTACCCGGCCGGGCGGCTCGACTACGACAGCGAAGGATTGCTGCTGCTCACGGACGACGGCCGGCTGCAGGCCCGCATTAGTCAGCCGCGCGCGCAGACGACGAAAGTCTACTGGGCCCAGGTCGAGGGAGAGCCGTCGGCGCGCGAACTCGCCAGACTCGAAGCCGGCGTTCACCTCAAGGACGGCACTGCCAGGGCCGTGTTCGCCCGGCCTATGGACGAACCCGCCGGGCTGTGGCCCCGCGAGCCGCCGGTGCGCTATCGCAAGACGGTACCCGATCGCTGGATTCAGCTGGGGCTACGCGAGGGCCGCAACCGCCAGGTTCGGCGCATGACCGCCGCGGTGGGACTGCCGACCCTGCGGCTGCTGCGCTACGCCGTCGGCCCGTTTACGCTCGAGGGACTCGCGCCCGGGGCGTTTGTCGAGATGAGCAACGCCGCGGCACGGGAGGCGTTCACCCGGCGCGAAAACCGCTAGGGGTCTGCGCGGCCGTCAGAGTATGGCGCCGTTCAGGTCTTGTGTACCCCGGAAATGCGCATAGCGACTTCCATGGCCTGCTCGTAGTTCAGCCGCGGATCCACGGTGGACTTGTAAGCGCGCGCCAGATCGCCGTCGGTCAGCCCTCGCGCTCCGCCCGTACACTCGGTCACGTTTTCGCCCGTGAGCTCCAGATGCACGCCGCCGAGATAACTGCCGTTTTCCTCATGCACCCGGAATGCCGCTTCGAGTTCCGCCACTATGTTGTTGAAGCGCCGCGTTTTCACGCCGTCAGCCGTGCTCTCGGTATTGCCGTGCATGGGATCGCAGACCCAGAGCACCGACGAACCGGTTTCCTGCACGGCCTTGATCATCGGCGGCAGGTGCTCTTCGATCGATTTTGCGCCAAACCGGTGTATCAGGGTTAACCGCCCGGGCTCGTTGTTCGGATTGAGAACGCCAATCAGCCCCTGCAGCCACTCGCGCGTCATGCCCGGCCCGATCTTGATGCCCATCGGGTTGGCGATGCCGCGGAAGAACTCGACGTGGGCGCCGTCGAGCTGTGCGGTACGCATGCCGATCCAGGGGTAGTGGGTTGTCAGGTTATACCAGCGCTGCCGGCGCTCCAGGTAGCGGGTCTGAGCCTGCTCGTAATGCAGGTGCAGGCCTTCGTGGGCGGCATAGATATCGGCGCGCTGCGTCTTGTGCACGGGCGAACCCGAGACGGTCTCGAGGAAATCGAGCGAATCGGAGATCGACTGCACGATAGCGCGGTAGTCCTCGGCCGTTGCCGAATGCCCCACCCAGTCCAGATCCCAGTACTCGGGGTGGTGCAGGTCGGCGAAACCGCCGTCGATCAGGGAGCGCACGAAGTTCAGCGTCAGCGCGGCCCGTTCGTAGCCGCGCAGTATCAGCTGCGGGTCCGGCACGCGGTCGTCCGAGGTAAACGGATTGCGATTGACGAGATCGCCGCGAAAACTCGGCAGCGATTCTCCGTCGCGGGTTTCGGTATCCGCAGAGCGCGGCTTCGCATACTGCCCGGCCATGCGGCCAATCCGCACGATGGGCTTTTTCATGCCGTACAGCATGACGACGCTCATCTGCAGCAGAATCTTGAGCTTGGCGACAATGTTTTCCGAGGTGCACTCGGCGAAGGTCTCGGCACAATCGCCGCCCTGCAACACGAACGCCTCGCGGCGCTGCGCTTTGGCAATCTGCTCCTTGAGCGCGTCAACTTCCCAGGACGTAACCAGCGGCGGCAGCTTCGACAGATCGGCGACCACCCGGTCGAGCGCCGGCTGATCGGGATACGTCGCCTGCTGGCTGGCGGTAAACTGGCTCCAACTGGCGGGATGCCAGTCGGTCCCGGGGCTTGATCTGGTCACAATTACCTCGATGTCGGCGGCGGACAGGCTGCCCGCCTCTCTTTCGCCGGACTATGCCAGCTTGCCGGTAGGCGGGCAAAAGTTGCGGCCGCAATCAATCGTTTAGCTCGCGTTCGAGAGGACGCGTCCGAGCATTTTTCCGGACCGCGCCCGGCGCCGCCCGGGCAGGCCTTGAACATAAGCGTAGCGTGGCCCCGAAACCGCTGGAACTCGCTCTGCAGCCCGTGCACAATGCGCGCCTTCAAGACAGCTGACCGCCGTGCAGCCGCTTGGGAGCAGCGGACTGTTACAGCGGATCACCAGGGAGACATCATGCAGAATATTCTGGTTCTGGGAGCCGGAAAGATCGGTTCGCTCATTGCAGGCCTGCTGGGCGAATCGGGCAGTTACCGCGTACAGCTTGCGGACAGCCGGCCGGGCGCGGCGCTGGAGGTCGTTGGGGCGCACGGTCTGGACACGCTTAGCGCATTCGATCTCGACGCTACCGATCAGGACGCGCTTCGGTCTCACGTCGAGACGCATGCGCCGGCCGCGGTCGTGTCGAGCCTGCCCTACTACTGCAACGTTCCGGTTGCCGAACTCGCGCGCGAGACCGGCATGCACTACTTCGATCTGACCGAGGACGTTACCGTCACCGAGGCCGTGCGCAAGATTGCCGAAGGTGCAAACACGGCGTTCGCACCGCAGTGCGGACTCGCTCCGGGATTCATCAGTATTGCGGCCAACGAACTCATGCAGCATTTCGACGAGGTACGCTCGGTCAAGCTCCGCGTCGGCGCCTTGCCGCAGCACCCCAACAACGTGTTGAAGTATTCCCTGACATGGTCCACCGACGGTGTCATCAACGAGTACGGCAACCTTTGCAACGCCATTGTGGACGGCGAGGAAGTGGACGTGCTTCCGCTCGAGGGACTCGAGGAAATCGAAATCGACGGCAAGTTGTACGAAGCGTTCAACACCTCGGGCGGACTGGGGTCGCTGGGTGAAACCTACGGCGACCGCGTGACGACGATGAACTACAAGACGATTCGCTATCCGGGCCATTGTGAGCAGATTCGCCTGCTCATGAACGGGCTCAAGCTGAATCACGACCGGGACACGCTGAAGCGCGTTCTCGAGAACGCGGTTCCGCAGACCCTGCAGGACGTCGTCATCGTTTACGCGGCCGTAACCGGCACCCAGGGCGGCGAACTCCGCGAGGAAAACTACGTCAACAAGGTGTACCCGCAAGTCGTCGCCGGACGCCTGTGGTCAGCGATTCAGATAACGACGGCGGCCGGTATTTGCAGCGTCATCGATCTCGTCATGCGTGAGCCCGAGAGCTTCCGGGGTTTTGTGGCGCAGGAGCAGTTTGCGCTGCCGCACATACTGTCGAATCGTTTCGGGCGCTACTACGCGCACGGCGGCACCAACCAGACTTCAGCCGAGCTCGTCGCGCGCGGCGAAACCGGCACGCAGCGCGTCAACGCGGGAGGCACATAATGCATAACATTCTCGATACGCTCGACCTGGCGGACAACAACCCGGGCACCTGGCTCGGCGCCGAGGCACTCGAAACCGAGGGCGCGGACATCATCGACTCGCACAACCCGGCGACGGGCGAACGCATTGCGAGCGTCACCGCCACCACCCCCGAAGAGTACGAGAGCGTCGTTCGCGCGGCGCAAGCCGCATTCCTCGACTGGCGCAAGATTCCGGCGCCCGTGCGCGGCGATGCAATACGGCATATCGGCAACGTCCTGCGCGACTACAAGGACGCGCTCGGCAGCCTCGTCACGATGGAAATGGGCAAGATCAAGGCCGAAGGCGACGGCGAGGTTCAGGAGATGATCGACATCGCCGACTTCGCAGTCGGCCAGTCACGCATGCTGTACGGCAATACGATGCACTCCGAACGGCCACAGCATCGCATGTACGAGCAATGGCACCCGCTCGGCATCGTCGGCACGATCTCGGCTTTCAATTTCCCGGTCGCCGTTTACTCCTGGAACGCGTTCGTCGCATCCGTCTGCGGCAACGTCAATATCTGGAAACCGTCGCCCAAGACTCCGCTGTGCGGCGTCGCCGTACAGAAGATCGTGAACGAGGCGATGGCGGATCTCGATCTGCCACCCACGTTTTATCTGATCAACGACGCGAGCAACAAGCTGGCTGCCGACTTCGTCGACGACGAACGCATCGCACTGTTGTCGTTCACCGGATCGAGCGCCGTAGGCAGGCAGGTCGGCGAGCGGGTCGCCGCACGGATGGGCAAATTCCTGCTGGAGCTGGGTGGCAACAACGCCATTATTGTAGACCAGCATGCCAACCTCGAACTGGCGGTACCCGCGATTGTCTTCGGCTCCGTGGGGACCGCCGGCCAGCGCTGCACAACCACGCGCCGGGTACTCGTCCACGAGTCGCGCTTCGAAGAACTCAAGAAGGCGCTGGTCAAAGCCTACGGTCAGGTACGGATCGGCAATCCGCTCGACGAAGACACGCTCATGGGCCCGCTGATCGACGAAGCCGCCATTGCGCGGGTCGAAGCCGCCGCCGCCGCCGTCCGCTCCAAGGGCGGCGAGATCCTGTGCGGCGGCGAGCGCCTCGAAGGCGACGGCAACTTCATAACGCCCGCCATTGCCGTCGCCGACAACAAATGGCCAATCGTGCAAACCGAGACCTTCGGCCCTCTGCTGTACCTGATCTCCTACTCCCAGATCGACGAGGCCGTCGAACTGCATAACGGGGTCAAACAGGGGCTATCCTCGGCGATCTTCACCGACAAGCTGCAGCATGCAGAGTACTTTCTGTCGCACATTGGCTCGGACTGCGGCATTGCCAACGTCAACATCGGCACCTCCGGCGCGGAGATCGGCGGGGCCTTCGGCGGCGAAAAGGAAACCGGCGGCGGCCGCGAAGCCGGCTCCGATTCCTGGAAGGCCTACATGCGCCGGCAGACCAACACCATTAACTGGGGCGAGGCTCTGCCGCTCGCACAGGGCATCGAGTTCGACCTTTAGGATTGCAGCGCGCGCCTTGCGGCAAGCCGTCTAACTCTCGACGGTTTCGAAACGATTTTCGGCGCGGTTCTTGCGGACCGCGCCGGCTTCGAACACCTGGCCGCTCATGGCGATGTACACGCCGGGAGCCGCGATCTGGACCGCAGCCACGGCCATCCCCACGTTGAATACCGCGTCCGTACTGCGAAACCGCGCGGGCGCCAAAGCGCCGGTCAGGACAATCGTCTTATCCGGTATGCCGGCCAAGGCGTTTGCGGTATCCACCATCGTATCCGTGCCGTGGGTGACCACGAAGCGCGCAGCCGTATCCTGCTCGATGTAGTGCCTCAGCCCGGCCCTGTCCTCCTCAGTGAGTTCGAGGCTGTCTTTCTGCAACAAAGCCTCGATCCCGTAGTCGAACGCCACGAGTCCCTCGGACAGGATATGCTGCACCTGCGACTCCCCAACCTCGAACTGGCTCAGGGCATCGAAGTAGATCTTGTCGATCGTGCCGCCAGTACTGATAAAACGTATGAACATGCGGCGAAGCATGCCACCGAACGCCGGCGATCTAAACCGCCGCATGACGACCCGGACACGCCTCCCTGCTATTATTAGGGCTATGAAGACCGTAATGAAGACAATGAGATCAAGCTATCGGCACGCGGGGCTGCGCGTGATCCTCGCGGGCTTCGCGCTGCTCGCAGCGGCAGCGGCGTCCGCCGAGAACCGCGTCGTCAACCTCGAGATCAAAGGCGGCATTGGCGTCGCGACGGCCGAATACGTCATCAAGGGCATAGAATACGGCAACGAGCAGAATGCCGATCTGATCGTGCTGAACACCGACACGCCGGGCGGCCTCGTCAGCGCCACGCGCGACATCATTCAGGCGATTCTGGGCTCGGACGTGCCGGTCGCCACCTACGTTACGCCGGCCGGCGCCCGCGCGGACAGCGCCGGCACCTATATCCTGCTGGCGAGCCACATCGCCGCGATGGCGCCCACGACGCACATCGGCGCCGCCACACCCGTATCCATGACCGGCGACGATCTGACGCCGCCTCCCGAAGACATCGAACCGAACATCCCGGGTTATGACGACCCGGAGGCGAGCGAGGACGCCGCGCCTGACGAGGATCCCGCAGCACCGGCCGGATCGGCAATGGAAAGGAAGGTGCTGAACGACGCCATATCCTACATACGCACCCTCGCGGAACGGCACGGCCGCAACGCGGACTGGGCGGAGCGTGCCGTTACCGAAGCCGCTACGCTGACGGCCGACGAGGCGCTGGAGCAGAACGTTATCGAATACATCGCCGTCAACCAGGACGAACTGTTTGCCGCCGTCAACGGCAACACGGTCGAAACCAACGCGGGAGAAGTCACGATCGCGACGGCCAACCCGACGGTCGAAGAGTTCGAACCGGACTGGCGGCTGAAGCTGCTGATGGTCCTGTCACAACCCGAAATCCTGCTGCTGCTCGGTCTGGTCGGGGTCTACGGTCTTATCCTCGAGGGCTGGAATCCCGGTGCGCTGGTACCGGGCACGCTCGGCGCAATCTGTCTCCTGCTGGCTCTCTACGGTTCGCAAACCATCCCGATCAACTACGCGGGAGTTGCGCTGATCCTGCTCGGCATTGGCCTGATGGTTGCGGAAGCCTTCGCGCCGAGCTTCGGTGTGCTCGGCCTGGGTGGAATTGCCGCATTCGTCTTCGGTGCGATCCTGACCTTCGACAGCGCGATACCGGGCTTCGGTATTTCGATTGCCTTCGTCCTGGGCCTCGCGATCGCGGCTGCGCTGTTTATCGTCTGGGTCGTTGGCTATCTGCTCAAACTCCGCAACCGCGGCGCCGTTTCGGGCAGCGAGTCGATCGTTGGCGGCATAGGCGTCGCCATGCAAGACTTTACCGAGGAGGGCAAAATCTGGCTCGAGGGCGAAGCCTGGCAAGCCCACAGCACGGTGCCCATCGGCAAGGATCAGGAGGTCATCGTGACCGCGATGGACGGCCTCGTGCTCGAAGTCAGGCCCGCTCCGGCAGATCACTCGGCGGCAGCGGAGCCCGCCGCCTGAAGCGCATCGTGCCGCGCTTCGAACCTGCAAGCAACAAGCTCCACTTGATACGGCTAACTCACCATTTAAAGGAATCTCATGGACCTCGCTGTAATCGGAATTATCGTCGGACTGATCGTGACGATCCTTTACAACACGATCAAGATCCTCCAGGAATACGAACGCGGCGTCGTATTCTTCCTCGGCCGCTACCAGACGGTAAAAGGGCCTGGCCTGATCATCCTGATCCCCGGATTTCAGAAGATGGTCAAAGTGGACCTTCGCGTTGTTGTCATGGACGTGCCCACGCAGGACGTCATCTCGCGCGACAACGTCTCGGTACGGGTCAACGCGGTGATCTACTTCCGCATCGTCGATCCCGAGAAAGCGATCATTCGGGTCGCCAACGTCTTCGAGGCGACGAGTCAGCTGTCGCAGACCACACTGCGCTCCGTGCTGGGCCAGCACGAACTGGACGACATGCTCGCCGAGCGTGACAAACTCAATGAGGATATTCAGAACATCCTCGATCAGCGCACGGACAACTGGGGTATCAAGGTTGCCAACGTCGAAATCAAACACGTCGATCTCGACGAAAGCATGATCCGCGCCATCGCCCAGCAGGCGGAAGCCGAACGCGCGCGGCGCGCGAAAATCATCAACGCGGAAGGCGAGCTGCAGGCCGCACAGAAGCTGGCGGACGCCGCACGGACTCTCGCCAGCGAACAGCAGGCGCTGCAGCTGCGCTATCTGCAGACGCTCAAGGAAATATCGAGCGAAAAAACCAACACGATCGTATTCCCGATGCCGATGGAGTTCGTCGGCCCCATCATGAATCTCGCCAAAGCCATCGGCGAAAAGAACCAGCCGGGCTCGCAGTAAGACTGCCGGCCAGCGTCGCTCCCGGGCAAGGCCGGCCGCACGGCCGACTTGCCCGCGGTTTTCGAAACTCAGGTTTTGGAGCGCTGTGGCGGAACGGTAATCGTAAACTGCGCACCGCCTAAGTCGGATTCCTGAATGGCGAGGTGCCCACCGTAAGACTCGGCAATGTCCTTGACGATGGCGAGGCCAATGCCGTCGCCCGGCGTGGTTTCGTCTAGACGCATGCCGCGTTCCAGCAACGCCTCGCGGGCTTCCGGAAGTACACCCGGACCGTCGTCCGCCACACTCAGTATCATGCCGCCCGAGCCCGCCGGCTTTACGCTAAGCCGCACCTTACCGCGGCACCACTTGCAGGCGTTGTCGAGCAGATTGCCCGCCATCTCCAGGAAATCGCCGGTATCGCCGCGAAACGCAGCACCAGGGTCGACCGATACCTCGATCCCGGGCGCCTTGTCGCGGTACACCTTGCGCAGACCGTCAACGAGACGCCCCGTTTCGGCTGCAAGATCGACCGGCGCCAGCAGCAGGTTGCCAGCGGCCGATGAAGCCGGTTTGCGGAGCTGGTACCGCACGATTTCGTCCATCCGGTCGATCTGCTCGTTGAGCCGGGTTTCTGCCTGTGAACCGCTCTCGTTCGTGAGCGAACGCATCGCCGCCAGCGGCGTCTTGAGGCTGTGCGCGAGATTGCCGAGCGTGTTCCGATACCGCTCGGAGCGGGCCCGCTCACTATCGATCAAGAGATTCAGGTTCCCCGCAACGCCCGCCAGTTCGTTCGGAAGCTCCGGCGACAGCGAGCTCCGCCGGCCCTCTTCGATCTCGGCAATCTCGGTTTCGATCTGCCGCAACGGCCGCAGCAGCCCGCGCAGCAACAGCGAAATCGATACGAGCATGATCGCCGCGACAGCCGCGAACCAGCCGAACAGCTGGCCGCGAAACCCGGCGATCTGCGCGTTGAACGAATCGAGGTTCTCCGCCACCGAAAATACGAAGGGCCGCAGCTCGCCTTCGGCGATCTCCCACTGCACGGCAAGGGTAAGGCTCAGCAGCGGCGTGCCGTCTTCGAGCCAGAGCCGCTCGAACGCCTCGCGTCCGGGCGCGCCGCGCGTACCCTCGGGAATACTCATGCCGAGACTGGAGCGCGATTGATAGATGACACGATTGTCGTCGTCGCGAATGGCGGCATACAGGCCGGAGGCCAGCGTCGAAAAACGCGGCTCCGGCAAATCGCGCCGCAGCGTCAGCACGCCGTCGTCGCTGACCTCGGCCGCCGCCAGCAGCGACATTAGATGACCGTCGAGGATATCTTCGCGGGCCTGCTCCCCGGCCGTGCGAAAGGCCGTATCGAGCACGACAATCGTGGCGCCGAAGAACAGCAGGAGGAGCACGCTGACTGAGATCAGCAGCCGTGCGTTGAGCGAATACATGCGCCGAACTATGCCGCCTGATTGCGCTCCAGTGCAAACCGGTAGCCGCGCCCGCGCAGCGTTTCGATCGGCTTCAGGCTGTTGTCGGGATCGAGCTTCTTGCGCAGCCTGCCGATGAATACCTCGATGACGTTGGAATCGCGTTCGAAATCCTGGTCGTACAGCCGCTCGGTCAGCTCGGTCTTCGAGATGACGTCGCCCGCCCGCACCATGAGATACTCGATGATCTTGTATTCGAAGCTGGTAAGTTCCACGCCTTCGTCGTTGACCTTGAGTTCCTGCCGCGACATGTCGAGCGTGACGGGACCCGCGCTCAGCACCGATGACGCCCAGCCGCCGGTCCGGCGCACCAGCGCGCTCAGCCGCGCGTTGATCTCCTCGAAGTGAAACGGTTTGACGACGTAGTCGTCCGCGCCGGCGCTCAGGCCGTCGACTTTGTCCTGCCAGCGGTCGCGTGCGGTCAGAATGAGAATCGGAAACGTCTTGCCGGCCGCGCGGGCTTCACGAATGATCTCTATGCCCGAAACCTCGGGCAGCCCCAGATCGATGATCGCCAGATCGATCGGGTACTCTAGCGCGTAGTACTTGCCCTCCCGGCCGTCCGCCGCCTCTTCCACGGCAAATCCTTCGGCCTTGAGCTTTTTTGCGAGCGTCTCGCGGAGCGTCTGGTCGTCTTCGACAATGAGCATACGCATGGATATCTCCCGGTCTGTGGCGCCCAATCAAAGGCGCCGGCCGTTAACTCTGATAGTCCGCACCGTGCCGTCTCTGGTCATTACCTTGATGAGATGCACCTCACGACCGTTTTGCACCTTCGTTTCGGCGGATAGCACGCGTTCGACGTCACCTCGGCTGCGTACCGACTCGATAGCCTGGTTGAGGTTCATGCCGCCGCGCTGGGCCACCTCGAATACCGATGGAGTTGCGGATTCGGTCGCTGGCGGAGTTTTCAGCCGAGCCTCCGCCAAAGCGGGTAGCAGGCACAAAACCAGCAGCGCAAGCGTTAGTCTATTGAGCACGTTGTAATCCTGTTCGAGAGCGAGCTTTGCATGCAATGCCCGCGGGCGATTCCCGCCTTGCAATTGGCAACCCGGCGCCAGTTTGGGCCGTCGGATTACCGATTGCAACGCGGTATCTCACACCTTGCAAGCTCTCGCCGCCTTAGCCGGCCGGACGCACGTCAACCCGTACGCGTATCTCGCGGCCCGGGTCGTAGGGCAGCTCGGTGGCATAGCGCTGGCCGTTGTAGCGGTAGACGACGCGATATCCGTCGATACGCTCTTCCTGATGCTCCTGCATCCTCGTCGAGCAACGCTCGACCGGGCGTGAGTACACCTCGGAACCGCCGTAGCGGCGATTCTTCTGCCGGGCGGTATCCGAGCCGATCGCAGCGCCGATCAGGCTGCCCGCAACGGTCGCCGCGTCGTTACCGCGGCCGCTGCCGAACTGATGTCCGACCACGCCACCGATGATTGCGCCAACCAGCGCGCTGCCGCCCTGACTCGCCCGGCGCCGGTCCACTTCGACGTATTCGGTTTCCTGCCAGCATTCGCGTACCGGCGTCTTGACCGTCACGTAGCGGACGATCGGGTCGGAGCTTATGACGGGGGCATAATCGTACTGTTCGCCATGCCGGCTACGGTGGCCGTAGGCGTTGCCGCGACTGTTATAACCAGCTTTTGTGTAACTCGAGGGTGCAGTCCAGCGGTTGTCATAATCCGCGGCGGCGCCGGCCGAAAAGCCAAGCGCGGCCACGGCAATCGCGGCGGCTGCAAGCGTTGGTGCTGCTTTTCGATTCCGTGGTGACATGATGCAAATACTCCGTTTGACGACTGACCTCCTGCCAGCCTGGGAGCAAGACTAGTAGGCGGGCAATGAACGCTGCCTGAACGCCCGCGGCCTCGCCGCGCCTGGCTTTCAGGCTATGGCTTTCAGGCGATCGTCGGCCGCCGGCCGGAGCTTCAGCCCGCCTCGTCCTCCTTGACACCCTGCCAGGCCTCCTCGAGAGCCTCGAGCGGCAGATCCTCGAGCCGCTGGCCACGCGCCGCCAGGGCCGACTCGACGGCGCGAAAGCGCCGTTCGAACTTGCCGTTCGCGGCAGACAGAGCCGCCTCGGGATCGACTTTGTGGTGGCGGGCCAGATTGGCGATTGCGAACAGCGCGTCGCCGATTTCCTCCGCAACCGCCTCGCAGTCGCGGGCCGCGTCCGCTTCGGCGATCTCTTCGAGTTCCTCGCGGACTTTCTCCGCAGGCCCCAGCGGATCCGGCCAGTCGAAACCCACGCGCGCCGCACGCTTGCCGAGCTTCTCCGCCCGCTTCAGCGCGGGCAGTGCGAGAGCCACGCCCGCGAGCGCGCTCGCGTCGTTCTTGTCCTTGCGTTCCTCGGCCTTGATCCGTTCCCAGCTACCCTCGACCTTTGCCGCAGTATTGGCCTCGGCGCCGCCGAACACATGCGGATGCCGCCGCCGCATCTTTTCGGTGATACTGCGGGTCACGTCGTCGAAATCGAAGTGGCCGGCCTCCTTCGCCATTTGCGCGTGAAAAACGACCTGTAACAGCAGGTCGCCAAGTTCGCTCTCCAGCTCAGGCATGTCGTCGCGCGCAATCGCATCCGCGACTTCGTAGGCCTCTTCGATGGTGTATGGCGCAATGCTCGAGAAATCCTGCTGCAGATCCCATGGACAACCGCTCTTTGGGTTCCTGAGTGCCGCCATAATTTCGAGTAATTTATCTATTTCACTCATAATTAGTTATTTTCCAATAACTTTTTCAGCTCAACTAGCATATAGGCCGTCGCACCCCAAATCCGATGCCGGTCATACTGAAACTCCACGACGGGAAACTCCCGGCCGCCGTAGTGCCGCGTACCCGTACGCTGATTGCGCTCATCCATGACGAACTCGAGCGGCACTTCGAACGCATCGCTGACCTCGCCGGGATCGAGTACCAGCTCTACGGACGTATCGACAAACCCGACGACCGGGGTCACGGCATAGCCGCTGACGGTCGGCATCGACGCAAGATAGCCCGCAAGCTGAACGCTGGCCGGCGCTATGCCCACTTCCTCGTGCGCCTCGCGCAGAGCCGTTTCCGCGATACTCCCGTCGTCCACCTCCATGCGCCCGCCCGGAAACGCAATCTGCCCGGCATGGTGCTTCAGTTCGGCGGAGCGCTCGGTCAGCAATACGGTCAGTTCCGCCTCGCGATCGAACAGCGGAATCAGGACTCCGGCCGGAATCAGCGACTTTCCGAGCGGCGCGATCAGCCGCGAAAGCGCGCCTGTTTCGGCAGCAACGGCCGCACTCGGATCCCGCGGCGGGCGGGTGTGCGCCAGCCGGGCCGTGACAAGATCGGCGTCCATCGGGCAGACCCTAGTGCTTGATGCCACCTTCGGTCAGCGCGGCTGGATCGAGTAGCCGATCGAGCTCGGCGTCGCTCAGGTCGGTCATCTCCCGGGCGACGTCCTTGACCGGCCGGCCCTCCTTGTAGGCCTGTTTGGCGACGGCCGCTCCCTTTTCGTAGCCGATCACCGGATTCAGCGCGGTGACCAGTATGGGATTGCGATCGAGCGCACGATTGATGTTGTCGACGTTGACGGTAAACCCGGCAATCGCCTTGTCGGCCAGTGCGCGCGCGGCGTTGCCGAGCAGCTCGACGCTCTGCAGCAGGTTGTAAGCCACGACCGGCAACATGACGTTGAGCTGGAAGTTACCGGACTGCCCGGCCTGCGCAATGGTCGCATCGTTGCCGGCCACCTGTGCGCCGACCATGGCCACGGCTTCCGGAATGACCGGGTTGACCTTGCCCGGCATGATGCTCGAACCGGGCTGCAGTGCCGGCAGCTCGATCTCTCCAATGCCGGCGAGCGGACCCGAATTCATCCAGCGCAGATCGTTGGCAATCTTCGTAAGGCTTACCGCGAGAACGCGGAGCTGCCCGGATATCTCGACGGCCGTATCCTGCGACGACATCGCTTCGAAACGGGATTCCGCCGCCTTGAAGGAAACGCCCGTTTGCTCCGACAGCAGTACGGCCACCTTGTCGCCGAATTTGGCGTGCGCGTTGATGCCCGTACCGACAGCCGTGCCGCCCTGCGCTATTGCGGTCAGGCGCTTGAGCGATTCCCGCAGGCGCGCCGCGCCGCTGTCGATCTGCGCCCGCCAGCCGTCGAGTTCCTGCCCCATCGTCACTGGCATTGCATCCATGAGATGGGTACGCCCCGTTTTTACGATCCCGGCCGTTTCCCGGGCCTTTTCCGCCAGGACCTCAGAGAGATGCTCCAGTGCGGGCAGCAGATCGCGGCTGATCGCGAGCGCCGCGCTCACGTGCACGCAACTCGGTATGACGTCGTTGCTGCTCTGGCTCATGTTCACGTGATCGTTCGGATGCACGTCTTTACCCAGGCCGCTCGTGGCGAGATGCGCGATCACCTCGTTCGCGTTCATGTTCGAGCTGGTGCCGGAGCCGGTCTGGAATACGTCGACCGGAAACTCGGCGTCGTGCTTGCCGTCGGCGACCGCCAGAGCGGCCTTCTGCACGGCAATCGCAATTTCGCTCTCCAGCAATCCGAGTTCGGCATTGGCGCCGGCGGTAGCCCACTTTATGAGCCCCAGCGCCGCAATGAACGCCCTCGGCATGGTCAGCCCGCTGATCGGAAAATTGTCCACGGCGCGCTGGGTCTGGGCGCCCCAAAGCGCGTCCTCGGGAACCTTGAGCTCCCCCATGCTGTCTTTTTCGATGCGGTAGGATTTCTCGTTCATCGCGTTGATATCTCTTGAAGATTTGCTGTGTCGCCAGCGCCCGTCGAGCGCGCCGGGCGGGCGGTAAAAACGTGTATGATTCGCGCTTTGCGCGCGCAAGTCTACACTGGTTTTTTCCGCATGAAAGTATCTCCGCTTCTAGCAATCTCCCCGGCTGACGGACGTTACGCCGCCAAGGCGGACGGTCTTCGCGACACCCTGAGCGAGTTCGGCCTCATCCGCTTTCGCGTGCTCGTCGAAGTCCGCTGGCTGCAGCGCCTGGCCGATGAATCGGCGATCGCCGAGCTCGAATCCCTGTCGTCCGTCATGAAGGACGTCCTCAACGACATCGTGGACGACTTTTCGCTGGATGACGCCGAGCGGGTCAAAGCCATCGAAGCGACAACAAATCACGACGTAAAAGCCGTCGAGTATTTTGTCCGTGAGAAACTCGGCAGCGGCCCGGAAACCGGTCCCCTGAAAGACTTCCTGCACTTTGCCTGCACGTCCGAGGACATCAATAACCTCAGCTACGCGCTAATGCTGCGGGCGGCGCGCAACGAGACAATGCAGCCCGCGATGCGCAGCCTGCGCATCCCGCTCGCGAACATGGCGCGGCAGTACGCCGGTGTGCCGATGTTGTCGCGTACCCACGGGCAAACGGCCAGCCCGACCAGCGTCGGCAAGGAGATCATGAACGTCGTCCATCGGCTGCAGCGGGCCGAGAAAGCATTTATGGCGGTGCCGATACTCGGCAAGTTCAACGGCGCGGTCGGCAACTTCAACGCGCACCTTGTCGCCTATCCCGACGCAGACTGGCGCGGTATCAGCCGGCGGTTTGTCGAATCGCTGGGGCTGGAGCCGAACACGCATACCACGCAGATCGAACCGCACGACTGGACGGCCGAATACGCGCACGCGCTGATCCGCTACAACGGCGTGCTGCTGGATTTCTGCCGGGATATCTGGGGCTACATATCGCTGGGCTATTTCCGGCAAAAGCTCAAGAAGGACGAAGTCGGCTCCTCGACCATGCCACACAAGGTCAACCCGATCGATTTCGAAAACGCGGAGGGGAACCTCGGAATGTCCACCGCCCTACTCGGCCACTTCGCGGAAAAGCTGCCTTTGTCGCGCTGGCAGCGCGACCTGACCGACTCGACCGTGCAGCGCAACTTCGGCGTTGCGCTGGGCTACACGCTGATCGCCCTGCAGTCGGCGCTAAAAGGCATTGGCAAACTCGAGATCAACCGCCCCGCCATCGAGGCCGATATCGACGGCGCATGGGAGGTTCTCGGCGAAGCCGTGCAAACGGTAATGCGCCGCTACGGTATCCCGGAACCTTACGAGAAGCTCAAAGCGCTGACGCGCGGCAGGGCCGTCGATCAGGCCACTCTGGCCGACTTCGTCGGCCGGCTCGAGATTCCCGACGACGAGAAACAGCGCCTGCTGGCGCTCACCCCCGCCACCTATCTCGGCCTCGCCACCGAGCTTGCCAACGAAAGACCCGGCTGACCAATGAGCCCGCTGCGCTTTCCCGCCGGGGATCTGCCGAACGGAGCGCGGGACTTTCTGGACAGGCACTGGCAGTCGCGGCCGCTGTGGATGCCCGGTGCCGCCGGCCCGGGTTTCGAGGGCCCGGGTTTCGAAAGCGACCAGCCGCTGCCGCGGATAGAACCCGACGAACTCGCTTGGCTCGCGACACTCGAGGACGTCGAAAGCAGGCTGGTAACGACGAGCCTGCGGAACGGGCGGACAACATACGAAATGACCTGCGGCCCGTTCGATTCGGATCGCCTCTCCGCGCTGCCCGAAACCGGCTGGACGCTGCTGATTCAGGACGTTGACAAGCATCTGCCGGCGTTTCGCCGCTACTTTGCGCTCGTTCCGTTCGTGCCGGACTGGCGCATCGACGACCTGATGCTTAGCGTTGCCGCACCCGGTGGCAGCGTGGGCCCGCACGTCGACAACTACGACGTATTCCTGGTCCAGACTGAGGGAACACGGCGGTGGCGCTGGACTGCCGAGAAGGTCGCTCCCGACGCCGGGGCCAGCCGCCAGCTCGAGCTCGTAGAGCCTTTCGATGCGCAGCAGACGGTAATCGCGGGCCCAGGGGACGTGCTGTATCTGAATCCCGGCGTCGCCCACTTCGGCACGGCGACCAGCCTGTGCGTAACAGCGTCGATCGGCATGCGGGCTCCGAGCCTCGCGGATCTCGGCAGCCACGGCTGCGGCCATGACGAGGTGTTCTATACCGACCCCGCGGACGCGCCCGTCGTCGCAGCTGCGGGCTACATCCCCCCGAGCACGCTTACGCGCGTGGCGGCCCTGTTCGCCGAGTACGGCCTCGACGGCGACGGCGACGGCGACGGCGCCGAAACGGCGCTGGGTCGTTTCGTAACGGCAAACAAGCCGGGGCTGAAACCGGAAGCTCCGCCCGAGGACGCGCCGCCGGCCGGCCCTCTCGCGGTCCACGGAATGGCGCGGCTCGCGTACACGGACAGCCGCGTGTACGCCAACGGCGCCGAATACCCGCTCCTGCCCGGCCACGTCCGGCTCATGCCGGAGTTATGCGCCACGCGCGCGCTTTGCCGCCAGGAGCGCAGGCGCTGGCGGCCCGCCGACGACCTGCTGATCTGGCTCTGGCGGCAGGGTGTGTTCGACGCACCGGACAGTACAGCCGAGCCAGCAAATTGAACTGGCGACCATATGTGTAATTGGGTAGCCTAGATACTGTCTGGAGAAGGACGCTCAAACCCTTGTACGACAAGGCTTTGACTCTTTCCAAACCGCGGCGCGAGAGTAAAAAACGTGACGCAGTTGGCAATGCTTCGGGCAGCGCTGAGCGTACACTCGGGACTCAGCGAGAACCCGCGTGTAGCGGCAAGCGAACAGCGACGGCAATCCTCCGGCATGGACTACGAAGACGAAAAACAAAACAAGCGCTGGGTAATCTCGACTCGCGAAGAAATGCGTCAGGCGGTTGTCAAGGTTGCGCGGGAAGCGACCCGCAAGGTGTCGATATTCACCCACGATCTGGAGCCCGGGATTTACGACGACACCGAGTTCCTCGAAGTCATCAAGCGCCTCGTCCTGTCGCAAACCTATTCGCGGATTCGCGTATTGATCGCGGATCCGACGCGCGCCATAAAGAACGGCAACAACTTTGTGCACCTGGGACGACGGCTGAACACCTACATCGAGTTTCGCCACGTACGCGACGACCTTCGCACCCACGCCGAATCGTTCTGCATCGCCGATCAAAAAGCGCTGGTTTATCGGCTGCAGGCGGAACGCTGGGAGGGCATAGCCGATCTTGACGAGCCCGCCGTCGCCAAGCTGTACAGCCGGATGTTCGACGAGATCTGGACCGCGAGCGAAGTCGAACTGGAGTTCCGGCAGCTCGGCATCTGACCGCGGAACGCGGCGAAAAACCAATAAGGGAACACCGACAGCATGTATCCAACCGACTTAACCGTTGCGGCAGTGGTGTTATACGAAGGCCGCTATCTGATCGTCGAGGAAACCGCGGCACGCCGGAAAGTGTTGACGCAGCCCGGCGGCCACATCGAAGCCGGCGAGTCGCCGGAACAGGCCGTGGTGCGGGAAACCATGGAGGAGACCGGCTGCACGGTCGCCTGCGAGGACCTGATCGGCGTCTACCTCTGGATTCAGCCGCAGACCCGGCAGCAGTTCCTTCGCCTCGTCTACTCGGCCGACTTTGTCAGCTGCGACGAAGACGCCAAACTCGATTCGGGCGTCATTGCCCGCCACTGGCTCACGCTGGACGAAATCGAAACGGCCCGCCTGCATCTGCGCTCGCCCGTCGTGCTGCGCTGCCTGCACGACTTCGAGGCGGGCAAACGCCAGTCCGATGCGCTGATCACCGGCATGCTGCCGCTCGACCGCAACGTGGCAGCCGTCATGGCTGCTGCCGACCTCGTCTAGCGACGAGGCGACGGTCCGGCAGGGCTAGTCTCCGGCGGCTTCGGCGCTCGCCTCGGCAAGCCGGCCCGCGTGATCGAGTTCATACGGCGGCGGTTCGCCGCCCGGCCCTTTGAGGTAGTGATCCATCCAGCGCACGAAGCGCAGTCCGTAGTCGTACTGCGCCGCCGTGTTGCGATTGCCGTGTCCCTCATCGGGATAGAAAACCAGCCTCACTGGCGTTTCCGTCTGTAGCTTCACGAAGCGGTACATCTCCAGCGACTGGGCCGGGTGTACGCGCGGGTCCGCGTCGCCGTGCATGATCAGGAGCGGCGTTTTGGTCTTGCCGGCGTGATACACGGGGCTGCGGCGCAGCATCCACATCCAGTCGTCCCACGGCCAGGTGCGGGCGTGCACGTTGTACATCTCGAGCGGGATATCGCCCGTGCCGAACTTGGAAATCTGGTTCGAAATGCCGACGAACGAAACGGCCGCCGCGTACTCCTCGCTTAGCGCACTGGCGCTCCACATCGTGGCGTAACCGCCGTAAGACCCGCCGGTAATGCCTACGCGATCGCCGTCGATCAAACCTTCGTCAACGAGGTGCCGCTTCAGATCGACGATGTCGTTGAACTCCTCTTCGGCGTAGTCGTTCTGGCCCAGCTTGGAAAACTCGACGCCGCGGCCCGTGCTGCCGCGGTAGTTCGGGTAGGCCAGCAGATAACCGTCTTCCGCCAGCGCGTGCGCGGGACGGCTGTAGGCCGAACTCCAGCCGTTCGATATGTGGGCCTCGGGGCCGCCGTGAATCACAAAGATTGCCGGATTGCCGCCGCGCGACTTCTTCGCCGGGTGCACGACGATCGCTTCCAGCTCGAGGCCGTCGCGCGCGCGGTAGCTAATCACTTCCTGGCGCACGCCCGCGCGTTCGGCAAGCAACGGGTTCGAGTCGGTCAGGCGTTTGGGCGCCTTGCCCTCCTCCAGCAAGTACACCTCGGGCGGATGCTCGGGGGAATCCGCGAGCGCCGCGGCCACGGCTAATCCCGGGTGTGCATGCAGCGCGCGCACGATCGGCCCCGAGTCGGGCACCGGGCCCGCCTCGCGGGTGGCTGCCGTATCCAGCAGCTCGACTTCGGACCACGCGCCGCGATGACCGTGCCAGCGAATCCGGCGGTCGTCGACCCACAGGAAACCGTTGATGTGCCCCATGTATCCGGGAACCAGCTCGCGGCGCTCGCCGCCGTCCACGGAACTCAGGTAGAGCCGTCCGTCTTTCGGATCGTGAATATCCACGCTGCCCACGTACGCCATGCGCTCACCGTCCGGCGAAAACGCAAACGCCCCGAGCTTACCCACCGAGCCGATCGCGTTTTGCAGCTTGCCGCTGGCCGCGTCGACGATATGGATATCGCGCGAGGTAAACACGTCGTCGACGAGCGGCGTGGGCGCCAGAGCCACCGCATAAACCGATCCGTCCGCGTTCCAGGCGAACGTGGAAGCGTTGCCCGGCAGATCGTGCCTGGCGGCTACGCCCGAGTCGAGGTCAAGCAGCCAGACGTGCGATTCCTGCAGCGATTCCTCGTAGACGAGCGCGCGAAAGCCTTTTTCCGCAAGCTCCGTCGTTTTCGCCGGCGGCGCATCCGTGGCGACGAACGCCAGGGTCTTTCCATCCGGGGACGGATGAATAATGGCTATGTCGCTCGAATGGCCATAAACCTGCTCGGCCTCGCCGCCCGCGACCGCGATCCTGTGAAGCGCGTTGAAGGGCGCCTCCGGATCGCGTTTCGCGACGAAGAAAATATGCTCGCCGTCGGCAGACCAGGCGAACGCCGAGATTGCCAGCGGCCCGGTGACGTAGGGGCGCGAAAGCCCTTCGAAATCGACGACGTGCAATTCTACGTGCGCCGGACCGTCAGCCTCGACATATACGGTTCGCGGCACCGATTTGAGGTAGGCAATACGATCGCCGGCAGGGCTCATCTGTACAGCGGTCACGCGCTCGAGACCGACTATTTCCTCGAGTGAGAGCGCCGGCGGCGCCGCAACCAGCGCGCCGGGGACAAAAAGCAGGGTGACAAACAGGAGGGTTAAGCGACGCATATGGCACCGTTTGAGCAAAAAGGCAGCGGCTGAGTCTACTCACTTTGCGGGGCCGGGATAAGAGCGGTTGTCTGGGGGTCATCCTTCGAGATTTCCGAAGTTTTCCGCCAGGGCCCGCAGCGCCCGCCGGCCGGCAGCGGCTGCCTGTAGCCTGGACGGAGCCGCGACGGTGCTACCATTAGCCGGATGAACGCGTTAGCTGACAAAGTCGCCGGCCGCCGGGTAATTCTCGGTCTTTCGGGCGGCGTCGACTCGGCCGTGGCGGCAAGCCTCCTCAAGCAAGCCGGCGCCCGGGTCGAAGCGCTGCACATGACCAACTGGGAAGACGACGACGGTTACTGCACGGCCGCCGAAGACCTGCAGGATGCGCGGCGGGTCTGCGGGCACCTGGACATCCCGCTGCATCACGTCAACTTCGCGAAAGAGTACCGCGAACGCGTCTTCGAGTATTTCCTCGACGAATATCGCGCGGGACGGACACCCAATCCCGACGTGCTCTGCAATCGCGAAATCAAGTTTGGCGCTTTTCGCGACTACGCCAGGCGCCTTGGCGGCGAACTGCTTGCGACCGGCCACTACGCACGGCGCGAAACGCTGGCCGGCGCTGCGGTGCTGCTCAAGGGCGCAGACCCGAACAAGGATCAGAGCTACTTCCTGCACGCGGTAAGCGCCGCGGCACTTGCCGAGACGGTCTTTCCGCTCGGCGGGCTCGTCAAAGACGAGGTGCGAGGGATCGCTCGCGATCGCGGCCTGCCGGTCCACGGCAAGAAAGACAGTACCGGAATCTGTTTCATCGGCGAACGCCCGTTTCGCGAGTTCCTGAGCAGCTACCTTCCCGCCAACCCCGGGCCGATCCGCACGCCCGAGGGACGCACGCTCGGGGAGCACCGCGGCCTTATGTACTACACGCTGGGGCAGCGGCAGGGCCTCGGCATCGGCGGCCGCCGCGAGGCGTCCGATGCGCCCTGGTACGTGGTCGACAAGGAGCTTGCCGGCAATACCCTGATCGTGGACCAGGGTGAAAGCGAGCGGCTGCTCTCCGAGGTGCTCAGCGCCTGCGACGCGAGCTGGATCGGCGCCCCGCCGCCCGGACTCGGGCAGGGAATCCGCCTGAACGCCAAAATCCGCTACCGGCAAAGCGATCAGGCCTGTCACGTGGAAGCGACCGGGGACGCCGGCCTGCTGGTCCGTTTCGACGCGCCGCAACGGGCTGCGGCACCTGGACAATTTGTTGTTTTTTATGACAAAGATCGCTGTCTCGGCGGCGCCGTCATCGACCGGGTAGAGCGCCGGTCCGGCAAAGCTCCCGAACAGCGGCGCATGCCCCGGCATGCGACTAAATGACGAGGCGGTTCGAGCGCCCTTTCGCTATAATCGCGCCCCGACGACGATGGCCGCTAGTGCCACCGCCACTGTAGACAATACCCCGGAGACACAACATGACGGACAGCTTCGGCGCACGTTCGACGCTTTCTGTCGGCGGCGAAGACCTCGAGATCTTTCGCCTCGACGCCGTGCAGGAAGGCCACGTAACCCGCCTTCCCTATTCACTCAAGATTCTGCTGGAAAACCTGCTGCGCCACGAAGACGGCCGCGACGTGACGCGTGAGGATATCCTCGCGCTGGCGAACTGGGACCCGAATGCGGCGCCCAGCACGGAAATCTCGTTTACGCCCAGCCGCGTCATCCTGCAGGACTTCACGGGGGTTCCCGCGGTGGTCGATCTTGCCGCGATGCGCGACGCCGTCGTCAAGCTCGGCGGTTCGGCCGACAGGATCAACCCGCTGTCGCCGGCCGAGCTCGTCATCGATCACTCCGTACAGGTTGACAATTACGGCGCCGCCAACGCGCTCGACCTAAACAACAAGATCGAGTTTCAGCGTAACAAGGAACGCTATCAGTTCCTGCGCTGGGGACAATCCGCGTTCGAGAATTTCCGGGTCGTACCCCCAAACACGGGTATCGTCCACCAGGTCAACCTCGAATACCTGAGCCGCGTGATCTTCAACGTCGACAAGGACGGCAAGCGCCGGGCCTACCCCGATACGGTGGTCGGTACCGACTCGCACACCACAATGATCAACGGCCTGGGCGTACTCGGCTGGGGCGTCGGCGGCATCGAGGCCGAAGCCGCCATGCTGGGCCAGCCCATCACGATGCTCATACCGCACGTCATTGGCTTCAAACTCACCGGCAAACTGCGGGAGGGTGCAACCGCAACCGACCTCGTGCTGACGGTTACCGAAATGCTGCGCAACAAAGGTGTGGTCGGCAAGTTCGTCGAGTTTTTCGGCGACGGGCTCTCGCAGCTGCCGCTCGCCGACCGCGCGACGCTCGGCAACATGTCACCCGAGTTCGGTTCGACCTGCGCGATCTTCCCGATCGACGGCGAGACCATTCGCTACCTCGAACTGTCCGGCCGCGATCCGCAGCAGATCGAACTCGTGGAGGCTTACGCCCGCACCCAGGGCTTGTGGCGTGAAGACGGTCAGCCGGATGCGCTGTACACCGACACGCTCGAACTCGACCTGTCCACGGTGGAGCCGTGTATTGCGGGGCCGAAACGTCCTCAGGACCGCATCGAGCTCTCGGTTGCCGACAGCACCTACGAGAAACACCTGGAGGCTGCGATCGCCAACCGCAAGGGCGGCGGCAAGGCAACGGCAACCGTCGGCGGCAGCGACGTCGAGATACGCGACGGTGCCGTACTGATCGCCGCCATTACGAGCTGCACGAACACGTCGAACCCGGCCGTCATGATTGCCGCCGGTCTGCTTGCGCGCAACGCCCGGGCGAAAGGTCTCAAGGCAAAGCCCTGGGTCAAGACCAGTCTCGCGCCCGGATCGCGGGTCGTCACTGACTACCTGGAAAAAGCCGAGCTGCTCGACGATCTGGACGCCATAGGCTTCTACACGGTCGGCTACGGCTGCACGACCTGCATTGGCAACTCGGGACCGCTGCTGCCGGAAATCGCGGCGGCCGTCACTGAAGGTGACATAGTCGCGACCAGCGTACTGTCCGGCAACCGCAATTTCGAGGGCCGCATTCATCCGCTGGTGCGGATGAATTTTCTTGCCTCGCCGCCGCTGGTCGTCGCCTATGCCCTGGCCGGCAACCTCGACGTCAACCTGTTCGACGATCCGCTCGGCGAAGACCAGGACGGCAAGCCGGTGTTCATGAAGGACATCTGGCCGAGTCAGCAGGAGATCATGGCGGCGGTCTCGGCGAATATAGACTCCACGATGTTCAAGTCGAGCTACGACAGCGTGTTTGCGGGCGATGCCAACTGGAACCGTCTCGACACGCCGGAGGGAGAAATCTACACCTGGGATGACGACTCGACCTACGTCAAGAACCCGCCCTACTTCGAAGGCATGACCGTCGAACCGGAGCCCGTCAGCAACATTAGCGGCGCGCGGGTTCTGGCGCTTCTGGGCGACTCGGTGACCACGGATCACATCTCGCCGGCCGGCTCCATCGCGGCCGACAGTCCGGCCGCCGAGTACCTCAAAAGCGAAGGCGTAGCACCCGCCGAGTTCAACTCCTACGGCTCACGGCGCGGCAACCACGAGGTCATGATGCGCGGCACCTTCGCCAATATCCGTCTGCGCAACCAGCTTGCCCCCGGCACCGAAGGCGGCTGGACGAAACACCAACCCAGCGGCGAGCAAATGTCGATTTACGATGCCTCGCTCAAGTACAGGGAAGAAGGCACGCCGCTGATCGTGCTGGCCGGCAGCGAATACGGCACGGGCTCATCGCGCGACTGGGCGGCCAAGGGCACGCTGCTGCTCGGTGTCGAAGCCGTTATCGCCAAGAGCTTTGAACGGATACACCGGTCGAACCTGATCGGCATGGGCGTGCTGCCGCTGCAGTTCAAAGAGGGCGAGGACGCGGCGTCTCTGGGCCTGAACGGCACCGAGACCTTCGACGTAAGCGGACAGACTGATGCCAACGCCAGGACCGTAACCGTAACCGCAACGCCTGAATCCGGCGAGCCGATCGTCTTCGAGGCGCTGGTACGCATCGATACGCCCAAGGAACGGGACTACTACGAAAACGGCGGCATCCTGCACTACGTGCTGCGCCAGCTCGCGGCCTAGCGAGCGGCGCCTCGGGCTGGCCTCGTATGAGGCCGGCCGGCAACGGCCCTAGGACAGCTTGCGGATCAGCAACACCCAGTTCTCGCCGGGATTCTTCAAGTCGTCCTTCACCATGGGACGGCTCGCTGTTTCGCGGTAACCCGCGCGCTCGTAGAGCCTGCGCGCCCCCGGGTTGCCGTCGGAGACGATAATCGACAGGCCGCGGAGCTGACCGTCGGCGGCGATTCGATCCGCGATTGTAAGCAACGCGGCGCCGTAGCCGCGATCGCGGTGCTCCGGATAGGTTGCGAGCACGTTCACATACCATGTCGAAGGCGCCAGGTTCTCGAGTTCCTGCAGCGGCACGAACATCGCTGCCGTATCGTCGCCGACAGGCACTGGCTCCGCTGCGAGCGGATAGCCGATCAGCGCCGCCACGACCCGTCCGTTTTCCTCGCGGACCACGGCATTGCGATACGAAAACCCTCCCTCGTCGCGAAGCGCCCTTGCGCGGCCGACGTCCCAGGCGCTCTGGCCGTCCTCGGCAAGCCCCTGCCAAAGATGTAATGGCGCTCCCTCTCCCGCCATGTTCACGAGTTCGGCCAGCGCCGTGGCGTCGTCGGGTGTCGCCGCACGATGTGGTAACGTCAAGTCGATCATAAAATCTAGTGTCCTCGAAAGCAGTATGCCGCAGAAACCATCGAGTGTCCGCGACGCGGTCGCCAGGCTTGGCCGCGCCCTGCAGTCGGCCCGGCACGTGTGCGTGCTTACCGGCGCCGGCATGTCGGCCGAGTCGGGGGTCCCGACGTTCCGCGACGCGCAATCCGGGCTATGGGCAAAGTACGATCCTTTCGAACTCGCCACTCCGGAGGCGTTTGCAGCCAACCCGGAGCGGGTATGGGACTGGTATCAATACCGCCGCAAACTCGTCGCTCTTGCCAAACCCAATCGCGGTCACGTTGCGCTGGCCGAACTGGCGGCGCTCGTGCCCCGGCTTACCGTCGTTACGCAAAACGTCGACGGCCTGCACCAGCAGGCCGGCAGTCCGGATGTCATTGAGTTCCACGGCAACCTGTTCGTCAACCGGTGTTTCGCCGAAGGCGCCGTTATCGAGAACATCGACTCGGACCGCCTGCCCTTTTGTCCACGGTGCGGTGCAGCCGTGCGGCCCGGAGTCGTCTGGTTCGGAGAAAACATTCCGGATGCAGCGCTCGAGCGGGCATCCGCAGCCGCGAGCGCCTGCGATCTGTTCCTCGCGATAGGCACATCGGCACGTGTATTCCCTGCCGCAGGGCTAATCGATGCGGCACGTCACAGCGGGGCAGCCGTCGCCGAGATCAATCCGCAGGCATCGGGCGCGCTCAGAGACGACGATATTCAGATCGCCGACACCGCCGTGTCCGCGCTGGTGCCCCTTGTCAATCGCCTGACCGGCCCCACAACGGTAGACTAGTTCTCTTCCCAGTCCCCAAACGGAGTTGCCGTGAGCAAACAGACTGCAGCCAGTATCCTGCGGAAACCGCGCTGGCGCCGCGTTAGCCTGATTACGCTGGGCGTAGTCCTGCTGGTGTGGACCGTTCTGGCCATCTACTGGTCGCGCACGCCGAAGATCTTCTGGGTTAACGAATACGTCGACAACAGCCGCAACGTCGTCGGCTACGCCACCACGGACACGCTGGTCCGGGTAGCGGAGACCCTGCTCGACAAGCCGGGCGGCTACCTCTCCAACGATGTCATGCCTCCTTCGGTGTTTCTCGACAATACGCCCAACTGGGAATTCGGCGTACTGCAGCAGGTTCGCGATCTGTCCCGGGTGCTGCGCAACGACTACAGCCGCAGCCAGTCGCAGTCCAAGGAAGACGAGGATCTCGCCGAGGCAGAACCGCACTTTTTCTTCGACAACAACTCCTGGATACTGCCGCGCACCGAAGCCAAGTACCGTGACGGCATCGACGGCGTCAGCCGCTACCGCGACCGGCTGATCGGAACTCAGCAACCGAACGCGGAGTTTTTCGCGCGCGCCGACAACCTGCGGGAATGGCTCGCCCAGGTCGAGAAGCGGCTGGGCAGTCTTACCCGGCGCCTCGGCGATAGCGTTGCCACCGACCGCATCAACGAAAACCTTGCCGGCGACGCCGCCGCTGAGGCCGCGCAGCCGCAGGCTGACCGCCTGCGGGTGAAGACCCCGTGGTACGAGGTCGACGACGTGTTCTTCGAGGCCCGTGGCACCGCCTGGGCGCTCGTGCACTTCTTTCGCGCGGCGGAGCTGGACTTCGCCCAGGTACTTGACGACAAGAACGCCGAGGCGAGCGTCCGGCAGATCATTCGCGAACTCGAGGCAAGCCTCGATCCGCTGCGCTCGCCGATTATCCTGAACGGCGGCGGCTACGGCCTGTTCGCCAATCACTCGCTCGTAATGGCGAATTACCTGGCGCGCGCCAACGCCGCCGTGATCAACCTTCGCGAGCTGTTGGATCAGGGCTGATATAGAACTTTAAGTTACAAAAATAACTATCTGTTTTATGAAGCTTTTAGTAGATACCAACCCAGACGGGTATCTCTTGCCAGGCTGAGGAAAGACGCTTGTCCAGCGCACGGTAGTCCGGCTCGAAACGCGCTACGTGCCGCCAGAAGCGGCTCGAGTGATTCATATGCCGGGCATGGCACAGCTCATGAATCATTAAATAGCGCACCAGAGCCGGCTCGAGAAACAGCAGGCAATAGTTGATGCTGATCGTCCCCGTCGACGAATGACTCCCCCAACAGGTTTTCTGCGCTCTGACCTGCATTCGCTTGTAGGGGTTGCCCGTCAACGACGACAGCGCCAGCAGCCGCGGACCGAACTCGTCGCGAGCGACACCTGCGAGCCAGCGCCGCAAGGCTTTTACGCAGGCCTGTTCGTCCCCCACGGCACCGCTGATCACCAGCGTGCCGCCGAGCTGGCGGTAGCGAACCGTTTTGGCGTCGCGCCGGTGCTGATACCGGACGTGAAAGCGGCGCCCGACTCCGACGAGATCCACAGTATCCGGCAGCCGGAAAGGTTCGGGCGGATGCTTGCTGGCAAAGTCCTGGCGCGTGCGGTTGATCCAGTCCATGTGTTCGCGGACGAATGCTTCGACGTCCGCCGCCCGGGTACGCTGCGGCACGACGACTTCGACGCGCCCGCGCGGATAGACCTTCACCGACAGTCGCCGCGCACGCCGGCTTTCGCGCACGGAAAACGCGGAGAGCTCGTCGCGCGTATCCGTATCCTCGAATAACGCAAGTTGTTTCGTGGCGCGAGTCACGGGGCTATTTTAGCCCGTTCCAGCGCGTAGAACCGCAGGTTTTTCTATCGCGATCGGGGCCGCGGGAACAGCAGGGTCTGGGGCCCTCTGCAATTGGCGTTCGGGAACCGCGCCCCTGAGGACTCAGGGGCAGCGTTGACTCCCAGCGGGGGCTCTACGGCCTGGCCCCCGAAAAGCGCTCTGCGTCGTCGAGGCTCATTACGCCGGACACGCCGCCAACCCGCGCGCTGTCGCTAATGTAAAGCTCAACTTCGCGCTCGAGTTCGATCGTCCCTTCGACAATGCTGCCGGGTCCGACAATGATCCTCGGTTTGCGCTTCTTGCTGTTCCAGCCCCAGCCGCCCGGCTTCTCGATAATCAGATTGCCGCGCAGGATTGCGCCATCCATGAGCTCGACATCGCCATTCACCGTTTCGAGGTCGCCGCCCACTTCGGCTCCCGTCAGCTCGATACTGCCGTTGACGTTGCCAATGTCGCGCGACACGCGCGTGCTCCGCGCGAGGCTAATGGAGCCGTTCACCGCCTGGACCGAACCGTCGATCTGGCAGCCGTCGGCCACCCGAATCGATCCGTTTACGGTGTCGAGGTCGCCCGCACTAACCCCGGCGCTTAGCCGTAAGGCGCCGTTTACCGTCGACACGTCTTCGACCCGGGCGTTGTCCTCTATCCGTATGGTGCCGTTTACGGTATCCACGCTGCCGCTGACCACGGCGTTGGCACCAACCGTAACGCTGCCGTTGACCGAGGAAGCGCCGTTAGCCGTTTCTCCGGGCCCAATCTTGATGCTCTTGTTGACGCTGGCGGCCGCCGGCAGCGCAAGCAGCAGGCTCAATAGGGCAACCGCGCCCTGGCGCGCAAAACCGCGTTGTGTAGTCTGACAGATCATGAAAACTTACCCCTGAATTGACGGTGTTCCTGCTTTGGATACCACCGCTTTGGATTCGGTTTAAGCGCACATGACGTTCCGCGGTGGTGGTGCGTTACGGGTTTCGCTAGTCTTAGCCGCTTTCCATCCTACGACGATTCCGGCCCCCAGATGACCATTGCTCTAGAAGCTCGCCACCTCGTGAAAGAATATCCCGGGGTGCTGGCGGTAAACGACGTAAGCTTCGAGGTCCGGGAGGGTATCTGCTTCGGGCTGCTCGGCCCCAATGGCGCCGGCAAGACAACCACCGTCGAGATCGTCGAGGGCGTCACTCCCGCGACTTCCGGCGAAGTGCTGTATTACGGCGAACCGGCCGGCCAGCGCTTCCGGGAAGAAGCCGGCATACAGTTCCAGAACACGGCGCTGCAGGATCATCTAAGCGTCGGCGAAACCCTGCACATGTTCCGCACGCTGTACGACCGCCAGGGCAACCTTGACGACATCATCGAGGCCTGCTCGCTCGGCGATCTCGTCGACCGCGACAATCGCAAGCTGTCCGGCGGCCAGCGGCAACGGCTGCTGCTGGCCGTTGCGCTCGTCAACCGGCCAAAGCTGATCTTTCTGGACGAGCCGACGACGGGCCTCGACCCGCAGGCCCGCCGCAACTTCTGGGACCTCGTGCAGAACATCCTCAAAGGGGGCGCGACCGTTATCCTCACGACCCACTACATGGACGAGGCGCAGGTGCTGTGCGACGAGATTGCCATCATGGACGGAGGGCAGATTGTCACCCAGGGTGCGCCGGACGCGCTGCTCGCGGAGCGTTACGAGGGCCTGATTATCGAGCTGCCGAAAGACGCGGTGGACGGCGGACTGGGCGATATCGAACACAACGTATACGACAATCTCGGCATCGTGGAAATACAGTCCACGGACGTAACGGCAAGCCTTAGGGAACTGGGCGGCAAGGGCATAGCGCTGGACCGGGTACGTATTCGACAGGCCAATCTCGAAGACCTGTTTCTGGATCTGACCGGCCATTCGCTGCGCGCCTGAGGAATAAACCCTTGTTCAAACGAATCTATGCGATTTTTCGCGCGCGCAACCTGGAATTCGTCCGTGACCGGGCGACGCTCGCATGGAACCTGATTCTCCCGCTCGCCCTGATGGCCGGGCTGTCGCTGGCATTCGGCGGCGGCGACCGCAACGAATACACGATCGGGGTGCTCAGCGAGTCCGGACAGATCGACAGCAACGCACATCCGTTCCTCGAAACGCGCTACATCGACTTCGTAGCCGTCGATGAACTCGAAGCAGCTCAGCGCAAAGTCGCACGGCATCAGCTCGACCTGCTCCTCGCACTGGAGCAGCCGCCGCGCTACTGGGTAAACCCCGATTCCTCCAAAGGCTATTTTGCCGAGCGGACTCTGCTGCAGGCCGACGCGGGCGTGGGCGGCCGTATGCAGAAGGAGCGCATCGAGGGCGACGCGATTCGCTATGTGGACTGGGTATTACCTGGCATCCTCGGCATGAACATGATGTTCAGCAGCCTGTTCGGCGTGGGCTACGTCGTCGTGCGCTACCGCAAGAACGGGTTTCTGAAGCGGCTCAGGGCAACGCCGTTACGTCCCATGGAGTTTATCGTCGCGCAGATCGCGTCGCGCATGGTGCTCGTCATCGGCATTACGGTGCTCGTGTTCACGGGTACTCACTGGGTGCTTGGGACGCCCATGGAAGGCAGCTACCTGAACCTGCTGCTGATCGCCACGCTCGGCACCATCTCCATGGTCGCGCTTGGGCTGGTCGTGGCGGCCAGGGTCACCAGCGAAGAGCTCGCAGGCGGCCTGCTGAACATGATCAACTGGCCAATGATGCTGCTTTCCGGCGTCTGGTTCTCGCTCGAGGGAGCCGGCGCTTTGGTGCAGCAGATCGCCAAGTTATTTCCGCTGACGCACGTTCTGGATTCAGCGCGCGCCGTCATGCTCGACGGCGCCACACTCGCCGAGATCGCGCCCAACCTGCTTGCGCTGACGGCAATGAGCGTCGTCTTCCTGTTGCTGGGCGCGCGGGTCTTTCGCTGGAATCAAATGTGATGCAGCTTGTCGACATTGGGGCAAATCTGGCGCACGACAGTTTCGACGCCGACCGTTCCGAGGTGCTCGGGCGCGCCGCAGCGGCTGGCGTGACGCGCATGATCGTGACCGGCAGCAGCGACGACAGCAATCGTCGCGCCGCGGAACTGAGCGCACAACATCCCGGACTGCTGTACTCGACGGCCGGTGTGCACCCGCATCACGCCAAAGACTACGATGCCGCGAGCGATGCCCTGATTCGGCAGCTGGCGGCCGGCGGCTCGGTAGTTGCGGTCGGCGAATGCGGTCTCGACTATTTCCGCAATTTTTCGTCGCGCGAGGAACAGCTCGCCGCCTTCTCCGCGCAGCTCGATATTGCGGCCGACAGCGGCAAACCGGTGTTCCTGCACCAGCGCGATGCGCACGACGATTTTGTCGAAATCCTGGAACCGGCGCTGCCCAGGCTAAGCCGGGCTGTCGCGCACTGCTTTACCGGGGAGCACGAGTCGCTGCGGGAGTATGTCGCGATGGGACTCTACATAGGCATTACCGGCTGGATCTGCGACGAGCGCCGCGGCCGGCATCTTTACGACATCGCCGGAGCGATACCGGACGACAGACTCATGATCGAGACGGACGCACCGTACCTGTTGCCGCGGACGCTGCGACCGAAACCCAAGACCCGCCGTAACGAGCCCGCCTGGCTCGTCGAGGTTCTGCGCGTGCTTGCGGAGGCACGCGGACAATCCGTTGAGCACGTCGCCGCAATTACCACGGCAAACGCAGAGCGCTTCTTCGAAATAGGTTCCGACGCGGGTCGCGCTTGATTCGGCAGGGCCTGCCCCAAGGTCCGGCTAGTCGATTTGCGCGCGCTGAAGCGGCGGAGACAGAGTGCAATATCCCAGCCAGATTCTCATCGTTTTGACCTCGCACGGTACGCTCGGCCCGGAACCGGGGACCGGGGGCCCGACGGGCTTCTGGCTGGAAGAACTGGCCACGCCCTACTACGTGTTCAAGGACGCCGGAGCCGCAGTCACGCTGGCGTCGCCGCGTGGCGGGAAACCGCCAATGGATCCGCTGAGCGCGGAGCCCGAAAACCGGACCGGCGCCACGCGCCGCTTCGACGGCGACGAAGAAGCGCAAAGTCTCCTCCAGAATACTGAACCCCTTGGCGCGCTGGACCCCCGGCGCTTCGACGCCGTCTTTTACCCGGGCGGCCACGGCCCGCTATGGGACCTCCTCGACAATGCCGACTCGATTCGTCTGATCGAAGCGCTGTGGCGCGCGGGTAAACCCGTTGCGGCCATCTGTCACGCCCCCGTCGCCCTGCTCAACGCCCGTGACGAGCACGGCGAATACCTCGTGAAGAGCCGGCGGGTCACGTGCTTCAGCAACAAGGAGGAAGCGGCCGTGGGAATGACGGAGGCAGTCCCGCTGCTGGTCGAGAACGCACTCTCCGAACGCGGCGGAGTCTATTCGTCAGCGCCGGATTTCGAAGAACACGCCGTTCGAGACGGCCGGCTCATATGCGGGCAGAACCCTGCCTCCTCCGCGGCCGCCGCGCGCCTCCTGCTCGACAGCCTTCAGTGACATGCACCACCCGCGAAACCCAACGATCCCTCATACGCTGCCGAATGAGCGCAGCTACTACTTGTCAAAACGGTGATCCTCAATGCTCGAGCGACTGACTGACATACATCCGCTGGCGCTGCCGGTTGCGGGCGTTGCCACCCTGCTGGCACTCGCCTTACTGGTGGATTTTGTCGCGAAACACATCGTCCTCAAAGCCGCGCGCGGCGTTGCCGCCAGAACGCGTACGACCTGGGACGACGAACTCGTCAAGCACAAAGTCTTCAGCCGCCTCGTGCATGTCGTGCCGGCGCTGCTGATCTTCTCCGGCATCGCCTTCGTACCCGAAGTGCCGGAAGAGTTTGCCCGTCTCGTCCGCAACCTCGCCATGGGCTACATGGTGCTCATGCTGACGATGGCGGTCGTCGCTTCATTAAGTGCGGTGCACGCGATCTATGCGCGATCGGAGGTTGCCAGGGACCGGCCGCTCAAGGGCTTTGTGCAGCTCCTGCAGATCGTCGTCTGGATTCTCGGCCTGCTCATGATTATCTCGGCCGTTCTCGACCGGTCGCCCATCCTGCTCCTGAGCGGTGTCGGCGCCATGACCGCAATCGTTCTGCTTATCTTCAAGGACACGATACTGTCGCTCGTGGCCAGCGTGCAACTCACCGCGCAGGACATGGTCAGGGTCGGCGACTGGATCGAGATGCCGCAGTTCGGCGCCGACGGCGACGTCGTCGACGTGCAGCTGCACACGGTCAAGGTGCAAAACTGGGATAAGACCATCACGACGATCCCTACCCACCGGCTTATCAGCGACTCGTTCAAGAACTGGCGCGGAATGTCCCGGTCGGGTGGTCGCCGAATCAAACGCGCGCTGCATATCGATCTGTCGTCGATCCGCTTTCAGACCGGGGAGGAGGTCGAGCACTTCAAGCGCTTCACACTCCTCAAGGATTACATCGACGACAAATTCGCCGCACTTGCCGAATACAATAGCGACGTTGCCGTGGACGCGGACGTCAACCGCCGGCGGCTCACGAACGTGGGCACTTTTCGCGCCTACGCTTTGAACTACCTGCGCAATCACCCGTCAATTCACAAGGACATGACGCTGCTCGTCAGGCACCTCCAGCCCGGCCCGCAGGGCCTGCCCATCGAACTCTACTGTTTTACCAACACGACCGCCTGGGGAGCCTACGAAGGTATCCAAAGCGACGTTTTCGACCACCTCATCGCAATACTTCCGGAGTTCGGTCTCGCGCCGTTTCAGGAGCCCACCGGGCTGGACGTCACCAGCCTGCGGGGCCCGAAACCCAAGGAGGGTCAGAGAGAAAGCGACATTAGCCAGTCGTCGTAACGCCGAACGCCAAGGTAAAAGGAAAGCTCGCCCGACCGCCGCATGCCATATGCTTCGTAGAAGGCAACGGCCCAGTCCGCCTGCGACCACACCTGCAGCCAAAGGGTCTTGCAGCCACGCTGCCTTGCGCGCAGCACGGCGGCATCCAGTAACGCACGGCCCGCGCCGGCACGCTGCCGGTCGCTATGCACGTAGAGCTGCTGCACCTCCACCGGCTCCGGCATCGGCTTGTCGTCGGGCAGCGAGTCCCAACGCAGTTTCGCGAGACCCGCGGCGACTCCGCCGGCCGCGGCGAGCAGATACTCGCAGTCCTCACGCCGCATTTCGCGCCTTATCGTCCGGGGGCTGAAGGCCTCGGCGACGTGTTCGCTTATCGTGGCCGAATCCGCTATGCCGCCGTATGCCGCGAGAAACGACTCACCGCCGATAGCCGCCAGCGCATCGGCGTCCGCGGCCGTGGCTTTGCGAACGCCGAGACCAGCGTCGCTCACGAGCGGTAGAGCAGCCGCTCAAGGATGGCCGGCTACCGAGTGTTTGGCGAGACGCTCCCAGTGCGGCATGAACGATTCCACTTTGCGCTTGCCCGCCGCTTTGTCGACATCGCTAAACTGTCCGATCAACTCATCCGGTAAACACACGAGATCGGGCACGCCTTTTGCGAACTCGGAACCCTCCAGGAAGAGGATGCGGCCTTCGACCGGAACGTCGCGGACGATCTGCCTGATGGCGGCAATACGATCGTACAGCGCATGTTGCGGATTGGAGAACGTGTACCGGCGGTCCGCCGCAATGACGGTCCAGTCCTGCATTTTGTCGCCGCCGAAGACTTTGCCGGGCGCCTCTTTTACGTGCAGCACGAGCAGACCTTGCGATGTGAGCAACAAGTGATCGATCTGGATCACACCCTCGTCGCCGTTCGGTAACACCAAGCCGTCCATGCGTTCGAAAGCGACAGTGTTCAGCACCCGGTCGATTCCCGACCTGGCCATGAAGTAGCGCCGGTAAATCAGCCACACGAATAGCAACGCAACAACCAGCAGCAGCGGAAACAGCCAGCGGGTGTGCATATTGTTCAGGATATCCGACATGGAGCTCTCGTGCGTCGCTCGGCGATACGCTTATCTACGCACAGCCGATATTGAGGTCAAGTCAGGAACCGTCAAAGTTCGCCCGCATAGCGGCGGCAAAGGCGTCCATCGTCGGCTCAATGGCGACGGATCGGTTCGGCCGGGTGAGAATTTCCGCAAGTTCGGGCGGCAGCGGCACGGTCTGGCCAATCAGCGGTTCGACGATCGTTTCGAATTTTGCCGGATGCGCGGTTGCGACCAGCACCCAGTCTTCGCTCCGCCGCAGTTCGGGATCGAGCTGCCTGAAGGTATGCGTGGCGGTTGCGGTATGCGGACAGGTCGCGAATCCGAACTCGCGAAAATCCTGCCGCAGCGCTTTGCTAATGGCGTCGTCCGACACGGACCGAACGCCTACCCGCTCGCGCAGTACCGCCGCGTCGCCGAGCAAATGCCGCAAGCGCTCCATGTTGCTAGGATTGCCGACGTCCATCGCCGACGCCAGCGTCTCGAGGCTTGCGCGCGGCAGCCACTCGAGCGTCTCGAAGTAATCCGCAATCGTCCGGTTTGCGTTGGTCGCCAGAATCACGGGACCAATCGGCAGGCCCATCTCACGCGCCATGATGCAGGCGAAGGCGTTACCGAGATTGCCGGTCGGAATCACGAAGCCCGGCCGGCGGCCGCTCTGCCGGTAACTCTCGAGACTTGCGTAGGCGTAATAGATGCTCTGCGGCAGCAGGCGGCCAATGTTGATGCTGTTCGCCGAACTGAAACGGTAGCGCGCGGCAAGCTCCGGGTCCGCGAGTGCCGCCTTGACCAGCGTCTGACAGTCGTCGAATGCACCCGTCACGCGCAGCGACAGCACGTTGTCGCCCCAGCAGGTGAGCTGCCGTTCCTGGCGTTCGGAAACCCGGCCGTCGGGGAACAGTACGACAACGCGCATCCCCGGACGCCCGTCGAACGCCGCCGCAACCGCACCGCCGGTATCGCCGGACGTAGCGACGAGTATCGTCAGCGGCGACTCCGGATCGGCTTCGAGACGTGTCAGACAGGCTGCCAGGAAGGCGGCGCCGACGTCTTTGAACGCAGCCGTCGGCCCGTGGTACAGCTCCAGTAGTTCAGCTTTCCCGGCTGCGCTTTCGAGCCCGGTGAGTGGTATTTCGAAACCGAAGGTCTCGGCAACGATGCCGGCGATCGCTGTGGACAGGCTGGAACCCGAAAAAAACGGCGTCAGCAGTACGGCCGCGATCTCGTGAATATCGCTGCAGCCGGCAAAGTCCTGCAAGGAAAAAGCCGGCAGTCGCTCCGGAAGAAACAGCCCCCCGTCGCCGGCCAGGCCCTGTCGAAGCGCATCGTCGAGCGTTACCGGGCCTTCTCCGCGGGTACTGAAGTAACGCACGGCGTCAAGTCTCGATACGCGCGCCCGGCGCATCCATTGCGCTGACCCAGGACTGGCAGCCTATGCCCTCGGCACGGCAGGCCTGCTCCATTGCGGTCGCGAGGTTGGTCGCATGGGAGCTGCGGCAAAGGGCAAAAATACTGGGGCCGCTGCCCGAGAGGCTAACCCCCAGAGCGCCCGAGCTTTCCGCGGCGGACTTGACTGCGGCGAAGCAGGAGACGTTGCCCGCGCGCTGCGGCTCGATGACGACGTCCCTGAGCGTTCGGCCGATCAGTTCGATGTCGTTGGCGTAGCAGGCAGCGATGAACCCTGCGAGAAAACCCTGCTGCGCGGTCCACTCCTTGAGCGTAATTCCGCGACTGAGTCCGCGGCGCGCCTGCGCAGTGTTGACCTGCAGCTCCGGGTGCAGGAGCACGGCGCTGACGCCGTCCGGAGCGGCAATGCGCACGGTTCCCGGCAGCAGCGCCTGCGGACAGAGAATCATGCCGCCGAGCAGGCTGGGCGCAACGTTGTCGGCATGTAGCCCGCCGCTCGCGTACTCCTCACCCTGAAGTGCAAACGGCAGCAATTCGGCGACCGGCAGCGGCTCCCGCAGCAGCGCATTCGCCGCCACCACCGCCGCGACCGCCGAGGCAGCGGAGCTGCCCATGCCCGACTGCAAGGGTACGCCTTTGAGCACGCTCAGGCGGACCCCGCCTGTGCCGTGTACATCCCAGAGTGCCTGAGCAGCGATAGACGCCGTGTTCTCCCTGGGGTCGGTGGAAAGGTAGGGGTGCAGTTCGCCGTCGATTCCCCGCACCTCGGCAATCGATACGCCAGGGCCTTCGTCGCGCTCGGCGACGACACGGTCACCAGCCCCTTGCAATGCCAGTCCGAGTACGTCGAAGCCGACGGCGACGTTACCAATGGATGCGGGCGCAAACGCCGTCACGCGATCAGTCATGCCACGCTCCGGCGCTCAGGTACTTGGCGAGGCGCAGCAAATCGCCGAACACCCCGCCCGCGGTCACTTCGGGGCCGGCACCGGGTCCTTGAATCACCAGCGGATTGGCGGAATACCTCGCCGTTCGAAACTGGACGATATTGTCCGTCAGGTTAATGTTGTTGAATGGATGTTCCGCGTCCACGGCTTCGAGACCCACGCTGGCCTCGCAATTAGCCGTCAGCCGCGCAACGTAGCGCAGCTTCCTGCCCTCGCCGGCCGCGGCCTCGAAGCGCTCGAGCATAGCGGCGTCGATTTCGCTGAGCCGCGCAAGAAACTCGTCGACGTCGAGTTCGGCCAGTTCTTCGGGAACGAGGTTCTCTACCGGGAATTCGACAATCTCGAGCGGTATGTTGTTTTCGCGCGCGAGTATCGTGAGCTTCCTGGCGACGTCCATGCCGGACAGATCGTCGCGCGGATCCGGCTCGGTGTAGCCGCTGTCCTTCGCTGTCCGGACGATCTCGGAGAACGGCACGCTGCCGTCGTAGACATTGAACAGGTATGCGAGCGTACCCGAGAAAATACCTTCGACAGAATGCACCTCGTCACCCGTGTCGACCAGGTCGCGCAGTGTGCTAATGACCGGCAGTGCCGCGCCGACGGTCGTCTCGTAAAGATAATGCGCACTGCCCTCCCGCGAGTCCTGCATTAGCTGCTTGTAGTAAGCGTACGAATCGCTGAGCGCCTTCTTGTTGGGCGTAATGATATGAATCCCGCGGCGCAGCCATTCACCGTAGCGGCTCGCCACCTCGCCGCTCGCCGTGCAATCGATGATTACCGCGTGCGGCAGATGATCCGGATTCACGTGCGCCTCGAAACGCGCCCAGTCGAGCGCCTCGGCATTGCGCTCCCAGTCCGCTTTCCAGGTCTCGAGATCGACCCGCCGCTCGCCGAGCAGCATGCTTCCGGAACGCGCTATTGCGCGCACGCGAATGTCGAGATTGAAGTCTTCTCTCAGCCGCTCGGCCCGCCGGTTGACCTGCTCCAGCAAGGTGCTGCCGACCACGCCAGGGCCGATCAAACCGATCGACAGAGTCTTGGACGACAGGTAAAAACCCGAGTGCGCGGCTCGCAAGGCCCGGGTCGCCTCGTCGGCGTCGACCACGGCCGAGATGTTCCGCTCCGACGACCCCTGCGCGATGGCTCGAACGTTGATGCCGGCCCTGCCCAGCGTGCCGAAAAAACGCGCTGCTATTCCGGGTGTGCCCTCCATACCGTCGCCGACAACGGCGACGATACTCTGTGCGTCGGTGGTGTCCACGCTCTGCAACTGCCCGCTCTCGAGCTCCGAAGCAAAAGCCGCCGCGATGAGTTCTCTCGCTGTCTCAGCCAGATCCTGCGGAACCGCAATACAGATCGAATGCTCGGAACTTGCCTGCGAAATCAGCGTAACGGAAACGCCCGCCTGCTTAAGCGCGGCGAATAAGCGGTCCGCGGTGCCGGGCACGCCGATCATCCCGGAACCCTCGACGTTGACGAGCGCCATGCCGCCGACAGCCGTGATGCCTTTGATACCGGCATCGCTTGCCGAGCCGGGCGAAATCAGGCTGCCGGGATGGGCCGGATTGCGGCTGTTGCGGATCGTGACCGGAATACCCCGCTCCACCACCGGCCCAAGCGTCTGCGGATGTATGACCTTGGCGCCGAAGTAGGCAAGCTCCATGGCCTCGTTGTAGCTCAAGCGGTCGATGACGCGCGCTTCCGGCACGCGGCGCGGATCGGCGCTCATTACTCCGTCGACGTCGGTCCAGATAGTCAGGGTTTCCGCGTCCGTCAGCGCCGCGAGAATCGCGGCAGAAAAATCGCTGCCGTTGCGTCCGAGCGTGGTCTGCAAGCCCTGTTCGTCAGCGGCGATGAAGCCGGTCACAACGGCAATGCCGCCGAACGCCGTGCCAAGAGCGTCCGCGAAGTTCTTGTGCGACTCGCTCCAAAGCACCGTCGGACCGAGCCCGGTCTGGCGAACGGCGATCAGCTTACGGGCATCGATCCAGGTTGACCCGCTCTCCGGCGCCTGCTGGGCCAGAAACGCAGCCAGCAGGCGCGCGGACCAGATCTCGCCGTAACCGGCGACGACGTCGTGACTACGCTGCGGCGCGGAGCGAACCAGCGCAATCGCTTTCAGGACATCGCAAATGTCGGCAGCGTCGAGCTGCCATTGCTCCAGGAGTGCAAGCCGGGCCTCGCGATCCAGCAGGTCGTTTGCCGCTGCGGCGTAGCGTTCGCCGATCTTGTCGAGCCCGGCCTCAAAGCCGGCATCGTCGCGCTCGGCGAGTGAGACGAGATCGAGCAGCGCATCCGTCATTCCGCCCATCGCGGACACGACCACGCCGGTACGGGCGCCTGTCTGATCCAGCACCAGCCCGGCAACACGACGAAAACAATCGGCGTCGGCAAGGCTGCTGCCGCCAAACTTGTGAATTCTCCAGCGCTCTTCCATTTGCGATGCCGAGGTACCAGGGCCCGATGACAAAGCCGTGAATGATAGCGGCAGAAGTACGCGTCGTCGCCTGTTTTATTTGCAACGAAAGCTGCGCGGGCCGGCGCCGCCGGGCCGCTGCTCGACTAGCGCTATTGTCGTACCGCCAACTGCAATTCAACCGGGGAAATTGCCAGGGCGCGGGAAAAGAGAATGGTGGGGCGTGTAGGGATCGAACCTACGACCAGTCGGTTAAAAGCCGAATGCTCTACCTCTGAGCTAACGCCCCGCACCGGAAGCGCGCGGCAGACCGCCGCGAGCGAGGGCGGCATGATACCGAAAAAGCGCTAAATGACAAGGGTGAGCCCGCTCCGCCCTGCCGCTTTTCGGCGCTGCGCGCCTATACGCCCTCTGCACTCATGCGCTCGAGCCGTTGCCCGGCGAGCCTCGCAGCCGTGGTTTCGGGATACTCGGACTGTACGCGGGTGAGCGATGCCCGGGCATCCTCGAATTGCTGCAGCTCGTAGTTGCAAAACCCCATTTTCAGCAGTGCGTCCGGGACTTTGCTCGAGTCCGGATACTCATCGACCACGCGCTCGAAGGCTCGGACTGCCGTCTCGAACTCTTTGCCTGCGTAGTAGGTCTCGGCGAGCCAGTACTGTGCATTATGGGCAAGATCGCTGTCCGGGAACGTCTTCAGAAAATTGTCGAAGGCCATGCCGGCCTCGGCGTACTGCTGCTCTTTCAGCAGTTCGAGCGCAGCCTGATAGTTATCCTTGTCCGAACCGCCCGGTACCGGAAGATCGCCCTCGCCCAGCGAGCCGCCGCCGCTGGATACGGCCCGCAGACCCGCCTCCAGCGCAGCCAGCCGGGCATCCAGATCCGCATACAGACTCCGCTGCCGCTCGGCGGTGGTCTCGGCGTTGTACTGCATCGCCTCGTCCGTGCCCCTGAGTTCGTCGACGCGGCGCTCCAGCGCCCGAACCTCCTGCGTCATCGTCGCAAGGCTCTGATTCCGGACCACGCGCTCCAGCGCCTCGATGCGTTGATCGAGCGCCGCGAACCGTGCGACAACCGCGGGATCTTCGGCCGGGGGTGTCAGCACGCTGCAGCCGCCGAGCAGCGCGGCGGACAGCAAGACAGTCGAAGCTTTGCGCTGCATCATGCCTAGTTGGTATAGGTAATGACGACGCGGCGGTTGGCGGCGTACGCCGTTTCGTCGCTGCCGGTTTCCGCGGGGCGCTCTTCGCCGAAACTCACCGTCGAAATCCGCGATGCGGGCACGCCCTGGATCATCAGCATGCGGCGCACCGCCTGAGCACGCCGCTCACCCAAGCCAATGTTGTACTCGCGGGAGCCCCGTTCGTCCGCATGCCCTTCCAGGCGCACGCTGGCACCGCCGTCGAGCAGCTGGATCGAATGCCGGTTGACGATATCCGCATCTCCCGCATTGACCTCGTAGGAATCGAAATCGAAATAGATGACGTTGCTGAGCTCGCTGTCCATATCGCCGAACGGCACTTCTTCGCCTTCGCCGAAGCGGTCGAAATCGTCACCGCTGCTGCTCGCGCCGCCGCCGTCGCCAACCGTGTCGGTTGGCTCGGGATCGGGGATCGTATTGCCGCCGCCGCAGCCTGCGAGCAGGAAAGTCGCCGCCGCCAGCAGGAGCGTGTTCGTTAACCAAAGTCTAGAAGCCATAATGCATGTACCCTGAAGCGTCTATTTAAGACCCAAAAATCGAGACCGAAATTTTAATAAAAACAACTGATAAATAAAGGTTTCTAAAGCAGCTAATAACTGTTAGAAGCGCGGAAACGGACTCCACACCGGCTCGCGTACGTCACCGCCCCGCGACTCCAGCCGCTGCCGGATGAGACCGTCGGCGGTCACCGTCTCCAGCACGCCGTCACGCGCCTGTCGCGTCGCATAGATCAGCGTATCACTGTTTGGCGCAAAACTCGGACTCTCGTCCTGGCGGCCCGCCGAAACCACGACCATTTGCTTGTCCCGCTCGAGGTCTATGACCGCGATGCGGAAATTGCCGCGATCGTTGTGCACGACGGCCAGTTTTTTCCCGTCGGGCGACAGCCTCGGCCGCGCATTATAACTGCCTTCGAACGTAACCCGCTCGGGCGTACCGCCCGTCACGGGCACGCGGTACACCTGCGGCCCGCCGGCGCGGTCGGAGTTGAAGTATATGTAGCGGCCGTCCGGCGACCAGGTGCCCTCGGTGTCGATCGCGCGGTGCTTCGTCAGCCGGCGCGTCTGCCGGGTTGCGAGATCGAGGACATGAATGTCGAGGTTGCCGTCCACGCCGCCAAGGGTGACGACAAGCTGCCGTCCGTCGGGCGAGAATGCCGGGGCGCCGTTTACGCCCGGCAGGTTCGACACCTGGCGGCGATTGCCGGTCCTGAGCGTTTGTACCCAGATCGACGAGCGAGCGCCCTCGAAAGAAACGTAGGCAAGCTGCCGGCTGTCGGGCGACCACGCCGGCGACATCAGGGGATCGTTGCTTTCGAGTATCGTGTATTCGTTTTCCCCGTCCTGGTCCGCAACGATGAGCCGGTACAGGCGCTCGTCGCCCTGTTCCTGTGCCGTGACGTAAGCGACGCGCGTCGCGAACACGCCCTTGATGCCGGTAAGCTTCTCGTAAATCATGTCGGCCGCCCGGTGGGCAACTCGACGCAGCGTGCCGCGGCTGGCCGGCATGCGGTAGCCGACCAGCTGGGTGCCGCGAAACGGATCGAATAGCTGAAACTGTACGGTATAGGCGTTGTCGCCGGTTTGCTCGACGCGTCCCACCACGACGGCCTCGACCTTGAGGATACGCCAGTCGTCGAAGTCCACGTCGGCACCGCGGGTCGGCCGCCCCAGCATTTGCGACTCGTCGACGGGTGCGAAGCGTCCGCTGCGCCGCAGATCCGCGGCGATCACCTCCGCTACGTCCAACGGCGCCTCGGCGCCGCTCCCCGTCCAGCCGAACGGCACAACGGCTACCGGCGCCGGCTCTATGTTCCACTCGGTTATTTCGACGGTAATCTGCGCCGCAGCACCGCTCGTCAAAACGAGTGCCACCGCCGCCGCCACGATCCGCTGGATGTTTCGCATATTCACGTTTTCATATCCTTAAAGCTTGCCGAATTGCATCAGAGCCTTACCGCTACCCGTCGGGTTTGAACACAAACCGTATGGACGGTTCGAATAATAACGAGTTCTGCGGCACCGGCAACGGCGATGCCCGTCGGACCGCCGCCTCGATCGATCGTTCCACGGCGGCATCGCCGTTGCAGCTCAGCACCCGCGCATCGAGCACTTCGCCCGCCGGCGTTTGCCTCACCAGAACCTCGCAGTCCAGTCCTTCCGCGGCGCTCGGCGGCGGCGACCAGTTGCGCACGACCTTTTGCCGTAAGGCAAACATATAGGCCGTCATTTCGTCGGAGTTTCTGGCCTCCCTGCGCGCCTCCTCGTCAGCCAGAATCGCGGCGCGGATCTCTTCTTCTTCGCGCTGACGGCGCTCGTTCTCCGCCCGCTGAGCCTCGATCTGACGCTGCCGCTCGAGCTCGGCCTGGCGCCGCTTTTCCTCGAGTTCCTCCTCCTCGCGGCGCTTACGCTCCTCCTCTTCGCGGCGTTTGCGCTCGGCCTCCTCTTCGCGGCGCCTGCGTTCTGCCTCTTCCTCACGGCGCTGCTGTTCTTCGAGCCGGCGCTGTTCGATAAGGCGCTCCTGCTCGAGCTTCTCGGCTTCGAGGCGGCGGCGATCCTCGATTGCGGGGTCAGGGGGCGGCTCCGGCGCTTCCTGCCGTTCGGGCTCAGGCGGCGGATCTTCCGGCAGCGGCTCTTCCGCCGTTTCTTCCACTGACTCTTCCGGGGGCGGATCGACGGGCACGCTGACGATATCCGGAATGCTGGTGAGCGTCGCCTGGATCACCAGCGGCGTCGCCTGCGGCTTATCGCGATCGAATTGGAAGGCGAACAGAAAACTCGCCACGACCGCCGCGTGCAGCAGCAGCGCAAGCAGCATGCCACCCGGCTGAATCGCCGAGGACTGCATCACTGAGGAATGACCTGGGGAGTTCAAGGCCTACTCGGGGACCGGATAGCTTTCCAGAGGATCGGTCACGAAGCCTATGCTCTGCACACCGCCCTGCTGCAACAGCACCATGGCGCCCACGACGTTGCCATAGTCTACGGCGCGGTCCGCTTTGACGAACACGGGCGTTTCCGGCGAATTCTGCATCACGATCTTCACGAGCTCGACGATCTCTGAACCCGATTTGGGCTGATCCTCGTCGTCACCCACCGACAGATACAGATTGCCCGCCTCGTCGACGCTAAGCACGACGGGCTGGCTGTCCGGCGCCTCTTCGATAGCCGCCGCGTTCGCCTTGGGCAGCTCGACCTTGACGCCCTGCGTCAGGAGCGGCGCCGTGATCATGAAAATCACGAGCAGGACGAGCATCACGTCGATGTACGGCACGACGTTGATCTCGCCCATGAGCTTGCGCTTCTGTAGCGGTGTCGGCATTTCAGGCTCCGGCGCGGGTGCGCGCGTGACGCTGCAGGATGCTCGCGAACTCTTCGCTGAAACCGTCGTAGCGGTACTCGAGCCGCACCGCCTTGTCAGCGAAACGGTTATAGGCAATCACGGCCGGTATTGCCGCAAACAGGCCCATCGCGGTTGCGATGAGCGCCTCTGCGATAGGCGGCGCAACGACGGCCAGCGTCGCCGTCTGCTGACTGCCGATCTCGATGAACGCGACCATGATGCCCCAGACCGTTCCGAACAGGCCGACATACGGGCTGGTCGAGCCGATCGTGGCAAGCGTCGCCAGGCTTTGTTCGAGTTTGTCGACCTCGCGCATCTGCGCCACCCGCATGGCGCGGCTGCACTCGGCAACGACCTTGTCGGGATCCACGCTGCCCTGCTGCACGACGCGGTTGAACTCACGAAAGCCCGCTTCGAAAATACTCGCCATGCCGAGCGAGGCGCCCTTGCTGCGCGTCGCGCTCTGATACAGCGTGTTCAGGTCGCCTCCCGACCAGAAGCTCGCCTCGAAATCGTCCGATGCCGATTTTGTCTTGGCAATCAATCGCCGCTTCGAAAAGATAATGCTCCACGAGGCCAGCGACGCCAGCAACAGCAGCAGCATGACAATCTTGACCGGAATACTGGCGGCCAGCATCAGGCCGACCACCGTCAAATCTGTAGTCATTCTTTCCTATCCTTCAAAAAGGGTTCTGGGTACCCGTTGTGGTTTCAGCGAGTCGGCATTGAGCAAGGCAGCTCGAACCGTGCTGTTGAACAACAGCGCTCCATCGAGCGAATCGCGATGCACGCGCTGCTCGATGTCGAAAGACGCACGGGCCACCTGCCCGAGTTCGGCGGTGACGACGAGCTGGTCGTCGAAACGTGCCGGCGCGACGAAACTCGCACTGACGTCGACGACGACAAACATGCGCCGCTCCTCGCGCAGCAACTCGGCCTGGTTGACACCGAGCGCACGCAGCCATTCGGTGCGGGCTCGCTCGGTGAAGCGAAAATAATTGGCGTAATACACGACGCCCTGAGCATCGGTATCCTCGTAGTAAACGCGCAGCGACCAGGAAAAGGGCTGTTTTTGCGACGCACTGTTCATCTTGACGGGGTCAGCCGCCCGGCTCGCTGTCTTCGCGAGGGGCATCTTCCCGCAACCTGTCCCGGCGAGCGTCGTCATCGTCGAACAGCGGCAAATCCTGCGCCGGGTTCGCTCCCTGCGGCAGCTTGAGGCCAAAGTGAAGATAGGCGTTTTTTGTCGCAACGCGGCCGCGCGACGTACGCATCATGAAGCCCTGTTGAATGAGATAGGGTTCCACGACGTCTTCGATCGTGCCCCGCTCCTCGCCAATCGCTGCCGCCAGACTCTCGATGCCCACCGGGCCGCCGTCGAACTTCTCGATAATGGTCAGCAGCAGCCGCCGGTCCATCGCGTCGAAACCGTGCGGATCGACCTGCAGCATATCCATTGCGCCGCTGGCCACTGCACCCGTGACGACCCCGTCGGCCTCCACTTCGGCGAAATCCCGAACGCGCCGCAGCAGCCGATTCGCAATGCGCGGCGTGCCGCGGGCACGGCCGGCGATTTCGGCCGCGCCGCGGGCTTCGATCGGCAAGTTCAGTATGCCCGCAGACCGGCAAACGATGCCTTCGAGGTCTTCGACGGCATAGAACTCCAGACGCTGCACGATACCGAAACGGTCTCTGAGCGGTGACGTCAGGAGGCCAGCCCGGGTAGTCGCTCCAACCAGCGTAAACGGCGGCAGGTCGAGCTTGATCGAGCGGGCCGCAGGGCCCTCGCCTATGACGATATCGAGCTGGAAATCCTCCATCGCGGGGTACAGTACTTCTTCCACGACCGGGCTGAGCCTGTGTATTTCATCCACGAACAGGACGTCGTTCGGTTCCAGATTGGTCAGGATGGCCGCGAGATCGCCCGGCCTCTCGAGCACCGGGCCCGATGTCTGCCGCATTGCGACGCCCATCTCGTTGGCGATGATATGCGCGAGTGTCGTCTTGCCAAGGCCGGGAGGACCGAAAATCAGCACGTGATCGAGCGCCTCGCTGCGCTTTCGCGCCGCTTCGATGAAAATCCCCATCTGCTGCGTCACGCCCGGCTGGCCGCGATAGTCGGCAAGCTGTTTTGGACGAATCGCCCGATCGAGGCCCTTGTCCTCGCTACGCTCCTCAGCCGTCGTCAGCCGATCGTGTTCGATGCTGGCCATTAGTGCCCTGTCCCGCAAATAGGTCGATTGAGCCGCGCGCAGATGTTTGCGGGACAGGCCACTAGCCGGCCACCCGCTTGAGCGCACTGCGAATTATTTCTTCCGCGCTCTTGCCGTTGGTGTCGAAGCCGCCGACGAGTTTATTCACTTCCGCGGGCCGATAGCCGAGCGCAATCAGCGCGTCGAACGCTTCCTGCTTCGCCCCACCGGGAGCGCTTACCTGACCGGGCGCGCCTTTGCCCGTATTGACGGGCAGCTTCGCGAGCCGGTCGCGCATTTCGATAATTAGCCGCTCGGCCGTTTTCTTGCCCACGCCAGGTATTTTGGTCAGCGTCGCGCTGTCCTCGTATTCGATGCAGCGCTGAAAATCCGCGGCACTCATCGCCGAAAGAATGGCCAGCGCCATCTTTGCGCCGACGCCGCTGATCTTGAGCAAGGTGCGGAACAGTTGCTTCTCCGGCGCCGTCCCGAAGCCGTACAAGATGTGATTGTCCTCGCGCACTACGAGATGCGTCAGAAGGGTCACTTCCTCGCCCGGCGGCGGCAGCTCCAGAAACGTCGACATTGGCGTCTCGACTTCGTAACCGACGCCGTGGCACTCGAGCAGCAGTCCGGGCGCCTGCTTGTCGAGTATCCTGCCCTTGAGTAAACCAATCATGAGACGGCGTCAGCCCGCACCGGCAAGGCGGGCGTCCTGCAGCCGCGAGCGGGTGCGGCGCTGGTGTGCGTGGCACAGTGCAACCGCAAGAGCGTCCGCCGCATCGCTGCCGGGCTCCCCGGCCAGCTTCAGCAGCGACACAATCATGTGCTGCACCTGTGTTTTGCTGGCGCCGCCCGTACCCACGACGGCGAGCTTCACCTCTCTCGGCGAGTATTCGAAGACCTCGACCTCGTGCGTAAAGGTCGCGCACAGCGCAGCGGAACGAGCCTGGCCGAGTTTCAGGGCGCTGGCCGCATTACGTGCCATGAAGACGTTTTCCACCGCGACGATATCCGGGCTGTGTTCGGCAACGATCTCGCCCACTGCCAGGTAAATCTGCCGCAGGCGATCAGGGAAGCTGCCGTCCGCCGTGCGCACGGCGCCGCTTGCACGGTACGCCACTTCGTTACCCGCCACGTCGATGAGGCCAAAACCGGTAACCCGTGAGCCCGGGTCGATCCCCAGTATGCGTCGACGATTATTCACGATGCCGCTTGTGCCCGTCGCTACAACTGGGCAAGCACCTCGTCCGAGATGTCGGCGTTGGAATAGACCTGCTGAACATCGTCGAGATCCTCGAGCATCTCGAGCATCTTCACCATCGAGCCCGCCTCGTTGACGCCGAGCTCCGCGTGCGTGGAGGCACGCATCGTCAGCTCCGCATTGTCCGGCTCGAATCCCAACTCGAGCATGGCGTTGCGCACCTGCTCGAACTCGGCGGGCTCGGTCAGCACCTCGATCGACCCGTCGTTGTCAACGACTACATCTTCCGCGCCGGACTCGATTGCGGCTTCCATGATGCTGTCTTCGTCGCTACCCGACGGATACATGAGCTGCCCCACCGAATTGAACAGATAGTTCACCGAGCCGTCTGCGCCAAGATTGCCGCCGAACTTCGTGAACGCGTGACGCACCTCGGCCACGGTCCGATTGCGGTTGTCGGTCAGACAGTCGACCATGACCGCGGTACCGCCGGGGCCGTAGCCCTCGTAACGAATCTCCTGGTAGTCGGCGCCATCGGTCTCTCCGGCGCCGCGCTTGACCGCACGCTCGATGTTATCTTTCGGCATGCTCTGCGCTTTGGCCTTGTCGACCGCCAGCCGCAGGCGCGGATTGGCATCGATGTCGCCGCCGCCCATCTTGGCCGCCACCGTGATCTCGCGAATCAGCTTGGTGAACAGCTTGCCGCGTTTCTTGTCCTGGGCGCCCTTACGGTGCTGTATATTCGCCCATTTACTATGTCCTGCCATGTTCCCCGACCGTCCGCGTCAAAACCGGAATTCAAAGCCCACATGTAAGCTGGAGTCGTATTCGAGGCGTCCCGCACCCTCGTACTCGGCCTTGATCTCGCGGAACCCAATATACACGTCGGCATCCCGCAGCACGTTATAGCCCACGCGAACGCTAATCTCGTAGTATTCGGTCTGATCGCCGAAGGCCACGACGTCCGGCGCGTAATACAGACTGCCGCCAATGTTGAAGCGATCGGCATTCGGCAGCGTGTAGCGCGCGAATCCGCCCAGAGCGAGCGCGGTACCGTCGAAACCGCTCGGATCGGTCTCCGTGTAAACGAGGCGCAGACCGAGCCCCGCGTCCAGCGGCGTATTCCCGGAGCCCGCCGAGTCGACCAGATGGAAGCTCGCATGCAGGACGTCGCCGCGGTCCTGATTGTGCAGCCATCCCACGTCGAGCTGGGTGTTGCCGCTGCCGACCGGCCAGGCAAAACCGGCCCGCACGGCATCGTCGTTCAGGTTAATATCGAGCGCTCGCCCCGTCGCCTCTGCCGACGCCAGTCCGGCCAGCAAGCACAGGGAAAGCGCAAGCAGTGCTTGATACGCTTTCATAGTGTTCCCAAGTTGTGTGCCCAAGTCGCCGCTCCGGGCAAAGCCCCCGGACGCGACGCGGGTATGATAGCCGACTATCAGTGCACAGGCATCGTTTCGAATTGACGGCCCGGATGAAACAGCAGAGCCAACAGCCACCGCGCGACAGCGGCGAACCCGGCGACATACTCGCCGCAACGCGCCGTGCCGTATCCGCACTGCCCGAGCCGGGCGCGCGCGGCGCCGCCGCCGAGGGAGCGGCTGTCGCAGCCGTACTCGAACCCATGGGTTTGCCCGAGGACGTGCTCGCCGCAGCTTGCCTCTACCCGCTTGTTCGAGACGATTTTTTAGACCTAAAAGATCATAAATTCAAAGAATTACAGAAACTTTCTCCACTAATTTCTGGGCTAGAACAGTTAGGTCGTTTCCGCATGCCGGCCGACTGGACGCCCGGAGAAGCGCTGGCCGTGCAGCAATCGGAAGCGCTGCGAAAGATGCTGCTGGCTGTCGTGTCCGACGTTCGACTCGTGCTCGTGCGTATTGCGGAGCAGCTGCATCGCCTGCGCGCGGCCAAACACAGCGCAGATACCGAACGCCGCCAGCTGGCGGTCGAGACCCGCGAAATATACGCCGCCCTCGCCAACCGCCTGGGCGTCTGGCAGCTCAAGTGGGAGCTTGAGGATCTGGCGTTTCGCTACCTCGAACCGGAGCGCTATAAAAGCATCGCGGCCGCCCTGAACGAAAAGCGCGCCGAGCGCGAAGCGTTTATCGAGCAGGTCAAAACGCTGCTGACGCGCGAACTGTCGGCGGCGGGGATCGAAGCCGACGTCAGCGGGCGGCCCAAACACATTTACAGCATCTTTCGCAAAATGCAGCGCAAGGAACGGGGGCTCGAGTCCCTGTACGACATCCGCGCCGTCAGGCTGCTCGTCAGGGATGTCAAAGACTGCTACGCCGCGCTGGGAGTCGTACACAACCTTTGGTCCTATCTGCCCGGCGAGTTCGACGACTATATCGCCAATCCCAAGGACAACGACTACCGCTCGCTGCACACGGCCGTTATCGGCCTGCAGCAGAAAACCCTGGAGGTACAGATCCGGACATACGATATGCACCGGCAGGCCGAACTCGGCATCGCGGCTCACTGGCGCTACAAGGAAGGTGGCGCGGCGGTCGCGGCGTTCGATCAGAAAATATCTTTTCTGCGACAGCTCCTGGAACCGGCCGGCGACGGCAGCGAGCTGCTCGACCGGATTCGCGACGACGTGTTCGAGGATCGCGTGTACGCGATCAGTCCGAAAGGCGATATCGTGGAACTACCGCCCAAGGCCACGCCGCTGGACTTCGCCTACTATGTGCATACTCAGGTTGGGCACCGCTGCCGCGGCGCGAAAGTGAACGGCCGTATCGTGCCGCTGACTTACCGGATAAACAGCGGCGACCGGGTCGAGATCATCACCGGCAGCCAGCCTCAGCCGAGCCGCGACTGGCTCAGCCCGCGGCTGGGTTACCTCGCCGGCGCGCGCAGCCGGGCAAAGGTGCGCAACTGGTTCCGGCAGCAGGATCGTGAAGACCATTTGCGCCAGGGCCGGGAAATTCTGGATCGTGAGCTGGCCCGCCTCAGCGTTCGCGACGTGAGCGTGGACGACATGGCATCGCAGCTCAAGTTCGACGGTGCTGACGCGCTGTGTGTGGCGCTGGGCGCCGGCGACCTGACCGCCGCGGCGATCGCCACGGCGCTGCAAAATCTTCGCACGGCGGAAAGCCCGCGGCAGAGACGCTTGAAGCGCCTGTCGAAACCGAAGCAGGCCAAGGCTGACGGAGTCGCGATTGCCGGCGTCGGCGACCTGCTCTGCAACTTCGCGCGTTGCTGTCGCCCGGTCCCGCCCGAAGCTATCGCCGGCTACATTACCCAGGGGCGCGGGGTCAGTATCCACCGCGCAGACTGCGGCAACTTCCTCGGCCTCAATCAGCGCAGCCCGGAGCGCGTGCTCTCCGTAAGCTGGGGCGACGCCGATGCAGGGCGCTACCCGGTCGATCTCACCGTACGCGCGTTCGATCGTGCAGGCCTGCTGCGCGATATCAGCACCGTACTCGCAGACGAGCATGCAAACGTTATCGATCTGAACACGCATACCGATCGCAAGAGCTTGCAGTCCGTGATGAACATTTCGCTCGAGATCGCCGACCTTCCCGCGCTGAGCACGGCCATGGCGCGGCTGGAACAGCTTCCAAACGTCGTCTCCGTGCGGCGCAAATCTTAAGGCCAATCCCTGAGGTCCTGGGACTTTTCGGTTACACTGCCGCCACCTGCTGCCGGGCGGGCCGCCGTTAGCGAACGGCAAACAGTCAAGACCAATAACAACGAGTAAGCCGCATGCAGGAACTGGTTAGCACCCTCAATAATCTCGTCTGGAGCAACGCACTCATTGGTATTTGCCTGGGTGCCGGGTTGTTTTTCTCGATCATGACCCGCTTCGTTCAGGTACGGTTGTTCCGGGAAATGATCCGCCTGCTGTTTTCGAGCAAAGAATCCGCGCAGGGCATTTCTTCCTTCCAGGCACTGGCTGTATCGCTGTCGGGACGGGTTGGCACGGGCAACATTGCGGGCGTCGCCGCCGCCATCGGTTTCGGCGGTCCGGGCGCCGTGTTCTGGATGTGGGTTGTCGCTTTTCTCGGCGCGGCAACCGCCTATGTCGAGTCGACGCTGGGGCAGATCTACAAGGAAGTCGACGAGGGACAATATCGCGGCGGACCCGCCTATTACATCGAAAAGGCAATGGGGCAAAAGTGGTACGCGTGGCTGTTTGCCATCACGACCATCGTTGCCTGCGGCCTGCTGCTGCCCGGCGTGCAGTCGAATGCCATCGCCAACGCCACCGAGCTGGCCTTCGGCGGGGAAACCGTCATTCAGTCTTTCCTGGGTCCGGTGGCGCTGTCGAAGCTGATCGCCGGCTCGGCGGTAGTGCTGATACTGGGAATCATCATCTTCGGCGGCGTCAAACGCATTGCGCACTTCACGCAGGTGGTCGTCCCTGTCATGGCGCTGATCTACATCGCAATGGCCCTGTTCATCATTGCCATCAACATTGGCGAACTGCCGGCAATCGTCGGCCTGATCGTTAACGACGCGTTCACGCCCATGGCCGGATTGGGCGCCGCGATCGGCTGGGGCGTCAAACGCGGCGTGTACTCCAACGAAGCCGGTCAGGGTACCGGACCGCACGCAGCCGCGGCGTCCGAGGTCGAACATCCTGCGCAGCAGGGCCTGGTGCAGGCGTTTTCGGTATACATCGACACGCTGTTCGTCTGCTCGGCGACGGCCTTCATGATCCTGATCACCGGCGCTTACAACGTACACCCCGCAGACTCGGCCATGCTCGTGCAGAATCTGCCGGTAGACACGATCATCAGCAGCCCTGCGTTTACCCAGCTCGCGCTGGAAAGCGTCATGGGCGATGCCGGCAAGGTGTTTGTCGCGGTCGCGCTGTTCTTCTTCGCCTTCACGACGATGCTGGCCTATTACTACATTGCCGAGACCAACGTCGCCTACCTGCGGCGCAGCTTTCGTTTCCCGCACGAGCTGACGATTCTCAAGCTCATGCTGCTCGGTTCGGTGTTCTACGGCACGGTGCGCACGGCGGACGTCGCCTGGGCCATGGGAGACCTGGGCGTCGGTATCATGGCGTGGCTGAACATCGGCGCAATACTGATTGTATTCTTCCTGGCGAAGCCCGCCATCAAGGCTTTGCGGGACTACGAAGAACAGCGTAACGCCGGCGTCGAAACCTACCGCTTCGATCCCGAGAAACTCGGCATCAAGAACGCCGATTTCTGGAAAGACCGGCTCTAACGCGGCACGTGCGACCCGGCGAATCGGCGGGCTTACATTCCGTAGCTGGCGGGTACGGTTTTACTTGTTCACGTAATTACTTGTTCATGTAATTACTTGTTCATGTAATTCAAAGCGCGCTTGTCCGCCGCCAGCGCCGCCTCATGCACGGCTTCGGACAGACTCGGATGCGCATGAATCGTGCGCTGGATATCCTCGGTACTCGCGGCAAACTCGAGCGCCAGCACGGCTTCGCCGATGAGCTCCCCGGCCATGGGACCGACGATGTGCACGCCGAGTATCTCGTCATCGTCCACGGCGGCAATCACCTTGACCATACCGGAGGTCTGCTCCATCGCCTTCGCGCGGCCGCTCGCGGCAAACGGAAACGACCCGGTCTTGTACTCCCGGCCGCTGCTCGCGACTTCGGCTTCGGTCTTGCCGACCCAGGCGATTTCGGGCGCAGTGTAGATCACCGAGGGAATGACGTTGTAATTGACCTCGGCGACTTCACCTGCGATCAGGTCCGCGGCCATTACGCCCTCTTCCGACCCCTTGTGGGCCAGCATCGGGCCGCGCACGCAGTCGCCGACTGCATAAACGTTCTTGACCATGGTCCGGCATTCGTCGTCGACCTGGATGAAGCCGCGCTCGTCCGTCACTACGCCTGAGTCTTCCGAGAACAGGCCATCGGTATGAGGTCGGCGGCCGACCGCCACGACCAGCTTGTCGAACTCGAGGTGCTGGCTTCCCTGGGCATCGTCGTACTCCACCTTCACAACGCCGCCTTCGACAACCGCCGCGGTCAGCTTGGCGCCCAGGCGTATATCGAGGCCCTGTTGCTTGAAGTCCTTCGCAGCGACCCGCGCAACGTCGCGGTCGGCCATGAACAGAAAATCGCCCATGGCCTCGAGGATCGTTACCTCTGACCCGAGCCGTGACCATACGCTGCCGAGTTCGAGACCAATGACTCCGGCGCCGATAACGCCAAGCCGCTCGGGGACCGCGTCAAACTCGAGCGCATCCCATGAATCGACAATGTGCTCGCCGTCGAATTTCGCGAAGGGCAGTTCCACGGGCGTCGATCCGGATGCAAGAATCACGTGCTCGGCGCTTATCGTTTCCACCTCGCCCTTGGCCGGCGTGAACTCGACCTGTTTGTTCGCCAGCAGTTTGCCGTGACCGACCAGGCCGTCGACTTTATTGGCCTTGAACAGTCCTGCTATGCCGCCGGTCAGCTGCCGCACGATACCGGCGCGGCGCTTTTGCATGCCGGCAATATCCATGCTTACGTCACCCGCGTGGATGCCGTGCTTGCCGAACTCATGCTGCGCGCGATGGTACAGCTCGGATGACTCGAGCAGCGCTTTCGACGGTATGCAGCCCGCGTTCAGGCAAGTGCCTCCGAACGCGTACTTGCCGTCACGATTCTGCCACTCGTCAATACACGCAACGCGCATGCCGTGCTGCGCGGCTCGGATCGCCGCAATATAGCCGGCCGGCCCCGCGCCAATAACAACAACATCGTAGTTCCTGCTCATACTTTGCGCCCTAAACCTTCAATAAGAGTCTGCCGGGATCCTCGAGCTGTTCCTTGATCGTGACCAGGAACTGCACGGCTTCACGGCCATCGATGATTCTGTGATCGTAAGTCAGCGCGAGATACATCATTGGCCGCGCAACGATTTCGCCGTCGACGACCATCGGCCGCTGCTGGATCGAATGCATACCGAGTATTGCGCTCTGCGGCTGATTCAGAATGGGGGTCGACATCATCGAGCCGAAAATGCCGCCATTGGTAATCGTGAACGTTCCACCGGTCAGGTCTTCCATCCCGATGCTGCCGTCCTGAGCCTTGGCCGCCATCGCCGACAGCGCCGTTTCGAATTCGGCAAAGCTCATTTGGTCGACGTCGCGGAGCACCGGAACCATAAGACCGCGCTCCGAGGAAACGGCGATACCGATGTCGTAATAGTTGTGGTACACGATATCCGTGCCTTCGACGGAGGCGTTGATCACGGGGAACTTTCTCAGGCCTTCCACGGCCGCCTTGGCGAAAAACGACATGAAGCCGAGACGTACGCCGTGACTCTTTTCGAAGTCGTCCCGATAGCGTTTGCGCAGCGCCATCACCTCGGTCAAATCGACTTCGTTGAAAGTAGTCAGCATCGCCGCAGTTTGCTGCGCTTCCACCAGCCGCTCGGCGATGCGCGCACGCAGCCGGGTCATCGCTACGCGCTGCTCGGTGCGATCCAGAGCAATCTCCTGCGGCAGATCCGTCGCCGCAGGCGCGGGATCGCCCGGGTTGACGTTGCTGCTATCGTCGACCTTGAGGAACGCCATTACGTCAGCCTTGGTAATGCGACCGTCCTTACCCGTGCCGCTGACCATGGTCGCGTCCAGATCGTGCTCCTCCAGCAGCCGCCTTACAGCCGGACTCGTTTTCGGGTCCCGATCCGGCTCTTCTGCCGTCTCCGCGGCCGCAACCGGAGCCGCCGCATCCTCCGCCGCTTCCTCGGGCGCCGGCGCCGCACCTTCCTCGAGGACCGCGAGGATTTCGCCCGCCGTTACCGTCGTACCTTCGGCGATGCGAATTTCCGCGAGCGTGCCGGCGGCAGGCGCCGGTACTTCGAGGACGACCTTGTCGGTCTCGAGGTCGACGAGATTCTCGTCGCGCGACACGCCCTCACCCGCTTTCTTGTGCCAGGCTACGAGCGTCGCGTCGCTAACCGATTCCGGCAGCGGCGGCACCTTGATTTCAATACTCATGCTTATTTCCGTTCAGTGTCTCGCGGCTTGGCCGATTTGCTGGCCTTGATCTCGATATCAAGGGCAGCTTCGACCAGCGCCTGCTGTTGTTGTAGGTGTACTTTGAAAATGCCGGACGCCGGCGCGGCCGCGCTGGACCGGCCCGCGTAATAAAGCTGCTGCTCTGCGCCGAGCGGCTCTTGCAGGCGATGGCGAATCTGATACCACGCACCCTGATTCTGTGGTTCTTCCTGACACCAGACGATATCCCGCACATGAGCGTAGCCGGCCAACAGCGCGGCGTACTCTTCGCGCGGAAACGGGTAGAGCTGCTCGAGCCGAATCAAAGCGACGTCGTCTCTGCCATGCACCTGGCGCGCCTCGAGCAGGTCGTAATAGACCTTGCCGCTGCAGAACACGACACGCCGCACGTTCTTGGGCTCAATCGCCTCGGTTTCCCCGATCAGCAACTCAAAAGAGCCGGCCGACAGCGTGTCGAGCGCCGACACCGACATCTTGTGCCGCAACAGACTCTTGGGCGTCAGTACGACGAGCGGTTTGCGGAACTTGCGCAGCATTTGCCTGCGCAGCATGTGAAACATCTGGGCCGGGGTCGAAGGGATGCAGACCTGCATGTTGTGTTCCGCGCAAAGCTGCAGGAAGCGCTCAAGCCGCGCAGAAGAGTGTTCCGGACCCTGCCCTTCATATCCGTGCGGCAGGAACAGGGTCAACCCGCACAGGCGGCCCCACTTGGCTTCGCCGGAACTGATGAACTGGTCAATGACAACCTGGGCGCCGTTGGCGAAATCGCCGAACTGGCCTTCCCAGATACACAGCGTCTCGGGTTCGGTGGTGGCATAGCCGTACTCGAAACCCATCACCGCCTCTTCCGACAGCAACGAGTCGATTACCCGGAAACTGTTGGGACGTTCTGCGAGCGTTGCAAGCGGCGCATACTCGCGATTGTTGCGCTGATTGTGCAGAACGGCGTGCCGGTGGAAGAAGGTTCCGCGCCCGCTGTCCTGACCGACGATGCGGCAGTCGTAACCCTCGTCGATGAGGCTCGCGTACGCCATCGTCTCCGCGAACCCCCAGTCCATCTCCGTTTCGCCTTTCGCCATCCGCGCCCGCTCGTCCATGATGCGCTGCACCCGGCCATGCAGTTTCAGATCGGGCGGCACGGAGGATATCTTGTCGGCCAGTTCGGCGACCCGTGCCGGACTCACCGTCGTATCCACGGCTTCGTTCCAGCTCCGGTCGTGATACGGCGTCCAATCCACCGTGTATTCGTCACCGATCATGCCGAGCGTGCGCTCGGGTACCGGCTCGCCCCTGTCCAGCTTGTCGCGGTACTGGTCCTGCAGACGGGTCACGTCGGCCGGACGCACCACACCTTCCGTGGCGAGCCGGTCGGCGTACACCGTGCGGGTCGTTTGCTGCTTGCGGATCTGACCGTACATGATGGGCTGCGTGGCCGAAGGCTCGTCAGCCTCGTTGTGGCCGTGCCGGCGGTAGCACACCAGGTCGATGACGACGTCCTTCTTGAATTTCTGCCGATAGTCGAGCGCGAGCCGGGTCACGAAAATGACCGCTTCCGGGTCGTCGCCGTTGACGTGAAAAACCGGTGCCTCGATCATCTTTGCAACGTCGGAACAATAGTCGGTCGAACGCGCATCGGACGGCCGGCTGGTCGTGAAACCGATCTGGTTGTTGACCACGATGTGTAACGTGCCGCCGGTGCGGAAACCGTTGGTTTGCGACATCTGGAAAGTCTCGGTGACGACGCCCTGGCCGGAGAACGCCGCGTCGCCGTGGATGAGCACGGGCAGCACTTCGGTTCGTTCGACGTCGCCGCGGCGCTGCTGCCGGGCACGCACGGAACCCTCCACCACCGGGTTCACGATTTCCAGATGCGAAGGGTTGAACGCCAGTACGAGGTGCACGTTATTGCCGGGCGTGGCCATGTCCGCTGAAAAGCCCTTGTGGTACTTGACGTCGCCCGAGCCTTTGAGCTCTTCCAGATCGTAGTTGCCCTCGAATTCCTCGAACAGTTCTTCGGGCGACTTGCCGAGGATGTTTACGAGAACGTTAATGCGGCCGCGATGCGCCATACCGATCACGATCTCGCGGACGCCGTGGGCGCCGCCGCGCTGCACGATATCGTCGATCATCGGTATTAGACTTTCCCCGCCTTCCAGCGAAAAACGTTTTTGCCCCACGTAGCGGGTGTGCAGATAGCGCTCAATGCCCTCGGCATTCGTAAGCTGCTTGAGAATCGCAACCCGCTCGTCATCGCTGAGATTGTTGCTGAGCGCGCCGCGCTCAAAGCGTGCCTTTAGCCAGAGGCGCTCCCGCGCGCGGGAGATATGCGCAAATTCGACGCCGATCTTGCCGCAGTAGATGGCCTTCAGCGTCGCGACGATGTCCTTGAGCTTCATGCGCTTGTCGCCGACCCCGGCGAGGTTGCCGGCAAAAAACTCGGTATCCATGTCCGCCTCGGTGAGGCCAAGATAATCGAGCTTCAGAACGCCTGGCATAGGCCGCTGCATGAGGCCTAGCGGATCGATATCCGCGATTTGATGACCGCGCAGGCTATAGACCTGAATGAGCCGCGCGACGGCGGCCTGCTTTTCGCCGGTGGCGCCCGCCGCTCCGCCGGCACGTTTCCGGCGTATGCGGCCGGCACGGCTGCCGGTAGCAGCCTGCTGGCGCAAGTCGTCCCGGATTGGGGAATGCGCTACGTCGCTGCCGCTGTCGCCCAGCGTCTCGAAATAGTTTCGCCAGGCCTCGGGAACGCTGTCCGGGGCTTCCAGATAGCGTTCGTAGAACTGCTCGATAGCGGCGGCGTTGCTGCCGAAGAGGGGCGTCGTGGCGTACAGCTCGGTCAGCGATTTGCTCATTGTCACAAGTAGCCGGGTTACCGTGGGCCGCGCGATCCCGCCGGGACCGTCGGCAAAGCGTTTGGATGGCGATCAGAACGGCGGCAGTTTAGCCTAAGCCGCTGATATAGGGAATCGACTTTGGACTATAGAACTTTAGACTATAGGACTTTAAGCAGGCTGACGATTTCGTAGCAGACCAGGCAGCAGTAAAAGCTGAAGAAGCTGGTCAGAATGAGCCCGGTTCGCACACGGTTCATGAAGCGGGTCTTGGCGAGAAACACGAGCACCAGAATACCCCCGCCGGTAAGCGCCATTTTGGTCGTAACGAAGGCGCCGGTACCGTACTCCATCACGGCCGCCATGAACGGATTGGCCTCGATCATGCCCTTGGATAGAAGCTGCAACGTGAGGAACGCGTCCGCGCAGCTCAACAGCATGGTGCCGACGGCCAGAAAAAACAGCCAGGGATGGTGCCAGTCCACGAACACGAGCTCGGCGTCCCCGCCCCGCCGCGCGCTGCGCCGCCTGGAGCGTAAGAAGCCGTAGGCAACGGTGCGCCAGCCAAAGGTACGGCGCTCGGTCTCGCCGCGTCGCTCCGGTACCTGGCCGTCGAAGGCTGCGCCCGCCGACCCCGTCAGCCGAATCCCGATCGCATCGCTCATCTCATCTCGCTCTTGATTATGGGTTCTACCGGCGTATCCCCGGCTCATATGACGAGTTCATGGCATACCTTCCGCCATGTCCCGCTCCACGATATTCTCTTTCTTTGACGCTCTCGTTCTGTTTGATGCCGCTGCTACTCTGCGCCGGTTTCAGCGAGCAGGTAGGCAATCAGGTTTGCCCGATCATCTGCGTTTGGCACACCCGGGTAAGTCATCCGGTTGCCCGGCAGAAACTTCGCAGGCTCGGCCAACCAAGCGTCCAGCGCTCTGGGAGTCCAGACGAAACCCGCTGAACTCAAAGCGTTTGAGTAACTGTAGCCCGCAACGTTCCCTACCGGGCTTGCGAAAAACCCGTGCAGATTCGGACCAATCATGTTGGGGCCGCCTTCTGTCAGGCTGTGGCAGGCAAGACATACGCCGGCGGTTTTCTTGCCTGCCGCGGGATCGGCGGACACGTAGGGTTCGCTGGCCAGCCACTCCGCGGGCGTCAGGACAATCTGCTCGCCGAGCGTGGCCGCCGTCAGGGGCGGCGCTGCATTGCCGTTCTCAGGGCTGTCCGCCGTCCCGCCGCACGCAGACAGAGCCGCCAGCGACAGACAAAAGGCGGCTATGAGGAAAACCGGGGTGCTTCGGGAATCGCGTCGCTGCATGGCGGATGTTTGCGCCTCGTGTTGGAGAAAAACAGAGCAAGTCTCGTACCAGAAATCGCTGATGCACCGGTACACAGCAACTTACCCGCCGTGCACCCGTCAGTTCTCCGGCCGCAGGATGGCAAGTGTATAGAAGGCCGACGTTTTTTTCCCGCAATCAGGCTTGGTCCGAGCCGCGAAAGCCGCGATAATGAGGTCACTCTCACGGGCAGGTACGGCGATGAAAACGTATGTAGCTGCAGACGCCGACGGCGTGGCCATCGGCTATACGGACAAGAAGCGCTGGCTTTGGCTGGCATCGCTGCTGTACCCACTGCAACCGTTCATCGGTATTGCCCTGCATGCAAGGACCGGCAACGAGCTTTGGCTGCTGCTGCCGCTGCTGCTCAACTACGTGATTGCCCCGCTGCTGGATTGGCTGATCGGCGAGGACGAAAACAACCCGCCGGAAGAGGTGGTCATGCAGCTCGACCAGGACCGCTATTACCGCTGGCTGACCTGGCTGGTGGTGCCGCTGCACTTCCTGACCCTGGCCGTTACGGCCTGGTACGCCGCGACTGCGTCTCTCAGTCCGTTCGGCTTCGCAGGTCTCGCCGCCATCGCCGGTATGGTCGCCGGCCTTGCGATCAACACTGGACACGAACTCGGCCACAAGAATTCGAAACTCGAAAAAACGCTGTCCAAATGGGTGCTGGCCGTCCCGGCCTACGGCCACTTCAGCATCGAACACAACCGTGGGCACCACCGCGATGTGGCCACGGCCGAGGATCCGGCAAGCGCGCGCATGGGCGAGAGTATCTACAGGTTCGCGCTGCGCGAGATTCCAGGAGCCTTCGCGCGCGCCTGGGAGCAGGAACGCGAGCGCCTGAACCTGCGCGGAAAACCCGTTTGGCATCGGGACAATCAGATCCTGCAGTCCTTTGGCCTGAGCCTGGCGATTGCCGTCGTCCTGCTGATCGCCTTCGGCCCGCTGATGCTGCCGTTCCTGCTCATTCACCATGCCCTGGCGTACTGGCAGCTCACGAGCGCCAACTATATCGAACACTACGGGCTGCGCCGCGTCCGGGACAAAAACGGCAAGCTCGAACGCTGCCGGCCGCACCATTCCTGGAACAGCAATCATATTCTGAGCAATCTCGTGCTGTTCCATCTGGAGCGGCACTCCGATCACCACACCCACCCGCTGCGGCGCTACCAGTCGCTGCGGCATTTCCCGAACCTGCCGACGCTGCCGAACGGCTATTTCGGCATGTATTTGCTGGCCTACCTGCCACCCTTGTGGTTTCGAGTCATGGACAGGCGGCTGCTGGCGTTGCCGCACATACAAGGCGACCTCGAGCGGATCAATATTGCTCCCGAAGCACGCGCGAGAATTACGCAGCGGTACGGATCGAGCACCTCCTGAAGCTCCTGCCGGGCCGAAAATCGCGCGCGAAGCAGCGGATTCCGGCAAAAACTCAAGCGTGAACCACCGCACAGAACCCGCTGCGAACCCTGTATACGCTTGATTTCATACGCTGAAACAGGCAAACACGGACTACCGTAATGAAACACACGACACTCGCACTGTTCGCTGTAGCCGCGCTGCTCCTCTCTGCAAACGCAAACGCCGACAAGAACCTCGGCATCGGCGTTAAAGCCGGCACGCTGGGTATCGGGGTCGAGGGCACCTGGCGGGCGCTGCCCTGGATAGATCTCCGGCTCGGAATGAATCGTTACGATTACGACGACGATGGCACACAAGCCGGTATCCCCTACGACGCCACGCTTGCGCTCGACAGCTTCTATGCAACGGCCAACCTGCGCTTTCCGCTGAGCCCGTTTCGCCTGACCGGGGGCATTTACAGCAACAGCAACGAGCTGCAGCTCACAAGCGTTGCGGACGGCACGTTCGAAATCGGCGGCATCAACTTCAACGCCGCGGATGTCGGCACGCTCAGCAGCGTCACATCGTTTCCGAGCACGTCGCCGTATGTCGGCATTGGCTACGACTTCACGCTAATGGGGCGTGTCGGCCTGAATCTCGATCTCGGTGTGCTTTGGCAGGGCGACCCCGAGGTAACGCTCGTAGCGGATGGCGTACTGGCGACGGACCCCACGTTCATCAGCGCGCTGGAATCGGAACGTCAGGAACTCGATGACGAAGTCAGCGATTACAAGGCCTGGCCGGTGCTGTCGATCGGCTTCGTCGTCAACTTCATGTAGCGCGCCGATCGCCACGCCGCAAATGCGGACAGGCTAGGACACGCCCGCGCGCTCGAGCAGCAAAGCCTGCCGGCGGACGACGACCAGCGCCGTCCCGATGAGCATTAGTATGGGGATCGGAATCAGCATGAGCTGCATCCAGCCGAAGTGATGCATGATCGTGCCGGCGAGCAGCGAGGTTGCCGCTGAACTGCCGAATACCAGAAACTCGTTGAGCCCCTGCGCCCTGAATCGCTCTTCAGGAGAGTAGGTATAGGTCAGCATCGTCGTTCCGCCAACGTACAGGAAATTCCAGCCCACGCCGAGCAGGACGAGCGCCCACCAGTAGTGCAGCACCGTCTGACCCTGCAGCCCGATGATCGACGTTGCAAGCAGCGCCACGGCGCCGAGAAACATGAGCCGGGCAACTCCCAGCCGCTGGATGAGAAAGCCCGCGAACAGCGACGGCACGTACATGCCCAGGACGTGAGCCTGAATCACGCCGGCAGTCGCTTCGAGCGAATGCCCGGCAAACAGGTGCATGCTGATCGGGGTGGCCGTCATGACGAGCGTCATGAGAGCGTAGCCGACCGTACCGCCCAGGACCGCGACAAGGAACACAGGCTGACGCGCTATCGTCTTGAGCGGACGCCCCTCACCGGTCGGCCGCTGCGACGCGAGCTGCCGCGGCGCCTCGAGCTGCAGCAACAGCAAAGCCTGCACGCCGTACAGCACCGCCAGCGACAACAACGTACCTGCGTAGGGCAAACCGTCGACCCAGTGCTGCCCGCGGATCGCCAGTTCGGGGCCGACAAACGCTCCGCCGATCGAGCCAACGAGCACAAACGAAATCGCCATGGCCGCTTTTTCGGCCGGCACGCTTTCTGCCGCCGCAAAGCGATATTGCTGAGTGAACGCCATGTTGATTCCGAACAGCATTCCCGAAAGCACGAACAGGCCAAAGCTGCTCAGATGAATCGCGGCGGTCGCAACGCAGACCGCAAGCACGGCGGACGAAGAAGCGAGCGCGAACCCGCGCGCACGCCCAATCGCCTTCATTAACAGGGTTGCCGGCACGGTTGTGAGCGCCACCGCAACGATTGTCATCGATACCGGCAAGGTCGACCATGCAGGATTGTCGCTGAGGTCCGCGCCAATGATTCCGGCAAGGGTCACGATGACGATCGAGCCCGTCGCGGAAATCAACTGACAGATAATGAGAATAACGAGATTGCGCTTGTGCATGCTTGTAATGTCGTACCGTTGCCGGGCGAGTTTCCCACATTCGCCCCTGCTCTGCGCCCTGCTCAGCCTGCGCTGATACACTCAGGTCATGAAGATCGATCTGCACACGCACAGCAATGCATCCGACGGTGAGCTGTCGCCAGCGGCACTCGTGCGTCTCGCGTCCGATGCCGGCGTCGACATGCTCTCTATTACCGATCATGACACGCTGGCGGCCTATGCCGATCTTCGAACGCCGGACGCCATGCGGCTAATACCCGGTATCGAGTTGTCTTCGCACTGGCTGAAGCACGGCGTACACATCGTGGGTTTGAACCTGGATCTCGCCTCGCCCGCTATCGCCGCCGCGATTGCGAGACAGCAGGAAGCGCGTCTCCTAAGGGCGGAGCGCATAGCCGATCGCCTGCTGGCAGGCGGTATCGGCATCGACTTGTCGCAGGTACTGGAGCGAGCGGCGGGCGGCAGCGTTGGCCGGCCACACTTTGCCGCTGAGCTGGTCGAGTCCGGCATCGCAAAAGACCGGCGAACGGCGTTCCGGAAATATCTGGGCGCCGGTAAAGCGGGCGACGTAAAAACTCTGTGGCCGAAGATGGACGAGGTCATTGGCTGGATTCGCGATGCGGGCGGCTGCGCCGTGCTGGCGCACCCGGCCAAATACCGGCTGACCTGGACCCGCCTGCGCCTGTTGATCACGGACTTTGAACGCGCCGGGGGCGGCGCGCTCGAACTCGTCTGCGGGCCGCAGACGCCGGAGCTGACCAGGCGGCTGGCCGCTCTGGCGGTGGACCACGGGCTCGCCGTGTCGGGAGGTTCCGACTTCCACGCACCGAATCCCTGGTGCCGCCTCGGAACGGACGCGGCCCCGCTCGAAGCCGCCGGCGCGGTTTGGGAAACATGGTAGACACGCTGCGCATCACGGACCAGCTGTCCATTCCGCTCAGCGAAATTCAGTTCGACGCCGTGCGCGCGAGCGGCGCCGGCGGTCAGCACGTCAACAAAGTGGCATCGGCCATCCACCTGCGCTTCGATGCCGCTCAGAGCCCTCACATACCCGAGGCCGTTCTCGAGCGCTTGCTCAAGCTAGGGGACTCCAGGGTCAGCAGCGACGGCATTGTTGTCATCAAAGCCCAGCAGAGCCGCAGCCAGCCCAGGAACCGGGCAGCCGCGCTGGAGCGCCTGGCGGATCTCCTCGAGCGCGCCAGCGCAATCGACAAACCCAGAATTCCTACCCGGCCAAGCCCTGCGGTGCGCCGCCGGCGTCTCGATGACAAGAACAGGCGAGCCGCGGTCAAACGGCTTCGGAGACGCGTGGACGATTCCTGAGCGATTGCGCGAAGACTGTTATCTTGGTAACATGATAACTTGTTACCTCGGAGCAGCGACGTGTCGGCACGCAAGATTCAACGAACTCAAACGGGCGTACGCCTGGAAACCTCCCTGCTCAAGGTTCTGAAGGGCCTTGCGGAATACAGCAACCTTACCCTCGGCGACCTTCTCGAAGGGATCGTCCTGCACAGCTTCGAGGGCAAAGCCGCATTCTCGGCCGAAACGCGCGCCGTCATTAACCAGCTCAAGGAGATTTACGGCTGCGAGCTGACGGCCGACGACAGCCACAAACTGACGGAGGAGCAAGCATGAACAAACCGAATTTGACGCTCGAGGCGTTTCGCCGGCTCGACTTCGATCCCGAATCCTTCGGGCATCGCGAGCATGTCTACGCGGCGTGGCTCGCGATTACCCGCCTCGGTGACCGTGCCGGGAGTGATTGTTACGTCAGCACGCTAAAAGCGCTGACAGAGAAACTCGGCGTGCCTGAGAAGTACCATGAAACGATCACCCGCTTCTATCTGACGCTGATTGCGGAGCGAATCCGCAGGCATGCCGATCCCGAGTGGGCCGTCTTCGAAGCGGCCAATGCCGATCTGTTCGAGCGAGCGCTGCTCGACCGGTATTACTCGACCGAACGCCTGTGGTCCGAAGAAGCACACCGGCATTTCCTCTTGCCGGACCGTCCGGCGGTCAGAAAAGCGGCCTGACCGGGGAGAGTCTTTCGGCCCGGAGCAGTCGCGTCCGAAACAACAGGATCGCTCAGGCGTGCAAAACCGCTTACTGGTTCACGTCTCATTCAAGAGGCGCGATTTATACTCGAAAGTGTCGAAATCGCCTGCATTTTTCGACATATTTGCCCGTCATGTCGATAGCATAGACACGCGGTACACGTCATGTAGATAGAGACTCAAAATTTCGACATGTATGCCCGCTGTGTCGCTGTCATCGACATGTCCGTCAAATATGTCGAAACAGATCGTGAATTTCGACATATCTGCCGAATATGTCGCCGGCGTCGACACATGCCCAATATATGTCGATTAATGCGGATAGAATCGACATGTACGCACGACGGGCGCCTCGCATAAGGGGCACAAGCGAGACGATAAGGAAGACACATGGGCGAATTCGATCCAAAAAAGCCGCATAACGCACTCCCCGATCTTCCTCCGCCCGCCGATCAGATCGAAACCCGGGCGATTCTCAAAAAGTGCATTAACGCCCGCGTCGCACTCGCGGAACTCAAGCAGGCGGCTGAACTGATACCCAACTCGACGGTGCTCGTTAACGCCCTGCCTTTGCTCGAAGCTCGCGCCAGCTCCGAAATCGAAAACATCGTCACCACGACGGACAAACTCTTCGAGTACGCGGACATCGCTGAGGACAAGGCCGACGCGGCCACCAAGGAGGCGCTCAGGTATCGAACGGCGCTCAACGAAGGCAGCAAGATGGTCCAGCGCAAGATGTTATCCACCGACATGGCGATTCAGATCTGCAGCACGGTGAAAGGCCAGGAACTCGATCTGCGCTCCGAAGCCGGCACAACTCTGAGCAACCGAATGTCGGGCGAAGTCATCTACACGCCGCCGGTCGGGCAAAAGCTGCTGCAGACAAAACTCGAGAATTGGGCGGATTTCATGCAAAGCCGTAGCGATATCGACCCGCTCATTCGCATGGCCATTCAGCACTACCAGTTCGAGGCGATACACCCGTTCCCTGACGGCAACGGCCGCACGGGCCGCATATTGAATATCCTGTTTCTCGTCGAACAGGGCCTACTCGACTCGCCCATCCTGTATCTGAGCGGCTACATCATTCGCAACAAGGCGCCGTATTATCGCCTGCTGCTGCGTGTCACCACCGAGCAAGCCTGGAGCGAATGGATTCTGTTCATGCTCGAAGGCGTGGAAGAGACCTGCATCTGGACTACCGACAAAATCAAGGCCATCCGTGAACTCATGGAGCACACGGCGCAGTTCGTGCAGAAGAAGCTGCCGAAAATTTACACGTGGGAGCTCGTCGAGCTGCTCTTCAGGCAGCCGTACTGCCGAATCGGCAACCTGGTGGACAACGACATTGCAAAAAGGCAGACGGCGTCGGTGTATCTCAAAGCACTCGCCGATCTCGGCGTATTGAAAGAAATCAAGTCCGGCCGCGAGAATATCTTTGTTCACCCGAAGTACATTGAGCTCCTGACCGGCGACGAAAACGTGTGGGTTTACTACGCCGGCGTCGAGACGGAATCCGCGGAGGCCGACTAGGGACTCGGGAGAGCGCATTGCGCAGCCCTGTGCATGCGCCGTAGAATCGATTTTTCTCCTGCCGCGGAGCTTCCGCTTGCACGTCAACCCGGGCCATGTGTACCAGCTCTTCAAGTACACGGTCTATGCCCTTCTGACCCTCAACGTCTATCTCTTCTTCGATGAAGAGAGCAAGGCGGCCATGCTGCAGTTTGCGGACGGACTCGCGCCATCGCAGTTTATCGAGGCCTTCGCCTCCACTATCGATACGGCGGCCTGGGTTGTCCTGCTGCTGCTGTTCGAACTGGAGACGCGTTTACTCGACGACCGGCTGTTCACGCCGGCGCTTACCTGGTCTTTGCGGCTGTTCCGGATGCTGTGCTACTCGGTCATCGTGTATGCGTTCTACGGCTACGTGGCCAACGTCATGTTCAGCTACTCGACGCTGCCGCTGGCGGGCGTCAGCGACCTCTGCTCGCTCGTCCAGGCGCAGTGGTCCTGGGCGGTGACGCTCGACGTCTACGCGCCCATCACGGCCGCCAACTGCGCCACCCTATCGAGCGCGGACGAGTTCCTTCGCTTTCAGGGACTCAGCGCCACGGTCGACGCAAGCACGCTCAGGGACATTCGCGGCCTCGCCTGGGTCGACGCCGTCAACGGCGCGGTCTGGCTGCTGGTCGTGGCGCTGCTGGAAGTCGACGTCTGGCTGCAGGAGCGCAACCGCTTCGAAGGGCTGGCGCTCAGACTAAGCACGGCCTGCAAATTTCTGCTCTACGGCTTGCTGGCGCTGGCCGTACTGTTCTGGATGTGGAAAGGCCAGTTCAAGGACTGGTGGGATGCGCTGCTATGGCTGATTGCATTCGTGTTCATAGAAATGAACGTATTCGAATGGCGCGCCGAAAGCCATCACGACAAAGACGCCGAGAACCTCACGATCGGCGAGGCCTAATCGATACCCAGCAGCTTGTGAGTCTGCACGCTGAGTTTCCAGCGAGGATTCCGCAGGCAGTAGCGAATCGCCGCCTGCGTGTTTTCGGCGAGCTCCGGCGAGTCCATCGGCTGCAGAAAGAACTGCTCGAAGTCCAGGGCCTCGAAACGTTCCGGCTGTGCTTCCGGCTCCAGCTGCGGGAAGACCAGCTTGAGTTCGTTACCGGATTCGATAGCGAGCGCGGCACTGCCCTTCGGACTCACGCACAGCCAATCGATCCCCGCCGGCGCCGGCAGCGTACCGTTGGTTTCCACGGCGATCAGAAAACCGGCGGCGTGTAGCGCGTCGATCAGTTCGCCGTCGAGCTGCAGCAAGGGTTCACCGCCCGTGCAGACGACAAAACGCCTGGCCGCTGCGGATTCCGGCCACTGGTCCTCAACCGCTGCCGCGAGCGCCCGTGCGGTCTCGAACTTGCCGCCACCCGGTCCGTCGGTCCCCACGAACTCAGTGTCGCAAAAACGGCAGGTGGCGGCCGAACGATGCAGCTCCCGGCCGCTCCAGAGATTACAGCCTGCAAAACGAAGGAACACGGCCGGCTGGCCGGTCTGCGCACCTTCGCCCTGCAGCGTGTAGTAGATCTCCTTGACCGAATACGTCATGTCGCCGCAAGCAGTGGATCTTCTACACCGGCCTCGGCGAAACCCCGCGCGCGAAGCTCACAGGCCGGACACGATCCGCAGGCAGGCCGCTCGCCTTCGTAGCAGGTGTGGGTAAGCGCCATGGCCTCGAGCGCACCGAGCGAGACCGCAAGTTCCACAGTGTCTTTCTTGCTCAAGTGCATCAGCGGCGCGTGCAGCTCGACATCGAATTCCATACCGAGTCGTAAAGCCGATTGCAGCGCATCGAGCGTGGTCTCGCGACAATCCGGGTAGCCGCTGTAGTCGGTTTGCGCCACGCCGGTCACGATATTGCGTATCCCGCGCGGCCAGGCATGTGCGGCCGCAAACGTCAGAAAGACGAGATTGCGCCCCGGCACGAAGGTATTGGGAAGCTCGTCGGCCGACCCTGCAGCAACCTCAATGGATTCTTCGGTCAGCGCATTCCCGCCCAGCGCGGCAAACGTATCGATCGGCAGCACGACGTTCGGCACACCGGCGTAATCCGCAACCGCCCTGGCGCTTTCGAGCTCCACGCGATGACGCTGGCCGTAATCGAAACTCAGCGTCGACACCGCCGACCTGCCGAAGCGCTCGAGCGCCCAGTACAGGCACGTCGTCGAGTCCTGCCCTCCGGACAGAACGACCAGCGCTCCGGAAGAGGCCGCGCTCATGACGAACCTCCACGACGTCGCAGGCCGTTTTCGAACTCGCTCCAGTCCGGCCGTTGCAACTCCACCATGTGCTCGGCCAGCAAGCGCTCCGACACATCCCACAGCCGAACCGCCAGAGCGTCGTTTCGCATGTACGGGTCCTCCGCTATGCGCACGGCATTACAGTCTTCGAAGTACTCGCCGCTGGTGGAACCGAGCAGCGGGCTCGTCGCCACGAAGCAGCTCGTAGCGGCGCCCTCCTCGACCGTCTTGCCCACCGTGGACGCAAGAATACGAAAGCCGAACTGCATGGCTTGGTTCATGTTGCGGTCAATCTCCGTGTCGATGACACCCGGATGCAGCGCATTGGCGGTTATTCGGGTGCCGCGCAATCGTTTGCCCAGCTCGTAGGCAAACAGCACGTTAGCGAGTTTCGACTGGCCGTAAGCCTCCCGGTCGCTGTACTCGCCGCGCGCATCGAGGCGGTCGAAGTCGATACCGCCGTCGGGCGCATCCGTATACGCCGTGCGGCTGGCAACAATCACGATACGCCCCTGCCACGCAAGGTAAAGCCTTTCCAGCAGTCGGTTTACCAACAGGAAATGGCCAAGGTGATTGATCGCGAAATGCCGCTCGACGCCGTTGACCCGTACCGGCCGGTTACCGCCCCCGCGAAACCCGGCGTTACAGACAAGTATGTCTATCGGCGTATTCATCGAACGAATCTGCTCGGCACAGGCGACTATCGAATCGGGATCGGACAGCTCGAGTGCAACGGGTGTGGTGACGCCCTGCACGCCGCGGCATGCCTCCCGGGCACGCTCGAGCGACCTGCTGGTCCCGACGACGTAGGCGCCCCTGGCCGCGAGTACCCGCATCGTCTCCAGACCAATGCCCGACGTACAGCCGGTTACGACCGCGAGCTTCCCCGACAGATCGATGCCCGCCGTCACCTCCTCGGCCGTCGATTCCCCGTCGTAGGGGCTGCGCGGGACCTCGCTGACGGGCAGCTTTTCGGGGCCGCCGCAAGCCGCCATGAGCGGCAGCGCGGCAGTTCCCACTGCCGCACGCATGAATTTTCGTCGGCTACGCCTCACTGTTAGAGCTGCCCGCAAAGCCGACCGGCCGCGACCGTGTGCTGCCTGGCGACTATGCCCGGTCTCCCGAAACCCGATCGAGGCGGATCTTAGCATTAGCCCCCCGCCGCCGCCTGCATACGGCCCGCGGCTGGCCGCTACGCTTTACGCTGAGCAGGCATGAGGTTATCGTGCGCCGTCTCCCGTAAAGACCCATCGCAACATGCCCGCAAAGCCCATACCGCCCGCGGTCCTCGAGGCTGCAAGACACGCCACGGCGGTTGAACCCGAACTGTTGAACAGCGAACGCATCGAGGCCAGGTTCGGCAGCTACGGCATCGATCTGATCGAGGACCGCGAAGGCCTGCGGCTTGCGAGTCTGTATTCCTCAAACAACGGCAACAAGGTATGCCGCACGTTCGCCGCCGTCTGCGTGAATGGCGAGCACCGCGAGTTACTGCCGGAACTCGAGGCGATAGGCGGTGGACGTTCGATAGGCGCAACCTTTCGCCGCAACGGCTGGGCGGTGGCGAAGCGAACCCTGTATACAGGCGCTGCAACGCTTACAGCGCTGCGTGAAGAGGTCGCTGCGGCCATGCGGCTCGCGCCGCCCGAAAGCCTGGCTCTGCACGTCTATCAGCTCGTGCTCGACAAGAACGGACGCCGCATCGACTACGCAACGATTCTCGAGCTGCACCATCCGCAATACATCGATGCGGCGGAACTCGCCGCTCTGTTTCCGGAAGGAGCCGCCGATTCGACAATAAATCGGGACGCGGTTGGTGAATTGCTCACGCTATTTGAGCTAAATCCCTAATTTGCGGCACAAATCCCGTTTCTCGCTACCCCGACGGTACTAGAATCCCGATTTGTCGAAATTCGTGGGGAAATCTCATGCTGAATAGCCTGTCGAATCGGCGGTCCGGTTGGCAAGCGCTAAGTGTTATTGCGCTACTGCCGGCATTGCTTCTGGCGCAGCCAGCCTTGGCCCAGGACGAACCCAGTGACGGCGCAAACGTCTGGAAAGTCGTCGAGGAACAATGGGATGCGGAAGGCAGCGGCGATCGCAAGTGGCCGGAACGCCTGTTGGCGGACAGCTTCTCCGGTTGGGACAAGAGCGCACCCGCGCCGCGCAGCAAGACGTCGACCGAGTACTGGAATCGCTTTTCCGAGAGCCTGGGCAAGACCGTCGCTCACGAGCTGTACCCGCTGTCGATTGTCGTCACTGGCGATACCGCGATTGCGCACTACCTGTACACCAGCGCTTTCGAGCGTAAAGACGGCGAGATCGAGATGGACAACGGCCGTTTTACCGATATCCTGATAAGGACCGACGAAGGCTGGAAGTTCCTCGCCTGGCATGGCGGCGACGACTGACGCCGGGCCGGCCTGTTTACGGCGCCGCACAAAGGCCCCTGGGGGTCTTTAAGCCCCGGTTCAGGTAAGTAACGTATGATCTGCCCTGTATGCCGGTCAATACCGGCTCCGGAACGGGAGCATTCATGCACCTTCGAAACATATGCAGACAGGGCGTATCGCTGCTGACGGCCCTCGGAACCCTGACTTCCGCCGCATTCGCTCAGATCCCGGTCGATGATCAGGGGCAGAGTTATGCTTACGACGGCGCCGCGATCGAAGACCTCGACAGCAGCGGCATGCCGGCAAGAAGCGGCGCCGAGCTCGACGAGCTGGTCGGCCCCGTCGCGCTGTATCCGGATGCGCTGCTCGCCGTGGTCCTGCCGGCCGCCGCGTACCCTTTGCAAATCGTTCAGGCCGCGCGATTTCTCGAAGCACTCGAGGACGACCCCACCCTGACTCCGCCGGCCGACTGGGACGAGTCCGTCATTGCATTGCTCAACTATCCTGAAGTGCTCGCGCAGCTCAACGAAGACATCGACTGGACGCTGGCCCTCGGCGAAGCCGTTATCGCACAGCAGCCCGAAGTGCTCTCGGCCGTGCAGCGCTTTCGCGACCGGGTTTACGCCGCGGGCCATTTGCAAAGCGACACACGCCAGGAGATCGTGCGGAACGACGACATTATCGAGATTCGCCCGGTTGACGAACGCGTTCTCTACGTGCCGGTCTACGAACCCGAAACGGTGGTCTACCGGACCAGCCGGCCCGTGTATCGTTACTACAGCGATCCCTACCCGGTGTATTACTATCCCTACTCCGACGGCTATTCATTTCATCGCGGGTTTTTCTGGGGCGTAACATCGGCCTACGCGCTGGGCTGGGGACATCACAGGCACCACCTCCGGGTCGTACATCATAGTTTTTACGGTCATCCGTACTTCGGCCGCGACTACGGCTGGCGCTGGTGGTATCGCCGGCCAAGCCTGTCTTACCACAACAATTACTATTTCCGGGATCGGCACCGCCCGTCCTATTCGCGGCATCGCGCCGGCGACTACTGGATACCCCGGTACACGAATCGGGTCCGCATCGAACGCCGGCAGGCAGCGCGCTCGCGCGGGCACCTCAATTCCGACTCCGTTCGTTCCACGTTCACGCGGTCGTACGGTCGGGACTCGAGCGCGCGTCGCACCGGTCAGCTAAACGCTCAGCGCTACGCTCACGGACGCTCGAGCGAGGCCCGGCACAGGGGTGCAAACGCAGTACCTGAGTCCCGCACGCGTCCGCAAACCCCGCGCCTGCAAACCAATAGCCGGCCGGACGGCAGTCAGGCGACAACGTCGCGCTACCGGTCCCAGCCGCCCGCCGTCGTCTCGCGGCCACCCGTAGCGCAAACGCCATCGGTCAACCGGTCGCGACAGTCGATCTCCCGGCCGCCTTCCGAGCGCCGCTCGAGCCGCCAGCCGGACCGCAACGCCTCAGCCCAGACGTACCGCCGCGCAGAACCGCATCGATCGCGCAACGTAGCGCCGAAACAGCGCTCTCAGACTCCGGCGAGAACGGTGCGGCAAACGCCGCCGGCGCGCAGCCGCGATGCCGCTCCGCGTGAGTCGCGCAGCACCTACTCCGGGAACCGCAGCGGAGATACGCGGCGCCGACACAACGATCGCTAACCAACCAAAAAGAACCAAGCAAAAAGGGGCCGGGTTTATTTTCGAAAAAGGGGCCGGGTTTATTTTTGCAAAGCAAAAAT